>CAWHHZ010000001.1:0-365922 GCA_963829355.1 uncultured Acidobacteriota bacterium
CTCAACGAGTTGGGCGAGACGCTGGAGGTGGGAGACCGTCGTCTGGGGCCCGGAGAGCAGCTCGATCGTCGAACCCACAAAGTTGTAAACGCCATCCGGAATGTGCCCTTGTCCACCGCACTTCGGGCAGGGGCCAACACTGACTCCGGAGAACGTGGCGTGTTGCACATTGTCGACTTCAATCGGAGACGGAAAGATGCTGGAGCACTGGTCGCAGACAGCAGGAACTCTCATAGCCCTAACTTTTAGTTGAGCTGCCTCACACCGCTCGAGACAGCTCGTCTCAGCGTAGCAGAAAGTGAGGTGTGAGGTCTGCTCGAACGGCGAGTTGGACGAAGGGTGACGGGTGCCTATGGGTTTTCAATCCATGAAGGCGCCACGTGCTGAGGCCGGTTCGGCGCAGATCGCGCGTGAAAGGAAAGGACCGACGCGCCGAAAAGCAGGATATTCGGTGGACCGGCTGAAGGAATGGACAGGAAAGAACGACCAGCACGGATCGCTCCTCGGACCTCTCCTCGGCGAGCGCCGGGGCATTCGACGAGGGTGAGCGAGTTCGACGAGACCGTGGGGATCGTCATGAGGTATCAGCCGTCTCCGGAACAATGAAGTCGAGCCCGAGGAGAGCGAGAAAGTTCATCGTGCCGTCCGAGCACTCGGGGCATTGGCGGAACGTCGTCGGGCGCTCGGGTGGAAGCGGGATCTCGAGGCCGATCAGATCACGGGCGCGAGCGATGTTCTCGGCCCGGGAGCGATTGGCGAGGAAACCGTAATAGCGGATCCGGACGAACCGCGGCGGGACGACGTGCATGAGGAATCGCCGGATGAACTCGCTGGTCTCGAGCGAGGTCGTCTTCTGCTCACTGCTGTTGCGGTAGTCCTTGTACGAGAAAGTGACCCTGTCACCATCGCAGTCGAGGATGCGCCGGTTCGAAATGGCGATCCGATGCGTGTACGCGGCGAGATAGCCGAGGACCTGCTCAGGCCCGCCGAAGGGCTGTTTCGAATAGACCACCCAGTCGGTGTGCGAAGCGCGCGCGAGCAGAAGCTCGAAAGCCGTTCTGTCGTGAGCGATCGCCTCGGGCAGGGCGAGCGAGCCCTCGTCGAAGGCATCCAGCAGCATCCTGGTCAGGACAGTGCGGAAGCGCCGCGAAAGAACCTTCACCGGAAGAAAGAAGGTCTTGCTCGACGAGATCCATCGCTCTCCATCGAGAGAGAAACCCCCGCCCGGAACGACACAGTGGATGTGCGGATGGAGCGTGAGCAACTGTCCCCATGTGTGGAGCACCGCGAGAAAGCCGAGCCGCGCACCCATCCGGCTCGCGCCGATCTCGAGCAGCGTCTGCGCGACCGCGCGGAACAGCAGATCATAGAAGACCGCCGGTGCATGCAGCGCGAGAGGGTTCAGCTTGTCCGGCACGGTGAAGACGACGTGGAAGTATGGAACATTGAGCAGTTCCTTTCGCCGATCCTCGAGCCACTTCGCTCGCGCTTCAGACTGGCAACGCGGGCAATGCCGGTTGCGGCACGAGTGAAATACGACCGCTTCGTGTCCGCACTTGCTGCAACGATCTCGATGTCCGCCGAGCTCCGGAGTCCGGCAGCGAGAGATCGCCCGCATCACCTTCCGCTGCTGACTCGTGGTCGGCCGCGACGCCTGGTACGCGTCCCCCGCCGTCCGCATGATCGTTCCGAGGTCCACACCCGAGGCTACCTCGGTAAGCCGATATCTCCGAGGACTTTATGCTGCGATCGAACGATCAGGAGAGATCCGGGCGGGGGCAACCAACCGCGAAACAAGATCGCGCAGCTTCGTCCAACGGCCCGGCGGTCACCTGCCCGGGCACGCCCGGAGACAGCAGTTCAAGATTGAGTAGCGGTAGCGCGTGCCCGGGTCAGGTGAACCGCCATTGTTAGGCTCCGGGTGACGGCACTGCTTCTTGAGATCGTTCCCACAGCTGCATCGCCTCCAATATCGACGCGGCGGCGCGGGTGCCTTTGACGTCCGAGGAAAAGGTTTCGGCCACTACCGTTAGACTCGTAATTCCCAAGAAACCTGCGGCAAAGATCGAGAGTTCAATGGATGCCCGGATCATTGCTCACGTACTGCCACTCCGCTTTGCCGTCTTCTCTCTCCACGAGATTCATGAGAAAAGCTAAGTAATTTGGATGACCGCCCAGATCTATAGAATTGACGTATCCAACTTGGAACTGGTTTCCTATTGCGGGTTGAGCTTCCTGCAGCTCCCTAATGATGGGCCCCATGGCGAAGGCTGTTTTGGCGGCTTTCTTTGAGATCTTCATCCTCGTTCCGTGACAGCCATATTCGGAGGTTGTCGGGATGTCGAATGGTCCAGAACGCATAAATGGCGGCTTCCACCGCGCCTCGACCGACCATATACACCGCGGTTGATTGGCCTGAGAGTGCCAATTCGGCTGCGGCGAGGAAAGATGAATGGCTCATCGCCACGAATATTGTTTGACCACGGGCGCTGATCGCGGGGATTGAAAGGATCTCGCCGTAGGCATCGCTGATCTTTTGAAGGGCCTGACCGCAGACAGGATACTCCGACAGCCGCGCTTGAGCGTTCCGGGCTGTCCCAGCTATGTACTCCGGGAGTGATACTTTCAATAGAGGACCCTAACGGCCGCGGTTCACCTGCACGGGCACGCCCCGCAGACCGCAGCAGCATGAGTAATGGTAGCGCGTGCCCGTGTCAGGTGGAACCGCTTTGTTAGGCGGAAGTTTGGCGAACATTTTACGGGTCAAGGACAATCTACAAAGAATCGGGCGACGTCGAAGTTCCCGATCTGGCGAGCAAGGCTGCATGGAGATACACCGTAATTGTTGCTGCGGTTCGGATCTGCACCAGCAGCACGCAGTACGGCGATTACCTCTCCGCGGCCGCGGGACGTGAACACCGCCCGCGAAAGAGGCGTATTTCCGTAGTTTTCGACCGTGTCGATCAGGGAGCCATGCCGAAGAAGAAGGTCGCAGATTTCTGCCGCCTGATTCTCTGCAGCAAAGTGAAGAGCCGTCCATCCTCCATGATCTGCGATGTTCGGGTCCGCTCCTTCCTCGAGCAATGTGGCGACTAGATCAATATCTGTGGCAATCACCGCAGCGATGAGTGGCGTTCGACCGTCCGGATCGAGGACGTCTCGCTGTACCGGATCCTTGGCCCGTGCCTTGACGGACTCTCGGTCGCCCCTCCAGAGGTCTTCCACGATTTTGGGATATCTCACGATGCCTGGGCGCCTAACGGTCGTGGCTGAGCCGCCAGCGCACGCCCGGGCAATGTTGCACCATTGAGTAGTGGCAGCGCGTGCGCTGGTCGGCTCGAGCCACTTTGTTATACGCCGCCTCACGCGTACCAGATAAGAACATGCTGCTGGGCGGCAGCAGCGTTCTGGTAAAACGATTGGAGTCTCCTGAACAGTGGCATGATGTATTCGGCGAAGGTTTCTTCTCCCTCCTCTTCCCAGTACTCGACAGGTAGGAAGAGCTTGTCCATGAGCGGGAAGTCCAACTGTTCGCGAAGCTGTGGTTCGTCGACGCCGCTGAGAAGGCGCGCGAACTCCTTCACCTCCGCGGGTTCGAATATGCAGGCAGGACCGTAGCCGGCTTGTAAACGGCTCTCTTTTCGAGAACCCCGACCCTCGATAGCGACTGCAAATGAATCGAGAGGAGCCTCTGGCGGGAGTTCGTCGAACGGAGCCTCGTCTCCGAGATCCTCGGCGAGATCGTTGGCGATCCGTGCCTGGTCGGATCGCTTGCACGGAGAGAGCAGCCACGAGACCACTTCGCTGGCCTTGTCGAGGTCAATCAACTCTGCACCGTCGGGAACAGATCTGTAAAGATCAGCGAGTCCGTCGGCAGATGCCAGCAGTCCATCGAGTTGCTCGCGATTTAGTCTCGCGTAGTAGGTGATGATGCTCATAGCTCTAGGCGTATAACGACCCGAGCTCACCTGCCCGGGCACGCTCCAGATTGTAGCAAGGTTGAGTAGCGGCAGCGCGTGCCCGGGTCAGGTGGAGCGACTGGTTATGCGCTCGAGTGGTTCTCTTCAGCGACAGGCACTACATTGATGAAGGGCTCGAGACGGTACTTGGTTTTGCACTTGACACATTCGAAGGTCGCTCGCTGCGACACACCCGTTTGCAGTTCGTGCACTGGGAACCAGTTGTCGGTTTTGCAGGTCTGGCAGCTGATCGCTTGCTCTATCGGAGTCCAGAGAGCTCCGTTAGCTGAATCGTTTGCCACTTTATATAGCGCCTGACAGTTTCGGTTCGGGCATTGGATGATTGATTCTGGTTTTTCAGGTTGAAGTCGCTTCACAATGGTTCGCCCACAATAGGTGCAGGGCATATTCGACTTCACCCCAAAACCGCTACTGATGACCCGGTCACCTCGATATCTTTCGAGCATCGGGACGATCTTCTCCAGTCTCCTTCGAAGCCGCTGGGGGTCGTGGACTTCCTGATCCACCCGGGCGTGAAGATACGAACCCAGAGCATGATACGCCTTGCGAATGAGGTCCTTTCCAATTCCCGACTGCTTGCCTAGCACGTACTTTTGTTCCCCGGGAATCCCTGGTGCTTTCTCAGGGCCGATACTGAGAATGGTGTCCGACGCAATAGTCGGCTCAAGATCCGAAATCATGTCGATGATGTCTGCCGGTCGCCAAGCTTTCCCCTCCAAGACATCATCGGGCAGCTCTTTCTTGAAGGAGGGAATGAATTTGTAGTACAGGTGCTCAATGCTGTAACGAAGTTCTAGCGCAGCATATCGCAGCTCGTCATCGTCACCTTTAGCCAGTAGCTTCTTCGCCTTGTCCAAATGGCGCATCGCCTCGTGATGAATGCTCATACTATCCTCGGACCTCATCAGACGACGGAAGTTCGGCGCATAACGGCTGAGGTTCACCGGCACGGGCACGTCCGATGACCGCAGCTTCATGAGTAATGGTAACGCGTGCCCGTGTCCGGTGGAACCGAGTGTTAGCCGCCGGGGAGTCACTGCCAGTAACTGCTCTTTCGTGGCAAGTTCACGTTGTGATGGGTGTTCGAATGAAAATGAAATGAACCTTCGATCCGGTCGATGTAGACGTGGCCCTCGAAGCGGCCTCTGTACGCAGGCTCCTCGATTGTGAATGCGATTGGAAATCGGCCGAGCTCCTCGGGAGGAATTGAGCCGGGCGGAGGCGGCGGGGGTTCATCGATTCGCGCAACAAAAGGCAAGCCAGGTTCGCCTTCCGCGAATTGCACCGCAACAGCGTAACCGCCGTTCTCGGCCACCACGATGAACATTTCGGTACCAACCAGGTCACCTGATTCTTCGACGAAGCGCAGGTCGGAGAAAATGCCGGTGACTTGGAGATGCTCCGAGTGATCGAGGACGATCGCTGGCGCGCAACCCACGACCGGGATCAGGAACACAATCAGGATCAGGGCTTTGGGCATGGGCGGCTAACGGCCCGGCGGTCACCTGCCCGGGCACGTTGGAGATAGTATCAAGATTGAGTAGCGGTAGCGCGTGCCCGGGTCAGGTGGACTGCCATGGTTAGCCGGCGTCCGCGTAAAGTTGAGGCTGGATGCTAACCAGTGATGATTCGAACCCGACGTCCCATGGAAACAGCCCATTCTTGTCCGGCCACACCAGCTGCAAAATCGGAAAGATGTCCGGAGGAAGTGATCCATAGAACCACAGCGCGTAGCCGAGGTGCTCTCTATAGTTCGATATGTCCACGACTTTGAAGACGACATCGTAACCCTCAAGAATGTTCGGATTCCGACGATCCCACTCGATCGGCTCCCCAGTCTTTAGCTGGTTCACGGCGTTTGCGATCATCGTATGCCCGACATTTTGGGGCAACCCAATCACGATGATTTCTGGGTGACCGAATGACAGGTAGAGACCAACGGAGTACACGAAGGGTGGCTGTTCATCTCCCTCAGCAACTCCGACGGCGTGCCATCCGTAGGTCTTGACGTCAGAGATCAGCTTCTCGTCTGACGAGTCATCGGGGTGTGGCCAGGTAAAGCCGTCAAGCATCATGGGAGAAAGAAGCTCCGTAGCCACAGCCGGCTAACGGTCGTGGCTGAGCCGCCAGCGCACGCCCCAGCAATGGTTCAAGATTGAGTAGTGGTCGCGCGTGCGCTGGTCGGCTCGAGCCACTTGGTTATGCGCCGGGTTCAACAATCCGCACTACGCTCGATTCTGCGAATCGCGAAGCAGCGACGAGTTCCTGAATTCTGGTGATTGCAGCCTGACTATCCCGAACTTGGACGGCAATGTTCATCGTGCCCATGCCGCTACCGGAGTCCACGACTAAGCCGATACCTGCCGCTTCGATCTGATCTTCGAGGGTACGACCTGCTTCGCGTTCTTCTTCTGTCGCGAAACCTTCATGACCGAGATCGATATTGATGCGCACCTCGGGCAATGACTCAGATGCAGAGTTCGGTTCGCCGGAGCAACCGGTGAACACGAGAAGCGCGAGTAACACAGCGATGGTCTTCATGAGGTGCATAACGGTTCAGGCTGAGCGGCTAGCGCACGCCCAGCAATGGTTCAAATTGAGTAGTGGCTCAACGTGCGCTAGTCCGCTCGAGCCGAATGTTATGCGACGGGTCGGAAGACGATGATTCCTTTGATAATCGGTAGAGGACGTATAAATACATAGTGGGCAGAGCAAGAGCAGGCCCCGCCAGTAGAATGGGATTGTAGACAAGGCCGAGCGCCAGCAACACGACGTGCATACCGATCGAGATCAGGAGGCGTGCCGGTGTCCCTGCGGCCTTTCGAGCAAAACCATGAGGATCTTCGAAGATATCTTTCATGACGTATGACAGGCGTATAACGGTTCAGGCTGAGCGGCTAGCGCACGCCCAGCAATGGTTCAAAATAGAGTAGCGGCTCAGCGTGCGCTAGTCCGCTCGAGCCGATTGTTATGCGCTGGTGTGCCGGCTGATAGGTGCCGTGGACATAAACGCCAGCAGGAGAATCACCGAGCCTACCACCGCACCAGCCAACGCCAGAAACACCGGAAAAGGCAACCCAGTCGCTCCGCCGAGATCGCTGATTCGACCAAATGCGCCGCCGGCCACTACTGACGATCCGCCGAGACCGATGCCGAAAGGGAATGGCACCTGCCGACGGAACCTAAGCACAGGAGTTAGGGCGACGGCGAATCCTGCCCCCGAGAACAGGAGCATCACGATGCCCCAGATGAAGAACTGGAACCCCGCCGAGCCAAGAGCTGTAGAGAACTCACCCCCCGAGGTAAAGGTGCTGTACTCGACGACGGCCGAGAACGCCCCGTAGCAAAGAAGCGCTGAAGCGAAGCCGAGGATGAGTGATCGATATGAAGGCAGCTGTGATTTCATGACGATCTCCAAAGGCGCATAACGGCCGCGGTTCACCTGCACGGGCACGCCCCGCAGACCGCAGCTTCATGAGTAATGGTAGCGCGTGCCCGTGTCAGGTGGAACCGCTTTGTTAGCGGCCGCTATGAACCGGGAGAAGTGCGCAGCCTCTCTTCCGGTGAACCAATCCACTCCTGAGTTCGTACGATCGAGTCGACCCGGTTCTCGAAGCTCACAAGTACGCGTGGGTAGATGTCTCCCAAACCTGATTCTCCGTCATCCTCCCTGCAACCCAGATAGTGGTGGATGGTTTTATCCAGGCCGTTGGCTCGAATAGAGATTATTACCCCCGGATGATCGGTCCAGGTTTCATCACAACCGTCCTCGAGTCTTGCGTACCGGCTGCGGAGCGCGAAGAAGTTCGCTCGATTGATCTCGGCCACCAAGTCGGACATCTGCAACGCAGACAAGTACTTCGCCCGCTCTCCGATCTCCTTGACATGATTTCGCCCGTCGTACCGGACACGGCCGTCGCTCGATATGGTAAATCGATAGGAAGGGCAGGACCCGTAGCACCCAGTACGCTCGAACGAGAGATGCTCAAAATCGCGAATAAGTACCGATTCCGCCGGCTTCACGGGTGGCGGTACCGACGGCATCTCGGCCTCCCCGACACAACCCAAGACCACCACCACGAGTATCGGAATGATGTTCATTCTACGCATGCTCTGTTGGCCGCTAACGGCCCGCGGTTCACCTGCACGGGCACGTTGAAGAAGTGTATCAATATTGAGTTACGGCAGCGCGTGCCCGTGTCAGGTGGAACCGTTTGTTAGGCGCCGCACCCGTGACGTGTTGATGGCTACTCGAGTTGCGAGTCTGCCGGACGACGTGAAAACCACAACCACAGCGCGATGCTACCTAGAGCGAGCACAATGCCGAGCGTCACCGATATGATCGGCACCGGATGGCCGAACTCGAGATGAAGCCCGACGTTCGTGAGCCAAGAGCCGAGAAGAAACGACCATACACATAGAATTAGTACTCGCCCGGGGGTGAAGTGCCAGTTCCTTTGATCTGGTTGCTTCATGGTGATGCCCTCCACAATTCAGTCTACCAGGAGTCGCACGCGCCTAACGGCCGCGGTTCACCTGCACGGGCACGCCGTGCAGACCGCAGCCTCATGAGTAATGGTAGCGCGTGCCCGTGTCAGGTGGAACCGCTTTGTTAGCTGCCGGGTCGTGTCCCGACAATGACACTCACCGAACCCTCAGGACGGCTTGGATTGTAGCCCACGTCAGGTTGGAGCCCCGCTTCTTTGAAGGCGGCTACCAAGGCGTCAAAGTGCGCCGGTACGGAGTGTGGGTCCTGAATCAGGAGGGATATACCAAAGTTGGGTCCAGAGAAAAAATCCTGGGTTGCCTCTTCGGAATCAAATCCCGCCCGCTTGAGTGTTTCGTGAATCTGAACCGCAAAGCTAAAGGCTTCCGAGTCTCCTGCCGGAGCGGACACATCGACTTTCCCGCGCGGGGATCCCTTGAGCATGCTGAGCATTGTAGAGACTTGATCGTTGGAGAGAGTCCGGTGCAGTTGATTGGCTCGTGCGATTCCGGCCTCGCGCTCGGCAGACATCGCCCGCTCACCCACTTCTTGAATCTTCGCCTCGGCTTCCAGTTGCTTCTGGCGGGCCTCTGACAACTCAGCCGAAAGGCGAAGCGTCGACTCTTCCGCCGTTCCGAGACGTGCCTGTAGTGTCACCTTCTCTTGTTTCTGCAATGCGGAGATTCTCTGGGCTAGGGGCCACCGGCTCGTCACAATCAGTGCCGCGGCAAGAATCCCTAAAACGGCCGCTGTCACGTCTACCCAGAAGCGCAAATTCTCGAGCGATGATAGGTCGTTCCACATTTTCATGTCAGGCAGCTAACGATCAAGGGTGAGCGGCCAGCGCACGCACTCACCAGCGTTGCAAGATTGAGTAATGGTCGCGCGTGCGCTGGTCCGCTCGACCCGTATGTTAGGTGTCGCCGCCCAGAACTCGAGCGTAAAAGGGAACCCGCCGAAGGTCTTGCGTTCTCCTATCGAAATCGATCGTACGGAAGTAGGCGTCAAGACGCCCTAGCGCTTCTTCGACGTCCAAAATGGCCAACGCCTCGATGAAAGCAGGTACATCGTCCTTTGTAATCTGATTGATGTCCAGAATGTCGAGGCTCGAGAGAATCTCTGCAACCACGTCATCTTCAGGAAGGACCTCTTCTACCGCCCACCGATCGTTAGCCCAATCATAGACCTGCTGCTCTGAAAGTTCGTCCGACTTCCATCTGAGCAAAATGCGCCTCACTTCATCCCTGCTGACCAAGGTCATGAAGACACCTAACGGTCCAGGGTGAGCGGCTAGCGCACGGCCCACCAGCGTTCAAGATTGAGTAGCGGTCGAACGTGCGCTAGTCCGCTCGACCCGTTGGTTAGGTGCCGGATTGTCGACTGCCGAGGAAAGCCACCACCACGCCGACAATGATCCCGAGGGAAGAGATACCGAGTCCGATAATGCTGATGGGTTCTCTGAAACCGACGAAGACGCCGAACCCCCCGAACCAGATCACGCCAAGGACAAACAGGAAAGCTGCCCATCCGAGCGCATTCTTCGGCCATAAACTGTTCACCAGGAAGTTGGTAACGACATCGAAGGCTTGTTCGATCATGGCACCTAACGGCCGCGGTTCACCTGCACGGGCACGCCCCGCAGACCGCAGCTTCATGAGTAATGGTAGCGCGTGCCCGTGTCAGGTGGAACCGCTTTGTTAGCGGCAGACTGGGCAAATCGAACTAGACAGAGCAAAAAGCCACCGGTTGTGTTTGGCCCTGGACATGGCCCGCCACACGAGCCGCGTCCGGCAGGTTGGGCAACGGATAGATAGAATCAGCCACACGAGCGAGCACAGGCCCAGAGCGATACCAACGGTGGTACACAGGAACGCGAACTCCCAGCGATAGAACCAATCGGCGAGAGCCAGGATCCCACCCGCAATCAGTCCGACCAGCCCGATCTGCAGCTTCCAGAGCTGCCCTGTCTGACTGAGGTACGAGTTCTTGAGCATACGGCCGCTAACGGCCGCGGTTCACCTGCACGGGCACGCCCGCAGACCGCAGCTTCATGAGTAATGGTAGCGCGTGCCCGTGTCAGGTGGAACCGCTTTGTTAGAGCCGCGTTTACGAGTAGCCCCCAGCGGACATCGGCTGCCCAGCGAGCACGGTGGCAATAGTCTCGGTGAGGTCGATCCCTCCGCGGCTGTTCCGAACGATAGAGGCGACGGTAAAGATTGGACCCACCGGAATACCCCACCACCCGACGACGAAAGAGAGGAGCGAATACTTGACTCCGCGAAGAACGGGACTTTCGCGGCGCTCGAGCTTTTCGATTTTCGAAGGCAGAAGGAAGCTGATGAGTATGACGCTGACGGCGTATTGAAATTGCACAAATCGAGCGCCGTTCTTGATCTCCCACAGTAAAGGCGCCGACTCAACCATACGCCGCAGTTTCTCGTTCGCCTGACCTTGATTTGCCAGCACGAACAACTCGGCATACTCACGATTCCAGACGTTGAACTCCAATCGTGCCCGATCCGCTCGCCAATTCGCCACGCCGAAATGGGCTGTGTATTCTTGGATATGCTGGCTGCACACAGGCACCAACCACGCCCCTTTCTCGTTCAGGCCGGCCGAGGCATCGAGTCTAGCGATTGCCTCAGCAGGCCGGACGCAAACGGGGCACGCTGCAGGAAAGGCAATGGACGCTGAATACACCGCGACACGCTGCCATCCGTTGTCCGCCGGATCCAATCTTTCTGCCCGTACAGTGTCAATCGCCGCCGAACGAGCATCCGACTCTGGAGGTTGAGATCGAGTGTGATTGCGGACGACAGCATCTACCCGCGCGATCATCTCGGCGAGAGCTTTCACGCCAGTTCCTTCGAGGAAGGTATCGTGGCGGAAGAACTCCTCGGTGCGTTTGCCGTCCGGTCCGGTGTAGGCGATGTGCAAAACATTGCCGTAGGCGGTGAGTTCCGCGAGGTCGCGGTAGGGGACGTTGGCTTCCCCGATCTCGAGATGATCGTCAAACGCGCGAAACCGGCGACGTTTCCGCAACCCGCCATACGTTCCGTCCGGCGCTGTTACGAGCAGGCGCTCGGAAAAGAATGGCTTTCGATCTGTCAAGTTCTGTATCCCCGCGGTCTAACGGCTGAGGTTCACCGGCACGGGCACGGCCCCGATGACCGGCAGTTCATGAGTAATGGTAGCGCGTGCCCGTGTCCGGTGGAACCGTATGTTAGCCGCCGGTTGGCTCGACCCGACGTTTGTTGATCACCGAAACGAGCCAGCCAAGAGCAGCGCCCATCAAAAACCACGTGACGAGACCGAAGGCGTGGAAGGTGAGATCGAACGCATCGACGACTGCTGTCGGCCACCCGAAGATGTAGCTCCATCCAAACTCAAATACTAACGTGGGAAGATCGACGAGAACGATCATTCCACCCTCGGCTGGCGAGGACCACTGCACAAGCATGAAGAAGGCGCCGAGCAGGATACGGAGACCGAGGAAGATCAGTCCAAGCTGGAAGTAAACATTTTGCCTCATGGCGGCTAACGATCCCCGTTCACCGGCGCGGGCACGCACCGGAGATGGTGGATTCATGGGTAATGGTACAGCGTGCCCGCGTCCGGTGGAATGGGTGTGTTAGCGGCTGGCGGGCTGCGACGGGAGAACCTTCTGGATGACGGCCCCTGCTAGCCAACCGACGTAGTACGTCCCCAAGCCCGCACTGAGAAGATAGCCGGGGAAAAGAACGACGATAATCGCATTGGTTGAGAAGCCGGGCCCGATGCTGGCTGTCGCCTGGACCATCGAAACGGTAATGAGAGTGGCGATGATGATCATGGCGAATCCAGCCAGGATGACACGTGCCGCCCTCGGAAGAGCGACTGTTTCCCCAGCGCTTCTCAGTTCCATGTGGGCGAGCCAGTAATACAGCCCCAGCACAACGGCTGAACTCAGAGCGTTCAGAACGAGCCAGCTGACGGGAAAGAAGCCGTCGCCTCGATGAAACTGCCGGCCAATAACAGCCGCAATCGGCGGGACGACCAGTATCGCGACGATCAATGCGCGAACGGTCCGCATCACAGCCGTAGATCTGAAGGACATAGGCATGAGGCCGCTAACGATCCCCGTTCACCGGCGCGGGCACGCCACGGAGACGGTGGATTCATGAGTAGTGGTACGGCGTGCCCGCGTCCGGTGGAACGGGCGGGTTAGGCGAACCGGCCTCAAAAGTGCCCCCACACTTCTCGGACTTCGCATCCGAGAATCTCGCCAATTTCCGATAGGATTTTCTGATCGACTGGCGGAAATGTCTCGAGTGGGTTGCATACGGTGAGTACAGTTCGTGCGTAGCCGGTAGGACAACGAAAGCGAAGATCCTCGGCCGTGGATGTGTGACCGCATTGTGGAAGAGTGACAGCAGTCCCCGGTCCCGCCTTCACAAGGCTACGAAGTTCGGAGAACCAGTCGTGCAGCGCTTCATCGTACGGCTCGAAGGGATCGACGATGTTCTCGCACTCGGGACACTGAACAGAGTCCATCCATTCGCCGATGTCCACGAACTGGGGTGATGCATGGATCTGGAACTTCGGATACTCGGCATCGTTCACCAGTTCGACGAGGCGCTTGAGAGCTGCGGCGGCCTGCGTATCGGACGGAACGTAATCCGGATCGGCGGGAATGACGTTCATGACCCAGTCGGACATTTGGTTTGCCTAACGGCCACGGTTCACCTGCACGGCACGCCCGCAGACCGCAGCTTCATGAGTAATGGTAGCGCGTGCCCGTGTCAGGTGGAACCGCTTTGTTAGGGCCCGGGCGAGCTAGACCTGTTGACGAAGGTGTTCGGAGGGGCTGTAGTCGATCTTCCAGTCCACGAAGCTGCCCAGGACGCCACACCTCGGACAACGTTGCCCCACAGTGATCCACCTGACTTCCTTCCTATCTTCGCGAAGTGAAAAGCCGACGCCGAGCTCGAATGATTCATTTCCGCACAGGCAGTTCACCGTCGTTGGGTCGGCCTCTTCCCAGATCTCTTCGGAATCGCAGATGAATGCGGCTGTGCCGGCATGCGATGCATTGACGCTGAGCGCAACCTTCGTCGGGGTCCGCGATCAACCGGAACTCTTCGCCGTTGCATGCACACCGTGCTTGCCGAACTTCGTCGACTGGATAGCCGTCCTCGGTGAGCTGTCGAATGTAGTCGGCCAGATGAGTCGAAGGACTCGCCTCAGCCACCATTCGCCGGATTCATCGATTGCCATGTCTGTGGAGGGCCCTAACTAGTCGGTAAGCCGATTTAGACGTACGAATCGGAAAAGTGAAATCAGGACGAAATGCTTTGGCTGTGCTGTTTTCAATCGGCTCTATCCCCTAGGTTCAGGACGATATCACGATCCCCGATCGCGGTAACGTCGGTCAATTAGTGCGGACTCAAGGGTCGAGGTGGTCCAGCGGACTCCGGACGCCTCCGGCTCCTTTATCGAGTACATGAGTATAGATCATCGTCGTTTTGACGTCCGCGTGCCCCAGGAGTTGCTGGAGGGTCCGGATGTCGTAGCCGTCCTCGAGGAGGTGCGTCGCAAAGCTGTGCCGGAAGGTGTGGGGACCTACCGGCTTGTCGATTCCCGCAGCACGCGCCGCGGCTCTGACGTTCTTCTGTATGGCCGACTCGCTCCAATGATGACGCCGCTCGACGCCGTCACGTGGATCGACCGAACGGTTCTTCGAGGGAAACACATACTGCCAAAGCCATTCAGACGGCGCCGAGGGATACTTTCGCGCCAGAGCGTACGGGAGCCAAACCTCACCGAAACCCTCCGACTGGTCGCGCTCGTGAAGGGTTCTCACTCTGACCAGATGATCCTGAAGCTCCTCCGCAAGCACGTCTGGAAGCATCGTCCTCCTGTCTTTCCGCCCCTTTCCCTGACGAACAATGATCTCTCTCGCGACGAAGTCAACGTCTTTCACGCGCAACCGCAGACCCTCCAGGAGGCGCATGCCGGTGCCATAGAGAAGTGCGGAGACTAGACGAGTGATACCACTCATCCGGCCGAGTGTTCGACGGACTTCCTCTCGCGTCAGCACCACCGGCAACTTCGGCTTGTCCGAGGCACGAACGACCTCTCCGATCGAGGGCAGCGGATCGTCGAGCACCTCCCTGTAGAGAAAGAGAATTCCACTGAGAGCCTGCTTCTGCGTCGACGGGCTGACGTGATCGTTCACGGCCAGGTGAGTCAGAAACTCATTGACCTCGCTGACTCCCATCATCGACGGATGCTTCTTTCCGTGAAAGACGATGTACCGCCGGATCCAGCCGACGTACGCTTCCTCGGTGCGGATACTCATGTGGCGGACGCGTATGGCGTTGCGGACGCGGTCGAGGAGGCGGGGCGGGCGGGCTTCTGCGGGTTCCGTCTCGGCATCCCGTTCTGCGGGATCGTCCTCACCGGGGCCCTTGCGGTCGTGGCTCATGACTCCGAGGCTCCCTCGGTGGGGCTCGGGTGTCAAGAAAATGGGTGATTTCGATGGGAAAGGTCCTCGGAATGGAAAGAGATTCTACGAGGGGTGGATTTGCGAGGGCGGATGTGTTCGAGTGGTGTGGGGGATTGTGGGAGGAATCGAGGGCGAGGATAACGGCACGCGATTCTTCGACCGTCCTCCGCTTCGCTTCGGCGGCTCAGGATGACAGTTGTGGGCAGTGGAGGGGGCGTGTGATTGGGCTCGGTGGGGGATTGTGGGAGGAAGCGAGGGCGAGGATGACGGGACGCGATCCTTCGACCGTCCTTCGCTTCGCTTCGGCGGCTCAGGATGACAGGCTCTTCATCCAGGTTGCAGGGGATCAGGGGTAGGTTCTGAAGCGCTGATCGAGGGGGTCGTCGAGACGGTGGAAGCCTCGCTGCTCGTTCGACATATAGAGGGCGTTACCGAGCCAGGCGAGGCCTTCGCACTGCATGGAGACATTCGTGTAGAAGTCGATCTGCTTGACGGGATTCGCGAGGAAGTCGTAACCCTCTTCGGGCGCTTCGAATACGAAGATGCCCGTGTAGGTGAGAATCGCGAGATGCTGATTGTCGGGCGACACGGCCGCGTCAGTGACCATCGATCCGAGGGTGGTTTCGGAGATCCGTACCAGATCGAGCTTTCCCTCATCCCAGTTGTCGGGAAACATGTAGAGCACAGTGTTCTGGTCGCTGCGGTGTTTGGTCAGCAGAAAGAGACGGTCTTTCCACCAGAAGAGGGCTTCAGCGTCGAAGTTGAAGTCGTCCTTGTCGGGAAAGGACTTCTGCTCGGGGTATCGAAAGGCGATTGTCTGCTTTGCCTGCGCCGACCCGGCTGACGGATCGGGCTCGTCGATGACATAGACGACGAGATCCTGCCTCTGGTTCTCGTTGTTGCCGATGTCGCCGATCAGAAGGCGCCCATTGCCGTCGGAGGTGATGGCTTCCCAGTCGGATGCACCAGCTCCCTCGATCGCGACTTCCCCGACCAGTTGGCCTTTGAGATCAATGGCGAAAATGCGCGGAACGTCACCCGAATCATTGAGCGTCCACACGATGTCGTCACGAAACGAGCTTTTCGCAAGTCCCGAAGACTCGTTGATCACATCGGGGAGTGTCCCGACAGCGCCGGTGGGACGGTCGAGGGTCGTGGTACACGAAGGCGCTGCGATCATCACAGCCGAGCAGAGGAGCAGCCAGAGCAGTGTTTTCGATATCGAGGCAGTCTTCAATGGGTCATCCTCTTGCGGCGGAGGTGTGGGCATCGATCGACAGGAGAAGCGCCTCGAGACTCACCGTCGGCGGAACGCCGCCCGACTTCCGCTCCAGCTCGATCTCGCCGATCCGCTGAAGTGCACGGAGAAGCATCTTCTCCCCGTAACGTCCCGCCGCTTCGTACTTTTTGAAGAGCACGAATGGATGAAGCTTCTGTCTCGCCATACCCTGCTCTTTCAGATACAGACCGATCTGATCCGACACCTGTCCTTTGAACTGGTTGTAGTTCATCCGTCTCGGGCGAAGCCCCTGGGATCGGAGGAACGAATGAACGGCGATCAGTGTACGGATTTCTTCTGCAAGACTGAAGATATATCGGCCGTACAGGATCTCGGAGGTCGCCTTCGGATCGTCCCTTCTCGCCTGCGCCACGAGATCGTGGAGCTTCTCGATCGCCTCGAGGATCTTCCCCTCCGAGAAGAGCGAGGAGAATTCGAACACTCGTCCGCCACCGCGGGAGGCGACCTGCGTCTCGACGTCTCCGCGCGACACCTTCTTCCCATCACCGACGAATGCAGCGAGTCGCGCCGCTTCGGACACGATGAGGCTGAGATCCGGTATCTCGGTCGAGTACTTGTCCTCGAGCATCCGCGCCACCCCGAGTCGCTCCTCGAGCGCCCGGACCGCGCCCGCATCGAACTGGACGCCCTGGTCCTCGGCGACCTCGGAGAGCGCCTGTTTCATCGCACTCGGAAAGCTTTCCCTCGTCAGATCGCCCCGTACCAGAGCACCATCCCGGCTCAACTGGTCGAGAAGCGGAGACTCCGCTGGCAGCTCACCAGTCCGGATCAGCAGAATCGATCCGGGAGCGCCGCCGTTCTGAATCAGATCCGCGAGGATTGCTGCATCGCCTTCACCTCTCGACTCACTCTGCCCGGCCGTCCGCGCGGCTTCGAGTATCTCGCCCGTGACTTTCTTTTTCGCGCCGAGCGCGTCGATGATGTCGCCGTCTGATTGTTCGAGTGACAGACCGGCCAGCCCGAGGACGTGCATCAGTTTGGCGACGGCACTCTTCCGCTTGCGGTCGGTTTTCGCGTTCTCCCAATCGTTGATCGCCTTCTGCAGGAGCTTGTCGAGCTCCTTGCGTGAGACGAAGGCCTGGATCTCGGGTACGGAGAGAAGGCGATGCCCGCCAAAGAGTGAATGGGTACGGAAAGAGTCGGCAACTTTTCCGAGATCGGCCCCCTCCGGATATGCCTCGACCGCGACGCCGGGATTGGCTTCGAGGATGGCCGCGCGGATCCTGAGGTAGTGATGATTGACGAGGTAGTCGTCGCTTCCGCCGATGAGGATGACCGGGGGGATCTTGTCCCTGCTGATCGCGTCGAGCAATTGCTCGAGATCGTTCATCTGTGGCGGGTCCTCGGGGTCATGGCGTCAGTTGATGTGTGGGGGGATGTGAGCGCTTGGGTGATGGTAACTGAAAAGTGGTACCACGGGCGGCTGGTGAATGAACCTGAACCTTCGATGCACGCGTCCAATGGAACAGCAGGGTCTCTGTAGCAAACCAGAGGGAGCCGGAGAATGTCCGGCGACGTGGCGGACAGGGAACGTCGTGGAGGCCCTCACCCCGGCCCTCTCCCAGAGGGAGAGGGGGAGGGCTGTTGGTAGTTATTCTTCGCTGTCGAGCATTCCGTTTTCCTGGAGCTCAGCACAGTCGATGCAGTGCGGGGTCCAGGGGATTGCCTTGAGGCGCTTGTCGCCGATCTTCTGTCCGCAGTTGGTGCAGTCTCCGTACTCCCCTTCATCGATCCGCGTGAGCGCCTCCTCGATCTTCATGAGGGTTTCGCGCTCGCCGTTCGACAGCGAGAAGTTCAGCTCGCGGGAGTAGGAGTTCGCAGCCTTGTCCGCGAGATCGAGGATCCCGTCGTCGGTCTGCTCCGCGGCAGCAGCGCGGTCGCGTCCGTACGACTCGAGCAGCTCTTCCTGCTTCTCGACGAGAAGCTTGCGATGGGTCGTCCATGCCTTCGGTTTTGCCTTAGCTTTGGCCATCTTTAGTCCCGAATCTCCTTACTTGTGGTATGCGATGTTCCGGATGATCGTGCACGCCCGGTACAGCTGTTCGAGTAGCACGACCCTCGCCAGGTCATGCGGCAAGGTCATCTGTGACAAAGCCAGAACCAGACCTGCACGCGATCTAATTTCCTCGCTCAGTCCAAGATCGCCTCCCATGACGAATGAGACCCCGTGCGGGTTGTGGATCGTTTCTCTTTCCAGCCATTTCGCGAGCTCGACAGACGTCATCTCACGGCCCCGCTCGTCCATGGTCACGATCCTTCCCTGGGGCGGAAGCGCATCGATCAGGCTCTGTGATTCGATCGCGATGATCTCGCTGTCGGACCGGGAGCGACTCTTCTCGGGCCGGACCTCGACGATCTCGATCGGAAGGAACTGCCGGATCCTCTCCTCATACCTCTCCGCGAGCTGACGGAGCGGGCGCTCGGAGATCTTTCCGATCCAGACGAGGCGGATCTTCACCGCTTCGGTTCCTTGTCGATCCCATAGCGCCGCCTCTTGTCGATGAGGGTCTTGCGGCTGATCCCGAGGAGCCGTGCAGCTCTCGAATTGTTGTCTCGGGTCCGCCGGAGAACTTCTCTGATGTACTCCTCTTCGAGGCGTTCGAGGCTCCATTCGGCGGCGGCTGCCTTGTCGACGAGCGCCTCCTCGCTCCGCAGCGAACGTGGAGGAAGTGACGCCGGGGAGATTCGCTCCCCTTCCTCGATGATCAGAGCGCGCCGGATCACGCTCCGGAGCTCACGGACATTTCCGGGCCAGTCGTACGTCGCAAGAAGCTCTGCAGCCTCCGGCTCGAATGCGTGCACGCTCCGTCCGAGCTCCTTCGCCTCTTCCCTCAGAATGAGCTCGGCGAGTCGCGGAATGTCGCGCCGTCGCTCACGCAACGGCGGAAGCCGCACGGAGATCACATTCAGACGGTAGTAGAGATCATCCCGGAACTCCCCCTCCCGAACGAGCATCTCGAGCGGTCTGGTCGAAGATGCGATGAACCTGACGTCGACAGAAAGCTCGGCGACGCCCCCGATTCGCGTAAAGGCCTTCTCCTGCACCAGCCGCAGCAGCTTCGCCTGAAGAGGCCTGGTGAGCACCGAGACCTCGTCGAGGTAGAGCGTGCCGCGGTGTGCCGTCTCCACCAGCCCCGGCTTTCTCGCGCGGGCATCGGTGAATGCGCCCTTCTCGTAGCCGAACAGCTCGCTCTCGAACAGCTCGGGTGGAATCGCGGCGCAGGAGATGCGCACGAATGGTCCGTTGGATCGCACGCTCGCAGAATGGATCAGCTCGGCGAGATAGTCCTTACCCGAGCCGGTCTCGCCCTCCAGAAGCGTGGTGACACTCGAGTCGAGAGTCTTTTCGAGCATGCGAAGCTGATCGCGGACAGCGGGAGTCCGCGTGGGAAATCTCCGTCGGAGAAGATCAGCTCTGGGCCGCAAGGCTCACCGCCCTCCGGCTCGTGATTCACTCGCCGGAGCCGCCAACTGCGGATTCCTTCAGGAACTCGGAGGTGACGTTCGGAGCATCCCCCCAGAGCCGTTCGAGCCCGTAGAACTTCCGGGTCTCCTCGTTGAACACGTGAAGGATGAAGTCTCCGTAATCGAGGAGAACCCATCGGCCGCTGTTTTTTCCCTCGCTCAGCAGCGGTTTGGCGCCGTGCTTCTCGCGGACCGACTCCTCGACGGCATCCACGATCGCGGATGCCTGACGGTCCGACGAGGCGGAGCAGATCATGAAGTAATCGGCGATGGAGGTCAGCTTCTCGACGTGGAGAACCATCAGGTTCGTTGCCTGTTTTGCGCTGGCCGCCTCGACGGCGGTCTGCACACGGCTTTGAATCTCATTCGACATAGAGGTCATTATGCCGGATGTATCGTGCGACTCTCGACGGAACCATGTGATCCCACGGCTCGCCCGCGGCGATCCTTCGCCGGATCTCGGTGGCCGACACCTCGATGAGGTCGTTGGTCACGAGCACGATACTCCCGCTCCTTTCTCTGGCTTTGATGGAGTGCAGACGCCCTTCCAACTCTCGAGGCAGTGCCGGAAGCGCTGCCGCGCGACGCAGAACGATGAAGTTGGCGAGCTCGAAGAGCTCTTCGACATCCTTCCATTCGGAGAGGCGGGCGAGATTGTCATCCCCGATCACCCATTCGAGAACAGTGTCGGCCCGTGAGGATCGAAGCTCCCGCAGCGTCTCGACGGTGTACGAGATCTGCCCACGCTCGAGCTCGATGATCGACACGTTCGCTCCGGGAATCTGCTCGGTGCCCAGTACCGCCATCGCGTGCCGATGGAACGGGGAGACAGCCGTTCGTTCCGTCTTGAAAGGTTGTGTCCACGCCGGGACGAAGAGCATCTCATCCCATCCGAGCCGCTCGTGAATCGCCAGCATCGGCCTCAGATGTCCGTAGTGGAACGGATCGAATGTCCCCCCGAGAATTCCGACACGCTTCATGATCACGCCTCGGGCGGTTGTGCCTGCTCCTCGCGGGAGCTTCGCACGAGCGAGCCGAGCCTCTGGACCACTCGCTGGACACCCTCTCCGGTCACGGCGGAGAGCTCGACATACTCGAGTCCCTCCTTCGCCGCATACGCCCGCAGCGCCTCGGATGATCCTTCCGCGGCCGAGTCGAGCTTGGAGCCGCAGAGGATGCGCGGCTTCGAGCGGAGTATCTCGGAGTAGAGCTCGACCTCCTTCTCGACGATCTTTGCATCGGCGACCGGATCCTCGACCGACAAGTCGACCATGTGGAGAAGCGACGCGCAACGCTCGACGTGCCGGAGAAACTGGTCACCGAGACCTTGTCCCTCGTGGGCCCCCTCGATCAATCCGGGGATGTCGGCGACGACGAAGGACGAGAACTGCTCGTACGGGACGACCCCGAGCACGGGGCTGAGGGTCGTGAATGGATAATCGGCGATCTTCGGCTTCGCTGCCGAGATGACGGAGATCAGCGTCGACTTGCCCGCGTTGGGGAGTCCGACCAGACCGATGTCGGCGATCAGCTTGAGCTCGATCTCGAGCGCGAATTCTTCCCCCTCTTCGCCCGGCTGCGCAAAGCGCGGAGCCTGACGTGTCGCCGTTGCGAAGTGCTGGTTCCCCTGGCCTCCCCGGCCGCCCCGTGCCACGACGACGCGCTGTCCCGGCTCCACGAGATCCGCGACGATTTCTCCGGTCTCGATGTTCTTGACGACCGATCCCACCGGCAACTGAATGACGACGTCCTCGGCGGTCTTTCCGCTCCGGTTGGAGCCCTCACCCGGCCGGCCTCGCTCGGCACGGTACTCGCGCTGGAAACGAAGGTGCTGGAGCGTATTCATGCTCTCGGTGGCTTCGACCCACACGGAGCCACCCGTGCCTCCGTCACCGCCATTCGGGCCGCCACGCGGGACGTACTTCTCCCTGCGGAAGGCAACGCATCCGTTGCCGCCGTGGCCACCGTAGACTTTGATTGTTGCGTAATCGACGAACTTCATAAGGCGTTCAGAGGTTCAGGGGTTCAGGGGTTCAGGTGAAAAGGTTCAACAGGCTGTCATTCTGAGCCGCCGGATCCCGCAAAGCGGGAGGAGGACGGTCGAAGAATCGCGTCGCGTCATACTCACTCTCGATCCCTGCGCAATCCGGGCCGAGTCTTGTCGTACGCGATCCTTCGCCTGAAATTGCGGTCGAGTCATCTCGAACGCGATCCTTCGCTTCGCTCAGGATGACAAAAAAAGGGAGCCCTCGGGCTCCCTCGAAATCAGCATTGATCGAAAACAACGATCAGGCTTCGGTCGAAGAAGGCTGCACGCTGATGAAGCGGCCCTTCTGTCCACGGTCGCGAAACTTCACGACACCGTCCACCTTGGCGAACAGCGTGTGGTCGCGTCCCATCCCGACGTTCTCGCCGGCGTAGAACTTGGTGCCGCGCTGACGAACGAGAATCGAGCCACCCGTAACGGTCTGGCCGTCAAAACGCTTGACTCCGAGCATCTTCGGATTCGAGTCACGTCCGTTCCGAGAAGATCCCTGTCCTTTTTTATGAGCCATTTCTATTCCTCCTGGTTCAGAACCGGATCACACTTCGATCTTGTCGATGCGGATGTTCACGAGGTTCTGCCTGTGGCCGGTCTTCCTCTTGTACTGCTTCCGGCGTTTCTTCCGGAACACGATGATTTTCGGACCACGCTCTTCGGCGAGAATGGTGGCCTTGACCGATGCTCCGTCGACGGCAGGAGTGCCGATCTTCGGATCCTTGCCACCCACCATCAGAACCTGGTCGAACTTGACCGATCCATTCTCAGCTCCAGCGAGAATGTCCCGCTCGACCTGAAGAGTTTCTCCCTCGGCGACCCGGTACTGCTTGCCGCCGGTGCGAATGATTGCGTACACGTCATGACCTCCAGTTAAAAACACAAACCAAGCCTGCCCAGGGCAGGCCACTGGTTCGAAGCAAGGTCGCTAACGCGGCGTTGTGGGGGTGTATTCCGGGGGTCGGACAGGTTCAGGAGTTCAAGGGTTCAAGAGGTTCAAGGGTTCAAGGGTTCAAGGGTTCAAGGGCGGAGGTCGGAAGGCCGCGAAGGCGGCCGGAACAACCTAGCCCAGGGTGTCGAGCCCTGGGACCTCATGGACCCTCCCAGTCCTCGAGAGGCCGCGAAGGCGGCCGACACCGTTCGCGGCCCAAACCCATCCCCGAGACAACCTTTGAACCCTTGAACTCTTGAACCTTTAACCCTTGAACCCTTGAACTCTCTACAGCGGGATGTTCCCGTGCTTCTTCGGGGGGTTCGTGTCGCGTTTGTTCTCGAGCATGGCGAAGGCTGCGATGACTTTCCGGCGAGTTTCGTGAGGCTGGATGATCTCGTCGACGTAGCCGCGCTCGGCGGCGACGTACGGGTTCGCGAACTTCTCGCGGTACTCGGCGATCTTCTCCTGACGCACCTTCTCCGGATCGTCGGCGTTTGCGAGATCACGGCGGTAGAGAATGTTGACCGCGCCCTCCGCGCCCATCACGGCGATCTCGGCCGTCGGGTAGGCGTAGTTCATATCGGCCCGGATGTGCTTCGAGTTCATCACGCAATACGCTCCGCCGTACGCTTTGCGCGTGATGACGGTGATCTTCGGCACCGTCGCTTCGGCGAGGGCGTAGAGCAGCTTCGCGCCGTGTACGATGATGCCGCCGTGCTCCTGCTGAACACCCGGGAGAAAACCTGGGACGTCCTCGAGAACGAGGAGCGGGATATTGAATGCATCGCAGAACCGGACGAAGCGGGCTCCCTTCTTCGAGGCATCGATGTCGAGTACGCCAGCGAGATAGGCAGGCTGGTTTGCCACGATCCCGACGGGCGCACCATCGAGTCTGACGAAGCCGACGACGAGGTTGCGCGCGTAGTGCTCGTGAATCTCGAAGAAATGCTGATCATCGGCGATCGTCGTGATGATCTGCCGGATGTCGTACGGCTGGTTCGGGTTCGCCGGAACGGCCGTATCGAGCTCCTTGTCCGCGCGGTTGACGTCGTCTTTGGACTCCTTGCGCGGAGGATCCTCCATGTTGTTCGACGGGAGGTAGGAGATCAGCTCGCGAATCAGAGCCAGGCAGTCCTCGTCGGAGTCTGCCGCGAAGTGCGCGACCCCCGAGGTCTGGTTGTGGGTCATCGCACCACCGAGCTTCTCCTTGGTCACTTCTTCGTGGGTCACGGTCCTGATGACGTCCGGTCCGGTGACGAACATATAGCTCGTCTTCTTCACCATCAGAATGAAATCGGTGATCGCCGGCGAGTAGACGGCTCCGCCCGCGCACGGTCCCATGATTGCGGAGATCTGCGGGACGACTCCGGAGGCGAGCGTATTACGAAGGAAGATGTCGGCGTAGCCTCCGAGGGAGACGACACCTTCCTGGATGCGTGCGCCGCCGGAGTCGTTGAGACCGACGACGGGTGCTCCGTTTCTCATCGCCATGTCCATGATCTTCACGATCTTGGCCGCGTAAGTCTCGCTGAGCGAACCGCCGAAGACCGTGAAGTCCTGCGCGAACGCGTAAACGAGACGTCCGTCGATGGTTCCGTACCCGGTCACCACACCATCTCCGGGGATCTTCTGCTGGTCGAGTCCGAAGTCGCGGCTCCTGTGAACGACGAGCTGGTCGAGCTCCTGGAACGATCCCGCATCGAAGAGCAGGGCGATACGCTCCCGCGCGGTCAGCTTCCCCGCTTCATGCTGGCGGTCGATTCGTTCCTGTCCGCCACCGAGCTCGCTCTCCCGTTTCCGGCGTTCGAGCTCGTCTAGTTTCTGTTCGGCTCCATCGGCTACATCAGTCATGGTCTCTGTTACCTCTGCGTTTTTCGATCCACCGAAGCCCTGCGTGTGTCATGCCCTCCGCACGGTGGAATCGTCGAACGACTGTGTGTGAAACGTTCCCGCAAAGTCAAGCTGTACCATATGTCTCCATGTCGATGCGCGGGAAGGGAGAGGAGAGCGTCACAGTGTTTGCCGAGCATACGCTCGACGAGATCTGGCAAATCAATGCCGAGCGGGAACGAATCTTTCGTTCGGTCACGCGTGGGGCGGCGTTCTCCCGGCCTGAATCACCGGAATCGATCGAGGCGACGACCGACCTCGGTGGCGCCCGTTCACAGTTTGCTGCGGACAGGCTGATCTCGATTGCGCTGCTCGAGAGCCATCGAGATGCCGTCCTCGAGCAGTTCGACCATCTCGGAAGCACTCACGAGTTGTCGGTCAGGACATATTTCTCCTATCAGGTCGACGGGCAGTCGGAGTCGCTGGTCGCCGTGATCCGGGTCGAGACCGGCGGAAAGGAAGCTCAGCCGCTCGCGCTTCTGACCACGCCCCGCTTCCTCGGCGACGACCTCACCTCTTTGCTCTCTCTCGCTCGCGTGCCCGTCGAGCTCGAGCGCTCCGACGTGAAGGAGCTCCCGTTGCTGTGGTCGCGAGGCACGGGAGGCGTTCTGCTTCACGAGAGTGCGGGACATCCGGCCGGGCTCGCTCCCGCGATCGAGTGGCCCGGCTGGCTGCGGGTCGTGGACGATCCGGGGTGGAGGGTCTTCGACACGCCCGTCGGATCGGCACCGGAGACTCCGCTCAGTGACCTCCTCTCTTCGGAGAGACCGGCTGCGCTGCGACGGGCGTCGTTCCGTGACCATCCGATCCCTCGACTCTCGTCGCTCGTCGCCACCGTCGACGGCGCACCATTCGACCTGCCGGAGTCGTATCTGGAGATCGAGCTTGCAGAAGGGGGAAGCTGGGACCCGCTGACCGATCGTGTGGAAGTGAAGGTGCTTTTCTCGAGCATCGTGGCGGCGGGAAAGAGGAAGCGGGTTGCGCCATTCGGCATCGCCGTGCCCAGGGCCGAAGTGGCGCAAAAGATTCTCGGGGCTCACGGCGAGCCGGTGCGTTATCCGGGCGTTCTCTGCTCAGAGCACGGCCAGCGCATCCCTGTGGGCACGTCGTGTCCCGATTTCCTCACGGAGGCTCTGTGAGCGTGACTCGTTACACGAAGGACGGCCGCTCGGTGCGCGTGGAGATCGACAACGGAACGAGAAGCGAGCTCTCACTCGAGGAGCGGGGCGAGGCCGTCGAGCACACCTGTGCCTTCGAGTGCGCGACACGGCCGGGAACGACCGCGGTGGAGCCGGACGAGCTCGAACAGATTCCGGCAGGTCTCCTCGAACTGCTCGAACGGCAGGGGCAGAATCTCGAGCGTGCCACGATCGTGACCGGCTCCGCGCGCCACGAGATCGACGTCGACGGGGTGACCAGGGCGTGGAGTGAAAAGTCCGTCCGGGTGTACGCATCGATGACGAACCGGCGGGAGAAGGTCCGATGCGAATTCGATCGCGGCGCGGCTTCATTTCTCGCGCACTGGAACGAAGAGCTGCTCGAGCTGCGCAATGCCGTCGCTGCGTTCGATCCCGCGGTCTCGATCACGTCACCGATCGTGATCGAGCCGTCCGTGACGGCCGCGATCATCGCGACGCTCTGGTCTGACGGGCTCCATCTCTCCGGGCCACGGCTCGTTCAGATTCCGTCGGAAAACGCGCGCGACGGTTACGGAAGCGTCCTGGAGGAGGAGCCGGTCCTGACGGCACGTGGAGGGTCG
Organism: uncultured Acidobacteriota bacterium; assembly: GCA_963829355.1. GTDB lineage: Bacteria > Acidobacteriota > Thermoanaerobaculia > Gp7-AA8 > JAHWKK01 > CAWHHZ01. The sequence goes on from CAWHHZ010000001.1 coordinate 26,340, forward strand.
GCATGGTTCCGGCCCTCGTACCGGATTCGCCCACAACTGGTTCCCCATCACATCGACATCGTGTCCGAGAGTGCGCAACTCGACCTGCCCTCGAATCGTGCCATCGCGCTCACCGGCCCGATCGAGATGCTCGGCGGGTTGCTTCGAGTGCCAAGCCTGATCACCGGATCTGAGGGATCAGGGGGGACCAATCTCGAGATCGATGTTTCCGCATGGGATGAGCAGATTGTGAGTGTCAGCCAGCGGCAGGAACTCTTTCCCCTGCTCGCCGGGGTCTGGGGGCGACGGCTCCTGTTCACGGGCAGCACATTAAAAACCAGCTGTCATCCTGAGAGGATGACTGCTCTTTCCCCTGAAGTGCAGGTTGCTACGAGAAGCGCAGATCAATCTGCTTCGTATCGGGGTCCAGAGTCACGACGAGCCGGTGCAGCTTTCCCGATTCCAGCGAGGGATTCATGCTCTTCTTTTCCTGGAGGTTCAGTGAAGGCACGACCACCCAGACCTCGATCTCCTTGACGTCACTCGGAATCTGGCGGTAAACATTGATCTGCTTCGGAGTGCGACGCTTGAGGAAACCCCAGCGCTCTTCATAGAGCTTCTCATGAACGACGGTTTCCCCATCGACGTTCACAACGAAGTATCCGTCAGCAACCGGGCTGTCGAACATCGTGAGGAGGGTCACCGGCTGGGATGTGCCGGATTTGTCGCCGTTGTCGGCACTCCCCGTCGAATCGTTCTGTGCAGGAGCCTTTTCCTCGCGCGAAGCCTGCCGTCGCATTTCCTGCAGGCTCAACTGCTCACGGCTCATCCGAAGATAGTTCACGGCCGAGGTCAGCGTGTCATCGAGATGAAAGGCTTGCTCGAAGAAGGGGATCGCCTGGGAGAACCTCTTCTGCTGGTACAGCCTCCGCCCCTCATCGAGATGCTGGAGGGCCTCCGCCTGTCTCTGCCCATGGGACATCCTCATGGAACGGAGTGTTTCGAGATTTCGCAGCATCGCTCCGACTCTGGGGCTATTCGGCGCAAGCTTTCTCAGCTCGAAGTACGTTTCGTACGCAGCGTCGATGTTTCCCTGCGCCAGCAGGCGTTCTCCTTCGAGCCTCAGCTCCCGCTGCTTCGCAACCGACGCTTCCCGCTGGGTGTCCACCGGAGGAACATCGACGCGTTTGCTCCAGATCGCCAGCGACGACACGATCAGCAGGGCGAGCAGAACTCCGATCACTCCGGCAGCGAGCGCGGTCGATATTTTCTTCTTCCAGGGGGAAAGCCGCGAGGCTGGCAGATCCCGGAGGTCCTCGACTGATTCGTCGGGAGAAGCATCGTTCGAGTCGTCGATCTTCTTTTCCGGTTCAGCTCTTCCGGTAGGGGTCCGATCGAGCATCGTGTTGTCGACGTCGCTCACCGAGGCGGATCCCGCCATCAGAGGTTCGTCATTGCGCAGAATCGCGCGCAGATCTGCGGCGAGATCAGTACCACTCTGGTAGCGGTCGCCTGGACTCTTCTGGAGGCACTTCGCGACAACGACATCGAACGCTTCCGGAATGCGAGGATCGACCTCGCTTGGCGGCGTGAACTTCTCGTGGACGATCTTGTACGAAATGGTCGTGAGCGAGTCTCCGCCGAACGGCTTCTGGCGGGTCAGCGTCTCGAACAGCACCACACCGAGCGAGAAGATATCGGATCGTCCATCGACCGCCGTGCCCTTCACCTGCTCGGGTGCCATGTAGTTGGGAGTCCCGAGGAACTGACCCGTCACAGTCAGGTTGGCCACGCTGGACGCGATCTTTGCGATGCCGAAGTCGGTGATCTTGGCGAGATTGCCGTCGCAGATGATGATGTTGGCCGGCTTCACGTCGCGGTGGACGATCCCCTTCCGGTGCGCGAACGCGAGGGCCTCGGCGATCTGAGTGATGACGTGGGCTGCGTCGTTCACGGAAAATGGCCGCGCCTGGTTGAGGATTTCCTTCAGATTCCGCCCCTCCACGTACTCCATTGCGATGAAGGAGTTGCCGCTCTCCTCTTCGGTTCCGATGTCGTGAACGGTGACGATGTTGGGGTGACTCAGGATTCCTGCAGCCTGCGCCTCACGCATGAATCGCTGCTGGAACTCCCGAATCTCTTCATCTTCGATGTTCGGTCCCACCCGGATCGTCTTGAGAGCCACGAGCCGCCCGATGAGGGGATCCTTGGCAAGGTAGACGACTCCCATCGCTCCCTTGCCGAGCTCTCTGATGATTTCGTAACGACCAAACTTCAACTGTTGTCGGTCTCCCTCGCACCAGTGTAAGTGCCGGACGGCTCTTTCCGACGGTAATGATACGTGCTGGCGGCGCTCAATGGACAATTAACGTCTCTGATGTCCTCCGCGCTTTCGCTTCAGCTCTACTGCAATCGGCCGGCCGCATCGGTGAAGAGAGAACATGCAGGTTCATTCAGGCTGTCATTCTGAAGCGCTCCGATGAATCCGATGGGGGTGCTCAGTGACAGGACGGAGAGATTCCTCAGTCGCGCCGGAGGCGCTCCATCGGAATGACAGCCCTTCGGGGGGCGATCCGTGAAGAACGCGGTCGCGTGGCCGGCTGGCACTGAACCAAAAACATTTTTCCAATATGATTTGCGGAGCTGGCCATATTTTCTTCCGAAAGGTGATTCGCAATGAAGGTCTACGCGACAGAAGATATCCGCAACATCGTTTTCGCCGGTCACTCCGACACAGGGAAAACGACTCTCGTTTCGCAACTGCTTTTCAACGCCGGTGCAACGACTCGGCTCGGCAGCGTGGACGAGGGCAACACGACCACGGATTTCGAAGAGGACGAGATCAGCCGCAAGCACTCCATCGCGGCATCACTCGCCTACTGCGAGTGGAAGAACAGGAAGATCAACATTCTCGACACTCCCGGCTACGGAGTCTTCCTCACTGAAGCGAAGGGAGCGATCCGTGTGGCAGATGCGGCCGCGATCGTCGTCAATGGCATCACAGGTGTCGAGGTCAACACCGAACGGGTTGCCAGATTCGCGCAGGAGCAGAACATCCCGATCTTTTTCGTCGCGACGAAAATGGATCGTGAGCGCGCCTCGGCCGACACGATTCTCACGAGCCTGGAGGAAAAGTTCGGCAAAGGTGTCGCGCCCCTCCAGATCCCGATCGGCAGCGAGGGGGACTTTCACGGCGTCGTCGATCTGGTCAATCAGAAAGCGTACGTCTATGAAAATGACGGGAGCGGAAAGTTCCGTGAGACCGACATCCCTGCGGAGCTTCAGGCAAAGGCAACGGAGTGGCGGGAGCAACTGATCGAGAAAGTCGCGGAGAACAACGATTCTCTGATGGAAACCTTCTTCGATGCCGGCACACTCACCCAGGAGGAGCTGCTTCGTGGTCTTCGAGAAGAGTTCCACGAAGGTTCGCTCCATCCGGTTCTCTTCACGGCGCCGTTACGGAACACCGGCGGGCACGCGCTTCTCGACATGATCGCCACTCTTGCGCCTTCGCCGGCCGAGGCGCCGGCGCAGACGCTCAGAGACGGGTCGGGAGAGGAGATCGAGCTCGGCGAGGACGACGGTCATCCGGTCGCTCTCATCTTCAAGACTCTCTCCGATCCGTTCAGCGGTCAGATCTCCATTCTTCGCGTCTACCGCGGACGCCTCAACTCCGATACGGCGTACTACAACGTCAGCAAGGATCACGAGGAGCGGGTCGGAAAGCTTCAGGTACTCCAGGGGAAGCAGCAGGATCACGTCAGTCATCTCGAAGCGGGTGACATCGGCGCGGTCGCAAAGCTGAAGGACTCCCACACCGGCGACACGATCGCGACAAAAGACAACCAGGTCACGCTGTCTCCCATCGAGTATCCGGAGGCAGTCATATCCTTCGCCATCGAGCCGAAATCGAAGGGAGATGACGACAAACTCTCGGTCGCCATCCACCGGATCATGGAGGAGGACCCGTCGATCCGCTTTCATCGCGAGGAACAGACTCACGAGTTCCTTCTCTCCGGCCAGGGACAGCTTCACGTCGAAGTCACTGTCGACAAGCTGAAGAACAAGTACGGCGTCGACGTGATCCTGCATCCGCCGAAGGTTCCATACCGCGAGACGATCAAGCTGAAGGTCGACGCTCACGGCAGACACAAGAAGCAGAGCGGCGGACACGGTCAGTTCGCCGACTGCAAGATCACGATGGAGCCTCTCGAGCGCGGAAAGGACTTCGAGTTCGTCGATGCGATCTTCGGCGGCTCGGTGCCGCGCCAGTTCATCCCCGCAGTCGAGAAGGGGATTCAGGAGGCGAGGGTCAACGGCTACCTCGCCGGATACCCGGTGGTCGATTTCCGGGTACATCTCACCGACGGTCAGTATCACTCGGTCGACTCGTCCGAGATGGCATTCAAGATCGCCGGAGCTCTCGCATTCAAGGATGCGATGTCGAAGGCGAAACCGACCCTGCTCGAACCGGTGATGCACATGGAGGTCTACTCCCCCACCGAGTACGTCGGCGACATCATGGGGGATCTCACGAGCCGCCGGGGGCGCATGGAAGGAATGGACACACAAGGTGATGCCCAGGTGATCCGGGCATCGGTTCCCATGGCCGAAGTGCTCACGTACGGGTCGACCCTCCGTTCGATCACTCAGGGACGCGGATCGTTCCACATGGAGTATTCGCACTACGAGGAAGTGCCGAAGAACATCCAGGACAAGATCATCGCAGAGGCTAAAAAGGAGCCCGAGGAACACGCCTGAAGCCGCGCGGCACGCATGCCGCTAGACATGTGCAGGGGTGGAACATCCGCTACAGATTCTGAGCGACGCAAAACGACCTGGCGTTGTCTTCTCGGGTGGCTCGTCCCGCTGTGCGTTTCAGGTCGGCGTCATCAGGGCGCTTCGCGAGCTCGAGATCCATCCAGTGCTGGCTGTCGGTGTTTCCGGTGGTGTCTGGAATGCGGCGGCCATCGCGGCGGGAACCGAACACCGGCTGAAGCACTACTGGCGCTGCTTCGTGCGGATGCCGTACGTCGATGTCCGCAACCTGACGAAGGAGTACTCCCCCTTCATCTGGCGGACGATTCACAGCCGCACCTTCGAAGAGTACGTCGGCAGCGATCGCCTCAAATCGCCCGAGGCGCTCCCTTTCTTCGTTTCGACCACGAGAATCAGGGACAACCACAACGTCATCCATGACGTGCGGCAGAGTGAGAATCCTCTCGATCTGCTTCTGGCTTCGAACTACCTCCCCCCCTTCTACATCGTCAATCCTCCGATCGATGGCGTCCGTTACGCAGACGGCGGCTATACGAACAACGCTCCATACGAGAAAGCCTTCGAAGAGGGCTGTGACGCGGTGCTGCTCGTCACGCAGAAGGGAGAGAGCGAGGGAGGGATCTATAGGTCGCTCTTCGATACCGATCACGTGATTCCTTCTCCATATCGGGAACGTACTGTGGTCATCAGGCCACGCCATCGCCTGCCGGTGAGCTTCACCGAGCGACGCTGGAGCACGATCTCCCGTCTCATCGAGGTCGGCTATCTCCGCGCCCGGGAAGTCCTGATCGGGGAACGCCATGATGACACGGACTGGAGAGCCTCAGGACTGGCTCCGAGCGTCGCGCTGCTGAGTCTTCGCCGGCGAGTGGCATCGGCTCCCGAAATTCAGGAGGATGGTCAGCCGTCAATCTCTTCCGAGCCGCAGGACGACGCGGTACGCCGACAAGGACTCGAATAAACTGTCATTCCGCCTGCCCTGAGGAGCAAAGCGACGAAGGGAAGGAACCGCTTCATCGAGACCGAGGAATCCGGGGCAACGCCAGCACGACGAACGTGCCTCGAGATGCCCCGATGTCATCCTGAGCCGCCGGAGCGCAGCGAAGGACGGTCGAAGGATCGCGTGGTATCACACTCACCCTCGGTTCCCAGCAATTCACTTCCGAGTCACCACGTACGCGATCCTTCACAGCCTCTCAGGATGACATCTTCGTGATCGGTGGTCCGGGGCCGAGGCTTCTCAGGACGCCATCCAGATCGCCGCGACCGCAATCGCGATCAACACGAGCCCGAAAGCGATCGGAACCCAGCCGGGAAGTTCCACGCTCTCGTGCACGAAATCCTCCTGCGATCCGCCTGGCTCGCGCAGACCAGCCTCGACCTCCGTCAACCCGCCGGCTGGAGCGGATTCCGCCTCCGGAGCTGTGTCGGGCTGATCCCCGGTCACAACGCCTACTCCGGCTCGGATCCCGATCCGTCTTCGATACTGGCCGGTCCTTCTTCCGTCGAGATCTGGTCGTCCCGAAGATTCACGTAATTCAACTCTCGTTCTCTGATCAGGTTGAACGCGCGATCCTCGTGCTCAGACGGTACGTAGACCCGTACGTCACCGAGCTGGCCGAAGTTCACGGGCTCCATGGTGAATTTCAGAGATTCAATCTGAGCCGGGATTCCCTCCGCGTCGAGAAATCCCTGCAGCAGTCTCGCTTCATCGTCGGTACCGACGCTGGCAATTTCGACCCATATCGTCCCGTCGTCGCTCTCGATCGTCTGATACGGAAGGTCTTCGACCAGTTCGGACTGGTCCTCCGAGCACTCAGTCACGTCGTCTTCGAATTCACGTCTGCAGGTCGGGCAGTAAGCCATCGTCTTCAGATCTCCTGTCGTGGAAGTGTATACCGGAAGGGAAGGAGTAGGACTCCCTTCAGCGGACTCGGATGACACCCGCCCTCTCGGTCATGGTTCCCATATGTGCAAGCAGGAGGCCGCTTTGTTCGAAGGAGGCAATCATCTCTTTGCTCCGGTCCGGGCTGATGGAGATGATCAAGCCGCCACTGGTCTGCGCATCACAGAGCAGGCGGTACTCAGACTCACTCGCTTCGAGCTCGACGACACTCCGCAAAGACTCAACGTTGCGCATGCTGCCGGCCGGAAAGAATCCTTTGGCGAGAAGATCACGGGCACCCGCGAGCGTGGGCACTGCGTCCACATTGATGTCTGCTCCCGTCCCGGAACCAGCACACATCTCACGCAGATGACCGAGCAGGCCGTAGCCGGTCACGTCAGTCGCCGCGTTCGCACCGCAGGCGACCATGATCCGGGCTGCGTCGCGGTTGAGCATCATCATCCAGCTGATCGCCTCGTCGAGTGATGGCTTGCTCCGGCCGAGAAGCTTTTTCATTCCGGTACCGGCGGCGCGGTAGGCAGAGACCAGAATGCCACTGCCGATCGGTTTTGTGAGGAAGATCTCGTCTCCCGGCTTCGCTCCCGAGTTACGCTTCAGATCGTCCGGAGAGACGAGTCCCGTGACGGCGAGACCGTACTTCGGAACATCGTCGATGATCGTATGCCCACCAGCGATCGGGAATCCAGCCTCCGTCGCTTTGGCGACCCCGCCGCGAAGAATGCCCTCCAGAACCGACAGAGGCAGAACGTCGGTCGGGAACATCGCCAGGGCGAGTCCGAGGATCGGTTCGGCCCCCATCGCATAGATATCGGATACGGAGTTCGCGGCCGCAATGGCTCCAAATGTCTCCGGGTCATCAACAATCGGCGTGAAGAAATCGACCGTCTGCACGAGCACACGTTCCCCGTCGAGGCGCAGAGCCGCGGAGTCATCGCCATGCTCGTAGCCGACGAGCAGAGTGTTCAGCCCGGCAGGCGGTGCGAGTTTTTCCAGAATTGAGCGCAGGTCATCCTGACCTACTTTGCACGCTCAGCCACCCGTCGTCGCGAACGACGACAGCGGCGGATATCGTTTGATCTTCGCCTTCATGGGAGGATTGTAGTTCAAGAGGTCCCGGGGGATGGGAGGTTCAAGGGTTCAAGGGTTCAGGGAAGTTCAGGAGTTCAGAAGTCGGGTTCAGGGTTCAGAGGTTCAGAGGTTCAGGGTTCAGGAGTTCAGAAGTTCGAGTGCGCGGGTGTGTCGAGATTGATTACGCAGCGGAAGTCCAAAGACGGTGTCCACTACTCCGTCCACTCTTTTGTCCACCTGGTCCACAACGTCCACCTTGAACCCTTGAACCCTTGAACCCTGAACCTCTGAACCCCTGAACTCTGAACTCTAACTTTCCTCTCAGCTCGGCTTCGGCTCTTCGCCGACGACCTTCTCTCGCGCGTTCTCGCACGCGGCGGCGATCTCCTGGTAGATGCCGAAGGCGAGGTCGCTGTCGACTTCGTTTCCTGCGTTCCGGTTGACGATCTCGGCGATCCTGGTCGCCAGATACGACGCGGGCGGAATGCGCTCCCCGCGGGCGACCATCTCCCGGAAGTTTATCTCCAGGGCCTGTTCGAGCTCGATCCGAAGCGTTCCCGCGATCACGCTCTGCTGGAGGTTGTCGTAGTCGATTCTCATCACCCGGGCAGCTCCTCGATCCGCTGGGCCAGTTGCCGTGCGCGTGCATCGATCGTCTTGAGTTTCGAAGAAAGCTTTTCGATCTTCTCCATTTCCGTCTTGAAGAAGCGGCTGTACGGTCCGAATGACTCCGAGATGTTCTCGATCATTCTGTCGATCTCGATGGTCGACTGCCGCTCGAGCGCCTCGTGCATCTGCGTGCGCAACCTCTCGATCTTGTCGCGGAACTCCGATTTCGCTTTCGACCGTTTGTACGGGAGCACGAGAAAGCTCGACACGAGGAGCATGGTCGCCGCCGTGAGACCGGTCACGTCGATCGCGGCCGTCGTGAAGAACGTCGAGACGAGATAGCCGAGACCGATCGCACCCGCTCCGAGACCAAACGACTGAACGACCCCCCGCACGGCATCGTCGATCACATTGCGGCTCTCGCTGGCGACGTCATAGCTCTGCAGACGGCGCTCCGCTTCGAGCTTGATCCTGCCGTAGACCTGCTCCCGGTTGTACGCGAATCTCTGCCCGGCCTGATCAGCGAGGTCGGCCGGCGCGGCTTCGAACTCGCTCTTTCTCTGAAACGTGTCGACCGTGGCCTCCCACAGTTTCATGTTCTGTCCAACGAGCCAGTCGACCGACTCCTGAATCGTCCGGTCGATCGATCCTTCCCAGTCGTGAAAGACCTGCCGCTGGAACTCTTCTCTGAATCGCGCCGCGTCCCTGAGAAGCATGATGTGGTTGACGCGGATGTAGCGGTCGAGAAAATCGACACCCCGCTTCTCGAGCTCCAGGATGAGATTATCAATCCGTGTCGTGAAGCGGGAGAAGTTCGACTTCAGATCGTCTCTCGCGCTCTCGAGCTGCTCCTGCACCGATGCGATCTTGCGGATGTCGGCGTGCAGAATGGTCGATCGCGAGTCGATCATCGATACCTGGCGGTCCATGATCGCAAGGACCGTATCGATCGGGGCCATCAGCTTCAACCGCACCCTCTCCCCTTCGGCGAGCGTGTCGACGATGTAATCCTCGAGCCCCTCGAACCGGCTTCGGGTCCAGTCCCGTGGCGAGGCAGCCCCGGTCTTCGATGCGAGTGCAAGCTTCGAGGACACAGGGAAGATTCTCGGGTCGAGATTAAAGAGCGACCGGATGTTCTCGCGCAGATAATCCAGCACCTCATCGACCTCGGCATCGGTTTTCGCATCGATCTTGTTGAGAACGAAGACCACCTTCTTCCGCCAGTCCCGTATGAACTCGAGAAAGCTTCTCTCGGACTCGGAGAGTGGCCGGTCGATCGAGGTGACGAACAGGACGAGATCTGCTCGAGGGATGAAGTCCTCGGTCACCTCCTGATGACGCTTCACGATCGAGTTCGTGCCGGGCGTGTCGACGATCCGCACCGTCCGCAGAAGCTCGACCGGATACGTCTGCTCGATGATGAAGTCCGCGACCTCACGGGTCTTCGCCGTTTCCCCCCATCGCAGAAGCGAGATCACGTCGTCGACCGGAACCGGGCCTTCCTTCCGCACGGCGCTTCCGAACAGCGCGTTGATCAGAGAGGACTTTCCTGCGTTGAACTCCCCGACGATGACGATCGTGAACAGCTCGTCCAGTCCTTCGAGAAGATCATTGATCCGTCTCCTCTCGGTCGACTGCTCTTCTTCGAGTGTCTCCCTGAGCGAAATGAGTACGTCCCGCTCCTCCTGGAGCAGCGCGCGCGCCTCCGGGCTGACCATGTTCTCGAGGTACTCAGTCATCTGTGCTCGTCATCCTCCACTTTCACGACACTCTTCAACAGATGTTCCATCAGGCGCTTCGAAAGCTCGCAGTCGTCCCCGTAGCTGACCATGACCATCTCATCATCGACATGAATCAGCGGGGAGCGGCCCTTCCCACGAAGAAACTCTGCGTATTCATCGGCAAAGATCTGTGCTGCCGCCCCGCTGGCCCATTTCGTTGCCATCGCCACATTCAGCCCGCCACCCCTCGACACGGACGACGGCGACACGATCGGCCTCCCAGGGGTCAGCCACCTCGGCATCGAGCAGGTAGCGCCAGTGGAACTCTCCCAGCGTCGTTTCGAGAACCGTGGACTTCGATTCCGAGCGGCTCAATGGTGTCAGGCTTCTCTCCGTCGAGGATCTCCTCGGAGGAACCGGGGGGAGAATGATGCGCCAGCTCGAGCGCCTTCCATCCGCCGCGCCGGTAGAGATCGATCGCGTATGCCAGCCCTTCGATGTACGGAAACTTCAGTGACTCGACGAAGTACGCTGGCACGTCGTCGCCCGCGAGATCGAGAGCCGCTGCCTCGCCCAGCGCGGTGACGATCTGGTCATCCTCGAGCGCTTCATCCAGAGAGCCACCGAGATCCCCAAGCAGAACGTCGAGCATGACGAGAGTCGCCTCGCCCTCGATCAGCGAGTGGTACGCGAGGGACTTGTCCCAGTCATCCATCGTTTCGACCAGAACGTCTCCGGCACCGAACTTCTGGTCCTGAAGCACGTGGACGAGCTCGTGGATCGTCACGGCCCGTTGAAATGCCGCGGTCATCAGAGCTGGGGCGCCAGGCGGGGGCTCATCGATCGAATAGAAAACATCTTCGATCGGGTCGTAGAAGGCGAGTACCTGCGACACGTAGAGATCGAGCAGGACCTCGAGAGGATCCGCCGGTTCCTCATCGATCAGGTGAAGCGTCCGAAGAACGTCGAAATAGTCCTGCTCGGAGACTGACAGGTCTCGAGAGAAGGTCGAGCGGAGATACTCCTTCAACTCCGAACGACGGATCTGACGGTGGACAACCACATCCGGAAATTCAACACCACGCAACGTCTCGATGAATGTGATCTCCTCGTCGAAATCGCGGACGCCGGGGTCCTCCGTCGGCTGGCCGGAAGCAGCCACGGAGACGAGAACGCCGGCCAGGATCAGCAGCGTACCGAAGAAGTTGCGACACCATCGGAACAAGATCATCGCCACGAGAAACACATCTTATCTTGAAAGGCCATTTTCCATTCACTTACAATGCGCGCACCTCTGCAATGGGAAATGTTCCGGAACGCGTCGAGATCACGATCAGCAGCCGCTTCGAGAATATCGAGCTGGTGCAGGTAATCGCTGAGCATCTTTGCGAGACGAGCGGTCTCGATGAGGACAGCTCTCACTGGATCGGCATGGCAGTCCGGGAGGCCGTAGCAAACGCGATCAAGCACGGCAACAAACTCGATCTGTCGAAGAGAGTCTTCGCCACCTTCTCGATCGAGGCGGGCCAGTTGGAGATAAGGATCTCGGACGAGGGAGAGGGATTCGATCCTTCAGAGGTCAAAAATCCTCTCAGTCCGGAGAATCTGATGAAGACCAGCGGACGCGGTATCTTCTACATGAAGACATTCATGGACGAGGTCGAGTACTCTTTCGAAGACGAAGAGGGAACGACTCTCGTAATGCGCAAGAATCTTTCCCAGGCCGAAACCCATACCCAGAAGGAGACGACATGAAAATCAATACGAAAGATGCAGACGGTGTGAGAATCATCGAACTGCAGGGCAAGATCACGATCGGAGCCGGTGACACGCAGCTCCGCGACGTCATCATCAAGTCGGTCGAAGACGGCCACAAGAACGTGCTGCTCGACATGGGCGGCGTCACGACGCTCGACTCGTCCGGCATCGGCGAGCTCGTCGGCTCGTACACGACCGTCACGAACCGCGGCGGCAAGCTCAAGCTTCTCCATCTCCCGAGCAAGATCTCGGATCTGCTGCAGGTCACTCAGCTCATCACCGTCTTCGAGGTCTACGAGGACGAGCAGAAGGCGATCGCCTCGTTCTCCTGAGCTTCTTACAGAGGGAGGGCGAGCCTCTCGCCCTCCCAGCTTCAGACCGGGCGGAACGAGGAACGAAGGACGCGAACGTTTCGACTGCTCTGCGAATTCCCCCTGACAGTCGGCTGGTCATCACTGATTGGCGAAGCGAAGGGCGCGCGTACGTCCTGACTCCAGGCTGAACTTCGGACCGGTAGGCTGCACGAGGATCCTTACGACCGTCCTACTCCCGAACTTCGCGGGATCCGGCGGTCTCGTAGGATGACATAACGGCACCACGATCTTCAGAACGTGCCGGGCGGCCGAGGGGCTCGACGGTTCGAGGACGAGACATCCAGGTCCTGTCCCTGACTGTGCCACTCGAGAGGGATGTCGTTCGTGTTGACGAAACGTACACTGTCCGCCCAGGGAAGAAAGAGCTCGTCGGCGAGCTTCGGGTCGTAGAGAGCCTTCTCCGTCATATCGACCAGAGCCTCGAATGGCTCCACATCCTCGAGGTAACTGAGGCGCAGTTGAACACCCCGAGGAGCGCGTCCTGGCCGTGGATGATACGCTCAGATTCGCCCCGGTTGAAAACGACTTCTTTTCGCCCGAGCGAATCAGCATCAAGTCGCGGCAGAAACTGGTTCCCCGGTACTTCCGAGCCGATCAGGACGGTGATCAGGCCTGTATCGGGGTCGTACATGGCTTCCGGAACGATGTCGGCGATCGCGATTGGCTCCGGCCGCAGGTTCTCGACCTCGTACGTGATGTTGACGGTCGACCCGCCGCCAGCTCGAAGGCCCGTCATCAGCGCATCGATCCGGACGTCGCCCTCCCGGCCAACCAGCCGCGCAGACTCATCGACGGGGGACGAAGCGCAGCCCGCAAGCAGAAAGAGAATGGCCGTGACTGCAGGAATCGAGAAAGATCTCATGAGATGTTCTCCGACGATGATGGTAACACTGACCCCCGCGTCCTTTCCGTCCGACAGTCGGTAAAGTTCGCGATCCTTCGGCCGTCCCTCCGCTGCGCTCCGGCGGCTTCTAATGAACCACTTCGTAAATGATTGGAAACAAAGAGGGACTGTCATCCTGAGCGAAGCGAAGGATCGGGTACGTCCTGACTCGAGCCGAACTTCGGACCGGTAGCCTCCACGCGATCCTTCGACCGTCCTTCGCTGCGCTCCGGCGGCTCAGGATGACAGTTCATTTCACTCCACTGGCGAAGCGAAGCGGGGCCATTCTCCCGCTCAGGATGACAGCGCCTTCGGGTTCAGCAGCGCGTGTGGTGACGTTGGCGGATCGAATGTCATCCTGAGCGCAGCGAAGGATCGGGTCAGTCGATCTTCAGCACGGCGAGAAACGCCTCCTGCGGGATCTCGACCTTGCCGACGCGCTTCATGCGCTTCTTTCCCTCTTTCTGCTTCTCGAGGAGCTTTCTCTTTCGCGTGATGTCACCGCCGTAGCATTTCGCGGTCACGTTCTTTCTCAGCGCCTTGACCGACTGCCGCGCGATGACCCGATTCCCGATCGCTGCCTGGATCGCAACCTCGTACATCTGGCGGGGGATGAATTCCTTCATCTTGTCGGTGAGCAGCTTCCCTCGCTCGTAGGCCTTGTCCTGATGAACGATCAGCGAGAGCGCGTCGAGCGGCTCGTCGTTGACGAGGATGTCGAGCTTCACGAGCTTGCTCTGCCGATAGCCGATGTAGTGATAATCGAGCGAAGCGTAACCACGTGATGCGGATTTGAGCTTGTCGAAGAAGTCCAGAATGACCTCGTTCAGCGGCATCTCGTAGACGATCACGACCCGGTTTGACGAGACGTACTCGAGCTTCTTCTGGATTCCGCGACGCTCGGTCGCGAGCGCCAGAATCGCTCCCACATACTCATCGCTCGTCATCATCGTCGCCTCGATGAATGGCTCCTCCATCTTCGCGATCCGGGCAGGGTCGGGAAGTTTCTGTGGGTTGTCGATCTCGAGGACCTCACCACTCGTCGTGGTGATCCTGTAGCGGACACCCGGAGCCGAGGTCAGCAGCTCGAGATCGAACTCGCGCTCCAGACGCTCCTGGATGATCTCCATGTGCAGAAGCCCGAGAAATCCGCAGCGAAATCCGAAACCGAGTGCTGTGGACGTCTCAGGCTCGAATGTAAAGGACGCGTCATTCAGACGGAGCTTTTCGACGGCGTCCCGCAGATCCGGATAGTCTTCGCTGTTGATCGGAAAGATGCCCGCGAACACCATCGGCTTGACTTCTTCGAATCCGGGCAGAGGCTCGACCTCAGTCTTGTCGAGCGTGACCGTGTCGCCGATCTTCGCCTGCACGATGTCCTTGATGTTTGCGCCGACGAACCCGACCTCGCCCACGCCGAGCCGGTCGGTCTCGATCGGCTTGGGGGAGAAGAGTCCGAGTGTCGTGACTTCGTAGACGCGTCCCGTCGAGACGAACTTGATCCTGTCCCCCTTTTTGAGCTCGCCATCGACGATCCTCAGAAGGATCATGACGCCGCGGTAGGGGTCGTACCAGGAGTCGAACAGAAGCGCGCGCAGGGGGCCCTTCTCGTTCCCCTTGGGGTGCGGGACCTTCTCGACCACACGCTCCAGGATGTCCTCGATGCCGATACCGGACTTCGCCGACGCGAGAATCGCCTCGGAGCCATCGAGTCCGACGACGTTCTCGATCTGCTCGCGGATCCGGTCCGGTTCGGCCGATGGAAGATCAATCTTGTTGATGACGGCGATCATCTCGAGGTCGTTCTCGATTGCGAGGTACGCGTTCGCGATCGTCTGCGCCTCGGGTCCCTGGGTCGCGTCGACCACGAGCACCGCACCCTCGCAGGCGGCGAGGCTTCTGCTCACCTCGTAGGTGAAGTCGACGTGTCCGGGCGTGTCGATCAGATTGAACGTGTACGTCTGCCCATCCTTCGCCTTGTACCGCAGCGTCACCGCCCGCGCCTTGATCGTGATCCCTCGTTCGCGTTCGAGATCCATGTCGTCGAGGTGCTGGTGCTCCATATCGCGGTCCGCCACCGTACCGGTCTTCTCGAGAATCCGGTCGGAAAGCGTCGTCTTACCGTGATCGATATGGGCGACGATCGAAAAATTGCGTATCAGCTTCGGGTCTGGCATCTGTCCTCGTTCGGAACTACCACTCTTCGCCATTCATGCGGGCGAGGTATTTGATCACCTCGACGTAGTCCGCATCGGCTCCGAGGTTCTTCGTGGCTGCCGTGTACAACTGGGTCGTGAGACTGAGAAGAGGCGAAGACACCCGCTCCGACTGACTCATTGATTCCGCGATTCGTACATCCTTCTCGTGGAGCTTCAGCCGGAAAGTGAGCGGCCATTCACCATCGAGAATCCGAGGTGGTAAGAGAGTCTCGGACGCAAAGGATCGGCCGCTTCCGGAGTTGAGAACCTCGAAGGCGCTCTTCAGATCGATTCCCAACTTCCTGAGGGTGAGCAGACATTCCGCGGCCGCCCACATGTTGGCGGCCAGCATCGCGTTGTTTGCCGCCTTGACTGCATGTCCCGATCCGACCTCTCCAACGTGCACGATCCGTGATCCGAACGCCTTGAGAATCGAGCTGGCCCTGACGAAATCTTCAGAGTTGCCACCCACCATCACGGTCAGGGTTCCCGCCTCCGCCCCGTTTGTGCCCCCCGTGACGGGTGCGTCGACGAATCGGATTCCACGCTCGGCAAGACGGGCCGCGGTCCGGCGGCTCTTGACGGGATCACCGCTCGTCGCCTCGATCCACAACAGACCCTTCTTCACTTTGCCGATCAGAGCGTCGACCACGGCATCGACAGTGTCCGATACCGGAAGAATGGTCACGATTGACCTCGGCGTCCGCGCATTCCTCGAGCGATTGGGCGACCCTCGTCCCGAACTCGGCCGCGTGCTTCTCTGCGACGGATGCGGTCCGATTCCATACCAGGACGTCGTGGTCTTTTGCGAGATGGCCGGCCATGGGATACCCCATCGCGCCGAGGCCAATGAATGAAATTTTCATAAGATCTGCACTCCCGGTTGGATCATAACGGTAAAGGGGGCCCATCCATTCGCGGAAGAGGCTGGAGGGGGGGACCGCCGGGTCAGGCGTCACCCGTCGCTGCGCTGAAAGTGCCCCCGGCGCTGTCATCGTGAGCGCAGCGAAAGAGCGGGTACATCCTGACTCTAGCCGAACCTCGGGCCGGTAGGCTCCACGAGATCCTTCGACCGTCCTCCTCCCGCTTCGCGGGATCCGGCGGCTCGGGATGACAGTTCATTTCACTCCACTGGCGAAGCGAAGCGGCGTCATTCCCCCGCTCAGGGTGACAAACTTTTTGTGGTCGGCGTGCGGTGGGTAGCGGACCTGGAGGACAAAAGAACACGGATCGGAACAGAATGGAGATCCCTGGGGGCGACAGGCGTGCTCAGAGGCTCGTGGGTTGGAAACTGAGCGGTGAAAAAAACCCAGGGAACTCCATTCTGTCTCGATCCGACTCCGGTCTTTCTCTCGCTTCCGCAGCATCTGGCGATACTGATTCAGCAGCGAAAGTTCTGCCGGCTATTCTATTCTGTCAACTCCTCGTGGCCATCGAGCTGGGGCCAAAAAAAGGGGCCATACGCCCCCGAATGTCCTGCGCCTTGTTCGAGCCTGACGCTGAAAAAGATTGTAAGGGCCTTGCTGATATTAATCTGTGACCTGGGTCACGAAAAGTCAATTCACGGTTATTTCTGATACCAGTCGGCATTGATTGCCCGGTACTTCTCCCACTTCTCAGGCAGGAGATCCTCGGGGAAAATCGCCTGAACGGGACACGCCGGCTCACACGCCCCGCAGTCGATGCACACCTCGGGATCGATATAGAGCATCTCGGCCTCGTCGAAGCCATCCTCATCCTTTCGCGGATGAATGCAGTCTACGGGACAGACGTCGACGCACGACGTGTCCTTCGTTCCAATGCAAGGTTCAGCGATGATGTAGGTCATCTCTCCAGTTACCTCTCTTTTTGTAGTTCAAGAGTTCAAGGGTTCAAAGGTTCAAGGGTTCAAGGGTTCAAGAAAAGCGGCTCCTCTCCATGCTTCCTCTTTGACGGTTTCACCGCTTTGACTCCTGGCTTCAAACTCTTGAACCTTCGAACTTTTGAACTCTTGAACGTTCTCTTCACTCCCACGGTCCGATCGAGTCGATCACATAGGTCCGCCCGAACAGGTCAATTGTATCTCCCTTCCGGCTGCCGATCAGCTTCTGAGCGGCTTCGGACTCATGCGAGTATATCGAACGATCGGGATCGGATTCCCACGGACCGAGAATCGTGATTTCGTGAGCGCCTTCTTCTCCTCGCAGCTTTACCTTTGTTCCGGCGCGCACCTGCTGGGTATCGATCTTCGAGGGGTCGAGCACCCGGACATTCGACAGCTCCCGCGTCAGTGCCACCGCGCGCGAGGAGAGATACTCCTGACGCTGCCGCGCGGACTTGTACTCGAAGTTCTCTCTCAGATCCCCCATCTCCCGCGCTTCCTGAAGAGCCTTCAGGTTTGCCGGAATATCGACTCTCTTGATCTGCTCGAGCTCTTTCCGCTTTCTCTCCACCGATGCAGCGGTCGCGACGATCGACTCGTCCGGAGCATCCTCGGACTGCAGTGACGCATGCCTCATCCGCAGGGCCGACTTCAGGATCTCGCGCCGGTACTCTTCGAGCTGCCCGTGCCGCTCGATCGCCTGCGACATCCGCCGGGCCTCTTCCGGATCGTCGCGCTCCATCGCGATCCTGATTGCGAGACCGCCTTTGTCGAAGAACTCCTTGAACTTCGTTCTCTCGGTCGCAGACTCTTCCACAGAGATCAGTTCCAACATCTGGTAGATGAGATTCAGATCGGCGCGCTCCCGCAGGCCCTCCTGACGGTCGAGCCAGCGGCAGTACCAGTAGAACTGCCGGCGGTGACGCCGCGGGTAGCGGAGTGTTTCGTCGATCAGTCTGGCGGGCTCCTCTTCCTGACCGTGCGCGTGGAGCTCCTCCATGATCACGTCGAGAACACGCGCATCCTCTTCCGAGAAGAAGAGCTCACTCAAAGCATTCACCCACTCTTCATCGATTTCGGGGAGCTTGCGGATCGCCCGCTCCCGCAGCGTTCTGTCGCTGATCGAGCCGAGCGCGTGCAGCTCGGCCGCGTGGAGGAGGAGATCATCCTCATCGAGATCAGTGCTGGCCGAGACCGGCAGCTTCTCGATCATCGCGAGTGTCTCCCATGCCGCTCCCGGGTCGCTTTCACTGATCGCGATTGCCTCGTTCGCGAGTGACTGGGCGAAAAACATCGCGAGCTCTTCATTACGTTCTGCATGTCGCTTCGCCAGCAGTCGCTTCTGTGGAAGTTTCGCCTTCTTGAATTTCCGTCGGATCACTTCGTCAGCGGCATCGGTCGTCTCCTGCCAGGAGTACGTCGCCTTTGCGCCTTTGCCGCTCATGACGATCTGCTGGTGTTTTCGCGCGGCTGTCCACCACGACGTCCACTTCGCGTCGGGAATGACGCCCGACATCGCGTCCCGGATCTCAGACTGCATCATCGGCCGTCCGAAGTCTCGCAGCAGCTTCTCGAGCGTTCCCGACTGGTCGCTCAGCGCCTCTTTGCGCAAAGCTTCCGGATCGGTGATCTTCCGGCGGAGGATGTGATTCTCGCTGAGACCTTCGAGGTATTTCGGGGCAGCACCAAGGGGAACGGGAAATCGTTTTTCCTTCTCGAAGTCGACTCTGGCGACTCCGAGCTCTGGATTCAGCTCGACGACCACTCCGATGCCACGGCCAGCCATGAAAAAGATTCCGCCCTCGTCGTAGGTGAGCCAGGTCTCGATCTTCTCGGCTTTCTCACCGGGCGTTCCCTCGAGGCCGATCGCACGCATGATCCCGTCGAAGTTCGGCCGTGACCCGTACGCTTTGTTCAGCGCCTCTTCCAGTGGCTCCCTGAACGAGGCGGACTTCTTCGAGAGGCGGGCGATTTCCTTGAGAACCTTCAGACGGCCGACCCAATCGTCGGCTTCGAGCAGCGCTTCCGCGAGAAGCTCGAGCAGCGTATCCGCCATCGACCTCTCGCCTGCCTTCCTCAGGTGTTTTGCCGCCGTGAGATATTCGTCGACGGGTGGCATGTCCCCCGAGAGCGATTCCACCCACAGTTCCTCTACCTTGTCGAGCTCGCGAGCCTCGATCCTTGCTGCGATTTCCTTCGAGAATTTCAAAAACAACCTCCGATGACGCCTCTGGGGGCGAAACCGACATTAAATCACGAGTTGTTTCGACCGCGTGCGGAACCCTCTCATCGATCCGTGCGCAGCCGGTCCAAAATCTTTGTGTGAACGCCTCCGAAAGCTCCGGAGGACATCACGATTACGACGTCCCCTTCCTCTGCTTCGTTCGCCACCGTTGCAGCGATCTCGTCGAAATCGCTCTGGTGGCGCGCCTGTGTACCGGAAGAGCTGAGCCGTTCGACCATTGCGGGAACGTCCATCATCTTGTCGAGCCCGTACCTCGTCTCGAATCTTCCCTTGTGAAAGATCGGTCCGATGATTACGCAGTCGGCGACGCTGAAAGATTCGGTGTACGCCTCCTCGAACTCCTTCCGGGCCGCCGAGATCGAGCGCGGCTCGAAGAGGGCCCAGATCCGCCGGCCCGGATAGCTCTCGCGTGCCCCACGCAGCGTCGTGTCGACCGCCGTCGGGTGATGTGCGAAGTCGTCGATCACCGTAACTCCCCGCTCAATGCCTCGAACCTCCATGCGCCGCTTGATGCCGCGGAACGAGCTGAGCCCCTTCTGGAGCTCTTCGGCTGTGAGGCCGAGCAGCCTTCCAACCGTCAGGTCGGCAATGGCGTTCGCGACGTTGTGACGGCCCGACATGGTCGTCGTGAACTCCGCCCACGGCTCGCCACGCCACTCCACCTTGAAACGGGCACCCTCCGGATTGAAGGAGATGTCGGTCGCCCGCACATCGCACTCCTCTCCGTACCCGAATGTGATCCACTCCGCTTTCGTGTCGCCCCGCAGTGTCGCCACATTCGCGTCGTCTCCGTTCGCGATCACACGGTCGTCGCTTCCGAGCGCCTTCACGGCCTGCCGGAAGGCCTCGATGATCGAATCGAGATTTTCATAGATGTCGGCGTGGTCGAACTCGATGTTGTTGATGATGAGTGAGTCGGCCTGGTAGTGAAGAAACTTCGGCCCCTTGTCGAAGAATGCGGTGTTGTACTCATCTCCCTCGATGACGAAATGTTCGCCGTCACCAAGCTTGAAGTTGTGGCCGAAGTTCACCGGGATTCCACCGACCACATACGACGGATCCCGATCCGCGGCCTCGAGCAGCCACGCCATCAAGGACGTGGTCGTGGTTTTGCCGTGCGTGCCGGTCACGACGACCGAGTGCTTCCCACGGATGAAGAGCTGGTAGATCGCCTCGGGCATCGACATGTACGGGAGGTCGCGTTCCAGCACCGCGGCGGCCTCCGCGTTCGTCCGCGCGATTGCATTCCCGATAATCACGAGATCTGGACGGAACGTCTCGAGGTGCTCGCTCGTATACCCTTCGAGTATCGGAATCCCGAGACCTTCGAGGTACGTCGACATCGGCGGGTAGACATTCTCGTCAGAGCCGGCGATCTCGAGCCCCCGCTTCTGCAGCATTCCTGCGAGCGAGGCCATCGCGGTTCCGCAGATTCCGATCAGATAGATTCGTTTGGCGCTTGTGGCCGATTCGACATGGGGCATTGGTTCAGAGACCTCCGGCATCACGAACTGTGAGCGACAGGTTTTGAACAGTAGCAAATCTCGTGCTTCGAAGGTGTTGTCCGCGGGTGACCGACAGGAATAGCGTTATTTGTGGAGTCGTTCCAGAGGGCGGCTCCGAGAGAGAATTTACAACTGCCAGGAGGATTCAATATGCCCCCGAAGACGATGGTTAGAACGATTTCGATGTCGTTCGTCATCATGATGATCGCCGCGGTTGCAGTCGCTGCCCCGCGGATGACGATTGTCGAGCCGATCAAGGATTTCGGTACCGTTGCCAAAGGTGAGGTTCTCACCCACAAGTTCCAGGTCAAGAACAACGGCGATCAGGATCTCGAGATCCTCAAGGTCCAGCCGTCTTGCGGCTGCACCGTCGCCAAATACGATGCCGTGATCAAACCAGGCGAAAGCGGCACGGTCGAAGCCGCCGTCAAGACCGAGTCGTTCCAGGGACCGATCAGCAAAGCGGTCACGATCCAGTCGAATGACCCTGACACACCGACCGCACAGGTCTCGATCCGCGCGACCATCAAGCCATACGTTGAAGCGTACCCAGCGGGATTCGTCCGCTACAATCTTCTGCAGGGCGATACCGACAAGCGCACCGTAATCCTCTACTCCGAGGAGGAGGAGCCGCTCACAATCGAGTCGATCGAGGTTCCGGGCGACTGGGTCAAGGTGGAGCGGGCGCCGGTGGCGAAGGCCGACCGTGTTCCGGTCGGCCGCCAGGGTCAGAACCAGTACAAGCTCGACATCATCGTTGGTGGCCCCAGCGCTCCCGTCGGGCCGCTGCTGGACAAGATCAAGATCCACACGAGCTCGAAGAACCAGCCTGAGTATCTTCTCTCCCTCAGCGGTATGGTTCGCCCGGCTTATACCGTCTCTCCCACAGTTCTGAATTTTGGAGAGGTGAACCCGAAGGCGAATGAGACGGTACGCGTGATCACGGTCTCGAGCAACAACTCGGAGAGCCCGGCTGCGTTCAAGGTGAACAAAGTCGAGTCGACGAACCCGCAGATCAATGCTGCCGCGAAATCCACCGCGCCCGGTCAGTATCAGGTCGAGGTGCGGCTGTCGGATGACGTCGCAGCCGGAGCCGTCTCGGGTGATCTGAAGATCTATACCTCCGACGCTTCCACTCCGGTCATCACCGTTCCCGTGAGAGGGATGATCAAGAGCTGACATCAGAACAGTTCCTATCTGCAAGGGCGACCGCGGCATCGCGGTCGCCCTTTTTCATTCTGGCCCGGATTTCTCAGCAGTCCCCGATGACAGGAAAGGCGCGCCGCGAGATCAATCCGCCTCGGCGCGCGAAAGGCGTGACATGAAAAGCACCATCGACGCAATCATCCGAGGCGAACAGGCTCGATATCTGGACACACTGATCCCTTCCCGCGATTCTCTTCTCTTCGAGATCGAGGCGTACGCCAGCGAGCACCGCCAGCCGATCGCCGATCCCGAGGTCGCCCAGCTCATGCGCATCCTCGTCCGGACCCAGCAACCGAAACGGCTCCTCGAGATCGGCACGAACATCGGGTACTCCGTGGTCGTTCTGGGACGGGAGCTCCCGGCTGAGGCGAAGATCGAATCGATCGAGATCGATTCCGGCACACTCGAGGTAGCCAGAGATTTCGTCCGTCGCGCAGACCTCGCTCCCGAGGTGGTCTTTCACAACGGCGCCGCGCTCGAGGTTCTACCGACGCTGGAGGGACCATACGATTTCATCTTCATCGACTGCGTGAAGACCGAATACGAGCAGTACGTCGACCTGATTCTCCCCAAGCTCCGGAGCGGCGGCGTCATCGTCTTCGACAACCTGCTCTGGAAGGGGGAAGTGGCGAAAGGGGAGAATGGCCCCGAGCCGATTGCCCTCGCCGAGCTGAACAGACGCATCATGAACGATCCGGAGCTCGTCTCGATCGTCCTCCCCCTGAGCGACGGCGTGGGCATTTCCGTGAAAAAGTGATTCAGTCTTCAGTCTTCAGTCTTCAAACTTCAGTTTTTTGAACTGGAGGGCGAGCTCAGAAGCGGGCCAGCTCGACAGCTTCGGCGGCAGAGCCCGCCAGCAGCAGGCGACCACCGCCGAGATCATTGAAGAAGGCTGCCCCGTTCGCAGGCGAATTGATCCAGATGACCCGTTTTCCTGCCTTGAGGGCGAGCGCAATCTCTGAAGTCGTGCCCGAACCGGCTGCGCCACACGCGATCACGACCTCAGCCGTCAGCACGATCACGTTGTTTCTCGCGCTGCCCATGCCTGTAATCACGGGGACGTCGACGTGAGGAGAAGCACCGGAGACGTCGTCGCCCGGAAGGATACCGATCGTGAGACTTCCCTCGACTCGCTTCGCGCCTTCATTCGCGGCTCCCATCACCCCGGCGTCACGGCCCCCGCTCAGCAGAATCCAACCCTCGCACGCGATCCGCTCGCCCAGTTCCCACGCAAGCTCCCGATCCTCCTGACGACAACCCTCGCCCGCTCCAATCACGCCGATGACGCGTCTTCGTCCCATGCGGTAATCGTAGCGCAGGAACCACGAATGGGCTGGTGTATCCCGCCGGGCGCGGGATACACCAGCGTTCCTCTTCGTTATACTGTCCCCGATCCAATGACAATCAAGGCTGGTTCCCGTCTCGGCCCGTACGAGATCGTCGAAGCACTCGGCGCGGGTGGTATGGGAGAGGTGTGGCGTGCGCGCGATACGCGGCTCGATCGTCAGGTAGCGATCAAGGTGCTCCCGGCCGAGCTCGAACGGAACGAGCAATTCCTCCAGCGATTCGAGCGCGAGGCGAAGACGATCTCGTCGCTCAACCATCCGCACATCTGTACGCTGCACGATATCGGAAGCGCGGAGCCGGAGGGGCAGGAGAGTGGAAACGATCTGTCTCTCCCGCCGTCCGGTACCCGGCCCTCATCGATTCACTATCTCGTCATGGAGCTCATCGAGGGGGAAGCGCTGGCCGATCGTCTCAAAAGGGGAGCGCTGCCCGTCCACGAAGTCCTGAAGTATGGCCGCCAGGTCGCCTCCGCACTCGACGCGGCACACAAACGTGGTGTGATCCATCGAGACCTGAAGCCGGGCAACGTGATGCTGACAAAGTCCGGGGCGAAGCTCCTCGACTTCGGCCTCGCGAAGGCGGCCTCGGAAGGCAGCGGAGTCATCGAAGGACTCACCAGCCTGCCGACCGAAGCCAGACCGCTCACCCAGGAAGGAACCATCCTCGGGACCTTCCAGTACATGGCTCCCGAACAGCTCGAGGGACTCGAAGCCGATGCCCGGACCGATATCTTCGCGCTCGGTGCTCTCCTCTACGAGATGGCGAGTGGTCATCGCGCGTTTCAGGGCGAATCACGCACCAGTCTGATTGCGGCGATCGTCTCGTCGCAGCCGGAGCCGATTTCCACGGTCGCGCCGATGAGTCCGCCAGCTCTCGACCACGTCATACGGCGATGCCTCGAGAAGGACCCTGATGATCGGTGGCAGTCGGCTCAGGACGTTGCGAGCGAACTGCAGTGGATCGGCGAGGCAGGCTCTCAGGCTGGCGTTGCCACTCCGGTCATGATGCGGCGCAAATCGCGGGAACGTCTTGCGTGGGGAATCGCTGCGGCGCTTCTGGCGGCGGTGATGGCTCTCGGATCTGCGTGGCTCTCCCGATCACCTCAACAGGAGAAAATGGTGGCGGCGGGCATTGCCCCTCCCCCTGGCACTTCGCTGATCCCCTTCGACTTCCTCGGACTCTCCCTCTCTCCTGACGGAACACAACTGGCGTTCGTCGCAATCGAGAGTCGAGGCCAGCAGCAGATATGGATTCGCGAGCTCGGCTCCAGCCAGGCGAGACCAGTCAGCGGAACGGAAGGAGCGTCATATCCCTTCTGGTCACCCGATGGACGTCACGTCGGATTCTTTGCCCAGGGGAAGCTCAAGCGCGTCGATCTTCGCGGCGGAGCACCTCAGGTCCTCGCCGACGCTCCTTCGGGACGAGGAGCCGACTGGGGAGAGAACGACCAGATCGTCTACTCGCCGAACATCCGCACGTCGATCTACAGCATCGCTGCCTCCGGCGGAACACCGGTCGAGATCACGAAGTATGACCCTGAGACCGAAACCACCCACCGCTGGCCCGTCCTGCTGCCAGATGGTGAACATTTCGTCTATGTATCGCGCCGCCGGGGAGAAGGTGGCACCGAGATGGGCCGGCTCATGCTCGCCTCACTGGATCGAGGAGAGGCGAGAGTTCTCATCGAAGACTCGACCAACTCGATCTACGTCCCCGGCTATCTTCTCCACGGAAAAGGGCAAAGCCTCTTCGCACAGCCGTTCGATCTCGATAAGCTCGAGACGATCGGCCGAGGAATCCCGATCGTCGACCGCGACGTGAGCCTCTGGGAACCCAAGAACCTCGCGATGTTCACCGCATCCGATGACGGGACCGTCATCTACCTTCCCAGCTCGACCCGAAAGTCGGTACTGGAGATGGTGGACAGGCAGGGCCGTCCTCTCGAATCGGTCAGCGATCCCGAGTATCAGAGCTCTGCGAGATTCTCCCCTGATGGCAAGAAGATCGCGGTGGTTCGCGCTGAGGCGCCGGGGGCACCCTTCGATCTATGGGTTCACGACCTTGATTTCCAGCGCTCCAGCCGCATCACTTTCGGCGGGGAAGCGGAGGCCACGCCGGTCTGGTCTCCCGATCAGAGCCGTATCGCGTTCGCCTGTTCACCCAAGGGGGTCTTCGATGTTTGCGTGAAAGATCTCGACCGGCCGGGAGATACCGAGGTCCTCATCGAGACCCCCAACTGGACGACTCCCGGGGGATGGAGTCCGGACGGGGCGAGATTCTACTTCGACGATCAGGATCCCGAGTTCAACAATGACCTTTACGCCGCCGAGCTCACCGGAGATGAGGCACCGAAGCTGATCCTCAGGACGCCCTTCAACGAGGTCGAGCCCAGAATCTCACCCGACGGGAACTGGCTCGCGTACATGTCCGAGGAGACTGGAATTCCGGAGGTGTTCCTTCGTGCCTCGAGTGGTGCCGCCGGCCAATGGCAAATCTCGAGAAACGGCGGATCCTTCCCCCGATGGACACGCGACGGACGCGAGGTCTTCTACAGCTCGCCGGACGGAAACGTCATGGTCGCGAGAATCGACAGTCTCTCCCCCGTCCGTATCGCAGAGCCGCAGGTACTGTTTCCGCTTCCGGGAGAGCCTCACCGCGACGAGCCGATCTTCGAGGATGTCGCACCGGATGGCGAACGGATCCTGCTGAACGTTCCGACGACGACCCGGTCCTCAGTCGGGTTCCAGATGATCCTGAACTGGCCTCGCCTCGTCCCGGTGGAGTGAGTCAGTCGTCAAAGCGCCGCGAAGGCGGCGCGATACAACCTAGCCCAGCGGCGTAAGCCCTGGGACACCGGACATGAGCACCCCCTCGAGCCCGCGAAGGCGGGCGACACAATTCGCTCGTCGATTCACGCGTGCAGCGCGTCGATTCACGCGTGCGTCTGTATCGCCCGCCTGCGCGGGCTTTGGGTTTGTTGGGGGATTCAATGTCCCAGGGCTGACGCCCTGGGCTAAGTTGTGTCGGCCCGCCTTCGCGGGCCTGTAAGGAGAGGCATCGTTTCTCTATTCTGACGACTGCCTAAGCGCTCTCCTTCAGCTTCTCCGAGCGATCGTGCGTGGTCAAAGCGTCGATGATCTGGTCGATCTCGCCATCCATGACCGAGGGGAGGTTGTGCAGCGTGAGACCGATGCGGTGGTCAGTCATGCGGTCCTGGGGGAAGTTATAGGTCCTGATCTTCTCCGAGCGGTCGCCGCTTCCGATCAAGCCCTTGCGGGTCGCAGAGAGCTCGGCGACCCGCTTCGCTTCCTCCATGTCATAGAGGCGGGCTTTCAGGACCTTCATCGCCTTTGCGCGGTTCTTGATCTGCGATTTTTCGTCCTGACATGAGACGACCGTATTGGTCGGCAGATGGGTGATGCGTACGGCCGAGTAGGTCGTGTTGACCGACTGTCCGCCGGGACCCGATGAGCAGAACGTATCGATGCGCAGATCCTTCTCCTCGACATTGATATCGATATCCTCGGCTTCCGGCAGGACCGCGACGGTCACGGCAGAGGTATGGATACGACCCTGTGTTTCGGTTTGCGGAACTCGCTGAACGCGGTGAACACCCGACTCGTACTTCAGCTTGGAGTAGACCTTGTTCCCCTCGATCAGAAGCGTCGCGTCCTTGATTCCACCCACCGAGGAGTAGTTGGCGTCGGTCATGTCGACTTTCCAGCCCTGGCGCTCGGCGTAGCGGACGTAGAGACGCATCATCTCCTGTGCAAACAGCGATGCCTCGTCGCCGCCCGTCCCAGCTCGGATCTCCACGAAGACGTTCTTCTCGTCATTCGGGTCCTTAGGCTGGAGCAGGACCTTGAGCTCCTCTTCGAGCTTCGGTTTCCGTTCCTCGAGCTCCTCGAGCTCCATCTCGGCAAGCTCGCGCATCTCAGCCTCACCACCACCGAGAGACTTGATCATCTCTCGCGTCTCGCGGAGCTGCTCGTCAACCTTCTTCCACTCACGAAAGACGCGGACGATCTCCTCGATCTCGGAAACTTCTTTCATCGTGTCGCGAAAGCGCGCGACATCGGTCGCAACCTCGGGGGTCGCCATCTCGTACTGAAGCCGCTCGTAGCGCTTCTCTGTCTCGTTCAGCTTTTCGAACATACGGGTTCCTTATGGAGCTCTAACAACGGAAGTATGAATCCTCATCCGAGCCCGTGTGGGCCGCCCCGTGTGTGGGTCGCGTGTCCCGCGCGATGCGAGGCGGCGTCCCGCCGCCTGCTGTTCCGGTACGGAACGATCCGCATGCAAAACGTCCGTCTTGAGAATTGAACGGTTGCTCAACTCACCGGACGGGACGTCCGGCGAGATCGGGCCGGAGGCCCGACCCACACTAGGCTACGGCTGGGGCGGGGGTGGCCGTCGGCTCGGGCTTGACGGCGTCGTACTCTAGTGCGATCTGGAGGGCCTTGATGGCGATCTCGACCTGAGAGTCGTCGGGCGGATTCGTCGTGATCCGCTGAAGCCACAGGCCGGGGGTGATCAACGCCCGGCAGATGGGGTTCTCGAGGTGCCTCGCCGAGAAGCGGATGATCTCGTACGCGATCCCCGCAATCAGCGGCATCAGAACCACACGAGCTCCGAACTTGATCACGAACGGTGCCGTCTGCGGAATCGCGGAGAAGACGATGATCGACACTGCCATGACGAACAGAAGGAAGCTCGTACCGCAACGCGGATGGAGCGTCGATTTCTTCTGAGCATTCTCGACCGTCAGGCTCTCGTGTGCTTCGAAGGTGTAGACCGTCTTGTGCTCGGCGCCGTGATACTCGAACACCCGTCGAATGTCGCTCATGAATGAGATCGACCACACGTAGACGAAAAAGAAGACCGCACGGATGAGACCGTCCACCATGTTGTAGGTGAAGTTGTCCATTGACGGCGCCAGCGTAGATCGAATCAGGTTTGTCAGGGCGAGCGGCGCGAGAATGAACAGACCGACTCCCAGACCGAAGGCCATCGCCATCGATGTGAAAATCGCCCAGTTCGATAGCTCCGGCTCGCCATTCTCGTCCTCGGACGACGCAACTGCCGAGAAATTGAGAGCTTTGATCCCGAGGATCAGCGACTGGATCAGCACGACCGATCCACGAAGGATCGGCGTCTTGAGAAACGGGTACTTCTTTGCGAGTGGCTCGATCTTGTCCTGGCGGATCGCGATGCCTCCATCAGGCTGGCGGACGGCGACGCTGTAGCCGCTGTAGCCGCGCATCATCACGCCCTCGAGAACGGCCTGACCGCCGACGATCATGTCGACGTTGTTGTCGGGCTTCTCCTCGGTGGGCATGGCAGAGGTCAGGCCATTGGTCACCGAGCCGAAGGCGACCGCGAACAGGCGAGCCTGCTGCTTCCAGATCGAGCCGATCGTGCTCATGCCTTCTTTGCGTACCGGCGGTTGAACCGATCGACACGACCTGCCGTATCGACGAGCTTCTGCTTTCCGGTGAAGAAGGGGTGGCACTCCGAGCAGATCTCGAGACGCAGCTCGTCTTTCGTCGAGCGGGTCTCAAACTCATTGCCGCATGCGCAGTGGACCTTGACGTCGTGGTATTCGGGATGAATTTCTGGCTTCATAGTCTTTTCCTTTGAGCTGGTTGCTGGCCCGAAAAACCCTGGAAGGGGGGGTTTTATTCTGTACCAGTCGTCAGTCGTCAGTCGTCAGTCGTCAGCACTCTGAACCTGCTCTCACTCCCACTTCAGCTCCCAGCGGCACTCCTTCTCACCTCGAGCCCGGCAACTGACGTGGCGGACATCGATGGAAGTGACCTTTGCGGCCGATCCGAGATGCTCGAGCCATCCCGACAGGCGCGCGCACCCGACTTCCTCCGCAGGAAAGTCCCGAAGATACGCGGTTGCGTTTCCCGGCCCGATGTCGAAGGTGAGCTCGCCGGAGTTGTAGATGCGGCTGAAGATCGTCTGGGATTTCTTGAGAATCGTTTCCATCGAGACGACCATCACCAGGAACTTGTAGACGGTCTTCATCCCGAGCTCCGCCCCGAAACGACCCGCCCGCCGCCCGAATGACTCGACATCCTCACCTTTGATCAGCGCCGCTTCGCGCGTATAGCGGTTCACCAGCGAGACCGGAACCTCCTGACTCGCCAGCAGTTTCCCTGTAAAGAGCTTCCGCTCTTCCGGGGAAAAGGTCTCCTTCAGCCTGACGACCTCATCCGGCTCGAGCTCCTGCTCGACGAACTGCGCGACGCCATTGACAGGTGTTGCCTTGATTTTCGCCTCTGTCATGTCACTTCCCCCACTTTCTCTGCTTTTCAATTCCACCGCTGCCCATTCTGGCACTCTCAGCGGTCGGAGTGCAGGATGACTGTGCTGTGGTCGAACGGAGGCCGAAGCGAGCCGGACTGACCGGCACCTGCCGGAGGGAGGTTGTCAGCGTTCCTGGAGATCGACCTCGGCGTCGACGACGAGTGAGAACTTGCCGCGGCCCGTCGAAACAATGCGAACGTTGCCACATTTCTCGTCCAGACGCTTCCGGAGCAGGATCAGCCGGCTCTCGAGATTGTCCTTGAGCGCCGGCAAACCGAGGGCCGGATCGAGCCGCAACTCCCGATTCGAGAAATCGGTACGGCCGGTGGACTTCCACTCCCGCAGAAGCTTCCACAATATCCTTCCAGGCACGTTCCGGATGAGATAGTCATCGTCGACGAACACGGAATCGTCACCTGGGTAGAACGCAAATTTCCTGTACGCACGGTCTCGGGTATGGAGTCTTTCTGAATCGCTGACGGCCACCCCATCGCCTTCGTCCCCCTCGTCCGACCGCAGCATCCGACAGATACCGAGCGCGATCTGATTTCCGACCAGCTCGAGATACGCCTCGTGCCACTCGCCAAAGGCATAGGCGTCGCTGCTCTCGGCGGTGAGCACGCCGACCAGCTCCTCTTCGACCCACAGAGGAATCACCAGGACGCACTGCACACCGGGCAGCCCGGGCAACGGGATTTCGTCTGCGACAACCTGCCCCGCTGACACCATCGAACGCCTCGCCGCCCGACCGTAACGGAGGCCTTCTTCGAGTGCGGACACGCGCATCGCCGAGTGCTCCCGCGCCGCCGTCCCGATCAGACCCTCGCCCAGCCTCACCTCGGCGCCGATCCCACTCTCCCCATACCCGCGGCTCGCTATCGTGACGAGTCGATCGTGATCCTGGTGGAGCAGCAGCATCGTGTGACGGAACCCGAACCCCTCC
This sequence comes from uncultured Acidobacteriota bacterium, assembly GCA_963829355.1. GTDB lineage: Bacteria > Acidobacteriota > Thermoanaerobaculia > Gp7-AA8 > JAHWKK01 > CAWHHZ01. Next base: position 57,037 of record CAWHHZ010000001.1, read on the forward strand.
TCGAGCGACTCGAGCACCGAGTCGATCAGGGTATCGAGGTCGGAGGCTCGGTTAATACGATTCGAGACCACCTGCAAGCCCCGGATCTCGTTCCGGTCGCCGCACAGGTCTTTCTCGGTCTCATCCGGGGTATAGATCTCGGCGAGGAAACCGTCGACTTTCACAGCCTCCTCGACCTCGAAGATGTCTGCTCCGATCAGACGGAAGATCCCCGTCATGCCGGTATGCGAGGCGATCGCGTCGATACGCGCCGACATTTTCCGGAACAGCTCTCCTTCAGTCTCCGAGCGCAGGAAACGAAGTTTCAGTCTGTACGCCTGGAGATCGACCGGATCGTAGAGCTCGACGCACGCCAGCCTGGTTTCATCGAGATTCCGGCTCGTCTTGTTGAAGAACTGTCGTGAGATGGCGACGTGGTCATCGTCGATGTACTGGACGTGGCTGACGTAGGTCACATTGGGGACCCCGTTGCCGTCAGCAGTCGCCAGCCCACACGGGATCACACCCTGGAGACAACGACCGATCTCTGAGAGGCGAATCGGAGTGTTCATGCGACCTCGGACCCCGCCCTCAGTCCCGGCGTCTGATCGTAGATCACTTCGACGCTCATCTCGATGGCGAATGCTGGCCAGCGGCTCACCCGCGCGGTGACCGTCTCGGGAACGCCGATCATCGCGAGCCGCCCGGCGAGGCCCGCTAGACGCGCATTGATGAGATCCGCCTCCTCCTCCCGAGCGAGCCGGACCGCCTGACTCCATCCCTTGAATTGCACGGAGGCATGATCGAGAGGGTTTGAAACGACCACAGCAACCCGCCGGCTCGTCGCCACGTTCGCGATCGCCTGCTGGGCACTGTTGACCGACAGATAAAGAGTCAGCCGCGTCAGATCCTCGTTTCCGGTAAGGGCGAGACCACGGGAGCACGACGGCTCCCCGTCGGCACCGACCGTGCCGACGAGAATCGAGAGACCATCCTCAACGAACTGCCGAAGCTCTGCCGTGGTCATTGAAAGAAAATCATAACTCGGACCTTAAGAACTTCTTAAGATTTCTTTACGATTCCATCCCTTCCGCGGTCCCCTTAAAAACGGGCGTGGTTCGATTCAGTCACGGAGCAGTTACCGCCTCCGCCAATCTTCAGATCAGGCTAGGAAAATCTTAGGTATCTTCCGAGTTTACCGACCGTACATTGCTATTCGAACAGCAACCGCGGCTCGACCGCAATTCGGAGGAAAGCAATGGAACAACGCAACAGTCTTTACCGCGACATTCACAAGGGTATCCGGCGTCTGATGTTCGATCTCGTCAACCGGGCCGGACGGACCGACTTCAATGACGCCGTGGCCGTGTCGATGCTGAGGGCGGAGACCAGGAGCTGCTTCGAGCTTCTGTCGGCCCACGCGCATCACGAGAACGTCTTCATGGCACCGGTCGTCACGGCCCACGCTCCGCACCTCTCAAACCTGGTCGCGCCGGCCCACGATGAACATGAAATGGAGATCGAGGCGCTCACGCTGATGCTCGAGCGACTCGATTCGAGCCATTCGGGCGCGGCGGCCGCCGGCCACGATCTCGTCGTCCGGCTCTCCCGGTTCTTCGGGGATCTGTTCGTCCACATGGCCGACGAGGAAGAGCAGATCATGCCGGCGCTCTGGAAGGCGATGACTGATGAAGAGATCGCTGCTGTCGAACATCAGATTGTCGCATCGATCGCTCCCGACAAGCTCGCGCGCTTCCTGAGCTGGATGCTTCCGGCGATGAACCATCCGGAGCGCGTGGAGATGCTCGGAGCGATGCAGCAGACCGCTCCACCGGAAGTCTTTGCGTTCGTGCTCGATCTCTCGCGCTCGGTACTCACAGTAAATGAGATGGAAGCCCTCGAGCGTTCCCTTTCGATCGGCACCGCCGCCTGATCAGCATTGAACAGGCGGCGGTTCCTCAAACTGGAGCTATCATCTCAGCAGTCCAATTCAATCCAATCACTGAAGCAGGAACTGAGAGGGAGGGGGCAGGGTACTGGAGCCCCGACCTCAAAGGCCGCAAGGCGGGCGACAGCCTGTTGCCCCCGGCTTCACCCGGGGGGAACCTCGAGCACGACAACGAAAGCCCGCGAAGCGGGCGGCAGAAGAACCGGAAACCACACCATAGAGAGAGACACGACCATGACAACCCACACCACACACTTCACCCGCACCGCCCTTCTCACAGTGCTCACCCTCCTCGCCGCCACCGCGTGCGAGGTCAATCCCGAAACCGTTGCGAAAAACAACCAGAAGGAGATGATCGCCCGCGGCGAATACCTCGTCACCGTCGGCGGCTGCAACGACTGCCACACACCCTTGAAGATGGGCGAGAATGGCCCGGAGCCCGACATGACGAGGATGCTCTCCGGACATCCGGCTTCATTCGGAATCACGAGCACGCCGCAGTTCGGGTCGCCCGAATGGATGTGGGCGGGAAACCCGACGAATACGGCGTTCGCTGGTCCCTGGGGTGTCAGCTTCGCCGCGAACCTCACGCCCCACGAAGAGACGGGAATCGGTATCTGGACCGAGGAGACATTCATCAAGACTCTCCGCTCCGGAAAGCACTGGGGTGTCGATCGCCCGATCCTTCCGCCAATGCCCTGGCAGAACTACGCGCGCATGACCGACAACGATCTCAAAGCAATCTTTGCGTACCTCCAGTCGATCCCGCCGCAGGAGAACGCCGTACCGAATATGATTCCGCCGCAGATGGCTGCGGTTCAGTAAGAACTGAAGCGGCGGCAGTCGCTCGGACGGGAGTGATCTCAGATCATGTCCGGCGTTCTGCCGCCGCGAGCTCGCGGAGGGCTGGAGCCCCCCGCGAGTCGGGGCTGGAGCCCCGACTCCCCTCTTTCTGCCTGGGCATTTTCCGGCGCGATTGCTGTTCGTCTCCCTCATGACCAGGCGTCACTCTGAGGAAACGCTCGCCGACGGAGCCGTCGATCCGTCGGTCGTGGTTCCGAGCCACGACGAGGTGCTCGCCGCGGAGCAGGCGGGAACGCATCGAACCAACCTGCAGGCGACGATGTTCATGGTGACCGGCGTCGCGTCATTCTCGCTCATGGATGCGACGCTCAAATCGCTCTCGGCCCACTACTCCGGCCTCCAGGTCGCCGCCATCCGCGGGCTTTCATCCCTCCCGATCATCATTGTCTGGGTCGCCTTCACGGGCGGATTCTCCCAACTCTTCCGCGTCCGATTCGGTCTTCACCTCGGGCGCGGAATCCTCGGCATCGGCATGCTCGCTTCGTTCGCATGGGCGCTCCGCTATCTGCCGCTCGCCGAGGCGTATTCGATCTTCTTCGTCGCACCGCTCCTGATCACCGCGTTCGCCGTACCGATCCTGAAAGAGAAAGTCGGATGGCGCCGATGGCTCGCGATCGTCGTCGGCCTGATCGGCGTACTGATCGTCCTGCGGCCGGGAGGCGGCGGTGTGTCCACACTCGCGGGTCTCGCGGTGGTCTTCGCCGCGGTCGGCTACGCGCTCTCCGCGATCGCGGTGCGCGTTCTCGGCCGGACCGACTCGACACAGAGCATGGTCTTCTGGCTGATGCTGATCCTGGGAGTGGGCGCAGCACTGCTCGCGCTGCCGAACTGGACGCCGATTCGCGGTGAGGACTGGCTCATCATCGTGGCGCTGGCAATCAGTGGCTCCGTGGGGCAGTGGGCCATCACCGAAGCCTTCAGTCGCGGAGAAGCGTCATTCATCGCGCCATTCGAATACACCGCCCTCGCCTGGGGAACAATGCTCGACTGGATCGTGTGGAAACAGATCCCCGGCCCCCTCACCTTCCTCGGCTCCGGCATCATCATCGCCAGCGGCATCTACATGATCAGGCGTGAGCGGCAGGTGAAGGAACATTGAGTCGTTGAGTCGTTGAGTCGTTGAGTCGTTGGGTCATTGAGTCGTTGAGTCGTTGGGTCGCGGAAGGCGCCCGTCTTTTCGCCCTCTCCCAGAGGGATAGGGAGAAAAGCGCGCAATGACTTAACGACTCATACACGTGAGAGCCATGACTGGTTAAATATCAAAGGCTGGCGAGGATTTCTCCTGCGGATCGGACCGGCAGATCGACTCCACGAAAGTCCCCGGCATTCCTCGTGACGATAGCATCGGCTCCGATCTTCAGAGCGGCGGCCGCCTGAACAGCATCTTCAAAGTCGCGAAGCCCGAGCACGAGAGCTTGCTGGAAATCGGCATTCGTGAGGGGCACGACCTGAAAGATGCGAAGAAGGTCAGTCACCGCCCGTGCGGCAATTTTCTTCGTCGCCTCCTTCTCGACGAGATAGTGGATCGTCGGAAGCGTGTGGCTTGCGACATGACCTTCAAGGCGCTGCTGCTCGATCGCCGACAGGAGCAGAGCGGCGTCAGTCATCCAGGGCTCGCGGGCCAGGATCACGTCCAGAATGACGTTGATGTCGAGAAGAATCTTCACGTTCCGTACTTCTTCTCGAGGTAGGCTCTGTAAGATTCTTTCCCGCCACGATCCGATGCGATCCCGAGCAGTCGCCGGACCGCCGGAGAGAGCCGTCTATCCTGCTCCTCGGAATCAACGGGAAGACCCGAGAGAAAGTCATTGACCAGTCGCGATACTGACGTCGCATGCTGCCTGCTGTAGAGCTCTGCTCGGCGAACGGCTTCCTCGTCGAGTGAAAGGTTCTTGTTCTGCTTTCCCATAGCGGCTCCCATGCGCATGGTACCAGCAGAACCATGCGCATCACTCCAAACAGAGAGCCGAAAGATTCAATTCTCCTCCGGCGCCGACAATTGCCGGGGAGCTCGCATCAACTCAGCGGCTGCGGGATCGCCTCACCCTGATCGAAGGTCACGATCGAGCGGTAGCCGTTCTCGCGCAGCATCGGAATCAGGCGATCGAAGTCGTACGCCACTTCCGCGGGAGAGTGGGCATCCGAGGAGAGTACGATCGGAATCTCCCGGCGCCTCATCTCGCCAATGATCCAATTTCCTGGGTAGCACTCCTGGATCGGATCCCGGAATCCCACCGAAGAGACTTCCAGAGCGCAACCCGCTTCCTTCACACAGTCGAGAGTGTCGAGAACCTCGGCGCGCACTGACTCCGGCGTTTTGTGCCCGAACTTCTTCGGCAGATCAAAATGTGCGAGTACATCGAACAGACCGCTCTTTGCCGCCGCCCTGATTTCCCGGAAGTAGCTTCGGTAGATCTCCTCAATCGGTATGCGATCGTACTGATCCATGTCATCCGGCGAGTCGATCAGCCACCCATCCACATAGTGAACCCCTCCGAGAACGAAATCGAAGTCGTAGCAGGAGAGAATCTGTCGAAGCCGGTCCTCGGCGCCCGATACCCAGTCCGCCTCGACGGAGACCCGGACCTTGATGCGGTCCCGGTACCGGCATTGTGCAAGCTTCATTGCGTCAAAGTGATCTGGGTACTGCTCCTCGCGCATCGCGAGCGAAGGGTCTCTGCTGTTCGGATCCTCGTAGTAGAGAAACAGATGGTCAGTCAACGCGATCTCGTCGACACCGCGGTTTATTGCAGCATCGATGTACGCAGGCAACGTCCCGGAGGCATGTCCGCACAGATACGTATGGGTGTGATAGTCCGCAATCATGGCTCAGCGGAACTCGATTGCAAGAATCGGTACCAGAATTGGTCGAACTGCACCCTTCCCGTGAGCGAACAGCCGTGCGACCGACCCAGTCTCGGTCGAGGTGGAGGCGAGAGATCCAGGAAGAGGTCTTGCCGCGACTGGCGATATCATGAAAAAGCGGCCGCCGGCTGATGCTCCAGCCGGACGGCCGCTGAGTTTCGCTTCTTCAGTTTCCGGTCAGTTGGAGGCTGCGGCACATGACTGCACCGCCCCCTTCTGCGCACCCGTCAGGGATCCATCCTTCACGTGGCCGTTCAGCATCTTCGCCAGGGCGCTCGTGAAGGCTCCGTGGTTCGCCGCGGCGTCGCGAAGGGCGCCGATCTGATCGCTCAGCGAACAACCGTCCTCGGAGACGGGGTTCGGTACACCGCTGTCACACCCGTCGATGATCACCGTCGGCCTCGCGTCACCATTTGCACATCCGTCCTCATCATCGGGAAGACCGTCGGCATCGAAATCGGTCATCAGATAGATGACGAGCCCGTCGTGATCGGAAGCTCTCAGATCACTCTCCTGATCGTTCCCCAGGGACTCTGGCGCGTCCGCATTTCCTCTCGCGAACGAGGCACCTCGCACGTACGGATCGAGCCCGCTCGAGGTCAGAACGTGATCGATTACCTGAGCGTTGCCCTCGTGAACGTACGAGTACCGGTCCGAAGCGTCGATCGAAAGCACCTGGTTTGAAAGATCGGGGCTGACCAGATCGGTCCCCTCGAGCAGTGCTCCTGCGGGATCGAGATTCCCACTGACGACACCGAGCACATCGACGAACCCGTCGGTGAACTCGAACGCGTTGAAATCGCCTGCGACGACGACCCTGGCGTCCGGGCTCGATGTCTGGATCTGCTGAACGAGTCCCGCCAGGCTCTCGGCCTGGGCAAGCCGCTTCTGCCGCACTCGATCGGTTCCTTCAATTCCGAGGAGCGAGCGCTGATGTGCCGCCACGACGACAACCGGAAAATCTGCGCCGTTTGCGGTGTAGCGTGCCTCCAGAACGAGCGGCGGCCGGTCGTTCAGCAACGCGCCATCGTACTCGAATACCTCATCCGCTCCGTGCTGCCAGACTGCGTCGACGACAACCGAGCCGCGCACGAGGAAACCGACATCGATTCCGCCGACGTCGTTGCCTTCCATGAGCCAGGCGGTGTAGTCGAGCCCGGCCTCGTCGGCGTTGATCCGGTGAGCCAGATCCTGGAGCGCCGGAAGACCCTCGACCTCGGAGACCGCGAGGATATCCGGGGCACCGAGGACGTTACGGACCCAGCGGGAGATCTTGCCGAGACGAGCTTGATAGGTGGCTGTGGCGATGACCGGCTCACTCAGCGCCGGATCATTCCGGTCATCGAAGAGACGGAAGAGATTCTGTGCGCCCACTGTGAGCTCGCCCGGTGTGCGGGGACGTACCGGACGCGTCGAGGGACCCGATCCCGAGTACGAGAAGGAGGCAGGCCACACTTGATAGTTACCGAACGAGTAGGCGAGAACTCCATCGATGTCCGTGATCGTCTCGCCACCTCCGACTGTCAGTGCAGGCAGTCCGAGACCCTCCGCATCGATCTCGAAGATCTCGGGGTTACCGTCCCACACCGGGAGGCCCGGGAGTCCGGGATAGAGGATACCGGGCTCGCGGAACGGCCTGACCGGACCGGCCACAACGGACGTCTCGCCATACTGGTTCGTCGCCTCGGCCGCCGTGGCAGTCGCCACGTAGATCCTCATGCCTTCGAATCGCTCCATCTCGTTCGCCGGCCGCGTCGCCGAAGAGGACGGCGTCGTCTCGTCGAACGAGATCGCTGCCGGAAGCGGCTGACTCGCGCCCTGGACTGTGACGACCGGGCTCGTAATCTCCGTCATCTCGAAGTACTCCGCAACCGTACCTTCCACATCGACGAGATCACCGACAGTGACCACGGGTGCAGAGCCGGTGAACACCAGGACGCCATTCGACGTCTCTGCCGACGCATCAGCTCTGTAGTCGGGAGTCTGGATGAAGAAGCCGTTCGGAGCGATCGCGGTCACGACGTTGGACGTGGTGCGGATCTTCTGACCGACGAGAGGGGAGCTCATGCCGGCGCCCTGGATCTCGTAGATCTCCGCAGCGACCACCGGTTCCGGTTCCGGATCGGGATCGGGGCCACCGCCGCCATCACAGTCATGGGAGCCAATCCCGTCGAAGGTGTTCTGATCGAACCCGTCCCATTCGGCTGACGGATCGAACGTGTCGAACGGATTCGTGTCTCCGCTGCAGATCCCGCTCTTGCGGCGGAGAGTATTATCCGCGGTCGACGCGAGGCCGGAGCCCCACTGGCTGCCGGGGTCGAAGCCGATCTGACCGATCGAGTCGAGCACCGAGTCATCGGCGGCTCGAAGCACGATGGCATCGTCGCCATTGAAGAAGCCGGCGCCGCTCGTCGCATCCGCCTGCGCGAGAATCACCGGGTCTGCCGAGGAGTGGGCGAAGACAAAGACGTCAGCGGGTGCGAGGGTTCCGGCGAGGTTCAGAGTCAGACCGGCGCTCGAGCTCCCGTTGAAGTACATCTGAATCCGTACGCCGGAGAGGGATACGGGGCTCGAGCCGGCGTTGTAGATCTCGAGAGCCTTGTTGTTGGACGAGCCCTCGATGTATTCGGAGAAAAGAAGACTCTGGGCAGATGCGAGTGGTGCGAAAACCGATAAGGCCAGACACAGGCCAGCCACCAGACGGAGCGGGGTCATAGAATGTGGATTCCTTTCGAAGGGGTTTTCAATTGAAGAAGGGTCGGACAGATTCTACATCCGAAACAGCCGGAGAGGACGGCGTCTGATCGAATATTTACACCCTCTCCTCACTGTGAACACCGGACGGTGGGCAGAGTGAACATTCAGGTTTCCCTGCCCTCACTCCCCAATGGGAGAAAGACGAGATGCTGCATTACATCATCGAGCTCAATTCGACGGTTCAGCCCCTTCGGCTTTCGGCAGTCTCACCACGAAGATGGTCCCCTCGCCGAGCTCTCCCTCGGCTGCGATCAGGCCCCCGTGCTGCAGAACGAGGTGTTTGGTGATCGCGAGCCCGAGTCCGGTTCCGGCCGACTCTCCCGAACGACTCTTGTCCATTCTGTAGAAGCGGTGGAAGACCTTCTCGCGTTCATCGCGGGGAATGCCGGGTCCCCGATCCGAGACACGGACTTCGACCATCCCCGCGGCGTCTTGAATCTCGATTCTTACCACGTCCGATTCGGGAGCGTGCTTGATCGCGTTGTCGATCAGATTCGAAAAGACCTGTTCGATGCGAATCGGATCGACCAGCGCGGTCGAGTCTTCTCCCTCGACGATGATCGCGATCTTTCGCATCTCGGCACGTTCGAAAAAGTCATGAGCCAGATCGGTGAGCAAACGGCGGATCTCGGTCGGCTCCCTCTGGAGTACGATCTCGCCCGACTCGATCGAGTTCAGCTCGGAGAGATCGGACACGAGCCGCTCGAGACGCCCGAGCTGTCGTTGGAGGATACGGTAGAGCTGTTCTTCCTGTTCCCGCTCGAGCGAGCCTCCTTCCAGCGTCTCGATCGAAGACCGCAGTCCGGCAAGAGGAGTTCTCACTTCATGCGAGAAGTCGGCAATGAAGTCCCGCCTGATCCGCGCGAGTCTCTCGATCTGTGACACGTCGATCGCGAGTGCCACAGCGGCAATCCCCGAATCTCCAGCGACGGGGACGACGCGGATCTCGATCTGCCGCTCCTGCCCAGCCTGGCTGACCGTGGTACGGGCGCGGAAGGCCTCGTCCGCGAGTCCGTGATCGAATGCATCGACGAGGGTCGAGTGCCGCAGCACCTCATAGAAGAGTCGCCCTGGTTCAGGTCGCTTCACGCCGAACAGCTCACAGATCCGATCGTTGGCGAGGACGATTCTCTTCGACTCGTCGATGGCGAGCACTCCCTCGCCCATTCCATCGAGGATCTCCCTCAGCGTCTCTTTCTGGCGCTCCAGATCGGCAGTCTGGCGTCCAATGGCATCGGCGACTTCGGAGAATGTAGCGCGGAGAGGCTCCAGGTCTGGCACGGGTGACGGGGAGAGACGCTCGCCCCCACCGCGAGCAACCGCTCGCAGCTCATCGCTGAAACGGGTAATCCATCGAAGCCTCCTGCCGTAACCCCTGATGAGAATCAGATCGTAGAGGCCGATCGCAAGAAGCACTGCCATTCCCGCAAAGAGAGCACTTCCGAGCGCACCGTCTCCGCGGTTGACGAGCAGTGCCGCCGCCGCGCCTGAGACGATGGCAAGGATCGCAGCAAGGACGAATCGAAGATAGATGCGGGACACCTCAGAGCTCTCCGGCAATGCGAGCGGAACGAACCGTGGCGTCGTTCACTTTGAATCCGCCATCAGGTCGCCTGTTCGAAGCGGTACCCGCATCCGATTACTGTCGTGATTCGTTCCTTGCCGATCTTCTTTCGCAGATTGCGCACGTGCGCGTCGACCGTTCTGGTCTCGACATCGTCAGCCATCTGCCACACCTCGGAGAGAATCCGATCGCGCGAAACCACCGCCGGACGGTTCCGGATCAGCAGCCACAGAAGCTCGAACTCCTTCTTGGCGAATCTCACTTCCTCCCCGTCGACATGGACCTGGAAGGTCGAGCCGTCGACTCTGAGACTCGTGTCCTCGTATACCGCTGCATTCGTCGCAACACTCCGGCCGCGGCGGGAAATGGCCTTGATGCGCGCAACCAGCTCCCGCGGAGAGAACGGTTTCGAGAGGTAGTCGTCGGCGCCGAGCTCCAGACCGGTGACACGGTCGCGCTCGGAGCTCCTCGCTGTCAGCATCAGGATCGGGATCTCCTTCGAGTCCGGATCGCGCCGGACCTCACGGCAGATGGTGAATCCATCCAGATCCGGAAGGTTGAGATCCAGAACCAGGAAGTCGAATCCGCCCCGTTGCACGGCGAGCAGCCCTTCCTGACCATTCGTGAAGTGTTCGACAACCCAGTCTTCGCGCTCGAGATTCAGTTGAATCGTGTAGGCGAGGTCGGTGTCGTCTTCAATCAGGGCAACCCGCATGCGTCCTTCCATCGCGGTCCGGAGGCCGCGTTTACTGGTTCGCGGCCGTCCTGTCGAGTTTCGGATGCTTGATGACTTTACCCTCGACCAGGTACACGACCATTTCACAGATGTTGGTGGCGCCGTCCGCCATCCGCTCAAAGTACTTGCCGATGAACGTCAGTCGGATTGCACGGGAGATGTTACCCGAGCTCTCGGCCATGTACGTCAACAGCTCCCGGAACGACTGCTCGGTGAGCTGGTCGGCGACGTCGTCCTTCAGGATGACCTCGCGGGCCAGTTTTGCGTCGCGATGAATGAATGCGTCGAGCGCCTGCCGGACCATCTCCTGAGCCGTCCTGGCGAGGCTCTCGATCTCATTGAGGGGCTTGAGCTGCGGCTCACGATTCAGCTCGATCACGCGCTCGCACACATCTTGAGCGAGGTCGCCGATTCGCTCGAGGTCGGGCGTGACTTTCATGATCGTGGCGACGAAGCGGAGGTCCACCGCAGTCGGCTGCATCATCGCGATCAACTCGACGGTTGCCTGGTCGATCTCGAGCTCGAGTGCGTCGATCTCCTTGTCCCGCTGTATCACCTGCTCGGCCAGCTCAGTATCGCGATTGATGAGTGAACGAATCGAGTCGGCGATCGCGTCCTCGACCATCGCCCCGAGCCGCAACAGCATCTCGGTCAGCGCCTGAATGTCCTGATCAAAGTGCCTTTGCATGACGGGTCCCCTCCCCTTCTCCCCATCTGTCGGATTGTTCATCCTGATCAACCGAATCTCCCGGTAACGTAATCCTCTGTGATCTTCTGGTCCGGGTTCATGAAGATCTTCTTCGTGTCACCGACCTCGACGACTTCTCCGAGCATGAAGAAGGCGGTCCTGTCGGATACGCGAGCAGCCTGCTGCATGTTGTGAGTCACGATGATGATGGTGACCGAGTTCTTCAGCTCGTAGATCAGCTCCTCGATCTTCTGGGTCGCGATCGGATCGAGCGCCGAAGCGGGCTCGTCCATGAGGATGATCTCGGGCTCGAGTGCGAGAGAGCGTGCGATACAGAGCCTCTGCTGCTGCCCCCCCGAGAGACTGACTCCCGAGCGGTCGAGAACGTCCTTGACCTCGTCCCAGAGCGCAGCGCGCCGCAGCGCTTTCTCTACGATGTCGTCCGGGTTCGGTGTTTTGAGGCCCTGAAGCTTCAGTCCTGCCAGCACGTTGTCCCGGATCGACATGGTCGGGAACGGATTCGGTTTCTGGAACACCATTCCGATATGACGCCGCACCCGCACCGGATTGACCTTGGGGCCGTAGACGTCGAACCCGTCGATCAGCACCTCCCCATCGACCCGTGCATCCGGAACGACCTCGTGCATCCGGTTGAGGCAACGCAGGAATGTCGACTTACCACAGCCGGACGGTCCGATGATGGCCAGCACGGATTTCTCGGGGATTTCGAGCGAGATTCCCTTGACCGCCTCGAAATCTCCAAACCAGGCCCTGAGGTCCTCGGTACGCAGCTTGATCTTGCTGCTCAATTTCGAGACCTTGCGGTCGGCACCGAGACGGCGTTCGTTCGTCTGCTGCGCTTCACTCATGTTCGTCATTGTATCGAGCTGCATCACCAGTTGACCCTCCGCTGCAGTCTCATCCGCAGCCAGATGGCGATGCCGTTCATGATCAGCATCAGCACCAGAAGGACGACAATGCCCGCCGCCGCGTTCGCGTGGAAGCCGGATTGCGGGCGGGAAACCCAGTTGAAGATCTGAATGGGCAGAGCCGTGAAGGGACTCCTGATCGAGTCGGGCAGGAACGCGATGTAAGTCAGCGCACCGATCGTGATGAGGGGAGCGGTCTCTCCGATCGCCCTCGCCAGCGAGAGAATAATGCCGGTCAGCACCCCAGGCATCGCCATCGGCAGCACGACCCGCCTCAGTGTCTGCCACTTGTCCGCCCCAAGACCGTACGCTGCCTCACGCAGAGAGCTCGGAACCGTTCTAAGGGCTTCACGCGAGGACATGATCACGATCGGCAGCACCAGCAACGCCAGCGTCGCCGCTCCGGCGAGGAGGCTCCGTTCCAGACGCATCGCCCGAACGAAGAGCTCGAGCCCGAGAAGACCGTAGATGATCGACGGGACGCCTGCGAGATTGCTGATGTTGATCTCGATAATTGAAGTCAGCTTGCCGGGACGTGCGTACTCCTCGAGGTACAGCGCCGCACCAACTCCCAAAGGTATCGCGATGATGGCGGTCAGAAACATCAGCCATGCGCTGCCGACCAGCGGCGAAAGGATTCCCGCGATCTCCGGTTTTCGCGATGGGAAGCTGCTGAGAAAACCCCAACTGAGCCTCGGCGCCGCGTCGGCGATGACGTCGGCGAACAGAAGCCCGAGCAGCAACAGGGGCAGGATCAACGACAGGAAGCAGATCGCCTTGAACGCCTGCTCGACGCCATGCGATCGATCCTTTGCCGTCAGCGACTGGTCTTCTCGCGAATCGATGTCGGACATCGGGTCGAAGCCCTGAGGGAGGGAGCTCATGTCGTTCCCCCCTTCAGGACACGTCGCCGCAATCTGAACGAGATCAGATTCAGGACGAGTGTCATCAGGAACAGGCTCATGCCCACTGCGAAGATCGTCTTGTACTCGAGCGAACCTGCCGGCGTGTCACCGAGACTCACCTGAACGATGTATGCGGTCATTGTTTCGATCGGAACACGCGGGTCGAGTGTCATGCGAGGCTGCAATCCAGCCGCGATCGTCACGATCATCGTCTCTCCGATCGCGCGGGAGAAGCCGAGAATGATCGAGGCGCCGATACCGGAGACGGCAGAGGGGACGACGACTCGCGAGATCGTCGCCATCTTCCCGGCGCCGAGTGCGTAGGCGCCTTCACGAAGACTGCGTGGTACGGAATAGATGGCGTCCTCGCTGAGCGAGGCGACGATCGGCAGGATCATGATGCCCATCACGATGCCCGGACTCAGCGCATTGAAGCCGGATAGACCCGGCACGAACGTCTGCAGAATCGGTGTTACGAACGTGAGTGCGAAGTAGCCGTACACGACTGTCGGGACGCCAGCGAGAATCTCCAGCATGGGCTTGAGGATCCGGCGCGAGCGCTCGCTCGAGAACTCGCTCAGGTAGATCGCCGCCAGAAGCCCGAACGGAATTGCGACACCGACGGCGATCACCGTCGTCAGAAACGTGCCGGTCAGAAGCGGCCAGATTCCGAAGTGCTTCTCTCTGAAGAGCGGCGTCCATTCCGTGTCGAGGAGGAATTGGCCGAGGCCGACTTCCTGGAAGAAATGAAACGATTCGACCGCCAGAATCAGAACGATTCCGGCGGTCGTCACGATCGACACGAGACCACACGCGAGCAGCACGTACTGGACGACCCGCTCGCTCCACGCGCGCGGGACTGCCAGTTGCTGCTCGAAGCGTGACATACCGTCCATGTCCTACTCGACGTCTCCAGCTTCAGGCGCCGTCGCAGTTGCTGCCGTGTCAGTTGCTGCCGTCTCGGTCGAGGCGCCAGTCGCATCAGCATTCTCGGCTGCCATCAGATCCTCGATCGAGACACCGACGAGCTCGATGCCCTCGAACATCGAGCCGGTCACGCGGTTGTCCACACGCGCCTGCGCCAGCTCGTAGGCGCTCTGCGGAAGCGGAATGTAGCCAACTTCCTTGACGAGCTCCGGCGCGTTGGAGAGATAGAACTTCACGAACTCCGACACGACCGGCTCGGACAGCGCATCTTCTCGCGCGTAGATGAAGATCGGACGCGACAGCGGCTGGTACGTTCCGGTCTTGACGGTCTCCACGCTCGGGGCGACTGCACCGGCGCCATTCGAGTCGTCTCCGTCATTCACCGGGAGGACCTTCAGCTTGTCCTGGTTCTCCTCATAGTACGCGTAGCCGAAAAATCCGAGTGCCAGTTCATCGTTGGCGATTCCCTGGACCAGAACATTGTCGTCCTCGCTCGCGGTGAAGTCGCCGCGGCTCGCACCTTCCTCGCCCACGATTGCATCGGTGAAGTAATCGAATGTCCCGGAGTCGACTCCGGGGCCAAACAGGTGGATCTCCTGAGCAGGCCATCCCGGACGGACGTCGCTCCACTTCATGACGTTGCCCTGCGCCTCGGGAGCCCACAACTTACGCAGCTCCTCGACCGTGATGTCGTTTGCCCAGTCATTCTTCGGGTTCACGAGCACGGCAATGCCGTCATAGGCGACCGGAAGCTCGATGTAGTTCACACCAGCCTGTGCGCAGAGCTCTTTCTCACTGTCCTTGATGACTCGCGACGCGTCCGAGATGTCCGTCTCGCCGCCGCAGAACTTCTTGAAACCACCTCCGGTGCCCGAAATCCCAACCGTCACCCGAGCTCCCGGATGCGCCGCCTGGAACTCCTCGGCGACCGCCTCGGTGATCGGAAACACGGTGCTCGATCCATCGATCTCCACCATGCCGCTTATCTGATCGCCAGCCGCGTTGGTATCAGTCACTTCCTGTTCGCCGCCGCCACATCCGGCGAGCGCAATTGTCAGCGCGAGGATGATCCCCAGCTTGATCTTCTGCATGAGTTGTTCTCCTGTTTCTGTTGAGTTTGCTTCAGGCTTCCTGGACTTCCGGAACCAGATCGCGTTTGCACACGAATGTCGTGAAGAAGTGCTGACTCTCCGTGGCAGAGAATGCCAGAGCCGGGTGAGCACGACCTCAAGCGGATGTAAAGTCGAGGTAAATTGATTTCGCGGCGACCTCCAGGAAGCTCCGAATTCACCACACCTGTCATTCCGAAGCGGAGCGAGGAATCTGGGTGGGGGAAACATCGCCGGACTGGCACAGCCCACCCGCCCAGATTTCTCAGCCGCGATGAAGCCGCTCCTTCGGAATGACAGTTTCTTTGATCCCCATCGTCGCAACACGTCGTAAAAACGCTCAGGATGACATGGAGTGTCAGAACTTCAGATAGAACGTCAGGCGCGGGAGGATGTCGTCGTCCGGCTCCGCGCCGCCTGCCCCGTCGTAGCTCAGATACTCGATGTTTGGAATGATGCCAGCGTTCGGGTGGAGCGCGACGTCGAGACCGACGAGCAGGAAATTGACGTCTGCGCCCGATGCTACAGGCACGTAGGCGACTCGGGAAGCATCGGGGATCGGGTCGAAAGAGTGATCGAACCGGCCGATCAGAGTCATCGTCTCCGAAAGCTCGTAGACTCCGAACAATGACGCGAGACTCACGTCCTGGTCGCCCGCGGGAGCGTTGCGCTGCTGCGTCAGGTACTGGACTCCGGCGCGCCAGCGGTCCCCGGAGAAACCGGCAAAGCCTTGTAGAGTCGAACGATCCGCGTCGCCCGGCCTCGAGTCCTGATCCGCGTAGAGCTGAACGAACATCGTGTCACTCGGGACGTACGACACCGCGGCGCCGAAGTACTTGTCCTGGTTCGTTTCATTGGTAACGCCGCTTCCGTTGCCGAACATCGCGTGGTACTGCAGGCTGCCGCTCTGGTTGAGCGCTCCCTGCGCGGCGACGCCGAAGTCACGAGAGGAGTTAATGCGGAACAGATCGTTCGGGGTCTTCTCGAGCGGCCGGTAACCCCAGAAATCCTCGATCGTCGAGAACGCAGGGGTCGGCTGAATCCCGGCGACGACGGCGTGCTGATCATTGATCCTGTACTTGACCCAGCCATCCTTGACGAACGGATCGAGCTCTCCGGACGACTGGAAGTCGCCGGGATGATTTGCCTCGAAGCGCAGCCGCGCCGACAGCTTATCGTCGAACTTGTGGTCGAAGGTGAGGTAGATGCGGCGTACCCAAAAACCGTTCTCACCCTCGATCGAGTCATTGTGGCTCTGGGCAACATAGTAGTAGTCACCGAAGGCGAGCAGTCCCAGCTTCGTCTTCTCGTACCACGCCTTCTCCTGGGCTCCGGCCGCGAGTGAGCAGACGGTGAGCAACAGGATGAGCAGAACATTCTTCTTCATTGGCTTCCTCTCCATTCAGTTTCCCGCCGCAACGTTCTTCAGCAGGAGCAGGAGTCCCGCGGAGGTGAAGCCTATGTGAAGTCGAAGTAAAAAAGACATGATTCGGCCGCTCTCCCACCACATATGACAACGTGTGCTGAAGCACATCGCTCTACGCCTGAGTGCCGGAAGATGACCGAAGTTCCGAGCGAAGCGATGAGCGCCACAATTCGCGTGGATCCATAATCAACCTGGCTTCGATGAAACGATCCGCGGTCGCGAGGACGAGAGTGGAAATCCGGACAAGCCACTGACCGCCAGACAAGAAGCATGGCGAGATCGTGAAGATGCTCGAGAGCGCGCGCTGCAGAGCGCGATGCATCCTTCTCGGATTCCGCGACGACCTCTGCGCTCTTGCTCACAAAAGCTTCTACCCTTTCTAAAAGTGTGCAATTACGGGGACTCTGACGGGAGTTACCTATGACGATGAAGCGACCACTGATCACGACCGCACTCCTGCTGATCCTTCCACTCGCCTCATCTCTGTTTGCTGAGCAGACGCCGCGCTTCCTCGTCGCGTCCTCGGAGGTAATGACGGATCCGACACCAGGCGCCGCTCCGGGTCATCGCGGTTCGCCTCGTGCGGTGGCCATCGACGATGGGTATTGCGTCGCATGGAGTGACACGCGGCAGGGAGGCGGCATCGTTGCCGCTCGTGTCGGCACCGAGGGAACCGTTCTCGATCCGCTGGGAGTTCCGATCAGCGCGAGCGGGTCGGTGCCGCATGCGGTCCTTCGCACGTGGGAAGGATGCACGATCGTGGCGGATGATTTTTTCAAGCTCGACCATGACGGCACGGTACGTGACCTGGACATGGAACCGGTTGACGGCCGCTTCATCACGAGTGACGGAGTGCGAGCGCTGTTCATGCACGGCAGTGGCCCGTCCGTGACATCTTTCACCATGATCGACGGCCACGGGATGACCCTCGCCCGGGGAGCCATCGAGGGCACTTCGACATATGAGCCGCTGATCTGGGCAGACATGCGGGACGAGAACCTCTTCATCGCGAGAAGCAGCTACGACAGCGACTCGGGACTGGTCGAGCTCTGGAGTGGCAGTGTCGACCTCCAGCTCGAACAGATTGGATCATTCGATCTCGAGCATTTCCACGATGTCCGCATCGCGACCGACGGAGAACATGCTCTGCTCGTAACCGCAGAACTTCCCGCCGCGGGCGATTCGTGGAGCGGCTGGGGAAACATGACAGCCAGACTGATCTCATCCTCGGGCGAGGTTTTGAACGAGCTCGATCTGGATGATCTGTACGGGACTGGTGGTCGCCCGCGAAGTGTCTGGTACGACGACGGAGCCTACAAGATCCTGCGATACACGGATTCCGGCTCTTTCCTGGTCACCACCAATGGCTACGAGATCACTGAGACGAAGAGCGTTCCGCCATGGTTCGAGCAGGAGACGGTTACCGTTGATGACGGGCGGCGCCTGACTGTCACCACGACGAACCAGCAGGAGCTCGTCTACACACTCGAAGACGTGATCACGGAGCCGCGGAGACTGACCTCGGCACCACCGCACGAGTTCCTCGTCGATGCAGACCTCAGCGAGGACCAGCTCGCAATGCTCTGGTACGAGAAGGAGACGAACGCAAGTGCGCCGGCGAATCTCTTCGTCTCAGTCGGCGCTCGTGAAGACACCGGTCCTGCCGCGACCCACCTGGTTGCGGAGATTCCGCCGCACGCACAGAAGCAGGCGGCGGTCGCCGTCGGCGGTGGCGAGGCCTTTGTCGTCTGGGCGGACGTGTCGTCGATCAGCTATCGCCGGCTGAATCTCGCGGACGGAGCCTGGCGAGATCCGGAGCCCGTGGAGATGCGCGGGGTCGACGACGGTCAGCTCATTGGATTCAACCCGGCTGGACTGACCTACGGCCCCGACGGCTTCGTCGTCACGTGGGTCGAGTGGCTGGACACAATGATGGTGGCACGGGTTTCTGATGATGGGCATACGATCCGGCCGGCGGAGGTCTCGAGAATCCAAAGAGAACCAAGAGAGACGGCCGTGCTCGACCTGGGTGACCACTACCTGTTCGGCTGGACTGAAGACTTCGCGATCTGCGAGTTTCTCTGCCCCGCCGAGCCTTATCCTGTCGGCCTCGCAATCCTCGATCGCAGCTTCGCTCTCGTGGAACAGATCGCTACTGAAGCCGAGAGCGGCATCCTCCTGGCCCGGGGAGATGGCCTGGCGCTCGTACTGCTGGGCGGGGAGGCGATCCTCATCGAGACCAGTATCTCCGGCTTCGGAGATTCGATCGAGCTCGAGATTGCACCTCAGGACCGTTTCATACCGACCAGCGCGATGTGGACAGGTAAGGATTTTCTTGTCGCCGGCTACTACTTTGATCAAACTCGACGTGGATCAAGCCTGATCCGAGTATCTCCGGACGGATCAGCCGAGATCATCGGCTCCAGCCCGGTCGTGGTTCAGGATCATGCAAATGGAGTCGATCTCTACGCACCGTTCGCATTCCAGCGGAACCGGGACCTCGTCATCCTCGGCAGTGAGGTGAGTCTGCTGCCGGAAGAAGGATTCGTTCGGCGACTGCGAGAGACGATCGTTCGACCCGCCAACACACGTGCGCGGGCCGTGCGCCGCCCCCGGTAATCGAACTGAGGCGGCTCTCGACGGGCGGAGGAGGCTTGCTGGAGGGCTGGAGCCTCCGCGAGTCGGACGAGGACGCCCGGCCCCCTCTACGCATGATCACCCTCGCGTCAATTCGAGGATCGCATCCGCGGATCGCACGGCTATCGCTCGTCCCCTCAGTGCATCACCGATCCTTCGTCATGAAATGCTGGTGTTGATGCTGGTATTATAACCAGTATGGCCCGAGCGAAGAAAATCACAGTCGAAGTCCCTGCCGAGGTTCTGAAGCGTGCTCAGCGCGTATCCGGAGAAGGCGTTACCGGCACGGTGCGGCGAGCGCTCGAGGAGCTGGCCGGTAATGAGGCGTATGAACGTATTCTCCGGCTCAAGGGGTCTGTCGCGTTCAGCGAAGATCTCGACTTCCAGCGTGAGGATCGAGATTGATTGCGATTGACACGAGCTCCTTCCGGCGTTTCCTGTCGGGCGAGGAGGGTCAGGACGTCGACCTTGTCGTAAGCGCATTGAAAAGCCGAAGGGCTGCGCTGCCGCCCCTCGCCGTGACGGAGCTGCTCAGCGAACCGACGATGGAAGAGTCCACCAGGGCAGCAATCGCGGGCGTGCGGATTCTCCCGCTGCAGGCCGGCTACTGGGAGCGCACTGGCCGTCTCCGGGCACAACTGCTCGCCAAAGGGTTGAAGGCTCGGGTCGCGGACTGCCTGATCGCGCAGGCCTGCATCGACAATGACGCTCCACTCATCACCCACGATCGCGACTTCCGGCACTTCGCTTCTGCCGGACTGATCCTGCTGAGCCGGGTTGAATAGCGCTCCTCCCGGCTGAAGCCGTAATCGCGGGGAATTCACGGCTCTGTCGTGCCGAGCCTCTGTGCAACGAGCGGTGCGGTCTCGTCATGGACCAACCGAATTTTGTCATCCTGACCCCGCTCCGCGGGGGAAGGATCGGGTACGTCCTGACTCTAGCCGAACTTCGGGCCGGTAGGCTCCACGAGATCCTTCGACCGTCCTACTCCCGCTTCGCGGGATCCGGCGGCTCAGGATGACAAGCTCTCCCTGCCTTGCTTTGTGACTGGGGCTTTGTGAGGACAAAAAAAGGCGGGCCCGGAGGCCCGCCTTGGATTACTACCAGGTACTCGACTCGCTATTCGATGTAGACCGAGTCGCCGGTGATGTTGTCGACGACCGAGCCGTAGACGAAGATCGGCGCGGTCGAGCTCCAGGTGACGTAGAAGTTCTCCTGTGCGCGCTGCCCTTCCGGAACGGTGTTGATGATGCTGTACACACCAGCCTGGGCCTGCTTGTAGCCCGGGACGTCGATGGTCACCTCTCCGAGGATCGATCCGTCGACCGTGCTGCGGGCCATCAGGGTGAGCTGGACGGTTTCCTCGCTCGGATTGAAGTACCCGAGGTTCGTGCGGAAGTCGACGCCCTGGGAGAGCAGTGGGAGGACGCCGGACGTGCCAGCATCGTCGAGGTCGAATCCCTCGATCGCGAAGCCGGCGGTGCCGGCTGCGCTCGAACGGCGGTCGTTGAGGATACGGGCGTCGGCACGGACATCACCGCTGGCCACGATCTTAAGCGCGCCGAACTCCTCGAGACCGAGCTGCGTCTCGATCACGTTGTCGAGAACCATCTGGCGACCCGCCGGAATCTGGATGGTCGTGGTCGCCGTGGGAGCCGCCAGCCCGTTGGCCGACTGATCGAAGAACATCAGCGTCGCATCGACCGCGGTGCTCTCCTGGTTGAGGATGCGGAGATCGGTGATCCACCGCGTCTGGTTCTGTCCCGGTCCGCTACCGACGATCGGGAAGAAGATCACGTCCTGACCACCCTGGCCGAGCTGGCCTCGGATGGCGCCGTCGGCGCACTCAGTGGTGTGCACGTTGACGTAGTAGTTCGATGGATTCGCCACGATGTCGTTGATCTTGGCCTGGTCGAGACTGGCCACCATGCCGGTGGCGTTGCCACCTACGAACGTCGGCTCCAGATTGACCACGACATCGCCCGCCACACCCGCTGGCGCCTCGTGAATGTGGGCACCCGTGACCGTTCCGATGTTCTGGACGAGCAGCGAGTACTGGATCGTGTTTCCTTCGATTCTGATGATGGCGAAGCCGATGCCGTCGTCATCGCAGACGGTCGTTTCGGCAGCGCCGGTGAGTGTCGTGCTGAAGGTCGTCTGCGCCGCCAGCGGAAGTGCCAGACAAGCGAGAGCCATCGCGAACATGGCGATCTTTTTCATATAGTTTCTCCTCGGTATACGGTTCAATCAGTGCTGTAGCCGTAGATCTTGAATCGGTTGTCGTGCTCGATGATGGCGCCGAAGAGGAGATGCTCCTCAGTACTGCCGTCTTCTGCTGTGAGCACGAGTACGGGGTCATCGTGGATGAGAAAGTTCTTGTATGGCCTGGGCTCGCCGAAGCGAATCGATTCGAGCTGGAGCTCCCGCCCTCCGAACCTGTCGAGCAGCCGGTCGAAGTGAACCCGACTCCTCATGTCGTAGTTGTTCCACACGAACTCCGGAGTCATGTTCGTCCCGGGATGGCTCGCCGGAAGCTCAGGCCACACGATGGTTTCGAACTCCTCATAGGTCAGAGCCAGATCACGGAGCCGCGCTTCATCATGACTGCCGAGGGCGAGAAGGAACTCGTCCACGAGCGCCTCGACGCTCGCCTCACCCGTCCCGGAGGGCGTGACAGCAGGCGCTGTCGCATGAGCGCAGCCGAAAGCGGAGCTCATCAGGATCATCAGCAGAAGATTGACTACGTTGCGTCTCATCGTGATCGTCTCGCTCTCATCAGTCTCTGGAGAAGGTCGCCCAGCCGTCGAGCACCCAGTCGTTGCCCGGAGCGATTGCACCGAGGTAGTCGACGGTCGTGTCGAAGAAGCCGTTGTCCGGCGGCGTCTTGACGTACTTGACGTCAAGAGCAGGCGAACCCTCGAGCAGCGAAAGATCGGGCTGAATCAGCATGAACGGTGACGCGAGCATCGGATCGACGATGCGATTCATCGTCCATGTGTTGAGAACGAGATCGCGGGTCGCCGCACCATCGGCATTGATCACGCCATTGCTGTCCTCGTCCCACTCCTCGGCGTTCATCCAGAAGATGTTGTTGTTGACGACCAGGTCGCCGGAGGCCGCCTGAGCAAATGTGGACGAGTTGCGGATCGCGACGTGCGTCTCACCAAAGCCGGTTACGATGGAGTTGTAGATCTTCCCGGCGGTCCCTTCGCGAAGAAGGATGCCGTCATCACTCTCGTTGCCGGAGGCGTCGCCACCGACGAGCGTCACGTTGTAGACACTCGGGTTCGAGCGCGGTAGCAGGCTGTTGTCGGCGTCCTTGTTGTCCGCCTCGATTCCCTGGTCCGCGTCGTCACCGCTCTGGACCACGGCGGCGAACTGCAGGTTGCCGGTCCACCCTTCGACCCAGTCGATGTTGTCATCGCCGTTGCTGGTCAGCAGGAGGTACCTGGCGTTGACGGTGCCGCCAAAGAACTCGACGCCATCATCCTTGTTGAAGTGAACCTGCACGTGGTCGACGATCGTGCCGCGACCCACGCCCTGGAACGCAATTCCGTTGAGCTCGTTGTCGGGGCTGAACTCGATTCCGGCGTACTCGACACGGATGTAGCGGAGAACGCCGCTGTTGTCGTTCGGATCGTTGCCGCCGTACTCGCCGGTGTCACCCTCACCGATACCCGTGCCGATGTTGACCGGAGCGCGACCGTTGATGATGAGACCGCCCCAGTTCGCACGACCACGCTCCCCGAGCGGAAGCTCCGAGGTCATGACGATTGGGTTCATGTTGGTCCCGTCAGCGTGGATCTTTCCGCCGCGTGCGACGACGAGCGTCCCGAGCGAAACGCCCTCACCGTAGATCACGGTTCCGGGATCGATGGTCAGCGTTGCGCCATTGCGGACGAACACGGCTCCCTGCAGAACCCACGCTGTGTCCCAGCTGAGCGTCCGATCGGAGGTGATGTCTCCGGAGACCGGCGAGATCGAGTTGACGATGTTGAACTTGGCCGTCGACTTCGACAGAACGCGCGAGCCGTCAGCGTTGCGAACCTCGAACACATGCTGCAGGCGAGCAGCACCCGACGGCGCGCTGATTCCCTGGCCGAGAGCACCGTTGCCGCCAAAGAGCTGGAAACGGTCGAATGCCGGCAGGTTCACCGCGACCGGGGCATCAGCTGCGCCGAAGAGATCGATCTCGTCATCACCGAAGCCGTCGAACACGTTGTAGTAGGTCTTCTCGCCCGACATGCGATCCTGCTGATACAGATAGAAGCTGACCGGGGCGTTGTAGCCGTTTGGATCAAGAGTCAGGTAGAGCTCGATCTCGTCACCAGCCTGATAGGCGTAGCTCGACGTCTCGACGAGCACGGCCGGATAAGTCTGCCTGCGGGTCGCCTCCGCCTCGAGCGAAGCTTCGACCTCGGCAGGCGAGGCCTGTGACACCCAGCCAGCGTGAGCGAGAGGTGCTCTCACACCCGTATCCGTGCTGATGCCGCGGTCAATGTGGCGGTTCGCTACCGGGCCGGCCGCAAAGGCGGGTACCGACGCCAGCAGCATGAATGCTGCAGCGATACACTTCGACTTCATTCACTCCTCCTTCGATAGGTGCTGCGTTGATGTGTCACGTTTCGTAGGAGGAGCCTACCGACGGGGAGTCAAGCGAATTGGCGGGTGAGGTAAAGCCGCCGTAAATCACCTGTGCAGGGCGGCGGAGACCACCGTGGACGGGGCCGCTCCAATGACAGACGTAGCAAAGGGCTCAGGCCCGCGCAGGCGGGCCGCAACAACCTAGCCCAGGGCGTGAGCCCTGGGACACGGAGCCCCTGAAGATCCGCAGGCCGCGCAGGCGGCCGACACAAGAGGGACGTGGAGTGACGGCGAAAGGCGTGTCGCCCGCCTGCGCGGGCTCGATTGTTCTGGTGCATTCCAACGCCCCAGGGCTCACGCCCTGGGCTAGCCCGCATTTCTCACCAGCTTTCTACTGCGGCGACGGATAGCGGCGCGGCTGCTGCGTTGCGCTCGATTCGGCTCCTCGACATAGTGTCGACTATGCCTGCGGGGCCGAACCTTCGCGCGCCTTGCATCCGCACCACTCTCCGCCGCCTCGCTACGATATCTGGTGAGAAATGCGGGCTAGGTTGTGTCACGCCGCCTGCGCGGCGCTGCGACGAGAAGGCACGCCTCTCCGCCATACACAAAAAGCCGCCGGCACCCGAACGGGGCACCGGCGGCCGGTGAGTCTGTTGCGAGGAAGAGCGTTCGCTCGTCTTACAACTTGTAGCTGAAGCTCAGAGAGAACTCTCTACCCGGTGAATAGCGGCGCTGCAGAAGACCGCCTTGTGTCCACGAACGCTCCTCGTCGAGCAGATTCTCACCTGAAAGTTTGAACCGCATTCCGTTCGCCCACGCGCCGAGATCCTGAAGCCAGACCAGATCGAGCGTGTCACGGGCTTCCTCGATGATGTCCGGGATGCCGAGAGCGCCGACGTCGGAGATCTTCTCTCCCGTGTAGTTGTAGAGCACGCGCAAGGTCGTTCCCCACGAACCCGGCGAGGCTTCTATGGCGGTGTTGAACACGTTCTCCGCCTGACCGGACAGAGGACGGTTGAGTGTCGTGAGAATGTTGCCCTCACCCGGAATCGTGATCTCGGAGTCGACCCATGTGTAATTCGCGCTGAGACTGAGGAACTCGAGCGACTCCGAGAGGAACGCGAGGTTTCGCCGGAACTCCAGCTCCGCACCCCAGTTGTTCGCTTCCTCGGCGTTTGCGAAGCTCGTCCTGATCTGCGCGGTCGCTTCGAGAACCCTCTCGATCGGCTGATCGATGTTCTTGTAGAAAACACTCGCAGCAATCACTTCACCCGAGGTCGGAAAGAACTCCCAGCGAAGATCGTAACTCGCGATCTTTGCACGCTCCAGATTCGGGTTTCCCACGACAGGCCGGCCACCGATGACGTCGGTGAACTCGAATGGTGCCAGCTCTCGGAACTCAGGGCGATTGACAGTCTGGCTGTAGGCCACGCGCAGGTTCGTCCGCGAGTTCCATGTGTAGTTGACGTTCAACGCCGGCAGGACATCGGTCTCGTCGTTGACTGTCGTGATCGGAGTCCTGTCGATGTCGAACAGGTCGAAGGTCGTCACTTCCTGTTCGGATTGCTCCAGCCGGGCCCCCGCGACGAGGCGCCAGTCGCCCATCGTGACATCACCCATGACGTAACCACCGAGGATGTCGTGCGCTCCGGTATAGCTGTCTGTGGCCCGCGTCTCCTCATTGATCAGAAATCCCCGGCGACCGAAGTTCTCCGGAACGAACAACTCTTCCGGAGAGAGCGTCAGATCGAGTCGGTGTCCCGTCTGCGGGACATATCGGAAGCGTCGCGACTGAAAATCACGCTCGCGCCCGGTGTACGACCCGCCGACCTTGACGTTCCCACTGAAGCGATCCGTGTAGAACAGAGTCGACCAGTTTCCGGTCCCCTCGAGGATTTGGTCGGTCAGATCATTGAAGAGGAGAAACCCCGACTGACTCTCATCGGCGAGCACGTACGTATCACCCTGACGCTCATAAAGCACCTCACGCAGATTGCCATCCCGCTTCCCCTCGGAGTACGCGAGTTTCCAGTCGAAGAGTCCTCCGGCTGGACCACCGGCGGCAAAGAAGTGGTCACCGCTCAGTTGTGAGGTGAGGATGTTCTCGTTCTCGTAGCGAAGACGGTTGTCCTGAACGAGATTGCCTGCGTCGTTGTTGAAACCGTCGAAGGAGCGAGCCTCTGAGCTCGCGACCTCCGTCAGGAACGATCGCCATTTGAGCTGGTGGTTGTCAGTCGCCTTGAATGCGAAATTCGCCACGATCCCCTGACGCACGGTCTGGTCCGAGATCTGGAAGTCGTAGTCGTGATCCTGATCGAGAACCCCGCCGAGACCGAGCGAGTAATACGTCTGCTCCTCCTCGGTGTAATCGTACGCATTGCTGTAGCTGCCCGAGAGCACCAGTCCGAGCCGTCCCCACGAGTTGCCGACCGTGAGGCTGTAACTCTGATCGAGAGGAGCTTCCTCCATCGTCGGCTCCCACGTGCCCACAAAGAGATTGCTGAAGCTCTGAAGCTCTTCGGCCGTGTAGCCGCCACCGAGCAATCCACCACGCGTTACACGATCACTCGGAAGGCCGGCCGGAGCACTCTGCCCACCGCTACCGAGGAATCCGAGGGCCCCACCGTAGGTCGCGATCGGCGCTCCCGTGACGTCTGCGCTGTAACCGCCGCCGAACGAGACGGACAGGGTGAAGTTCGAGGGATAGTCGAGCGTCTCCATCTCGACCATGCCCGCTGCAAAGTCGCCCGGCTTGTCTGGCGAGTACGATTTGGCAACTGTAATCTTCTGGAGAAGGTTCGCCGAGAACAGGTCGAGCGGAACGACCCGCTTTTCCGGCTCGGTCGTCGGAATCGTCGTACCGTTCATCGTTGTCTGGCTGTAACGTTCCCCGAGACCACGGACGTACACGTACTTGTTGTCCTGCAGCGTCACGCCCGTAACGCGTCTCATCACGCCAGCGCTCGTTGAATCTGCCGTCTTCGAAATCTCCTGTCGTCCGATGCCGTCGCTGATGTCATCGGCCGTTTTCCGCTCGATGAGCATCGCTTCTTCGGTTGCATCTGAAGCTTCGGCAGCGACCGTGACGACCTCGGTGTAGGAGGTCGGCGCCACGTCCACATCGCCGACGATGGGCAACTGCGGAGTCGTCGTCCCGACCATGTCGTTCTCGGCGACGACTTCCGTACGAACGGATTCGGTCTTCGAGCTCGGGTTCAGGACGATTCCGAGGTTCTGATCACCGCCGGAAGCGACGTCGACACCGGTGACCACTTCAGACTGGTACCCGTCACGATGGACCTCGACCTGGTACCGTCCCGCATCGACGTTGATGAGAAAGAGACCGTTCAGGTCCGACTTGCCACCCGCCTCCGCTCCCTGGACGCGAACTTCGGCTCCGATGACGGGTGAGCCGTTGCGCGCATCGACGACGATTCCACTGATGGCCCCCTGGCGCGCCAGTGCCAAAGGAGCGATTGCGGATACAAACAGAATGACTACACAAGTTTTGATTTTCATGAATTCTCTCTGAGCTCCCAGAGGCCTCGACGTCCAAGTCCAGACCGGTTTGATGAATGTGAGGTGCTCGTCGACCGGGTACCCGACGGCATCTCTGTTTCTGGTGGCTCGAGCTTAGGGGAGCGATATGAACTGCGAATGCAGTGATGTGGAGGCGGTGTAAAGCTCCGGGAGAGAGGAGTCGATGATCAGGGCACGGTAAGGGTTCGGCGCCCGGCCGGCCGCCGATTCTCTTCGTTGTTGGCGCAGAAGGTTGCTCTTCCGGTGCTGTCATTCCGAAGGCGTGGCTTCATCGTGACTGAGACATCTGGGCGGGGAGGCCCTGGCTCCGGATTCCTCCCAGATTCCTCGAAATGACAATTGCATTTTCAGGAAGCTCAGAAGTGCATGTTCTCAGCATGTTGACATGTAGTACACATGGCCTTACGTTCGTCGTATGGGAAAGATGGTCCAGATCCGAAACATGCCGGATGCGATGCATCGGAAGTTGAAAGCTCGAGCCGCATCGGAAGGCCTGACGCTGAGTGATTACCTGCTGCGAGAGTTGAGGGTCTCCGCGGGGCGGCCGACACGCGCACAGTTGCTCGAAAGACTCAGCAGCCGAGAGCCTTTCCAGCCCAGGACTCTGCCTTCGATCGTCGTCCGTCAGGAACGCGAGCGGAAGTGATCGTCCTCGATGCCTCGGTCATTGTCGATCTGATTCTGCGGACAGGATCGTGGAAGGCGGCCGAGACTCTCATCGTGGAGCACGACGTCCATGTCCCGGAGTTGCTCGATGTCGAGGTTCTCCAGGCTCTTCGCCGGTACCGGCTCCACGAGGGGTTGGGGCAGAGTCGAGCGGCCGAGGCGATTGAAGACCTTCAATCTCTTCCAATAGAACGGCACCGTCACGAGCTTCTCCTGCCACGCATATGGGCGCTGCATCGGAACCTCACAGCTTATGACGCGGCGTACGTAGCCCTTGCGGAGCTGCTCGAGGCGCCGCTCTATACCCGGGATGGCCGCCTTTCACGCACCAGTGCACATGCAGCGACCATTGAGTTCCTCTCAGGGTAGAATGCCGTCCCCTGCCAAAAGCGCGTCGTCGAGCATCTCGAGCACCGTCATCTTTCCGTCGCCGAACCTTCCGCAACGGAGAAGCTTATATAGGCGCTGGAAACCTCACTCTCCCACGGCGACCATGTGATTCAAGAAAAGAGAAGCAGGAAAACGAGGACGACGAGTGCCATCGATATCACGACTCCCAGGACAATGGCGATTCGGTAGGCCACGTCGTGAGTTTGTCTGTCGCGCCGGTCAGGTAATTTCGTTTTCTTCATCAGCAGTTCCAGGGATAGCAAAGCCGTCAAATCGAGGGCCGGGAGAAATGACCAACCCTGACCAGCTCCGAGAAGTCCAGGGGGCTATCATCTGCACTCGCTCGAGGTTACTGACCACGGGCAAAGAGTGTGGGCGTAAAGATCCAGGCGACCATCCGAATCATCCGGAGCAGACCCTCCTCCGGTGATCCCAGAATGGAGTACCAGCCTGAGCCGATCCGCCCCGTCACCACCAGCTCGGCCGCGATCGAGAGAGAGAGCCATGTCGTTCCGACGATGATCGCATGCGTGAGTCCGCGGCCGCGGGAGACGAGACGCTCGTAGCCGTACGAAATGAACACGAGGACGCTCAGCGACAAAGCCGTGGCCCACCTGGGTGCCTGAGGACCCACCGACCGTTCAATGACCGTGATTGCCCACGCGGCGATCGCCCAGAACCCCAGGATGATGGTTGCGGACACGACACGTTTTCGCACCGGGTGCTCGATCATTCCACGCGAGTCGCCCGTGGACCGTTTGGTGAGACGGTCGGAAGCTCTTGCCTTCCGGGCCGTTTCGTTATGGACGAGCATGTTCCGCAAGGTCGTGGACCAGTCCGAGCTCGATGACTCTGTTGGGTGGGATCTGAAAGAAGTAGACGGGATTCAGCGCATTCCGGGACATCACGACGAAGATCAGGTCCCGGAATCTCGTCATCAGATTGCGACGACTGGAGGCCACCGTGCTGCGGCTCATCACATAGGTCAGATCGTTCAGATCCGCCGGAACTCGATGCTCCTCCACCACTCTCTTCACGATGCCCGGTACGTCGGGGTCTTCGACGAATCCGTAATGGGCGACGATCCGGTAGAAGCCATGGCCGAGATCGTCGACGTCGATCCGCCCGGACTCGGACACGTAAGGCACGTCACGGTTCGTGACGGTGAGGAAGAGATTCCGCTGGTGGACCACTCGGTTGTGTTTGATGTTGTGCAGAAAGGCGGTGGGGGTCGTCTCAGGGTCGCTCGTCAGGAATACTGCGGTGCCGGAAACACGGGCGATCTGCCGCCGCCCCACATCATCGATGACCATCCCCGGCGGCACGCTCCTGCCGGAAATCGCTCTGGAGATGGTCCGGCGGCCCCAACGCCATGTCGTGAAGAGCGTGAAGACGATCGAAGCAATCAGCAGCGGGAACCAGCCTCCCTGCGCAATCTTCACCACGTTCGCACCGAAGAACGAGACGTCGACCGCAAGAAAGAGAATCGTCATCGCAGTGACTGGAAGCACCGGCCATTTCCAGACCTGTGTCGCGACCACGAATGCGAGAACGGTCGTGATGATCATGGTCGTCGTCACCGCGACACCATAGGCAGCGGCGAGGTTGCTCGAGGATCTGAAGCCGAGTACGAGCGAGATCGTGGCAAAGAGCAGTCCCCAGTTCACGCCGGGCATGTAGATCTGCCCGATCTCTCCCGGAGAGGTGTGGACGATCTTCATCCTGGGCGCGAAACCGAGCTGGATCGCCTGTCGTGTCAGAGAGAACACACCGGAGATTACGGCCTGGGAGGCGATCACCGTGGCAATCGCGGCCAGGACGACCAGAGGATACAGCGCCCAGTCGGGTGCCATTCTGTAGAATGGGTTGTCCGCGGCCGCCGGGCTCCTCAGCAGAAGTGCACCCTGGCCAAAATAGTTGAGAAGTAGAGCTGGCGCGACGAAGGCCACCCAATCAATTCGAATGGGCCTCGTGCCGAAATGACCGAGGTCGGCGTAGAGCGCTTCTGCACCCGTTGCGACCAGGAAGACCGCACCCAGGACCAGATAGCCCGCCGGTCCATTCTGGATGAAAAACGTCACCGCATGAGTCGGGCTCACGGCACGGAGCACGAGCGGCGTCTTCGAGATACTCACGATGCCGAGAACCGCGAGCACGGAGAACCACACGAGAACGATCGGACCGAATACCTTTCCGATTCCCGCGGTGCCTTTGTGCTGAAAGGCGAACAGACCGATCAGGATGACGATCGTGATCGGGATGACGAAGGGGGAGAATACCGGTGTCGCAACCTCGAGGCCCTCGATTGCACTCAGTACCGAGATCGCCGGCGTGATCATCCCGTCACCGTAGAGGAGAGCGGCGCCGAACAGCCCGATACTGGTCAGAATCGCTGCCCGTCCCCTTCCCCGGACCGCCACGGCCATCAGAGCGAGGACACCCCCTTCTCCGCCGTTGTCCGCGCGCAGAATGTAGAAGGTGTACTTGACGGTCACGACGAGCACCACGGTCCAGAACACCAGCGAAAGAACCCCGAGCACGTTCGCATCACTCACGTTCACTGCGTGTGGTCCGTGGAAGCATTCGCGGATCGCGTAGAGCGGACTGGTCCCGATGTCCCCGTAGACGATGCCAATGGCGGTCAGCATCAGGAGGGGAAGTCCGCCCCGCTGATGAACGTCTCGCTCCGACCGCTCTGTTGCGCTCATCTCGAGCACCCACCTGGATGTGATCCTCTATTCACCTTCCTGATCGTAGGATCAGGCCTGCAAGGAAGTCCGGAACGGGTCCGGAAAGGTTCATAAAGATTTCGAGCCGAAAGCGATACGTGCGAATAAGATCGTCTGGTGCCGATCTCCTCAACTCGTCATCGGGGTCATCAGATGCTCCGACAACTCCTCCGGATCTGCCGGGAAGCGGCGATTGGAGCCGGAATCGTCGCCGCGGCTACCCTCGTGCTGCGCAGTGCGCGACTGAACCCGACGACCGTCGCACTCGTCCTCCTCGTGGTCGTTCTCTTCGTGGCTGGCTGGAGAGGAACGATGGCTGGTGTGATCGCCAGCGTCCTCGGCACAGCCTGCCTCAACTACTTCTTCCTGCCTCCTCTTCAGACATGGAATATTGAGGACCCGCACAACTGGATCGCACTGGGATGCTTTCTCGCGGCATCGATTCTGGCAGGGAGGCTCGTGACGGTGGCGCGACGAGAAGCGAACACCGCGGAGCTTCGCCGGATCGAGATCGAGGCGATGTACCGGCTGAGCGTCGATCTGTTTCAGGCGACGACTCACACGGGGCGGCTCGAAGAGGCGGCGAGACGTGCGCTCGAGGCGGTATCCGCCGAGGAGGGTGGGCTCGTCCTGTTCGACGGGAGTTTCTACCGGCAGCGCATGGTCTGGTGGCGCGGTCCTCATGGAGACCTCGACGAGGACGTGATCGCCGGTGTCGGACGCCATCGCAGAGTGGTCGCTTTCCCGGGAAGCCCGGAGAGGGACATCTTCCTTCCGCTCTCGATCTCGGGACAATCCGAGGGCGTCTTCATCGTTCGCCACACCACCGCTGCCCTCAATCTGCTGGAGAACACTGCCACGTTGCTCGCGTTGGCCGCCGAACGGGAACGGCTGTTCCAGGAGCAGGCTCACATCGAGGCCATTCGAGAGAGCGAGCGACTGAAGACATCGTTGCTGCGAGCGGTATCTCACGATCTAGCCTCTCCTTTGACTGCTCTGACCCTTCACGCCAGCAGACTGCGCCGGCTGATGGCCGCTCAGGACGGCGCGGTGGTCGATGCACTCGACCAGGAGCTGAGCCGCCTCAGACGCCGGATCGACAAGCTTCTGGCATTCGCGAGGCTCGAGGCAGGAGTGGAACCTCCCTCTCCCGAACCAACTCCAGCCGCCGATCTCTTCAGGCTCGTCAGAGAAAGTCTGCCGACCATCAGCCGGACCAGGGATGTGGTGGCGAAAGTCGAGGAGGATTGTCCCGATCTTTTCGTCGATCCGGCTCTGGCGCTTGAGGTGATGATCAATCTCGTCGAAAATGCCGATAACGCTTCGCCTCCGGGAGATCCTCTGATGCTCCGATCGCTCACGATTCCAGGAACCTC
Organism: uncultured Acidobacteriota bacterium; assembly: GCA_963829355.1. GTDB lineage: Bacteria > Acidobacteriota > Thermoanaerobaculia > Gp7-AA8 > JAHWKK01 > CAWHHZ01. The sequence continues at coordinate 89,659 of CAWHHZ010000001.1, forward strand.
CTCGGTTCGACTCGAAGTCTGGGATCGTGGCCCTGGAATGGCTGTGGTGCCCGCGCGGAACGCGAGCCCGGGCGACTCCGATGCTTCCGGACACGGACGGCGGGGGCTCGGACTCGAAATCGTCGAAGGACTGCTTCGGGCAATCGGCGGCACCCTTTCTTATCTGACGACCGATGACGGCTGGAACGTGGCGCGTGTCGACCTCCCGTCATCGACCACCGCCACGCGGGCGGAGAGATCATGAAGCGAAACGATCTCGTGCTCGTAGTCGACGACGAAGACGCGATTCGGACCACACTGACTGCGGAGTTGCAGGAAGAGGGCTTCAACGCCATCGGCGCTGCGGATGGAGAGGAAGCCCTGTCACGACTCCATCCGGACGTTTCTCTGATTCTCACGGATCTGGCGATGCCACGGATCGACGGTTTCGAACTGATTCGCCAGATCAGGCGGCGCTCCCAGGTGCCGATCATCGTCATCTCCGTAAGGGGCGGGGAGTCCGACAAGATTCGAGCGCTCGATCTCGGCGCCGACGACTACGTGGTCAAACCATTCTCGCTTCCCGAGCTGTTTGCTCGAATCAGGGCTCAATTGCGACGTACAGCGACTCCGAAACTCCTGCAGTTCGAGGACCTGACCATCGATCTCGGGCGGCGGGTCGTGACCCAGGGTGCCCGCGAGGTTCGACTCACACCGACGGAATACGCTCTGCTGGAGCTCTTCGCATCCAATGCCGGAAAGCCGATGTTCTTCAACCAGATCATCGATCGGGTCTGGGCCGATGCGCCCGCCACGACCCGCGACACAGTTCGCGTACACGTGGGGTCATTGCGCAAGAAACTCGAGCCCGACCCGTCCAACCCCACCTACATCATCACCGAGCCGTGGATCGGTTACCGCTTCGTCGCCGAGCCGATCTGAGGGTTCCTGCAATCCGCAGCACGGGAGGGCGAGGCCCGAATCAGTGTCCGACCGAGAACCGCACCAGTCCGTTCAGCCGCGCCACATCGACTCTTACCGTTCCTCCATCCGAAGCGGTCGATCGGATGATCTAAAGGGTGAGAGATGACATCAACCTCCTGCGGAAGGCATCAGCCCGCCGCCCATGGAGCGCCACGGACTGAATCGTGCAGTCTCCTGAGTCACTCGCCCGCATTCCTCACCCGATCCGGAGCCCGAGAGGAGGATTCGCACGAAGCGTCAACAGAAAGAAGACGAACCGCTACGTGGCGAGGTCCTCAGCATAGAGGCTCTCGAGGAGCAGGCGCGGGTTCTCGCCGCGCGCTTCACACTCACGCCGGAACGGGCGCGTGGCCGTGACGTGCTCGGCCGGCTGCGCGAGAGCGTCGCCTCGCTCCGGAGCGCCTACCGGCTGCTCTCCGAGGACTGCCGGCGGGGCGAGGTCGTCGACCCGGCCGCCGAATGGCTCCTCGACAACTTCCATCTCCTCGAGGCGGAGTCGCGCTCGGTCATTCACGATCTCCCCACCCGCTACTACCGCAAGCTGCCGAGGCTCGCGGCGCGAGAGCTCGCCGGTCAGGCGCGAATTCACGCGCTATCGGTGGCGCTCGTGCAGCACGGCGACGGCAGACTCGATTCGGAGAGGCTGACGCGTTTTGTCTCCGCCTTCCAGGATGTCGCGCCTCTCACCATCGGCGAGCTCTGGGCCTGGCCGAGCATGCTCCGTCTCTCGCTCCTCGAGAACGTCCGCATTCTCGCCGATCTGATTCTCGAAGCGCGTGTGTCGCGCAACCGGGCCGACGAGATGGTGGCCGCGCTCGACGCTTCTCCCGAGCCTCGTCTTCCTGACGACCTCCCTCCGGCATTCGTCGAGCACCTTCGCCAACGTCTGCGGGAACACGATCCTCGCGTTGCGGCACTATCCGCCCGTATCGACGCCGCGCTCGAAGCGCGCGGGACCTCCTCAGAGGAGGCCGTCCGCGCCGAGCATCAGCGGGAATCAGCCGACCTGGTCTCGATGGAGAACTCGATCACCAGCCTTCGCTTCTGCGGCACGTTCGACTGGAGCCGCTACTTCGAACGCGTCAGCCTCGTCGAGCAGGCCCTGCGACGTGACCCGGCCTCGGCGTACCCGCAGATGGATTTCGGGAGCCGCGATCGCTACCGGCAGGCCGTCGAAGAGCTCGCCCGTCCGAGCGGTGAGGCACAGATCGGAGTCGCGCTTCGTGCCATCGAGAGCGCGCGGCAGGCCGCGAAAGAGCTCGGACCCGCGCATCGCGCAGCGCATGTCGGGTATCACATCATCGGCGGCGGGAGACGCGGGCTCGAGATCGACATCGCCTGCAGACCACGACTGCATCAGAGACTGAGGCGAATCGCCTTCGCGCACGCCACCAGTGGCTATCTCGGCTCGATCACTCTTCTCACTGCGATCCTTGTTTCAGTCGCCTGGTTCTACGCTGCGCGGATCGGCTCTCCCCAGATCGCGCTCCTTGCTGCCCTCCTCGCACTGATCCCGGCGAGCGAGCTGGCAATCCAGCTCATGCAGCGTCTGGCCGCCGCGACGGTTCCGCCTCGCCGGCTCGCACGGCTCGACTACAGGGACGGGATTCCCGCCAGCGACCGCACGATGGTCGCCATTCCGACGCTGTTCTTCAGCAGTGATGGCGTGCATCGACTGCTCGATCACCTCGAGGTGCAGGCCCTCGGCAACCTGGACGACAACATTTACTTTGCGATCCTCGGCGATTTTCCCGATGCCGACTCCGAATCGCTTCCGGGCGACGATGCGATCCTCGCCGAGGCCGTTGCAGGGATCGAGGAGCTCAACCGCCGCCACGGCGGGGCCCGGAAGGATCGCTTTTTTCTCTTTCACCGCGCGCGTCTCTGGAACCCGAAGGAAGGCGTGTTCATGGGGTGGGAGCGAAAGAGGGGGAAGATCGAGGAGTTCAACCGGCTCCTTCGCGGATCGACCGATACGAGCTTCACCAGGTGCGTCGGCGATCTCTCGATCCTTCCGCTCATTCGTTACGTGCTGACCCTCGACAGCGACACGCGGCTGCCTCGGGACGTGGCGCGCACGCTCGTCGGTATCCTGGCCCATCCCCTCAACCGTCCCCTCTTCGACGCGAAGCTCGGCCGGGTCGTCGAAGGCTACGGAATCCTTCAACCTCGCGTGAGCGTCACCCACGCAAGCTCCGCAGGGTCGCTCTTTGCCCGCGTCTACGCGGGGCACACCGGCGTCGACCCCTACACCACGGCGGTATCGGACACCTATCAGGATCTGTTTGCCGAAGGAAGCTATACCGGCAAGGCGCTGTACGACGTCGACGCGTTCCGCGAGAGCCAGGAAGGACGCGCCCCGGACGACACGCTTCTCTCGCACGATCTCTTCGAGGGGCTCTACGCGAGAACCGCCCTGGTGACCGACGTGGAGCTCGTCGACGACTATCCGGCGAATGTGCTCGCCCACGCGCGGCGACAGCGCCGGTGGGTCCGCGGCGACTGGCAGATCCTCCGCTGGCTCCTGCCGTGGGTTCCTTCGCGTGACGGACTCGCCCGGAACACACTCCCGGTCATCAGCCAGTGGAAGATCTTCGACAACCTCCGGCGGAGTCTGGTCTCGCCCGGACTCTTCATCTTCTTTGCAGCCGCGTGGACGTTCCTTCCCGGATCTCCGCTACTCTGGACGCTCGGCGGCCTGACGGTCGTCGCCTTTCCTCTGCTGACCTCACTCTTGCAGGCGCTTCGCTGGCCAAGCCCGGAGGAACCGTCGAAGGTTCATCTCCGAGCCGTCGTGGACGACGTCACGACCTCGTTCGCCCAGGCACTTCTCACGCTCGTGCTCCTTCCGTTTCACGCCTGGGAAATGGTTCAGGCGATCGCGATCACGCTGGTGCGGCTCATCCTCGATCGACGGCTCCTCGAGTGGGAGACGGCGGCGGCGCAGGCAACGCGGCTTCAGCGCGGTGGCACAGCCTCGTTCTTCCGCGAAATGGCAGCGAGCCCGATTGCCGCGCTGATCACCGTCGCTCTCGTCATCGCGGTCCGGCCGGGAGCGCTGCCCCTCGCGATTCCCTTCGCCGTTCTCTGGCTCTTCGCCCCACTCATCGCGTACTGGCTCAGCCAGCCGATCCCCGACCATCGTCACGAGCTCGCGCAGGAAGATCGGGAACTGCTGCTCGACATTGCCCGCAAGTCGTGGGGCTATTTCGAAACGCACGTCGGTCCCGTCGATCACTTCCTGCCGCCCGACAATATTCAGGAAGGGAGGGACTCGTTCGTCGCACATCGCACCAGTCCGACGAACATCGGACTCGCGTTGCTGTCGACCCTCGCCGCTCACGACCTCGGATTCCTCGCGATCGCGCCGATGGTCGATCGGCTCGAGGCGATGCTCACGACGGTCGAAGGACTCGAGCGCTACGAAGGACATCTGCTGAACTGGTACGACACGGAGAGTCTGGCGCCGATGAACCCGCGGTACGTGTCCACTGTCGACAGCGGTAACTTCGCCGCTGCGCTTCTCGCACTCGCCGCGGGATGCCGCGCTCTGGCGGTCACCAGCGAACCGTTCTCCGAGAGGCTCAAGAGCCTCGCAGACCACTCCGAACGTTTTGCGAACGAGACGAGCTTCGGATTTCTCTATGAGGAGGAGCGCAAACTGCTCTCCATCGGCTATCGCCTCGACGACAGCGCGGGTCCCGGGGCTCTCGACCACGGCTACTACGACCTGCTCGCCTCCGAAGCACGTCTCGCCAGCTTCCTTGCCATCGCCAAGGGCGATCTGCGAGTCGAGCACTGGTTCCACCTCGGGCGCCCCGTCGTGAGTGTCGACGGCGTGCCGGCACTTTTGTCCTGGAGCGGCTCGATGTTCGAGTACCTGATGCCTCTTCTGCTGACGAAGACGTACCCCGGAACGCTGCTCGATCGCACATGCCGCGCTGTCGTGCGGCGTCAGATCGCCTATGGCAGGAGCCGGAAGATTCCATGGGGAATCTCGGAGACGGCCTACAACCTCCGCGACCGTCTCGGGAACTATCAGTACAAGGCGTTCGGGGTGCCGGGACTCGGATTGAAACGAGGACTGGCCGACGAAATCGTCGTCACTCCACATGCGACGGCGCTCGCCGCTCTGGTCGATCCGTCAAGCGCCGCGGACAACTTCCGTCGACTTGCGAATGAGAAGGCCTTCGGCACGTTCGGCTACTACGAGGCGATCGACTACACGCCGCGTGACAGTCAAGACGAATCGACGCCGAGGACGGACGCTCACCCGGGCGTGGTGCTGCAGACGTACTTTGCTCATCACCAGGGGATGACTCTGGTCGCGCTGGCGAACGTCCTGGTCCGGGACATCATGATCGAGCGGTTCCATTCCGACGCGCGGATTCGTGCGACGGAGTTGCTGCTTCAGGAGCGCACGCCGCGCGCTGCCGCGATCATCGAGCCGCGGCCTGCCGAGGAGACGCATCGCACGCCGGCGCCGCCGGGACGAGCACCCCGCCGCATCCGCTCCCCCCATCGCCATCACCCGAGCGCGCAGATCCTCTCCAACGGCTCGTACACCGTTTTCGTCACGAACTCGGGAGGAGGGTCGAGCGTCCGCGGCGAGCGAGCCATTACACGCTGGAGGGAAGATCGCACCTCCGACCCGGGCAGTCAGTTCATCTACCTGCGCGACGTTCACTCCGGGGAGGTCTGGTCCGCCACGTATCAGCCGATCGGAGTGGAGGGCTCGGGGTACACGGCTGAGTTCTTCGCCGACAAAGCCGTATTCGAGCGTCGCGATCACGAGATCGGCCTTCGCCTCGAGATCGCAGTGTCGTCTGAAGACGACGCGGAAGTAAGAAGAATCGCGCTGACCAACAGAAGCGGACGGACGCGCGAGATCGAGGTGACGAGCCTCGTTGAAATCTCACTCGCATCGCGCCCGGAAGACTTCGCGCATCCGGCGTTTGGCAAATTGTTCGTCGAAACCGAATGGCTGCAGCCGTCGACGGCCCTCCTCGCGCGCCGCCGGCCGCGGAGTCCCGACGATCCGCCCGTGACCGCCTTTCATGTTCTGTCGTTCGACGCAATGACGCGCACCCGCGTCGAATGGGAAACCGATCGCGCAAAGTTTTTCGGGCGCGGACGAGGCCCTGACAACCCGATCTCTCTCGACGGACGGCCGCTCTCGGAAACGGTCGGGGCCGTGCTCGATCCTGTCCTCAGCCTCCGCACCAGGCTCCGTCTCGCACCTGGCGGCTTTGCGCGACTCTCCTTCACCACGGGAGTGGCGAACGACCCAGCGGCGGCGCTGGCGTTGGCGCAGAAGTACCACGATCCGGGAGTGGCAGCGCGCACCTTCTCCTCAGCCTACACTCATAACCAGGTCGCACTCCGCCACCTCGGCGTCAGCGCGGAAGAGGTCCAGGTGTTCGACCGGCTCGGCTCGCGCGTGTTCTTCTCCGACACCACCCTGCGTGAGGATCCCGCGGTCCTCGAGCGAAACGAGCTCGGACAATCGGGATTGTGGGGACACTCCATCTCCGGCGACCTTCCCATCGTCCTCGTGCGTGTGACCGGGCCTGGAGATCTTGCACTCGTGAACCAGATACTGCGCGCGCAGGAACAGTGGAGACTCAAAGGCCTGCGGGCGGACCTCGTGATCCTCAACCATCATGAAGCGTCGTATCGCGACGAACTGCAGGCCGAGCTGACCGCAGTGATCGGCCTGGGCCCGTTCGGTGGATGGGTGGGCAAGAGCGGCGGAGTGTTCCTCCTGCGCGCCGATGCGATGCCGGAAAAGGAGATCACGCTGTTGGCAACCGTGGCCCGCGTTACGCTCTACGGAGATCGAGGGAGGCTCGACCAGCAGCTCGATCGCGGTGACATCGAAGAGCCGACGAGCGTGCCGTATCCGCTTCCGGCGGCGCTGGTGGACGAGCCGACCGAAGGAGAGGAGCCCCAGGAAGAGGTTGCCATTCCACCGCTCGTCATGGATAACGGGATCGGCGGATTTGCAAGAGACGGAAAGGACTACGTGATCGTTCTGGAAGGGGATCGCGAGACTCCCCTCCCGTGGATCAACGTGCTCGCGAACCCGGTGTTCGGCTCGATCGTCACCTCGTCGGGCTCGGCACATACCTGGGCGGAGAACGCGCGCGAGAACCGGCTGACGCCGTTCGCGAACGACGCCGTGACTGATCCCACATCCGAAGCGGTCTTCATCCGCGATGAGGAGACCGGCACCGTGTGGGGAGCGACGCCGGGTCCGCTCCGGAGAAACGCACGATCGTCTCGCTGGGTGGTGCGGCACGCGGCGGGAGTGACGCGGTTCGCACGCAATGCACATGGATTCGAGCAGGAGCTCGCCGTTTTCGTCGCGAAAGAAGACCCGGTGAAGTTGACTATCCTGACGTTGAAGAACCGCTCGAATCAAACGCGCAGGCTCTCGCTTTTCTCTTACAACGACTGGTGGCTCGGTCCCCCGAAGCCGGGCATGTCGCGCTACGTGATGACGAGTCACGACACCTTCACGGGTGACATCTTCGCGCGGCAGCTCTATGGTGAGACTCCGTCGGAACGAATCGCGTTCGCGGGTGCCACCGGGCCGGTCCGATCGGCGACCGGTGATCGTCGCGAGTTCCTCGGCCGCAACGGCTCACTCGCGCGCGCTTCGGCGCTCGGCCAGCCGGAGCTCCAGCGACGCTTCGGCGCGGGGCTCGATCCGTGTGCGGCGATCCAGGTCTCGCTCGAGCTCGAACCCGGAGAGACTCGGCAGGTCGTCTTCCAGCTCGGACAGGGGGCGAATCTCGTCGATGCGAAGCGGATGCTGGACAAGTACAGAGATCCCGAGGCCGCGTGGAGCGAGCTTGCAGCGGTGGAGACGTTCTGGGACGAGTTGCTCGGATCGATCCGCATATCGACACCCGATGATTCGTTCGACATCCTCGTCAATCGCTGGCTGCTCTATCAGGACCTCGCCGCACGTATATGGGCGCGCTCCGGCTACTACCAGGCCAGCGGCGCGTTCGGATTTCGCGATCAACTGCAGGATGTCATGGCCCTCATGTTCGTCCGTCCCGATCTGACGCGCGACCACATTCTGCGCGCGGCGGCGCGGCAGTTCGTCGAGGGAGACGTGCAGCACTGGTGGAATCCGAAGAGCGGCCACGGCATCCGCACGCGTTGTTCGGACGACCTGTTGTGGCTGCCCTGGGCGACCGCAGAGTATGTCCGTACCACCGGCGACGAGAGCATCCTCAAGTCGCGGATCCCGTTTCTCGAGGGGCCTCCCCTGCTCGAGGGCGAAGCAGAAGCATTCGGACTACCCGAGGTTTCCAGCCAGAAGGGGACGCTGTACGAGCATTGTGTTCGAGCCATCGAGAAATCGCTTCCTTCGGGTGCGCGAGGGTTGCCGCTCATCGGGAGCTGCGACTGGAACGACGGCTTCAACCGGATCGGAGTGGAGGGTCGCGGAGAGAGCGTCTTCGTCGGCCAGTTCCTTCATATGATCCTCGGACTTGCCGCCCCGTGGTGCCGCGAGAGAGGCGACCACGCGCGAGCTGATCGCTATCTCGCAGAGCAGACCCGCCTCGGCGCGATGCTCGAACAGACGTGGGACGGCGAATGGTACCAGCGGGCCTACTTCGACGATGGCACTCCGCTCGGGTCGTCGCGAAATGTCGAGGGAAAGATCGACTCGCTGACACAGAGCTGGGCGGTATTGTCCGGCGCCGCGCCGCGCGAGCGAGCGGAACGGGCGATGGATGCCGTGCGCGCACATCTGGTCCGCAAGGCATCGGGGGTCGTCCTTCTTCTCACTCCTCCGTTCGACGACACGAAGCTGGATCCCGGATACATCAAAGGCTACATCCCGGGCGTGCGCGAGAACGGCGGCCAGTACACGCACGCGGCACAATGGGTCGTTCTCGCGCTGACGCGACTCGGACGCGGCGACGAAGCGATGGAGCTGTTTCACATGCTCAACCCCATCAACCACACGCGAACGGATTCCGATCTCGCCCGCTACAAAACCGAACCGTATGCGGTGGCGGGAGACGTCTACGACCATCCGGAGCATCGAGGCCGCGGCGGTTGGACCTGGTACACCGGCTCGGCCGGATGGCTCTACCGTGTGGCGATCGAAGGAATCCTCGGGCTCCGCCGCCACGGCGCGAGCTTCGAGGTCGCGCCGTGCATTCCGCCGTCATGGCCGGGATTTTCGATTGCGTGGCGATTCGGATACACGAAGTACCTGATCGAAGTCGAGAACGCTGCGCCTCACTACGTGGAGGTCGTGCTCGCGGAGCTCGATGGGAGGAGGGTCGACTCCCAAGCAATCCCTCTCGTCGACGACAGAGCGGATCACCGTCTCCGCATCGTGCTCGGCTCGCGAATACCGGCCGAGCGGGTGTGAACGCCCAGATGGGCATTGTTGCCGATTCTGGGAAAGCTCAGGAGTTTCGCTCGTCGGGCTCTTCCATTGCCGGGATCGTGAACGCGAACGTCGCTCCGCCGGCGACGTTGTTCCTGACCTCGATGTGCCCGCCGTGGGCCTCGATAATGGCGCGCGTAATCTTGAGTCCCAGTCCAGCTCCCATGTGAGCCGTATCCTCGGCCTGCCAGAACGGCTCGAACAGGTGCGGGATGTCCGACTGATCGATCCCCGGGCCGGTGTCGGAGACTTCAAATCGAACCAGGCCATCCCTCTGTGCGACCTCGAGGCCCACCGTTCCCCCGGGCGGCGTAAACTTGAACGCGTTGCCGATCAGGTTTCCCATCGCCTGGGCCAGCCGGTCAGGATCGCCGACAATCCGCGACAGCGAAGGCTCCATCTCCACCAGCAGTTCTATGTCGCGTGACTCTGCAATTCTTCGGTGGCCCGCGACGACGTCATCAATGACGGCGCCGACCTCGATCACTTCCTCGCGAATACTCAACCCTGCGTGATCGATCTTCGTTACGTCGAGGAGATCCTGGATCAGCCGTTCCATGCGTCGTGTCGAGGTCATGATGGTGTCGACATGTTCGGACTGCTCGGATGGTGAGCTCTCGGGAATCATCTGGGTCGCCAGCGATACGGTCGTGAGAGGGCTTCTGAGATCGTGAGAGACGACGCTGAGGATCTTCTCCCGGTTCATCACCAGTTCCTTCTGGCGTTCGAGCGCCTCCTCCCGCGCGGCCGATTCTTTTTCGAGGGCCTCGGCGAGAGTGCGCAGCCGCACCATCATCCAGAGAACAATCGCGGCCGCAGCTCCAGCAGCGATGACGAGCCCAAAGGACAACCTGACCTGCGCACTCGCGAGCCGCTCGACTTCCTGTCGTCGTCCCGACTGAAATTTGGTCAGGGACTGCTCCATCTGGCGGATGGCCTGGATCACTTCGGTGTAATTCGCATCGAACATCAGACTCTGCAGCTCGACGCTCTGTTCGACTGAGCGATGCCAGAGCATCAACCGTCCTTTCAGATTGTCGAGCCCTTGGTCGAAGTCCTCACCGAGGTATCCGCGGTGCGCTTCGAGTGCCTGGAGGGCCGTCACCTGTGGCTGTATCGCGCCGCGGTACTTCCCGACATAGCGCTCATCCTCCGACGCAATCGCGCGGGTCAGTGCCGCGATCTGCTCGCTCATTCGGAAGCTGATCTCGTTGAGCTCCGACCGAGCTGGATCGGCGTGCTCGCTCAACGTCGTTCGCATTCGATCCACCCGCGCCGACATCATCATCGGCAGGATCACGAGTGCGCCGAGACAGAGAACGACGATCGAGGCAGAGACGACGAGCGCGACAGTCGATGGTCGGCGGGGGGTGCGCATGGCAATGCTCAGGCTCGTGCGGAATCGGCGCCAGAAGGCCCCGCATGGCTTCTCGACACGTTGCCATTCTCGCCACCGCGGCCAGGATCAGCAAGTGCGCCGCGCCGCGTTGACGACTCGCGCACCGTCCCTCCTACTGCCCACACCTATTCAGGGCCCCGCCAGTTCGTTTCCGAAACGACTGGTGATCCAGTCAGAGATCAGCTCCAGCGCCTCGGGAGCAAACGTCTCCTCGATCATCCGATACTCGGAGATCGCCCCCGTCTCGGCGTGCTGGAAGAGGTGATTCAACTCCTCGAGAACGTGAACCTCGTAATCCTCGGTCTCTGCAGCCGCGAGTGCCGCCTCGACGATCGGTGCATTGACCGAGGCATCGACCTGGATGTCTCTTTCTCCGAAGAGTGCGAGAACGGGAACCTTGACCTTCTCGATATATGGCGCCGGATTCTCGCGCAGCAGCGATCGAAACCACGGATTGGTGGTCTGCGCGATTCCCGCCTCGATCGCCGCGGAGTTGTAGCCGATTTGCTCGGCCTCTGCGGCACTCAGCTCTGCCAGGCGATTCTCCCCGACATCCTTCAGTTTGTGACGCAGCTCATCCTCCGTCAGCGAGGCGTCGGTGATCATCTCGATATCTTCCGCCTGCATCGCGAGTACGCGCTCGAGCAGGGGATCGTCGACGATCCCCTGCTGACGCAGCATCGCTTCGGTCTGGCGCATCAGGAGTGCGTCGAGCGGCTCCCCGGGAGGAGCGGCGAGAACGAGAAAATCGACGTCCTCGTTCCTCGAGGCAACGATCACGGCCGACAATCCGCCCTCACTGTGACCGAAGATACCCGTAGCGTCGTGATCGATCGCGGGTTGTTCAGCCAGGAATGCGAGAGCCGACTCCACGTCAGTTGCGAAGTCGCCGACCGTCGACTGCAGGTGGTTTCCCCCGGACGCGCCAAACCCTCGATCGTCGTAGCGGAGGGACGCGATGCCTCTCCGGGCGAGATGATCAGCGACAACGAGAAACGGCTTGTGCCCCATGAGCGCCTCGTCCCGATCCTGCGGACCCGAGCCGGTCACGAAGACCACCGCCGGAAATGGTCCATCCCCGTCAGGGATGACGAGCGTTCCGGCGAGATCGATCTTCGCTTTCTCGTTGCGGAACGTCACATCTGTGGCTTCGTACGGGAATGGTGGTTGGGGCGTCTGCGTACGCTTCAGCGCGAAAGGCTCCGCGAGACGGTTGAGCGTGAGAGGAAGATCGCGTCCTCCCTGTGACCACGTCCCATCGATTGCGCTACCGTCCTCGTTCATCGTCCCTTTGTACGAGGCGCCGATGCTGTGAATCGAGAGCTCGACGACCCCGGCCTTCAGCGTGATCGAATCGACGTTCATCTGCGTCCCCTGGTCGACGCTGTCGAGAGTTGCGCTCCACTTGTCATCGCCGGCCGCGCTGACCTGGAGAGCCAGCCTCAGATCCATCGGTCCGACGTCGAGGGCACCCATCCAGTCACCGGCCAGCCCTTCACCCGGAACCGGGGTCGCCGGGACCACTAACTCCTCTTCCACCTCGTCGTCGGTGGTGCGCTCGAGACTGAAGGGAAGCGAAGCCTGTCCCTGAGTGAAGGTTCCGGCGATCGACTGACCCGACTCCGAGAGCGTGCCTTCGAAGGCTGGCGCCCCGGGGATTCCCTGCATCTCGAAATGGACGCGTGGTGGCTCAATCGTGACGGCGGAAAGCTCGAAGCCGCGAAGACCCTGTGCCGGAATGTCGATCGTCCCGGACCACTCGCCTTCGACCTGCTCGAGCGTCACAGCGATATCCAGCGCTCCATTCGGAAGCTCGATCGCTCCTCTCCAGGTACCAGCCGGCGCACCGCTCGCAGCACCCTCCTGAGCAGGTACCGAGCTCGACGCACACATCACCACCAGCAGAACGATCAGACGGCTCTTCATACGAATCCTCCGGATCTGATGCTATCAGCTCCGCCAGCTTCTGGCTTCTGCAGCCGGGATAGGAAGGCGATCCGGCAGCCTCCACCGCCGGATCGCCGAGCGAACTTATCTTAGGCGTCCATCACCTGTCAGCGAGTGCGGTGCCGGTCGATGCGGGAGGCGAGGTCGTTGAGTGGAGCCTCGGCTTGCTCGGCCGCCAGGGAGAGCTCCTCGAAAAGTTCGGCGAGCTCGAGGGGGGAGCCTTCGAACCTGCCGCTCTCGAGGCTCTGCAGCAACCGCCTGGCGATGTCGGCGCCGCGATCCCAGTCACCCCGCTCCCGGCCCAGGCGAAGTTGAAACAGAAGATTCACTGGCGAGCGCAGGTAAACCTGATTGTCGAGGATCGACCGATAATCGGCGTAGACGACGTCGAAAAGCTCCGGATGATCAAGGGCGATGAGAGGGAGGATCTGTTCTTCGGAGGGGGCGAAACCACGGGCGAGGGAATCCCGGCACCGGTTCTCGAACCGCGAGACGAGCTTCTCCATCGCGGCCCGGCTGCCAGCGAGGTACCCGCATGCGACGAATCCGCGGACGAGAGAGAGATAGTCCTCGAGGTCGGCGACGTCCCGACGATCGAAGGGACGCATCGTGGTCAGGCCGATGCGATCGGAGGGTGTGGTGAATATCCCGTCTTCCTGCGCATGACGGAAACTCGCCACGTGGGAGAGACCGAGATCGATCCAGCCGAAGTGCGTCGACTGGTGAGGATTGCGACGGATGGCTTCGCCCACCATCCAGAACTTCGACCAGGTCAAAGCCACGTAGAGTGCGGTGTCCTTCCGCGGATTCTCGTTGTGCACCGGACTCGTGTCGCGGGCAACGCGGATGCGATCGACATCGGACCAGACCGGGAAATCCTCGAGCCGAAGCGGGACGAGGTGAGTACGAGATTCCAATCCCGCCGAGCGACGCCGAGCCGCGATCGTGGCAACGAGCTCTGGTTCGGTGAAGATCACCAGATCCTGGTTGAGAGAAAGGATCGTTTCACCACTACGGAGGTAGAACTCGAGACCGCGTTCACGGGACGGCTCCCTTCGCTGCAGGTCGAACAGCGCTGTGACCAACGTCAGTCGTTTCGCTGGCTCAGGAACCGTCCGGGCCACCGAGCGGGAACGATCCGCGGGATCGGCGGAGCGGTGCAGCTGGGACACCACCAAGGGGAGATCGAACGTGGCGAGATGCGCCGCGCCGTCATTGACACCGAATGACGCGACGAGGCAGTCGCCATCGCGGGCGAGTCCGGACGCGAACTCGATTCCCTTTCGCGCGAAGTAGAAGGGGTCGGTGATGGCATCGATGGCGAACGCGTCATTCAGATGAACGAACCGATGCAGGTAGACACGCTCTGACCCGTGAACCGCGGAGACATCGTGTGCGAGATAGATCCACCCGTCGTCGACGGGCACGAGTTGCGATCCCCCCCGGAGGTGTTCGAGCGCGAACGGCGGGATCTGACGGGTCAGCTCGGTGACGGTTTCGGAAGCCGGATCGTAGCGCATCAGAATCGTCGGATCACTCAGATAAAGAAAAAGCAGCTCCTCGCCGAATACCAGTGGGGCCCAGTTCTTCTCATGACGATCCGCCACGGGACCGGGCATACGGTGTTCGGAGCGAACCGTTCCATCGAAATCGAGCTCGAGGAGAATCATCTCGCATCGGTCTGATCGATCGGCGACCGTCGCGGAGGCCCAGAGGCCGCTCCGCCAGGCGAAGATTCGACAATCTTCGTACCCCCGGATTCTCGCCTCCGGGAGTACCGGTGCGTCGGACGCTTCGTCTATCTCGCGAGTGGATGAGATATCGAATGAGTCGGTGAGTCGTACGAGATGGTTCCGGGTCCGCACGACCCGATCACCAGCGGGAAGCTGATAGCTGCCATTCTCGATCCTGTAGTTCACCGTTCGAATGATGCCTACCCAGCCCGCGGAAGTTCGAGTAATGGATGGGTTGGCCGGGAGCCATCCAGGTTCGGGAGTGAAAGGGATCGAGCACGCGGTCGCACCGGGGAACATCTCGTCGAATCGAGCCGCATAGAAGGCCGAGTTCGAACGGGCAATCGCGCGCGTCGAGCCGCTGACGTCCCTGCGGGTGGCGAGAGAGAAACATGCTTCCCTGCCGGCGAAGCGTCGGGAAGGATCGGGGCTGTAGTAGCCGCAGATGCTCACCTCCTCGTCAAACCCTTCCCGGTAGATCCGGTCATCGATGAAGAGTAGGTCGTTCGCGGGATAGGGCATGGTCCGGCCCTTCTCCGCAAAGACCATGGCTCGTTCGGAATCGCCGTTGAGCCGGAAGTGATTGGCGATCGAATGGAGCGGCTCCGCACGATGAGGGCGCGATTGCCAGGCCTCCATACAGAGGCGGACTCGCTCGGTTCCCTCGGTCTGGCAGAGAGCGAGCATCCATCGGGAGTACCAGACCTCCTCCACCCATCCTCCCGCATCGATCCGGGAGCGGTACCACTCGGCCGCTTCTTCAAGCCGTCCCGTTTCGCGAAGTGTCTGGGCGAGATAGAACATCGATCGCGCATCGGAGGGATCATGCTGCAGTGCCCTCCGGAGCAGACGCAGGTCTCTCTCCGCTTTCTCCCAACGGCTCGATCCGTCCTGATGGTCAATGAACGAAAGCGCGGAGAGGCGTTCGATCGAGCCCTCGACCCCGAGAAATTCGTGGGTGGCGCCGACGTAGTGGGCGGGGACGTTCCGGCGGAGCAGGCGAACATTGTCGTAGCTCGACCCTCCGTGCTGTCGTACGCGATACGCCTCTGCCGAAAGGGTTTCGCGGAATCGCGGCTCCTCGATCCGGAGCTGCATGTCGGCGTCGGCGAGCAGGATGTAATCGAATGCGGCCGAGGAGTGGCGGCAGAGCTCGAGCGCTTCGTTCCGCGTGGTGGCGAAGTCGGCGAACTCCGTTTTATGAACCTCGCCCGCGATCCCTCGACCTCCGAGCAACGATTGCACCCGGACGATGGTGTCGTCCGTGGATCCCGTATCAACAATCACGAAGTAATCGATGACCGGCGCGAGGGCGTCGAGACAGCGTTCGATGATGGCCGCCTCATTGCGGACGATCATGTTCAGGCAGATCCGTGGGGGCTTGTGTCGAGCGCTCAAATGGATCGGCCGTGAAGATTGATGGCCATCAGGCCGACCAGGGCGAGAAGAATCATCAACACGATGAGCGCCTCGGGTTGCAGCACCGGAATCGGCGGGATCGCGGTCGCCGGCCCGGCGATGTTCGTGATGATGCCGTCCACGGCGGTATTGTCGCCGAGCGCTCCGTCGGAGATCGAGAACGAGGCGCGGGGTGTGGACATCCAGAGGTCGAAGACGACGCCGGGAAGCGAAAACCAGATGGACGGTCCCCCGAACGCCGGAGGAATCGGACCGAAGGCCCGATAGCCGCCGAGCGGCCATGCACCAGCCCCGTGATAGAGGACCTGAATGTCGGCACTCTGACCCGGCGATCCGCAGGCGAGGGCGACCTGGACGAGCCCGAGCGGATAATGAAAGTCACCATCATCGTCCAGAGAAGATTCGTCAAGACTCGAGACGGACGAGATCTGGTTGCACTGGGCGCCAGCGCTGATGACGGTCACATAGCCGGAGTTGCCGGGAAAGGAGGCGACGTCACCCTGCAGGCGATCGGCTGTACCGTCTCCGTTCCCATCGCCACCTGCGTTGACGCCATCCTCGACCTCGTTGGGGACCCCGTCCCCATCGTCGTCATCGGCGGCAAAACCGGCGAATAGAGCGGTACAGGGCCCGATTTGCATGCTGTAGGAGCTGCTCGCAGAGGAGCCCGCTCCGTTGAGTGCGAGGCAGGACTCCAGCGTGAAGCTGATCGAAGCGGATTGGCCGCCACCGCCGGTGAGCTGCGACTCGAGGCTGAACGAGCTGCTTTCGGCGCCTCTGGCGGCGACAGGGACGAACAACACGCAGACGAGGATCAGTACCGCCGCGATCACAGCGGGAGTCCGGAGCATGCTGTGCGATCCGTTCATCACGATCGCGAGCTCAGACGAAGGCTCCCGGGGATCCCCCGCCGCCGGTGCCCCCGGTGAATCCGGTGGCCCCGGTGGATCCCGTGAATCCGGTGGATCCGGTGGGACCGGTGGGCGTGCCGAGGCCGGTAGACCCAGTGGGTCCCGTCGGGCCTGTAGGACCGGGGGAACCCTGAGTTCCTGTAGATCCCTGCGTGCCAGTGGGCCCCTGTGTGCCTGTGGGGCCTGTAGATCCTTGTGTGCCAGTGGGCCCGGTGGATCCTTGTGTGCCGGTGGGTCCGGTGGATCCTTGTGTGCCGGTGGACCCGGTGGGTCCTGTGGCGCCCTGGATCCCTGTGGGTCCGGTCGGTCCCGCGGGGCCGACCGCGGCAGCGATTGCGAAGGCGGCGCTCGTAATCCGGATGTTCGGTGCCAGGGTTTCGCCGTTGACGGTGATCTCGAGATAGCGCACCGGACCGAAGACATCGGTGGGAGGACCGGTGAGGATGGCTGAATCGAGGGGGGTGCTGGAGCCGAGCTGGACGGTGAAGAAGCCATTGACCACGGGAACGGAAGCATACGTCTCGCTCCACGGACTCGCCGCGGGAAGTGCGGAGCCGGACTGGTCGACCAGGCGGAAGGTCATGCTGAACGCGCCGTTCCGCGGAAGCCCGGAAGCGTCCATGAGCCGTCCCTGATAGCTCAGGAGTGTCGGCGCCGTTTGCGCAAACAGATCGATGACGTCGAACAAGCTGCTTGCCGACAAAGTGACCGCGAGCGTGTCGAGGACGAATCGTCGTCGGGAACGTTGATTCATTGACCTTCTCCAATCCGGTGTACGAGACAGTATATACACGGTTCGGGCACGATAGCTCGCAGCGAAGCCTCCGGATTCATGAGCAATGACAAGCCGCGCCAGCGGTGTCCGGTCTCGGATCTAGACTCTACTTCGCAAACATCACACGACGAAAAATCCGGGCGATGCCCCCCCGGCCACGAGCGATCGTGCGGGCCGGGAGGAGTATCGACGAAGAACAGCGCGACTAGCCCGCATTTCTCACCAGCTTTCTACTGCGGCGACGGATAGCGGCGCGGCTGCTGCGTTGCGCTCGATTCGGCTCCTCGACATAGTGTCGACTATGCCTGCGGGGCCGAACCTTCGCGCGCCTTGCATCCGCACCACTCTCCGCCGCCTCGCTACGATATCTGGTGAGAAATACGGGCTAGCGGGAAATCGCCAGCTTCATCGCTTTCGTTTCGCTTGCGCGGGCGAAGGTATCATAGGCGTCCATCATCTGATCGAGCTTGAACCGATGCGTGACGAATTTCTCTGGTTGCAGTTTGCCCTGAGCGACGAGCTTGAGGAGCATGGGCGTCGTCGTGGCGCTGACGAGACCGGTCGTGATCGCGACGTCCTTGATCCAAAGCTCCTGCAGCTTCAGCTCGACCGACTTCCCGTGGACACCCACGTTCGCCACCGCGCCTCCCGGACGAATGAGCGACGTGCACATGTCGAAGGTCTGCGGGATTCCGACTGCTTCGATCGCAACGTCGACGCCCATGCTGTCGGCCGTCATCGCCATGACCTGAGCATGCCAGTCACCGCTGCCGCTGTTGATCGTGTCGGTCGCGCCGAATGCCTTCGCCAATTCCAGTCTGTTGTCGTCGAGATCGAGCACGACGATTCTCGAAGGACCGTACAGACCCGCGGTCATGATCGCGGACAGACCCACCGGGCCGGCTCCAACGACCGCGACCACATCACCCGGCTGAACGTCTCCGTTCCGAACCCCGATCTCGAAGCCGGTCGGAAGGATGTCGGAGAGCATGATCCCGGCCTCGTCGCTGACGCCTTCGGGTAGCTTGTGCAGCGAGTTGTCGGCGAAAGGCACCCTGACGTACTCGGCCTGCGTGCCGTCGATCAGATGCCCGAAGATCCATCCCACTCCTGAAGCCCCTTCGGGATCGAGGCAATGCGAAGGAAGCTGCTGGTGACAATACGCGCACGTTCCACATGCACTGATGCACGAGATGATCACCCGGTCGCCGACCTTCATCCCCTTCACGGCCGACCCCACCTCGGTGATGGTACCGACGCCCTCGTGCCCAAGAATCCTTCCGTCGGTGACGGCAGGAACATCGCCCTTGAGTATGTGTAGATCGGTCCCGCAGATCGTGGTCGTGTCTACCTGAACGATGGCGTCGGTCGGGTTCCTGATCGTTGGATTCGGAACTTCTTCCCAGGCCTTCTTTCCAGGACCGTGGTAGACGAGTGCTTTCATGTTGAGCTCCTTTGGGGTCGATGAACGGTTAACGGGGACGGATCGCCTCCGGCGTTCCAGATCTGCCGACGGGCTCCACGGCCCCAGGGAAGAGAGCTCTTCGGATTGTGCTGCACACTCCACACCCAGAACGTGATCAGACATACATGCCGTCGTAACGGGTGGGCGTGGAGGCTGGAAGCCGGTGCTCCGTTAGAATGCGCGCATGAGTGAGGTCGAGTTTTCTGATCTGGTGAAGTTGATGGAGCGGCTGCGGGCGCCCGGAGGGTGTCCCTGGGATCGCGAGCAGACCTACGAGAGTCTCCGGCGGTTCGTCATCGAGGAGGCGTATGAAGTGGTCGACGCGATCGATCGCGATGATCGATCGGAGCTGGCCGACGAGCTCGGAGATCATCTCCTGCAGGCGGTTTTTCTCGCCCAGCTCGGCAAGGAAGAAGGATCGTTCACGATCGATGATTCGATCCGCGCAATTCACGACAAGCTCGTCCGTCGTCACCCCCACGTCTTCGGCGATGTCGAGGCGAACGATGCAGAGACCGTTCTGGCGAACTGGGAGCAGCTCAAGTACGCCGAGAAGGCCGAAAAGAAGCAGACGTTCTTCGAAGGGATTCCATCTGGTCTCCCGGGTCTGATGAAGGCGAATCGAATCACGGAGAAAGCCGCGCGTGTCGGGTTTCGACTGGAGCCGTGCAGAGGACGTTTTTGCGAAGGTACGAGAGGAAATCGACGAGCTCGAGCAGACCGTCAAAGAGAGCGAAACTGCGGAACGTGTCGCAGAAGAGCTCGGAGATCTCCTCTTCTCGATGGCGAATCTCGCGCGAAAACTCGGCGTCGACGCGGAGCATGCTCTGCAGGACGCAAATGCCAAGTTCATCAGACGGTTCGAAGCGATGGAGCGGATTGCGGGCGAGGAAGGGCGTGGGCTCGAGGAGCGGTCTCTCGATGAGCTCGACGCGCTCTGGGAGCGGGTGAAGCGCGCGTAGCCGCAGACTTTTCGTCCATGTATCTGCGGCAGCGACGAGACCCGTTCCCCCATGGTTGAGGCGTGTGATAGGGTCACTCAATCCCTCACCATGACAGGCGAAGGGTCTGACCCAGGAGGAGAGACCGATGATTTCTGTGCCGAAGGTACGCCGTCTCGATCACACGATCGTACTGCTGCTCGTGCTTGCATCGCTGGCGATTCCTGCCCGCGCCGCCACCTTAACCGTCAACTCGATCGGGGATGCCGCGGATGCAGCACTCGATGGAACCTGCGAGACCGGAATGCCGGGCGAGTGCACACTCAGAGCGGCGATCGAGGAGGCCAACAACCTCGCCGGACTCGACCAGATCGAGTTCAACATCTCCGGATGCGCCGGCTCGTGCACCATCGATATTCTGACTCTGCTCCCCGACATTGTTTCTCCCGTGGTCATCGACGGCTCGACTCAGCCCGGCAGCGCTCAGGTTTGCACGCTGCCGATCGGAGATCGCCCGACCTATGGAATCGTTCTGAACGGAACCGCTGTCTACGGGGCGAAACTTCGACTCGAGTCGGGCTCGTCGGGATCGACGATCCGCGGATTGAACATCCAGAACTTCACCGACGCGATGGCCATCGTCAACAGCGGCGACAACGTCATTGAATGCAATTTCTTCGGGACCGATCCGGACGGCAATGCCGGTCCCGGAAACTTCCTCGACGGCGTGATTCTCGGCTGCGACAGCACTGGCAACATCATCGGGGGTCCCGGTCCCGAGAACGGCAACATCGTGGCTGCCAGCGAGTGGGACGGGATCCGGATCTCCGGCGACCTCCCGTGCAGCCCGCCAATTCCCAATGACAACTACATCCTCGGGAACTTCGTGGGAGTTTTGAGCGATGGTCAGACTGTGTCGGGAAACGGCGCCGGAATCGCGATCTTCGGGGGCCCCGACGCTCCGGACGGAACGCTGATCGGGCTGATGCCCGACGGCGTCGGTGGATTCCTCTATAACCCGAATGTCATCGGCGGCAACGGTAGTGGAATCTTCATCGGAACCGGTGTCACCGACACCGTTATTGCCGGCAACTTCATCGGTACTGACCCCAGTGGCGCGCTCGACCTCGGCAACACCTTTTCAGGGGTCTACTCCGAGAGCGGCCCGATTCTCATCGGCGGCACAATGCCTCCGGCCGCGAACCTGATCGCTTTCAACGGATACGAGGCAGTCGGTCTCGTCAGTCCCGCCACCGGCGTGACGGTGAGAGGCAATTCGATCTACTCGAACGGGACGATGGGCATCGACCTCAATCTCGATGGGGTCACCCCGAACGATGTCGATGACACCGACTCCGGACCGAATGACCTTCTGAACTTTCCGGAAATCTCGTCTGCCTCCGTGGAAGCGGGGGAATTGACGGTCGAGTACAGCGTACCTTCGACCGACCTGCCGCTGACGATCGAGCTCTTCGTCGCAGACAGCGACGGGAACGAGGGAGAGACTTTCCTCGGCACGGCAACCTATTCCGCACCCGGTACGGCTTCCGTCACGATTGCGACGGCTGCTGCCGCAATCGGTGACACGATCGTGGCGACCAGCACCGACGCCGCCGGAAACACCTCCGAGTTCTCTGCCGGCTTCGTCGTCGTGCAGGGAGGAGCCGGGGCTGCAGATACGGCTGAGATTCCGACGCTGTCCACCTGGGTGATGATGATGCTCGCGGCGCTACTTGCAGCAGGCGGTGTCGTGCGACTGAGGGTATGAGAAGCGTCAGACAGGCGGGCCGGCTCCAGGAGAGATCAGTACACATCTAGCCCGCATTTCTCACCAGATATCGTAGCGAGGCGGCGGAGAGTGGTGCGGATGCAAGGCGCGCGAAGGTTCGGCCCCGCAGGCATAGTCGACACTATGTCGAGGAGCCGAATCGAGCGCAACGCAGCAGCCGCGCCGCTATCTGTCGCCGCAGTAGAAGGCTGGTGAGAAATGCGGGCTAGGGCGGATCAATCGTTCCCGCCGGTGTCCAGGGCCCGCATCGGAGGATTCTCCATGCTGTTTTCGCTCCGCCCAGCATCGCGCCGTGCTTTTTGACACTCTCCAGCCCATACTTCGAGCAGGTCGGCTCGAAACGGCAGAAGACACGACCAGTGAGGCGCGGCGAGACGTGCGCGCGGTACTCCTCGATCACCGCGATCGCCACACGCGTCGTCACCTCACGCTGTCGCGGCTGAAGCCAGTCGTGGAGAACGAGAATCGCCAGTGGCGCGAGCAGAAGGAGGATGACGGTGCGGCGGTTCACGTCGTCAGTGAACAGCGAAGCAAGTCGTTGTCATCCTGAGCGAAGCGAAGGATCTCGCTTCCGATCAACCACGTTCTGGTCGCTGCCGCTTCGTCACCCTGAGCGGGGGGTGGACGGGAAAGCGAAGGGCCTCGCCATTACGACAGCCGAAACCACCGGACGTCAGCCTTCTCGCTCGTTTCACGCGTCACATACTCGTGGATGGCGAGGCCCCTCGCTTTCCCGCCCGCACGCCCGCTCGGGGTGACAAAGCGAACATGGTCGCAGCGCCCTCCCGCTCGCCCGCTCGTTTTCAATTTTTTAATTCTTAAAAATTTTCAACTTCTCTCACACCCGCGAGCTGGGGCAGATGTCGGCGAGGGCGCATTCCTCGCACTTGGGCGTTCGAGCGACGCAGATGTTGCGGCCGTGCTGGATGAGCATGTGTCCCAGCTTCACCCACTTCGACTTCGGATAGAGCTCCGGTGAGGTCGACTTCGATCTTCTCCGGGTCTGTCTGTGAGGTCATTCCAAGCCGGCCCGACACCCGCTTCACGTGTGTGTCGACGACGACCCCCGTAGCCTTCCCGAACGCGTTTCCCATCACGACATTTGCCGTCTTCCGTCCGACGCCGGGCAGCTCCACGAGCTTGTCGAGCTTCGCTGGAACCTCACCGCCATGCTCCTTCACGATCGCGGCCGACGCACCCTGAACCGACTTCGCCTTCTGCCGAAAGAAGCCGGTCTGCTTGAGGTCGGTCTCCAGCTCCGGCGTATCGGCCGAAACGAACGCTTGCGGCGAGGGGTACTTTCTGAAAAGCTCTGGGGTCACTTCGTTGATCTTTTTGTCCGTGCTCTGCGCCGACAGAATGGTCGCAACGAGAAGCTGGAACGGAGTCTCGAAGTCCAGACTGCACTTCGCATCGGGGTACATCCGGCGGAGTCGCCGGTAGGTTTCGTCGGCTCGTTCACGGCTCATTTCCATAGACGGGAGAATACTATGATCAACCAGCAGCGCATGCTCGAGCATCTCCTCGAGCTCGTGAGAATTGACTCTGAATCGTTCCAGGAAAAAGAGGTCGCCGACAAGCTCGCCGCGGAGATGCGGGCGATCGGTGGAGAGGTCTCGATCGACGACGCCGGCGAGAAGCTGAATGGCAACACCGGCAACGTCTTCGTGCGCTTCCCGAAGACGACCGAAGGAGCCGAGCCGCTCTTTCTGTCAGCACACATGGACACGGTCGTGCCGGGCAAGGGCGTGAAACCCGAGGTGCGCGACGGCAAGGTCGTCACCGACGGCACGACGATTCTCGGGGGGGACGACAAGTCGGGCTGCTCGATCATCGTCGAGACGATGCGTACGCTCAAGGAGCAGAACATCCCGCACGGCACGATCGAGATCTGCTTCAGCATTGCAGAGGAGCAGGGACTCGAAGGCGCAAAGGTGTTCGATGTGTCGCAGCTCGAATCACACTTCGGCATCGTCCTCGACTCGGACGATCCGGGTATCGTCTGCGTCCGGGCGCCCGCAGCAGACCGTATGGAGTGGGTGATTCATGGACGCGAGTCACACGCGGGAGTGGAGCCGGAAAAGGGGATATCCGCGGTGAAGATCGCAGCCAACGCGATCGCTTCGGTGGACTTCGGACGCATCGATGCGGAGACCACATCGAACATCGGTGTGGTCGAAGCAGGGGGCGCCACCAACATCATCAGCAAGAAGGTCCGGGTGCTCGGCGAAGCACGCAGTATGACTATGGAGAAGCTCGATCGGGAGACGAAAAAGCTCTCGAGCGCCTTCCACGAAGCGGTGGCGAACGCCCCGGGCGTCGAGGTCGACGGGGAAAAGTTCCAGGCCCGACTCGAAGAGAAGATCGAGCGCGACTACGAGGCGATGAATGTTCCCGACGACTCGCCGATCGTCCGGCTTCTCCAGGATGCAGCCAGCACCGTGGGAACGTCTCTGGTTCCCGCCGAGATGGGTGGCGGGTGCGATGCGAACGTCTTCAATCAGCGAGGTCTCGAGACCGTGAACCTCGGCACCGGAATGCGTGACATCCACACGGTGAAGGAGTGGCTCGATATCGAGGGATTCAACGACGCCGGAGCCGTGCTGTTCGAGGCGCTGAAGTTGAATGGGGAGCGGAACGGAATGACTGGAAAATAGACAGAGAAACAGGCTGTCATCCTGAGCCGCCGGAGCGGAGCGGAGGACGGCCGAAAGATCGCGGCATTGCCCTACAGTCAGGCCGGACGAGATCCTTCGCTGCGCTCTCAGGATGACAGGGTCGTACCACTCTCGCCTCAACGCCAGGAACGCCAGATTTGGAGCAGAACCAATGACGACCAGCAAACCCAGAACCGTTACGGCCCCCCGCGGAACCACGCTCTCCTGCAAGGGATGGCAGCAGGAGGCGGCGCTCCGCATGCTGATGAACAATCTCGACCCGGAGAACGCCGAGAAACCTGACGAATTGATCGTCTATGGCGGCCGAGGCAAGGCTGCGAGAAACTGGGAGTGCTTCGACGCGCTCGTGGCGACACTCCAGCGGCTCGAGAACGACGAGACGATGCTGGTTCAGTCGGGAAAGCCGGTCGGCGTGTTCCGCACCCACGAGGACGCCCCGCGCGTTCTGATCGCAAACTCGAATCTCGTTCCGCACTGGGCGACCACCGAGCAGTTCCGCCATCTCGAAGACATGGGACTCACCATGTACGGGCAGATGACCGCTGGCTCATGGATCTACATCGGTACGCAGGGAATCCTGCAGGGGACGTTCGAATGTTTTGCCGAGATCGCACGGCAGCACTTCGATGGAACGCTGCGAGGGAAACTGGTGGTCACGGCGGGGCTCGGAGGCATGGGCGGTGCCCAGCCTCTGGCGGCCACGATGAACGAGGGGACCTGCCTGGTCGCCGAAGTTGACAGCGACCGCATACAGCGGCGCCTCGACAAACGATACCTCGACGAATCGCTGTCGGATCTCGACCAGGCGATCGACCGCGCTCTCGAGGCCGCTGCAAAGGGGGAGGCGATCTCGATCGGTGTCGAGGCGAATGCCGTCGATCTTCTTCAGCGATTGATCGACCGGGACATCACCCCCGACATCCTCACTGATCAGACCTCCGCACACGACGAGCTGACCGGCTACGTGCCCGCAGGAGTGCCGTACGCAGAAGCGCTCACCATGCGTGAGGCGGACCCGCAGCGCTACATCCGCATGTCTTACGAGTCGATGGCGAGCCACATGCGCTCGATGATCGAGATGCAGAAGCGTGGAGCCATCACCTTCGATTACGGCAACAACCTGCGCGGCCAGGCGACGAAGGCCGGCGTTGACAACGCGTTCGAGGTTCTGGGCTTCGTTCCGCTCTTCATCCGCCCTCTCTTCTGCGAAGGGAAGGGACCGTTCCGCTGGGTCGCTCTCTCTGGAGATCCTGCCGACATCCGCGCGACCGATGAGGCGATCCTCGAGCTGTTCCCGGAGGACGCCGCGCTGCATCGCTGGATCCGCATGGCGCAGGAGCGCGTCGAGTTCCAGGGACTTCCCGCGCGGATCTGCTGGCTCGGATACGGGGAGCGCGCGAAGGCAGGACTTCGCTTCAACGAGCTCGTCCGCGAAGGAAAAGTTTCCGCTCCCATCGTGATCGGACGCGATCATCTCGACTCCGGCTCGGTTGCTTCACCCAATCGGGAGACCGAAGGAATGAGGGACGGATCGGACGCGATCGCAGACTGGCCCATCCTCAACGTGATGCTCAACGCGGTGGGAGGGGCCACGTGGGTGTCTTACCACCACGGCGGCGGTGTCGGCATCGGTTACTCGCTGCACGCAGGAATGGTGATCGTGGCAGATGGGACTGAAGCTGCGGATCAGCGTCTGCAGCGGGTCCTCACGACCGATCCGGGAACAGGAGTGATGCGTCACGTCGACGCCGGATACGACCGCGCGATCGAAGTCGCCAGAGAGCGCGGCGTAGACATTCCGATGATGGAGTGAGGGGAGTCGGCAGACGGCAGTCGTACAGTCGACGGCCGTCAGATCATCCGGGGCGGGGGGAGGACACCCTATCCCCTCCCAGATTCCTCCTCGCTGCGCTCGTTCGGAATGACAGAGTGGGGCCATTGTCAGAGCGAAGCGAGGAATCCAGCTTCTTCGCCAACGCAACCACGATTCACTTCCAACTCCTGAACCCCTGAACTCCTGAACTCTTGATTCCCTGAACCCTTGAACCCTCAAACCCTTGAACCCTCAAACCCGCATCTCATGGCACTCGGATCGCAGTAACCCCTCCCATGGATACAAGCAAACCGCAGAACGGTCAGTATCACCAGTACGAGTCTCCGAATGTGATTCCGATGTCGAGCCGGCCGTCGCCGGTCACCTCGTTCCTATCGTCACTCCGCTCGATCGGCGTCCCGGAGTCGGTCATCGACCAGGCGCGGTCCCTCCTCTCCACTCTCGGTCTCACGGACGGATCAGTGAATGAGATGAAAGAAACAATGAGCCGGCAGACACGGAAGAGTGTCGAGTGGTCGAAGAAGAATCCTCGTGAGGCCGCTGGTGGGTTCGCCGCGATCGTTCTGACGTTCGGGCTCATCCTGATTCTGATGGAGCGTCGCCGATGAGGCTATAATCCCTCCCGGAGACAGATGAATCATGCCAGCAAATCCTAGAGAAAACGCAGACAAAGGCTTCTGGGACGGGGGCCGGGACGGTCACGGGACCGCCCGTGAATCGGGTGGTCGAAGCAGTGGTTTCCCCGGCAGAAGAAAAGGCCGCCGCCAGGGCGTGAAGCTCGATCTGGACGAGATCACACCGGCAAAACCTGCCGCCGACAAACCTGAAGCGCGCTGACTCGCACGCGGTTTCTCGAGCGATCACGCCGTCCCTTTCGGAGAGAAGAGAATCAGTTCCCTGCCGGGGGCAGCGCTTTTCGTTCTCATCCTTCTTTTTCCTGCTCCTGAAGGCTTCAGCCATACGGGATGGAGAACCACTACCTGCGCTCCCCTGATGGCGACGTGGTTGAGTGGTGGGCGTAGATGTCCATATCTGTTACCATCTCGCCCGCTGGCTCTGAGGAACACCCCCTACGATGCAAGCTCCCCGACTTGGTCCCCCTCGAAGACCCACAGCGACCACCTGGATTCGCATTGCGCGAGTCGTCTCGATCGCGTTGCTTCTATTCATCTTCCTTCTCGGCGTCAAAGGGCTCGGAGACGGATTCAAGATGCTCGGCAAGGATGTCGTCGCGCACTTCTTCAGAGCCACCGAGAGTCCCTTCGTCGGCCTGATCATCGGGATCCTGGCGACGACTCTCGTCCAGAGCTCTTCGGTCACGACGTCAATGATCGTGGCACTCGTCGCCGCTCCGGATAATCCACTGCCGCTGGCCAACGCGATCCCGATGATCATGGGCGCCAACATCGGGACCACCGTCACCAACACTCTCGTTTCACTCGCTCACATCGGCAGAAAGCAGGAGTTCCAGAGGGCCTTCGCTGCAGCGACCTGCCACGATTTCTTCAACTACTTTGCAGTCATCATCCTCCTTCCGCTGGAGCTGATGACCGGATACCTTCAGAAATCTGCCGAAGCTCTCACCGGACTGTTTCTCGGACTGGGGACCGGAGGAGTTCACTACGAGAGTCCGATCAAGGAAGCACTCAGCGCAGGATGGAAGCCGCTCAAACACGCGATTGGATGGATCACGAGCAGCGTACCTGTCCAGGCAGCGCTCGTGGTTCTCATCTCGGCCGTCCTCATCTTCACGGCGCTGGTCCTCCTGGTACGCACCATGCGCAGCATGCTGCAGTCCCGGGTGGAGATGGGGGTCATGGGAGCTCTGGGAGAGAGCGGTGTAATCGGGATCATCGTCGGGATCGTCGCCACGATCATGGTGCAGTCGAGCTCGATCACCACCTCACTCCTGATTCCTCTCGCTGGTGCCGGGGTCATCACGATTCACCAGGTCTTCCCGATCACGATCGGCGCAAACATCGGCACCACTGTCACTGCACTTCTCGCATCGCTTGCAGTGACGGGTGTCAATGCATCGCTGGGAATCACGATTGCACTGATCCATCTGCTGTTCAACGTGACGGCAACGCTCATCGTTTATCCATTCCCGAAGATCCGGCGGCTGCCGACTGCCGCGGCGGAAAGACTGGCGGCGATTGCAGTTCGTTCGCGCGGTCTTGCAATCGGTTACATCGCGATTTTGTTCTACGTGTTACCGGCTCTGGTCGCAGTCATCGACTGGATGCTCATCTGAGGAGAGAGACGCATGCTTAGAGCACTGATCAACCTGTTCCGTTCGGACGATCCACTGGGAGAGATGGGAAATGATTTTTCCGAAATGCTCGACCTGACTCTGAAGATGACGCGGCAGGCTGGCGGTCTCTACTTCGGCGCCGAATCGAGTGCAGAGATTCGCACGGAACTCTACCGTACCGACATCAAGGTCAACCGGCTCGAACGAAGAGTCCGCAAGCATCTCGTCGCACACCTCTCGCTCGTCGGGAATCAGCAGGATGTGCCGTACGGTCTGGCGCTGATGAGTCTCGTCAAGGACGTCGAACGCCTCGGAGACTACGCGAAGAACCTCGCAGAGGTGACCGATCTGCATCCGGAGCCTCTTCCGGATGACGAGATCGTCGAGGAGTTGCGGGAGATCAGAAAGTCGGTCGAGGAATCGTTCGAAGAGTCGATGAAGGTGTTCCCCAACTTCGATCACGAGCGAGCGCAGCAGCTCATCCTCCAGGGGCGGAACATCACCAAACGCTGCGACTCGCTCCTCAATCGGATCGCCAGCTCTCCGTATGATGCGAAGACGACCACGGCGACAGTTCTCGGCTCGCGGTACTACAAGAGAATCGCTGCCCATGTACTCAATGTGCTGAGCGCGATCGTCATGCCACTTCACAAGCTCGACTTCTACGATGAAGATGCAATGACGATCCAGGCCGAAGAGAAAGACTGAAAGCCACGGATTCCGGTTCCCGGCAACCAGCCATGAGCCTCTAATCGACGCTGCGTTTTTTCTTCTTCTTCGGCTTTGCCTCGAGAGACCGCAAAGTCTGATCGCACCATCTGATACGAGCCCTTCCTTCCGCTCGGGCGTGTGAGACCGTCAGCAATCCGAACCATTCATCCGAATCGGACTCCTCGAGTGTCGCTTCGATCTCCGCCAGCTCTGCGAGCAGGTCGTGTTGCCGCACACGATAAGACTCGATCAGGTCCCGCGTGGAAGGGGCCGGCAGATTGCCGGCGAAGAACAGGCGCAGGAGGGTCTCGTGGCGTACCGTCTGGCGGCCCGGCGGCTCCTCGAGCCACTCGTCCAAGACCCTTCGCCCGCGCGGGGTGATCGAGTAAACCTGACGGTCGGGCTTGCCCTTCTGTCTGGCGCGGCGACGGGTGGCGAGCTTCTCCTCCGCAAGAGCATTCAGAATCGGATAGATCTGGCCGTAGCTTTCGTTCCAGAAATGACTGAGCTCCTGCTCGATCTTCTTTCGGATGTCGTAGCCCGTGCTCGGCTTTTCCGAGAGCAGTCCCAGAATTGCGTATCGCGATCTATTCGTATTCACTCTGCGCCGCCCATGACTGGCTCCTACACGGCCATGATGTTGTAGCCACAGTCGACGTAGATCACCTCTCCGGTGATCCCGCTAGACATTGACGAGGCGAGAAACAATGCCGTGTCGGAGACTTCTCTCGTCTCGACATTCCTTTTCATCGGAGCGAGCTCCGCATGATGGGCCAGCATCTGATTGAAGCCTTTGATCCCTCTTGCGGCGAGGGTGTTGATCGGTCCGGCCGAGATTGCATTCACTCTGACGCCTCTCTCACCGAGATCCGCGGCAAGATAGCGGACGGAGGCTTCGAGCGACGCTTTTGCGACGCCCATCACGTTGTAGCCCCGAGCCACTCTCTCCGCCCCGTAATAGGTCATCGTGATGACCGAGCCATTGTCCGATTGCTCGAGCAGTGGCAGAGCGGCCCTCGTCAGCCCGACCAGCGAATAGGCCGAGATGTTCTGCGCGACGAGAAAGCCCTCACGGCTCGTCTGATTGAAATTTCTCTCGAGCTCTTCTCGCGGGGCAAAGGCCACTGAGTGAATCAGGGTGTCGAGTCCCCCGAGGTCGGAGCGGACCTGCTCGAAGACTGCGTCGATCTGCTCATCAGACGTGACGTCACAGTCGTAGAGGGGAGATTCACCGTCGAGCTCCGCCGTGAGCTTCTCGACCGATCCCTTCAGCCGCTCCCCCTGATAGGCAAACGCGAGCTTCATCCCCGCCTCGGAGAGCGCCTGCGCGATGCCCCAGGCAATCGAGCGCTTGTTCGCGACCCCGAAGACGATTCCCTTCTTTCCTTCCAGCAGTTTCATAGATCCTCCGGCGACATCATAACGGCATCCTCGCTCTGCCGGTCACGGGCCGCCCTCACGTGCTGTTCCATGCGACCGCTGAGTGTCAGGAAAAGCATCCGATAGTCTGCTGCCAGCGACCAGAAGGGATGCCCGAACGTCGCTGGCCGGTTGTGCTCCACGAAAAAGTGACTGTACCAGGCAAATCCGTATCCGATGACCGGCGCGAGAAGAATCCACCAGCGGTTCAGCATGATTCCGGCAACGACGGCGGCGAGCGCCAGCACTGAACCGATCCCGTGCAGGATCCTGGTCCCTTTCCGGCTGTGGGCGCGGACATAGTAAGGCCAGAAGTCAGCAAAGCTCCTGATTCTATCCTTCGACATCGTCTCCTCCGATGCCGGGATTCTATCGAAGTCAGTGCCGGACGCGAGAAAAGTGATGGCACCACCGTTGCTGCGATCCAATTCGCCATGACAAAGACCGATTTTCAGAAATTCATGCAGGACGTCTTCGGTGATTCGCTCGTGCGGGTCGAGCAGTTCCGTGAGGATCAGTGGGCGAAAGTCGAGAGGAAGATCGCAGAGATTGGCCGGGAATCAATGCATGCTGAGCTCAGCAAGATCGCAGAGCGACTCGATCTGATGGAACAGCGGCTCAGAAAGCTCGAGCACGAACGGGCCGAACAGATGCAGCAAGAGGTCTGATTCGGCTAGAACCCGTAGCCCAGAGTGAGAAACGTCTCGATCGTATCTTCCCACGGCTCGGCGTCGAGCTTGTAACCAACATCGAAGCGGAGCGGCCCGACCGGGGTGAGGTAACGGAAACCGAGGCCGGCTGCATATCTCATCTCGGACAGGTCAATGTTTCCATAGTCCCGCCACACGTTCCCGCCATCCGTGAACACGGCACCTCGCAGCGCCCCGAAGATGGGAAATCGATACTCGACGTTGAACAGAAGCAGACCGTTCCCACCAACCGGGATGAAATCGACGTCTTTTCGTCCATCTATGTACTCGCTGCAGGGTACTCCCGCGGGAAGATTGGGCACGATCAGAGTCTCGCATGGCACTCCGAGCCGATCGTGACTGAAGCCGCGGTGTGAGGCTTCTCCGCCGGAGAGGAAACGCTCGGCGAACGGAACGAACGAGCCGCTGCCGGTATCGACGAGCGACTCGATCGCACCGAGACGCACGGAAGTGACGATCTGGCTGCTCTCGGTCAGAGGCAGAAACACCGTCGATTGCAGATAACCCTTCAGGAAGTTTGTTTCTGCAGAGTAGAGCGGGAACGCGTATTCGAGCGATGAACCGACGTAGAATCCCTCGGTCGGATTCACGGCGTCGTTACGACGATCCCAGAACACGCTCGGCGTGATACTCGAGATCTCGATCTCCTGTTCCTCGGGCTCGAGTCCCTCGATCGGTATGGCGCCGGTCGCGAGCTCACACAGCTCTCCCGATACGCATTCATTGAGCCGATACTCGTAGCGCAGCGACCAGCGGAACTGGTCCCGTACGATCCGGGTCATCTCCACCGAGGTGCCGAGGCTCTCGATCTTCGCTTTCTCGTCAGCGCGCAGCTCCTCCTCCTTGAACACGGTGATCTGAGTGGGGAGGTCGTAGCCGAGAATGAAAGGCTCCCGGAAGTTCATGACGTATCGGTTGAGCCGCTGCGAAATGGTCGTCTCCAGACCGAGGTAGCGGCCCGTACCGAAGAGATTGCGGTGAGCAACGGCCGCGGAGCCACGGGCGCCGTCCTCGGTGGAGTAACCGAGTGAGCCGGTGACGGTGAGATTGTTGCCCTCCTCGATCCGGAGCAGGATGTCCCGCACGTTCTCAGCCGTGCCGGAGTCGACCGGATCGAGATCCACCAGCCGGAAAATCCCCATCTGGTAAAGACGCTGTTGTGCCTGGAGAAGCTCGCGGTAGCTGAACGGTTCTCCCGCGTCGATGCGGGCTTTCTGCAGAATCACGTCGGTATCGGTGTAGGAGTTGCCGCGTACAACTACTGATCCAAATCTGACGAGGGGACCCTCGACGACCTGATACTGCACCGCAGCCAGACTGCGCTCGTCGTTCCAGTCGAGCTCCGGGCTCACCTGAACTTCGATGTATCCCCGATCTGCATAAAAGGTCTGAAGCGCCACCAGATCGAGATTCAGTTCCTGAGGATTGAGCGGCTCGCCAGCCGCCAGAAGAAGGTCGGGGAGCTCATCCGCGAGGGCTTCGGCTCCAAGGACCTCGACCGATTCCACGATCGTCTGCGTTCCTTCGGTGACCGGGAACACGACCTCCAGCGCCTCGCTCGTTCAGGCGCACGACGCGAGCTCGTCCGATATCAGCGCTCCAGAAACCTTGCAGCCGGTAGAAATTCTCGAGTGCATCCTGATCGTCGGATAACTGCTCGGCAGTCACCCCACCTGGCCTTCTGATCAGAGTTCCGATTAGTTGCTGGACCACTCCCGGAGGCCCCGCCGTGACGACTTCCCGCAATTCATCGTCCGTGAAATGGACGTTGCCATCGAAACTCACGGTCTCGAGCGAGTACTGTTCTCCCGGCTCGATCTGATAGGTAATGACGTAGCGGTCGCCCCTCAACTGCTCTGAGGTCTCGACCTCAACGAAATAGAATCCGCGCCGCTGATAGTGGTCCAGGATGCGGTCCGCCGCGCGAATGATCCGATCCTCGCTGTATCCATCGTCCTCGGCGAATGGAATCAGGCGTCTGACTGCCTTTCGGGGAACACCTTCCACGACGACCTCGACGAGTGGACCCACTTCGAGTTCGTACTGGAGCGCCACCGACGCACTGGCGGAATCATAGACGGCGTCGATGAAGCGAACCTGAGCCATACGGTGATCTCTGCGCAGCAGGTAGCGTCGCATCCTGCGCGCATCCTCTCGTGCCTCGTTCAGTTCATACAACCCACCCAAGTCGCTCTTCATCTGCTGGATGAGCGTCTCCCGCGAGAATGGGTCGGGCGACCCCTGCAGCTCGATCGACCCGATCCTCGCCCTCGGCCCGGAGGTCACATGGAAGATGACGTTTGCCACATTTCCCTGACGGTCGAACCGCACCTCCGGGTCCACTGTGGCTTCGAGGTATCCCTCACGCTGATACTCTCTCACCATATCCACGGCGGCCTGATCGACACGATCCAGGCTGAGAATCTCGGCGGCTTCGACTCCTGGTTCGCGCTTGATGCCGTCGAGAAGCTCTCCGTCCGTCTCGAAGGTGACCTCTCCTACCCGATACTGGAGCGAAAGCCGGAACGTGATGGCGATGGTGTCGCCGAACTGTTCGGCCTCTACGCGGACGTCTCGGAAGGTGCCGGTACCGAACAGCGCCTTGATGGAGCTTTGAAGATCCACGATCGAGAGTGGCTTACCCACTTCGATCCTCACCAGTCTTGCGAGCGGCTCGGGATCGAATTCGGAATCGGCCTCGAATTCGATCGACGAGACCGGGATCCCCACATATTCAAACTGGGCGACGGCCGGCATCGCGACGAGTCCGATCAGGAGGATGCTGAAAAAGTAGATCTTCTTCATTACCACCGTGCCTCGTATCGCCTTCTGAATCTCGCGTCGATTGCGTTGATGATGTAGCTGTCCGCCTTCTCCGAGTCTCGCGTAAACTGCAGGATCCAGTCGCCCGTCACCTGCCACTGGATGATCTCCACATTCTGAGAACTGGCGGTATCGTAGATGACGATGACGAACAGATCATGGGAGATCTGCTTCTCCAGCGTCACGGTCGGATTGAATCCGGAGGTCCCGACCGTATCGACCCTCACCGCATCCGCGAACGGAATGATACGCGTGCCGATTGCCTCGCCAACCTGAGAGAGCAGGAGCGCGGTTCCGGCCTGTGAGACCGATCTTCCTCCGAGCATCGCCGGACCACCCGCGCCGAGACCCGAAAACAGGCTCAGCAGAGTCAGGTCGCCGACAGGGGGATCGCTCGAGATGTTCGGCGTGATCCTGTCGAGGGTCCCGGTGAGATTGACCGTCAGCTCATACTCCTCGACCTCTCCAAGAGTCTGGCCCCTCGAGGTCATCACTCCCTCAGCAGTGACATCGAAGTATGGGTCGTTCCTGAACGGGTTCTGGAACGACACCGTACCCTGAACGATCCTGTAGCTCACATCCTGGAACTCGAATGTTCCACCTTCATTGATCGTCACACGTCCGAGGATGATCGGATTGGCTAGCGTCCCCGTGACGTCGAGGTCCGCGCTCCCGGTCATATCGGCGACGTTGTTCTGGATCGCGAGCGTGTCGTTCGCGGTGACGTCGATCATCAGCGAGATGTGATCCTGCCACGTCGCCGCGAGTTGCGGCACCACCGCCTGTCGCTCCAGCACTCGTTCGAGAATGAGCTGTGTCAGGTCGAACTCCTCGTAGTAAACCGCCCGATCGACGACGACGTCACCCTGCAACTGGAGCCGTTCCGTATCGCCAGATAGAAGCAGATCGGCATCACCAGCCAACGTGATGCCATCGAAATAGCGCAGCGTCACGTCCTCCGCCTGAAGATTGATCCTGATGCGCGAGGGCTGCATACCCTGCAGTGTCACGAATCCACCCGCGACGATCTCACCGCCTCCAAGCGTCGCCCTCAGCGCATCGATCTCCACTCGATCACCCTGCAGGATCAACGAACCATAGACATTGCTGATCAACTGCGGAAAACCAGGGAATCTGAGGCTTGCGTCACGCAGCTCTGCAGTGCCACGGAAGCGGGGGCTCGAGATACTTCCACCGATGTCGGCCTGTACTGAAATTGTCCCATCGGCCTGGGCATCAGGCACGAGCAACTGCATCAGAGCGAGGTCCAGCGAACCACGGAGAACGAGGTCAATCTGCTGGTTGTCCACGAGCGAGATCGTCCCGTCGACGAAGAAGTCGGTCTCTCTGGTTCTGAGCGCGACATCGTCGAGTACGAGACTCCCATTGGAGAGAGCGAATCGGATCGGGTCGAGCGCCTGAATCCGCTCTCCACCGACCGTGAGATCGAGACGCGTAACAGTACCGCCGATCTCCAGGGCTTCGAGCGATGTGATCGAACCGCCGAGATCGAGATCGGCCGTCAGAGCGCCCTTCAGTTGCAACCCACTGTCGGGGTTGACGATCTCCATCAGGCGTTCCAGATCCTCAACCGCAATATTCACGTCCCCAGAGAGCTCTCCCTCTGCACCGAGACGTCCTTCTCCGACAATGGTTAGAGTGTCGAATGCGGCCCCGCGTACCACGAGATCACCGTCGCGGACCGCAAGGTAGAACCTGGGCTGCTCAGCCTCCGGAGGAATCGGGCTGCCAAGGATCGAGCCGTCGACGAGAGTTGCCTCGATGACGAGCTCCGGACTCTCCAGCGTCCCCGCTCCGCTCGAGGTGATCTGCAGCTTGCCGTCCACGATCCCCTCGAGGCTGGCCAGAAGACCCACCAGGGACAAATCGATCGTCGTCGGCTGCACGACGTACGAGAACTCTCCAGACTCGAAGTCGTAACTCGCTTCTCCGATCAGAACTCCTGCCGGCGCCGTCACCTCGAAGTGCCGGACATCGAGGCTTCCCTGATCGAATCTCAGATCGGCGACTGCGACGTCGATCGGTTCTCCCGCGATTGAACCGTTCCGAAGAGTGATCGTTCCCGCGCCCCCGAGAGTATCGATGGGACCCTCGAGATGAAGCGTCCCGGTGACATTCCCCTCGATCGGAAGATCCGCAAAGTCGAGAAAAGCCGCGATGTCGCCGACCGGATACGATTCCGCTCCAACGTCGAGATCGAACGAAAGGTTTCCTTCTCCGGGAAGCCAGCTCACCGATCCGTTCAGCGCCAGACGGGAGTTGTCCTGACGCACGAGCAGATCGTTGAATCGCACGATGCCACGGTCGGGCGTGCCTTTCACCGTGAGCTTTCCGGTCGCGAGACCCGTTCCACCCTGGATCTCGAGATTGACGAGATCGAGAGCCTGCTGAACAGGCCATGAATCAGCATTCATCGCCAGATCGAAAACAGGCTCTCCATTCTCCGGGAATCGGATCGTCCCATCGAGTGCGAGAACGGCATCACCTTTCGTGAAGCGTCCACGGTCGAGCTTCAGGGTTTCGCGTGCTCCCATCCAGGTCACGTCGACCCGGGCGGTGCCGATCGGGACATTGTTGTACAGGGCATCGGTTGCGTCGATCGACGCAACCACGACCGGCTCTGAAAGCTCGCCCCGGATCGTACCGGTGATCGTGCCGGCTCCACCCAGCCCCAGGAGCTCGAAGTCTGCTGATCCCATAGAGCGGCCGAAGTTGACCGCGAGCTGATCGAGCTCCGTGAAGTCATCACTCTCGATCCTGTACGACAAATCCGTTTCGAGATTCTCGAGACCGAGAGTGCCGGAGAACGTGATGACGCTTTCCGGGAGACGCAGTCGCG
Source organism: uncultured Acidobacteriota bacterium (assembly GCA_963829355.1). Taxonomy (GTDB): domain Bacteria; phylum Acidobacteriota; class Thermoanaerobaculia; order Gp7-AA8; family JAHWKK01; genus CAWHHZ01. The sequence continues at coordinate 126,712 of CAWHHZ010000001.1, forward strand.
AGGGATCGCGGAACCTGAGAACACCATCGTTGATCGCGAACTCGGTCCTGCCCGAGGCCGGCATCGGATAAGGAGCGTCACCGAACGCAACGGCTCCTGGCTTGAGCGACGCAGTGCCGGACCCCGTGCCTCCGAGCAGATCGTCCTGCACGAACTCGTAACGCAGGGATCCGTCGATCGCTCCACGAAGACCCGTTTCCTCTACATTCCAGTCCCCGAGCAGTGCCTCGAGTGAGACCGACCTGTAGTTGAGCTCCACCGACATCGGCCTCGGCTCCTCGAAGCTGCTGAGGGTCCAGGTCCCGGTCACCGTGCCTCCTCCATACTGGGCGGAGGCGATGTCGACGATCGCCTGGTCCCCAGTGATGCGAAGAGACGCCCGTAGATCCTCGAGCAGGTATCCGGCTGCGGCAATCGATGGAGAGGACACCTCGCCAGTCAAACGGAAGTCGCCAGCGGTCCCTTTCAGAACGGTATCGAAGCTGACCGGTCCCTCGAGATCCTGATCCAGATTCATCACATCCGCAATTCTTGCGAGGCCCGTTTTCCCTTCGATCTCGAGCTCGTAGCTGACTTCGCCCCCGATATTCAGCGTACCGGAAAGCGCAAGCGACAGATCATCGCTCCTGACTCGAGCACCTCGGAGAATCAGAGTCTTGTCCGCAAACGTGAGACCACTGCGCAAGCTGACCTCCAGCGGATCCCAGTCCCGGTACTCGACCGTACCGGATTCCACCACTACGATCCCGCGATAGACGCCTTCATCCATGTTCGGATCGATGTTGGCGTTGACCTGCCTGAGCTCGGCGGTGAGATCACGCCGGTGGTCCTGATAAACGAGATGCCCGCCACGGATCTCGATGTCGTTCATCTCGATCCGCGCGATCTCGAATCGACGCGGCTCTCCCCGCTTCCACCCGGGGAGGTTGTGGCTGAGCGGAGCACCTTCCGGGAAAATCTCGATGAAGACCTCGGGGTCGTACACCTCGATCGTTCCGACTCTGACCACCCGCTGCCTGAACGACTCGACGCCTCCCTCGAGCACGATTCGTGGAACGATCGCCGGCCAGGGATGCGACGCCCCCCTAACGTTGGCGTGTCACATCCTCGAGGATGACCGAGGTGACGCGGCCACGCTCGATCGTCACGCTTCCGATCGTCACCTCTCTGTCCATCCTGGATTCGAGAGTGGCTTCGATCCTTCGGGCGACGAGACTCTCAAATGAGGTGGAGCCGGTGTAGTACCAGGCACCGAACGCGATCAGAAGCACCAGACCCAGGCCGATCAGCAGAGCCCAGACCAGAGGCCGCACGCAGCCTCGGCGCCGGCGAGTCGCCTCCGGCTCGATCTCTGGAGTCTGTTGTTCGGCGGTCATATCGTAGTCACGCTCGGGCAAGGATGAACAGGTCACGCAGATTGTTTCCGGTCGGCCCCTTCGTGATCTTGCCTGCGTATCGTTCGACGATCGAGAGCGAGTCGGACTGCTCGAGAACCTGTGCGACGTCTGCCCGCGAGAGGTTCACGCCCGGATAACGATCGGGTGTCACGACATAACCCGCCGCGTCAGTCTCTCCATCCACGCCGTCTGAGCTCGCAACGAGTGCAAAAGCGCCCCCCGCTCCTCCACGCCGGAGACGCTCACCGAGGCGCACGGCGAGCTCGCTGCAACGACCACCGCGGCCGGTGCCTCTGACTCTCACGGTCGGCTCGCCTCCGGCTACCAGTTCTCTCCGGGGGACAGAGACGACAGCAGCTCGTCGAGCCGCGCCGCGACCTCGTCGACGTCACCATTGAATTCTTCCTCCGACTGCCCGTGATGCGAATCCCGTCTTCGAAGCCGTCTCGACCGTCTGGTTGACCGAGCGTCCCGTTGTCTCCCATGAGGAATGACTCATGACCAGGCAGCTAATTCGGTGTCTCAGGAACTCTACCGGAGCGGAGAATGGCAGCCAGTCGATCGCATTCCGGATCTCTCAGCCCTTGCAGGATCTCGGCCGCCTCCTCGTTGGTCGTCGAATCTGCAAGAGTTGGCCCGACCCGACGTCGTGCCACGATCCGCGAGACACATCTGATAAAACGAGAGTCGCGGTACCACCGCGAAAAGAGAACCGAGCGATTGTTCCCCCTTGAGTGCTGAAAGGTGCTTTCTCACCGTGTTGACCTTCTCGATCGGCAAACCCGACTGCAGGAGAGAACGGTGTTGGCGTGGATCAGGTCCTCTCGCGTGAAAAATGGCTCGAGAGGCTTGGCCATCGATGCCGAGGTGCCGCCCGAGAGCAGGACGAACGACTGAAACTCTCCGCAACGCTGGGCGAATGTCGTCAGTGCTTCCCCCGCTCCGAAGCTTGCCTGACTCATGGCCGGATGCGTGCCCTGAACGACGTCGACGAACGGAGGAAAGGCGTCCTGGACATAATCGGCGGGGTATGCGACGAATCCCTCGACGACAGACAGCGCAGAGGCGACGCCCTTGAACATCCCCGAGGCGCACTTCCCCAGACAGATCACTGAAAGAGGCTCTCCCAGAACGCTCTGAACTTCCTCCCGCTCGAGCGCCCTTCTCGTGAGAATCGCAGGCGTCGTGCGGTAGAGAGCCGTCCGGTAGATCTCGATGAGCGTGTTTTCGATTCCTGTCATCGCGTCGATTCTAAAGGGCCATCCGGTACTTCGATAGCGGGGACGCGATTCCCGCGCCAATTGGTTCACCGCTGTAACACGAGGGTCTCCGCTGATGGGACGCCCCAAGCCTCAACGACTCCACCCTCAGGACCCACCCACTCAACGATTCGATGACCGAATGCCCCAATGACCCAATGACCCAATGACTCAATGACCCAATGACTCAATGACCCAATGACCCAATGACCCCAATGACTCAACGACTCAATGACTGAACAACTCAATGACTCAAGCCCCCCTCGGGCAGGTTAAACTGGACGCATGAGGATGCGGCTCAGATCGAGAGTCTTCTTTCTGATGACCACCCTGTGGGCCGCGATGTCTCTCTGAGCATTACCGCGTTCCTTTCATGGCGTGCCCGCACGAGTGAACAGGCGTTCACGCATCTGGTCGAAGTGGAAGTCGAGACGATTGCGGTTCTCAACGACTTCATCTCTTCACAGAACGCGTACCGGGATGCCTGGATGCGAGGAGGGACCGACGGCACTCTTCCTGAGCGGATGGTGCCACTCTACAGGAGCGTCGTGCAGATCCTCGACCGTTCAGACAGGATCACAATCGATCCCCGCCTGACGACGCTCACCGGCAGCTACGAGAGCGAGCTTCACCGCGTCGCAGGAGCATGGGAGCGTGCGAGTCCGTCGGAACGTGACCGTATGTCGCGGAAGCTGGCTGTCCTGTCCGACGGGGCGCGCTCTGCCGCCGACGAGCTGGTCGACATAAAGCGCAGGCAGATTGCGGCGACCCTGCAGTCTCTCTCCCGGCAGGCACGCGACACGATGTGGTCTTCGCTTGCGATCGCCTGGATCATCGCGATCTTCGCGTTCGCCCTCGCACGCCGCGCGCTCCAGAGCGTGGTGCATCCGGTGGAACGTCTCTCGGCCGCTGCCGAGTCGATCGCGGAGGGAAACCTTCAGACACGTGCACCGATCGGCGGAGACATCGAGATCCGGCGTCTGGGAGAAGCATTCAACAGAATGACAGCGGCACTGATCGCCTCTCACGAAGAGCTCGAAGCGCGGGCGCGCACTGACGATCTTACAAGGCTCCCGAATTTCCGAGCGCTCGGCGACGCCATGCGAGACGAGATCGAACGCGCGAATCGATACGATCAGGGATTCGGCGTTCTGGTCCTCGATCTCGATCATTTCAAGAAGTACAACGACAACTATGGACATCTCGCAGGGAACGAGGCTCTCCAGATGACTGCCTCCGCCATTCGCAGAACAGTGCGCAGTGTCGATTTCCCGGCGCGCTATGGTGGGGAGGAGTTCGTCGTACTCGTTCCCCGCTGCGATCACGACGGACTTGCGCAGAGTGCGGAACGTATCCGTTCGGCGATCGAGATGATCCCGCCGGTGGGCGACCGCCGTTCACTGACGGTGAGTATCGGCGGCGCCCTGTTCCCGGCTGACGGAATGGCGGCCGATGAACTGTTCGCGGCGGCGGACCGGCGGCTCTACCAGGCTAAGGAAGGGGGCAGGAATCGCTCCGTACTACCGGACAGCTCCCCGTCGAACGTCGTTCGGCACGTCCCGGTGCGGAAGAGAAAAATTGAAAATTGAAAATTGAAAATGCCGCCCACCCTCTCCGCACCGCCTTTCATTTTCAATCTTCAATTTTCAATTTTCAACGCCACCTACCACACAGTGAGGGTCATCCACCGGACATCCGGCGTGCTCGAACTGAATCGTCGTGTGTGCGATGCCGTATTTCGCGGACAGCATCGATGTGACCCGACTCAGCACCGCCCCCGTGCTCTTCAGCGATACGTCGCCGAGCATGATGTGGCATGACAGCGCCGGTTTCGTCGGCGCAATGGCCCAGATGTGAAGGTGATGGACGCCGAAGACGTCGGCCTCGTTTGCGAGATCATTCGCCACCTCGTCCGGATCGATCCATCGCGGGGTCCCTTCCAGAAGGAGATTCACCGTCTCCTTCAGAATGCCCCACGCGCTCCAGAGGATGAGCGCGGCAATGACGATCGTGACGGCAGCATCCCACACCGGAGCGCCCGTCCACATGATCAGCAGGGCAGCGAGAATCACTCCGGCCGATGAAAGCGTGTCGCCAAACAGATGGAGGACGGCGGCGCGGATGTTGATGTCGCTCTCGCTCTCCTCGCGCAGCCAGAGCGTAATGGCGAGATTCAGCCCAATACCCAGGGCTGCGACACCGATCATCCACACACTGTCGACCGGCTCCGGATTCTGGAAGCGGCCCCAGGCCTCCACCAACAGAAAAAGCGTGAACCCTACCAGAGCCGCGGCGTTGACGAACGCCACCAGGATCCCGGCACGCTGGTAACCGAAGGACTTTACAGCGGTCGCCGGCCTCTTCTCGAAGATCACGACCGCCAGAGCGAGCACGAGAGCAACGGCATCGGTGACATTGTGCAGCGCGTCCCCGATCAGGGCGAGCGCGTTCGCGTAATATCCGACGGCGAGCTCGATCGCAACGAATGCGAGCGTCGCCACCGTGGCGACGATCAGCTTCGTCCGGATGCGCTCCCCCGCGACTTGAGTCCTGCTGTGCTCGTGGGATCTCATGAGATCTCCAGCCCTTGAGCCGGGGTGGACGAGCGATACGGTGCGAGAATCAGTCCGAACCGCTCTGCTTCCGCTTCTCCAGTGCGCGGTAACCGATGTCCCTGCGGTAGAACGCTCCATCGAACTTCACGTTCCTGGCAGCCTCATACACCTTCTTCAGCGTCTGGCCCATGGTCTCGCCATGTGCAGCCACTGTGACGACGCGGCCCGCGCTGGTGACCAGCTTGCCATCCTTCCGCTCCGTCCCGGAATGGAAGAATACGACGGAAGGATCATCGACCGGCTCTACCGAGACCTCTACGCCCTTCGCGACGTCGCCGGGATAGCCATCCATCGCAACCACCACACACGCAGCCGCTTCCTTCTTCCATTGAAGCTTCGTCTCCCCCAGGTTCCCCTGGGCGACCTTCAGCATGACCTCGGCGAGATCGCTGTCGAGACGCAGGAGCTGCGCCTGCGTCTCCGGGTCCCCAAAGCGGCAGTTGTACTCCAGCACCTTCGGCCCCGCGGAAGTGAGCATGATGCCGGCATACAGACAGCCGGAGTAGAGGCGATTCTCTTCGGCCATCCCCTGAACGGTCGGCAGCATGATCCGCTTCATGATCTCCGCGGCCGTCTCGCCCGGGAGAACGATGGCCGGAGAATGAGCTCCCATACCACCCGAATTGGGACCCTCATCTCCGTCGAACGCCTTCTTATAATCTTTGGCGGGAGCGATCGGGGCGATTCGCTTCCCATCGGTGAGAACCATGAACGAAACTTCTTCACCCTCGAGGAAGTCTTCTATGACGATGCGACTGCCTGCATTCCCGAACTTACGGCTCTCGAACACGAGCTTCAGGTACTCGTCGGCTTCCTCTTCGTTCTGGACGATGGCCACACCCTTGCCGCCAGCCAGTCCTTCGACCTTGATGACTGCGGGAAATCCCAGCTCTTTGAGATACTCTCGTGACTCCTCGGCACTCATGCAAACCTTGGCGGTGGCCGTTGGAATCGAGTACTTCTTCATGAACTCCTTGGAAAAGACTTTCGAGCCTTCGATCTCGGCAGCGAGCCGGGTCGGTCCGAAGATCAGGAGCCCCCGCTTCTGGAACTCGTCGACGATGCCGAGAGTGAGTGGAAGCTCCGGGCCTACGACGGTAAGATCGATCTTCAGTTTTTCGGCGAAATCCGCCAGCTCGACGACATCCGCAACACCGATCGGCACACAGTCGGCAATCTCGGCGATTCCGCCGTTACCCGGCGCCGCAAACAGCTCGTCGACGAGCGGAGACTGCTTCAACTTCCAACAGATCGCGTGTTCCCGGCCTCCCTGGCCGACAACCAAGACTCGCATCTTCACCTCAGATTCATGGATTTCGTTCCGGTCCGACCGAAGTTTATGCCATTGCACCCAACTCGGAAAGCCAGAGAGCTCCGGTGCAGGGCTTCCGACCGCCCTAGACGCTTTTAGAGCGAGCTCCGTATCTCTGTCTGTATGGGTGCAGAGCTCAAGCTGATGACGACTACTCGGGACGAGACGCCGGATGATGATCGCGCTCTGATCGAGGAGTGCCTTGCCGGGGATTCGGCAGCATTCGAGGACCTCGTCAGGAGGAAGACCTCTAAAGTCTACGGCCACTGCCTCCGGATGATCGGTAATGTCGAGGATGCTCGCGACATCGCCCAACTCGTCTTCATAAGGCTGTGGGAGAAGCTCGAGAAGTATGACCCATCCTACACATTCGATACTTGGCTCTACAGGCTCGTCAGCAATGTGACGATCGACTTCGTCCGAAGCAGACAGACGAGGGACAATGCGGTCCAGTCGACGTCGAGACTGGTCAAAGATTCCGAGGATGCGGAGCAGCCGGTGGTGATCGCCGGGAAGGAAGTGGAAAGAATCTTCGAGGAAGTCTCGAGCCCGCTTTCCCCGAAACAGAAGGAAGTCTTCGTGCTCAAGGAGATGGAAGATCTGACCTCACCCGAGATCGCCGAGATTCTCGAGTGCAGCGAATCGACGGTGAGAAATCATCTTTTCAATGCACGTAAGGTCCTCCGGCGCGAGCTCGAGCAGCGTTATCCCGAGTACGCCCGGTTGTGGAGTGAACGATGAACTGCACCGCGTACAGAAAGCGACTCGAAGCCGGAGACGATTCGCCGGAACTGCTGGCGCACCAGAGAGAATGCGCCGAGTGTCTGGAGCTCGCGATTGCTCAGGAGCCCTCCTCACTCTTCTCCACGATGGGAGGCGACGAGATGCTGCCGCCCGGCGGTCTCGATGCGTTCGTTTCCGGAGTGATGAACGAAGTCAGGCTGCGCGAGACGGAAAGGTCGCTCGAAACCGAAGAGAATCCCGTGAGGATCGCCTGGTGGTGGGCTGCTGCCGCCGCCGTTTTCGTGACGTTCACGTCGTGGATCGCGATCCAGCCCCGGTTCTCGCCCGAGCCGGCGCCAGTCCATCAAACTGCCATTGTCGCGGAGGCCTCACCGTGACGGAAGCCGAACTGATACCTTCGATGACACGACCCGTAGTGACTGAGTATGCCGAGCGGAAGCGACCATTGTCGAGCTTCCCTCTGAATCCGTTGATGACCTGAAGATCGTGATGATCTTCGACGATTCTCTCCCCCAGGACCTCTGATGATGAAGCCAGTGATGAAAACAGCCATGCTGATCGCCCTGCTCGCTCTGACGATTCCCGTCTGGGCCGCAGGCGACTCACTCGTTCGAGAGCCTTCGAGCTCGAGCACAAGGACCCTCAGACAGTGGTCGCGATGATTCAGGGACTGCTGTCGCGAGATGGCTCATACTCGATTCAGCCCGCGAAGCAGACGCTGGTCGTCACCGATACGCCGGCTACGCTCGAGAAGGTTGCGAAGATCCTCGCACAGCTCGACGTCCCACCCCGCAGCTACACGCTCAATCTCACGCTCGTGTCGGCCTCCCGCTCTTCGAGCCCGGCGCCGGTACCCGACGATCTGCTGGAGATCTCGAAGAAGCTGTCGGGAGTTCTCCGCTTCAACACGTTTGAAAAGCTGGGATCGACCTCTGCACGCGGAAACGAAGGAACGGACCTCGTGGTGACACTCGACGGCTACCATGCGTCGTTCGGATTCGGGCAGTACGACCCTCTCAGCCAGTCCCTCAAGATCGACGAGTTCCGTCTCGATCGCACGAAAGATTCAACAGGATCTCCTCTGATCCGTACGAGCCTCAACCTCCGAGTCGGCCAGACCGTGGTCCTCGGCGCGTCGCGTCAACCAGAGAGTGGCAAAGCACTGATGATTGTTCTCCTCGTCGAGGAGAATCGCTGAACTGACGGGGTGGGGGGTGATGTCCCCGCCCCGGCGTCTATACGTAGAACCCGGCCGCCTGCGAGAGCAGGCGGCCTTTTGTCATCCTGAGAGGCTGTGAAGGATAGCGTTCGGGATGACTCGAAGTGAATTGCGAGGGGACCGAGGGCGAGTATGACTCCACGCGATCCTTCGCTTCGCTCAGGATGACAGCCGGCATCCCTTTCCACTGGCGTCTGAACGCGGGCCACGTGGACGACCGCCCTCAGCTCTCCGGTTCCCGCTCCGTTGCGACCACCGCGACTCCGCACAGCAACTGCCCCAGCAGCAGCGTCATCGAGACCCCATGAAGTGCCCCGAAATGACGACGCACCGGATCCGACCTATCGAGATCGGAGATTGAACCCGCGATCGACGCCCGGACATCGTGAATCCGGTTATCGACCATCCACTGCGCATTGGCCAGAACGACCGCGGCGACGATCAGTGCCAGCGGCCACTTCCATCTGAACCGGCGTGACAGCAGGACGAGCAAGGGCCCGATCACGGACAGCCAGTGCCATTTCGAGAGCATCGCCCCGACGACCGCCGCCGCAGTACCTGGTTCTCCGGCAGCCGAGAACGCGGCAGGTGCCGCGATCGCGGCGAGAAATGCGCCTCCGCCGACCCACAAGGCGAGGGAGAGGCGGGCGAGCGTGGTGAGAGCTCGAGTGGTCACCTTGATCGTTTCCCGTTCATCATTCATCGTTCATCGTTCATCATTCGTCGTTCCGGCGCGTCTCACTTCGCCTTTCTGAGCATTCCAAACCGGTAGCTCCGCTCGGGAAAGACTCCCTCGCTGAACGATCTCACATCAGAGACCGAAATGAACGCGCGGGGGTAAGCTGATTGATGATCTCGAGTGCGCGAGGCAACTGTTTCCGGGCGGCAATCGAGAAGATGAGTCTCACCTTTCCATTGACTCCCTCTGCCGCAAAGCTCGTCACACCAAATTTCGATTCGCTGAGCTTTTCGATGAGGTCGCGCGCGTCGTCTGACGTGATCACCCGGATCGCGACGTTGCCGAACGCCAGCTTGCTCTCGATCGTCATGCCCATCATCGTGCCTGCAGCGAAGCCGAGCGCATAGGCGGTGAATGCAGCCACATTGTCGAGGTGCTGAAAGATCTGACGGATCGCGATGAGCCAGATGAGAACCTCGACGAACCCGAGGATCGGAGCGACCGATCGCTTTCCCCGGTTGAGCATGATGATCCGGATCGTACCGACGCTCACGTCGCAGAGACGGGCGAGGAAGATCAGTACCGGGATGACGATCCAGGTCATCACCCACGGGTCGATCGTGTCGAGAATCGAAAACAAGAGTTGATCCTTTCTCGGGATCTGAGTCCCGGATGCTAGTGTAGTGTTTCACTAATCTCTTACATTCCGCTGGAGGCGCTTGCGCGCCGAGATAATCTCTCACTCCTCCTCCCCTGCCACTTTCTGATGAAGGGTTCTGAAGACAATCGTCTCGCCCAGGCCGGAGATTCCCTCCCCGAAACATACAAAAGTGTCTGACGAAGGAGCTGTTGCATGACGACCACCGTCGAGGTTACCGATCCATTCGCCGCCGCCCGGGAAGCGGGACGCGAACCCTTCAAGGTCGCCGATCTGAGTCTCGCCACACTCGGACGCGACGAGATCCGCCTCGCCGAACACGAGATGCCGGGCCTGATGGCGTTGCGCCAGCAGTACGGGGACTCCAGACCGCTCGCCGGAGCAAGAATCATGGGGAGCCTCCACATGACGGTCCAGACCGCCGTGCTGATCGAGACCCTCACCCATCTCGGCGCCGACGTCCGGTGGGTCTCCTGCAACATCTTCTCGACTCAGGACCCTGCCGCCGCCGCGGTGGTGGTCGGACGTCCAGAGACGGGAGGAACCCCCGACAATCCGAAAGGAATCCCGGTCTTCGCCTGGAAAGGTGAGACTCTCGAGGAGTACTGGTGGTGCACCGCGGAAGCGTTGCAGTGGCCCGACGGCAGAGGACCTGATCTGATCGTGGACGATGGTGGTGACGCGACGCTGCTGGTCCACAAGGGCCGCGAGTTCGAGGTGGCCGGAGCCGTTCCCGAATTCGATCCGGAGAACGAACCGGAAGAATGGGGAGTCACGCTCGAGCTGCTTCGCAGGGAGATGGCGAACAACCCGAAACGCTGGACCAACGTGGCGGCCGCGATCAAGGGGGTGAGCGAAGAGACCACCACCGGAGTGCATCGTCTCTACCAGATGATGGAAGCGGGAACGCTGCTCTTCCCCGCCATCAACGTCAACGACTCGGTCACCAAGAGCAAGTTCGACAACATCTACGGCTGCCGTCATTCGGTCGTCGACGGCCTGAACCGTGCGACCGACGTCATGATCGGCGGCAAGGTCGCCGTCGTTCTCGGATTCGGCGAGGTCGGCAAGGGGTGCGCCCAGGCTCTGCGGGGTCAGGGTGCGCGGGTGATCATCACCGAGATCGACCCGATCTGCGCGCTGCAGGCTGCCATGGAGGGCTACGAGGTCCGGACTCTCGACAGCGTGGTCGAAACCGCCGACATCTTCATCACCTCCACCGGGAACCGCGACGTGATCACCGCCGATGACATGAGACGAATGAAGAACAAGGCGATCGTCGCGAACATCGGTCACTTCGACAACGAGATCGACATGGCGGGACTGAAGAAGATCCCGGGCGTTCAGCGCCACAACATCAAGCCACAGTACGACGAGTTCATCTTTCCCGATGGGCGGAGCATCCTGATCCTGGCCGAGGGACGACTGATGAACCTCGGATGCGCGACCGGACATCCCAGCTTCGTGATGTCGGCGTCCTTCACCAACCAGGTGCTCGCGCAGCTCGAGCTCTGGATGAACCATGAGCAGTACGAGACGAAGGTGTACGTCCTTCCGAAGAAGCTCGACGAGGAAGTGGCCCGCCTCCACCTTGATCATCTCGGAGTCGAGCTGACCGAGCTGACCGAGAAGCAGGCGAACTACCTGGGCATTCCGAAGGAAGGGCCGTACAAGCCCGATCACTACCGCTACTGATCGCAGCACGATCGAGAGCCGGGGCGTCGCTCTCGGCTCCAGCGCTCTTCTGCCAAGTGCGTGAGACACATCCTAGAGGCCGTGGGATCGCGGTACGGCATGACTCGACCGAACTTCAGGCAAGATCTCCACGTGAACCTTCGCTTCGCTCAGAACTGACGAACGAACAACCTTGATCTGATAGCCTCCGCTCATGGACCGTTTCTACGCCAGCCTGGACAGCGCAGTCGAATGGCTCGACTCTTATCCTGCCGCCTCCTCTCTCGGGGGAGCTGCGCTGCTGATTATCGCGGCCGGGCTGAGCTACTTCGTCACCCGCCGCTATCTCCTGCGTCTTCTCTCGAACCTCGTTCGCAACTCGAAGTTCAAGTGGGACGATGTACTGCTCCAGCACCGCGTCCTGCGCCGCGCGGCGCTCCTCGCACCGGTTCTGGTTCTCTACTTCGGGATTCAGCTCGTTCCCCACGTGTCGGAGGGTGTGGAAGAGGGGGTGATGCGAATCATCCTCGCTCTCCTGACCGTCGACGATCATCCTTCTGCTCAGCGCGATTCTCACGGCCGTCAACCAGATCTACTCGCTCTACCCGATCTCACAGAACCGGCCGATCAAGGGATACCTGCAGATCGTCAAGATCTTCGTATTCGTCCTCGGTGGGGTCCTCGCGATCGCCATCCTTCTGAATCGGTCGCCGTTCTTCTTCCTCACCGGAATCGGCGCGATGACGGCCGTTCTCCTGCTGATCTTTCGCGACACGATTCTCTCGTTCGTTGCAAGTCTGCAGATTGCGTCGAACGACATGGTGCGGATCGGCGACTGGATCGAGATGCCTCAGTACGGAGCCGACGGCGACGTGATTGACGTTGCCCTCCACACCATCAAGGTTCAGAACTGGGACAAGACGATCACGACGATCCCGACGTACAAGCTGATCGACGATTCGTTCAAGAACTGGCGGGGGATGAAGGAGTCAGGTGGCAGGAGGATCAAGCGTCCGATCTACATCGACATGTCCACGGTGAGATTTCTCGACGATGACGACCTCGAGCGCTTCGAGAAATTCGTCCTGCTTGAACACTACATCGGCGCGAAGCGGAAGGAACTGGAGGAGTACAACGCGCGGGTCAGCGGAGAGAGCGGCATGATCGCAAATGCGCGGCGGCTCACGAACCTCGGAACCTTCAGAGCGTACCTGGTCAACTATCTGAGCCAGCATCCCGATATCAACTCCGAGGGGATGACGTTCCTGATCAGGCATCTCGAACCCGGCCCGGAAGGTCTGCCTATGGAGATCTACGTGTTCACGCGCACGACGGCATGGAACGAATACGAGAGGATTCAGGCGGACATCTTCGACCATATCCTCGCGATCACTCCGGAGTTCGGGCTGCGTGTGTTCCAGAAGCCGACGGGACATGATTTCACGGCGTTCTCCCAGCGGATCCCCGTATCCTAGGCGCCAGTCAACAAAAAAAGCCGCGGCGACTGCCGCGGCTTTTCGTTGTTCTTTCGCAGTGGAGCTTGGCACTCAGCCCTGGTTTCCCCATTCGCCGGCATCGACGATGTCGTCATCATTGCCGTCGAAGAAGTCCCAGAACGTGTCGGCCATCTCGTCACGTCCGGCGACTCCATCTCCGTCCGCGTCCCAACTGCTCCATACATTATTGTTCCAGCCTGCGCGCCACTCGGTCTCCGATAGCTCCGCATTGGCATCGCTGTCCCATGTGTTCCAGTCTCCCCAGGTCACGTTGTCGAACCGCCAGCGTTCGGTTCCCGCATTCCACTCGTTCTCGTCAATGATGTTGTCGTTGTTCCGGTCGAACCAGTCATAGAACGTGTCGGCCGACTCGTCGGGTCCGAGTGCTCCGTCACCATCGACGTCCCATTCGCCAAATCCCGACTGCCAACGCTGATCGAACTCATTCCGCGCAATCTGCTGATTCGCATCGGTATCCCAGTCGGAGTAGACCCACCAGTCGCCTTCGCCCATGGAAGCATCCGTGTCAACCATCGGGGTTGCGGTCTCCGTCGCGATGGTTTCCGTCTCCGCGACCTCGGTTTCCGGCTCATTGGCGCACGCGAACGCACCCAGAATGATCATCGGTATCACTAACTTCTTCACGTTCATTCTCCTCTTGTATCTCTAATTCAAAAGAGACAGCCCCTTTCGGGGCTGTCCTCTGGAGCTGCATTAACGGTACGGATACTTACATTTCCGGCGCTTCGATGTTGAAGTCTTCCGAATGCGCAAGCTGTCCTTCGGTATGGAGCTCGACCCTGTAGTCACCGATCTGCCAGCCGCTCGTATCAGGAGCCTGGAAGTTCATGTAGGTCTGTCCCGGCTCGACATTCTTCGTTTCCTGATGCAGAAGAGTGCTACCGGGTCCGTACCACATCACATTCACTGATGCGTTGGCAGGCGCATCCCCAACTTCCATCGCGTAGTAGATCGTATCGCCTGCGACGAAGTCGTTGTCGGCAAAGCCAGTGTCAACGCTTCCGTCGGCGGCGAGCTGCGACCCGAGCGTCGGGTCATCGATCCACATTTGCGCGGTCAGCTCCGTCGGCTGCGTGGCCTCTTCCGCTTGAGTCTGCGCGGGCTCGGGGGTAATTTCAGCTTCGTTTCTGTCGCAACCGATCATGAAGGCTGCCATCAGAACGGCTGTATAAACTGTCATTTTCATTTTCAAGAGAAACCTCCTGCGTCATGTTCATTCATTGTCATTATGTGTTTCGCCAGCTGTTGGCAACCAGAATCAGGCTGCACACGCCATACCATCAGGGAGCAGATCTCACCAGCGGGGGACTCATATGAGTCCACTCTCGAGACGATAACCCGAGCGAGCTCCAGGGCCGACGTCGCGGCGGGAGAGGGGGCATTCAAGATGTAGAATGCTCCTTCCTTCTCCTCAATCAGAAAGTCGTCCACCAGCTCTCCTTCGGGGGTAAGAGCCTGAGCTCGAACGCCGGCAGGAGAGCGTACGAGGTGGTCCTCGCTGATCGACGGCACGAGCCTCTGAACAGATCGCGCGAACTGACGACGACTGAGCGAGCGGCGAAGCTCGCTACCCGCCATACCGAGATGACAACGGATGAATCGCCAGAAACCAGGATACGTGGCGACAGAGATCAGATCGCGTGGCGAGACGGTCATCCAGTCATACCCTTCTCGAGCCAGCGCCAGAACTGCGTTCGGTCCAGCATGGACAATATCATTGACGGATCTCGTCAGGTGGACTCCAAGAAAGGGATACCGGACGTCGGGCACCGGATAGATGAGGCCGCGGACGAGATCAGCCGAGGGACCGTCGACCTCGTAATACTCGCCGCGGAAGGGGATGATGCGGGCGGCGGGCGGCGTGTCGTCGAGAGCGGCAACAGTGTCGCTGTGGAGACCCGCCGCACTGATCAGCTTCGCGGTCTTGACGACAGTCTCTCGAGTGCCGACCTGGATTGAGCTGTCCGCGCGCATGATTCGGCTTACCCGAGCGGAGATCAGTACTTGACCACCCCTTGCTTCGACCTCTGCTTTCAACCGCTCTGCAACCAAGTTGTAGTCGACCACACCCGCGGCTGGCACCCGGAGCGCCCGGATACATGAAACGGCCGGTTCGATTTCTCGGGCTCCGGCCGATGTCAGCTCCTCGCATTTGATCCCGTTCGCCTCCGCCCGCTCCAGAAGCGATCTCAAGCCCGTCAGCTCCTGCTCTTCAGTGGCAACGATCAATTTTCCAGAGTTTCTGAAGGGAATGCCCTGTTCCCGGCAGTACGCCTTGATCGAATCGCAACCCGATCTGGCGAGCCTTGCCTTTTCCGATCCGGGAGCGTAGTAAATCCCTGAGTGGATCACGCCACTGTTCCTGCCGGTCTGATGAGTCGCCACCCGTGACTCTTTCTCGAGGAGAACGACCCTTCGGTCGGGGCGTCGAACAAGCAACTCGCGGGCGATCGCCAGACCTACGATTCCCCCGCCGATCACTGTAACATCCGTCTCGATCATGATCGTTTCCTCCGGACAAGACTGGCGACCGGACTGCAAGCGTCAATGAAATTCGCTACACTCCTCGCGTTCACTCTAACGATTCGATAAAGGAGCGTCTGACCAGGTATGGAGCTGATCAACAGCATCTCAGGTTTCATCTGGGGACCGTACGTCCTGATTCCCCTCCTCCTCCTGACCGGCTTTTATCTCACTCTTCGGCTTCGGGGTCTTCAGTTCGTTCAGCTCTGGCACTCGCTGTATCTCGCCCTGATTGTACGCAAGGAGGCCGATGCGGAAGGTGATATCTCTCACTTCCAGGCGCTGATGACCGCACTCGCGGCAACCGTCGGGACCGGCAACATCGTCGGAGTCGCGACGGCGATCGCGCTCGGTGGCCCCGGAGCCCTCTTCTGGATGTGGATGACCGGTCTGGTCGGGATGGCGACCAAGTATTCGGAGGCAGTGCTCTCCGTCCGCTACCGGATCACTGACGAGCGGGGTGAGCAGGCGGGCGGACCCATGTACTACCTGAGCCGGGGAATCAAAAACCAGGCTCTCGGAAAGACACTCGGATTTCTTTTTGCGTTCTTCGCCGCATTCGCCGCGTTCGGCATCGGCAACATGGTCCAGTCGCACTCGCTGGCGGATGCCATCAAATTCTCCTTTGGCGTACCGATGTGGATCACCGGCGCAGTCGTCGCCGTTCTCGCCGGAGCCGTCATCATCGGAGGCATCAAATCGATCGGGCGGTTCACCGGTGTGTTCGTTCCCGTCATGATCGTCGCCTACATGATCGGCTCCGGGATCATCATCGCGATCAACTGGGAAGGCGTTCCCGAGGCCTTCAGGCTCATCTTTACGAACGCGTTCAGCGGCACGGCTGCCACGGGCGGCTTCGTCGGCGCGACACTCGCAGCCGGTATCCGCTTCGGCGTTGCACGCGGCATCTTCTCGAACGAGTCTGGTCTCGGCTCGGCCGGAATCGCGGCCGCTGCAGCCCAGACGCGCGAGCCCGTCCGGCAGGCTCTGGTCTCCATGACCCAGACCTTCATCGATACGATCGTCGTCTGTACCTTCACCGGCGTCGCCATCATCTGCACCGGAGCATGGATGTCAGGAGAGAACGGGGCGCCGCTCACCCAGCTCGCGTTCCGTACTGGACTCCCCGGAAATTACGGTGGATGGATCGTCACGATCAGCCTCGCGCTCTTCTCCTTCTCGACGATCCTCGGCTGGAGCTACTACGGCGAGAAGTGCTGTGAATACCTTCTCGGCGCACGATCGGTCATGCCGTATCGCATTCTGTTCGTCATCGCCACCTTCGTCGGTTCGGCCGTCACTCTCGAGTTCGTATGGGGAATCTCTGATGTAATGAACGGGCTGATGGCGATACCGAACCTGATCGGACTACTGCTCCTCAGTGGCGTGATCGCCAGGGAAACACGCTCCTATCTCGAGCGGAAGAAGACGGGAGCCCGGGGATGAGCGAACCGGGCGGGAATCCGCCATTCGACGAAGCCGACCGGCGGCGGGCTCAGAGGATCCATCTCGAAGATCGCCCGACTGGCCAGTTCGATGCGAAGCCGGTGGATATCCTCGAGCTCGGTCTGGTCGGGCTTCGCATCTCGGCCCACCAGTCTTTCGAGCCGGGCCAGTACGGAGAGCTCGCCTTCCAGTATGAAGGGGAGGATGTTCGAGCCCGATGCCGCGTCGCCCGATCCGCTCTTCAATCGCGACTGAGTGAAGCACTCGGCGAGCTGGTCTACCACGTCGGCCTCGAGATCATCGACATCGACCAGTTCTCGTCACAGAGCCTGAAGAATCTAATCGGAACAAGAGTCTCGAAGGCGCTCGAGAAGCAGCGTGCGAACGCAATGGGAGAGCCTTCTGACTGGGATCAGGTCATCGAGGAGACCAGTCGCAAGGCCGAGCCAGGAGAGCGGCTCTTCACGAGTTGTCGTCTCCTGCCGAATGGTCAGTGGGCCGACTCGACGATTCTGAAACCGACGCAGCCACGCGACGGCTTCACCGTACGCGCCTCAGCGACCGATGCGGAGATCGAAAAGCTCAAGACTGCATACGAGGCCGGCTCCGCGGAAGAGCGCGACATGATCCGTGTCCTCGCGGAGATCAGCCTTGCGGAGGACGAAGGAGGGCTCCCGATCCAGAGGTTCGAGCCGTGAGCTGGAGGGAGACGCTCTGGGTCCGTACCTGGTCGCTGCTGAAAATCCCGGTGCTCTGGTTCGTGCGACCGAGCGTCCTCGAGCTCACCGGTGAACAGGTCGTCGTAAAGATCCCGTTCCGGCGACGCACGAAGAATCACCTCGGATCGATGTACTTCGGCGTTCTCTGCATCGGCGCCGACACCGCAGGCGGCTTGATCGCAATGAAGCGCATCCAGGAGACCGGAAACAAGGTCTCCCTGATCTTCAAGGATTTCTCGGCAGAGTTTCTCAAGCGCGCCGAGGGACCTGTACACTTCGTCTGCACGGAGGGAGCTGCGGTCGCTGATCTCGTAGATCAGGCGATGGCGAGCGGTGAGCGCGTCAGTATGCCCGTGCACGTCACGGCAACCGTTCCTTCGATCGATGATGAACCGGTAGCGCAATTCGTTCTGACGTTGTCCCTGAAACGACGCGGCTGATTCCGGTCTCTCCTGAACGCCTGACATCCTGAGCGCCGGCGAAGGATCGCGTGAATCAGATTCGGCGCAGGTTGATCGAGATCTTTCGACCGTCCTCCGCTTCGCTCCGGCGGCCCAGATGACAGCGGGCGGGGTACTCTCGCTGGAAAGCTGGAAAGCGCGTTCAGTGGATCGCATCTCACCACTGTCATCGCCTCTCGTTCGATTCGCCAGAACACTACATTGCCGCTCGTGCCAGCTCCAGACTCCCGCCGCTAGCCCGTGTTCCGCATCCCAGCGGCGATTCCGTTGACCGTCACGAAGAATGCTTCGGCGAGCTCGTCGTCTTCCGGAGTTTCTCGAAGCCGTCGCAGGATCTCGATCTGAACGAGGTTGATCGGGTCGACGTACGGGTTTCGTACCTCGATTGAGCGACGCAACATCTCGTTCTCCTGCAACAGGATCTCGCGCCCCGTCAGATCGAGCAGAAACTCGACCGTTTCGTCGCGCCGTGTCCGCAGATTGCGGCCGATCGCGTAGAGCTCTTCAGGAACGAGACGTCGTTCGTACTCCTCTGCGATACGAGGTTCAGACTTCGCGAGCACCATCTCCACGAGATCGATACTCGAGCGGAAAAACGGCCACTCGGCGTACATTGTCTGCAGGTCTTTCTTTCTGCCCTCCTGCATGAAGCTGCTCAACGCTTCGCCCGTGCCCAGCCACGCTGGCAACATCAGTCGCGTCTGGGTCCAGGCGAAGACCCAGGGGATTGCTCGCAGCGTCTCCACACCGCCCCCCTTTTTTCGGCGTGCCGGACGACTGCCTATGTTCAGGTCCCCCAGCTCCGGCTCCGGAGTGCAGGTTCGAAAGTACTGAACGAACTCCGGGGTCTCGTAGACGAGCTTTCGGTACGCCTCGCGTGAGATCCCGGCAAGCTCATCCATCGAGCTCCGCCATTCCTTCGGCGGAGATGCAGCGGGATCGAGGGTCGCCTCGGTACATGCCGACACATACACCTCGAGCGTCCGTATCGCAATCTCCTCGAGACCGAACTTCGCCTGGATCATCTCCCCCTGCTCAGTGACTCGGATGCTTCCATCGATCGATCCGGGCGGCTGGCTCTGGATCGCGGCGTACGTGGGTCCCCCGCCTCGTCCGACCGTGCCGCCGCGGCCATGGAAGAGGGTCAGCTTCACACCGTGCTTCCTGCAGATCTCGACGAGATCCTCCTGCGCGCGGTACAAGCCCCAGTTCGCCGCGAGACGACCACCATCCTTCGCCGAGTCGGAGTACCCGAGCATAACCTCGAGTTGCCCGTCGATTCGCGCGCGATACCAGCTCGATTCGAGCAGCCGGCCGATGATCTCGGCTGCCCGGTCGAGATCATCGACTGTTTCGAGCAATGGAACGACGCGGAGACGGTTCTTCACGCCTGCCTCCTTCATCAGCAGCTCCACGGCGAGCACATCGGAGGGTCGATTTGCCATGGAGATCACATAGGCGCCGAGGGACTCGGAAGGAATCGCGGCAATGACCTCGAAGGTGCCGAGCGTGTCGCGGATCATCTCGGGAGCATCCGTGAAGCGAGGGATGAGAGGCCTTGGACTCTGAAGCTCGTTTTCGAGGAACTCGATTCGCTTCTCCTCATCCCAACCGGCGTAGGAACCGAGTCCCACAGCCCGCGTGATGTGGTCGAGCGTATCGGTATGAACGGAGCTCTCCTGCCGTATGTCGAGCCGGACCAGAGTGACACCGAACGTCGCGAGACGTCGAAGGAGATCTTCGAGACGACCGCTGGCAATCATTTCGTTGCCGGTATCGACGCAAAGACCGTCTGCAGAGCTGCAGCGGTCCGAGCAGATCATCGGGCGTCAGATGTGCGCTCTCAGAAAGCTGTTGTGTATCAGATTCGAGATCGATCGCGATCGCCTGGAGAGCAAGCTTCAGCCGGCTCTCCAGTCGTTTGAGCAGGGCGCGATACGGCTCACGTTCTTCGATGCCGACCGCCTCACGCAACTCATCGCTGCATGAGCTCAGCGAAAGCTCCTCCCGCAGGTCGTGCAGCTCTCGCAGATATAGATCGCAGGCGATCCATCGAGCGCGAAGACAGGTACGCCAGGTGACGTCCGGCGTGACATTCGGATTACCGTCACGGTCACCACCCATCCATGATCCGAATCTGATTGGCGCGGCGTCGAGTGGGAGCGGCCGGCCGGCCGTTTCAAGCAGAGCTCTGTCGAGGGTGCGAAGGAATCGAGGGACAGCGTTCCACAAACTTTGTTCGAAGACGAGCAATCCGCCCTGCGCCTCATACATCGGAGAGGGGCGCTCGCGTCTGACTTCCTCGGTTTCCCACTGCGCCTGGACCGCACGCCTCAGATCATCCTCCAGCATCTCCCGCTCCGGAATGGTGAGATCAGGGCGATCGCGTCTGGAGAGGAGCTCCTCGAGAAGACGATTTCTCTGAAGGAAGGTCCGTCGAAGAATTTCTGTCGGGTGCGCCGTGAGAACGAGCTCGATCCTCAGATCGGAAACCACCTGATGCAATCGATCGGGCTCGATCCCCTTCTCGAGCAACGCGGAAAAGCTCGAGGAGAACGAGCCACGCTGAGCTCCCGCATCCGCGGCGCGCTGATAGTCGCGACGACGGCGGATTCGATGATGCTGCTCCGCGATATTTGCGAGATTCAGGAAGTGCGCGAAGCTTCTTGCAATTGTTTCCGCGCGATCGATTGAAGACTCGCGAAGCAGTTGCGCAAGTGAATCGAACCCTTCTCCCGACTTCGAGAGACGGCGGACGCTTTCGACGGCCTCGTACAAGTCGTCACTCTCGATCTGCCGCAGAACATTGCCGAGGTATTCGCCGAGGGTACGGACATCGTCTCTGAGTGGGGCGAGTGGATCTGAGCTCATGTACTCAGGCTAATTCAAGAACGGCTCCCGCGGCGAATCGGAGCTCTCCTTAAACGAAAAGTGGGAACGCCTGACCTTCCGGCCGGGACGTTCCCACAAACGAAAACCTTGTTCGAAATTCAGGAAGCGGATGTCTCTGCCGAAGCGGGCGCAACTGCGGGCTTCTTGCTCGCCTTGCGGGCAGATTTCTTCGCTGCCGGCTTCTTGGCTGCTTTCTTCGCGGCAGGCTTCTTCGCAGCAGGCTTCTTCGCTGCAGACTTCTTCGCCGCAGGTTTCTTCGCTGCAGACTTCTTCGCCGACTTCTTGGCTGCGGGCTTCTTGGCGGCCTTCTTTGCGGACTTCTTCGCGGCCGGCTTCTTCGCCGCCTTCTTCTTTGCTGCTGGCTTCTTCGCCGCCTTCTTCGCAGCAGGCTTCTTGGCCGCAGGCTTCTTGGCAGCCTTCTTGGCCGACTTCTTCGCAGCAGGCTTCTTCGCTGCCTTCTTCGCCGCCGGCTTTTTCGCTGCTGGCTTCTTCGCCGCCTTCTTTGCTGCTGGCTTCTTCGCTGCCTTCTTCTTTGTAGCCATCATGTCTCCTTTCGTCACACCGTTGTGGCCTGTTAATACATCTACTGAATTTTAACTGAATGCGCAATGAAAGTTATACCACAAATTTTTACGACTATGACTTCGAAACTCTTCTGATATTCAGACGATTTTTTAATTCGCGCGCTTCCATTCGATTGTTTCACCTTCACGAGGAAGCGGAAGAGGTGGAGACAACGTCCAGTTGCCCGAAGTCTCGCGCCGCTCAATCCTGAACCACTGCTGCTCGCGAGGACGTGGAACGATGCGTGCGCCTTCCCTCGAAATGACGAAGCCCTGATAGTCGGGATAAGAGTAAAAGCGCCACGTACACTCGCATTGAGGGCCGAAGCTCCATTCGAGGGCGTGGGCGTTTCGAGTGATCTCGACCGCGATCGGTGCATCTGTCAGATACCCTGTCGAGAGCGGCGCAATATCTTCCAGATACGAGATGTGCGGCATTCCGTCGTCGCCGTAGTGAACGTAATCTGGTGACTCAGACATCAGCAGAGCTCCGATCTCAGAGTAGAAGACTTCCGGTGATGTTTCATTGCGCCAGATCGAGTCGAGCTCAGCAAGACCGTCGAGATACCAGGCAGGAGATCCCGCCAGCAACGGCATGTCCTCGCTCGACGCGTCCCAGACGTATCGCCCCTCGGCCTGCATGCGCCGCGTCGAATCTTTCTCGTGAATCATTGCAAACATCGAGGAGAGCAAAGTGACCGGCACCATGATTACGAACCCGAGCGCACGCCAGCGCCCCGCCGAACGGCGTCCAAGTCCGGCCGTGGCCGCGACGACCGCCACCACGCCGGGGAAGAGGAGATGACGACCCTCGAGCGCGTCGCCGATACCGACAAGGGGCGCGAATACGGCCCCGGTGATCATCAGGACACGTAGTACATCGGAACGTGACCGAAGCCACGTCATCCCGCAGATTGCGATCGTGGTGATCAGCCAGAATGCGACGAGAGGCTGGCTGCGTATCCAGGCGTATGTCACGTCCAACAGGTGCAGCGCTACGTTTCCGTTCCCGTAGCCACCCGTGCTTCCGAGTATCCAGCTTCGCCACCAGAGATATGCGAGGAGCACCACGGCGAACGGGATCAGTCGCCGGACCACCTGCTTCCAGGTCGCGCGTTTCGAGCTGATCGCCATCAGTATCAGAGGCAGGAGCAGGAACACTTCTTTGGAGAGCAGGGCAATGAGGTAGGCCGCGACACTTGCGGCAATCAGCGCGGGCCTGTGTCGCTTGTTCTTTTCGGCAACAAACCAGAGTATCGCCGCTACGACGGCAGCTCCCAGGCCTTCAATGTAGTGGCGCGTCATGAGAAGACCCGCTGCATGAACCACGGGAGGCGTTGCGAGGAAAAGTATGGCGACGCTCAGACTCAGCCGAGGGGTCAGTCCCAGAACGAGCATCAGCCAGCGCAAGGCAATCGCTACGAACGCAAGCGACAGAATCTGATGGATGTAGAACCAGAGCGGCTCCGGCCCGAACAGAGCGAGATCCAGATCGAACGACCAGGTCACCAGAGGAGTGAAGTTCGATGTCGACAACTCCTGCCATGCGGCCGTCTCCGTCACGATCTCGAGCGGCTCGTACCGCACGGCCTGCAGCAGAACCTGCGGGTCGTCAGCGAGCCAGAACCTGTCCAGAACCGATCCGTGGATGAGAAAGGCGGCAACCACGATGAGCAGCAGGTTCGAGTACGTCGATGTCCTCGCGTCGAGTTTCATGGGAGTGGACGAATGGCATTGTATAGTCACCACCTGATGAAGTTGCACGTCGCTTACATGATGGAAGACACCGATCTCTCGGGCGGTGTGAGGATTCAACTCGCGCAGGCGGACGAACTGATACGGCGCGGGCATCAGGTCACGATCATCACGAAAGGCGAGCCGCTACACTGGCGGACATCCGCAGCAGAGTGGCTCTACGTGAATGATCTCGCGGCGGTTGACCCTGAGCCATACGACGTCATCATCGCCACCTTCTGGACAACAGTGAGTCCCGCATTCGCCATCGCACCACGCAAGACGGTTCACCTCTGCCAGGGATACGAGGGTACGTTCACCGCCTATCAGAGTCTCGCGCGCGACATCGAGAATGTGTACCGGATTTCGATCCCGAAAATCGTGGTCACGCCGAGCCTCGTCAAAGTCTGTCGTCAGTTCTGTGACGACGTCACGTGGATCGGTCAGATCATTGACGAAGGTTTCTTCCAGCGCTCGCAGCCACGTCATGCGCCGCCGCGTGTTCTTCATCGTCGGCGCATCGCAGATCGACTTCAAGGGGATCGACGTGGGGTACGGAGCTGCTCTCCATGCCCGCTACTACGGCGCCTCGTTCGATCTGATTCGGGTTTCGCCGTGGCGCCCCGCCGGTGACGAGCCGGTCGAGGAACACGTCAGCGAATTCCATGTAGGTCTCGACACCAGTTCCATGCAGAAGCTCTTCCGCTCCTGCGACATCTTTCTCGGGCCCTCACGCTCCGACGAGGGTTTCGGTCTTCCCGCGGCCGAGGCGATGGCGTCCGGACTCCCCACGGTCCTCACGCGCATACCGTCGTTCCTCACCTTCGACAGCAGACACGACTACGCCCTTTTCGTCGATGAGGACGATGCGGAGGGAATGGGGGATCAACTACTCACTCTGCTCGGCGACGAGGAGCTCTCTCGACTGTTGAGCCGCCGTGGCCGCGAGGTGGCCGAACAGTTCAGAGCCGCAAATACCGGAGACCGGCTCGAGCGATTCCTGCTGGAGTTTGTCGAAACGAGACAGTAGAAGCGGTTCCGGAGGACGAGCCCTGACTGACGACTGAAGACTGAAGACTGCCGACTGATATAGTTCCGCTCCGACTATGAGAAAGATCGCTCTTCACTGGTGGATCATCATCGGCGTTCTGATTGGTGCTGCGGGCGGGACCGCGCTCTATCACGCCAACATCGATCAGGCACGCACCACAGTGCTCGGTGCAGACTACACGCGCGCCGAGGTAACGGCGAGTGCGCCGGCGATTGCGAATGAGCTTTCCTCACAGCTCGAGCAGTCGAGCCTCTATCAGGCGGTCGACGGGATTGCGTCGATCTTTCTCAAGCTTCTGAAGATGATCGTCATCCCGCTTGTCTTCTTCTCACTCGCTGCCGGAATCGCCGGGATGGGTGATATCAGCCGCCTCGGGCGTATCGGCGCGAAGACCTTCGGGATGTACGTGCTCACCAGTCTGATCGCCATCGTGACGGGACTGGTGATGGTGAATCTGATCAAGCCGGGCGTGAACGCGAATCTGACGATTCCCTTCGAGGCAGAGCTCAAGCCGGTTCCCGAATCGTTCTGGCAGGTGCTCCTCAACATGATCCCGGACAACGTCGTCGCATCGGCGGCCAACTTCGATCTCATTGGCGTCATCATCTTCACGCTGCTGTTCGGGATCTTCCTGCTGATGGTCGAGGAGACAAAGCGGGCTCCGATGATGGGGCTGATCGACTCAGGCGCGGAGGTCATGCTCCGCATGACGCACTTCATCATCTCGCTTGCTCCCGTCGGAATTGCCGCCCTCATCGCCCGCATGGTGGCGACGACCGGCCCCGACGTGTTCGTCAGCATGCTCCGCTACGTCGTGACGGTCGTCCTGACGCTGGGCATTCATCTGCTCATCACACTTCCTCTGCTCGTCTATCTGTTCACCAGACGCAACCCGTACAGATACCTTCGCACCATGAGCCCCGCGCTGCTCACCGGATTCTCAACCGCCTCGAGCAGCGGAACCCTCGGAGTCACGATGGAGCGCGCCGAACATGGGGCAGGTATCTCGAACAAGATTACGAGTTTCGTTCTCCCTCTCGGGGCGACCATCAACATGGACGGAACGGCGCTCTACGAGATTGTCTCCGTCATTTTCATCGCGCAACTCCACGCCGCGATCGATCCGAATTTCACGCTCACGTTCGGGGCTCAACTACTGATCGTCTTCCTGGGCCTGATGGTCAGCATCGGCGCCGCGGGGATCCCACACGCCGGACTCGTCATGATGGTCATCATTCTCGAGGCCGTTGGCCTGCCCGTTGCCTACACGGCTCTGATCTGGACGGTTGATCGCCTGCTCGACATGTCCCGCACCGCGGTGAACATTGCGAGCGATTCTTCCGTTGCGCTGATCGTCGCTCATACCGAGGGTGAGATCGACGAGACGATCTTTGCCGATCCTCGGAGCTGAACCACGGCGCCCGTTCCGGGCATCGGGGCATCGAATCTTTTGGGAGGAACCATGCGGCATCTGCTCGTCTTTCCCCTTCTCATTCTGACCGTCGCCGCGTGTCAGAGCACCTCACCGGCTCCACGAGCGGCCGCGGATGAAGCGATCACCGCTGAAGTCCCTGTTTCCCCTGAGGAGGAGGCCGTCGTCCTACGGCTCGAAGACAGGCGCGAGCTCGACCGGAAAACCGCGGAGGCCTGGCTGTCGAACCCCAGTTATCACCAGCGCGCGAGAATGGCACTCGCACTGGGGAGAATCGGTCCGCACACATTCGTCGATCGCAATGGAGACGGGCGAAAGAATGCCGGGGAGTTGATGGGCGGTGTCGTTCTTCTCTCGGCCGTTACCGATGATCCGAATCCGCAGGTCAGGACCAACGCGGCGTTCGCCCTCGGCGAGATCGGCGATCCCGCTGGGATTCCGGCTCTTCTCGCCATGGCCCGGAGTGACGAACACGCCGGAGTTCGTGCCGAAGCGATCGAAGCGCTCTCGAAAATGGCCGGTGACGTGACGCTGGCGGACTACGCCGCTTTCACGACGGCGAGCGAGCCGGTCGGCGTTCAGCGAACAGCTCTGCGTTATCTGTTCCGGTTCGAAGGAGACGAGGCCCTCGCGATCGCCAGCTCACAGCTCGACGCCGAGGCTCCGGAGATCCGTCGTGCTGCGGCCTACACGTTGAGCCGCGCCACCTACCCCGCCGCACGTGAGTCCCTCACGCGCCTGCTCGACGACAGGGACCTTTTGACCCGCTCCTATGCCGTTCGTGCGCTCGACAGGATCGGAGATTTCGACTCTCTCGCGCCCATGATGGAGTCCGTGCTCGACATTCACCCATGGGTCAGAACGAATGCGCTTCGGGCGATCACATCGATCGCCCGCGCCCATCCAGCACAATTTGCAGAGTGGATGTCGTACGAGAAGCTGGTACCCGTGCTGACGGCGAGCGATGATCCCGATCCGGGAACCAAAGCCACAGCGATCGAGACTCTAGCCGTGTTCGCACCTCGGATCGAGGCCGCAAAGGACCGCCTCACCGAAGTTGCCAGCGACGACGAGCCAGCGTTCAGAGAGAGCGCCGTGAGGGCACTCGCTCGTGCCTTCCCGGAAGAGACTTCCCTGCTCGACGCGCTTCTCGAGACCGACAGCCGCTGGATCAGAACGGCTGTCCTTCAGGAAACCGCGGAGTCGGCGGCCGGGCCGGTTCTTCGATCCCGCTACGCGACTGACGAAGATCCGTCCGTGCGCGCGACCGTTGTCGGCACGATTCCCGACGAAGCCGTCGAGAGCGAGAAGACGCTGATCGTGCGTGCCCTCGATGATCCTGACCCTGTCGTGAGAGCAAGCGCGATCGACAGAGCGGCAAAACTGACGAGCGAAGATCCCCGGGAGATCGCGCTGGCGCAGGAGCGGCGCGCACGACACGACGAGATCAACGATGCGAGGATCGCGGCGATCTCCATGTTCGGCGAGACCGCCGGCGAAGAGGCGTTGGAGCTCATGAATGGACTCCTGCTCGACCCGGATCCAATGGTGCGCCAGATCGCAGCCGGGGCGATCGAGGCGGCGGGACGTGAGCGGCCGCAGTACACACCGCTCGAAACGGGACACGATGAAGAGTGGTACCTCGATGTGGCGTGGTGGGCAAGACAGCCTCACAGTGCCGTGATCGAGACCGTTCGAGGGCCGATCGAGATTGTCCTCCTCGCGCAGGATGCGCCGATCACAACGCGCAATTTCGCGGAATTGGCGGCAAAAGGCTATTACGACGGCACTTCGTTCATGCGGGTTGTTCCCAACTTCGTCATCCAGGGTGGAGATCCGCGTAACGACATGACCGGAGGCCCCGGCTATGCGATTCGCGATGAAATCAATTTGCAGGAGTACACACGTGGTGCGGTCGGGATGGCTCTGTCGGGTCCCGACACCGGAGGTTCGCAGTTCTTCATCACCCATTCGCCACAGCACCATCTCGACGGCGGTTACACGATTTTCGGCCGTGTGACCGACGGCATGGACGATGTGGTCGATCAGATCCGGCGTGGCGACGGTGTCACAACTATCCGGATTGATGGTGCGTTGAAGACTGATCAGAGCGCGATCGATAAGAGCGCCCGCAACCCGCTGCCGATCGAGCTCGGTAAGATTACTCGAGAACGGACCCTCGACGAGATTCCCCTCTACCGGAGCGGCATGCTCGCGTATCAACCGGATGGCTCGGTTACCTCGATGCTTGCACCAATGATCAAGCCGGACGACCACGTGGAGGTCTTCCTCGGAACCTGGTGCACTGACAGCCAGCTCCAGGTTCCGCACTTCTACAGAATTCTCGACCAGTTGAAAGAGAACGGCGTCGTACTACCCGTCGACTATGTCGCGGTCGATCGATCAAAACAGCGGCCGGCCGAACTGATCGCTGATCGGCATGTCCAACTCGTCCCCACATTCATCATCTACCGCGGAGAGCAGGAGATCGGCAGAATCGAGGAGACGCCGCAGTCTCTCCTCGAGGACGATCTGCTGATGATCTTCGCTCGCGCCGCACAATGAGATGAAGGTCGTCGCCACTGCAAAGCTGCCTGCGATCGCCGCAGAGATCCTGAGCTCGTACGACTATCGAGAGTACGACTGGACGCCTGTCCACACGGCGGAGAGTCTCGTGGAGCGGATCGGACAATCCGACGCCGTGATCGCAGTGCTGGGAGATCGGTTCGATGATGAGATCTTCGAACGGTGCTCCTCGCTCCGTATCGTCTCGAACTTCGCCGTCGGGTATGACAATGTGGATCTCGATGCCGCGACTCGAAGAGGTGTCTGGGTGACGAATACCCCGGGCGTATTGACCGACGCCACGGCCGATCTCGCCATCACCCTGCTCCTATCATTGACTCGGTCGATCATTGCCGGTCATCGTGTCATGCAGCAGGATCGCTATCGAGGCTGGCATCCGCTGGACCACCTGGGTGTGGGGATCCAGGGGAAGACGATCGGTATCGTCGGGATGGGCAGAATTGGTCTTGCGACGGCGCGGCGCGCGCTGGCGTTCGGCATGAACGTGATGTACACGAATCGCTCCGATCGTGATGTCGAAGGTCCCTTCCGGCGTGCATCTCTCGAGCAACTGCTTACAGAGAGTGACGTCGTTTCGATCCATTGCCCCCTCGACTCCGGGACAGCCTCACTGTTCGACGCCGAGCGGATCGCGGCGATGAAACCGGGGGCTTATCTGATCAACACTGCGCGTGGACCAATCGTTGATGAAGCTGCTCTCGTCGCCGCGCTGGAGTCGGGTCACCTCGCCGGCGCGGGGCTCGATGTATTCGAAAATGAGCCGCATGCGCACCCGGGGCTCCGCAACCGTGAAGATGTCGTTCTTCTGCCGCACATCGGATCGGCAACCATCGAGACACGCTCGGAAATGGCGCGGCTCGCCGCGGAGAATGTGAATGCGGTCCTCCGCGGGAAGCGGCCTCCGCACCCGGTGAACGAACCTGCGAAGTAGTGGCCGTCCAGAGAGCGACCGACACCCATCTTTCGTGCAAGAGATGTTTTCTGTCGCGGGTTGGAGCCCCGGAGAATGCTTCCGACTGCTGACGACCGGATGGTCCGGCAGCCGGAAGCAACTCCCCTTAGACGGGAAATCCCAACGGCCTTTTCAGGAGGCATGACTCAGTTACGAAGGAAATTGGCCTTCGAGTGGATCCTCCGCCTTTTTCATGATCTGGCCCTCTGTGACACCCATCGGCGTCGTGTCGGTCTGCCAGTAGGCACGATTTTCCTCTTCATCGTAGTTGACGTCGGTCACGCTGATGTCGGCTCCCGCAAAGGCGCCTTCCGTGTCGGCCCAAAGCACGATGTCGCCCGGATCGGCCGTACCCTTCACGACTGCTGAGGCGTCGACGATCGTGATGTCTGCTCCGGCGTTGAGGGAAAAGTTGTTCGCCTGCATGAACTGTTCGACCGCGGCATCGCTCATCAGAAGCATCGCGATCTGCCCCGCTTCGACTCCTACCTGTGCGCCGATACTCAGCCCTCCGAGGTCATAGAACGCGGGGCCGTGCCACTTTCCGTCGCGTTCGCGCTTGACGTAAAGAACACCTTCTCCGCCCCTCGCGCCGACGACCGCGGCAGCCTTTCCATAATCCGGAACGAGCAGTACGCCCCTGGCCTGTTGAAGCAGGCTCATCGATTCCGGATCACTCTTCAACTGGGCGAGGACATTCCCTGCCTCACTCAGCAGATCCGCTGCTTCGTTCGACTGCTCAACCACCTCGGGTGTTCCCAACGGCTCTTCGACTTCAGCCACCCCAGTATCTGTCTCCACTTCCGGCTCGGCTTCACAGCCGACGAGGAGTGCGACCGCGATTGCCATGATGAAAACTAGTATTTTCTTCATGAATCCTCCTTCCTGTTGCAGTACCGCGGCGCGGCCTCCGACCGCACCGGTTTCAGGGAGATGGCCTGCAACCGCTGATCCAATGGTCCCTTTCGGACTCGCGCGCACGATGTCTTGCGGTCTCTCCCTCGGTGTCACGCCAGAGGGCCGCGAAGCGCGATGCCACCCTTGACCACAGAGGGCTGCCGGGCCGTCACATCCGGTAAACGAGCCTGTCGGATAGACTCTTGACGGACAGCGAGCGCTCATATGACGTCGCTTGCTGCTTCTCTCTATGCAGGAGGAAACCTCATGACCCGAAGAATCAACCATGATGACGCGATTCTTCTCGTGATCGACATGCAGCGAAAGCTGCTGCCACACATCGATGACCACGAGAGCGTCGAACAGAATGTGATCCGGCTGATCCACGGAACTCACACCTTGGGCGTACCTGTGATCGTGACGGAGCAGTATCCTCAGGGAATCGGTCGTACCACGGACGGGGTGCTCGAAGCTCTGGAGGAAACGAACAGCTCCGAGGCCATTCAGAAGATGACCTTCTCGAGTTGCGGCGCCGATCCGTTCCTTCAGAGGCTCGAGTCAGGAGGACGCCGGCAGATCATCCTCGCCGGGATCGAAACTCACGTCTGCGTCTATCAGACCGCGATCGATCTTCTCGATCGTGATTTCGGCGTGTGGCTGGTCGGCGATGCGGTCTCTTCACGAACGCCGCGCAACCGCCAGATCGCGATCGACCGCCTCACTGCCGAAGGAGCGAAGCTGACCTCGACGGAGATGGTGCTGTTCGAGCTGACGGTCGCATGCGGCACCGACGAGTTCAGGTCCATTTCGAAACTGGTGAAGTGAGGCGGGAGGGCGAGGCGCCTGCCGAGCCGCACATCCTCATGGCCTCGTCAGGGATCGTCGTCTCTGCGCCTCGATCGCCGATGTAACAAATAGAAGTCCCGCCTGGGCCTGCGTCACGAGAAGGACCAGAGTGAGCATGGCCAGAAGGGCCCGACCGCAGAAGGTGCGGAGAGTCATCAATGACTGGTACGCAAGAGGTCGTACATTCGTTGGGGGAAAGAGAGGTTTTCGCGGAAGTATATAGGGCCGCGTCATTCGAGAAGAGCCGGCGCGGTGGGTGCAGCGCGGCAGGAGCCTGTCGCGGCCGTTAGATCGAAACAAAAAAAAGCCCGTCCTTGCGGACGGGCTTTTGAACGAATCCGAGATCCGTGTTTACTAGCTTTTCTTCTTCGAAGACTTCTTCGCGCCAGACTTCTTGGCTCCCGACTTCTTCGCAGGCGCCTTCTTGCTCGAGGATTTCTTGGAAGCGGCCTTTTTTGCTGCCGGCTTCTTCGACGCTGCCTTCTTCGGCTTATCCTCGTCGTCCTGATCGGTCTCCGGCTCCTTGCCTTCGGACTCCTCGCCCTCGGCTGCTGCCTTCTTCTTCTTCGACTTCTTCTTCGGAGCCGGCTCAGCGGCCTCTCCGCCGAACTGGAAGTCGACGAACTCGAGGATGGCCATCTCTGCACCATCGCCCTTGCGGGGTCCGAGCTTGATGATTCTCGTGTAGCCACCTGGACGATCCGAGAAGCGGGGTCCGATGTCTTCGAACAGGCGTTTCAGGAGTCCCTTGTCCGCCATGGAGACTGCGGCACGGCGCCTGTGATGGACCGTGTCCTCCTTACCGAGCGTGACCATCTTCTCGACGATCGGCCGGAGCTCCTTCGCCTTGGCGAGCGTCGTGACGATCCGCTCGTTCTGGACCATCGACGCGAGCTGGTTGCGGAAGAGTGCGGAACGATGCTCGCTCGTCCGGCCGAGCTTACGTTGACGTCTGCGATGCCTCATAGTGTCCTCACCAAATCAATCAATTTGCGTTGATCACTCACCGGCCCGTACGGCAGCTTCACGCCGTTCCGGGTTGCGGAGATTCATGCCGAACTCGAGGCCGTAGCTCTCGAGGACGTCCTTGATCTCGTCGAGTGATTTGCGACCGAAGTTCTTCGTGGAGAGCATCTCCCTCTCGGAGCGCTGCACGAGGTCGCTGAGTGTACGGATGTTCGCGTTCTTGAGGCAGTTCGCGGAGCGGACCGAAAGGTCGAGCTCCTCGATCGGCTTCGAGAGGACTTCGCTGAGCTCCGGATCGAGATTCGACTCCTCCTCGACCGTCTCTTCGACCTTCTTCGTTTCGACCGTCGAGAAGATACCCAGGTGATCGCCGATGAGCCGGGCCGCGAGAGAGAGTGACTCCTCGGGGCTGACGGTTCCATTGGTCCACACCTCGAGGATCAGGCGGTCGTAATCGGTCGTCTGTCCCACGCGTGCGCCTTCGATATGGAAGTTCACGCGGCGAACGGGCGAGTGCAGCGAGTCGATCGGGATGTATCCGATCGGCAGATCTGCATCCGCGTTGCGATCCGCGACGATGTAGCCGCGCCCCGCCTTGAGCCTGAGCTCCATCTTGATCGAGCCTTCTTTCGAGAGGGTCGCGATGTGCGCAGACGGATCGAGAATCTCGATGTCGGCGTCCTGCTCGAAGTCGGCCGCGGTGACTTCACCCGGTCCCTTCTTCTCGAGGAACATCGTCTTGGACTCGCGGCTGTGCAGCTTGAACGGAATCTGCTTGAGGTTCAGCACGATATCGGTCATGTCCTCGACCACTCCATTGAGTGACGAGAACTCGTGCAGCACACCCTCCACCTTTACGGCGGTAACAGCTGCTCCCTCGATGGACGAGAGAAGCACGCGGCGGAGCGCATTGCCGATCGTCGTACCGAATCCACGCTCGAACGGCTGAGCGATGAAGCGGCCGTACGTCGACGTCAGCGTCTCGGTGTCGTACTCCAGTTTTTTAGGTTTCTGAAAATCAGCCCACATAATTCGATCGGCCTCCTCCGGGTGTGTTACTTCGAGTAGAGCTCGACGATCAGCTGCTCCTGGATCGGGAGACGGATGTCCTCACGATTCGGCAGCTCCATCACGGTTCCTTGGAATTCTTCCGGTTTGAGCTCCAGCCACATCGGAACGCCACGACCGCTCGCGGTCTCGATCGACCGGCGGACCTGCTCGTTCTTCCTGCTCTTTTCCCGGACCTCTACGACATCGCCCTTCCTCAACTGGTAGGACGGTATGTTGACCTTGCGGCCATTGACGGAAACATGGCCATGCCGGACGAGCTGGCGAGCCTGCGGACGGGATGACGCGAAGCCGAGAGAGTACGCGACGTTGTCGAGTCTCACTTCGAGCTGGCGCAGGAGGTTCTCACCCGTGACGCCCTTGCGGCGCGCCGCTTCCTTGAAGTACAGCCGGAACTGTCGCTCGAGGATTCCGTAGATTCTCTTGACCTTCTGCTTTTCGCGCAGCTGCAGACCATATCCGAGAATCTTCGTGCGTCTCCGACCGTGCTGGCCGGGCGGGTACGCGCGCTTCTCGATCGCGCATTTGTCCTTGAAGCAGCGATCTCCCTTGAGGAAGAGCTTCATCCCTTCGCGTCGGCAAAGCCGGCAAACGGGACCGGTATAACGTGCCACTGTGCCTCCTTATGCAGCGTCTCGTACGCTGCGTCGGCGTCGAAGCTACCACGCCTGTTGGTTCAAACTCGGCACGGTCGGCTGACCGTGCAAACTATGTGATCTTCAGACCCGTCGCCGCTTTGGCGGACGGCAACCGTTGTGAGGAATCGGGGTGACGTCCTTGATCGTCCTGATGGTCAGGCCGCTCGAGGCCAGGGAGCGGATCGCCGACTCGCGACCACTTCCAGGACCAGTCACCTTGACGTCGAGGGTACGCACTCCATGCTCGCGTGCCGCTTCCGCAGCGTTCTGCGCCGCAACCTGCGCCGCGAAGGGAGTCCCCTTCCTCGATCCCTTGAATCCGATTCGTCCCGCACTCGACCACGAAAGAACATTTCCTGTCGGATCGGTGATCGCAACGATCGTGTTGTTGAACGTCGCGTTGATACTCGCTACGCCGTGCGGGATGTTCTTCTTCTCTTTTCGCTTCGTTCCCGCTTTGCGGGTAACTTTCGCTTTCGCCATACCTTCAGTTCCTCAACGACGGTTTGCCGGAGCTGCTGCTCCGATTCTTCGACTACTTCTTGCCCGGTTTCTTCTTGCCGGCGATCTGACTCTTCCGCGGCCCCTTACGGGTGCGCGCATTCGTATGCGTGCGCTGTCCCCGGACGGGCAGATTCCGGCGATGCCGGATCCCGCGGTAGCAGTTGATCTCCATCAGACGCTTGATGTCGAGGCCAACGTCGCGGCGAAGATCTCCTTCGACCTTCCCCTCATCCTGAATGATCGTCCGGATCTTCCGGACGTCATCTTCCGTCAGATCCTTGACCTTCGTATTCGGATCGACCTGCGCCTGACCGAGAACCTTGTTCGAGCGCGTCCGACCAATTCCGAAGATGTAGGTCAGGCCGATCTCGACCCGCTTGTTCAGCGGCAAATCCACACCTGCGATTCGTGCCACGTTGCCTCCAGACTCCAGGAGCGGACCATCCGCTCCAATTTCTTATCCCTGCCGCTGCTTGTGCTTCGGATTCTCACAGATGATCCGAATCACACCATGACGGCGGATGACTTTGCACTTTGCACAAATTTTCTTGACCGAAGCTCTTACTTTCATGACTCTCGTCCCCACTCCAGGATCACTTGTAGCGATAAATGATGCGACCTCTCGTCAGGTCGTACGGTGAGAGCTCGACGAGGACCCGATCTCCCGGCAGAATCCGGATGAAGTACTTCCTCATCTTTCCGGATATGTGCGCCAGAACCTCGTGTTTGTTCTCATCCAGCTCGACCTTGAACATCGCATTCGGCAGGGTCTCGAGGACCGTTGCCATGACTTGTATCGCTTCTTCCTTCACCATATGAGATTGTCAACCTTTGATCGGGCTCATCCCGGTCAGAGCTCGCCCCGACCAAGAACTACCGGACCATTCGACGTCACCGCAATGGAGTGCTCGAAATGCGCCGCGAGTGCGCCGTCGAGCGTTCGTGCCGTCCATCCGTCAGCATCTGTACGGACGTCATGGACGATTCCATTGTGAGATCGCGCGATCTGTTTTCTGAGCTTCGGACCGATCTCACAGAGCATCGGTTCCACCGCCAGTACCATACCTTCCTTGAGCTCGAGGCCCCGTCCCCTGGTCCCGTAGTTGTAGACCTGAGGCTCTTCATGCATCTTCCGGCCGATCCCATGCCCCACGAACGTGCGAATCACGTGAAATCCATTCGTCTCGGCATGTTCCTGAACCGCCGCTCCAATATCTCCCAGCCGCTTGCCGGGCTGCATCTCCTCGATCGCGAGATCGAGACACTCCCGAGTGACCGTCAGCAGCTTGTCCGCTGCCGGTGAGACCTTGCCGACCGGGAGTGTCACGGCGCCATCACCGACGAACCCGTCGAGAATGGACCCGAAGTCCAGACCGACGATGCTGCCTTCCTTCAGTTTCTCTTTGTTCGGAATGCCGTGAACGATCACATCGTCCACCGAGGAGCAGACGACCGCCGGATAGGCGGGCATCCGCATCGGCGCGTATCCCTTGAACGGAGATTTCGCACCGCGCTTCGTCAGCTCCTCTTCGGCGACCGCGTCCAGCTCGAGCGTCGTCACGCCCGGCTCCACCATCCCCCGGAGAATCTCCAGAGTCTCGAGCACGACCTGATTGGCCCTTTCCATCAGCGCGAGCTCGTCGCGCGTCTTGAGAATCGGACCACTCATCAAGCCAGTTGTTTCCGCACTTCTTCAAAGATCGAATCGATGCTGCCGAGACCATCGATCTCGTGCAGCACACCTTTTCCACGATAGAACTCGATCACCGGCAAGGTCTGCCGGTGATACTCCTCGAGTCGCGTCCTGACCGCTCCGACTTCCTGGTCATCAGCGCGCGACACGAGCACGGCCCCACAACGATCGCAGACCCCTTCCTCTCTGGGAGGAGAGTTCTTCCGGTGGTAAATCGCCTTGCATTTCGGGCAGGAGAGCCGCTCGGATACGCGACCCACGATTACTTCATCGGGGACCGAAAGATAGAAAACGTGAAGAGGTGCTTCGTCATTCCCCTCGAACAGACTGTCAAATTCGCGGGCCTGGTCGAGGGTCCGGGGATAGCCATCGAGAATGAATCCATTCTCGACGTCCTCCTGTCGCAGACGCTCTGCGACGATTCCGTTCATCATCTCGTCCGGAATCAGGCCGCCGCTCTTCATGATCGGCTCCGCCTCGCGACCGAGCTCCGTTCCGCGGCGAACCGCGTCCCGCAGCATGTCGCCCGTGGAGATGTGGGGAATCGAGAACTCCCGCTGCAGACGTTCTGCCTGCGTTCCCTTGCCACTCCCGGGTGCTCCGAAGAGCACGATGCGCCTCGCCGCTTCAGCCACGGCGCCCACGCATCCGTCCCCGCTTCATGAATCCGTCGTAATGACGCATGACGAGCTGCGACTCGACCTGCTGAATCGTGTCCATCGCGACACCGACGATGATCAGCAGCGAGGTTCCACCAAAATAGAAAGTCACTCCGAGGCCCTCGGTAACGAACACCGGAAGCGCACGATCGAGCGCCGCACCGATTCCGGGAAGCTGCGCCACGTTGATACCCGTGATCAGGAAGTCCGGAACGATACAGACGGCGGAAAGGTAGAGCGCTCCGACGAAGGTGATGCGCGTCAGCACGCGGTCAATGTAGTCGGCGGTCTTCTTTCCAGGCCGGATACCCGGAATGTAGCCGCCGTACTTCCTCATGTTGTCCGCCGTATCGACCGGATTGAAGATGATCGACGTGTAGAAGAATGTGAAGAAAACAATCGTGGCAACGTACATCAGGTAGTAGAGCGGCTGACCATGGCCGATCTGGTCAGCGATCGACTGTGCCCACGGGGCCTGGATCATCTGCGCAACCGTCGCCGGAAGGACGAGGATCGACGATGCGAAGATGACCGGAATGACGCCGGCGCTGTTGACGCGCAGCGGCAGATATGTGTTTGAGCCACCGTAGACTTTGCGACCGACGACCCTCTTCGCATACTGCACCGGTATACGGCGCTGCGCCCGTTCCATGAACACCACGAAAGCGGTGACAAGGACCATGAAGAAGATCAGCAGCAGGATCGTGATCAGCCCGCGCTCTCCCGTCCGCATATCCTGCAGCAGACCGAACGTCGCTGGCGCAATACCAACAACGATTCCCGCGAAGATGATCAGCGAGATTCCGTTGCCGATCCCACGCTCGGAGATCTGTTCACCAAGCCACATCACGAAGACGGTACCGGTGGTCAGGGTAAGAACG
Source organism: uncultured Acidobacteriota bacterium (assembly GCA_963829355.1). Classification (GTDB taxonomy): domain Bacteria; phylum Acidobacteriota; class Thermoanaerobaculia; order Gp7-AA8; family JAHWKK01; genus CAWHHZ01. The sequence goes on from CAWHHZ010000001.1 coordinate 164,297, forward strand.
GTGAGCATCGGGAAACCGAAACCCCACAGCCAGTCCTGAATCTGAGCAGGCACCAGTGGTGCGCCGCCCGGAGCTGCCTGGCTCTTGAGCCACACTGCCACACCGAATGACTGGATGACCGAGAGCACGATCGTCCCGTACCTGGTGTATTGATTGATCTTGCGCCGCCCGAGCTCTCCCTCTTTGCTCAGCTTCTCGAGGTACGGCCAGACGACCGTGAGAAGCTGCAGGATGATCGACGCCGAGATATACGGCATGATTCCCAGCGCAAATACCGAGAGACGACTCAGCGCGCCACCCGAGAACAAGTTGACGAATCCGAGAACACCCGATTGCAGAGAGGTGAAAAACTCCGAGAGTGCTACCGGATCGACTCCCGGGGTCGGGATGTAGGATCCGAGGCGATAGACCGCGAGCATCGCGAGGGTAAAGATGATCCTCTTGCGCAGATCGGCAACCGCCCAGATGTTTCGAACCGTGTCGATGAAGTTCACTTCGACTCCTGCCAGCTCCCACCGGCTGCTTCGATCTTTGTCCGGGCCGACTCCGAGAACTTGTCGGCGTTGACGGTCAGCTTCTTGGTGAGCTCTCCATCGCCGAGGACCTTGATCTTCTTCGAGCGACCATTGATCAGGCCCTTCTCGCGAAGAGCCGCCTCATCGATGACTGCTCCGGCGTCAAAACGATCCTCGAGGTCCGAGACGTTCACGACGTGGAACTCCTGCTTGAAGATGTTGGTGAATCCGCGCTTCGGCACGCGGCGGTGGAGCGGCATCTGGCCGCCCTCGAACCCGAATTTACGAGAGTAGCCACTGCGGCTCTTCTGGCCCTTTTCACCGCGGCCAGACGTCTTGCCGAGACCCGATCCCGGGCCACGGCCAACCCGCTTCTTCGAATGGCGAGCACCTTTGTTCGGTTTTAGATTACTGAGATCCATCGATCTGCTCCGTTACTTCCAGCCGGCCCGGAGGCCCGCAGTCTTTAGTCGACCACCTCGACGAGATACGCGATCTTGGCGATCATGCCTCTCGTCTCCGGCGTGTCCTCACGCTCGACGACCTGATGCATCCGTCGCAGCCCGAGAGCCTTGAGGGTCTCGCGAGTCGCGGCCGTCGTTCCAATCCCGCTGCGGACCTGCCGCACACGGATCTTGTTGTCGTTCGACTTTGCCATCACTCAGTCTCCGTCGCTTCTTCCTCGTCGGTGGCCTGATCGTCTGCCACGTCCGACTCCTCGGCGTCAGCCGCCGCTTCTCTCGCCTCAACCTCTTCGATCGGGTCGAGTCCGCGAAGAGCGCGGTAGTCATTCTCGGTCTTCAACTGCTTGAGCGCCTCGAACGTGGCCTTCACGACGTTGTGCGGGTTGGCGGTTCCGAGCGACTTGGTGAGAATGTCCTGGATGCCCGCAGACTCGAGAATCGCGCGAACCGGTCCACCGGCGATGACTCCGGTACCCTCGGAGGCCGGCTTGAGCAGGACCTTTCCGGCACCGAAGATCCCCATCGTGCTGTGGGGAATGGTTGTTCCCTTCGTCGCGACCGGAATCATGTTCTTCTTCGCGATCTCGATACCCTTCTTGATCGCCGATGGTACTTCCTTCGCCTTGCCGGAGCCGAAGCCTACCCGGCCTTCACCATCGCCGACGACGACGAGTGCGCTGAAGCTGAAGTTCTTACCACCTTTGACGACCTTCGTCACACGATTGATGTGGACGACCTTGTCAATGAAGCCGCTATCGGCCTGATCACGGCGGCTGCGTCGCATTGGTCCCTGTCGATGCACTTATGTTCCTCCGATTCCTCGAGCGCGTCTCAGAACTTGAGACCCTGCTCCCTGACTGCGTCGGCAAGAGCCTTCACACGTCCGTGATAGCGATAGCCGCCGCGATCGAACACGGCGGTCTCGATTCCCTGATCTTTCATCCGGCGGCCCAGAAGCGCCCCGACCGCCTTCGCGGTGGCGACGTTTCCGCCTTTTGCCTCGACATCACTGTCGAGCGAGGACGCCGCAGCGACGGTCATGCCGCGCGAGTCATCGATCGCCTGCACATAGATGTGCTTGAGGCTCTTGAAAATTGCCACGCGCGGCCGCTCCGCGGTACCCGTGACCTTGTGCCGCACCCTGGTGTGGATCCGGCCTCGTCTCTGCTGTCGTTCTCTGGCTTGATTCATGACATACCCTTCGAATCTTCCGATCGCACGGAAGCTCGACTACTTACCAGCAGCCTTTCCTGCCTTGCGTCGAATCGTTTCGTCGCTGTACTTGATGCCCTTGCCCTTGTACGGGTCCGGCTTCCGGAGCGAACGGATCTCGGCCGAAACCTGCCCGACCTTCTGCTTGTCGATTCCGGAGACGACCACGTGCCCACCCTTGTCGATCTCGATGGTGATCCCCTCGGGAATCGCGAAGTTGATCGGGTGGGAGTAGCCGAGCTGGAAGACGACTTCCTGACCCTTGACCTCCGCACGATAGCCGACACCGATGATGTCGAGCTCGCGCTTGAAGCCCTCCGAGACACCGCGGACACTGTTGGCGAGAAGGGCGCGACTGAGGCCGTGGAAGGCTCTCGTTCTGCGCTCCTCGTCCTTCCGCTCGAGGCGGACGACGTTGTCCTCGACCTTCATCGAGATGCCCGGGGCAAGAGGAGTCTCCAGACTTCCCTTCGGTCCCTTGACCACCGCTCGTTCCCCCTCCTGGCGTACTTCGACACCCTGGGGCAGAGCGATCTCTTTCTTTCCGACGCGTGACATGACTAGCTCCTTACCAGACCTGGCAGAGGACCTCGCCTCCAACACCGGTGCGCGATGCCTCGGTGCCGGAGAGAACTCCCCGCGAAGTGGAGACGATCGAGACTCCGAGTCCGTCGAGGACCTGCGGGATCTCCGCTTTTCCCCGGTAGACCCGCCGGCCAGGACGCGAGACTCGCTCGATTCCATGGATGATGGGCTCGCCGTCGTCCGTGTATTTCAACTTGATCTTCAGAACGCCCTGATAGCCTTCCTGGATCATTTCGTAATCTGCAATGAAACCTTCCTGCTGAAGGATTCGTGCGATCTCTCTCTTGAGTTTGGACGCAGGCATGTTGATGCTGTCATGTCTGGCACCCATCCCGTTTCTAATCCGGGACAGCATGTCCGCGATCGGATCTGTCATCGACATCTCGGAAGCTCCTCCGCTACCTATCTACTGTTTTCTACCAGCTCGCCTTGATCACGCCCGGGATGTAGCCCTCGAGTGAGAGCTGCCGGAAACAGATCCTGCAGAGCTGAAATTTGCGAAGAAATCCGCGGGGCCGGCCGCACTTGCGGCAACGGTTGACTTTCCGGCTGGAGAACTTCGGCTTACGCTGAGCCTTGGCGATCATTGACTTTTTGGCCATTCGACTTCCCTTACTTCGTGAACGGCATGCCGATCTCCCGGAGGAGAAAGCGTGCCTGTTCATCATTCTCGGCGGTCGTCACGATCGTTACGTTCAGACCTTTTGATTTATCGACCTTCTGGTAGTCCACCTCGAGAAAAATCAGGTGGTCCCGAACGCCGAGGGTGTAGTTGCCACGTCCATCAAATGCTTTCTTCGAGACTCCTCTGAAGTCACGGACGCGCGGAAGCGCGGTCGACAACAGACGATCCAGAAACTCCCACATGCGGTCGCGACGGAGAGTCACCATCGCTCCGATCGGCATCCCCTCACGAAGCTTGAAGGTCGCAATCGACTTTCTCGCCTTGGTCACGACGGGTTTCTGGCCGGCGATCGCAGTGAGCTCGTCGACGGCTCCGTCGATGATCTTGCTGTTCTGCGTCGCTTCGCCCAGGCCCATGTTCAGCACGATCTTCTCGATCCGCGGAACGGCCATCGTGTTCTTGATATCGAACTCGCTCTGGAGTTTCGGAGCGACCTCGTCCTGGTACAACTTCTTGAGTCTCGGTGTCATCGAATGCCTCGTTCAGTGTGTGTGCGTCTCACTCGACGCTCACTTCTTGTCGCTTTTGCGACTCTTTCCTTCTCCAGCCGTCCGGTTCAGCACCTTGAGGTTGGAGACGTGGATCAATCCCTCGCGCTCGACGATTCCGCCCTGCACGTTCTTCTGCGGATTCGGACGCGTGTGCTTCTTCACCATGTTGACGCGCTCGACGATCGCCTTGTCTTCCAGGGGAAACACGCGCAGCACCTTGCCGGTTTTGCCGCGATCCCGCCCGCCGATCACGAGCACTTCATCATTCTTCTTCACGTGTGTCTTTGCCATAACCGCCCTCGTCCTTCGCGCGTCAGATGACTTCCGGCGCCAGCGAGACGATCTTCATGAATCGACGCTCGCGCAGCTCCCGGGCAACCGGGCCGAACACGCGCGTTCCGACCGGCTCATTCGAATCGTTGATCAGCACGGCGGCGTTCTCGTCGAAACGGATGTAGCTGCCGTCCTTGCGCCGGGTCTCTTTTCTCGTTCTCACGATCACCGCCCGGACGACCGCGCCCTTCTTGACCGTCCCGTCCGGAGACGCTTCCTTGACCGAAGCCGTAATGACATCTCCAACCCGGGCATACTGGCCCGCGGTCGATCCGCCACGCATCTTGATGCAGGCGATCTTCCGCGCACCGGTGTTGTCCGCGACCTGTAGAATGGTTCCCATCTGAATCATCGCTAGTTCTCCGTTCTCAGATCCGCAGTCAGGATGCCCTGGAAACAATCTCTCGGACGTTCCAGCGCTTGAGCTTCGACAACGGCCGCGACTCTTCGATGATGACCCGATCGCCGACCTTGCACTCATTGCTCTCATCGTGTGCATGGAACTTCGAGGTCTTCTTGATGTACTTGTGGTAGATCGGGTGCATCACCAGGTTCTCGACCGCCACCACGACAGTCTTGTCCATCTTGTCGGACACGACCAGGCCGTTCTTGGTTGCCCGGCGTCGCGCGGTTTCGTCGGTTTCTTTCGTCATCTGTTTCGTGGCCATCGCTCAGCTACGCCTCGTTCTCTCGTTCTGGTTCCGTTACGATCACGCCTGGCTCTCGGCCAGCTCGCGTTCCCGCAAAATCGTCTTGATCCGGGCAATCTCTCTGCGTACTTCCTTCATCTTCAGAGGGTTCTCCATCGAACCTGTCTCCCTCTGGAAGCGAAGCTTGAAAAGCTGCTCGGTCAGCTCGATCTCCCGGTTGTGGAGCTCGAGCTCCGTCTTCTCTCTCATCACCGATGCCTTGCTCATGCGCCCAACTCCATCTCTTCGCGCGTCACGAAGCGCGTCTTGATCGGCAGCTTGTGAGCGGCGAGCCGGAACGCCTCCTCGGCGACCTCCCGCGTGACACCTTCCATCTCGTAGAGCATCCGGGCGGGCTTGATCACGACAACCCACTCTTCCGGAGCGCCTTTTCCCTTACCCATACGCGTCTCGAGAGGCTTCTTCGTGATCGGCTTGTCCGGGAAAATCCGGATCCAGATCTTTCCACCACGCTTGATGTGACGGGTCATGGCGATACGGGCAGCCTCGATCTGACGTGCCGTTACCCAGCCGTCCTCGAGCGCCTGCAGTCCGTATTCACCGAACGAGATCACGTTGCCGCGGGTTGCCATGCCGCTGCGGCGTCCTCGATGAACTTTTCTGTACTTGACTTTCTTCGGCATCATCATGATGCACTCTCCTGTGGTGGCGTGTTACGCAATCCGCTTCCGGCTCTTCTGCTTGGCCATCTCGCCCTTGAAGATCCAGACCTTGACGCCGATCGTTCCGAAGGTCGTCTTCGACACGGTCTCGCCGTAATCGATGTCCGCCTTGAGTGTGTGAAGGGGAAGCCGCCCGTCCTGGTACCACTCGGACCGCGCGATCTCTGCTCCGTTGAGTCTGCCGCTGACGCGGACCTTCACACCCTTCGCTCCGAATCGAAACGCGCTCTCCATCGCCTTTTTCATCGCGCGGCGGAAGGCCACACGGCGCTGGAGCTGGTTCGCGATGTTCTCGGATACGAGCTTCGCATCGAGCTCAGGACGCTGGATCTCCTGAATGTTGATGTAGACCTCGCCCTCGACCATCTTCTGAATCTCGTCGCGGAGCTTGTCCACTTCCGCACCCTTTCGGCCGATGATGATGCCCGGACGTGAGGTGTAGATGTTGATGCGCATCTTGTTCGCAGTGCGCTCGATGTCGATCTCGGAGACTCCGGCGTGCGCGAGCCTCGTCTTGAGGTTCTCCCGCAGCTTCAGATCGCGATGAAGGATGTCCGGGAACTGCTTTCCGGCAAACCATCGCGAATGCCAGGTCTTATTGAATCCGAGTCGGAACCCGTAAGGGTGTACTTTCTGGCCCAACGTTCGCCTCCGTTACTTCTTCTTCGATCGGCGGGAGCCGTCGCCAGTAGGCTCGACTTCATCCGAAAGATGTACCGTTATGTGACTCTGCCGCTTGAGAATCCGATAAGCCCGCCCCATCGGCGCCGGCTGCACCCGCTTCTCGCGCGGACCATCATTGACATAGATCTTCGAGACGACGAGATCGTCGATATCGACGCCGACCTCGCTGTTCTCCGCATTCGCCACTGCCGAACGGAGAAGCTTCTCCAGGTCGGTCGCGCAGCGCTTCTTGGTGAAGCGGAGAATCTGAATCGCGTCCTCGACCTTCTTACCCCGCACCAGGTCTGCCACAAGGCGGACCTTCTGCGGTGACGTCTTCAGATATCTGAGTTTCGCTGTAGCTTCCATCGATTCTTCTCCCGCCAGTTGTTCTAGCGCGCCTTCCCGGTCTTTTCTTTCTTGCCGGTGTGCCCCTTGAACGTCCGGGTCAGAGCGAACTCACCGAGTTTGTGACCGACCATGTTCTCCGAGATGTAGATCGGGACGAACTTGCGGCCGTTGTGGACGGCGATCGTGTGACCGACCATCGACGGATTGATCGTGGAGCGACGTGACCAGGTCCTGATGACCTTCCTGTCGCCTCCACCCATCTCGTCGACCTTCTTCTGAAGGTGGTCGTCCGTGAACGGGCCCTTCTTGATTGAACGCGCCATTACTTGCCTCTCCGCCTGACGATGAACTTGTTGGTCCGCTTGTTCTTGCGGGTCTTGTAGCCCTTGGTCGGAACACCCCACGGGGTGACCGGGTGACGTCCACCCGAGGTCCGGCCTTCACCACCGCCGAGCGGATGGTCGACCGGGTTCATCGAGACGCCGCGGTTGTGCGGACGTTTTCCGAGGTGACGGGTACGACCGGCCTTGCCGATCGAGACGTTCTCGTGATCGCTGTTGCCGACCTGGCCGATCGTCGCGTAGCAGCGGACGTGGACTCTGCGGATCTCGCTCGACGGGAGCCTCAGAGATGCCCACTCGCCTTCACGAGCCATCAACTGCGCCGAGGTTCCGGCCGAGCGCGCCATCTGGCCGCCCTTGCCTTCCTTCAGCTCGATGTTGTGAATGGTCGTACCGAGCGGGATGTTCGACAGCGGAAGAGCATTGCCGACGAGAATATCCGCCTCGGGACCCGCCATGATCTCACGACCGATCTCGAGCCCCTGAGGAGCCAGGATGTAGCGCTTCTCACCGTCCGCGTAGTTGATCAGGGCGATGTGAGCGCTCCGGTTCGGATCGTATTCGATCGTCGCGACCTTGCCCGGCACGCCGTGCTTGTCACGACGGAAGTCGATCTCACGGTAGCGGCGCTTGTGCCCGCCACCGATGAACCGCGAAGTGATCCGGCCCTTGTTGTTGCGGCCGCCCGACTTCGACTTGCCCTTCGTGAGTGACTTCTCGGGCGTCGTCCGCGTGATCTCATCGAACGACAGGTGCGTCTGAAAGCGCCTGCCGGGAGATGTCGGTTTGTATTTTTTGACTGCCATTTGCTTATCCCTCAGACACCCTCGAAGAACTCGGGCGCCTTCTGGCCGGGTGCAAGCTTCACGTAGGCCTTCCGCCAGTCGCGGCGCTTCCCGACATTTCTTCCGAGCCTCTTCATCTTGCCCCGGATGTTCATCAGCCTGACTTCACTGACCTTCACGTTGAACAGAACCTCGACTGCCTTCTTGACCTGGATCTTGTTGGCGTGCGGGTTGACTTCGAACGTGATCACGTTGCGATCTTCCGTCGCGGCCATCGACTTCTCGGTCACGAGCGGCCTCACGATGACGTCATGGTTCTTCATTTGGAGAGTACCTCCGTCAGCTTGTCGAGCGCCTCGCGACTGATCACGATGACACGGCTGTTGACCACGTCATAGACATTGACACCGAGAGCATCGACGACCTGTATCGACGGGTGATTCCGTGATGCGAGGACCAGATTCAGGTTCTCCATCGAGTCGACGAACAGCGCCTTCTCGGTCACGCCGATGTTCGAGCAGTTGCCGACGAGTGTTTTCGTCTTCGGCTCGTTCAGTCCGAGATTCTCGAGCAGCACGATCTGACCGCCACGAACCTTCGCGGAGAGAGCCGAGCGCAGCGCACCCTTCTTCTCCTTGACGTTCATCTTGTACGAGTAGTCGCGCGGCTTCGGACCGTGAGAGGTACCACCCGAGCGATGAATCGGAGGACGTGATCCGCCCTGCCGCGCACGCCCGGTGCCCTTCTGCTTGTACGGCTTCTTTCCCGAACCCGACACTTCGCTCCGCACCTTGGTGCTGTGCGTACCGGCCCGGAGCGAAGCACGATGGTGCTTTACGGCTTCGTGGACGAGATTCGAGCGGACCGGCGCGTCGTAGATTTCCGCGGGGAGATCTACGGTTCCGACCGTCTCGTTATTCCAGTTCTTGATATCCAGCGTAGGCATCGTCATTCACCTCGCCTACCGTTGTGCGCGAGCTTGAGCACCACGAGCGAGTTTCTCGCTCCCGGGACCGCACCGCGGACATAGATAAGGTTGTTCTCGGCGTCCACCTTCGTGACTTCCAGGTTCTTCACGGTCACCTGCTTGCCGCCGAGTCGTCCGGGCATTCTCGTTCCCTTCATGACGCGCGACGGGTAAGCGGACTGTCCGATCGAGCCGGGGGCCCGGTGGAACATCGAACCGTGGGTCGCACGGCCACCGCCGAATCCGTGACGCTTGACGACGCCCTGGAATCCTTTTCCCTTCGAGCGGCCCATCACATCGATGGTGTCGCCCTCGTGGAAGATGTCGGCCATGATGCGGTCACCGACATTCGCCTCGCCGTCGTACTCGAACTCGACGAGATTGCGCATCGGCTGCACACCAGCCTTTTCGAAGTGACCCTTCATCGGCTTCGAGAGCCTGCGCTCCGAAGCCTTCTCCACGAGTCCCACCTGAACGGCATTGTAGCCGTCGCTCTCGCTCGTCTTTTTCTGGACGACGAGACAGGGACCCGCCTGGATCACGGTGACGGGAATCATCACGCCGTCTTCAGCGAAGACCTGCGTCATTCCCACCTTTCTTCCTATCAATCCTCGAATCATTTCTTCACCGTTACTTGCCGAAGGCCTTGATCTCGACATCCACGCCGGCCGGAAGCTCGAGCTTCATCAGCGCATCGACCGTCTGGGTCGTCGGCTCCAGGATGTCGAGAAGCCGCTTGTGAGTCCGCATCTCGAACTGTTCGCGAGACTTCTTGTCGACGTGCGGGCTGCGGAGAACCGTGTAGCGGGAGATCTGCGTCGGCAGTGGAATCGGACCGACTACCTGAGCACCCGTGCGCTTCGCCGTGTCGACGATCTCGAGCGTCGACTGATCGAGAACCCGATAGTCGTAAGCCTTGAGACGAATGCGAATCTTTTCGTTCATCTTGATTCTGACCTCATTCCTGCTGCCGATTCAGAAAAAATGCTGGTCCGGACGGCACCTGCCGTCCGGACCGTTGCTGATTGCTTAGCTGACGATCTCCGTCACGGTTCCGGCGCCGACGGTGCGGCCACCTTCACGAATCGCGAAACGGAGACCCTTCTCCATCGCGATCGGGTGGATCAGCTCGACGCTGATCGAGGTGTTGTCACCAGGCATGACCATCTCGGTACCTTCCGAGAGCGTCGCAACACCGGTGATGTCCGTCGTACGGAAGTAGAACTGCGGGCGGTAACCACTGAAGAACGGGGTGTGACGTCCACCTTCATCCTTGGACAGAACATAGACCTCTGCCTTGAACTTCGTGTGCGGGTTGATCGATCCCGGCTTCGCCAGAACCTGTCCGCGCTCGACATCCTTCCGCTCCGTACCACGGAGGAGAAGACCGACGTTGTCGCCTGCCTCACCACGATCGAGGAGCTTCTTGAACATCTCGACGCCGGTGACGACCTTCTTCTGTGTGTCGCGGATCCCGACGATCTCGATCTCGTCGCCAACCTTGACGACGCCTCGCTCGATACGACCCGTGACGACCGTTCCACGACCGGAGATCGAGAAAATGTCCTCGATCGGCATCAGGAACTCCTTGTCGACGTCACGCTCGGGGAGCGGAATGTAGTCGTCGACCGCGCCCATCAGCTCCATGATCTTGTCGGCCCACTCGCCGGTCGGTGCTTCGAGAGCCTTGAGAGCCGAACCGCGGACGATCGGAATGTCGTCGCCCGGGAAGTCGTAGCTGGAGAGCAGCTCGCGAACTTCGAGCTCGACCAGATCGAGGAGCTCTTCATCATCGACCATGTCGACCTTGTTGAGGAACACGACCATCGCCGGAACGCCGACCTGACGGGCGAGCAGGATGTGCTCGCGGGTCTGGGGCATCGGGCCGTCGGCGGCCGAGACGACCAGAATCGCGCCGTCCATCTGCGCGGCACCGGTGATCATGTTCTTGACGTAGTCAGCGTGACCGGGGCAGTCGACGTGCGCGTAGTGCCGCTTCTCGGTCGAATACTCGACGTGAGCGGTCGCGATCGTGATACCACGCTCGCGCTCTTCAGGAGCCTTGTCGATGTTGTCGAATGCGGTGAAGTTCGCAAGACCCTTCTCCGCGAGAACACGCGTGATCGCGGCAGTCAGCGTCGTCTTACCATGATCGACGTGACCGATCGTTCCGATGTTGACGTGAGGCTTACTTCTGTCAAATTTTTCCTTGCCCATGGCCTACCTCCTCAATCTTCCTTACCCGGGCCCCGCAAGCTCACGCTCGAGTTGCCCTTCAATGTCATGTCAGCGGGGTTACCCTGCTACTTTTGCAATGATTTCGTCTGCTACGCTTTTCGGAGCCTGCTCGTAGCTGTGGAACTGCATCGTGTAGCTTGCACGTCCCTGGCTGAGCGAGCGGAGCTCGGTTGCATATCCGAACATCTCTGAGAGAGGCACCATCGCGCGAACTGCCTTCGCGCCACCGCGCTCCTCCATCTTCTGAATCTTTCCACGGCGACGGCTGAGGTCACCCATGAGGTCACCGGAGAACTCCTCCGGAGTCACGACCTCGACGTCCATGATCGGCTCGAGAATCACCGGTCCGGCCTGCTTGGCCGCCGTCTGATACGCCATCGACCCGGCGATCTTGAACGCCATCTCCGAGGAGTCGACGTCGTGATACGAGCCGTCGTACAGGATCGCTCTGATTCCGGTCATCGGGTATCCGGCGATGATTCCGTTCTCCATCGCCTCCTTGATTCCCTGCTCGACCGGCTTGATGAACTCGCGCGGAATCGATCCGCCCTTGATCTCGTCGACGAACTCGAAGTCACCCTCGGCGAGCGGCTCGAAGCGCATCTTCACGTGACCGTACTGACCCTTACCACCCGACTGCCGGACGAACTTCCCTTCCGACTGTGCCTCGCGGGTGATTGCCTCGCGATACGCAACCTGAGGACGTCCGACATTCGCGACGACGTTGAACTCGCGAACCATACGATCGACGAGAATCTCGAGATGCAGCTCGCCCATCCCGCGGATGATCGTCTGACCCGTCTCGTGATCCGTGTGCACCTTGAAAGTCGGATCTTCCTGCGTGAGCTTGGCGAGGGCCATACCCATCTTTTCCTGGTCGACCTTCGTCTTCGGCTCGATCGCAACCGCAATGACCGGCTCCGGGAACTCCATCGGCATCAGGACGACCGGGTGGTGCTTGTCGCAAATCGTGTCACCAGTGACGACGTTTTTGAGTCCGACCGCGGCGCCGATGTCACCCGCCCAAACTTCCTTGATCTCTTCACGCTTGTTGGCGTGCATCTTCAGCAGACGACCGATCCGCTCGTTGTTCCCCTTGGTCGCGTTGAAGACCGTGGAGCCCGACTCGAGATGACCGGAGTAAACACGGAAGAAGGCAAGCTGTCCGACGAAGGGATCCGTCATGATCTTGAAGATCATCGCCGCGAACGGCGCGTCATCCTTCGCGGTGCGCTCCTCGTCGAGCTCGGTGTCGGGATTCTTCCCGATCATCGCCGGAACTTCGACCGGCGAGGGGAGGTAGTCGACGACTGCATCGAGCAGCGGCTGCACGCCCTTGTTCTTGAATGCGGTACCACAGAGCACCGGCGTGATCGCGACCGAGATCGTCGCGGCGCGCAGCGCGCTCTTCAGCTCTTCCTCGGAGATCGACTCGCCACCGAGGTACTTCTCGAGGAGCGTGTCATTCTGCTCGGCGATCGACTCGATCATCTTCTCGCGATAGTGATTCGCATCCTCGACCATGTCGGCGGGGATCTCTTCGATGTCGTACTTCGCGCCCATCTCCTCACTGCGGAAGATCAGAGCCTTCATCGTGACCAGATCGATCAGCCCGGTGAACTTGTCCTCGGCGCCGATCGGAATCTGGATCGGAACCGGGTTCGATCCGAGCTTCTCGCGGATCTGGTTGACGACTGCCTCGAAGTTCGAACCGATGCGGTCCATCTTGTTGACGAACGCCATGCGGGGAACGTGGTAGCGGTCCGCCTGACGCCATACCGTCTCGGACTGCGGCTCCACACCGCCGACTGCACAGAACACCGCGACGGCACCATCGAGAACGCGGAGCGAGCGCTCCACCTCGGCAGTGAAGTCGACGTGACCAGGAGTATCGATGATGTTTACACGGTAGTCGCGCCAGAAACACGTGGTCGCAGCAGAGGTGATCGTGATTCCACGCTCCTGCTCCTGCGCCATCCAGTCCATGGTCGCAGTACCCTCGTGCACTTCACCGATCTTGTGCGTGATACCCGTGTAAAAGAGGATGCGCTCGGTAGTCGTCGTCTTACCGGCATCGATGTGCGCCATGATGCCGATATTGCGCTGCCTCTCGATCGGAACCTGTCTGGCCATAAAAACTCCTGAGCCCAAACCGACTCCCGACGGAGACTCCTCCGCAGCGAGAGTCGTTCAGACTCGACACATATGACGCCGACGCACATTGCGCCGGGCCAAACTCAGTCGATTCAGTTTTAAGTTTCCCGTTGCTCGGTCCGGAACCGCAGCGACCCCGAAAGGTCCCTGTGTTATCCGCCCGAGACGGAGCTACGGGGGGAAATTACCAGCGGTAGTGCGCGAAGGCCTTGTTTGCATCGGCCATTCTGTGCGTATCTTCCCGCTTCTTGATCGCGTTACCTCTGCTGTTCGCTGCATCGAAGAGCTCTCCGGAGAGGCGCTCTTCCATCGTCTTTTCGCCGCGCGACTTCGCGAACTGGATCAACCAGCGGATCGCGAGCGAGTTGCGGCGTGAGGGACGAACCTCGATCGGCACCTGGTAGTTCGAACCACCGACGCGCCGGCTCTTGACTTCGAGCGAAGGCTTGACATTGTCAATCGCCTTCTTGAAGAGCTTCAACGGATCTTCCGTGGCTCTTTCTTCCATGCGCTTCATGGCACCGTAAAAAATACCTTCAGCGGTCGACTTCTTGCCGTCCTGCATCAGGGCGTTGATGAACTTGGTCACCAACTGGCTGTTGTACACCGGGTCCGGCAGGACCTCGCGTTTCGGAACTTCTCTTCTTCTCGGCATATCCGGACCTTAAGATTTCGGGCGCTTGGCGCCATATTTACTGCGACCCTGTCGGCGATTGTTCACACCCTGCGTGTCGAGCGTTCCGCGGACCACGTGGTAGCGGACTCCGGGAAGATCTTTCACACGACCGCCGCGAATGAGGACGATCGAGTGCTCCTGCAGATTGTGACCGACGCCAGGAATGTAGGTCGTGACTTCGATACCATTGGTGAGCCGTACGCGTGCGACCTTCCGGAGAGCCGAGTTCGGCTTCTTCGGGGTCGAAGTGTAGACGCGCGTGCAGACTCCACGCTTCTGGGGGCTGGACTGAAGCGCCGGAGACTTGGTCTTCGCCTTCATCTTCTCCCGGCCCTGATTGACCAGCTGATTAATCGTTGGCATTGATGTTTTACCTTCTTCGTATTTCGAGCAAAAAACACCCGTGAGCCGAAAAGCGGCCCCGAGTGAGGACGCGCAAGATACCTGTGACGCCCGGCCGTTGTCAAGACCTGACGCAGCAGACCCTAACAGGGGTGGATATGATTTATTCCGTTATTCCGAGTGCATCGGCTTGTCTGACAGGTGGTCGGACTTGTCTGACACGTCGGACTCGTCAGACGTCGGACCGGGCGCCTGCAGCTCGGCTACAACGCCGACACGATATCTGTAGCCTCGAAATCCTTCCCCTTGAAACAGAGCGCCTCACCGCTGTGCCGGCTGAGCGCATAGGAAAAGCAGTCGCCGTAGTTGAGACTCGCAGCGTGACGGCCTTTACCGTAGGTCCGGTACGCGCTTCGCGCGATCTCCGCCTGGTCGCGATCCACGGGGACGATCTCGATCTCCGCACGAAAGAGCAGCAGATCGAGCTCTCTTCCACCGGCTTCACCGAACCGCGATTCAATCACGATCGAGGTCTCCAGAAGTGAAGCAGCCGAGAACAGCCTTCTCGAGTCACGCTGGATCGCCTCACGAATTGCGGCTGACTCCGGTTCGTCGAGGAGAATGGCGAGGACGGCGGAGGTGTCGAGCACCATCAGGACGGCAGTCCGCTGTCGTCGTATCCAAGGATCTCCTCGGGAGAACGATCATCGATCACCGGCAGGGCTGCACACCGTTTCCCGATTTCCCCCAGAGCATCTACCAGCCTGGCAGGGGCCGCACGAGCCCGCTCCCGCTCGACCCGCTCCCGCAGGGATTTCACTACCGCCTCGGTCAGCGTCTCGCCAGTGCGTTCCGCCAGCTCACGGGCGAGACGGTCTGCTTCAGGATCCTTTATGCTCAGCGCCATATATATCCTTCTATACGGTCAGGTGCCTATATATATTCCGGCCGCAGCCAGCGCCCCATGGTGACGGCTCATGCCGTAGAACGACAACTCATGCCGAAAAGCGACACTTCATGCCGGAGAACGACGTAAACAGGGCGGGCAGCGCGGGACCCGGCCTCCTGTTCGTTAACCCCATGCGGCGCCTGCATCAATAGCCAACACTGTTATGAGAAACTATCGCTGAAGGGAAGTCACCCGTGACGAATCAACCGCCAGTCGACGAGGAGCAACTGCTGAAAGTGTTCCGTGCTCTCGCGGAACACGAGGTGGAGTATGCCGTCTTTGGGGGGATCGCTCTCGGTTTGCACGGGTTGGTTCGCGCCACGGCGGACATCGATCTTTTCATCCCGGAGGATCGGGAGAACATAGAACGGCTGAAACGGGCGCTCCGTTCTCTCTACGACGATCCGAGTATCGATGAGATCTCCGCTGAAGACCTTTGTGGTGCTTACCCGGCCGTGCGGTACTGGCCACCGGAGGGCTTCGGGTTCGACATCCTGACCCGTCTCGGCGAGGCGTTCACCTACGAGAGTCTCCAGGTCGAGGAGAAGTCTTACAAAGGCACCCCCGTGCGAGTCGTAAGCCCCGAGACCCTCTGGAAAATGAAAAGGGCTACCGTGCGTCCAATTGACAGGATGGATGCGGACGCACTCGCTCGACGATTCGGCTTTGGAGAGGACTGAGAGATGCCGGTCGAGAAGTATCGCTCCGTCGAAGAGATGCCCCCCGTCTGGCGAGACTCGGACGATCCGGCCAACCTGCGGCAGGTGGCGATGATGATGTCGTTCTGCCTGAGTGTCGCCGAAGAACTGCCTTCACCCGGAGTTCGCCGCTACCGCTCGATCGAAGAGGCGAACGAGGAAGGCCGCGACGGGAGTCGCTCGAGATGACACGACAGCGAGACGCGCGCCGCGCCGTCAATCCCTTCTATGGGACGTACGAAATGGCTGCGCTGTCATTCGGGTTGACTAGTAGTTAGTCATGAAGAGAGTCAACACGCATGAAGCGAAGACTCATCTGTCAAGGATTCTCGAAGAGGTGGAGAATGGAGAAACAGTGCTCGTCTGTCGGCGAAACGTGCCGATTGCGGAGCTGCGTCCACTCCAGTCGGTCCGGGAGAATGATCGCCCCATCGGTCTGGCCGCCGGACACTTTCAAGTTCCCGAAAGCTTCTTCGAACCTCTCCCTCGTGATGTCGTCAGCAGCTTTGAGGGGAACGATTGAAGCTTCTTCTCGATACCGTCACCTTTCCTCGTCTGTCAGGCGATCGACTCCGGCTTGACAATCCTCACACCGGACGAGCTCGTCCGTCAGTATCCGGTCTCGACTCTTTGGTAGGAGTTGTGGCTATTGCCAGTTGCGCAACCAAATCGAGATGTTGAGCGCCGTCGCGTAGCTGACCCATACGATGTAGGGACTCAGCATGATGCCGGCAGGACGGTCGATCTTCCAGAACAGGGCCGTCGTCAGGATGATCGCGATCCACAGGACCACAATCTCGATCGCGGCGACTCCGGTCATGTGCAGACCGAAGAAGATCCACGACCAGAGGGCATTCAGGACGAGCTGCACGAGGAACATCGTCAGCGCCGCACGGACATTGCTCGTCTCACGCCTGATCCACACCCGCCAGGCAGCAACGCCCATCAGGACGTAGAGCGTCGTCCAGACGGGGCCGAAGAGCCAGTTCGGCGGAGTCCACGGCGGACGGTCGAGCGACTGGTACCACTCTCCCGGCAGGAACTGCGATCCGAAAAGGCCAGCACCGAGAGAGAGGGCGATCCAGCCGACCAGGGCGATCCATTTCTTCATCTGGTGAATGATGAGCCCTGCGAGCTGCCTGCGCAACCGGGTGGCTGGATCCGCTATGAAGATGGCCCCACACTGTCATTCCGACGAGCGCAGCGAGGAGGAATCCGGGCGGAGCGAACACCGAGATTCCTCGCTGATCTCGGAATGACAGGTCGGCCTTTACGGGAGTGGTCCGGAGGTCGAAGGCCTGCGGGTGAGCTCTACGCTGAAGACGGATGCTGGATATGGGGGCTCGGAGGCCCCCACGACGCCGGCACTCTCCGGAGGCGAGATGCCAGCGTTCCTAGGTCAGGATCCAGAAACGGCTCAGGAAGTCCGCGAGCGTCAGCCCGAAGAGAATCGCGAGGAACAGTATCGACCCGATGATGACCAGCCAGGTGAGTCTCGTCGAGTCCTTCACGTGCATGAACCACAGGATCACGAGCGTCGCCTTCACGACCGCAATCAGCAGGGCGATCGGCGTGCTGAACACACCGAGATCGAAGAACGCCACGAAGATAGTGAGGGCGGTCAGCACCATCAGCGAACCGAAGATCGCCAGATAGACCGGGATGGCCGTCACGTGGTGCTGCGGACTCTGGTCAGAGTGAAAGTCTTGTTTTGAATCTACCATTGCGCTCTCTCGCTAAACCTCATGACGCCCGATCAGATACAGCAGCGGGAAGAGGAAGATCCAGACGATGTCGACGAAATGCCAGTAGAGCCCGACGACCTCGACCGGCCCGTAGTAATCGGGGGAGAAGTGGTTCTTCCACGCGCGCCAGATGATCCAGAGAACCAGACCGGCGCCGATAATCATATGCAGGGCATGAAGTCCGGTCAGGGCAAAATAGAGCACGAAGAACATCTGCGTCTGCGCTTCCAGCTCTTCTGTGACGTTGATCCGCTCGGAGTGGAACTCGTAATGATGGCCCGGCACGAGATGATGCTGGCCGTGCTCGTAGTACTCGACGCCTTTGATTCCGAGAAAGGCGAAACCGAGGATGAGAGTCGCGAGCATGTAGCCAACGACCTTTTTGTTGTGGCCGGTTTGCGCGGCACGGACGGCCGAGAGCCATCGTCAGACTGACTGACGATCAGGACCACCGTGTTCGTGCCGCCGAGCCAGAGACTCTGAAACTCGCTCGCCGCGATGAACGCTTCGAAGTACCGCAGCCTATAGACGATATAGGCGGTCAGCAGACCGCCGAAGAACAGAATTTCCTGTGAGATGAAGAACCACATCCCCAGCGTCGATGCCTCATGCTGCTGACCGAGATCGTCGAAGTGATGCTGCAGATAGGGATGGTGTTCCGCGTGTGCGTGCGTATCAGCCAACGTGCGCCTCCTCCATAGCCTGGGCGATATCCTCTGGAGTGAAGTGGTACGCCGGAGTCGTCACGACCGGAGTCTCATCGAAGTTATGCGTGTGTGGTGGTGAGTCTGCCTTCCACTCGAGTCCCGGAACACCCCACGGATTCTTCCCTGCGATCTTTCCGTACTTGAGCGACCAGAGCAGATAGACGAGCGGAAGGATGTAGCCGATTCCGAGAACCGTGGCGCCCGCGGTCGACAGGATGTTCCAGATCTGGAACTCCGGCACGTACGCATGATAGCGGCGCGGCATGCCGAGATATCCCACGATGAACTGCGGGAAGAAGGTCAGGTTGAATCCTACGAATACGAGAACCGCGGCCACGCGTCCCCACCACTCGGGATACATCCGGCCGGAGATCTTCGGCCACCAGTAATGAATGCCCGCGAAGTACGCCATGACGGCACCACCCACCATGATGTAGTGGAAGTGGGCGACGACGAAGTAGGTGTCGTGCATGTGAACGTCGAGTCCCATCGATCCGAGGAACAGGCCGGTCAGACCTCCGATGGTGAAGAGGCCGATGAAACCCAGTGCATAGAGCATCGGCGTCTGGAGGGAGACCGAGCCCCGGTAGAGCGTCGCGGTCCAGTTGAAGACTTTGATCGCCGAGGGTACCGCAACGAACATCGACAGGAACGAAAAGATCATCGCGGAGTAGACCGAGATACCCGCGACGAACATGTGGTGTCCCCACACGAGGAATCCGAGGAATGCGATCGCGAGGCTCGAGAACGCGACGAACTTGTAGCCGAACACCCTCTTCCGCGAGAACGCTGCGATCACCTCCGAGACCACTCCCATCCCGGGCAGAATCATGATGTAGACGGCCGGGTGAGAGTAGAACCAGAAGAGATGCTGATAGAGCAGCGGGTCGCCGCCGATCGACGGATCGAAGATGCCGATTCCGAAGAGTCTTTCCATCCCGACGAGCAGAAGCGCGATCGCGAGGACCGGCGTCGCAAGAACCTGAATGATGCTGGTGGCATAGATCGACCACACGAATAGCGGAAGCCGGAACCACGTCTGTCCCGGTGCTCTCATCCGGTGGATCGTCACGATGAAGTTCAGTCCTGTGAGAATCGAGGAGAACCCCGTGATGAAAGCGCCGAGGGTCATCAGCACAACGTGACTGTTCGAGTACGAGGTACTGAATGGTGTGTAGAAGGTCCAGCCCGTATCGACTCCGCCGAGGATGATGATCACGAGCGTCCCGATCGCGCCGGCCATGTAGAGATACCAGCTCAGCAGGTTGAGTCGCGGAAACGCGAGATCCTTCGCCCCGAGCATCAGTGGCAGAAGGAAGTTCCCGAGCACCGCCGGAATCGACGGGATCAGGAAGAAGAAGATCATGATGATCCCGTGCAGGGTGAAGAACTTGTTGTACGTATCGCTGGTAAGGAAGTCTCCCGGAGGCGTCATCAGCTCCAGACGCATCAGGAACGCGAAGAGTCCCCCGAGGAAGAACATCGACGTGATCGAGATCATGTAGAGGATCCCGATCCGCTTGTGATCGAGCGTCAGGAGCCATGACTTGAGCGTATGACCGTTGTTGAGGTACGTCGGTCTCTTCTCGATGGCTCCGGTTGATGTCGTTGCGTCCGTCATGTTGTTACCCATTGTTCGCCTGATGAGGTTTGACCCTCGACTGCCGTTGGCTGAGACTGCTGATCGGTGGCCGGCTGTGTCGATCCTGGCGTTTGAGGTGGTGCCGGCTGTTCCGACACCGGCGGCTCGACTGCCGGCGTCTGCTGTTCTCTCGGATCGTCGAGAGACTTGATGTATGCGATCAGGTGGAGAACCTGCTCTTCAGAGAGCTGCCCCTTGAAGCTCGGCATGATCGCGTCGTAACCCTGCACGATCTTCGCGCGGGGGTCGAGAATCGACTCGCGGATGTATTGTTCGTCCACCGTCACCGTCTGTCCGTTCGAGAGCCTTACCGGATCGCCGAAGACTTTCGACAGCGACGGACCACGCGCGGAGGCCGAGTCGGCATGACAGGTGATGCACGCGAACTTCTGGAAGAGCTGCGCACCCTGATCCGCCGCCGAACCCGTGGCGCCTCCGGCAAGCCATATCTCGTACTCCGACTCCTCCATCACGTAGACCTTCCCGATCATCTTCGAGTGTTCGGTTCCACAGTACTCGGAGCAGAACAGGTTGTAGACGCCGGGCTCCTTGCGCCTCGAACCACTGATATCGGTAGCGGTTCGGCAGAACGTCCGTATGCACGCGGAATTCAGGGACGAAGAAGTCGTGAATGACGTCCTGCGAGATCATGATCAGTCGGACGGGCTGGTTGACCGGGACGTGGAGATCGTTGATCTCCGTCTGTCCGGTCGGATGCTGGAACTTCCACATCCACTGTTTCGCCACGACGTTGATGTCCATGGTCTCGGCCGGCATCCGCTGGATGTCGAAGTAGATCCACGCGGACCATACGAAAAGGCCCATGAACACGATGAACGGGATGACGATCCACGTCACCTCGACCAGCTTGTTCTCGATCACTACCGGAGGAATTTCAGTGGCGGAACGGCGACGGTACTTGATGGCGAAGATGACGATCGTCAACGCGATCAGGAACGCCATGAGCGCACTGAGTCCCACCAGAAAGAAATAGAACGTGTCGATCTGATCGGCTACGGTCGATACCGCTTCGGGATGTATTGGGAAATCTTCGAACAACGCTCAGCCTCTGTTTTTCCGTTCTTTTCGAAGCATCAGGAAGAGGAATCCGCCCAGCCCTGCCAGGGTCGCAGTTCCGGCCAGTCGGATCGCATTCATCACTGACGCCGTGTACTTTCCAGTACTCGGGTCGTATGAGTAGCAGAGAAGAAGTGCCTGATCGACTGGATTGCCGACCTTCCCCTCCGATGCCTCCACCAGCGCGAGCCGCAGATCGCGCGGCTCGTACTCGAAGCCATAGAAGTAGCGCGAGATCGTTCCGTCCGGCTGCAGGACGATGATCACGGCCGCGTGAGCATACTCCTGGAGCGCCTCATCATAGGCGTATCGGAAGCCGATGCTGTCCATCACCTGCCGGATTTCGAGCTGATCGCCGGTCAGGAAGTGCCAGCCTTCGTCCACCTGGTCGCGACCGTAGCGTGCCGCGTAGATCGCCTTCTTGGCCTCGGCCATAGCCGGGGTCTCCTCCGGGTCGAAGCTCAGACTCACCACTTCATAGTCCTCTCCGATGTCGAAGCGGAGATCGCGTGCGACGTTGACCAATCCGTCGAGCACCAGATTACAGAGCATCGGGCAACTGTAGTAGACCGGTGTCAGAATCACCGGCTTGTCGCCCATGTAGTCCGAGAGTTTGACCTGGTTGCCGTTCTCATCCAGGAAATTCAGATCGAGCGGCACTTTCTCACCGATGCGCTGTTCGATACCGACCTTGTCTGCCGCCGTGCGGGGAAAGATGCTGTTCTGTGCGCTCGCCGAGATGGCAACGAGCCCGATCAGGAGAACTGCTGCGATGTGCTTCACTGGGAATTTCCCCCTGCCGCCTGTTCGTCGCCGCCGGTGGCGGAAACCTCTGCAGGTGGCTGTTCGGATGAGGCACCGGCCTCAGATCCGGTTTCGGTGGTTCCGGCCTGGTGGCCGACCCACGGTGGGTGCGGTTCACCCTCGCCGCTTCCTGTCACCGGTGTTCCCGACTGACGTGTCGGGTAGCCGCGCTCGAGGGCCAGTTTCATGCCGACCTCGATTGGAACATGAACCTTGCCGGCAGCGCGATTGACCCAGCCGTACTCCTCGAGAACCTTGCGGTTATCCTCGCGGATGACTTCGAGGTATTTCGCGGGCTCGGACCAGTGGACGGTGAAGTCGGCGGCACCGGCAGCAGTCGGAGCGGGCTCAGTGATGGCGGTCGATGGTGCGGGGTCGAGTGACCTGTCGATCTTGCGGAACAGCACGTACATGCCCCAGAGACCGACGTGCATGATCACCGCGAGAACCGCGACGATGGCAATGCCGATGATCACGGCGCGCACATTGATATCGCTCTCCTCGTGATGAACGCCTTCGTTATGAGGGTCGTGCAGATCGTGATGATTCATCTCATCAGCCATGGCTCACCGCCTCTCCAGTCAGAGCCTTCTGCACATACGGCTCGTACACGGGCAGAACCGACGCCCGGCCGAGCTGCCAGAAGAAGCTCCACAGCCAGATCCCACCGAGACCGATCAACGCGACCGGATACATCCAGCCGAAGTAGAACTCGACATGGAATGCTGGAACGATCAGCCAGTACAGATCGACGGCATGCATGATCAGAAGCAGCGCCCCAACGATGCGAAGAAGGTTCGGATGATCCTTGATCGATCGCATCAGCAGGACGAAAAACGGCAGAAAGAAGTGGAAAACCATCAGCAGAACCGCAATAAACCCCCATCCACCTTCTGAGCGCTTCAGATAATACGGAATCTCCTCGAGAAGATTTCCGTACCAGATCAGCATGTACTGCGAGAAGGCGGTGTAGGCCCACAGCATCACGAACGCGAGCTGCAGGTTACCGAGATCGCGGAACTGGACCGGCTTGATCACTCCCCGATAGTGTCCCTCGCGCAGCGTCCGTGCGGCGATGATGATACAGAACGCCATCCCCGCCAGCAGACAATGGATCATGAAGGAGATGCCGTACATCGTCGAGAACCAGTGTGGCTCGAGCGACATCATCCAGTCGACCGAAGCGAATGTCCCGGTCAGAGCGAGCAGGATCAACCCACCGGCGCTGACGCGTCGGATCCTGGACATCGTCATCGGATCGAGAGTCGACTCGTAGTCACGCGCCCATCTGTTCAGCAGGTATGCGGCCAGGAGCCAGATGGCCAGGTACAGCACCGTCCGTGCGATAAAAAATCCGGTGTTGAGGTACACCTGCTTCTGCTGGAGGATGAGGTCGTGTGCGACCACGTCCTCGTGCGTCCACTCATAGATCGAGTGGAGCCCGAAAATCAGCGGAACGAACATCAGCGCAATCACAGGCATCGTTCTCGACCCGGCCGCCGCAATTCTGCGGATGATAAGGCCCCATACGCCACCGGTCAGGAACTGGATCATCAGGAGACCGAGACAGCCGACGGCGATCGTCACGCAGAAGACGAAACCGAAAAGGTACGCGCGGAAAAATTGCTCGGGATCCATGAAGGCTCCCACGAGCAGTGCGATCAGCGCCACGACACCGGCGATCAGTGCCGGCATCTGCAGTCGACCGAGCGGGTGCTTTTCACCCACGGAGTGAGCGTCCACCGTCATTGATTCTTACTCCTCAGCTCAGCCTGCCGATCTGCCGGAAGCTGATTGATGTCGACGCTCTGACTCAACTGGAGCGCCTGAATGTATGCCGCGATCGCCCAGCGATCCTCCGGCTTGACCTGAGCGGCGTAGGTCGGCATCGCTCCGAACCCGTTGGTCATGACATCGACGTAGTGACCGACAGGCATGTCGACGAACTTCGGATCGAGGAACGAGGGCGGCGTTCTGTATCCCCGCCGCACGACGATGCCGTTTCCGAGACCCGCACCACCATGACAGGGAGTGCAGTAGATGTTGAACCGCTCCTGTCCCCGCCGGAGAACCTTCTCGGTGATCTCGAACGGATAGGTGGTGACGAGCTGGCCGTCTACCTTCCCTGTGTAGAGGTGATCGTCGATCCGCGCATATCCTCGGGGAACGGTTCCCTTCACGGGCTGCCGCGCCGACTGACCATCGGCAAAGAATTCACTCGCTTCGTACGGATCGTAGTACGGCTGCTGGGCCATCTTCTGGCGGCAGCCGACCGAGAACAGGGCCACGGCAACCGTCGCGATGGCGATCGCCGCACGCATCGACTTCTCAGCGCGGGACATCGCTCACCTCCAGGGCCCCTGCCGCCGTGAGCACTTTCCGCGCTTCGGCCGGGTCGAACTTCGGATCGTCGGATTCGATACAGAGAAAATAGAGATCTTCACTCGCCCTCTCGAAATTCTTCGTATGGAAGACGGGATGGTATGGCTGCGGGAGACCGTTCAACGCGAGCATTCCCACGACGGCCGTCAGCGCCGCGAACAGAATCGTCACCTCGAAGGTGATCGGAATGAAAGCCGGCCAGCTGTTGAGCGGCTTGCCGCCGATGTTCAGCGGCAGGTGAATGGCCATCGCGAAGTACTGCATCCCGAAGCCCGTCAATCCGCCGAGGATTCCTGCCCCGAGCACCAGCTTGGGAAGAACCGTTTTCGGCACGCCCAGCTCGTCGTCGAGTCCGTGCACGGGGTAAGGCGTATACGCATCGGTTCTCGTGTAGCCAGACTTCCTGACGTGTCTCGCGGCACGCATCAGCGCCGTCACGTCATCGAACTGACCGATCACTCCGAAAATCGGCGAAGGAATCGATGGCGGAGCGATCTCGCCCTGCTTCTTCGGCCGCATCAACTGCCGGATGACCAGCAGCACGAAGAGCGCGACGACCACGACGATGGTGATATTCAGCAGACTCATGACTCGGACACCTCATGCTCGATCGAATGAGCATGCGACTGCGGCAACAGAGTCCGCACCTCGAAGATCGAGATCATCGGCACGAAGCGGATAAACAGGAAGAACAGTGAGAGGAACAGGCCGATCGTTCCGATGAACAAGGCCCAGTCCCAGAACGTACCCGAGTACATGCCCCACGACGAGGGCAGGTAGTCACGGTGAAGGCTGGTCACGACGATCACGAACCGCTCGAGCCACATGCCGACTCCGACGATCAGCGCCACGATGAACAGAATGACCGGGGTCTGTCTGACTCGCTTGAACCACAGACTCTGCGGCGTGATGATGTTGCAGAAGATCAGCATCGCATAGGCCCACCAGTACGGACCCGTGATGCGGTTCCACATCATGTAGCCCTCGTACTGGTTCGCGCTGTACCACGCGTAGAAGATCTCCATGACGTAGGCGTATGCGACGATCAGTCCGGTCGCCAGCAGGATCTTCGCCATATTGTCGAGATGCTTCATTGTGATCAGATCCTCGACTTTGAAGACCGCCCTGATCGGAATCGCGAGGTTGAGCACCATCGCGAAGCCTGCGTAGATGGCACCGGCGACGAAGTAGGGCGGGAACATCGTGGAATGCCAGCCGGGGACGATCGAGGTCGCAAAGTCGAAACTGACGACCGTGTGCACCGAAAGAACGAGGGGAGTCGACAGACCGGCGAGGAGCAGATACGCCATCTCGTACCGGTGCCAGTGACGGGCGGAGTTTCTCCACCCCATCGACAGCATCCCGAAGATCACCTGCTGCGCACGCTTTTTCGAGCGGTCCCGCATCGTTGCAAAGTCAGGAATCAGACCGATGTACCAGAACAACAGCGAGACGGTTCCGTACGTACTCACCGCGAACACATCCCATACGAGCGGGCTGCGGAACTGCGGCCACAGTCCCATCGTGTTCGCGTACGGCATCAGCCAGTAGGCAAACCAAGGCCGTCCGGTGTGGAGCAGCGGAAACATTCCGGCACAAGCCACGGCGAAGAGCGTCATCGCCTCGGCGAAGCGATTGATCGAGGTGCGCCACTCCTGCCGGAACAGCAGCAGGATCGCCGAGATCAGCGTTCCGGCGTGACCGATACCGATCCACCAGACGAAGTTGATGATTGCAAATCCCCAGGCGATCGGGACGTTGAGCCCCCACACACCGGTACCGCGAAGCAGCAGCCAGCCGATCGCCACGAGCATCAGATTCAGAAGCGCAAAACCGATGGCGAACCCGAGGAACCAGCCCTTCGGGGTTCGCCTCAGCGGCATCAGATTGATGTTCGAGATCTTGTCGGTGACGGAACGGAAGGTGTGCCCCGGGCCGATCACCGGACCGACATCGTACGGATCCTCTTTAACGAGGCCCTTTTCTGGAACTTCTGGGTCGAGGGTCGTCACGTCTAGCTGATCTCCGGATTGAGGTTTCGAATCGTCGCGAGGTACGTCGTGCGTGGCCTGGTGTTGACCTCTTCGAGCAGCGAATAATCATGCGGCTCGTGCTTGAGCTTCGTCACGCGGGCCTCGGGATCATTGATATTGCCGAATGCGATCGCCTGCGTGGGACACGCCTGCTCGCACGCGGTGCGGATCTCGCCATCCTTGATCTGACGATCTTCGCGCTGCGCGACAATCCTCGCCGCATTGATTCTCTGGACACAGTATGTGCACTTTTCCATGACGCCACGGGAGCGCACGGTCACGTCCGGGTTGCGTCCGAGCTTGAGACTCGGCGTATTGAAATCAGAGTACTGAAAGAAGTTGAAGCGGCGCACCTTGTACGGACAGTTGTTCGAGCAGTAGCGCGTCCCCACACAACGGTTGTAGGTCATGTCGTTGAGACCTTCGTTGCTGTGCGAGGTCGCCTCGACCGGACACACCGGCTCGCATGGCGCGTTCTCGCAATGCTGACAAAGCACGGGCTGGTGGAACGTCTGCGGCGTATCCGCGTTCCCCTTGTAGTAGCGGTCGATCCGCAGCCAGTGCATCTCGCGCTCGCGAAGAACTTCCTTCTTGCCGACGACCGGAATGTTGTTCTCCGCCACACAGGCCACGACGCAACCACCGCAACCCGTGCAAACGCTCGTATCGACCGACATCCCCCACGCGTACCCTGGATACTCCCACGGGTCGCCGTACATCGATGGACTCTTCACGGCTTCGCCCGGCTCATGGCTGGTCAATTCGGCAATCGAGAGATGAGGATCGCGCTGGAACGTATCGAAACTGGCAGCGCGCACGAGATCCCTCCCGTGCATTCTGAAGTGACGCTGGGTAGAGGCGAGCTCGTAATGGCCGGTGGTCTTTCTCACCTGCGCCCCGGTTGCGATCCAGGGAGAGTCGGAGGGACGGATCAGAGTGGCGTTATAGCCGAGGTCGGATCCGACGCGACCCGCCTTCGGACGACCGTATCCGAGGAACAAGGTCACGGACTGCGGAGCATGACCGGGGGTGATCCAAACCGGCGCCTGGAGTTTACCGCCGCGATAGTTCACCTCGATCACGTCCTCGGTGGTGACGCCGAGAGCTCTGGCGGTCGCGGGGCTCAGAAGCGCCGCATTGTCCCACGTGATCTTGGTCAGCGGCTTCGGCATCTCCTGAAGCCAGCCGTTGTTCGCGAACCGGCCATCGTAGACGCCCGGATCGGGACGGAACACGACTTCAAAATCACCGGGCGCAAACCCTTCGGGAGCCACGGGTGCGGCAGCCACCGGCGCGGGAAAGTTGAAGGTCGCAGGAGCGACGTCTTCCGAGCGGATGAATCCGTCGTGAAGAACTACCTTCCACCATTTCTCGAAGTTTCCGCCCGTGGCTCTCGTCTGCCAGTATCCGCGCACGATGTCGAGAGCCGTCGCGTTGAACTCTCCGGTGAAAATCGCCAGAAGCTCGTGCGCCGTCTGTCCGTCGTAGAGCGGCTCGATCAGCGGCTGCACGATCGACTCGGTTCCGTCGAACGATCTCGCGTCGCTCCAGCTCTCGAGGAAGTGTGCGGCCGGAAGGTGCCAGTCGCAGCGCTCGGAGGTCTCATCGTAGAAGAGACTCATGTGAGCGCGGAACGGCACCTTCGCGAGCGCGTCGGCAAATCCGAGATCGGCGGGAGCGGCGTAAACCGGATTGCCACCGATCATGACGAGGACTTCGACCTCGCCGGCGTTCATGTCCGCCACCAGATCGCGCAATGAGTCGATCTGATTGACGGGGCGAACCTCTGCTGGATCCTGATAGAACACGGTCTGACCGACGTTGCCGAGCGCCTGGTTGATCTGATGCACTGCCTCGTGAACTGCCGGTGGCAGGTGCTCACCCGCGATCACGATGCTGCTTCCCGAATGAGTGCGAAGGTCTTTGGCGACGGCGGCGATCCAGGAAATCGAGGACGATCCACCTCGAAGCGCCGAAGCCAGCTCCTTCGCAACCGCTTCCATGTCGCTTGCGCGCGTCGGGAAATGGTGATCTGCGATCGCACTGGTGGGACTCGGAGAGGCCTCGGCCACATAGAGCCGGTTCATGTTCGCCGAGCCTGACCGCACCTTCCGGCGCGACGCAAAGTCACGGGCGTAGCGCAGATACCCTTCACCCGAACCCATGAAATCCCGATCGAGCGAGAGAACCACGTCCGCCTTGTCGAAGCGGAAGACCGGATCCTGGTAGGACCCGAGAGCCCGACGACGGCCCTCGCGGCCATTGTCGGCGACTGCCGCGTCGTACTGGTGCCATTTCGCCTGCGGCATCGACTGCAGAATCGTCTCGAGCTGGCGCCCCATGGTCGGTGAGACGACGGTTTCGGTCAGAATGCGAATCCCGCGACCGCCCGCAGCACCCTTGCGGAGCTCGAGAACCGCACTCATCGCACTGCTGAAGTCGTTCCAAGTCCGGATCTTGCCGCGGTTGCGCACCGCTTGTGAGCGATCGGGGTCGTAGAGCTGGAGAGTCGCCGCCTGCTCGAAAGGTCCCGAAGCCCCGAGACTCGCCGGGTGCTGCGGATTGCCCTCGATCTTGGTCGGCCGCCCCATGTGGCTCTCGACCAGAACGCCGGTCGCGGATCTTCCGAGACTCATCGTGGTGGCGTAGTAAAGAGGCCTCCCGGGGATGACCACCTCCGGGTTCTCCACATACGGAACGATCGTCTCCATCGGTGGAACGTCGCAGGCCGTCAGACCGGCGAGCGCCATCGACGCCCCCATGAGCTTGAGGAAATTACGCCGGTCGACGCCGCTGGCGAACTCGTTACCGTAGGAGGGAAACTCCTGATCGAGGAACTCCTGGAAGCCCTCCTCCTCGGCCAGCTCCTCGAGCCCGCGCCAGTACTCTTCGCCCGTCGCCGATTCGAGACGCGAACGGAAAGCTGTCAAATCCAGTGACTGATTCGTCTTCGTCATCGTTTTCTCTAGTAGTGGCAGGTGGAACAGTGCTGGAGTTTCCGGATGCCATACTCCTCGACGAGCCGTGGTCCCATCTCCGCCTGGTTCTCCGGCTCCCATGAAATGTCGAAGACCTTGTCCTTCGGCCGTATGAACTGTTCAGGGTTCCGGTGACAGTTGAGGCACCATGACATCGTCAGGGAGTTCTGCTGGTACATCAGCGGCATCTGATCGACCCGCCCATGACAGCTCACGCAACCGATTCCCTTGTTGACGTGGATGCTGTGATTGAACCGGACGAAGTCCGCGAGCCGGTGGACGCGATTCCACTGGAGCGGCACATTGTCGCGGAAGCTCGCCCGGACCGGCTCGAGCATCGGCGCGCCTGTCCAGATCTGCGAATGACAGTTCATGCAGATCTGCGTCGCCGGCATCCCGGCAAAGTTCGATTCCTCAACCGACGTATGGCAGTACCGGCAGTCGATCCCGAGCCCCGCCACGTGATGCTGATGGCTGAACGGGACCGGCTGCTCCAGAGCATTCTGCCGGGTTCGAACGAGGGGAGAGTTGTACCAGAACCAGGCTGCCGTGCCGAGAAGACCGACAAGGATCAGCCCGCCGATGATACTCAGCCGGGCAAGGGCATTCGCACTTCGATGGAAAACCTGCATCGTTAGTATTTTTTCTGTGTTTTCTTCGAGCCAGCGGTTGATAGTTGTGGAGCCGTCCCTGCGGACGACGCAGCGACATACACTAACCCGTTACGTCTGTGATTGTCGAGCCTGCCGAAGGTGTCACACGTCACAGCCGAACGTGCTCCGGCAAAGCGGCGCGAAGGTATACCAGAACTGTTGCGACAGGGCAAGCATCGTCAAAAATCGTTGAAATTCGCAACGTTCAGAGCCGCGCCTCGCACCCGCTGCAAACAGCTCCCTCGAACCGGCGCGGTCAACCCGACCGGATCCCGATTTCTTCCAGGGCGATGCAGGAGTGACGATATCCGGCTTCGACTGACAGGAGTCTCTCGTATGCCGGCGGGGACGCCGGCAACCATCGCGCGGGACGCGCGACCCAGACATGGGGAGCACAGAAAAAGGCCTGGAAATCGGGAGACGATCTCTCCAAACCTCCAGGCCCTTCACTTTGTAACTCTTGAACTCTTGAACTCTTTTCAATTGGTGGAGGCGGCGGGAATCGAACCCGCGTCCGAGAACCTCGGAGGCCGGACCTCTACATGCTTAGCCTTCCCTTTGATCTCGTTCGATGACTGCCGGAAAGACAGGGACCGCCATCGAACCAGCCACAATTAGGTTTTCATGAGATACGGCGCGGCACCCCGTATCCCCTTATCTCACTGATCGGCGCTCGATCCATCGGGCGTGAGAGACCCTCAGGGAGCGGGTTGCGTTATTTACGCAGCCAGAGCGAAATTGTCGTTCGCAGTTACAGTTGTTGAGCCTTTTACGAGCTGCTCAGCTCGGCATGCAGCCACGGCGCCGATTGACTCCCGTCGAATCCAGTGCGCCCCCAATTGAGAAAGATCGTTGTTGCGTACCCGGGGTAACAGGACGGAGGGTGGCGCGATTCCGGGAGTAGGTCGTGGACTCGGTGGATCAGTGGACATTGTGGACGTGGTGGACAATCGTGGACTCTGTGGACAGAAGCGTGGACGGAGACGTGGACGAAAGAGTGGACCGGCAGAGCTCAAAGAGAGCCTTTCTCCAGTCCACGCTTCTGTCCACGCATTTGTCCACGCTTCTGTCCACCCCTGTCCACAAACGTCCACGTCCACGACGGTCCACGCGATTCTCGCTTGACACTCCTGCTCCCGCAGCGAAAGACTCCCAGCCATGATTGACGACTCCATCCTTCTTCCCGTCATCCGCCGTGCCCTCGAGGAGGATCTTCCCGACATCACCGGGGATGCGATCTTCGAGAAGAACGACCTGGGCGCCGCGCAGGTTCTCGTGAAAGAAGACGGAGTGATCGCGGGACTTCGTGCCATCGAACTGACGGTACACGAGCTCGACCCCGAGGCCGTTGTCGAGCTTTTGGCATCCGACGGCGATTCGGTCGAGGCGGGAACCGTCGTTGCCCGGGTAAACGGCAAAGTCCGGGCGCTTCTCGCGGCCGAGCGCACCCTCCTCAACATCATCCAGCGCGCCTCAGGGGTCGCCACGATGACGCGCAGGTTCGTCGACAGGGTCGAGGGAACCGCGGCAAAGATCGCCGATACGCGAAAGACGATCCCCGGGCTCCGCCTGTTCGACAAGGCTGCCGTCGCGGCTGGCGGTGGGACCAATCACCGCCTCGGACTTCACGACATGTTTCTGGTCAAGGACAACCACGTCGACAGGGCCGGGGGAATCCGGCCAGCGATCGAAGGAGCCCGGAGCTCCGGGATCGATCGACCTCTCATGGTGGAGGTCCGCTCTCTCGAGGAGCTCGAGGAAGCTCTCGAGGCGAGCCCCGATTTCGTCCTGCTCGACAACATGTCCCCGGCAACGATGAGAGAGGCTGTCGCGCTCCGTGATCGGCGGTCGCGGTCCAGGGTCGTGCTCGAGGCATCTGGTGGAATCACGCTGGAAACAGTCAGAGAAGTCGCGGAGACCGGCGTCGATCGGATCTCGGTCGGAGCACTCACTCATTCGGCTCCCGCCCTCGATATCTCGATGAAGATGAGTCGTTGAGTCATTGGGTCGTTGAGACATTGGGTCGTTGGGTCATTGGGTCGTTGAGACCTTGGGTCGTTGAGTCATGGGGTCGTTGAGTCATTGGGTTTGGGTCACCGGGTCATTGGGTCATTAGGTCATCAAATCACGGGGTCGAGGGGTTGAATCGCGGCTGTTCGTGGACAGGGTCGAATCTTCGCCACGCTTGCTCCTCAAGGACTCAATGACCTCAACGACTCAATGACCCATCTCCCCAGTGGCAAGGACTTTGCCCCTGAGAGCGCCATGACGCCACCGTCCGCCTTCCGCATCGTAGTCGTTGATGACGACCCAGCCATCCGACGTCTCATCCTGTTCTATCTGAGGAAAGCAGGTTACGACGTCGTCGAGTGTGTCGATGGGGCGGAAGGGCGCGATTTCCTCTTCAAGCACAGTTGGGACCTCGCGGTCCTCGACCGGCGTCTTCCGGACATCGACGGAATCGAGCTCTGCCGCGAGCTGAAGCAGAAAAAGGACTTCCGCAACCGCTACATCATCGTGCTGACCGGCGAGGACGAAAAGGAAGCAAAACTCGAGGGGTTCGATCTCGGGGCTGACGATTACGTCACCAAGCCATTCCAGCCCGACGAACTGATCGCGCGCATCCGCGCCGCGAAGAGGATCGTCGACCTCCAGAAGGAGCTGATGGAGACCAACAGGCAGCTCGAGCTCCTTTCCATCACGGACGGCCTGACGCAGCTCTACAATCACCGATACTTTCAGGAAGAATTCGCCAAGGAGTTCGAGAAGGCGAAACGTTACGATCAGCCGCTCTCCCTCACCCTTCTCGATATCGACTTCTTCAAGAAGGTGAATGACACCTACGGACATGCCGCAGGAGACGAGGTTCTCAAGGCGGTCGCCGAGACGTTTGCCAGCTCTGTTCGCGCGACCGACACAGCCGCTCGCTACGGCGGCGAGGAGTTCGCGGTGATCATGCCTCAGACCGACCTCGATGATGCCCGCGCGTTCGCAGAGAAGATCCGGTCGCTGGTCGAGGGCATGACGATTCCGACCTCGGAGGGAGAGATCTCCGTCACGGTCAGTATCGGTGTCTCGAGCGTCCCCTACAGTTCGCTGGGCGCACCGATCGCCATGGTGGAGGCTGCGGACAAGGCGCTCTACCGAGCGAAGGAGAATGGCAGGAATCAGGTGCACTACGAGAGGCGGGAAGACCCGCGACGACCTTCACACTGACTGAGTCAGACAGAGGACTGGCAGGCCGGAACCGGCGTTTCGTTTCAGGTCCCTGTCGTCTGTATCGAGTTCTTTCCGGTTGCCGATCTCCTGGCTCAGCGCATTGACCAGCGGCTCGAGCGATTCGAACGCGCGGCCGCCACCTTCGTCGATCGCTTCGATCGCATCCTCGAGTTTCGCGGCATGTGAGGAGATCTCCGCGTAACCGTAGCTCCCACCTGCACCCTTCAGCTGATGCGCGAGATCGGCCATCCGTTTCAGGCTTTCCTCGGGGGGCGTGTTTCCAGAACCGTCCAGGCGCGATCTGATCTCGAGGATCTTCGCTTCCGCCTCGTCGAGGAATTCCTTCTGCAACTCCATAAGCTCAATATCCACCACTGACTCCTGCCTGTTCCACTGTGCATTCGGTGTGCCCGGTACGCGTATGATGACTTGGGCAGGGACGTATGAACACGCCGGCGATCAAAGTCAAACGGGCTTCCACTGGAGGCCTCGAGACCGTGGGATCCTCCCGACGAGGCAACTCGTATCACCCTTGTCGATAGTTGCACGGGCGACCCGGCGAGACTCGACACCGCGGTCACGGTCTTCCACGACGGAAGCCGCCTCTCGACGATCTTTACGATGCAGGACGACGGGGTGGTGGCGTCGATCTTCGGTCGCGATGCTGAACTTTGGCGGGAAGACGTCGTGGAGATCTTTCTGCAACCGGAGGAAGGGGACGTCTACTATGAATTCGAGGCCAGCCCGAACGGATCTCTCTTCGACGCACGGGTGACATTCCCTGGTCCTACACGCGAAACGATGTCGGTCGACCTCGGCTGGAACCTGCCGGGGCTCCGTTCGGCAGTACGGCGCGTGATCGGTCCCGGTCAGTCGGAACTGCTCGAGATCCTCGTCAGCGTCCCGTTCGAGGGTTTCGTGACCGGCGCTCCCCGGGAAGGCAGCGCGTGGCGCGCCAACTTCTACCGCATCGATCGCAGCCCGGCCGGGGACATGTATGCTGCGTGG
Source organism: uncultured Acidobacteriota bacterium (assembly GCA_963829355.1). GTDB lineage: Bacteria > Acidobacteriota > Thermoanaerobaculia > Gp7-AA8 > JAHWKK01 > CAWHHZ01. Next base: position 198,366 of record CAWHHZ010000001.1, read on the forward strand.
AGTCCGAATCTCAAGGACCGGCCCGATTTTCACGTGCCCCGACGATTCGGGACCCTCGAGTTCGAATGAAAGGTCACATTTTCCGATCCGTACGCAGCGCTTTGCCGTTTTGTGACCCCCCGCGGTTTTCACCGGAATGAATGAGGTGTACGCTCGTTTTTCGGTTTCGTGGATCGATTACGAGGTCCGCGATCATCCCATGACTCTTCGACCACACATCAGAATCGTCACTGCAATCCTGCTCCTGGCTGCCACCAGCATGGCGGCGCAGCCACACTGCAAAGCGGACGTCAAGGAATGCGAGCAGAAGATTCGGAACATTCTGGCGAACAGGCGCTACCTCGGCGTCACGCTCGTCGATACCCGCTGGGGCACGGTGATCAAGGAAGTGATGCCCGACAGCCCCGCCGCAAGAGCGGGATTGCAACCGGACGACAGGATCATCGGCATCAACAATCACGACTGCACGCGTGCGGATCCGCAGGAAGTCAAGCAACTCCTGATGCCGGGAGGCCGTGCGGAGGATCTCGATGTGTGGATCTCCGTATGGCGAAGCGGAAAGCCGATCCGCCTCAAAGCGCGCCTGAGCTTGATGCCGAAGGAAAAAATCGACAAGATCGTCGAAAGGCACATCGAGACTGCGCACAACAACGATTCGTCCGACGATTGAGATCGCGTTTCGTGAGCAGTAGCCGTTGCGCCCTCTGAGGTGAACACATTTCGACGCTGCGCTCACGTATCGCCGCCTTCAGCCCCACGATCGTCGTTCCACTCCTGATCGTTTCGGCCGCGTTCGGCGCTCTCGCGTTCCAATCCTACCGGCTCGCCACTCGAATGGAGGCAGGACTGCAGTCGTTCGCCTTCGAATACCTTCACAGCTCGGCTGAGATCGCTGCACGCCGCGTGGATGCGGAGGTGTCGAGGATGATGGCACGTGCCGTCGAGGACTGGCAGCAGTTCGAGCGGGAAAAGGATCAGCCGGATTATGGCGATCTCGAACGATGGCTCCAGAATCATCCCTGGATGACCTACGCTATTTTCGTCCCGGACATCGATCCGCTCGGCACGACCTACGCCAGCAGAGACTCGACTGTTCCCGAGGAAGAGCTCGGAGCCGTGGAGTTCTACACCTCGCAGGGAGCGATGCGGTACAGCTACGATCCTGCAGTCCTGCTCGCTCTCATACGAGGCGACCTGTTGACGCTCACCGACAACCACACGAGGGGCTTCAGCGAAACTGATGAGCTTCGAGAGCGGTCGCGCATCGAGCTGATCCCTCTCGAATCTTCCTCCGCGGTTCCCCTCAACCCGCCGGAGTCGTCGTCCGTGAGTCGTCCCGCTCTCATCTCCGGTTTCGGATTACGCGATCAGGGCATCGATTGCCGACGCTTTCATCGGCGCTGGATTGCAGAATCACCGCGTCGTCAGTGTCTGGCTCAGCGGCTTTGCACTGGTCATGCTGATCATCGCGGGCTCTCTCGTCTGGCGGGGGATCGTGAAGGAGCGAGACACCCTGGAGCTGCGCGCTGCACTCATCGCGAATGTCTCACACGAGCTCCGCACCCCGCTGTCGATGATCCGGCTCGGCGTCGAGACGCTGAAGCGGGGAGGCGTCAATCTTCAGGAATCACAGAGGAGCGATATCGAGGACTCGATCCACCGGGAATCGATTCACCTCTCGCATCTGGTCGAAAACGTTCTCGATGTCGCACGAATGGAACAGGGGAACGCGAAGCTCGTACCGGTGCCCGTCGATCCGGCGGATATGGTCAGCTCCCTCGTCGGCGACTATCGGTCATGGCTGGAGAACAAGGGCTTCACCGTAAACCTCGACCTCGACCTCGACCTCGGAGAACAGATGTGGGACCGCGAGATGCTCTCCCGCGCTCTCCTGAATCTGATCGACAACGCGGTCAAGTACTCGGACGATCACAAGGAGCTGGATATTTCGGTCAAGGGGAAGGAGATGATCGCAATCTCGGTACGCGATCATGGCGTCGGTCTGCGAGCTGCAGACATCGAAAAGATCTTCGAACCTTACTATCGGGCCCGCTTCTCCGACACTGAGACACGACGGGGCGCAGGGCTCGGGCTGACGCTCGTTCGACAGATTGTACGGGCGCACGGAGGCCAGATGCAGGTTTCCTCGAGACCTGGTGAGGGCTCGACCTTCACGATGGTTCTTCCTCGCAGGGACGGACAATCCGCGGCTTCGCTTCCCAGAGACCGCGCTCGAACTGCAAAAGTGTTGTAGTCTTTGACAAAAGCGATTCGTCGTCCAAGGAGAAGATCTGCATGACCAAAGTTCTGATCGTCGAAGATGACGCCGGGCTCCGCCAGGGACTCGAGATCAACCTCCGACTCGAGCAGTATGAGACTCTCCAGGCAGCCGACGGCGAGGAAGCGATTCAACTCTTCCATTCCGAGTCGCCCGATCTCGTCCTCCTGGATCTGATGCTGCCGAAGAAGAGCGGATTCGAAGTCCTCGAAGAGATTCGAAAGTACTCCCATGTTCCGGTCATCCTACTGACGGCCAGGGGCGCTGAGACGGATAAGGTCAGAGGTCTGCGAGGTGGAGCTGACGACTACGTCACCAAGCCGTTTGGTCTCCAGGAAGTCTTCGCACGGATCGCGGCGGTTCTGCGCAGGACCGAAGGGGAAAAGAGGGAAACCTACGAGGACGACCTGATCAGGCTCGATCCGGATACCCGTGAGGCTGAGGCACATGGTCAAAGCCTCAAACTCTCACCAAAAGAATTCGACCTGATCCTCTACCTCTTCAAGAACAAGGACCGCGTCGTTCCACGCGACGAGTTGCTCTCACGCGTCTGGAACTATCGGGTCGACCTCAACCTGAACAGCAGGACCGTCGACACCCATGTCACACGCCTGAGACGGAAGCTTCAGAAAGCTGCGAGCACGGACGAAGACCTCATCATCGGCGTGGCGAAGGTCGGCTACCGCTACATCGGCCTGACGAAGAAGTAAGGAATCAGGCGGGGCGAGAAGTTAGCGGCAGGCAATGGCGCCGCGCTTTCTGGAAGGAAAAACAGGAGCCAGCTAGCGGAGCGACTGGGCGTCGCCCCGCTAGCCTTCAATACTTCTGCGGAGCTCGATCAGCGATCGTTGTCATCCGCCGGTGGGGTGATGTCAACATCCGGCGTGGTGATCGTCTCGGTCTCGGAGTTCACGTCGACCTCCGGAACTTCGACAGCAGTCGTGTCCGTGCCCACTTCGACCTCGGGCGCATCCACATCATATTCCGGCATCTGTCCACCCTGGACTTCGACCTCCGGCATCTCGCCTTCCTGCTCCTTTTCGACGTTACAGGCGGCGAACGGCATTACAAGAAGGATTGCGAACATCATCCCTAACAGTTTTTTCGACATATACTCTCCTTTTCTGAGTTCGGTTCCGTCGTAGCAAGATCCGTTCCGGCTCCTCATCAGAGTATCGCAACCGATCGACCCCCCGGTTGCCGCCGCGGCTCTTTCATTCCGCCCCTCGCCCCTGCTGGCGTCATTCACTGCGCGACCGCCTTCCGCTCGTCCGCTCTCTGATCGAGCACCTTCTTCAACCATTGCCCGGTCCAGCTCCCTTCGGTCGCGGCCACTTCCTCGGGCGTCCCCGCCGCAACGATGCGGCCGCCACCCGCTCCTCCCTCGGGACCGAGGTCGATCAGGTAGTCCGCCGTCTTCAGAACATCCAGGTTGTGCTCGATGATTACCACGCTGTTGCCTCGATCCACGAGACCGTGAATCAATTGAAGGAGCTTCGCAACATCGTCGAAATGAAGCCCTGTCGTCGGCTCATCGAAAATATATAGTGTGCGTCCGGTCGCTCGCTTCGCGAGCTCCTTCGAGAGCTTTACACGCTGCGCTTCTCCGCCGGAGAGTGTCGTCGCAGGCTGGCCGAGACGGATGTAGCCCAGGCCGACCTCGTTGAGTGTCGACAGCGTGCGGTTGATCTTCGGTATGTTCTGGAACACCTCGCTCGCCTGCTCCACCGTCATCTCGAGGATGTCGGCGATCGAGTGACCCTTGTAGAGCACCTGCATGGTCTCGCGGTTGTAACGCCGACCCGCGCACACGTCGCACGTGACGTAGATGTCAGGCAGGAAGTGCATCTCGATCTTGATCTGCCCGTCACCCTTGCACGCCTCGCAGCGTCCCCCCTTCACGTTGAACGAAAACCGCCCCGGCTTGTAACCACGCATCCTGGCCTCGGTGGTCTGCGACATGAGACTGCGGATCTCGGTGAAGACGCCAGTGTACGTAGCCGGATTAGAGCGCGGCGTCCGCCCGATCGGGCTCTGGTCGATGTTGATGATCTTGTCGAGTGCTTCGATCCCTTCGATCGAGTCGTGCTCTCCCGGCAGTGCGAGCGAACGATAGAACTCCCGAGCGACCGACTTATAGAGAATCTCGTTCACGAGTGTGGACTTGCCCGAACCAGAGACCCCGGAGACCGCAACCATGAGACCGAGAGGAATCTCGACGTCGATCGCCTTCAGGTTGTTCTCGCTGGCTCCCGAGATCGTAATGCTGCCATTGTCCGGCGAGCGTCTCTCGCGTGGAACAGGAATCTCACGGCTCCCACGCAGATACTCGCCCGTCAGCGAGCGCTCGTAGCGCATGATGTCGTCCATCGAGCCCTCGGCGACGATCTCTCCGCCGTGCTCACCCGCACGCGGCCCGAGATCGATCACGTGATCCGCCGACTCGATCGTCTCTTCGTCATGCTCGACGACGATCACCGTGTTCCCGAGGTCCCGCAGGCCGATCATCGCATCGATCAGACGGCGGTTATCGCGCTGATGGAGCCCGATCGACGGCTCGTCAAGGACGTAGAGAACACCCATCAGTTTCGAGCCGATCTGCGTCGCCAGACGGATGCGCTGCGCCTCACCCCCGGAGAGCGTCGCCGCGCCGCGCTCGAGCGACAGATAGCCGACACCGACCTCATTGAGAAAGTGGAGCCGGTCCCGGATTTCCTTCAGGATCTTTCCTGCGATGGCCTCGTCACGCTCCCGCAGGCTGATCTGCTGGAAGAACGTGCGGGCCTCGGAGAGTGGCCACTGGACGACTTCGCCGATCGATTTCCCCTCCACGGTCACGGCGAGGGCCTCCGGGCGGAGACGTCTGCCGTGGCAGCTCGAGCACGCCTGCGCACTCATGAACTTCTCGACCTCCTCGCGAAAGTCGTCGGAGTCCGCTTCGCGATAGCGGCGCTCGAGCATCGGAACGAGACCCTCGAAGCTTCCCTCGTACGAGTACGTGCTCTTCTTCCCCGAGTACTTGAACTGAATCTCCTCGTCGGAGCCGTAGAGAATCGTCTGCTGCACCTTCTCGTTCAGCTTGTTCCACGCCGTCGTGAGCCTGAACTTCAGGTGCTTCGCGAGCTGCTCGATCTGCCGTAGGCGCCAGTTCGAAGAATTCTCGTTCCAGAGCGCGATGGCGCCATCGTTGATTGAGAGCGTGTCGTCCGGGATGAGCTTTCTCAGGTCGACCTCGAGAAGCCGGCCTAGCCCTGAGCAGTCGGAGCAGGCTCCGAAGGGCGAGTTGAATGAAAACAGGCGCGGCGTGATCTCACTGACCGAGATGCCGCAGTCGGGACAAGCGTAGTTCTGCGAGAGCAGCTCCACGCGGTCCTCGTCCACGTACTGGATCCGGATGAGACCCTTGCCGACTCTGAGTGCCGTTTCGATCGAGTCGGTCAGACGCTGGTCGATCCCCTCCTTCATCACGAGGCGGTCGATGACGATATCGATGTCGTGTTTCTTCTTCTTGTCGAGTGTTGGAGGATCGGAGAGCTCGACCATCTCCCCGTCGACGATCGCGCGGGTGAAGCCTTCCTTCACCATCTGCTGCATCTGCTTCCGGTACTCCCCCTTCTTCCCCTGGATGTAGGGGGCGAGGACGACAAAGCGGGTGCGCTCGGGGAGCTCTTTCAGGTGGTCGACCATCTGCTGGACCGACTGCGGACGGATCTCGCGGCCACACTCCACGCAGTGGGGAGTTCCGACGGAAGCGTAGAGCAGCCGGAGATAGTCATAGATCTCGGTGAGGGTGCCGACGGTGGAACGAGGGTTCTTCGAAGTCGTCTTCTGCTCGATCGAGATCGCCGGAGAAAGCCCCTCGATGGAATCGACATCAGGCTTTTCCATCTGCTCGAGAAACTGGCGTGCGTACGCCGACAACGATTCGACATAGCGTCGCTGCCCCTCGGCGAAGATCGTATCGAAGGCGAGGGACGACTTACCGGAACCACTGACGCCGGTGATGACGACGAACTGGTTGCGGGGGATGACGACGTCGATATTCTTGAGATTGTGCTCGCGCGCACCGCGGACGATGATTGAATCCATGGATCAGATCAAAACGCGGGAATGGGGCGTAAGGATTTCCGGGCGTGTGGGTCGGGCGTCTCGCCCGATGTCAGCCGGCGTTCCGCCTGCTGACGAGCGCCGAAGAGGTTGAGTCGGACCAACGCTCGTATCGCGCCACCTTTGTCATCCTGAGCGAAGCGAAGGATCTCGGTGTTTCCCGAGCCCGAGCCCGAACCCGGCTTTTTCCGTGAACGCCCCCGGGCCCGGGCCCGCGCCCGGCTTTTCGGATCGGGGCTAGGGCACACCATTCAGTAGGCGAGGGCTGGAAGCCCTCACGACGCCAACGAACGCCGGAGGCGTTTCGTCAGCGTTCCTGAACCGCTTCGTGTTCGTTGCGCCGGCTGGCCCACCATCGTCGCAGACGAAACCGCCACATGTATTGCCGGTCGTCGGGGTGGACCGGCATGGCCAGGTCGAGAATGAGATAGAGCAGAAGTCCGATGCCGTCGGCCAGGAGAAGGCCCAGGAAGACGATGCGCACGATCATCACCGGCATCTTCAGGCGCTCTGCCAGTCCAGCCCGATTCTCACCAGATCGTAGCGAGGCGGCGGAGAGTGGTGCGGATGCAAGGCGCGCGAAGGTTCGGCCCCGCAGGCATAGTCGACACTATGTCGAGGAGCCGAATGAGCGCAACGCAGCCGCGCCGCTATCCGTCGCCGCGAGAAGCGTGAGATGGGCTAGACAGACGCCGGAAAGCTGCCTTCCCGGACGCAGCCGCTTATAGAGGGCAGACTCTCCATCTCCCAGGATGCTTCTCGCCCCTCCCACCAGCGCGAGCGGCAGGAGGATGATCAGGCCCAGCACGAGTGCCAGCAGGGCGACTTCCTGCGCGGGAAGGAACTCGTCCGAGATGATCGTCGTGATCAGCGTGCCGGTGAGAGCCAGCCCCACTCCCAGAGCAATTGCAAGCCTGCGCCTGCCTCGTCTGCGCCCACGGCTCTCAACCTCAGCAGCGATTTGCTCACTATACGCCTCGTCGATCGAAATCGAAGCCGTCTCCCGCTCGAGCTCTCCTTCGAGCGTCTGCATGCGTTCGAGAATCGAGCTGCATGCCGGGCAGCTCCGAAGGTGGTCCCGATGAGAGACTGGCACCTCTGCATCACGTTTAAGCGCGATGATCAGAGCTTCGACCGCCGCTTCACATCCCGGATTTCCCTATATACCGCAGAGATCCCGGGATGGTTCATTTCAGTCGCAACGGCTGCATCTCCGCACGTCGACGCTCCCGCGCTGCCCCCGCCTCTTTCAGCCCTTGTCCTCGTTTCGCTCCCGGACGAGCCTGAGAATTCGGGCATCCTCCTGGTGCCGGGGATGGTCGATCGCACCCTTGATCTCGATCAGGGAATCGATGTCGACCCAGTGGACTTTCGCGTCACCATACGAAGAATCCACCCTCCGTTCCCAGGCAGTCTCGAAGCTGACCGGATCCAGTTCTCGAAGAAGGTCGATTCGATTGGGGGCGACGCCGAGCTGCAGAATCTCGTCGGTGGCCTTCGGATCGAGGAGATCAGGACTACCAAACTCTTCGAGAGCTGCGTTCACGCGAGCCACGTTCTCCCGATCTGCAGAAACCCAGATGTCGATGTCCTTCGTGTAGCGAGGCATTGCATGAAAGGTAAAGGCGAGACCTCCGACGATGAGGTATCGAACTTCGAATCGCTCGAGAAGAGCAAGGAAGTCTTCGAAATCACCGATCGTCTCCATGGTCTACTTTCCCAGGCGATCCGCTTCCGCCCTGCTCTCTTCGGCGAGCTCCACATCCCTGCGAATCGCAACCAGCGCAGAGAGCCGCTCCTCGGGGCCCACCGACTGCCAGAACTCGAGGTCCCATTCTTCGGCGTCTGCAAAACTCGTGGTGCGATTGGTCACGATTCGCCGTCGTCGCCTCCGGGCTCTTTCGTCCATGTCCATGAGATTAGTCTATCCGAGTGGTAGTCGTCAGTCGTCAGTCGTCAGTCGTCAGTCGTCAGTCGTCAGTCGTCAGTCGTCAGTCGTCAGTGAGGCTGAGTCGGAAGCACGCTCGTGTCAAGCACGATTCGTTCTGCTTTTCCCGAGCCCGAGCCCGAGCCCGGCTTTCCCGTGAACGCGCCCGGGCCCGCGCCCGCGCCCGTCCTTTCAGACCACGCGGAACGATATTCAGTAGGCGAGGGCCACAGGCCCTCACGACGCCGACGAACGCCGAAGGCGTTACGTCAGCGTTCCTTAGCTGTACACTTTGCGTCATGGACACCGAGGGATTGCCCGGCGAGGAACTTGTTGCGAAAGGCCTGGCCGATCTCGAGAACAGGAACGAGACGATCGAGTCCCTCCTCGTGCTGATCGGGGCGCCGCGGCTGAGAGAGCTTGGCGTCGAGGTACCCGAGCGTGGAACGGACGACTCTCCGGAGCACCGCCTTTACGAGCTTCTGTCCCGCGAGCACGGGAACGCCGCGCACTCACGGTACAACGCGTTGCTCCGCAGACTGATCAGCTTCGAGAGGGCTGCTGCATGCGAGCGGTCCTGACGCGGGAGAAGCTTCTTCGGTTCATGGACGAGATCGGTCGCAGTGCGTCAGCTGACGGGCGTATCTATCTCACGGGGGGGGCCAGCGCGCTGCTTCGCGAATGGCGCGCCACGACGATCGATATCGATCTGAAGCCGATCCCCGAGCAGGATTCTCTGTACCGCGCGATTCCGCGTCTCAAGGAGTCGCTTTCGATCAACGTCGAGCTCGTAGCCCCGAGCGATTTCATCCCGGAGATTCCCGGCTGGGAAGATCGCAGTCTCTTCATCAGCCGTCACGGCCGGATCGACTTCTACCACTACGACTTCTACTCGCAGGCGCTCTCGAAGATAGAACGGGGGCATCGGCAGGATGGTGAGGATGTCCAGAAGATGCTGGAGGAGGGACTCGTCGAACGAGCGAAGCTGCGTGACCTCTTCGAATCGATCCGAGACGAGCTCTTTCGCTACCCGGCTATCGATCCTCCAACGTTCGAAGCTGCCGTGGAAAAGATCACCGGTTGATAGCAGCAGTCGTCAGTCGTCAGTCGTCGAAGAGCCTGGTCGGCCAGCGCTCGCGTCAAGCCAGATTGTCATCCTGAGAGGCTGTGAAAAAATCCAGCGTGCCCTGCGCTGGTGGTGCTTACGGTTCGAGCTCAAGGAACGAGGAGGAGTCGCGGTGGTTCCTCGGTGACGACGAGTGATCTCGGCTCGCTCAGGACAGGCGCGGAGATCGGGCCGTAACCACCACCAGCCCAAAGGGTTACGCAGGGTACGCTGGATTCTTTCACAGCCTCTGAGCGTAGTCGAAGGAACGCCGACGAGCGCCGGAGGCGCTACGTCAGCGTTCCCTGCGGCAAAAAAAGCGGCGCCCGAAGGCGCCGCTCTGATGACTGATGTCTGATCGACTGTCGACTGGCCTACGACAGGCCAGCCTGCTTGGCGACTTCTTCCGCAAAATTGTCGGAGCGTTTCTCGATACCCTCGCCGAGCTTGTAGCGGATGTGGGTCACGACCTCGCCTTTGCCACCGAGGTTCTTGCCCTGGCGGTCGAGGAACTGCTGGACGGTGACCTTGTCGTCGCGGACGAACGGCTGCTCGAGGAGCACGGACTCGCCGTAGAACTTCTCCATCTTTCCGGAGACGATCTTCTCGACGATGTTCTCCGGCTTGCCGGACTTGATCGCCTGGTCGCGGGCGATTTCCTTCTCGGTCTCGAGATCCTTCTCGGTGACCTGATCGCGGTGGGTGAATTTCGGTGCGAGAGCGGCTGCATGCATCGCCACTTCCTTTGCCGTGTCCTGCCACGCGCCTTCTTCGCCACCGTCGTACTTGATCTTGACGAGAACGCCGATCGAGCCGTTGCCGTGGATGTAGCTGCCGAACGTCTCGTTGTCGGCTGCCTCGAGACGCTCGAAACGGCGGATCGAGATGTTCTCGCCGATCTTCGCGATCTTCATCGAGACCACCTGCTGGACGGTATGCCCTTCGGCATCGCCCGGGTACTTCTTGTCGAGGAGCGTCTCCATATCGTCGATCTTCTCGTCGACGATGAGCTTGCCGACGGTACGGAGGAGCTCCTGGAAATCATCGTTCTTCGAGACGAAGTCGGTCTCGCAGTTGATCTCGACGATCGCTGCGGCGTCATTCTGGATCTCGACACCGACGAGGCCCTCGCTCGTGATACGTCCTGCCTTCTTGTCTGCTGCGGCGAGGCCCTTCTTTCGAAGAACCTTGATGGATTCCTCGATGTCGCCATTGGCTTCCGTCAGTGCCTTCTTGCACTCCATCATCCCGGCGCCGGTCTTCTCGCGCAGCTCTTTCACCATGGAAGCTGTGATCTCTGCCATCGCACTCTCCAGATCAGTTGTTGATTGAAATTGAAACAGGGCTTCGCTTCCCGTCGCGGGGACGGAAAGCGAAGCCGGGTCAGAATCGAATTTGGAAGGTCAGGAAGCTGACGCGGTCGATTCGGCCTTCTCGGCCTCCTCGTCGGGAGGTGACATCGGCGGGTTCTTCCGCCTCGGCCTGTTTCGCCGCAGCCACTTCCTCTTCACGTCCTTCTTCGGCAAGGTAGCGCTCTTCGGCGATACGGTAGCCTTCGAGCACGGAGTCGGCGACCTTCTGCGTGAAGAGCCGGATGGCTCTGATCGCATCGTCGTTGCCGGGGATCACGTGATCGATCCCGTCAGGATCGCAGTTCGTGTCCACGATTGCGACGAGAGGAATGCCGAGTTTCTGCGCTTCCTTGACCGCAATGTGCTCCTTGCGCGGATCGATGATGAAGACCGCGTCGGGGAGCTCTTCCATCTCACGGATACCGATGAGGTTCTTCTGAAGCCGGTCGCGCTCCTTGTCGAGTGCGGCGCGCTCCTTTTTGGAGAGCTCGCTGTCCTCGTCCTCGAGCGTTGCTTCGAGCTCCTTGAGACGGTCGATCGAGCGGCGAACGGTGACGAAGTTCGTCAGCGTTCCGCCGAGCCAGCGGCTGTTCACGTAGAACATGCCGCAGCGGTTGGCCTCTTCGACCACGGCATCCTGCGCCTGGCGCTTGGTGCCAATGAAGAGAATCCTTTTACCATTGGACGCGAGGTCCGTTACAAATTCGGAAGCTTCCTTGAAGAGCCTGAGCGTCTTCTGAAGGTCAATGATGTAGATCCCGTTGCGCTTGCCGAAGATGTAACGCTTCATCTTCGGGTTCCAGCGGCGGGTCTGATGACCAAAATGGACGCCAGCTTCCAAAAGCTCTTTCATCGTGATTGAGACTGCCAAGTGTTCCTCCTTGAAAGCGCCTCGTTGGGCTGGTGCAAAAAACAAAAACAGGGGTCAGACATCACTGCCTGACCCCTGCTTCGACTAAAACACGTATTGATGAGAAACCATCGACCGACGAACGCCGAGATCAGCGCTTCGAGAACTGGAAGCGTGCGCGTGCACCCTTCTGGCCGTACTTCTTCCGCTCCTTGCCACGCTGATCGCGGGTGAGGAGGCCGGCCTTCTTCAGACGCGGACGAAGCTCAGTGTTGTACTCGAGAAGGGCGCGCGAGATGCCGTGGCGGATCGCTCCGGCCTGGCCGCTCGGTCCGCCCCCATCGACGCGAACGAAAATATCGAAGTTCTCGACCGTCTCGGTCAGCGACAGCGGCTGACGGATGATCATCTTCAGAACTTCGTTCGGAAAGTAGTCGTCGAACGTCCGATCATTGACGGTAATGGTGCCACTTCCCGGGCGCAGGTAAACCCTTGCGACCGAGTGTTTCCTTCTGCCGGTTCCCAGATACTGAGTCAACGCGTACCTCCTGAGAGCTCGAGCTTCTCCGGCCGCTGCGCCTCGTGCGGGTGATCCGGCCCGGTGTAGACCTTGAGCTTCTTGTACATCTTTCTTCCGAGACGGTTCTTCGGAAGCATCCCCTTGACCGCCTTCTCAATGATGAACGTCGGCTTCTCCTGCATCACGAACTTCGCCTGACGCTCCTTGAGAGCACCCGGGTAACCGGAGTGCCTGCGGTACATCTTCTTGTCTTCTTTGCCGCCCGTGAGCACGATCTTGTCGGCGTTGACCACGATGACGTGATCGCCCGTATCGAGAAACGGTGTCCAGGTCGGCTTCGTCTTACCGGAAAGAATCCTGGCGACCTCGGTCGAGAGGCGACCAAGGACCATTCCCTCGGCATCGATTACAAACCAGCGGGGCTCGATGTCGCCCTGCTTCGGAAAATAGCTGCGCATGTCGTTTCCGTATCCGTTCTTGGTTGAGTAGTTTTCGAGTCTGGCGGTGGCCGAGCCGTAACGGGGCAGAAACGCGCTCACCCTCCAACTGCCCCCGCAAAGAGACAGTTTCCGCCCACACCCCTATGTGGGGCGGGAACGGTACCACTCCCGAACAGCACGAGTCAATCCAATCATTCCCGTGCTGCGTCGGAGCGCATCTGCTACCGCGCCAGCAGGGGAAACGAGCACGAGGCGCTGGTATTCCGGAGGAGAGAGGTGAAAAGTGCGAAGTGAAAAGTGAAACGTGCAAAGGAACCTGGTGGACGGAGACGTGGACAAAGGCGTGGACGGAAGAGTGGACGCGAGGCAACTCAGAAATCGTCCACTCTCTTGTCCACGTGTCCGTCCACGCTTCTGTCCACACTGTCCACCATGTCCACAACGTCCACTCCGCACCTTTCACTTTTTCACTTCGCACTTTTCACCCTGCACTTTGAACTTTGAACTTTGAACTTTGAACCCCTCCGTGGTAGAAGCCGACACGTGCTCGACAAGAGTTCACGCCGCATCCGGGAGATGTTCGCCTCGATCGCGCCGCGGTATGACCTGGCAAACCGGCTTCTTTCCATGCGATCCGACGTCGCATGGAGAAAGAAGGTCTCACGGGAGCTGCTTCCTGAGGCAGGTCTCGTTCTCGATCTGGCTGCAGGCACGGGCGATCTTACCGCCGATCTGACCCGCCACGGCCGTCATCGTGTCGTTGCGGCAGACTTCACCTTCGAGATGCTCGCCGCCGGACGGGACAAGTACAACGATGCCGCCCCCGGCAGCGCGATCGTCAACGGCGACGCCCTGGCTCTGCCATTCCGCGACGACGTATTCGATGGCGTGACCGTGGCTTTCGGCATCCGCAACTTCAATGACCCCACGGCCGGTCTTCGCGAGATGCTGCGGGTGCTCCGATCCGGGGGCGCTGCGGGCATCCTCGAGTTCTCCAGACCCCGCCCAGCCCTCAACTGGGCCTACGAGCCGTACATGAAGCACGTTCTACCCCGGCTGGGAGGCTGGATCAGCGGCTCCCGGGCGCCTTACCAGTACCTTGCCGACTCGATATCATCATTCCCGCACGGCGAGGCATTTCTCACGCTCATGCGCGATGCCGGCTTTCATTCTCTCTCGGCCCGACCACTCAGCGGCGGCATCGCTACGTTCTATAGAGGAGAAAAATCGTGACAGCACAATTGATTGAAGGAAAGAAGGTCGCCGAACAGGTCGAGCAGGAGCTTCGCTCCGAGATTGCAGAGCTCGCCAGCCAGGGGATCAAACCAGGCATCGCAGTCATCCGGGTCGGCGAAGATCCCGCCTCCGAGCTCTACGTCAAGAGCAAGGCACGAAAGGCCGAGGAGCTCGGCCTGAACAGCAGCGAGTACCATCTCCCGACGGAGACCACCGAAGAGGAGCTGGCTCGCAAGATCGATGAATTGAACGCCGACGACGCCGTCGACGGAATCCTGCTTCAGCTCCCCGTTCCCGCTCATCTCGACTCGGACCACCTGCTTCAGCGAATCGCCCCGGAGAAGGACATCGACGGGTTCCATCCCGTCAACGTCGGCAATCTTCATCTAGGCAGACCGGCTCTGGTCGCCTGCACGCCAGCCGGCTCGATACGGCTGATCGAGTCGACGGGGCAGGAGATCAAAGGGAAGCACGCGGTGGTCGTCGGGCGCAGCAACATCGTCGGCAAACCCGTTGCGGCCCTGCTGCTGCAGAAACACGCCACTGTCACGATCTGCCACTCCCGCACTCGCAACCTCGCCGAAGTCGTTCGCCAGGGAGACATCGTCATTGCTGCCGTGGGCCGGCCTTACATGATCACCGGCGACATGATCAAGGAGGGGGCGATTGTGATCGATGTCGGAATCAACCGGGTCACCTCAGAAGACGCCCCTGCCTCACTGCCGGACAAGAAGCGCGAGGTGATCGAGCGACGCGGAAGCACGGTGATCGGCGACGTCGAGTTCGATTCCGCGGCCGAGCGTGCCGGTTGGATCACCCCGGTCCCCGGCGGCGTGGGACCGATGACGATCGCGATGTTGATGAAGAATACAGTCGAAGCAGCCCGGAACCGTCGGCGATGATTCTGAAGGTCGGCCTGACAGGAGGGATCGCGAGCGGCAAGTCGACAGTCGGCCGCATACTGGCCGGACTCGGCTGTGTCGTCATCGACGCTGATCGCATCGTCGCCGATCTCTATCGTCCCGGAGCTCCCGGGCACGAGGTGGTCGTCGAGCATTACGGCCGTGGCATCCTCAATACAGCCGGTGAGATCGACCGGCAGAAACTGGCCCGGATCGCCTTCGGCAGCGATCGCGAAACCAGGATCCTCAACGAGTTGGTTCACCCACTCGTGATCGCTTACGAAAACCGGCTAATCGAGAACGAGACCACACGCTTTCCCGATCAGCGCCGGATCGTCGTGGTCGAGGCAACGCTCCTGCTCGAAGCCGGTGGCAAGCAGCGGTACGACAGAATCATCGTCGTCGACGCCGACCCGCGACTTCAGAAAAAGCGTGGTGTGGAGCGGGGAATGAAGCGAGGGGATCTGGAAAAGCGGATGGCTCGACAGATGGACCGGGCGTCCAGGAATGAGCAGGCAGACTACGTGATCGTCAATGATGGCGATCTCGATGATCTTTACGGCAAGACCGCCGAGGTATTCCACCGACTAGAGACGGAGCTCTCCCGGCTACCGGGCGAATGATCCCCGTAAAAAAGAGACGACCCGCCGAAATGGGGCCGCTCTCAGCTTCACACGAGTCTCAATCGACGACGTTGTCGTCCTCATCGTCGATGATGTTCTCGTCAGTCTCGTTCATCCATCGCGCCTTCGTCCGTTATGGTCGTATCGGTCATGGCCGTGTCGTCCATGGTCGCGTCAGGTCCGTTCTCCGGGGTGATCGCAGTCGTGCCTTCCGGCACCGCCTGCTCGAGTGTCTCCTCGGTCTCTTCCGTAACCAGCTCATCTTCAACCGGCTCCTCGGCACACCAACGCCACCGCGCAAACCATTGCAAAATCTGCAAAAAACTTCTTCATGTTAATCCTTTGAAGTTGTTTTCCAGATTCAGCTGAGAATCCTGTTTCGGACGGATTCTGACTCATTTTTCGCCATGGGATAAAAAAACGGCCCCGCCGAAGCGGGGCCGTTTGCGACAAACTCGCGTACCGTGACTTATTCGACTTCGGGCTCGGCGACGGTATCGGTGGCGGTGTCATTCATCATCGCGCCTTCGTCCGTCATGGTGGTATCGGTCATGGCCGTATCCATCATGTCGGTGTCAGTCTCGGGGGCGAGAACTTCGCTCTCCGGCGCGACTTCGACCGGCTGCTCCTCAGTGACGACCTCTTCTTCGACCGGCTCCTCAGCACAACCCACGAACAGCGCAACTGCACAAACCATCGCAAAAACCGCAAAAAACTTCTTCATTTTCAAGCTCCTTTTTCCCTTTTTGTTTTTCACAACTTCTTTTAAGGCTCCACACGCGGAACCTTCATTTCACAGCTTTCAGCGTGTATGTCAGATCTGGTCTTCTACTTCGTCGGCCGATTCTTCCATCTCTTCCGCCGAATCTTCCAGCTGTTCCTCTGTCATGGTATCGGTGGTCATCGTGTCGGTCGCCATCGTATCAGTCGCCAGCGGCTCCTCGACGACCGGCTCGGACGCAACAGTGTCGGTGACTACAGGCTCCTCTTCGGCGCAGGCCGCGGCGATACCGAGCGTGAACAACACGAGAAGCAGTACGGCAAACGTCTTCCTCTTCATAGTTCTCCTCTTTTAGAAACGATTCGCTCTGCGCGGACTCGTACGGCAGCCGTCGCGCAGCAGGTGTGACCCGGCTCACGTTTTGAGCAGCGTATAGTTTAGAGCGGGCTTGGCCGATGTCAAGGCGGCAGTTCCACATCGCCGCCCCGACCACTATCTTATTCTCCTATGATCGAAATCAAGCAAGATCTTTCGAACCCCGCGGCAAATCGTGTCTCCCGCGCCGTTCGATCGTTCGATGGGACCGATATCTGGTACGACTTTTATGAGCGGCCGGGGGACGCAGTCGTCGTCGTTCTCCCGGGCTTCTGGCGTACCCGGCGACACGCATCTCTGACGAAACTGGCGGAGATCATCACTCGCCGCGGACGCTCCGTCGCGGTCCTGGATCTGCGAGGACATGGCGAGAGCGGCGGGCGCTTCGGCTTCAATCGGGACGAGTTCAGGGATGTGGAGCTCGTCCTGGCAGACCTCGAACGGCTGCGGGGAAAGCCTTCGGTTCGTGATCCTCGGACTCTCACTCGGCGGGGCGGTCGCCGTGACACTCGCCGCCCGCAGCGATCTCGACATCCGCGGTCTCGTACTGGTCTCACCTGTTGCGGATTTCGACAAGATCCGCCCCCGCCTGAACCCTCTCGAGCTCCCGCGCCACCTCGCCTTCGGCCAGGCGTTCCGCTGGCCACGATTCGACTGGAGATTCCTCCGGAGTCCGAAGTTCGTGGCAGCCGCCGAGATGCGCGAGGTGTCGTGCGCGACGTGTCTGATTCACGTCGTCAACGACTGGCTGATCCACCACGACCACTCGCGGGAGCTGAAGGAGTCGCATCCGGGAGATTGCGAGCTTCACCTGATCGAACTTCCGGTTGGCTATCACGCCGACCGCATATTCTCCGCAGATTCCGGGACGAGTCGAAGAGATCCTGGAGCGGTTTCTCGATTCACATCTCCCGGTCCGGGAGACTGCCTGAGAGTCGCTTCCCGCACTTCTTCAGGCCGCGTTCTCGACCCTCCGGTAGAGTGGATCGGTCTCGACCGGAACCCGCCCCGCGTCGCGGATCAGCCGCTCGAGCTTCTGCCTCGTCATGGCGGACGCGTCGGTTTCCGATCCCGCCATCCTGAAGATCCGCTCATCGGCGATCGTACCGCCGAGATCGTCTGCTCCAAAGGACAGGGCTACCTGCGCAAGCTTCTCTCCCATCCCGATCCAATACGCCTTGATGTGATCGACGTTGTCGAAAAGAAGCCTGGATGCGGCGATCGTCCGGAGGTCGTCGAAGGGGGTCGCCTCGTCGATCTGGGTCTCGTAGATCGTGTTCTCTCTGTGGAAATGAAGCGGAACGAAACAGTTGAAACCGCGAGTCTCGTCCTGCAGCTCGCGCAGTCTCAGAATGTGGTCGACACGGTGCTCGGGCTTCTCGATGTGGCCGTACAGCATCGTGCAGTTGGTGCGGAGTCCCTGCTCATGGCAGATTCTCGCGATCTCGAGCCAGCGGTCTCCGCTCATCTTGTGGTCGCAGATCTCATCACGAATTTCTTCGTGAAAGATCTCCGCGCCTCCGCCAGGACAGGAGTCGAGTCCGGCGTCGACGAGCGCATGGATGGTCTCCTCGACCGACTGCTTGGAGATCTTCGACAGGAAATCGATCTCGACCATCGTCAGAGCCTTCAGATGCACTTCGGGAAATTCACGTTTGAGCGTCGAGAGCAGTCCGGTGTAATAGTCGAACTTCAGCCAGGGATGGAGTCCGCCGACGATATGTAGCTCGGTGACCCCGTGGGCGATGGACGGGCGCACCTGCTCGACGATTTCTTCGGCAGAGTACGTCCATCCGCCTTCTTTCTTCGGTCGGACGGCGAACGCGCAGAGCTTGCACGACACCACACACACGTTCGTGTGGTTGATGTAGCGGTTGACGGTGAAGTAGGTATCGTCGCCGTTCTTCGCTTCCCGCACACTATTCGCGAGTTTGCCGAGCGTCAGGATATCGGTCGTCTCAAAGAGAGTGACGCCGTCTTCGAATGTGAGCCGCTCACCTGCAGCAACTTTCTCGCTGATCGGGAGCAGTCGTCTGTCTTCAATCGATTCGTACATCATTTCAGTCCTCTCGCATCGCCCAACAGCAGCGTACCCCGATTCATGCCCTCTGGAAAACCTCGCCCGCTGATCGACCTCAGTGTCATCCTGAGCCGTGTACGGAGCGATGCGTCGACATGGGTTCGAAGAAACTGTCATTCCGAAGGAGCGGCTTCATCGCGACTGAGGAATCGGCGGGAGGGCGATGCCGGCACGACGACGTTTCGCCACCCAGATTCCTCGCTGCGCTTCGGGATGACAGGCGCGGATGAAGCTCGAGCTCTCGGAGGATGACGGTCGGATCCAGCGACCTTCACGAGGCCGCTGTGCGGGAGCTTCCGGAGATCCTCTTCTGCTCCCACTTCTCGAGCTCCACTGGGAAACAGGTCCATTCGTGTCTGCTTGAACTCGTGAAGTGCGAACAAGGCGTGGTAGTCGTCGATGTCTGCCGACTCGGCAAGTCGCTCCATCGTTTTCTCGCATTCGTCGACCGACCGGCCCTGAATGATTGTGAAAAGGTTGTAGGGCCAGTCGTGCTGCGGCTCCCGGATCGTGGAGGACGAGATCCCATCGTCCTTCGAAAAAGCGATCGCCACATCCTCCAGACGGTCGGCAGGAACTGCCCAGACTCCCATCGCCGAGGTTGAGAATCTGGCTCTGGCTGAGGCGACCGGGCCTATGCGCGTGATCGTTCCGGCCTCCTTCTGCTCGCGGACGAAATCGAGGAGAGTGTCGGGATGCTCATTGAGCTGGCGTGCAATGGCGTCGAAGGGACGCGGTTGCGTCGGAAGCTCATCCTGGAGAAACCGGATCGTGTTTCGCCCGTTCTCGTCGGGCACGACGGGAGTCACCGCCGGATCAGGATTTCCGTCATGGAACTGCCGGATGGCGGGGAGCGGATGGATTTGCGTCGCACCCGCTTCCGCTCCGAGAAGGCGCACCGTTTCCTCGAGACCGAGCTGGGTATCGGGAGGCAGGCAGAGCGTGGACCAGAGATTGAATTCGTGGTTTCGCCGATAGTTCTGCGAAACGCCGGGATGGTCGTTGATCACTTCCGCCGCGGACTCGATCTGGTTCTCGGGTACAGATGCGATGACGAGTGCGACGGAACATCCGAGCGCCTTCGGATCGAATCGGATCTGAATTCCTCTGATGAGACCGTTCTGGCGCAGGCGCAGCGTGCGCTTGATGACTTCCTTCTCCGACATGTCGACCATCTGCCCGAGAATCGCGTAGGGGGTGGAGGTAATCGGAAAATCCCGTTGCAGGGCTTCGAGAACCTCACTGTCACGCTGGTCCAGATCAGCCATCTCGTCCTCCCGTCATGCGGCACCCTGTCGTCTGGAGTTACGACTCACCCGGCATTCTATCCCTTGCCGGCCGCTCTTCAAAAATCGGTGGTTTCCGAGTTCGCGCCGGGGCGCTGGTCCGATCGAATTTGAAGCCGGAGTCCGTAAAAACATCGCGCCGGAAGCGCCTCCTCACCGCGATTGCCAGCGAGCTGTCCGGCCGCCTGAACCCGTGCCTGCAAACCCGCTTCCACAGCACGTTCGCGGTCGAGCGCCATATATCCCGGAGGATATTTCGAGAGCTTTTGCGACGGCCGCATCGACCAGACGCACGCCCCCGCTCAGCGTGCCACGCTGGAAGTGATGGCATGCTGCAGTGAGCTGGATCAGTCCCTGGAGAAACGTCTTGTCCGGCTCGTCCGCCTCGAGCCACAAGGTCTCCCAGGACTCGTGCGCCTCCCAAAAGCTGCCCTCATTGAAGTGCTCAATCCCTTCCCGAAGGAGCGAGCCTGTGCTGGTCGCCGGTGCTCACTCCTGGATGCGTCGGCAGATCTCGTCGGTGTATTCCTCAGTGGAAGCGGTTCCGCCGATGTCGGGAGTTCTGATCTTTCCCTCGGCGAGCACACTGAGAAGTGCCTGCTCGATCTTGTCCGCGGCCGGCCGTTCATCAATGTGCCGCAGCATCAGAACCGCCGACTGTAGAAGCGCGGTCGGGTTGGCCAGTCCCTGCCCAGCGATGTCGGGAGCACTTCCGTGAACGGCTTCGAATACCGCATAGTCGTTGCCGAGGTTTGCTCCGGCGACGATTCCGAGCCCTCCGACGAGTCCGGCTGCAAGATCAGAGACGATATCTCCGTAGAAGTTTTCCAGAAGGAGAATATCGAACTGATTGGGGTTCGACACCATCTGCATGCAGAGGTTATCGACGATCCGGTCGTCAGCGACGATGTCGGGATAACCAGCCGCCACGTCACGGAAGCATCGCAGGAACAGGCCGTCAGACATCTTCATGATGTTGGCCTTATGAACGGCAGTGACACGCTTGCGACCATGCTTTCGCGCATATTCGAACGCGAACTTCGAGATGTCCGTCGACGCCTTCGCGGTGATGATCTTCAGCGATTCGACGACGCCGGGAACGACTTCGTGCTCGAGTCCACTGTAGAGGCTCTCGGTGTTCTCCCGAACAACGATGAGATCCACATCGTCATATCGCGTTTTGATCCCCGGGACCGACTTCGCCGGGCGCAGGTTTGCGTACAGGTACAGGGCTTTCCGCAGTCGCACATTCACGGAGGTGAATCCCCTTCCGACCGGAGTGGTGGCGGGACCTTTTAGTGCGACTTTGTGGTCCTGGATCGAGTCGAGGACTTCCTGCGGGAGAGGATCGAGACCCTTGTTCACCGCCTCGAGGCCGATGACATGCTCATCCCAGTCAACCTCGACTCCTGCGCACTGGATGATTCTCGTGACCGCACGGGTGACCTCTGGTCCAATGCCGTCGCCCGGCAGCAGTGTGATGTCGTGTCTCAAGTTCTGTCTCCTCGCTGTTCGAAATCCATTGGGAAAGTCTCGAGCAGAGACCGGTAGTCCGGTAGCTCCGCAACACAGTCGGCGATCGTCTCGAGCGCAGAGGGGATGTAGTCGAGGTAGTGGTGCCGTTCACGCTCGACCGACTGCCTTGCGAATGTGCCGATGATCTTGATCGTCCTCTGCAGGAGTGTCTCCCTGTAGCGGACTCGGATCTGGTCGTCGGCGTCGATCTGCCGGGCGTAGTAACGCAGCAGATCCTCTTCTACTTCCTTGCCCAGCAGGCGAACGGCCCCTCGGTCGCGGAGAAGCGACGCAAGGTCGTACGTGTCGGGGCCGAGACGCAGATCCTGAAAATCGAGGATCCAGAGTTGCCCATCGTGAAGATGAAGGTTTTCACCATGAAAATCGCGATGACACAGGACGTACGGGATGGAGGGCCAGAGATGCGGCAAGCTTCCGGAGCAGTGTGCTCAAAGCTTCCGAAGACTGCTCCCGTTCCATGAGCCGGCGGACGTAGAACTCGTTCGTCATCTCCATCTCCGCCAGAAAGAAACGGGCGTCGAACGGCGGGTTGGGAACAGCGGTGCAGTCTACAGACTGGAGGCGGATGAGCTGGTCGACGGCCTGGCGATAGAGCACGCGTCCACGTTCAGGGTCTTCCTGCAGGATTCCGGTGAGGTTCTGCTGACCGACGTCATGCTGGACCAGCCCGGTGTCGCACGATCCGACCAGTGCGGGAACCTGAACCTCATCGGCGAGAATTGAATGGGCAGCGAGAAACCGTGGGAGGTGGGAGCGGACATCCTCGGGGTAGCAGGTGACGACGAGGGATTCCCCCGAGGGCGAACGCGCCCTCGAATACTGTCGAGAAGACGCGTCACCCTTCAGAAGCTCGAGGGTCCATTCATCATTGCCGAACTGCCGGTCCAGCAGAGACCGGATGTCGGGATGCAGACTGTTTTTAGGGCTTTCGTCAGAATTCATGGCGCCGAATCACTCGGCGCTCCTCACTTCCACGCTTTCGATCTCGATCGGTGCAAGAGGCCGGTCCTGAGCGTTTCGTGGGGCGCCGACGATTTCGTCCGCAACCTCCATGCCGTTCGTCACTTCACCAAACACGCTGTAATTGTTGTCGAGGAAATTCGAGTCGGCGACCACGATGAAAAATTGTGACGATGCGCTGTCCGGGTGGGTCGAGCGGGCCATCGAAACGATCCCGCGCCGATGGGGAGTGCTGCTGAACTCGGCCTTGATCCGCTGATCCGATCCGCCGGTACCCCAGGTGGAGGGGTCCCCCTTCTTCGTGTTCGGATCGCCACCCTGGATCATGAATCCCGGAATGACACGGTGGAACTTGGTGCCATCATAGAAGCCGCTCTTGGCCAGATTCACGAAGTTGCGGACGTGGTTCGGCGCGATCTCCGGGTAGAACTTGATCGTGATCGTGCCCTTCGATGTATTCAGGTCGACGACTGTGTTCTGAAGCTCTTCAATTGACATCGGTTCCTCCTCCGGTACGTTCGGTTCGCCGTCGACTTCGACTACGGTTTCGTTGATGGTGGTCGATTCCGGTGGCATCGATGACGTACCGTCGACAGGCTCGGTATTGATTGGGATTGGCGCATGCGCCGAGGACTAGGAGTGAGATGAGCAGAAATCGTTTCATAATTGACCCGCTGGTTTGAGTTTGTCGGCTGAAGCGGGAGCGATTCTACTATCTCGAGCGGGATTGCCGAAGCTGGATGTTGCCTTCCTTCACGACGATCTTCAGCGTTGGGCCCGCCGCCGTTGAGACTTCCCGTCGCCCGGATGCGACTCTTTCCGCCGACCATATCGCGGACCACGGCAAGGCCACTCACCGTCGAGTCGATGGTGTTGATGCCGGCGTCAGAGGTGATGACGGTCGCGTCGACGTTGGCTCTGAGCCCCTGCGGCAGAGTGAGGATGACGTTTCCGCCGGTGGTTTCCAGATCGAGCGACAGCCTCTGGACTCCTTGAGGGACCTCGATCGTCACATCGCCTGACTGAGTGTGGGCGGTGACATTCTCAGCCGCTTGCTCCACCGTGATGTCGCCCCCTCCGGAGACGAGACGGAGTGTGCCGGTCGCGCTCCGGACGCGGATGTTTCCGCCTCCGGTTCGTGCGTATCCACCCTTGTTTGCGGAGTTGATCAGGATGTCGCCCGCCTCGGTCTCCACCTCGAGAGCCGCGAAGGTCTCGCCGATGTTGATGGGCCCACCCCTGGTGGTCGCCTTGAGGTCACCGAACGCGCGACCAACAACGATCTCGCCCGCTCCAGTCGAGACGGTGGCATCGTTGACTTCCACCGCGACGATGTTACCGAGTCGAGTGCTGAAGTTCAGCTCGTCGGGAACGCGGTTCTGCTGGAATGCAAAGCTTCTGGCGCCAGGACGCTGCAGCAGGAAGCGGGAGACGATCTCGATGATCTCGTCGGAGTTCGGGTGGTGATGAGGGGATGCCGGAGCGTCCGTTCCGAGCCCGGGGCTGATCTCGGCCGGGGCATCCGAGAGCGGCCCCAGAAGCAGCTCACCGGTCATGCTGGCGGCGAGGATCTTGTTCTCGCCACCGTTGAATGGCCGCCACCCATCGATTTCTGTTCGAGGCCGGACGTGTCACGTCGGTGGTCATCTCGCGGCTTGCACGAACTCTTCCGCTGACGGACTCGGCGATCCATGTAAATGCGAGATCGGGCCTGCGCAAAGAGCCTGACACTTCCGTTGAGGGTCCGCAGCCTGCTGTCACTGCGCGGGGTGCCCTTCAGCCGCACGACGATGTCCCCATTCGTCGTATCGACCGCCATGGGCGCTCCCGTGGCAGTAATGTCGATCACGCCGCTGAAATTCGTGATCTGAAGGTTTCCAGTAAGGTCGATCGTCTGAATCAATGGGCTGTTGACCGTGGTGATGGCCACATTACAACTTCGCGGCAGCCGGATGTAATAATCGACAGTCGCCTCCCATCCGCGCTGGCCCGGATCGTTGCCTGCGGTCCGGATCATCCGGCCTCCGGGAATCAGGTTGGAGTGGAGAGTGATCGCCTGGCGCGCGTTGGTGACCGCTGCTGGAGTTCACTCCACGAATCGTCAGCTTCGCCCGGACGTCGAGCTTGCTTCCTCCGACCCCCTCGATCACGACATTCCCGATTCGGTTGTCGATCACGAAGGTGCTGCCGGGCGGAAAATCATAAGTCCGGGAGAAGTTGGTGCTCCACACCTCGCTCGAGGCTGCCTGCGCGGACAGAGATCCACTCAGGCTCAGCATCAGTACGGCGAGAAGCGCCTGCTTGTAGCTCAGGTATCGCATCACAATGAGAGCTGGCTCAAAGCCTCCGCTGCCTTCACCCTCACGTAGAGGTTTTCGTCATCCTGATCGGCCTTGTTCCGCAGGACCTCCACCGCAGCCGAGTCGAGCTCTCCGCCTGTGGCAACCAGGTTGGCGAGTGCATCAACCGCTTTCATGCGTACGGCGGGGTTCGGATCGTTTCGAAGTGCTTCGATCAGGGCCTCGCGCGCCACCCCAGCAGACGACGCCGGCATGCTGCGGAGAGCATCCACTGCCTTGATACGGACACCCTCGTGGGAGTCGTTGCTCAGGACATTGGCGAGAGCCGCGACGAGCTCCGGCTCGGCCGCCGAGGTGGAGTAGGTGTCCTGCACCCACTGGATGACCTCCGAGCGCGAGTGGGTGGAGTTGCCGCCACTCTGCATTACGTAGGAGATCAGCTCGACCAGGCTCTCGTCGCTCGGTTTGCCCTTGACGGTGACCGAGCTCGTCAGATCGAAGCGCACCCCGATCTCGCCATCGTCAGTAAACACATTGACGTTGCGGATATCTGGCCTTCCCTGAATGCCAGGGCTGAGCTGCGACGCGGGAAGAATCATTCGCTCGGAGATCGGCGCAATCTGCTGGATCGAAGCGATCGTTGCTGGCTCCGAGACGTTCGTGGGGACAGTATCCGCTCTCTGCGCGCCCAGGAAGTACGAGGCTCCGACGAGAGTGATCAACGCCAGCAGCCTGGGCTGCCCACCGCTGCCACGCAGGGCGGCGGAAAGGAATCACCCGGGGGCTTCGCTCCTCCTGCATTTGCCGGATCGACTCCTCGAAGCGGGCCGCCGCGCTGGCAGGTACGGGAACATCCGGAATGGCACCGAGCAGATTCCACACCTCACGGGTCGACGACCACTCCCGACCGCACTCTTCGCACGACTCGATGTGGTGGAAGGTCTCTTCCCGCTCTTCGCCGCCCAGAGATTCCGTCAGCAGCTCGGGGATCCGTTCCTTCAGTTCATGACATTGAGACATTTCTCTCCTCCGAAATCCTCGGAAAGCACTTTCTTCAGCGTTTCCATCGCCCGGAAGACGCGGGTTTTGACCGCTCCTTCCGAACAGCCGGCGATCTGTGCGATCTCGGCATAAGACAGCCCCTGGTAGCGCGACAGGAGTATCGCCTCACGCTGTTCCGGAGTCAGATGCTCGAGTGCCTGTCGCACCCGTTGCTCATCCTCCCGCTTGGCGAGCTCCTCTTCTGCCGAGAGGCTGTTCTCATCACTGAGACGTGCGAGTACCGCTTCTGGTTCTTTGGGCTTGTTGTCGGCCTTTCGCAGATGATCCCGGCAATGGTTCGCGGTGATCGAGAAGAGCCACGTGGAGAGCTTTGCGTCCCCCTGGAACTGCCTCGCGTTCCGGATCATCTTCACGAACACTTCCTGGGTGACGTCTTCGGCGGCCTCGTTGTTGCGCAGAAAGCGCAGGGCAAAGTTGTAGATACGCCGACTGTAGCGCTCGAAAAGCTCCGCCGCGGGAGTGTAGTCACCCTCCTGAACGCGCCGCATCAACTCCTGGTCGTTCAGGTCACTCATATCCACAGATTCTCTGTTCTTTGACGACGCCATCTCGCTATGGTTTCTCACGCGCCACAATTTCTGGCCCGAAAGGTTCCCGAACAACGATCGGTCCCTGTCAATTCGCCACGGGCGAGCGGAGGTCCGTATCCGCGAGCGATTCGACCGGCTGCCGCCCGTCACCACCGCCCCGATCAGCAGCGGCGCAAGGGCAAGTGCGAGGCAGTCGAGCCACGTCATCAGGACCTCCGCATCGCCGAAGTTGTACTCAGTGAGACCGGCGAGATAGAGGGCGATCGAGGCGGCAATTGCGGCGTCGGCGGCCGTCCGGTCTCGCTCTCTGCGCTTCCAGAGCTCGAGGACGACGACCACAAACAGGAGGTTGTAGGCAACGAATGTCACCACCCCACGTTCGGCCCAGATCTGAACCGGATTGCTGTGCAGATGAGGTGTCCGGAACCGGGGCGCATCATCAAGCCGGTAGAACGGATACGTCTCCTTGATGTTGCCAGGACCGATCCCCACGACCGGCCGGTCCCGGATCATCTCGGCCCCCGCCTGCGCCATCCTGATGCGGTCCAGGTTGGATGACAGCGTCGGATCAAAGACCGAGACGATTCTTCCGAACAGCGGGAGCGGCGCGGCCAGGAGCGCAAGCAGAAACAGCGTCACGGCGGCCACAGCGAGCTTCGGCCTGCGGCTCAGCACGATCCAGGAAGCGCCCCCGAGCCAGCCTATCCAGGCACCTCGGGTGTAGGTGAGAGTCAGAGCCGTGAGGACGATGGCGAGACGGTGCGATGAGATACAGATCTCTTTCGCGGATGAGATACGCAAGCATCATCAGGGAGATCACCATGATCATTCCGGAGAAGGTCATGACATGGGAGTTTGGCCCGGTGATGCGGTGGTCCAGATCGGTCCACCCGAGGAGGAAGTACTGACCGAGCGCCCAGATGGAGGCAAACGTCGCGATAAACACGAGCAGACGCCAGACGGTGCGCCGCACATCACTCAGCTCCTGATAGACCGAGAGTGAAAGCGGAAGGATGAGAAACAGGATCGGGTCGCCAATGTCCATCAGAGAGAAGAGCGGAGATGGGGCAAAGAGCGCCGACAGCGCCGACCCCACCAGATAGAGCCCCATGGGCAGATAGATGGCGGTCCACACCGGCCTCAGAAGAGAGCGCCGCATCGCGACGAACCAGCTGATGATCGCGAGATAGAGAAAGCCTTCCGAGGTGGCGATCCATGGCTCGCACAAGACATGCGCAAGATAGAAGAGGATTGTCAGGCGGAGCGGGGAGGGAAGCGCGAGAATCCTGCGGAGGATGTCCAGCTTACATCACTCCCCTTCGAGCGCTTCGTCCACCAGCATCACCGGAATGTCGCTCACGATCGGATAGATCCGGCCACATTTCGAGCACTTCAGCCCCTGTTCGACGACCGGTTCTTCGTCACGGAACTTTTCACGATAACGGTCGCGGATCTCCGTCCGGCGCTGGTCCGTGAGCGAGACGAGAGACACTTCCTGTTTGTCGACAGGACAGGCAAGAATTTCGAGCAGGGAAGGATCAACGGCCATGGTGGCGACAGTGTAGCAGAGTATGCAACCGTTTTCGGCCTGCTGGCAGTGGTCGAGTTAGACTTCCATGGTGACTGTTTTCCGCTCCCCCGTTCTGCACGTCGCATCCTTCGATCGCTGGAGCGGCGCGGCCGCGCCGGCACTCGCCGAGACGGCGTCATTGAGGCAGGCAGGTATCGACGCGGCGTATGCGTTCACCGGTGGCTATCTGATGGAGGAAAAGCTTCGCGGAGTACCCTGGGCGCATCCGGTTCTGGTCAGGGGAGAGAGTCCGTGGTCGGTTTACCGCAATGTGCGCGCCCTCAGAAAACTGATCCGCACGGGCGGGTTCGAGATCATCCACACGCATCTGAGTCACGATCACTGGCTCGCGCGTCTCGCGATCGGCCGGAAACGACCGATCGCGTCTGGTCAGGACCTTCCACGCCCGGCGCGCAATCAAGACCGATCCGCTGTTTCGCCGGCTGCTCGGTGCCACCGATGCGCTCGGCCTGGTCAATCCGGTTCTGGCCGATCATCCCGGACTTCAGGGGCGCACGGCCATCGTCACGCCGGCGCCGGTCGAGCCGCGACACCTCCCCGATGGACCTGCCGCGAGAGAAGCTCATGGCATTCCGCACGACGTTCCCGTAATCGGGTTCATCGGAAAGGTCAGCCCCGGGCGAGGCTTCGAGGAGGCTGTCGAGACGCTCTCAATTATCCGGCGACAGCATGTCAAATGCCCGGTTGCTCATCGTCGGAAAAGGGCCGCACAGGCCGGTAATCGAGAATCTGGTCAGAGAGCTGGATCTGGAGCAGGCAGTCGTCTGGGCCGGATATCACGAGGAGGATCTGCCCGAGTACTTTCGCGCGATGAATCTGATGCTGTTTACGGCCGCGGGATCTGACGAAGGACATCGCGCGATCTCCGAGGCGAACGCATGCGGCACTCCGGTGGCAACATTCCCGCTCCCCGGCGTCGACTATGTACTGGGAGACACGGCCGGCGACCTCGTCTCTCGTGAAGCTACTCCGGCATCCCTGGCTGAGATCGCCTACCGGATTCTTTCCGGCGAACTTCGTGGAATCGAAGCCCAGAGTCGTCAAAAATGCTTTCCGCTTCGACTACGTCTCGACCGCGGAACGTCTCTTCAGTCTCTACGGGATCAGCTCACTGGTCCGCGATGAAACCAGCGGCATCAGTTCCGCCCCGCACGCATCAGCGAAGCTTTTCTACTGATACAATCCACAACCGTATGCAATTAGGAGTGACGAGTGAAATCGGCAGACTCAAACGAGTTCTGATCCATCTTCCCGGCCGCGAGATCGACAACATGCTTCCATCGATGATGGAAGAATTGCTGTTCGACGACATTCTTTTCGGCCAGCTTGCCCGCGAAGAGCATCGGCGGTTCCAGCAGATCATCTGGTTCATCGCGGATGAGATCGTCGATCTCGAGGATCTTCTCGAGGAGACTCTCCGTGACGACGAGGTCCGCAACCGGATTCTTTCCGACGTTGCGAGACGCTACAAGCTTCCGGCTGTAAGGCTCGATGAGCTGAAGTCACTGACCTCGGTCGATGCGGCCGAGCGATTGATTGGCGGAATCATCGAAGAAAAGGACAGGAGCGATCCGCATTACATCCTCCCTCCTGTGCCCAACCTCTTCTTCAGCAGAGATCCGCAGATGGTGATCGGGGACGGCGTCGCGATCTCCGCGATGGCCACACGCGCGCGCGACCGCGAAGCGCTTCTCTCTCATTACGTCTTCAGACATCATCCGAGTTGCCAGGGGCGGGATGTCCTCTGGACCGATGAACCGTCGATCCCATCGACCGGGGACTCTCCCACGATCGAAGGTGGCGACGTTCTGGTGGCACGCCGTGACATTCTGCTCGCCGGCCTCTCGGAGCGCACCAACCGCGCGGGGATCGAGCAGCTCGCAGAGTCGCTGCGGAGCTCATCATCGGATGTCAGAAAGATCTTCGTCATCGAGATCCCGAACAAGCGCTCCTACATGCATCTCGATACCGTCTTCACGATCATCGACAGGGAGGAGTGTCTCGTTTTCCCGCCGGTGATGCTGAAGGGAGGAGAGAATCAGGCCCGGGTGTACAAGCTCGACCTGACTCGCCGGAACCTCCAATACGAAGAACAGTCGTCCCTTCTCGAAGCGCTCGCACATGAAGGAATGCCTCTCGAGCCCGTCCCGTGTGGCGGTCCTCGTAGAATCGACCAGGAGCGCGAGCAGTGGACTGACGGGGCAAATGCGTTCGCTCTTTCTCCAGGAGTCATTCTGCTCTACGAGCGGAACCGCCGGACGGCCGACGAGCTCGCGAACCGGGGGTACGAGATCATCGAGGAAGAGGACCTCCTCCTCGGACGAACTGATCTGGAGCTCGACAGCGGCAACCGCTATGCTGTGATGATCCGCGGTCATGAGCTTTCGCGGGCGCGGGGTGGGCCTCGTTGCATGACCATGCCTCTCCTGCGCGAAGAGCTCTGACGCGGCTTCCATAGAAAGGTCTTTTCATCATGTCGACGGAACGTCGAAAGGTCGCCGTCGTGGCGTTTGGAGGAAATGCTCTCCTCCAGCCCGGCGATCGCGGTACTCAGGAAGAGCAGGTAGCACGCGCGCGCCAGGCTTCGAGATGGCTCGCCGATATCATCGCGCAGGGCTGGCGCCTCGTGCTGGTTCACGGTAACGGCCCGCAGGTCGGGAACATCCTCATTCAGGCCGAGGAAGCATCGACCAAGATCCCGCCACAGTCTCTCGATGTGGCCGTCGCCCAGACCGAGGGCTCGATCGGATTCCTGCTCCAGCAGGCGATGCGAAACCGGCTCGAGTTTCTCAACATCGATCCGGTCGTCGCGACGATCCTGACCGAAGTCGAGGTCGATGCGAGGGACCAGGGCTTCAAAGTACCCACCAAACCGATCGGGCCCTTCTTCACACGTTATCGCGCCGAAGTGCTGAATCGAGACTTCGGCTGGACAATGCGCGAGGACTCCGGACGCGGGTGGCGGAAGGTCGTGGCCTCACCAAAGCCTCTGCGGGTGCTCAACATGGATGCGATCCGGACTCTGGTCGAAGTGTGCGATGTGCTGGTCGCGGGAGGCGGCGGCGGGATCCCCGTCGTCCGAGGCCGCGACCGGCAATGGCGGGGCGTCGAGGCAGTCATCGACAAGGACCACTCCTCAGCCCTGATAGCGAGCGAGCTCGAAGCTGATCTGTTCATCGTCATCACGGGGATCTCGCGAGTGGCTGTCGAGTTCGGCAGACCGACGCAGAAGTGGCTCGAGTATCTTTCGGTCGAAGACGCAACCGCCTATCTCGAATCGGGCGAGTTTCCGCCGGGATCGATGGGACCAAAGATCGAAGCCGCGCTCGACCACGTAAAGCGGACCGGCAAGGAAGTTCTGATCACCGACATCGACCACATTCGCGAAGCCCTCGACGGCACGGCGGGCACCATCATCGGTCCCGGCAAGACGAGATACGCGCCAGGAATCTAAAGTCATCCTGAGAGGATCGCGTACGAAATGACTCGAAGTAAATTGAGCAGGGACTCAGGGCGAGTATGACTCCACGCGATCCTTCGACCGTCCTCCGCTGCGCTCCGGCGGCTCAGGATGACGGAT
Source organism: uncultured Acidobacteriota bacterium (assembly GCA_963829355.1). GTDB lineage: Bacteria > Acidobacteriota > Thermoanaerobaculia > Gp7-AA8 > JAHWKK01 > CAWHHZ01. The sequence goes on from CAWHHZ010000001.1 coordinate 229,727, forward strand.
CACTGGCGCCTTGCGCGTCTTCGCTCCTGCACTCGTCGCACGGGCAGAGAGATCTAAGCCTGTCGAAGCTCCAGATTCCGAAGCGATGACCATCAGCCCAGTTCAGTTGCAGTCCATACCGGCCGCTCTTTTCGATTCCCGTGAGCTCGAACGATTTCTCCGAGAGCTCCGGCTGCTTTGGGCGTGCGATACGACCGAACAAATCGGGCTCGCCGGAGCACGTCGCGCAGGGACAATGGTGGCGGAGATGGCGTAGCTCGAAGTATGTTTCGTGACCGTCGTCCCATACGATCACGAGCTCATTTCCGAGGACGTCGTAGAATTTCGGTGTCATGACCTCTGATCATAACGGTTCGAATCCGCCAGCCGGTGAAAATCTGCTCGATGACGAGCAATCACTGATCGACATGATCAAGCGCAGATTCGCTCCTCGCTGGCGAAGGGATGATCGGCATTGGCGATGACGCGGCCGTGCTGCCCGGAGCCGATCCACTCGTCGCGACGACCGATCTCCTGATCGAAGGCGTGGACTTCTTCCCCGATGCTCCGATGTGGTTCGTCGGCAGAAAGGCTCTCTCTGCGAATCTGTCTGATCTCGCAGCGATGGGAGCCGAACCTGAAGCGTTCCTGCTGACCCTGGGGATTCCCCCGGGCTCGAGAAAGCAGATGAGCGATCTCGTTGACGGGATGGCGGAGAAGGCAGCGCGAGCGGGGATCGTTCTCGCCGGTGGCGACCTATCCGGGGCGGAACGACTTCTGATCTCGATCACGGCGCTCGGGCGTCTCCGCAACCGACGGGCGCTGCTGAGATCCAGTGCGATGGTGGGTCAGTCGGTCTTCGTCAGCAGGCCGCTCGGGGCCGCAGCCGCTGGTCTGCAGCTTCTCCGCGCCGGCTGGCGGCTCGAGCGGGACGGGAGCGCTACGGGCCCGGCGGCCGCTTCGTACGAGATCCGCGAGCTCGCGGCGTCGCTCCTCAGAGCACAGCTCGATCCCGAACCGGAGGTGGCGCTCGGCATGAAGCTCGGGTCGATCGAGAAGATCGGCGCCTGTATCGATCTGTCCGACGGTCTTTCCCGTGATCTTGCGCGTGTGTGCGCCGCCTCGCGCGTGGGAGCGACCATCGACTGGGAGCGGCTTCCGGTCGTTTCGGATCTGGAACGCCTGAGCATCTTTCTGAAGATCGACGCCGCCGCGTGTGCACTTCACGGCGGCGAGGAGTTTTCTCTGCTGTTCACAGCGAGAGGCGGAGAAGGGGAGCTCAGTGGTCTGCTGGGACGTCCCGTATACAGGATCGGCCGGATCGAGTCTGAGCCGGGCGTGCGGCTGCTGCGCGGCGGAAAAGCGACTCCGCTCCCCCCTCTCGGCTTCGACCACTTCGCACGCGCGTCATCCTGAGCGCCAGCGAAGGATCGCGTCCGGAATGACTCCCTCGGTGAGGATCTTTACTGGCTGACGTTCTCGAGCTGTTTGATCCGCTCGGCGACGTCCCGGTAGTTCGAGTTCACGCCGTAAATCTCGACGAACGTCTTGTGAGCCTGCGTGGTGTCGCCGACCTCGACGTGGGCGCTGGCGAGCTCGTAGAGCAGACCTATGTGCTCGTCCTCGGTGATTTCGGGAACCTCGAGGCCTTTGTTGTACCACTTGATCGCGAGCTGAGGCATACCCTTCTCGAGGAAGCAGAGACCGAGCATCGAACAGCACTCGACGGTCCGCTTCGGATCTTTCGACGCGATCTGGAACTCGCCGATCGCTTCGTCGATGAGCCCCATCTCTTTGTAGGCGATCCCTAGGTTGTAGTGGGTGTCATGATCCTCGGCGTCGAGCTGTTCCTCGACACCCTTCTTGAATTCACGGAATACGTCTTCGAGCGACTGTTCCTCTTCCGAGAGGGAGATGTCGTCGTCGAACTCACCTTCGAGCTCCTGCTCGAGCTCGGCAGCCAGGTCGAAGAAGTCGTCCTCATCGGCGAAGAGACCTTCTTCTTCCTCTGCGCTGATCTCGGCTGCCAGGGGAGGTTCTTCCTCCGCTGAAGCCTGGGCCCGGTCGATGCCGCTCGTTACCTCGTCGTCATCGTCCGGGATCGCCGAGAGCAATTCTGCTTCGATGTCGAGGGCGGGAGGCGAGTCGGGCTCGGCTGGTGGCGGCACAGCAGATCTCTTCTGCTGAATCGTTTCGATCCGATTCCGGACTCTCGAGTCATCGGGATGCGCGGCGGCCATCGCTTCGAGTCGTTCGCTCGCTTCGTCGAAGAGCTCCTGCTCGATGTAGAAATCGATCTCGCTCAGCTCTTCCTCGGAGAGAGGTTCCTGTCCGGCTGTTGCCGACGGATGGGCTTCGGCGGCAGAGGGCACCTCAGTCTCCCCGAACGACATCTCGAGCTCTTCGGGTTCCTCGATCTCTTCGACGGCGGTCTCCGCGAGCTCCTCGACTTCTTCGAGGTCTTCGTCCTCGCCGATCTCTTCGATCTCCTCGATTTCCTCCGGTTCCTCCGGAGCGAGATCGAGTCCCGCACCTTCATCGAAGTCGAGCGTCAGCTCCTCGGAGGAAACCTCCATCTCGAGTCCGGATGCATCAACGGATGCGGGCTCCTCTTCGACCTCGAGTGTCAGCTCGTCCCCGGCTTCGAGCTCGAGCTCTTCTTCAACCTCCGGGAGGTCCTCGGCTTCGAGCTCCAGTTCCTCTGGCTCGATCTCGAGAGAGATCTCCTCCGGTTCATCCGAATCGACCGTGGGAGCCGATGTCTCCTCGAGCTCCATCTCGTCCGGAAGCGTCATCTCTTCCGGCTCATCACTCACTTCACCGGCTAGCTCGACCTCGGGAGCTCCCGGCGGAGTGCTCTCACCGGAATCGAGGCCCCGCGATGCCAGCTCGTTGACGATTTCCTCGGCACGTTCGTTCTCGTTCTGCTCGCGCAGCACGCGTACGAATCGGCGCCCCAGTTCGCCGGCATTTTCGTTCTGACTCTCTTCGAGATATGTGTGGAAAAGCTTCTCGTACGCAGGAAGATGCTCGGGTGCATGATCGAGTACCTTGTTGAGGTGTTCGATCGCTCTGTCGAGCAGGCCGTATTTCGCGAAAACCTCCGCCTCGGTCATGTGCTCGGTGATGAACGCGAGATCCTCTTCGCCTCGATCAGTCGCCGTGACTGAAGCTGGAGCTTCCGCGGGTTGGGCCTCCGCGGCGGGACCTTGTGGCGACGTGAGGCCAAACTCCAGCGCAGCGTCTCCGTCCAGCCCGAAGCTCAGGTCCGTCGCAGGTTCGTCAGCGTCGAGAACGATTTCCTCAGCCTCATCCTCTCCCATGCTGATTTCGGGCGAGTCGTCGAGATCGATACCGAATTCCATCTCCCCGGCTGATTCGGGCTCGGTTTCTGGCCCGCCATCCCGGCAACATCATACCGGCTCTTCAGACGGCGCGGGTTCGGACGGAGTGATTCCCATCTGTTGCTGCACAAAGGCGAGCTTCTTCTTGTACTGCTCGTTCTGAGGCTCACGCTCGACAAGGCTCTCCAGAACGCCGACGGCGGCGTGATTGTCGCCATTCGCGATATGAGCCTCTGCCAGTGAATTCATCGCCGAGATTGCGTGAGTTTCCTGATTGGCCTTCGTGTGGGCCTCGACGACCTTCTCGAGTGTGCGGGGATGGTTCGGGTCGGCCGCCAGGATCGTGCTGAGCAGCGTTACCGCTTCAGCGTTCTCGTCGATGCGAATGAGAGCGTCGACTCTTGGAAGCAGAATTTCGAACGCCTGATTGACGTCGCCCTTCTTGATATGCAGATCCGCGAGAGCCTCTCTCGTGCCCCCGTGCTCCGGACTCGCCGCAAGCGACTCCTCCAGCATCGACTGCGCCGCGCCGAGGTCGCCCTTACCCGTCAGTGCTCTGCCGAGCAGCGATGAAAGCTGTGGGTCGTCAGGGCTGGCGCCACGGGCGGTCTCGAGAACCTGTATGGCCCCGTCGTGCTGGCCCGCATCATTGAGTGCGTTGACGAGCGAGGAGACCAGCTCAATGTTCGACGCGTCGATCTTGACGGCCTTCTGAAAAACCTGGCTCGCCTCATCGTACATCCCCTTCTTGAGAAGGAGGCGTCCTACACGGTCGTACTGCTTGAGCGCTTCGTCGGTCTGACCATTCTGCTGATAGAGATCGGCCAGCTTGACGTGTATGTTGATGGAGTTCGGATCCAGCTCCGAGATTTTGCGGTAGGTCTGGAGCGCTCCCGCCGTATTGCCTTGCTTGATGCTGTAGTCGGCGAGCACCAGGTACTGACTCTTCGCCTCCATCGCAAGGCCCTGCTTCGCATAAAGCTCGGCGAGCTTTTCGTAGATCTCGAGTCGAGACGGATCGAGCTTGTTGATCTTCTTGTAGATCGCGATCGCCTTGAGGAAGAATCCGTCGCGGGAGTAGTGGTCCGCGATCCGGGTAAATACATCCACCGCCTCATTGGGACGGTTGATCCGAACCCAGAGGTCGCCGATTCGATTCAGCGTGTTGACGTCATTGGGGTTATCCGACAGAAGACGCTCGTACTCCTGGATGGCGTCCTCGATCTTCCCCTTGGAGACGTATTTTTCCGCTTTCGCGATAATTTTGTCGCGCGATGCCATATCTTTCGGATATTAATCGAAAAGTGTCGCCTGAGGTCCCGCTTTCGAAGGACTTTCTGTGGATCGGAGTCAGCCCTCTTGACGACAACGCCTGTCGATGTGACTCGGTAGCGTATCCCCGATTGTTTTCGAAATCATACTCTGGATAGCATCCATGATACGAGTCCATCAGCAGATCGCGGTAAACCTTGGCGACAACCGAGGCGGCGGCAACTGAGACGACTCCTGGAGTCTCCTCGGATGATCGGAAGCTGGGTGACGTCGAGACTCTCCACCGCAACGGCGTCGGTCACGACGATATCGGGTCTGACGTCGAGATCGACGACGGCTCGCATCATCGCGAGCTTGCTCGCCTCGAGAATGTTGATGCGGTCGATCGTTCGCGGCTCAACGACAGCGACCGCAACCGAGCGCGCGGTGGCCATGATGTGATCGAACACGGCGAGCCGGGCATGGGGAGGAATCAGCTTCGAATCGCGGACGCCGAGTGTGGTCTCTCCGCCGAGAATGACGGCTGCGGCCACGACGGGTCCTGCCAGGCATCCGCGCCCCACCTCGTCAGTCCCGGCAATCGCCCGGAAGCCCAGACGACGAAGCTCGCGCTCCATCTCCGACATTTCGGCGAGTCGCGCGAGCTCCTTGAGCAGACCCTCGGGAAGGGTCGTGCGTATCTGTCGAGTCAGACGTCTATTTCGGGCGCCGCTCTTCGATCCTGGCGGCCTTACCGCGGAGGTCTCGCAGGTAGTAGAGTTTTGCACGTCGGACTCGCCCATGTCGCGCCACCTCGATCTTGTCGATGATCGGAGAGTAGAGAGGGAAAATTCTCTCGACTCCTACGCCGCCGGAGATCTTACGAACGGTGAAAGACTGGCGTGAACCGCCGCCGCGCCTCGCGATGACGACGCCCTGGAAGATCTGGATGCGCTCTTTCTCGCCCTCGCGGACTTTTACATGGACCTTGACGGTGTCGCCGGACGTGAAGGAAGGCATCTCCTTCTGCATCTGCGTCGCTTCCACCTTCTGCATGATGTCAGCCATTGTTCTGATTACCTTTCATAGCGGCGCGAGGCGCCGTGAACTTTTACGATTAACGATTCTGCGGACCGAGTCAACGGTCCTCTCGATTTTCCGGTTCGAGCTCCTCGAGCATCTTTCGACCCTCAGCGTCCAGATCGACCGACTCGAGAAGGTCCGGCCTCTTCAGCAGCGTCGCCCTGAGAGACTCCTTCTTCCGCCACTGCCGTATCCGCTCAGCATGCCCGGATAGCAGCACTTCCGGGACATCCATTCCGCGAACTTCCGCCGGTCTCGTGTAGTGCGGATGATCGAGCAGTCCGTTGTAAAACGAATCTTCCTCTACCGAATTCCTGTCTCCCACCACATCCTCGACCATTCGGGAAACCGCGTCGATCACGACCATGGCGGGCAATTCCCCTCCCGACAGCACGTAATCCCCGATCGAAATCTCCTCGTCGACGATCGAGCTCCTCACGCGTTCGTCGACTCCTTCGTACCGGCCACACAGGATGATCAGCCAGTCGTGGCCCCCGAGCCGAGTCGCCGTGGCATTCTCGAATCGCTCTCCCTGAGGTGACATCAGGATGACCCGCGGGGTCTTCGCAGGTGCCTGCCGGCGGATCTCCTCGACGCATCGAAAGAATGGCTCGGCGAGCATGACCATGCCTGCTCCCCCTCCGTATGCCTCGTCATCTGTCGACCTGTGCCGGTCGGTCGTGAAGTCGCGAAGGTCCCAGATGTTGAGCTCGATGATGTTTTGTTTGATCGCCCGCGCAACCACCCCTTCGTTACGGATCGTCTCGAACATCGGCGGGAAGATGGACACCACGTCGACCCTCAGCTCCGGCTCGATACGTGGCGGCTCCTCTTCCTTCGGTTCGGGAGGGAGCGGATCGTGGAGAGTTCCCGCACGGCGGCGGCTCTCCCGCTTGTCGGCGATCGGTGCCTCTTCAATCTCGTCGAGCCCTTCCGGGATGTCCGCCACGATTCGACCAGCCTCGAGATCGACCTCGGTACAAATCGCCTTCACGAAGGGCAGATCGAACTCGCGCCCCTCTTCGCTGCGGACGGTCAGGAGCAGCCCGCCGCCACCTTCGGCGACACTGATGACCGTTCCGAGTGTGTCACCCGCCGGACCGACCACCTCGAGATTCTCCAGCTCGTAGAGGTAGTACTCATCCTCCTCGGTCTCGAGCCGGTCCTCCTCCGGAATCTCCACGCTCCAACTGCTGTAGCGGCGGATCTCCTCGGGTGCATCGATTCCCTCGAAGGCGAGGAGAACGCGCGGACCGTGGTAGCGGACAGAGCGGATCGGCGCAGAGAGAATCGTTTTCTCGTCAGGCGAGACGAGAAAGACGGACTGGAGCTTGTCGAATCGCGCGGGATCGTGGGTCCACGGCTCGACGCTCGTCTCTCCGCGAACGCCATGAGGCTTGCGGATCACGCCGATGGCCACGAGCGAATCGCGCTCGATCGATGCGGTGCAGTCTTTGAGGGAGGAGGACATCGGCGTCGGAGCCGAGTCAGTCGATGATGTCGAGGAAGTACCTGCGGCGGTTCTTCGTCCCGGCAACTTCGAGAAGGGTGCGGATGGCACGAGCAGTCCGTCCCTGGCGGCCGATCACCTGACCCAGGTCGTCCTGGGCGACGCGGAGCTCGTACCGCGTCGCCTGACCTTCGTCGATCTCGTCGACGATCACCTGCTCAGGTGTATCGACGAGAGATCGTACGACATGCTCGACGAGATCTTTCATTCAGCGGCGACAGCGTTCTTCTTGAACAGCGACTTGACCGTGTCCGACATCTTGGCACCCTGGCCGACCCAGTACTCGACGCGCTCGTTGTTGAGCTCGAGATGCGCGGGCTTTTTGGCTGGATCATAGGTGCCGATCTGCTCGACGGTGGCGGCGCGAGGGGTGAGTCTCGAATCGGATACGACGATCCGGTAGAACGGGTTGTGAGTCGAACCCTGGCGACGCAGGCGAATCTTCAGCATGAACTGCTCCTTGAGCTTCTGAATTACGTTAAAACGGTCGGAGACACGATGGTCCTCTCCGCCGTGATTTCAGCGATTGTCAACTAACGTCGGGCCTAACCGAACAATTCCGGGGGGAGACCCTTCATCCCTTTTCCCATCTTCCCGAGCTTCCTGCCACCGAAGCCTTTCGAGAAGCGCTTCATCATCTTCTTCATGGCCAGATACTGCTTGAGGAGCCGGTTGATCTCCTGAACGGTGGTGCCGGATCCCCTCGCGATTCTCTTCTTTCTCGATCCGTTGATGAGCTGAGGATGCGCGCGCTCCCTGATGGTCATCGAGTTGAGAATCGCTTCCATACGGACGAGAGCGGACTCATCCACGTCCTCTTCCTTGACCCGCGGCATTCCCATCGACGGGAGCATCTGCATGATCGAGGACATCGAACCCATCTTCTTGACCTGCTGGAGCTGCGACCGAAGATCTTCTAGCGTGAACTCGTTCTTCGCGACACGTTTCGCGAGCCGCTCCGCCTCCTTCTGATCGATGTCGGTCTCGACCTTCTCGATGAGCGAGAGAACATCGCCGAGTCCGAGGATCCGCTGCGCCATGCGGTCGGGATGGAAGAGATCGAGGTCGGTGTACTTTTCGCCGACACCGACCATCTTGATCGGGCGGTTGACGACCGACTTGATCGAGAGTGCCGCGCCACCGCGCGCATCACCATCGAGCTTTGTCAGCACGATTCCGGTGACGCCGAGCCTCTCGTCGAACTGCTGAGCCGATTTGACCGCATCCTGACCGGTCATGGCGTCGGCAACGAAGAGGACCTCTGACGGATTGACGAGCGCCTTGATCTCGCTCAGCTCGTTCATCAGCTCTTCATCGATGTGAAGGCGTCCTGCGGTATCGAGAATGACGACGTCGTAGAGGAGGGTCCGCGCCTCCTTCATCGCCATCTGTGCGATCTTGCGCGGGTCACGCTCTTCACCGATCTGGAGCGACGGAACCTTCACCTTCTCGGCGACCACGTGGAGCTGATCGATCGCGGCGGGGCGGTAGACGTCGCACGGGACGAGGAGCGGCTTCTTCCCCTTCGTCTTGAGGTGCAGGGCGAGCTTTCCCGAGGTCGTCGTCTTACCGGAACCCTGAAGTCCGGTCATCATCACGACGGCAGGCTCCCCCACCAGACTCAGGCCGACATGCGCGCCACCGAGGAGCTCCTGGAGCTCGTCGCGGACGATCTTGGTGACCTGCTGACCCGGTGAGAGCGCGGTAAGCACATCGCTGCCGACTGCCTTCTCACGGACCCGCCGGGTGAACTCCTTGACCACCTTGAAATTGACATCCGCCTCGAGCAAGCGCCAGGCGGATATCCTTGAGCGCCTGATCGATATGCCACTCGTTGAGGGTGGCCTCGCCGCGCAGGGTCTTGAAGGTACGGTCGAGTCGTTCCTGAAGATTGTCGAACATGACACGTCCCCGAACATTGCGCGGGATGCGTATAATCCGAGTCGGCTATCGTAGTGCCATATGCCGACGATCCACCTCATCGACGCAAGTCCTTACATCTTCCGCGCATACTTCTCTCTGCCCGACTCGATCAGAGATCCCGGCGGGATGGCGATGAATGCCGTGTATGGTTTCGCGTCGTTCCTCCTCAAGTACGTCGACGAGGAGAAGCCGACGCATGCGGCGGTCACCTTCGACCGCAGCCTCAACACGAGCTTCCGCAACGAGATCTATCCTGAATACAAGCAGCAGCGCGAGCTTCCACCTCCCGAGCTCGAGGCCCAACTCAGCCGGTGCGAGGAGGCAGCCCGAGCCCTCGGATTCGCGACCTGGGCCGACGAGTCGTACGAGGCGGATGATCTGATTGCCACGATCGTCGACCAGATCAGCGCAAAGGACCGGCAATTCGTGATCGTCACGTCCGACAAGGATCTCGCGCAGCTCGTGTCGGGCCGGACTGAGCTGTACGACTATGGGAAAGGCGCGAGGCTGGACGCCGCGGCGGTCGAGAACAAAATGGGCGTGGCGCCCGGATGCGTGCCGGACTATCTCGGCCTCGCGGGCGACAGCGTCGACAACATTCCGGGGGTACGGGGAATCGGGCCGAAAACCGCCGCAGCTCTCCTCGGCATCTACGGGTCGATCGAGGCGTTGTATGCGAACCTCGATTCTGTGCGCGGGTGCGGAGTGCGGGGCGCGAAGTCAATCGAGGAGCGGCTCCGATCGCAGGAGGAGCAGGCGCGCCTGTCGAAGGAGCTCGCGACGGTCTCGACCGCGGCTCCGATTGAGGTCTCGCTGGGTGAGCTCCAGTATCGGGGCGCCACTCCGGACGCCGAGAGACTGTTCGGTGAATGGGGCTTCGGAACGATTCGTGAGAGGGTGTCGGCGCAATGACGGAATTCCCTTTGCACGAGCAGGGCTGTAGATGAAAGAGGAGAGAAGTCTGTGAAAATCGCAATCTTCGGATCGACCGGCGGTACAGGGCGCGAGCTCGTAGGGCAGGCGCTCGAGCGTAATCACACGATTACGGCATTCGCCCGGCACCCGATGAAGATCAGCCTGCTGATGGATTACATCCGTGTGATCTCCGGCGACGTGCTCGTCGATCACGACAGGATCGAGCGTGCGGTCAATGGTGTCTCAGCCGTCCTGGTGGCCCTCGGGACCGATCTGACCAGTCGCAACCATCCCGTCGAGTCGGAGGGCACACGCAACATCATCTCGGCGATGAAAAACTGTGGCGTGAAGCGGATCATCGTCGAGAGCGCTTTCGCAGTCGGTGAAAGCCAGCAATACATGGCGCGCTCGCAGTACAAATTGATGGAGACGCTGCTCGGCCCGATTCTCGAGGACAAGGAAAAGCAGGAAGCGGCCATCAGAGAGAGCGGTCTCGACTACGTCATCGTCAGGCCTGTCGGCCTTTCGAAGGGCGCCTGCACGGGCGTCTACCGGATCGGCGAGAAACTCGAACCGAAGATGATGGCGAGAATCTCCCGCGCCGACGTCGCACACTTCATGCTCAACCAGCTCGACCACCGCCGCAACCTCGGACGCGCCGTCACGATCGCGTATTGACCCCTTGAACCTTCGAAACCGGCTCTAACTGTCCAGCTCGACCGTCCAGTACGCCGCGTCGAGGAAGTTCTTCCAGACCTCCGGGAACTGCCGGCCCTGGTAGCGGTGGAGAGGGTGCCAGTTCGGCCGGATCGGTGGACGGCGCAAGTCCATGCCGCATTCGGACGGGAGCTTGTTACCCTTCTTGACATTGCACTTGAGGCAGGCGCAGACGACGTTCTCCCACGTTGATCTTCCACCACGCGAGACCGGGATGACGTGATCGAGCGAGAGCTCGGCGGTCGAGAACTTCTTCCAGCAGTACTGACATCTGTTGCGGTCGCGGAGATAGATGTTGCCGCGCGAGAACTTCACTTCCTGCCGCGGGACCTTTTCGAACCGGAGAAGCTGCACGACGTGAGGGACGAGAATCGCGCGGCTCGGTGTCGCGATCGCGTCGTCGGACGGCTGGACTGGAATGTCCTGCCAGTTGAGGAAGTCGTAGGTCGTGTAGTCCGGTCCCACCGCACGAACCTGACCCTTGTAGAGCAGCGTAATCGCGCGCTTTACCGAAGTGACCTGAATGGCCTGAAAAAACCGATTCAGAACCAGGACCTGTCCATCAAGGATATGACTCACTTTGGTCTCCTCCGCGATTTTAGCAGAATAACAGTCCGACGAGTCTGACATGTCCGACATGTCTGACGCCCAACCACCCCGGCATTGCCCATCACTTGAAAAATTCCCCGTTTTCGGCGATAGTGACTGCCGAGACTCGGAAGAACTGAGTCCGGGTGAGGTGTCCGTGGCGGACAACCGATCCGGATTGTTAGTGTGTGAATCGTCCGGCGCCTGGGGCGCGGACGTTTTTTCGGGGTGGTTTTGGGAGGATACGATGCGCTCAGTCTCTCGCGTTACTCTTCTGGTCGTTGCGTTGCTCGCGGTCGTGGTACCGCCGGCGATGGCAGACCATTTCGTGGCTGATTGCCCGCTGACATTCGTCGGCCAGGCGGACGCTGCTTCACAATACGGGCTGTCGCCGCACGGCGTCTTCAAGAACGGCTCGGTCATCTATGTCCTTCGCGGACAGGTGCTCCAGACCCTCGCGGTCACCGACAGCGGTGAAGTCTCGGTCGTCCGGGAGGACTTCCTCGAGTCGCTCGCTGCGGACGATCCGGATGGCGGAACCGCCTACTCGAATGGTTATCTGTTCATCTCCAGCGGAGCCGGTCTCGAGATCTACGATCTGCGCAACACACGAGGCGGGGCTGCGGGACGCGCGCCCGTCAAGGTTTCCCAGACTCCCGCACCGCACTACGGGAAACTCGCCGTCCAGGGAAACGTTCTCGCCGGCCTGTTATCCGGCAACGAGTCTCCCCTGCATTCCGTCGGGATCGAGCCGTTGTTTTAATTCGATCGATCTGTGGAGCATATCAGACCTCAGCGCTCCCGCAATGAGGAGCTCGATCTCCTCGGCGACGAGCAGCACATCGGGTTCAACGACATCGCATTCGCCAACGGCTACCTCTATTCGACGGGCATGAAGGGAACACATGCATTCGACGTGACGAATCCGGCCCTCCCGGGCACCGTCCGCGCCTATCCGACACAGGGACAGTTCCTGACGACGAACGGCCGCAACATTCTCGGAATTGGACAGGAGAGTCTGGTTGGGGTTTTCACGATCGGACCGGGACCCGACCTCTCATGGTTCTACGTTTACCACCTGCCGAATGCATTCAACCTGGCGAATCCGATCATGTTCCATCCGCAGGCATGGATTTCAGAGCAGCGCCTCGTGACGATGGTCGATGAGAAGGATCCAATGACCGGGAAGCCGGCACGGACGATCGCCTTCGACGTCTTCGACTTCAGCATCTATCCGCATGACGGCTTCGATGATCGTCTTTACGAGAATCGTTTCGTACGTCGATACGAACGAGGTCCTCTACAACCCATTGATGGTCGGGCCGTTCGTCTACGTGACCGGTGAGATGAGCGGGGTCCAGGTCTACGGCTCTTGCGGCGAGATCTCAGGAAAGATCGAGCTCGACAGCGTCACACAGCTCCCATGTGGCGGAGCCGAGATCCACGGATGGATTGCCGGGCAGAACAAGATCTCGAATATCGAGCTGTTCATGGATGGCGAGTCTCTCGGATTCGCTTCGCTGACCCGCGAGCGCAAAGACATCAGCTCCAGCCGTCAGGTCTGGGGCTGGGCCATCAGTGTCAATCTCGATGACACAACAGAGGGTGAGCACGTCATGCGCGCGGTCGCCACGGATGCCGAGGGCAACGAGCGCCAGTTCGATTCGATGGTCGCTCTCTTCCCCGGTCCCGATGAGGGCAACTGCAAGGCACGCCGCCGCATCACCGGGCGGTAATCGGACAGAGTCGAATACGATCTTCCCAGATCGAAGCCGCTGTCGGCCCTCACGGCTGACAGCGGCTTTTTTTTGTTGCGTCAATGAGTCATTGGATCTTTCGTCATGAAGGCGGTCATGTTGCGTTTGACGCGCGCGTTGTCGTGTCTCGGCGTTTCCATCCGCCGCCCTCCGGGTGGTACTCGTGACGGGCCGGAGAGCATGACGACCATCTCACCGTCACCAACGAACGTCGTTCCGCCCGACGGCGCGCAGCAGACGATAGCGCAACGTTCGCAGCTTCGGCCAGAGGTGATGATGCAGCGCTCCGAGCGCTCGACGATAGCCCTGTCGTGGCCTGAGCAACATCACAGCATGATACGAATGACCGCGGCGGAGCTCTTCGCGATCCCGTTCGATCAGCCATTGGAGACGATCCTCGCCCGCCGCAGCCCAGTCGATCACGGGGTAGAGCACCGAGAGAAGAGTGCCCCCGTAGTCGCGCCGTTCCTCGATCTCGAATGTTCTCAGCACTTCAGGAATGATCTCCGAGGATCGAACCGCCTCGGATGGGTCGTCTTCCTGAATCGGCAACTCCAGTCGCTGAGATCGTCTCGATTCGTCGGGAATCTTCTCGAACACCAACCGGTGGACCTCCAGCAATTTCTGATTCCAGTCGGTTCTGGAAGGGCCTACATATTCATCAAAGTAGAAGAAGCCTCCCGGTCTCAGAGGTCTTCCCGATCGCGAGGAACAACTTCTCCAGCGATGCGACATGGTGCAGCGCCTGATGGATAAAGACGGCGTCGTAGCGGCGACGCCGGGAGAAGGGGCTCATTGAAGTTCGAGGAGTAGTAGCTGATCCTGGCTGACATTCCGGCAGTGCGAGCCTCTCGCTGCGCTACTGCCAGCGATCCGACTGAACCGTCGAAAGCATCGACGTGCTCGAACATCTCCCGCCGGATCAGATCGCGTTCCAATGCGCCGGTTCCACAGCCGATGCTGAGCGCACGCTCTCGTTTCTCGAGACCAATACGCTTCTGCAGAGCGTCGAGTGGCCACAGATGGGGAGTACCCGAGATCGACTCGTTGACATACTCCCGAACCTTCACCTCGGAGAGCCAGCTCGAATGAGTCGGCGCGACGACCTCCGAATCCCAGAAGCTTCCAGACTGCCCGACACTCAATGCGCACTCTCCGAGCGTTCATCCAGAATACGCCTTGCTGCTTCTGCGGGGTCGGGAGCCTGCGTGATCGGTCTTCCGATGACGAGATAATCGGCTCCGGCGCGCAGCGCTTCAGATGCGCTCATCGTTCTCTTCTGGTCTCCCGTCGCATCACCCGCGGCCCGAATTCCAGGGGTCACGATCAGGACGTCGTTCCCGAGATGCTCGCGGATCGTGCGGATCTCGTGAGGGGAGGCGACGACGCCATCGATGCCACTACGCACACCGAGCGTCGCGAGCCGCAGGACGGTCTCGTGGAGCGTGCCGCTCATGCCCGTCTCGGCAAGCGACTCCTCATCGTGGCTCGTCAGAACGGTCACGCCGAGAATGCGGGTCGAGCTGCCGCGCGCTCCTTCGACGGCAGCCCGCAGCATTGCCGAACCGCCACTCGTGTGGACGGTGAGAAGCGAGACACTCAGTTTCACCGCCTCCTGCACCGCGTGCAGGACCGTATTCGGAATGTCGTGAAACTTCAGATCGAGAAACACATCAATCTGCCGCTCCTGAAGCTCCGCCACGATCGAGGGGCCGTTCGCGGTGAATGCCTGGAGACCGACCTTCATCATCCCGACAATTCCTGTGAGCCGGTCCGCGAGCGAGAGGATCTCGTCGCGCGAAGAACGGTCGAGTGCAACGATGATCCGGGAGTGTTCGGGCATGGCAGTTGATATTGTACGGGACCTGGTCGGATCGGTGCGGTAAGGTGTGTTTCCTCAGTCGTGATATCGCGCCTGCAAAAAGACGACACTCCGGTCTGACGAATGCACGGGCTCTGCCGATCTGAGCACGCAGGTCACGGGCAGCTATGCTCATCGTCAGACTGTCTCACGTCGACCGATCCACGAGGCTGGTCTGAAATGCGCACACTTCGGTTCCGGGGAGATCTATGAACAAAACGGAAGTTGCCGAGGCACTCGCTGAGCTGTCGCGATACCTGGAGATGAAGGGTGAAAACCGGTTCAAGGTCGGGGCGTACTCGCGTGCGGCGGACGCGCTCGAAGCTGCCGACGAGAATCTCGAGCTTCTGGTCGAGCAGGACCGGCTCACGAAGATCGAGGGGATCGGCAAGGGGACGGCTTCGGTCATCCGCGAGCTGGTGATGGAAGGCGAGTCATCGTATCTGGAAGAGCTGCGGTCGGAGTTTCCAGCGTCCCTGCTCGAGCTGGCGGACGTCAATGGTGTGGGTCCGAAGCGGGCGATGCAGCTGCACGCCGAGCTCGGCATCGAGACAGTCGATGACCTCGAAGAGGCGATTCGTGAAGAGCGGCTCGCAAGCGTTTCCGGGTTTGGCGCAAAGACCGTCGAACGTGTTCGGAAAGGGATTGCGACGTGGCGGAAGAGCCGGTCGCGTGTGCTCCTGCCGATGGCGCTCGAGCCGCGACGACGCTGAAGGAGCGGCTCGGATCGGTCCCGTCCCGTCGAGCCGCGTGGAGATCGCGGGCGAGGTGCGGCGCCGCGCGGAAACCGTCGGACGCATCGACGTCGTCGTAACGGCAAAGGACTGCGGAGGGCGGTCCGTGACATTCTGGCCGCTGACCTGCCGGGGCGGTTCTCCAGCGAGTACTGGAGGTGTCGATCACCGGCACGATGCGGCCTTCGCTGCCGGTGCGGATTTCGGTCGTCGATCCAAAAGAGCGTCCCGTGCGGCTTCTCTGGGAGACAGGTTCCGATGAGTTCCTCGACGCGCTCGTGGACCATGCGAAGGAGCGGTCCATCGAGCTACGGCCGGATGGGGTCCGCGTCGGGAACCGCGTCCGGCGACCTGAGGATGAGGCGGCGCTTTTCAAGTTGCTCGATCTCGCCGACATTGAGCCGGAGCTCCGGGAACGAAGCGCGGTGATCATTGAGGGTGCCGACGTCGACGGCATTGTGCGGCTCGGTGACATCCGAGGAACGTTTCATGTTCACACGACCTGGTCCGACGGCAAGAACACGTCTCGAGGAAATGGTGCGGAGCTGCCGAGGAGATGGGATTCGAGTACGTCGGCATCTCTGATCACTCGAAGACGGCGAGCTATGCCGGCGGGTTGACGGAGAAGCGGGTCAGTGAGCAGCATGCAGAGATCAAGCGCGTCCAGAAGAGCAGCAAGATCCGGGTTTTTCGAGGAACCGAATGCGACATCCTTCCCGACGGCACGATGGACTTCGATGAGGAGACGCTGGCTTCGTTCGACTTCGTCATTGCTTCGGTGCATTCGAGTTTCTCGATGCCGCCGACGAGATGACCGACAGGATTGTCCGCGCACTGTCGAATCCATGGGTCACATTCCTCGGACACGTAAGCGGCCGGAAGCTACTCATTCGAGACGGCTACTCCGTCGAGTACGCGCAAGATCTTCGAGGCTGCCGCGGCAGAGATGGTGTCCTGATCGAGATCAACGGACACCCTCGGCGACTTGATCTGGACTGGAAGCTCATGCGCGACGCGATCGAGCGAGGAGTGCGGTTCGCAGATCAATCCTGACGCCCACTCGACGGAGCGCTCGAGCATGTGACGACGGGTGTGTGGCACGCGCGAAGGGGTGGTCGTCCCGCGCGATGCGGTTCTCAACACTGGCTCGGTCGAGGACGTCGAGAAGCACCTGGCAACCGGCGCGACGGGCGAAGAGCACGAGCGGCGTAAGAAGATGAGCTGCCCGCGATGGGGTGCTAGGGAGCTCAAGGAACGAGGAGGAGCTCGACGTTCTCGACCCCTGGTCGAGCTCGGGCTGTCATTCCGAGCAAAGCGAGGAACCTGGGCGGCGAACGGGCAGGCATCTTTTCTCTCCCGAATTCGGTGATGAGGACGGACCCGATCATTCCATCGTAGACGACCCCGGCCGATGTCGGGCTTCAGTCTGCGTTGAACACGACCACGGGGCAAGGCGCGTGGTTGAGGATACGCTCCACCTTCGGACCGAGGAACAGCCGTTGCGAACCTGGTCGAAGGTCGGTGCCGAGAATGATCAGATCAACCGCTTCCTTCCTCGCCAGATCGAGAATCACCCGTTCCGCATCCCGGCCCACACGCACCTCTTCATCGATGTTCGCAGAGATCGCCTCCCCCACCACCTTGAGATCGGAAACGATCTGACGGGCTGCTCCGAGCTGGCGCTGGAACAGGCTGTTATCGGGATCGAACGTGATCTGGCTCTGCTTCTGAACGACGTTCAGAAGAATGACCTTTTCTCCCTCACCGCGGGTCAGAGCAAAACCTACCTCCGCGGCACGTCGCGAGGGAAGGGTGCCGTTGGTCGGGACCAGCACCCGACTCCCGGTCCATTCTCCATGTTCCGCGCCACTGCGGATCACCATCGTCGGGCACGGCGAGACCCGAAGAAGATAGTCCACCATAGGATTGAACAACACCCGCGACGAGCCCGCCTCCTCGGAGGCTCCGAGCAGCATCAGATCGTAGCCTTTTTCGGCCTCATCGAGAATGAGCTCCGAAGGAGAGGTCCCTTCCACGACTTTCTTCGAGAGCTCGACGCCGGGAAAGAGCTCACTGACCCGATCGAGGAAATCGACGCCCTTTCCTCGCTCGCCCGGCTTCGTCACCGTGAGGAGACTCAGCGCGATCGGACTCGCTTCCGACAGTTTCTGAAGGATCTTCGACTCGATGCGATACGTCATCGTCGAGGTGTCCCGGAGCCGGATGGGGAGCAGTACGCGGTGAATCGATGCGACGAGACTCTCCTCTTCCTTCTCCTCCTTCTGGAGGCGCTCGAGCTCCTCGTCCGAAGGAGTCACGTGCCTGAGCACCCATCGCAATGCGGTCGGCGCCAGCAGCGCGTTCGTCATCGCCATCAGAACGATGATCGAGAACATGTCACGGGAGAAGACGCCGAGGGAGAGTCCGATGGTTGCGATGATGATGTCCATCGCACCGCGTGTGTTCAACCCGGCGCTGAACGAAAGTGCGTACCAGTGATCTTTCCGTCCGATGAGCCGGGCGCCGATATAGGTTCCGGTGCCCTTGGCGATGGCCGTGACAACGATGACCGTCGCTGCAAGACCGAGAAGGCGAGGCTCCATGAGATGCCTGAGGTCGACCTTGAGACCCGCGACCGCGAAGAAGATTGGAGCGAAAACGCCGAGGGCGATGCTCTCCAGCTTCTCCAGCGCGTCCTCCGGGAGTCTCCGCATCTGCGAGAAAACGATCCCTATGATGAACGCTCCGAGCACCGCCTCGAGATGAAGCGCCATGCTGATCGCACCCCAGGCAAACATCAGGACGACGATGAACGTCAGGTAACGGTCCGCTCCCGTGACTCGATCACCGACGAAGTCGATCAGCCGTTTCACGACCCAGCGGCCGACGGTGAGGCTGAGGATGATGAACGCGATGACGCTGCCAGCGTTCTGCGCGACGGAACCCGCGGTGATCTCGTGACCCGACGCGAGACCTGCAACGATCGAAAGTATGATCCAGCCGATCGTGTCGTCGCTCATGCCGGCGGCGATGAGAGTCTGGCCGACGTCGCGCCTCATCAGATTCATGTCCATGATCACCTTGGCGATCACGGCGATCGCCGAGATGGCCATCGCGGTTCCAAGGAAAAGAGCGAATACCATCCGCTCTTCGGGGTTACCGAGAAGAGAGTCAGGCAGATTACGACCGAGAAAGAAGCCGCCGGTAAACGTGAGAATGATGCCGCAGAGCGATACCCCGATCGCGGTCTTTGCGTGTCGGCGGATCAGCGCAAGATCTGTCTCGAGACCCGTGATCAGCATCATGAACATCGCGCCGATGAGAGAAATCACTTCGAGGAGGTAGCCCTGGGTAGGAGTCTGCGGAACGATGTAGGCGCCCGCGGCCGGAACCATCGAAGAGAGAATGGACGGTCCGAGGAGGATTCCGGCGAAGATCTCTCCCACGACGGCCGGCTGGCCGAGCCGCTTCGAGACCTCGCCGAGCGCTCTCGCGGTGAAGAGCAATACCCCGATCTGGACGACGAGTCTCAGTACGTCTTCATGTGCTGCCGCGGTAAATGGTTCCATCTTGTTGAGCCTTCAGGCCTGGACGACTGCGCTGGACGCGCAACAATACAACATCCACGCCCGGTTTCAGCCTGAAGATCGATAGCTGCAGGCGAGCTCGATGTGACTGTTGATGTCGCGCGCACTCTTCCGAACTGCGCCGACTTTGCGATCACGTTCGATGATGAACGTCACCCGGCCGGCAAGCTTCAGCAGTGGCCACTTCACGCCGTACGTCGAAATGATCTCCGCTCCTGGATCGCCGACGAGAGGGAAAGGCAGGTCGAGCTCCTCCCGGAAGCGGTCGCTGACGTCCTGCCCATCAGCCGAAACCCCGACCACGTCAACCCCCCGCGCTACGAGATCGTCATACTGCTCGCGAAACTCGCGAGCCTCCTTCGTTCAGCCGGGTGTGAACGCCTTCGGAAAAAAGAAAACCGCCACAGCCCCGCTCTCCAGCAACTCGTAAAGCGACGAATCGCCAATCGAAAAGTCGGGAGCCGCGTCACCAGTGGAGAGCATGTTGAAAGGATATCAGGCATCGGTCAGCAGTCGTCAGATTGTGGACGTTCGTGGACGTGGTGGACGTCTGTGGACGATGTGGACAGAAGCGTGGACTGAGGCGTGGACAGAGGCGTGGACGGAAAGCTGCTCAGAAACTCTCTTGAAGTTTCTGGTCCACTCTTTCGTCCACGCTTCTGTCCACGCTTCTGTCCACCCAGTCCACCCAGTCCACCATGTCCACAGACGTCCACCCCGTCCACAACCTGTCGACTGTCGACTGACGACCGACGACTGCACCCTTGCAGCTCCCGAATGAACGCCCCGGTGCTGACGGGGCGGCCTAGAAACTCCTCCACGATTGTCTTTGCCTCGGCTTCTCCTCCGCGTGCGAGGATGACCTCTCGGAAGCGGTGGCCGGTGTCGCGGTTCATGATGTCGTCACCGAATACCGAGAGCAGATCGTTCGCGATTGTTTCCGACCAGAGATAGCCGTAGTAGCCGGCCGCGTAGCCGCCCGTAATGTGGCCGAACGCGGCCGGAAACATCGTTCCTTCGACATAGCCGAGCGCCGTCTCATCTTCCATCTGCCTCCAGCGGTCGAGCGACGAGGCTGAGCTCGCTCCGGCGAGCGCCATGTCGTAGCTCGCGTAGAGGTGTTGCCGCGCGTAATGGATCCCCTTGCCGAACCGGCGCGCACCGTCGAGTCTTTTCGCCAGATCCGCGTCGATGACCGGACAGGTCGGACAGATCTCCGCCATGATCGAGAGGCTCTCGATCCGTCTCCCCCACTCTTCGAACATCTGCGAAGGAGCTTCGACGAAGTCGCGCTGCACCGCCGTCCCGGAGTGCATGTTGTAGACGGTCGACGAGAGAACGCCGTGGAGGACATGGCCGAACTCGTGGAGAAACGTCTCGAGCTCCTGGTGGGTCAGGCCTCGGCGATCGAAGTTCGTGACGAGCGCACTGACTGGTTTTCTCCCGGTCCTTCTGCTGACCCCACGCACAGGCCAGGCGGCGGCGTGTTTGTACTTGCCGTCTCGAGGGTAGAGGTCCATGTAGATCCCGCCGATGAGCTCATCGCTCGTCCCGTCGATGACGTCGAAGTACAGAACCTCGGGACTCCACACAGGAACCTCGATCCGCTCGAACCGGACTCCGTAGAGCCGGCTGCTGAGCTCGAGGACCCAGCAGATCGACGGCTCGACGGGAAAATACTTCCGGAGCTTTTCCTGATCGACGGAAAACTTCTGCTCACGCACCCGCTCCGACCAGTAAGGCACGTCCCAACGATGAATCCGGACCGACTCCAGCGGCTCGTTCGTCGCGGCAGCTTTTGCCCGTCGCAGCTCCCCGAGATCGTGCTGCTCCCGCTCCCGCACGGCATCGAGAACATCGTCGAGGAACGCGCGAACACGCTCGGGATTCTCGACCATTCGCCGGCGTGTCACATAATGCGCGTACGTCGGCAGAGCGTAGAGGGTGGCCATCTCGCTACGCAGCTCCACGATCGTGTCGAGCAGTCGTAGATTCTCCTCTCCTCCCCGCTGGAGGTAAGCGGTAAAGAGGCGGCGCCTCGCATCTTCGCTCCGCACGTTCATCATGAACGGGTTGTACTCCGGATAGTCGAACCCGACGAGAATCTCGTCGCCATCCCTATCGAGGGTGTCGATGATGGCCTGCGGAAGTCCCTCGATTTCGCTCTCGGAAAAGCGGACCTTCACCTCCTGTTCCCGGATGTTCTTTGCGAACTGCTGACTGAGCTCAGTGATCGACTGGCTGATCTCCCGGAAACGGCGACGCTCATCCTCGTCGAGAGCGACACCGCTGTCTTCGAACGCTTCGAGCAGATCCTTCTTCAGCGTCAGCTCCGGCGGGCTGGACGGCTCGACAGCAGAGACTCTCTCGAAGAGTGCACGATTCTGATAGATCTCGGTGTTGAAACTCGAGAGCTCGACCATGTGCTCGTCCGCGGCTTCCCGAACCTGCCGGACAGGATGGACCTCGTTGAGCAGGGACACCGGCCCGAAGACGTCCTCGACGAGAATCTCGATGTCATCCCACCGGTCGAGAACATCGCTGACTGATGATTTCTCCAGAGGGATCGACTCGATCTCGTTCAATTTCGATCGCGCCAGATCGATCACGCGACGACATGAGTGCTCGAGCGTGATGGGATCGTGGATCGGGAGGATTGTGCGCTCGGCGGCGCGAGGTTCAGGCGACTTCGGACTCAGATCGTGCATTGGCTCCCCTGTTGCTGCGAAGCAATGATATCTGCAATCGGACGTCCGGCTCACCCGGTCTGGAATCGGCGGAAAGCCGGGCGCCCCCGACAGCTGTCACAGTCGGGACGAGAGTCATTTCACTCCACTGACGAAGCGAGGCGGCGTTCATTCCCCCGCTCAGGACGACAGTCGCCCGGCAACGGATCCCTCCGCTACAATTCAACCACAGCAGCGGGGATAATCTCCTTGCCGCACCGAAACACCACAATGCTTGCACGATCTGGAAGGACGACGAATGAGAAGACTTCTGCTGGCCCTCTGTCTGATGGCTTTCGGTTGCAGCACGGCAGTGACGGGAGGACGCGTCATGGATGACATCGCTCGAGACTACGTCAGTCTCGTTCTCGCGCTCGGTGAGCACGATGACGGGTATGTGGACGCGTACTACGGGCCGGAGGAGTGGCGGAATGAAGTCCGGGAGGATCTCCCCTCTCTCGCACAGATCGCCACCCGGGCGAGTGAGCTTCGATCGGAGCTCGCACGCGTCAGCACCACTGACCCGATGGAGCAGATGCGCGCCGACTACCTCTCGACTCAGCTTCTTGCTCTCTCGACCAGGGTGCGGATGCTCGAGGGAGAGTCCCTCTCCTTCGATGAGGAGTCGAAGCTTCTCTACGGTGCCGTCGCTCCGCATCACTCGGCTGCCCATTTCGAGGAAATCCTGAACCGGCTCGATGAAGAGCTGCCGGGTGACGGTCCGCTCGTCGACCGGATCGAAGCGTTCCGCAAAGACTTCATCATTCCGCGCGACAAGCTCGACACAGTCTTCCAGAGAGCGATTCAGGGCTGTCGCTCCCGCACCGAACAGTGGATCGATCTTCCCGCGGGAGAGACATTCCGGATCGAGTACGTCAACGACAAGCCATGGAGCGGCTACAACTGGTATCAGGGAGGATTCGACTCACTGATCCAGGTCAATACCGATCTGCCGATCTACATCGATCGTGCGATCGATCTCGCCTGCCATGAAGGCTATCCCGGACACCACGTCTACAACACGATGCTGGAGAAGAACCTCGTCCGCGACAGGGGATGGGCGGAATTCAGCGTCTATCCTCTGTACAGCCCGCAATCGCTCATCGCGGAAGGCTCGGCCAACTACGGGATCGAGATGGCGTTTCCCGGCGATCAGCGTGTGAGCTTTGAACGGCAGGAGCTGTTCCCGATCGCGGGGATCGATCCTGCTCGCGCCGATCGCTACTACGCGATTCAGGAGCTTGTCGGCGAGCTATCCTACGCGGGGAACGAGGCGGCGAGGCGTTATCTCGACGGAGAGATCAGTCGCGCGGAAGCAATCGACTGGCTCGAGAAGTATGCGTTGATGGGTGAGGACCGCGCCACCCAGAGGACCAAGTTCATGGACGCGTACCGCAGCTATGTCATCAACTACAACCTCGGCCAGGATCTGGTGCGCGGATACGTGGAGCGGGAGGGGGGCGACGATCCGGCGGCGCGCTGGAGAGTTTTCGAGCGAATCCTCTCGACGCCCGTTCTTCCAGCCGACATCACTCCGAGGTAGTGGGAGAATAGGTTTTCTGCAACAGTTGGTGCCGGTCTTCGTACACACCCCTGAGGAGATCGGAAATGTCAAAACGTGTTGCTTTCATATTGGTTGCTCTGTCAATCGCGATTTCTGCCGACGCCAGAACGTGGCGGACCGAGAGATACAAGATCGACTCGCACTCTGTGGATACCGTCGAGATCGAGCATGCAGTTGGAGAGTTGACCATCGAAGCGGGCGACTCCCAGATGATCGAGATCGTGATGACGGTCGAGTGCTCGAGCTGGAGTAAGAAGTGTGAAGCACGCACCGAGCAGGTTGAGCTCAGCTCGCGAACGGCGGGCGGCACGCTCGAGCTTCGCATCAAAGGATTCCCGAAGACGGCCGATTCTCTCTCGGTCAACCTCGAGATCAGGATGCCTCGCAGGCTTTCGCTCGATATCGATCATGGCGTCGGGGAGACGACCATACGCGGTGTGGAGGGAGACATCTCAGTCGAATCAGGCGTCGGGGAGGTTTCCGTGAAGGGCCCGGTTGAGGCTTTCGGTGAGGTCGATGCAGAGTGCGGCGTGGGAGAGGCCGATCTGTCCGTGCCAGGCGGCCACATCGAGCGCGAAGGCTTCCTCTTCCTCGGCAACGAGCTCAAGTGGAGCGGATCGGGCGAATCGGTGATCGAAGTGGAGATCGGCGTCGGATCCCTCGAGATCGAGCTGTACTAGCCGCGGTGAGGCATTCCGCGCACGCGTAGCCTCGACTGTTTCTGTCTCTCAGGAGCGTTGTTCGTCCCACGGCTCGGAATGACGGCGAGTACGTTCCGAGACGGTGTCCGGGCCTCGGCGGTCGCCTCCGCCTCCTCAATCAGGTAATGAGGCGGCCAGCGAGCTCAGCGGCGGCTGGAACGCCTCGCCGAAGATCTCGAACGGCACCCGGTTGCCGACACGCTCCAGAGGCTTTGCGTTCTCGATGACTGACTGATACGTCTCGTAACAGTCGAGTGCGCGGCGTGCGGTGGCGATATCTTCCTGATCGACCGGAATGAGCGCGCCGATCTCCTCCGGGTCGGTCGCCTTGAGCGAGAACGGGCCTTCCGGTTCATCGCTCGGAAGAACCGTGAAGAAGGCGAGACGTTTGAGCTCCTCGATCTCGTTCCGTGCGCGCATCGCGCAGAACACACGCTTGACCACGGCGTGCGTGACGAGATGGTCGGAGAAGCCGCTCACGCCGTGCACACCGTAGGTGACGACGATGTGAGGACGGACCCGGCGTATCGCTGATTCGACGATCGACTCCAGATCGAGCGGATTTTCCCGGTGGAGCTCCCCGTCGGGAAAATCGTGGAGCGCGAACGATGTCAGGTCGAGTACTTCCCGCACGCATTCCATCTCTTTCGCGCGGACCGCGCCCATCTCCTGAATGCTCAGGCCGAGCCGGTGACGCTGCCTGGTTGCCCCTCCGCGCGTGAAGGTGAGGAGGTGGACTTCGTCGCCATCTCTTCGCTGACGTGAGATTGCGAGCGACGGTCCGAAGCTCTCGTCGTCCGGGTGTGGGAACACATACAGATAGCGCACTGGCGTATATTGGGGAGCCATGAAAACGATCATCTCACTCCTTCTCCTGAGTTTCACCTGGCCGGCCGCTGCTCTCGACCGTGCGACGATCGATCGTGAGGTCGACGCGCTCTTCAACCAATGCGTGGAGATCCGGAGAGATCTGCACATGCATCCCGAGCTTTCGAACCGTGAGGAGCGGACTTCGAACGTCATTGCCGGGCGCCTCGAGGCACTTGGAATCCCGATCGAGCGGGGTGTCGCGAAACATGGAGTGGTTGCGGTCATCGAGGGTTCTCTTCCCGGTCCCACCGTCGCCGTCCGTGCGGATATCGACGCCTTGCCGATCAACGAGGTGATCGACGTCCCGTACAAGTCACTCAACGAGGGTGTGAAGCACGCCTGCGGACACGATGTGCACACCACCGTCGGTCTGACAGTGGCCGAGATTCTCTGGAAGCATCGTGACGGTCTTCCAGGAAAAGTGATCGTTTTCTTCCAACCGGCCGAGGAGGGGCCGCCGCCTGGAGAGAAGGGTGGGGCGCCGCTCATGATCGAGGAAGGCTTCCTCGCACGCTATCAACCCGACGCGATGTTTGCTCTCCATACGATGCCGACCCTCGAGGTGGGGAATGTCAGTTTTGCGCCGGGTGCGCAGATGGCTTCCTCCGACACGTTTGCCATCGACATCACCGGAAAGCAGAGCCACGGAGCGGAGCCGCATCGGGGTATCGATCCGATCTTCATCGGCTCGCAGATCGTGACGGCATTGCAGAGCATCGACAGCCGCCGGATCGATCCGCTCGAGCCAGTCGTCGTGACAATCGGTACATTTCACGCCGGAACGAGGTTCAACATCGTTCCGGCCAGTGCCAGACTCGAGGGTACGCTACGCACCCTCTCGCCGGCAGTACGAACCGAATCGAGACGCCTGATCCGGGAGATCAGCGAACTGACGGCAAAGGCACTCGAGGGGTCCGCTGTCGTATCCTTCCAGGACGATGCGGCCAATCCGGTTCTGATCAATGACGCCGAACTGACCACCTTTGCGGAACGATCACTCCAGAAGACGCTGGGTGAGGGCCAGGTGCATCGTGACCCGCCGCGAATGGTCGCCGAGGACTTCGCTCACTTCTCCGAGGCGCTGCCGTCGTTCTACTACTTTCTGGGGGTCGGGAATCAGGAGAAGGGAATCACGGAGAACCTGCACACACCAGGATTCGATGTCGATGAGCGCAGCCTCGCGATTGGCGCGAGAACGATGACGGCTCTCGTCGTCGACTATCTCACCTCGCACGAGTGATGACGGCTGTCATCCTGAGCTGCCGGATCCCGCGAAGCGGGAGCAGGACGGTCGAAGGATCGCGGACTTTGCCGACTGTCAGGACGGAAAGAACGCGACAGTCAGGACGTACGCGATCCTTCGCTTCGCTCAGGATGACAGTAGGTTCAAAGTGGTATTCAGTCCTGCCCGGCCGGGGCGATGTGCAGGCCGATCTTCCAGATCAGGGCTTCCAATCGGGGATCGTTTCTGAGCGGGTCGACGGCAGGATCCACCTTCAGAGCAGTGACTCTGCTGGAACGCTCCCGCACGGCCCGGTCGAGCAACTGGAAAGCCTCGTCGTGTTCTCCGAGAGCCACGTGCACCAGGGCGATGTCGTACGGTGAAACGTAGCGATCCTCGTTCTCCCTGATGTTCTGGAGAATCTGGCGGGCCCGTGGCTCGTTTCCGGCCGCCGCGTAGGCGTACGCGAGCTCCGTTGACCGTTCCGGATCCCGGCCTGAGAGCCGCTCCGCCGTGGCGAACTCATCGATCGCCTCCTGAGCCAGCTCTCCTTTGAATGCGTAGGCCCATCCCAGCGATCTGTGGGCCTGCGGAAAGGCCGGATCGATCTGGATCGCGCTCTTGTA
Organism: uncultured Acidobacteriota bacterium; assembly: GCA_963829355.1. GTDB lineage: Bacteria > Acidobacteriota > Thermoanaerobaculia > Gp7-AA8 > JAHWKK01 > CAWHHZ01. The sequence continues at coordinate 256,685 of CAWHHZ010000001.1, forward strand.
GTGGCTGATCGCCGCATTGTAATTTCTCGAGAGGAGATGAGGAGTCCCCTGTCCCGTTCGAAAGGAGATCGAGAGGGGGTCGAGAGATTGAGCCAGGTCGCGCTGCCTCATCGCTTCTCCGAAGTTTCCCATCAGCATGTACAAGCCGCCGCACCAGTATCTGGCCCTGGCGTTACTGGGATCGAGGTCAAACGCCTGCTGGCACTCCCGCACGGCGCTGCTCCAGTCCCAGTCGTAGTTCGACAGCGTGTAGGCAAGAGCAACGTGAGCACCCGATAGAGATGGGTCCAGCCGCAGCGCCTTGTTGGCGTACTCTTTCGCTGCCGGGAAAGCACCCTCCGGCGGAACCTCCGCATAACTGCCCAGCATGTTGTAGCAATCCGCAAGACCAACGTATGCATCCGCGAAAGCGGGATCGACCTCGATTGCTCGGCGGAAGTGCCTGATCGCCTGATCACAGTTCCTGCGGTTGTCATGCACCCAGAGGTACTGGCCCTTCAGATACTCGTCGTAGGCGGCTGGTTTGTCGGTTAAGCGCCGTGTCACCCGGTCTGCTTCTTCGCTCGAGAGCCGGAGCCGCAACTGGTTGGCGATGTCTCGAGAGACACTTTCCTGCACGATGAAGAGATCTGAGACCTTCCTCCTGTAGACATTTCCCCACACCTGCGTTCCGAGGCGAACATCGACGACGTCGACCGAAACGCGGAGGTCGCTTCCCTCGTGCGCGATCGATCCCACCACCACGGCGTCGACGTCGAGAGCCTGACCAATCTCGCTCGGTGTCATTGAACTGCCGCGGTATTTGTCCATCGTGCTCCGGGCGAGAACACGAAGATTGGAGATTTGCGAGAGTCTTTGCGTGATCTCTTCGGTCAGGCCTACCGAGAGGTAGCTGGTCTGCGAATCCTCATTTTCGGTCTCGAACGGAACGATCGCGATCGAGTTGACCGGTCGCGGGATGCCGGAGAGGTAATGGACGAACAGAAGAGCCGCGACAAGGAGAATCGACGCTGTGATGATCTCCGGTCTCCGGGAGCGGACGAGTCCCCTCAGGCCGAACACGCTGCGGTTGCTCGGCCAGGAGGACGAAAAGCTCTGCGCCGCGCTCGCCGTACGCATCCGCGGAAACAGTGACGACCGCCGTTCATTGGCGAGACCGAGCTCGTTTCTGATATCGAGCAGGCGATCGAGGACCTCGGCGCTGCTCTGGATCCGATCGCCTCTCTCCTTTGCCATGGCGTCCCGAAGCAGAGCAAGCAGGGCCTCCGGTACATCGTCGCGAGAAGCGGTGATCGGTTCGGGCGGATCAAAGAGGATTGCCTTGACCGTATCTCCCCGGGTCTTGCGATTGAAAGGCGCCTGACCCGTCAGCATTTCGTGGATGAGCACCCCGAGACTGAATACGTCGGAGGACTGGTCGACGTCGAAGGTCAGGATCTGCTCCGGGGACATGTAGTTGAACGTTCCCATCACCATTCCGGGATCAGTGGGTGCTCCAGCTCCAGCCTGCCCCCCCTCGTCGCTCCGCAGCAAAAGCTTCGCGAGTCCGAAATCGAGAACCTTGATCAGCCCGTCGTCGCGCGCCATCACATTGTCCGGCTTGATGTCCCGATGCACCACCCCCGCCTCATGCGCCGCGACCAGGGCGGCTGCGACTCCGATCGCAACCTCGATCGTCTGTGGTACCGTGAGCGGACCGTCGTGAAGGATCTCGTGAATCGTTCTTCCCGAGACATACTCCTGGGCGATGAAGTGGTACCCGGACGACTCACCGATCTCATGGATCGTGACGATGTTCGGGTGATTCAGAGCGGAAGCAGTGCGTGCTTCCAGTTTGAAACGCTGCAGATGATCTTCGTCACGAACAGCATTTTCCGTAAGGACCTTGAGGGCCACACGACGATCGAGTCTCGTGTCCTCAGCCAGATAAACATCTCCCATTCCGCCAGATCCAATCTTCTTCAGGATCCGGTAGTGAGAAATCTCCCCCGGTGTGTTCGAAACCGACATTTCCTTTTGATGACGCTGGACGGAACCGAGACTGCTCCGCCTTCCTGATCAAGGCACGAGACTTGTTGAGGCTAAAATAGCGCGAATTGCCATGACAGACAATTTTGTAGCTGTAGCGACTGAAGCCGCCAGAGCCGGAGCCGGAATTCTTCTCGGTTACTGGCAGAACCTCGGCCAGGAAGATGCTGACACCAAAGCGAGAAATGACTGGGTCTCGCGGGCTGACCGCGAATCCGAGTCGAAGATCATCGAGGTCATCCGAAAGTCACATCCGGACGACTCCATTCTCGGCGAAGAGAGCGGGGCGTCGACGACTGGAACGAGTGGCCGGACCTGGATCATCGATCCGCTCGACGGCACCTCGAACTACCTGAGGCACTTCCCGTTCTGGTCGATCTCCATCGCCCTGAGGCAGGGAGAAGAAATGATCGGGGGACTCGTCTTCGAGCCCCTGCGGGACGAATGGTTCGTGGCCCGGAAGGGCGGCGGTACACTGCGCAACGGTGAACGCGTTCATGTGGCGGATCAGCCGGGTCTCGACGGAGCCTTCATCGCCACAGGCTTTCCGTTCAGAGCTCTCAAATACCTCGACGACTACATGGGCGTGTTCCGGGACGTCGTGGCCACTGCCAAAGGCGTACGCCGTGCCGGATCAGCAGCTCTGGACCTGGCCTACACCTCGGCCGGAATCTTCGACGGATTCTTCGAGCTCCACCTCGCACCGTGGGACATCGCCGCAGGCGGTCTCCTCGTTCGAGAGGCGGGCGGCATCGTCAGCGATTTCTCCGGTGGCGAGCAGTTCTGGGAGTCCGGTAACATCGTCGGAGCCTCACCCGGCGTGCATCGAGAGCTGGTCGATATCATCGGCCGCCACACCTCGGAGGGACGCCTGCAGGTTTGAGCGAACCGGTACTCCCCCGCGAGTTCTATCAGCAGGAGACTGTGGCACTCTCCCGATCTCTTCTCGGATGCGTGCTGCACCGCAGAGTTGGCTCGACGACCGTGAGCGGCATCATCGTCGAGACCGAAGCGTACCTCGGCGCGAATGACCCCGCCAGCCATGCCCGACGAGGCCTCCGCAGCGCCAGGAATGAGTCGATGTACAAGGCCGGCGGTCACGCCTACGTCTACTTCACGTACGGCATGTATCACTGCATGAATGTCGTGGGTGGCGAGCCAGACATCGCCGAAGCGGTTCTGTTGAGAGCGATCGAACCGCTCAGTGGAATCGAGATCATGCGACAGAACCGGCCGACGGCGAAGAAAGATCGGGATCTGTGCAACGGTCCAGGAAAGTTGTGCATGGCGATGAGCATCGACCGTCGATCTCGACGGCGTGGGTCTCGATTCGAAGCTTCTGTATCTGACGGGCAGAAGGGAGCCGGTGGACGAGGAGCAGATCGGTATATCGCCCCGGATCGGCATCGATGGGAGTGGTCACGCCGCCGCATGGCCGCTGAGGTTTTTCATCAAGAGCAGCCCGTTCCTATCGCGACGCGACCGGGTTTGATGGACCGGAAGGAAACCCGGCTGTCATCCTGAGCCGCCGCAGCGCAGCGGAGGACGGTCGAAGGATCGCGTACTTTACCGACTGTCAGGACGGAAAGTACGCGACAGTCAGGACGTACCCGATCCTTCGCAGCGCTCAGAGGCTGTGAAAGAATCCAGCGTACCCTGGATTTTTTCACAGCCTCTCAGGATGACTTTTGCTTGTCGAAACGAGACGTGGTCAGAACGAAATCACAGGTCGACGTTGCGACGAGCTTCACGTCCTCGTCGTACATCTCCACGTATCCGACGCACACCTTTGCGCCCTTCTTCAGAATCCGGGCGTCTGCCACGATCCGGCTTTTCGCCCGTCGAAGAAAGTGGATGGAGAGATTGGACGTCGCGAATCCCATCTTCCCGTCGAAGTTGGTCGAGAGGGCGCAGGCGACGGCCGTATCAGCAAGCATCGAGAGGACGCCGCCGTGAATACTGCCGCCGCCGTTATCGAACTGCGTGAGGAAATCGATGGCGAGGCGAGCGTGATCGAGCTCGAGATCAGTGATCTCGAAGTGAAGGTATCGCTGACTCTGCTCTCTCATCAAATCGTGCGCGAAGCCGGTCGATCAGATCTGGAGAGATCGATCTGGTGCTCACCGGAAGATCGACATCACGCGCTTGACCACACCCTGTTCCTTCTCGACGAGCTGTTCGACTTCGCCGGCATCGAACCAGGTTCCGTGACACGACACGCAGCGATCCAGCTCGATGCCCTGAAGCTCGAAGTGAGAAAGCTCCATGCCGCACTTCGGGCATCTCATGTGGTGCAGTTCCCTGAGACGCTCTTTCTCTTCCGCCGCCATCTTTGTCTCGCGCTCGCGGGCCCACTGCTTCCGCCGCTCGAGCTCCTCCCTGGCGAAATACTCCTCTTCTGTTTCACTTGGTTTCTTCATCACGAAGATTTCTCCTTGAGACGTAAAGCGCGAACGCCCGGCGGTGCGAGAGCGGATGGACGACGCTCCGCCCCACGGCTCTAGCGAACCGGAGCGAATACGGGGATCTTTTTCTCCGCGAGAGCAAACGCGCCGAACAGGAGGCCGGAGAACAGCAGGTCACCCGCGATCGTGTTCCCGAAGAACGGGACCGCAGCGACGTAGCAGGTCACCAAACCCTCGAACGAGATCGGATACATTCCGGACGTGGCCCAGACGGCAAAGTTCGTCACGATGAAGAAGATCGACGATGCCACGAGGGAGCCACCGATCACCGAGCTTGCGCCCACACCCATGCGGCGGATCACGAGTCCCACCGGAACCGTCAGGACGAGAGCCATGTAGATCACGGGTAGAGTCGCATGAAATCCGTTACCCGTCGTCAGTTCGAGCAGCGAGTCGCTGAGAAGCATCGCACCGAGCGGGAGCAGGAACGCAAGACTCTTTCGTCCGTAACGTGCACCGGCGAAGAGTGCGAGCGCACCGAGCGGTGTGAAATTCGGCGGGTGTGGCACGAGTCGCAGCAGTGCGGCTCCAAACACGAGGCCGGTAATCAGCCAGAGTCTGGCTTTGGTGTTTTCGGTCATGATGTCCTCCATCTTGTCTAATCGGCTAACACGCGGGATTTCTTTCAACGAATATACCTCACACCGACAATTGTCCGGCGGGAGGGTGCAGGGTATCCGAGAACTTCTTCATACTCCTCGTCGAGCAGGTTCTCGAATCTTCAGATACGGGGTGAGACCAGAGCGATGACCCATCCTGAGATCCATGTCCACAACGGTGTACGCATCATTCGTCACGCGCCCGAAGGGGAAGGCGGACTGGAAATCGGCCCGATCACCGGAGTAAAGAGCGCTGATAAGCCCGGCGAACACTCCCCGCTCCCAGCCGATCGACAACGCTCCGCTCTGTTCCGGACGGCGCAACAACTCGAGGCCCGTGGCGCGGTCCTCGGTGTCGAGGATCGTCCAGGAACCGTCGATGCGCACCATGCCAGCTCTCACGGATCCGCCGAGCTCGAGTCCGCTCGTCACGGCACTGCCGACATTCGCGAGCCGGTTCGAAACCGGATCGAATACGATCAGATCGTCGATGTCGTTGTGAAACCAGGTGAGGGAGACGCGGCTGGAATCACCCGTCCAGTCGAGCCCGGCTTCCCAGCTCTGCGACGTTTCGGCTCCGAGCTCCGCATTACCGTAGAACGGATAGTAGAGATCACCGACGGAGGGGGCGCGAAAGGCTTCTCCGTAGGCGACGCGTCCTCGAATGCGGCCCAGGGAGAGCCCGCCACTGATTCTCGGGTGAGGTCTCCGCGCCGAACTCTTCGTAGTTGTCGTAGCGCAGTCCTGCCGCAACCTCGAGAGCCGCCGTCCCTAAGGTGGCGGAGAACCGGTCCTCGATGAAAACGGCTTTCGACTGACGCTCGTCGCCATCCAGATTCGTTCCGAAGAGAGTTTCATCCGTCACCGAAGAGTCTCGAGCTCTCCTCCCGCCACGATGGTGCCGGCAGCCGTATCGAATCTTCCCGTCACCGACAACCGCTCGCTCTGCGAATCGGTTTCGCTGGCGATCGGCCCGAATGTACCGAACGGATCACTGAAGTCGATCTGGTGCCCGGTCCGCGAGAGCGTCGCGTCCCACACCCCGAAACCGCTGACGATGGTGACCGGGACAGCGATCTGGAGCTCGCCTCCGTCCTGTCGACGCTCGAGCGAAGGCTGGCCCTGATCGAAGGGAATCCCCAGTTCGTAGTCGTTGAATCTTCCTGACGCGCCGAGAGAGATGTTGTCGCGGGGGCTCCATCGCAGCGAGCTGACCACAGAGAACTGGCGGAAGTCATCATTATCGAAGAAGCCGTCGTCCTCACGCGCTTCCACGGCGAGATCAGCGCTCAATCCGGTCCATACGCCCGTCGCCTCCAGCCGGCCGTTGAGAAGTCCACGCTCGCCGACCTGAAGGTCGGATGCGATGCCCGGCCTTCTCGCGCCAGTGAGGACATTAATGACACCCCCCACTGCGTCGGCCCCATACAGGGAAGAGAACGGTCCTCGCACCACCTCGACCTTCTCGACCCCCACGCTCGAGAACTGGCCCCAGTCATAGCCTGAAAAATACGGGTTGTTGATTTCGATTCCGTTCCAGAGGACCAGGGTCTGCGCCGAGTTGACGCCACGGGTGAAAAGCGAAGTCTGCCGTCCCGATGAGCCGGATCTGCTCAGCGACAACCCCGGGACTCCTCGAAGGACCTCCTCCAGGTTGAGAGCGTTCTGCCGTTCGATCTCTTCTCTGGTGATGATGGTGACGGAAGCCGGCGTGTCCTCCGCGTTCTCGACGATGGCGGAGGCGGTGACGACGACCTCTTCCTCGAAGACCTCACCGGCTGATTGCTGGCCGAGAATGGGGAGGGTACAGAGGGTGAGTGACAGGGTGAGACGACACAGCCGCATGAGAGCTCCTTTCGCTTCCCACCGAAGCGCGTTGTGGGACCGGGAAGCTCGCGTCTGCGCGGAACCGCTCCCATGACCCGAAGGAATGTGAACCGTGTGAGGCAGCCGGTCTCCTGACTCCCGAATCATCCTCCTCGAAGCACCCTTCCCGGATAACTTCTCCAGTGGGGATCGCCGCTCGCGCGGTTGATCAGCTTCGATTCGTCATCGGTCACAGTGGCGGGGGCCGTGTCGGACTTGCACCGACTTCCCGTGCACCACCTCACGAAGGTGTAAAAGAACAGATCGGCGATTGTAGCAGAGAGGGAAGGCTGAGGTAACGCCTCCGGCGTTTCTTCAGCGGATGATGTTGATGTCGAGAGAGATATTCAGGCGGATCTTGCGGTGCCTCTGCAGCTCGTCGAGGGAGAGGTTCAGGGGGATCGTCACTTCCTTGACGAGACCGTCGAACTGGCGCCGCTCGCTCTGCTGCTCGAGTCGCGGGAGCGAGTTGAGAATCTGATCCGGCAGCGGAATCTCCACGGAACCGAGCGGAACCTCCGCTTCCTCATGACCGTCGGTCTCGAAGCCCGAGAAAGAAGCATCAAAGCCTGAAGAGGGAGCCGTCGAACCAACATCCGCGGTTGCGTCAAGGAGCTCAGTTTCGACGATAGGTGCCTCCTGATCGGCCGCATCGTCGATCGTGAAAGTGGAGTCGTCCTCCTGCCTTCCCGGTGACGATGCCTCCGTCACGAGCACATCGTCCCACACGGACTCTTCCTGCTGCTGCCGGTCGTCGTCCGCAACACGTGCGTCGAGAACTTTGATCTCCTTCTCCAGAGGCTCTTTCCCCTGAAGACCGTACTTCTTGATCAGGTGGGACAGAACCAACCGGGTGGCTCCCTTGAGAGTCTCTTCGACTCCGAGCCCCGTCGTCGCGACCGACTCGAATGACGGCACCCCGAGCTTGTTGACCTCACGCTCGAGCTCCTCGACAGGCAGCGCGTTCGGGAGGTCGCGCTTGTTGTACTGAAGCACGAGCGGAATGTCGCGGATCCTGATCCCCTGCTTCCGCAGATTGTCCTCGAGGTTCTGGAGACTCTCGGTATTCGCGTCGAGCGCGAAGTCCTGACTGTCGACGACGAACACCACACCGTCAGCGCCCTTGAGGACGAGCTGTCTCGTCGAGTTGTAGTAGACCTGACCGGGAACGGTATAGAGCTGGAGTTTCGTTCTCATCCCGCGGATCGTGCCGAGGTCGAGCGGGAGAAAGTCGAAGAAGAGCGTGCGGTCCGTCTTGGTGGCCAGCGAGAGCATCTTGCTCTTGTTGTTTGACGGCAGCGAGTCGTAGATGAACTGCAGGTTGGTCGTCTTCCCGCAGAGACCCGGGCCGTAGTAAACGACCTTTGCGGTGATCTCTTTGGTCGCGTAGTTGAAGAGGACCATACGCAGGGCAGATTATCGGAGGGGTTGACAGGTGTCAACGAAACAGATCTTCCGGCCCGATCGCCCGGCTGCGGCGGGCTGCGGCACGTCCCGACGGATCGGCGTGAGCGTGCCTCAAGCGCGACGAAATTTCATCGCTTTCATGCTCTGTTGGAGACCGGCACGGAGGAGTGGCAGAGCGGTTGAATGCAGCGGTCTTGAAAACCGCCGTGCCGGTGACCCCGGCACCGTGGGTTCGAATCCCACCTCCTCCGCCAGTTGAGAATGCCTCATGTCATCCTGAGCCGCCGGATCCCGCGAAGCGGAAGGAGGACGGTCGAAGGATCGCGTGGAGTCATACTCACCCCGAGTTTTCTTCGGAATCCAAGTCGAGTCAGCCCGTACGCGATCCTTCGCTTCGCTGCTAATGAACCCTTCGTAAAGTGCTGAAAACGATAGGTCGTCATCCTGACAAGGTTCATTTCTGCTTCACTGGTGACAGCGAAGCGGCGACATTCCCCCGCTCAGGATGACATCCTGGGCAATTTCGAGGGTCTCGGCTGGGAATGTTGGTACACTACCTTTGTTTGGAGTCTGGGCACGCTCGCGGAGAGATGGGAGAGCGGCTTAATCCAGCGGTTTGCTAAACCGCCGTACTGATAACCTCAGTACCGAGGGTTCGAATCCCTCTCTCTCCGCCACTTTGTTCCCTGGCCGGCGCGGCATGACTCCCCCGCGCGGAACCGATCGGTGGCGGGGGCTTCTACGGCTGTCCCATCTTCTTGACCGCGTCGTTCAGACCTGCGATCAGATCGACCGGGAGCGGGAACACGATGGTCGTGTTCTTCTCCATTCCGATCTCAGTGAGTGTCTGAAGATAGCGAAGCTGGATCGTCACCGGCTCCTTCGACATCATCTTTGCTGCCTCCACGAGCTGCTTCGCGGCCTGGAACTCGCCCTCGGCATGGATGATCTTCGATCGCTTTTCACGTTCCGCTTCGGCCTGCCTGGCGATCGCGCGTGTCATCTGCTCGGGGATGTCGACCTGCTTAACCTCGACGTTGACGACTTTCACACCCCAGGGAGCCGTGTGCTTGTCGAGGATCTCCTGAATGCGCACATTCAGCTTCTCACGCTCGGAAAGGAGATCGTCGAGCTCCACCTCTCCGAGCACGGAACGCAACGTTGTCTGTGCAAACTGGAACGTCTGGAAGATGTAGTCCTCGACCTCCACCACCGCCTTGGTCGGATCGACGACGCGCAGAAAAATCACGGCATTGACCTTCACGGTGACGTTGTCCCGGGTGATCGTGTCCTGAGGCGGGACCTCGAGCGCGATCTGCCTGAGCGAGATGCGAACCATGCGGTCGATCGGCGCAAACACAAAGATGACGCCCGGCCCCTTGTCGTGGTCGAGCAATCGTCCGAGGCGGAAGATCACGCCACGCTCGTATTCGGCGAGAATCTTGATCGAGCTCAACAGGTAGAAGCCGAGGATGACGACGACGATGATCAGGCCGAATGAGCCCATGACGGTACCTCCTGGTGGTCAGTTTGGGCCGCTACCAATCCAGTGTAGCGGCACGTTTCAGCGATCCTCGGTCTTACCACTCTCCGGCGCGACTGGGGCGACAGTCAGAGCGAGGTCGTGAATCTCCCGCACGACGATGCTCGCGCCGGCCGCGATCGGGACCTCCGAGCTTGCATTCCACAACTCCCCGTGCACGAAAACCCGGCCAGATGCTTCGATTGGTGTCTCGGCGGTTCCGATCGCACCGATCATTCCGGCTTCTCCGGTCATCGATTGCCGCTTGTGGGCACGGACGACGAGTGTGACGAGAAAGATTGCGATCAGACCAAAGGGGACGCTCACGGCAAGAGACGTGACCCAGTGCACCCGCATCTCAGGAACCGGCCCATCGACGAGGAGGAGCCCTCCGAGAAAGAGCGAGACCACTCCCCCGACACCGAGAACGCCATGACTTGCGTAGGCGGCCTCGAGCGCGAAGAGGACAAACGCGAGGATGATCAGTCCCACAGCGGCGTAGCGCACGGGAAGGATGTTGAGCGCGAAGATGGCCAGCATGACGAACAGAGCGCCGGCAACACCCGGAATGATCGCGCCGGGATGGTTGAACTCGGCCCAGATTCCGAGCATCCCGAGCGACAGGAGTATGAATGCGACGTTCGGATCCATGATGAACGCCAGGAGCTGCTGGCGAAGGGACATCTCCATCGTTTCGATCGAGCTGTCGGAGAGATCGAGTTTCACCGTGGTGCCATCGAAGCGATGAACGTCCCGCCCTCGCAGACTCTCCAGCAGTGCGTCCGTATCGGCCGCGACGATCTCGATCAGGCCGAGCTCGCGCGCCTCTTCTTCGGTGTACGACTTGCTCTCGATCACGGCGGCTTCAGCCGCTTCCACGTTGCGGCCGCGCTTGTTGACGACCGCCCGCATGAACGCGGCAGAGTCGTTCCTCATCTTCGTCTCCATGACCTCACCCACCTCTCCGCCGTTCATCATGACGGGGTGAGCCGCGCCGGTATTGGTTCCCGGGGACATCGCGGCGACGTCGGCGGACTGAAGAATGAAAAAGCCGGCGGAGGCGGCGCGGCTCCCGCTGGGGTGGACGAACACGATGACCGGCACCTCTGAGTCGAGGATGCTGTTGACGATGACTCTGGTCGATGATTCGAGACCGCCCGGAGTCCTCAGTTCGATCAGAAGCGCCTCGGCCTGGCTCTCCTCCGCCTGCGCTATCCCGCGCTCGACGAATTCCTCGGTGACGGGGTGGATCAGACCGTCCACGACGAGCCTCAGAATTTCGGCCTTCGCCGGCACAGCCATCAGTGCAACGGCAATCAGTAGAACGAATGATCGAGGACGTGGCATTTGCCTGCAACGATCTTATCGCACTGGAGCGCTACTCAGTTCTTCTTCCTGCTCCGCTTCGGCTTTTGCCAATTCTCGCCTCGAAGCAACCACCAGAGTGCGAAGGCAATCCCGTAGAAGCCGACGACCCGATAGAAGTGATCGAGGCTTCCCCACACATTTCGCGAGAACACGCCATAGTGCACCTCGCTCCATGCACCGAGCTGCAGGGCGTAGATCTTCTTGATACGGATCAGCAACGCGCCCACATGCGTGATCCACAGTATGAGAAGGGAGATCGCAAGGCCCGATACGTTGGCGTTCGAGAACGTCGGTTTCGAGATCGCGAAGAGCGCGAAAAGAAGAATCACGTTGAAGGTGAGGTCGTTCAAAGGTGCGACTGGGCGCGGCGACTCCGGCGGAAAGTCGGCCCGGTTGACAATGACGCCGTTTCCCTCACCTGCCACGAGCTCGGTAATATCCGGTGATTCAGTCAGGTTGAGAAGCGACTGCGCGGGGGGCATGACCACCGTACGATAGGCTGGAGAGAACCCGAGCCACAGGACGAGCCCGAGCGAGAACCCGGCGAGGGCTTTAAGAACTGGCTTCCACGCGAGCAGGCGTTGCAAACTTGGAGCTCCAGATCAGGAAGATGACGACGCCAGCCAGCACGATCAAAATCTGCCAGACGGCCGTATGGAAGAGCTGAAACACGCTCTCGTAGTAGCGGCCCAGCAGAAAGAGGGTCACGATTCTCACGAAGTTCAGAAGCTGGATCGCGACTCCACCCGCGAGGACTCCACTGATGCGTGACATCGGGCCGGCCGGGAATGCTCCAATCGCCGCAATCACGAGCAGCATCGCCTCCACTCCATTGCAGCCGTTTGCAATGTTTACGGCGAAGGCGCTCGAGAGAATCATTGTGCCTTCTACCCGCACGTCCTGTCCGAGCATCTGCAGAATCGATCCGGAGACCGAGGTGATCCACTGCGTGTAGGGAACGATCACGTGATCATTGACGGGAGGCGCTGCGATGATCGCCCAGCCCACCACCAGAAAGATCAAGAAGAGCAGAAGAAAGCGCTTGTTGCGATCGAGCTTCATGCGAGACAGGTCAACCGTCGGGGCGTCATGGTTGTTCCGGTGCGTTTCCGGAAGCTGCGCGCGATCAGTTCCATCGCAGAGCGTGCCACATGAACAGCACCGAGAACGCGAGGACAGAGAGAATCGAGCCGACCAGTAGCCACTCCGGCGAGTAAACCTCACTTCTTCCATGTCGCTCTCCCGCGAGAGCGAGCGAATGAAAAGTGCAAGAAAGCCTCCGCAAACGGCAAATGCGATCACGCCGACGATCGAGGTCACGATCAAAGTTTCCCGGAAACCCGGTGCCGAGGGAACCTCGCCAGAACCTGGAGGACAGGTGCGGAGATCGGCACGGCCATTGCTCTAAATAACATATCAAGATCGCGAGAATCGAACGCTCGCGCAACGACGTAAGAGCACGAAAGGAGCGCTTCAATGAGAGAGCCGGAACGGACCGACAGAGTCAACTCCATCTGGAATCAGGTCGAGGGAACTGGAACCAGTTCAAGGGAGTCGTCAAGGAGAGATGGAACGATCTCACCGACGACGATCTGGAACAAATGGAAGGCCGGCGCGATCGGATCGTCGGAAAGATTCAGGAGCGCTATGGAGAGAGCCGGTGGAAACGGGCTGACATCGAGCGCGAGCTCGAGCAGAATAGCCGCGGCTGACGTCATACTGTCAATCGAGAACCGAGAGACCCGGGTTGTTGCCCGGGTCTTTTTTTGTGAGATAAACCTTCCGGACGCGCAACCGTACTAGAAGGCAGGAGACTAGGAATGAAACTGCGCACACCATCGATGCTGGTCATGCTCGTTCTGGCTGCCGGGCTCACCGGATGTTACGAGCCGGAGAGCCACATCGTGCAGACGGTCGACGAGACCTGGCCTGCCGATGGTGTGACGACTCTCGATCTCGAATCTTTGAACGGGCGGGTCGATGTACGCGCGACGGGCGACGATCAGATCGTCATCAGAGCCGAGGTGCGCTCCTCGCACAAATCGAACGATGAAGTCGTCCGGTTCGCGGTGAGAAAGGGATTCTGGAAGTGCGCGAAAAGTGGCCGCGCGCAAAGGGATTCCTGCCGTTCGGCCGCAGTTCGGGCGGAAGCGTCCGCTACGAGATCGAGGTTCCGGAACGATGCGAGCTCGAGCTCGAGACGACCAACGGCCGCCTGGAGACCCATGGGGTTCGAGGACGTCAGTCGCTGACCTCGGTCAACGGGCGGATCGAGATCGACACCCCCGATGCATTGATCGAAGCAGAGACCGTGAATGGTCGGATCGAAGCGAGGTTCCACGAAGCGTTTCGTGGTGCAGAGCTCGCGACCGTCAATGGCTCCGTAAAAGTGTATGTCCCCTCGGGAACTCAGGTGGCCGCCGACGTCGACCAGGTCAACGGGTCATTCAATTCGCGGTTGCCGGTCGTGGTGAATGCCAGTGGCGCAGAGGGGATGCCGCTCCGGGTCTCCACCGTGAACGGAAGTGTCACGCTGGACCAGATGGGGCCGGACCCGGAGTAGTGTTTCGACGCGCCCGTCCACGGCTCTGAAGCACTACACTAGAGCTCGTGTGGTCCTCGTCCAGATCGAGACAGACGTGGGCAGCCTGTCTGCTCGGCCTGTTGGTCACGATCGGTTCTCTCGAGCCGATCGAGAACTACGACTACTTCTGGCATCTCGCCACGGGCGAGTGGATCATCGAGCATCGAGCTCTTCCGGAGACTGACCCGTTCACCCTCGCCAGCGATGACGGAACATGGATCAACCTCGAATGGCTGTTCCAGGCGATTCTGTACCCTGCCTATGAGCTGCTCGGACATGCGGGGCTCACCGTACTGCTCGCGCTTCTGATCGGAGCTGGCACCGTTGGATTGTTCTTCTATGCGGCTGACCGGTCGAGCGTGGCTGCATCTCTTCTCCTTTGTGCGATCGCCTGGACAGGCGCATCGTTCCGGATCGACCTGAGGGCGGAGACGGCGGCGATCCCGTTCCTCGTAATCTTTCTGATCGTCCTGTTCCGAAATCCAGACCGACGATCGCTCCTCATTGCGCTGCTGCTCCCGCCGATCTGGTTCGCGGTTCATCCCTCCGCGCTTCTCGCGCCCGTGCTGGCAGGTCTCGTGACGGCCGGTGCGATCTTCAGCCAGGCCGAGACGAGGCGTGAGATCATCTTCCGTTTCGTTCAGACGATCGGGAGCGGCCTTTCGCTTCTGATCAATCCATGGGGGCTCGACGGGGTGCTCGCACCGGTGCGTCTCGCGGGTCTCCTCGAGCGCGAGGGGCTGGTGAACCTCGAATGGCTGCCGAGCTCTCCGCGAACGTTCCCGGGCTCTACGCGACCCTCATCGTCGCCATCCTGCTTGTCGCTCTCATGCGCAAGGATCCGCTGCGCTGGGCAAAGCTTCTCGCACTCGCCTTTCTGGGAGCGCTCGCCGTGAGGTACGTACGCAACCAGGCGCTGTTCTATCCGGCGTTGCCTGTCCTGGTCGCGACGGCGATACCCGCACTGTCGCCGATATGGAATCGGGTCCTCGTCATCGGAGCCGCGCTGCTGGTCGCAGGAGGTCTCACAGGGCAGAATCCCGGACTCGGCATCGACGTGGAGAAGTTCCCGGTGCGGACCGTCAAACGTCTCCAGACACTCGGGCTCGAGGGGAACGTCTACAATCCCGATCAATTCGGAGGTTATCTGGTGTGGTCGTTCTATCCGGACCGGCGCACGCTTGTGGATGGACGGAACGAGCTCCATGTCGAATTCTTCCGACGGTTCGAGCGGGCGCGGCTCGACAGTCGCGAGTGGCGGAAGATGTTCTCCGACTATGATCTCGATCTGGCAGTCGAGGAGTACCGGTCGGACTATATTGAAGCGATTGATGGTGTGACGGGCGAGCGCAGCCGCGTCCCCCCTTCGCTCGTACTGTTCCCCCGCGACGAGTGGGCGCTCATCGGTTTCGACGAATCCTCAATGCTGTTCGCGAAACGGGATGCGTATCCTGCAAGTGTTCTTCACCGCGCAGAGCTGCGCGCGATCGTCCCCGACGCCAGGTTTCCCGCCGATGCCGTTCGAGGGAACTATCAGGACGCTCTGAAGGAGCTCCTATCGGTGGAGTCCTCGCAGGGAAGCTTTCCGAGACTCGAGACGCTGAAGCGCCTCGTCATTGCAGCAGGGGAGAGAGAGGGGATGCAGCGACAATCAGTTGACGACGCCGTCGCGGCCGAATGACTCCGCCTCTTCAACGGGCCAGCGCTCCTGAACGAGCTTCTCGAGCTTCGGCCGGATCGCGAGGTCGAACTCGGCAGCGTAAGCGGGTGAGAGCGAATGAATCGATTTGCGGGCGCACTCGATGAGGCAACGCGCCTCCCGATGCGACAGCTCTTCGTTCCGTATGATCATTCCAGCCGTGAGCTCGATGATCATCCTGAAGCGACGGTCCGTGCGGCGTTCCGCGAATGAACCGAGCCCGGTTCGCTCCTGCATCACATTTCTCTGCATTCGTAGCGACGAAACGTCCGGGCGAGGGGGAGTAATTCCGAATGTGAGCAGCGATGAGAGACCGCGGGATGCGCTCCTATCTGGCAGATAGGTCAGTCCGTCCCGCCACTCTTCTTCGACCCTCCGCCCTCGCTGCCTGCCTTGGTCGTGCCGGAGTCCGTTGAGCTCCCGCCATCTGTCTTATTCGCTCCACCCTCACCACCCTTTTCACCCGAGCCTCCCGCACGGGCGTAGTCGGTGATGTAAAAACCGGAGCCCTTGAACTGGATCGCTGGCGACGAAACGAGTTTCTTCAGCTCGCCACCGCATTGCGGGCACTCTGTGAGCGGCGGATCCGAGAACTTCCTGATTACTTCGATCCGCTCCTGACACGCTTGACAAAGGTATTCGTACAAAGGCATTTGAGTTTCTCTCCTGAGCGGGTGAATCAACAGGCGTTCACACGGCTGGATTCCTGCTCTCACGCTGCCGCAGAATGCGTCTGCCCCTCCCGATCCGGCGGTCGAATGTGCTACCGTCAATTTCCGTGAAGTGGGTTCTGTCGATCGTCATCATCATGAGTGCCGCGGCATGTTCCTTCGACGACGGGGACGAGCGGCGCGCCTCGTGGCGCGAGGTACAGGCTCTCAAGATTTCCTATCTCGAATCGTCTCCCGATTTGAAACTGGAAACCAAGCAGAAGTGGGCCGACGCGGTGCGCAATTATCTCGATCGATGGCCGGATCACCCCGCAGCTTTGCAGACGTGGAACGACCTGCAGCTCGATTTCGCGGAGCAGCTCGAAGCAAATGCGCATTTCGATGAGGCAGAGCGTCACTACGCAGACTTTCTCGAGCGGAACCCGGGACATGCGCTCGCGCGCGAAGGGCTCGAGCGTGTGCGTCGCCGCCAGTCTCTGTCGTCCGATGATCTCGAAAAACTGCGCAAAGGAATGTCGAGCTCCGAGGTTGCCAGCTATCTGGGACTTCCGCGACCGGGATGGGAGCGCAGTGCGATCCTCGACGGAGAGCGGGTCGAGTCGTGGTATTACCGAGACTCGAGCGGAGTTGTCCACGGCGTCCACTTCCGGAACGATGCCCTGTTCGAGATCGATGTCGAGTGATCCCTTCACGCTCCGCCGGCCGAGCTCCATGAGACTGGCTCCCGGGACGCTGCCTGATGCCTCCGGCCGCATTGCCTCTGCCCGACACCGAAAACAGCTTGTCGGCCGCGGGTAGGTGCGCCTGAGGCTTTGCGTTATCATGACTATGGTGTCGGCCGGATCCGTCCGGTGCGGGCGCTCTATCTGACTTGAGCATTACGAGGGAGATGTCATGGCTGTGCAGGGTGAGGAACTCGCCTCGAAAATAGAGGAAAAGATCAAACAGGCGATCGACTCGGTCGTCGAGGATATCCGGGTCTCGATCGATGACGTTCGCGACGTCGTGAACCAGCAGTTCGACGCGGTGCTCCAGAGCGTACTGGCCGACGCGAAGGCGATGTCGGTGAGAGCCGAGCTCGACGAAATGCTGGCCGGACAGGTCGCACCGCCCCCGGCGGCTCCTCCGGAAACTCAGGCCGAACCGGGCCTCGGGAGCCGGGAGCTGAAAAAGGCAATTCAGCAGATCGAGCGGGGCGGGACCCAGGTCGACGTGCTCAACGCTCTGCTCGAGCAGTTGCTCGAGTTCGGATCGCGCGCTGCCCTGCTGATTCTCAAGAGCGACACCTTCAGCGGCTGGAAGGGGAAAGGTTTCTCCTCTTTCGGCGGCCAGGACGAGTTCGTCAAGAGACTCAGCGCCGGACCCGGCGAGATCCGAGAGCTCGACCGGTTGCGACTCGAAGAGAAGGTCGTGAGCTGGGATGGCGGATCGTTCGCGCAGAAGCTCGGAATCACGCCCCCAGCCAGCGCCCTCGTCGTTCCGATGGTGATCAAGGACAAGATCTCCGCCGCGGTATACGTCGACCGCATGCCGGACTCCGAGGGCAAGCTCGATCAGGCCGCAGTCGAGCTGCTCGTGTTCGCGACGGGCCTCCTCATCGACACGCTCGCAATCCGCAAGAAGGTTCCATCTCCCACCCTCAGCCGGGAAACGGATGCGGAGCCGTTCGAGTCCGAAGAGCCGGAAATGCTCGCGCACGGCCAGCTGCAGGCTCCTGAACCTGCAACGCCCGCGTCACGAGAGTTGACGATGGAGCGGGAGCAACCAGCACCACCCCGAACTGAACATGACAAGCCAGTTCCGGAGGTCGAGGAACCATCGGCGCCTCGACCGGCGTCGACCGGTATTGAGATGCCTTCGAGGTATCCCGAGCACGTAGAGCCCCCACGTCCGAAGGAGGAGCCTTCGCCGGTCGAGCCAATTCCGACTGAGCTCCGATCAGTCGAACCGCCGCCAGCCGAGACTCCGTCCGCGCCGCCGGCTGCCGCCACATCGGCTCCCGCGACTCCCGTGGAGCCCGCACCTCCAGAAGCGCCGCAGCCGTCCGCTCCGCCTCCGACACAGGTGAAACCGAAAACGGGAGGCTCTGGCGAGAGCACCCAGTATGTCCCGCCCCCCGGCGTGAAGGGCGGTTTTGCCGCGCGCGCGGAGATGGGCGAGGACGCGAAAAAGCACGACGACGCCCGCCGATTCGCGCGGCTGCTGGTCTCCGAGATCAAGCTCTACAACGAGGGTAAAGTCGATCAGGGCCGCAAGAACGGCGATCTCTACGAAAGACTCAAAGAAGACATCGACCGTAGCCGCCAGATGTATGAGGACCGGGTACCGAGCGAAGTCAGGGATGTCTCGAACTACTTCTACGACGAGCTCGTGAGGATCCTCGCCGACGGAAACACCGACGCTCTCGGTCTCTGAGGCGAAGAAGCCAAACGTCATCCTGAGCGCCAGCGAAGGATCGCGTAAGGGGTGACTCGAGGTGAATTGGCGGTGGAGACTCAGGGGACTCCACGAGGCCGAAGGCCGCCGGGTGAAGTCTTCGCTCAGGATGACCCCGGTCCACTGGAGACGGCGGTATCTCCCGCGAAACAGTGACGCTACGACTTCCTGGTCGAGGCCTCGATTTTCTTCCCGACCCGCAAGGCGAGCTCCAGCGCCGCGAGTCCGTCGAGTCCGCTGACCAGCGGGGTCTCGCGTTTACGGACACACTCGAGGAAGGCTTCGAGCTCGGCGCGGAGAGGCTCTTTCCGCTCCACCTCGACTCGTACCTCTTCGATACGCGGTTCGCCGTCGTTCTGAACGAGGCGATAGCCCTTGACTTCCTGTTCCTTCGTATCGACCGAGATATAGGCGTCCCGCCCGAAGATGCGAAACTTCCGCATCTTTTCGCTCGAGACCCTGCTCGCGACGAGGTTTGCCACGCTTCCGTCCACCATCTCCAGCCGCACATTCGCCATATCGACTTTCTCGGTGAGGACAGGCACCCCGATCGCCTCGATGCCGACGATCTCCTTGCCGAGCAGCGAGATCACGAGCTGCAGGTCGTGAATCATGAGATCGAGCAGAACGTCGATGTCGAGAGATCGGGCGGAGAAAACGCCGATCCGCTGCGCCTCGATGTATCGTGGATTCTGGACGATGGGAGCAGTCGCCTGGATCGCGGGGTTGTATCGTTCGACATGCCCCGTCTGGATGATGCGCCCGCTCTTTCCGGCGATCTCGATCAGCCGGCGGGCGGACTCCGGATCATCGGTAATCGGCTTCTCGATCATCACATCGCAACCGCTCTCGATCAGAGTCGTCGCCACCTCTGCATGCAGCACGGTCGGAGTTGCCACGACGGCACACTCGATCTCCTTTGCGAGGGATGCGACCGAATCGAATCGTCTGAGCCCGAGGTTCCCGGACACCTCTGCAGCCCGCTCGTCGCTCGGCTCGACAAAGCCGACGACTTCGGCTTCCGGCATCTCGGTGAGGACACGAGCATGGAGCCGACCGAGGTATCCGACGCCGACGACTCCGGTGCGGGTCGTGTCTTGACTCATCGAATGATTCCTCTCTGAGAGGTACGAACGAAGTCGATCAGATAGCTGACTTCAGGGAGCTCTCCCAGATCAGCCTCGATCTTCTCCAATGCGGCTTCCCGTCTCATCTTCGATCGCACCAGCACCCGGTACGCCTGCTGGAGCGCATGAATGGTATCCGGAGAAAATCCTTTTCTTTCCAGTCCTATGGTGTTGACGCCATAGGTCTTCGGTGGGCGTGCGCCCACGGTCTTCATGAACGGCAGGACGTCCTGAGTGGCAATCGTCCATCCGCCGGTGAACGCGTAGTTGCCGACCTTGCAGAACTGATGAATCGCGGTGAAAGCTCCGATCACAGCGTGATCACCGACCTCGACGTGGCCAGCCAGTGTTCCGCCATTTGCGAAAAGGACATTCGACCCGACGATGCAGTCGTGAGCGATGTGCGAATACACCATCAGGAAATTGTCGTGCCCGATGACAGTCTTTCCTCCGCCGCCAACAGTTCCCCGGTTGATCGAGATGAACTCTCTGAATGTGTTCCGGTCGCCGATCGTCAGCGTCGTCTTCTCACCCTTGAACTTGAGATCCTGCGGCTCCGTGCCGATCGAGGATTGTCCGAAGAAGCGGTTGTCTCGACCGATCGTGGTCGGCCCTTCGATCCGCGTCGACGGACCGAGCCAGGTTCCATCACCGATGACGACATCCGGGCCGACGAAGCACCAGGGGCCGACTTCGACGCCGTCGCCGAGTACGGCACCCTCTTCGACAATGGCTGTCTGGTGGATCACGTTGCTCATGCCGGCCGGTCCGAAACGATCGACATGAGCTCTGCTTCGGCAACGACTTTGCCGTCGACTCGCGCCGATCCCTTGAATTTTGCAGAGGAAGAGCGAGCCTGCAGGACGACCATCTCCAGAATGAGCTGGTCTCCCGGCACCACGGGCTTCCGAAAACGCGCCTTGTCGATCCCGCCGAAGTAGAAGAGCTTCTTGTCCCGATCCTCGAGATCCTTGAGGAACAGGATTGCGCCGCACTGCGCGAGCGCCTCGATGATCAGCACGCCGGGCATGATCGGGGCTCCCGGAAAATGGCCCTGAAAGTGTGGCTCATTCGCGGTGACGTTTTTCAGTCCCACAATTCTCTTGTTGTCTTCCCATTCGATGATCCGGTCGACCAGAAGAAGAGGAAACCGGTGGGGCAGCATTTTGAGTATGTCCTGTATCGTTAGCATCATCAGTCCTTCGGTGCGTTGTCGACGCGATATTTCTCGAGCTGCGAAAGGCGCTTCATCAGATTGGGGAGCTTCCGGATCATCGCATCACTCCGCCGTGTCTCCGTCAGAGGCCGCGCCGGCACTCCGGCGAGAGTGATCGGCCCGTCGAATGACTTGGTGACCGCAGTCTTCGCGGCAACCATCACCTGCGATCCAAGACGGATATGCCCCACCGCTCCGGACTGACCGCCAAAGGCACAGTAGTCGCCGATGGTTGTCGAGCCGGCGATCCCGACCTGGCCCGCAAGGAAACAATGACGGCCGACCTCCACATTGTGAGCGATCATGACCAGGTTGTCGATTTTTGTACCTTCTCTCACGATCGTGTCTTTGAGAGTCCCCCGGTCGATCGTCGTTCCCGAGCCGATTTCCACGTCGTTTTCAATGACCACTCCGCCTATCTGAGGGATCTTGTGGTGGCGCCCGGCATGCGTTGCGAATCCAAAGCCATCGCCGCCGACCACAGCGCTCGAATGGACGATGCAACGCTCACCCAGCGTCACCCCCTGATAGACGGTGACGTTGGGAAAGAGGACACTCTTCCGACCGATCGACACATGATCACCGATCGAGACACCCTCCCGGATGATCACGTCATCCTCGATGACGGCGTGCTCACCGATCGTGACGAACGGACCGATCCGCACATCGCTTCCGAGCCTTGCGGAGTTTGCGATCACCGCGTGCGGCGAGATGCCCGGAGGTGCGGGGATCGTCCAGAACCACTCTCTGAGTACCTGTGAGAAGGCGAAGTAGGGGTTCTCGACCCGGACCCAGGTATCGGAGCTTCCCTCCATATCCGCGGGGACGAGCAGGATGCCGGCGCCCGAACGACTCGCCGCGTCGGGGTCACCCGTGACGATGAATGACAGATCGGTCACTCCCGCTTCATCAAGTGGCCGGACGCGCTCGACGACGATCCCGGCATCTCCGGTGGTGACACCTCCGGTGAGCTCTGCGACCTGAGTGATGGTGAGCATCGGCACGGGCGCGAATTGTAACAGTGATCAACAACAAAAAGCCCCCGCGGATCCGCGGGGGCTTTCGGAGTGATACGGGAGCTCGACTTCCTCAGTTCGCTGCGGTTCCGGCTCGCTCGTTCACGCGCTTGATGACGACGTCGGTGACGTCGACGGCATCAGATGCGTAGACGAGTCCGGACTCCATCTTGTTGAAGATGACTGCGAAGCCCATTTCCTTCCCGACCTCGTTGATCACCGGCATGATCTCCTTCTCGAGAGCCTGGAGCGAACGATCGCGATGAGCGGTGAGCTCACGCTCTGCATCCTGTGCATTGCGCTGAAGGGTGATCTTGCGATCGCTGATCTGCTGCTGGAGCTCCTGAGCCTTGTCCTCGCTGAGCGAGAGACGCTTCTGCTGGAAGTCCGCCTCGAGCTTCTTGATCTCGTCCTCCATCGCCTTGAGCCGGTCGACGTGCTGCTTCTGGATGACCTGCAGATTGTCGTACGCCTTCTTGCCAGCTTCAGATCCGGCGAGGACACGCTGAACGTCGATAATTGCGATTCTCGAAGGTACGCTCTGCGCGAACATCGGCGCGGCCATCAGGATCGCTAGTACAGTGAGCATTGCTTTCTTCATGTGACGTTTCTCCTTGAGACATGGATTGTTGTTGAAAATGATTGGCTGGAGACTCAGAACGTGCTCCCCACCGAAAACTGGAATGACTCGAAACGATCGTTGGGCCGGGGATCGAGGTTGCTCGCGTAGATGAAGCGGAGAGGGAACTGGAACACCGGCAGGAAGATCCTCAGCTCCGCTCCCGCGGAATATCGGAGATCTCCGAGGTCCCAGTTTTCCTTGTAACCATAGGCCTGTCCTCCGTCGGCGAACAGTACGAACCGGAGCGGATCGTTGATGCGATAAATGTACTCGACGTTGAAGGTGGCGTATTTGTGCCCTCCAACCGGGACGAGTTGACCGTTGCCGTAGATATCCTCTTCGGGAGAGATGCTGAACGACTTGAATCCTCGCAGGGATTGATCGCCGCCGAGGAAGAACCGCTCCGACCGCGGAACGCAGATCTGCTGGTTCTCTTCGTTGAGCTCATCGAAAAAGTGAACGCAGTCATCGTCGTTCTGCGGAAAGATCTGCCCCGCC
Source organism: uncultured Acidobacteriota bacterium (assembly GCA_963829355.1). Taxonomy (GTDB): domain Bacteria; phylum Acidobacteriota; class Thermoanaerobaculia; order Gp7-AA8; family JAHWKK01; genus CAWHHZ01. The sequence goes on from CAWHHZ010000001.1 coordinate 279,809, forward strand.
TCCAGGTTGAAGCTCAGGATGTTCTTCGTGGAGATCTTGTGGAATCGCGAGAAGTTCAGGATCGGCTTGATCATGTTGATCGTGCCGCCGAGTGGACCGCCCGTGTAAGAGACTGAGAGCGAGGCGCGCGACCCGCGGGTGGTATCGAATGGATTGTCCCGCGAATCGTACCGATACGACGGAACAAAAGCCGAGGTCGTGAATTGCGTGTCTCGAATTCTCGGCAGTGGTACGTTGCCTTCCCGATCGGGTTGCGCCTGGAGCGTCACGTTTTCATCCCGGTCCTCGAAACCGTAGAGAAAGCTGACGCTTTCGAAGCGATCGAGCCGGAAGCCGTACGCGATGCTGCCACCGACCGCGGCGCTCTCGAAGCCGAGTGCCGCCGGCAATTGTGTGTCACGCTTGAAAACCGAAACACCGAAAGACTGCGGCTTGTCGAGGAACCAGGGATCGGCATAGGAGAGGCTGAAGAAGTTCTGCTGATCGCCCTGTTGGAAGGAGACGCCGAGGCTCTCACCTTCTCCGAGCAGGTTTCGCGTCGAGAACTGGAACTGAGCGAAAAAGCCGTATCGCTCGGAGTAGCCGCCGCCGAACTGGACGTCGTTCTTTCCTTCTTCCTTGCCCTTGACGGTGATGTCGACAGTCTTGTCCTCGGGATTGACCTCGAACTCCGGATCCTGAGTCAGCTTGAAGTAGCCGAGCTGGCCGAGCTTGTAGAGGCTGACCTTGAACGTCTCCATATCCATGACGTCGCCCTCGTCGAGATAGATCTCCCGGCGGAGGACCTTGTCCTTCGTGACGTCATTTCCTTCGAACTCGAGCCTTCCGAGACGGAACTGTTCCCCCTCGTAGACATTCAGATGGAGATCGACGAAATTGTCCTCCCCATCGCGGTACTCGGGATCGACGAACGCGTAGATGTAACCACGCCTGCGGTACAGTTCCTCGATCAGCTCGATACGGCTCTGAATCGCGCCCCGGCGAAGGACGTCGCCCTTCTCGAGAGGGAAGTTGCCAACCAGCCGCTCCTGATCGAAGACCTTCATCCCGTCGACGGTCACACCGTTGAAGTAGTGGACCGGACCTTCCTTGATCGGAATCGTGATGTTGATGTACTTGCCGGTCTGATCGATCTGCGGCTCTCCGAAAGAGACCTTCTGGTAACCCTCATCCTGATAAAGATCGCGGATCCGCTCGAGATCCTCCTGCAGCTTCGAAGGTGTGTAGATGTTCTTCTTGCGGATCCAGGTGACGAGATTGTGGCGTTTGACCGCCTCCATCGCGCTCAAAAGATCGAGACGTGAAAAGACCGTGTTGCCCTCGAAGTAGATCTGGGAGACTCGCGCCTTCAAACCTTCATCAATCTGGAAGATGACCCGCCGGTCACCCGGGCTCGACATCTCCTCGAGAGTCGTATCGACCGCTACGCCTTCGTGACCCGTCTCCACATATGCTTTCCGGATCGCCTCGGCGGCGCGCTGCAGGGTCTTCTGCTCGACGGGACTGCCGACGTGGACCTGAACGCCTTCGCGCTCTAGCGCTTCATTGATGTCACTGACCTTGAGAGCCTCGTTTCCGGTGTACTGGATCGCTCCGACGCGCGGCCTCTCCTCGACGTGGATCTGGAGAACGACGCCGCCTGCATCTCCCGGAACCGCTTCGATCCTGACGTTGTCGAAGAGTCCGGTCTGCCAGAGGCTGGAAAAATTCTGCCGGATCAGATCCGGAACATACGGATCGCCGGGGTATGCGCCGAGATAGACACGGATCGTGTCAGTCGCCACCAGGCGATTGCCGATCACCTCGATGCGCTCGATCTTCCGCCCTTCCAGAGGCGCAGGTTCCTGTGCCCAGCCGGGGAGCGTGACCGCGATCAAAAGTAAGATTAGATAGACAGTTCGTTTCATCAGACCGTCAATTTGTCCTTTCTTGGGACGAATGGAAACCGGTGAGGTTTCGCCGGCGTTGGACCAACGCCGATCCGATCCCTCCAGACGCGGGGATCGTTGTCAGTGTGCAAACGAGTCGTCGGGACTGTTAGATTCCGGCCACTTCGCCTCCGATGCTCTCCGGTGCCGTCGCAGTCTATCCATTTTCCGCCCGGGTCTGCTATGTTCGCGGCCCGTATGTTCCGCGTCAGCCGCCAATACATCCTTTTGAGAACCGGAGCGTTTCTGCTCGATGCGCTCCTCATCTCACTTCTTCTGATTCTGCCGGCGGCGCTTCTGAGCTGGGTCGTGATCCGCTCGGGAGGAGCCATGAACTGGATCGCGCGCATCTGGAACATCGCCTCGTTTCTGTTTCTCGTAGGCGTCCTCGTCCGTGACGGTCGTTCCGGAAGATCGATCGGCAAACTGATCATGGGACTCGAGCTCAAGCGCGTAGATGAAAGGCAGCCTGGACTGGCCTCTTCGCTCGTCCGGAATCTTCCCCTGATCATCCCGCTCCTGAACCTGGTGGAGGTGTTCGTCGCCCTCTTCAGCGACCAGGGAAGACGGATCGGTGATCGCCTCGCGGGTACGGTAGTCGTCGAGGAATGAGCGCCTTTTTCGGCATCACGGACCTGCATCTGCATCTCGAGGGGTCACTCTTTCCGAAGAGAGCGATCGATCTCGCCCGTGGCACCGAACACCCCTGGGCAAACGAAACGCTGCCGTCTCTCCGGCGCCGGTTCTCCTACTCGAGCTTCGATCATTTCCTGCAGACCATACGCGAGATGTGTTCACTGCTCTGTTCGGTGACGTCGCTGCGTACTGCCGCCTCCGAGCTCTCCCTGTTCCTCGCAAGGCACGGCGTCCTGTATGCCGAGGTGTATGTCTCACCATTCATCTACATGAGAACCGGAATGACCTACCAGGAAGTGATCGAGGCCGTGACCACCGGCCTCGACGAAGCCGAGAGCTCGGGGGGCGCAAAGTGCGCGCTGTTGCTCGACTCCGTCAGGCATTGGGGACCGGAGGCAGCCGAGGCCGTGCTCGATGGGGCCGCCGCTCACCCTCACGAGCGAGTGATCGGCTTCGGACTCGGAGGAAGTGAGACCCCTCCTCTCGAACAGTTCGTTCAGGTGTTCGCACGGGCTGCATCTCTCGGACTCAGACGAGTGGTCCACGCAGGAGAGACCGGATCGGGAGACGACGTATGGAAAGCGATCGAGTTGCTCGGTGTCGAGCGGATCGCCCACGGAATCAAAGCACTGGAAAGCCCCAGGGCGTTGCGGACGCTCCGCGACCGGGAGATACCACTCGATCTCGCCGTCACCTCGAACTACCGTACCCGGGTCGCGACAGGTGAGCACCCGATCCGCCGGCTGCTCGATGCCGGCGTCACGCTGACTCTCAACACCGATGACCCTTCACTCTTTCGCACGGATCCCATCAGGGAGTACCACCGTGCGAGACGTTTCGGCAGAGTTTCAGCACAGGAGCTGTACACGATCGCGCACAACGGCATCGAGGCGTCTTTCGCCTCCGAGGAGCTGAAAGCGCAGCTGCGGAGGGAGCTCTCCCTCAGACGCTCCACCTTTGGATGACGCCCACGCTCGAGCGGAACGTCTACCGCAGAGGTCGTCGTTGCCAACGACCGACGACTGATGACTGACGACTGATGACTGACGACTGACGACTGACGAAAGGAGACTGATGATCACGCAATCGATCTCGCTGTTTGGTGCCGCACTGATCCTGCTGGCGTTCACACTGCTGCAGACGAGGAAGGTGCCCTCCGAGAGCTTCCCGTATCAATTCATGAACTTCGGCGGAGGCCTGGCTCTGCTCTACGTCGCCGTTGTGGAGTATCAGATCGGATTCATACTGCTCGAAGGAGCCTGGTCGATTCTCAGCCTCGTCGGAATCTTTCGTCTCCTCCGAGGCCGCCAGAGATCTGCATGAGCCGCTCTCAGGCCTGCTCAGCCCCCGCCTCGTCGACAGGAATCCTCTGCTCGCGAAGCGCACGCTTCAGCCGAGCCGAGATCGATTTCCGCACCTCGAGAACGAACCGTGGCTCCGGTTCGAAGTGCTCCTCGGCAAGAATCAGATCGGGCGGATCGATCATTCTGTAGACCTGGTTCATCTGCCCGAACTCCGGTCTGCATGTGATGCGGTCGTAGAGGTATCTCCGGGCTCGTGGCGCGCCCGCGACCGCCTCGCGGGCTGCGTCGCGATAAGCGCGGGCAAGACCTCCCGTTCCGAGTTTCACACCCCCGTAGTGACGCACTACGACGATCGCGCTATCGAGAAGCTGCGCGTCTTCCAGCACCTGAAGAATCGGACGTCCAGCCGTACCTGAAGGCTCCCCATCGTCGGAGCTGCGATCGCGTATCTCTCCCGCCTCCAGTACGCGAAACGCCCAGCAGTGATGGGTCGCATCGAAGATCTCCTTTCGCAATCGCTCGAGGTGATCGAGAAAGTGGTCCTCGGTGCCAGCCGGAAACGAAATGCCGATGAACTCCGAGCGCTGAATCTTCGAAGAAACCCGCGTCTCACCGGTGAGATGGTCGTAGTGATCCTGCTCGAACCGCATCGGGTTGAATTGTTCCCGCAAGCGTCCAGGGAAGCAAGGGATGCTCTCCCCCGGTTCCGGTGAGAGACGATGAAACAGATCTTCCTCTCGCTCGCGATTCTCATCTCGAGCATGTCTCTCGCCCCGGCTGGCGCAGTGGAGCCACAATCGCGGCGGACTGATCCTGCTGCCGAGGAGGCTCTGCGTCTCGTCCGGGACCGACTGGCCGTCGACAATCCGGCGCTGCGTGACGTGGATCTGAGGATCGACCAGGTGCGCGAGGGACTCTCCGGGACGCACTACCGGTATGGGCAATGGATCGGCGACCGGCGGGTCTACGGCGCACAGGTTGTACTCACCGTCGATGAAGATGGTCACGTGCGCACGCCACACGTCTCGGTCGCGACCGCTCCACCACCGCCCTCCGAGAGCTCGACGCTGTCGCAGAATCTGCGCATCGACGATCCGGCGATTGAGAGCGTGAACATGATCAGCCGCACCCCGGGATATCGCAATGTGGAGGGAGCGGCGCGTTTCGTCGAGCGGGTTCTGGTCGAAGACGCGCCCTTCCGACTCAGCGTCTGGGAGGTGGATCCGAAGACTGGTGAGGTTCTCTCGAAGGTCCCTCTCTATTTTTCCGCGACCGGAAACGTCTTCCCCGCGAACCCGGTCACGACACTCAATGACGCCGGGCTCCGGGACCAGGGCGATTCCGCCGCCGCGGTGCCCTCCGGCTCCTACTCGCGGGTGGAGCTTCTGGGGCTTGGAACGCAGGGGGAGCTGGTGGGTCCGCGCGTGCGGGTCATCGATATCGACTCTCCGTTCACGGCCCGTGCGATGCTCGAGCTCGATCTTCTGGGTGAGCGCGACCGTCCGGAGTTCGAGGAAGTGAACGTCTATCATCACCTCGACCAGGCGCAGCTCTATCTGCAATCTCTCGGCTATACCGGATCCCGCCAGATCATCCCCGGCGGGGTCCGGGTCGACGCTCACGCGAACCGCGGAGCGGACAATTCGTACTTCACGGCGACGGCCGCCGGGCCGACTCTTCTTTTCGGAGATGGTGGCGTCGACGATGCCGAGGATCCGGACATCATCCTTCACGAGTACGGTCACGCGATTCACGACTGGCTCTCGCCAGGAGTCCTGTTCGGCAGCTCCGGCAGTGAAGGTCGCGCGATCAGCGAAGGGTTCGGCGACTACTGGGCGTTCAGCTCCGGATTGCAGTCTTCGATCTCGTCCGGGCGCGATCCTTACTGCATCGGCGACTGGGATGCGCGATGCGACGGTCCTGGTTGTGCCTATCCCCCCGCCGCGGACTGTCTCCGCCGAGTCGATGAGGCGTTGACACTCGCGGACTTCGATCCCTCGAGCGCCTCCGGCACGGAACATCGGAACGGGCAGATCTGGTCCGGCTATCTGAAGGATGTCTTCGAGCAGATCGTTCAATCGCACGGTGTCGGGGAGGGGCGAAGAATTACGGACGTGCTGGTGCTCGAAGGGCTTCTTGGACTTCCGTCGCAGCCACGATTCTCGGACGTGATCGAGAGGATGATCATTGCCGACGAGCAGCTCAACAGCTCGATGAACCGCACGACACTCTGTACGTCCGCGAAGGCCCGGGGGTTCAACATACCCGACTCGTGCGAGCCCCAGATGCGCGGTGAGATTCTCGTCCTTCATGGACACGATCCGGTCTCGATTCCGGCCGGCGGAGGCGAGATTGAGCGACAGGTGACTCTGCGATCCGACTCGATCATCGAGCGAGTGCTGGTCGACGTGGAGCTCGAGCCGGACGCGCCAGACGATCTCGAGATTGCCCTGGTCTCGCCGGATGGCGAAACCATTCGCCTGAAGCAGCGGGGAAGAGCGTTGCCGCCCTCCATCAGATTCGGACGCGACACGATTCCGGCCGAGCCACTGTCGAGGTTCGAAGGGAGACAAAATCGTGGCACCTGGACTCTTCGGTTCACGACTCTCAGCTCGCCGGTGAGTCTTTCGAGCTGGAAGATCGTGTTCGATCTCGATGACGGAGAAACGTTGCAGTCGCGCGGTATCGCTGAGGATGCGCGTACGATCGCCGCCGTCGCCAGTACACCCGGCGCCGCAGAAACCTATTTCGTCAGTGACGTCGCGATCGCCAATACGGCAGGTGCGGCGGAGTTGCTGTTCATCTTCACACCGAGCGGCGAGAACGGCACGTCTCAGTTCAGCGCCGTGCGGGTCGACGCGCCAGCGGGAGAGTCCTTCGTCATTGAAGATGTCGTGCGCACACTCTTCGTTGCGGAGGGGACCGGTGCGCTCGAGATTCGAGGACCGGCTTCGGTGCGCGTGTCCAGCAGAACCTACAACAGGGCCGCGGAAGGTACGTTCGGGCAGGGCATTCCCGTTGTGGATCGAGTGGCGGGGCCAGGAGAACGGCTCTTTCTGACTCAACTGCGACGCAACCTCGACTTCCGCACAAACGTCGGTCTCGTCGAAACGAGCGGCCGCGGAAGCAAAGTGCTCATTACACTGCGGGACAGGCGCGGAGTTGCCGCGGGTTCTGTGACGGTCACGCTGTTGCCGTTTACGCATCGGCAGCTGTCGGTCGCCAGCTTTGCCACACTCTCCGAGATCGATGAAGGCTGGATCGAAGTGGAGGTGACCGGCACCGACGGATCGGTCGCCGCGTACGCCTCGGTCGTCGACAATCGAACGGGCGACTCCGTGTTCGTTCCCGCCGAGCGGGCTTCGAATCTTCCGCGGCCGTTGATCATTCCGGCTGTCGCGAAGATCGCGGGATCAAAGTCGACGAACTGGAGCACGGATCTCTGGCTCGCCAACCCGTCGGAGACCGCGGAGACGGTGCTGCTTCACCTCTTCGGATCGGGTGGCTCGAGCTCTGCGCACGAGATCACCGTCGAAGCGGGCTCGTCGTTACTCCTGCCGGACGTCGTCGGACACACATTTGCAACCTCTGGCGAGGGCTGGATTCTCGTCGAAGCGAGCTCGCTGCTCGTGTCGAGCCGAACGTGGAATGACACACCTTCCGGAACGTACGGACAGTTCATCGGCGCTCTCACTGACAACGATGCGATCGGGCCGGGTGATACCGCCGTGATTCCTTCCGTCGTGCTCAACGGTACCTTTCGAACGAACGTGGGCGTCACCGAGACTTCGGGCGGTGACGTGGTGTTGCGCGTGGATGTTCTCGACGGGTACGGTAGCCTCCGCTGCAGCCGGGTCCTGCCGATCGGCCCACTTCAGCACTGGCAGAATTCAGTGAGCAGTCTCGGCTGCGGGACGATCGACGGTGGGCGGATCGAGATCAGTCACCTCGAAGGGGACGGCCGCATCGTCGGGTACGGATCGATCATCGACCAGACCACGGGAGATCCCACATACATCAGAGCGGAGTGAAAGGAATCGAATTTGAGTACAGTGAAAGTCCGGATCACGAATCGGTGCCATGATATTACCTTGCCCGAATACGCGTCGCGCCACGCTTCAGGGCTCGATTTGCGGGCGGCCGTCGAAGGCAACGTGACCATCGAGCCGGGCGAGAGAGAGCTGATCCCGACCGGAATCGCGATCGCACTGCCGGAAGAACATGAGGCGCAGGTACGGCCGCGCAGTGGTCTTGCGATGCGGCATGGCGTGACCGTCCTGAACAGTCCGGGAACGATCGATGCGGACTACCGGGGAGAGATCAAGGTGATCCTGATCAACCACGGGAGCGAGCCGTTCGTCATCGAGCGCGGAATGCGAATCGCCCAGATGGTGATCGCCCGGGTGGAGCGGGGAACGCTCGAGCTCGTCACTGAGCTGGACGAGACGGTACGTGGCGCCGGAGGGTTTGGCAGTTCCGGTACGGAATGATCGGACCTGCGGCAAAGGTATACTCCACGTGATGGTCGAAGCAGTCGAACAGACGCGCCCGAAGCAGACTCTCCAGGATCTGGACAAGCCAGTGCTGCTCGAGGTGATCCGGCAGTTCCGCGCAACGCGCAGTGACATCCTCCGCTACGGCGTGTGGAATGTCCGGAACATGTCAGAGGACGAGTTCAAGGTTCTCGACGACAAACGGGTCTTCGACTATTTTCGCCAGGATCTTCTCGAGACACGGTTCGTCGATCGCGGAAGACGTGTCAATATCGTCCAGGTGTGGCATTGGTTCGACGACCAGCTCAGCGGGGTCGAACCGCTTCTGATCGAGGGCCGCGAGCACATCCTCAACATCGATGACAAGGACATCGAGAAGGTCCGCAAGCGGATCGAGGACATCAAGGGCTTCCTTCCGGTCCTCCAGGAAGACGACATGGCGACGTTTCGCCGCATCAAGTACAAGCTGCGGAGAACGGTGATGCGTCTGACCTACGACATCCACAATCTCAACAAGCGGCTCGAGAAGTACCGGAAGAGACTCGGTGGCGGATTCCGCGATCACGAAGAAAACGACGAGAGCTCGAGCGACTGAGCGGCCGATGCATCTACTGATCGTCGACGACGAGGCTTCTCTCCGCGATTTCCTGACGATCGTGTTCGAGGAAGAAGGCTGGACGGTCACCTGCGCCGGATCAGTGGCTGAAGGGACGGCCGCGCTCTGCGAGATCGATCCCGACATCGTTCTGTGCGACCTGATGATGCCGGACGGATCGGGGCTCGAGATCCTCAAGCTCGTCAACCAGCAGCACGAGAACGTCCCCGTCGTGATGATCACCGCCTACACCTCGGCGCAGAGCGCGGTGGCGGCGCTCAAGGCCGGTGCCTACGACTATCTTTCGAAGCCGTTCGACGTCGACGAGCTGAAGATCGTGCTCGAGAAGGCAGTGGAACGCCGCGAGCTCGAGCATGAGAACGTCTATCTCCGGCAGGCGCTCGAGGAGCGATTCACGTTCTCCAGCATCATCGGAAAGTCGCGACGGATGCAGGAGATCTTCCGCATCATCGAACGGATCGCCAGAACGACATCGACCGTCTTGATCACGGGCGAATCGGGTACCGGCAAAGAGATGGTTGCGCGGGCGATACACGCGCATTCGAAGCAGCCGGGCAGATTCGTATCGGTCAACTGCGGGGCACTTCCCGAGAACCTTCTCGAGTCCGAGCTCTTCGGCCACGAGAAGGGAGCGTTCACCGGCGCCATCCGTGAAAAGAAGGGACTTTTCCAGGAAGCGGACCGCGGCACCCTGTTCCTGGACGAGATCGGAGAGATGAGCTCTGCCGTGCAGATCAAGCTCCTCCGCGTTCTGCAGGAGCGGACGATCCGCAAGGTCGGGAGGCAATGTCGAGATTCCTGTGAATGTCCGCATCATCGCTGCGACGAATCGGGATCTCGCCGAGTCGATCGCCGAAGGGGAGTTCAGAGAGGATCTCTACTACCGGATCAACGTCATCCCGATCGTGCTTCCTCCGCTGCGCGAGCGAAGAGAAGACATTCCGATCATGGTCGAGCATTTCATCGAAAAGTTCTCGAAGCAGATGAGCTCACCTCCGAAGAAAGTGTCCGTCGATGCAATGGAGGCGATCGAGAACTACTCGTGGCCTGGCAACGTTCGTGAGCTCGAGAACGTCATCGAACGGATCATCGCACTCGATCCGGAGCTCGTGATCACGAGAAGCTCGCTGCCGGAGCTCGTGACGGGCGACTCGTACCGCGCGGCGGCCGCATTCGATCTCCCGCCGGAAGGTCTCGATCTGGAGACTCACCTTCAGGAGATCGGAAGGACGCTGATGATCCGGCGCTGGAGCGGACCGACGGAGTGCAGAAGGACGCGCGAAGCTGCTGGGCATGACGTTCCGCTCGTTCCGGTATCACGCGAAGAAATATGGAGTGAGTGCGAAGGAGATCCGTGCGGAGGCAAAGGAGCAGGAGAGTCGATGTCGAAAAGAATTGAGATGGTGGTCACTCGCGGTGATCATCGGTGTGATTTCGAGCTGTACTCCAGTGGATACATCCGCAGCAAGCGACTCACGTTCCGCGAAAGAGAGCACGATTCAGGATCGATGCGTCCCCAGCTCGTCACGCCATCGGGGAGCGGATTTCGAACTCGAGATCGCAAGAACCGATCAGCAGCGGGCGAGGGGCCTGATGTTTCGCGAGAGCCTGCCGGAGAACCACGGGATGCTCTTCATCTTTCCGGTGAGCGAGCAGCACGGCTTCTGGATGAAGAACACCTTCATTCCTCTCGACATGCTCTGGCTCGACGAGAACGGGGTGATCACCGACATTCAGCGTGATATTCAGCCGTGCAACTCCGATCCATGCCCGACCTACGCACCCGACGCTCCCGGTCTTTACGTGCTCGAGCTCGCCGCAGGGGAAGCGAATCGGCTTGGGCTCGAGGAAGGAGACCATCTCGAGCTGAGGAACATTGAAGGCACGACGGGCGGTTGACCAGAGTCGTGCGCGGCGAAAATCTGAAGTCCGTCTATTTCTCCTTTTTCTCCACGTCGTTTTCTTCTTTTTCCAGTACCAGTCCGAGACGAGGTTCGTCGAGGCCTTTTCCATGCATCCGTCGTGGCTGCTGGACGGCGAAATCTGGAGAGCCTTCACCTATGTCTTTCTTTCCGGTACGTTCTTTCGCTGGAAGTTGATCGGCTTTTTCTTTCTGCTGATGATTCTTTTCATGCTGGGAAACACGATCGAGGAGGAGTTCGGGACGGTAGATTTTCTCGCTCTCTTCGCGATCAGCACACTGGTGCCGGTCGTGGTCAGTTTTCTCACCTGGCCCCGTCAACCACTCGTCGGAGCGTACTTCGTCTATTACACGCTGATGATCATCTATGGCCACCGATACGGAGAGGCGATTTTCTACATGATCATCATTCCGGTGAAGGCACGATGGCTGGCGTGGGCCGCTGTGGCGTTTCTGGCATTGGCCATTCTCGGTTCGTGGCGCACGGGCATTCCGGTTGCGGCTGGAGTGGGTGCGGCCTGGGGGTACTACAAATACTTCCTGGACGGAGGGCGCCGCATATCCGTCAGGCGGGGGTTTCGTGCGGCGCGTGCCGTTGCGGATCGTGCGTCCGTGAATTCCTCCGCGCAGGCAAATCTCGAGCAGTTCCGCGAGACCAGGAGAATCGCCGAGGAGGGGACAACCGAAGAAAAGCGTGTCCGGATCGAGGTCCTCGAGCAGGGGATCACTCCCGGGGTCAACATCTGTCCGCCGGCTGATTTCAAACCTGAGGCTGACGATCAGTTCTGCGCCCGTTGCGAGGGCTTCAACGAGTGCTCGGCGCGATGGCTCGAGTCAGAGATGAAGACCGGAGATCACTAGCCCGTATTTCTCACCAGATATCGTAGCGAGGCGGCGGAGAGTGGTGCGGATGCAAGGCGCGCGAAGGTTCGGCCCCGCAGGCATAGTCGACACTATGTCGAGGAGCCGAATCGAGCGCAACGCAGCAGCCGCGCCGCTATCCGTCGCCGCAGTAGAAAGCTGGTGAGAAATGCGGGCTAGCGCGGCCGTCAGCTCGACGAACCGTCGGAGCCGCCGCCCGAGCTCGAACCACCCGGGCCCCCTGGCCGCCGCCGTCGTCGCCTGCGAGAACGCTTCTTCGGCGCCTGATCTCCTGACGCCTCGCCCCCGGCCGCCGGTTTCGGAGCGGCGGGCTTTTTCGGTGAAGGCTGTTGTGGCTGAGCCCCATCGCCGGCCGCCTTCTTTCGCCCCCGACGCTTGCGCCCGCGCTTCTTTTTCGGCTCCGACGAGGAGTCTGCCGCCGCTGGCGCACTCACCGGCTGTTCGGTGTCCTTCGGCTTACGGCCGCGACGCGCGCCCCGCGGACGCTTCTGCTCCTGTCCAGCTTTCCCGGGCTTTGATCGCTGACGCTGTTTCGCAGCCTTGTCCCGTGCGGCCTGAATCGGATCGTGGCCACAGTACGGGCAGCGCTTCCACCCTTCCGGGTAGGTTCGTTCACAGGCGACGCAGAGAATGCTCTTTGGTAATGGCATAACGAAACGGGGCAGATTGTACATGAAGGGTTGACATCGTGATGAATCAGAAGAAAGACTTGCGCCAGATGAGCGTGCAGGAACGGGAAATTCTGGAGCGTCGCTGGAAGACCCTGGCGACGCTGGTCGACCTCTACGAAGGTGCGTCCGAGTCGAGCTGTTACGGCCCCGACAGAGCCGAGTACCTGCTCCGGGAGCAATCGAACCCCGACGAGTTGCGGAAGATGGGCGTCGATGAGCCTCTGATCGAACGGCTGTTCGGGACCGGTTCGCTCGGGCGAGTCGCGAGCAGAGAGCTCCGCGGACTCGGGAGCCGCGCCGCGTTCGGGAGGGCAGGGTGGGGGGAGCTTTGCGGTCCGGGTCGAGGCGCGATTCGAGGCCGCGCACTATCTGCGCAACTACCGCGGCATCACCGAACCCCTCCACGGTCATTCGTACCGGGTAGAGGCCGAGCTCGAGCGTCGCGACCAGGGTCTGGATGGCGACGAGCTCGCGGTCGACTTCGTCGCCGCACGCAAGCAGCTCGAGTCGATCGCAGGCAGGCTCGACTACGGATGCATCAACGAGATCGCGCCCTTCGACCGGCTGAATCCGACTGCCGAGAACGTCGCACGCTGGTTTCAGGAAGAGCTCGAGCGATCGATGGAACATGCGGGAGCTTCAGTCACCGAGGTCAGGCTGTTCGAGGGACCGGTGAACTCGGTGTCGTATCGCCCGCGCCGGATCTGAGTTCTCGGTTCCGGCCGTCGCCGGTTCTCGGTTGTGGGTTTCGGTGATCAGTCCTTGCTTCTCGAGTTCTGCGATTCTCGAGTTCCATCGGGTTCCCGCTTCTCTTCGGTCTGCGGGTTCGGGTAGAGCACACGCCCGGCCCCGATCCATTTGGCTCGCCTCGGTATCAAAATGCCAAACAGCCGAGAACAGAGAATGAGACGAGAACTGAGAACTGAGAACCGTTACAAGGTGCGGAGCGTCAACCGGAATAATTCCCGCATGTATTGACTTCCTCGATCCCCGGCTTATAATGGTCGGCCGGCAGGAATTCGGGGTGTTCACACGTTGTTCACATCTTTTCCCGCCGAAACCACCGCCTACCCTTTATCGTCATAACCGGTGATCGAACTCGAGGAAGGACACAGTGTCCTCCGCGGTAGACGAGCCTGACACAACGATAAGTAGGTGGTTTTGCCGTCTCTCAACTCTCAAGCTGCGAGAGACTGTTCTTTAACTTACAGAAAACAGGGATGTTCTTGTCGCCGGCAACGCGACGCAGAGACGAGCGGTCTCAGCATGACGCGGCGGCACGGGATATGAATTTTAACCTGTCGATGAGGTCGACAATGAAGTCAGCAGAGGCATACGAACACGAGTCGGGGTGGAACTTCGAGAAGGCAGCGATGCCTTACGTCGATTCGCTCTACAACACTGCATACCGGATGACCCGCAACTCCGAAGATGCGGAAGATCTGGTTCAGGAAACGTATCTGAAGGCGTACAAGTACTACGACAAGTTCGAGGAAGGTACGAACTTCAAGGCGTGGCTCTTCAAGATCATGAAGAACACGTTCATCAACAACTATCGGAAAAAGAAACTGACCCCGCACAAGATCGACTTCGGCGAGATCGAAGAGTCGTACGAGCGGGTCATTCAGAAGAACGCCCCGGACCTGATCAAGGATCCCGAGACGGAAGTCTTCCAGGACATGATGGACGAGGACGTCAAGCGCGCCCTCGACACCCTGCCGCACGACTACAAGATGGTGGTGCTTCTCGCCGACATCGAGGGTTTCTCCTACAAGGAGATCGCCGAGATTCTCGACTGCCCCGTCGGTACGGTCATGTCCCGTCTCTACCGCGGCCGCAAAATGCTCGAGCGCACCCTTCTCGAGTACGCCCGCAAGTACGGCTATATCCGGAGCGGCGAAGAGCCTGCAAAGATGCGCTCACGCAAAGACGAACAGAAGAAGAGCAAGAAGAAGGACTCGGCCGAGGACGACGAGGAAGTCGAAGATGAGGAAATCTCCGAAGAGGATGAACTGAAACTCATCTCCGCGGACGACTCCGACGACGACTTCGAGTACGAAGTCGACGATGATCAGGAAGAGGAATTCGACATCGAATAACAAAGTTGCGACACACTGACGAGCGTCACCGCTCAAAAGGCGAGGAAGGAGACCTTCAATGGTCTGTGACGATGTCAGGCGTGTCGCGTATTTCTTCTTGGACGGCACCCTGGGTGAGTCGAAAAGGTCTGCAGTCGAGCGCCATCTCGGGCTCTGCCACGATTGTGATACCCGCGTCAGATTTCATGATCGCATGCGTGGATTTCTGAGGCGCCGCCTTACTCCCGTGGCTGCCCCGGCGGCTTTCAGGGAGCGACTCGGTGCGACTCTTCAGGGGATGCGCGCCTCGGGTTGAGCCAGCAGCTCCCACCCCTCCGGTTCATCACCTCCAATCCGCACAAAGCTGCGGAGGTGGAGCGACTCCTCGGCTCATCGGTGACGCGAATCGATCTCGATCTTCCTGAGATCCAGGCCGAGACGTTCGAAGCCATCGCTCGCGCGAAGTTCGGTGCCGCCTGCCTGCACGCTCAGCCCCCTCTCGCGGTAGAAGATGTATCGCTCGAGCTCCACGCTTTCCAGAGCTTCCCTGGTCCCTACGTCAAATGGCTGATTGCCGCGGCCGGAGGTGAAGGTCTTGCGGCAATGGTCCGAGGAGCATCTACCAATGCCGCAACGGCACGCTGCATCGTCGTCGCGTCGACCGGAGGAGACGTCGTCATCGCCGAAGGATCAGTCGATGGGGTGATCCTCGACGAACCGCGCGGGGCTCGACAGTTCGGATGGGACGCCTGGTTTCAGCCGGAAGGGTCGACTCGCACTTACGGTGAGATGAGTCCCGAAGAAAAGCGGGAGATCTCGCACCGGTCGATCGCGTGGCAGCGCATGCGCATTCTTCTTCAGCCAACCTGACCCGCGTTCCCGGCGGATCTCCGGCAGAGTTGCGAGCAGAATCGGGGTCGACTACTCCTCTTCCGCTTCGCGTACCGCCTCGTTCGCGCCCTGGAAACCGATCCTGGAGTGTGTGCCGTCGCAATAAGGCTTGGTCGTCGATCCGCCGCAGCGGCAGAGCGCCTTTTTCACGGGCTCTGTTTCGTTGCCGTTCTCGTCGACGATCGTGAATTCACCTTCCACGATGAGGGGTCCATTCGGGCGTACCTTGATCTTCGTCAAAACTTCTCCTTTCTCGCGGAGGGAGTGCTCCAAGGATCTTGCCAGTCGGAAAACGAGCTGCTGCACTGGCGCGTTACGGCGCCTTGCTCCTGATCGACCGATCGCTCAGAAGAGAGGCGTGGAGTAATCCGCATCGAACTCCCACATGTGCGTGTAACCGGGGAACTCGATCGGGACGACGTAGCTTGCCTCGATCGTGATTTGTGAGCGTGAGCGGGTAATTTTCAGGTCCTCGTCCTTGAGCGGAAGATTCAGCTCCGCGGCCTTGTCCATGAGATTCGCTCTGATCTGCTTGTCGTTCCGAAGACTCCCCGACTTCGCTTCATCGACGAGCTCCTGGCGGAAGTCGGCGGACTTCACTTTGACCGGAACCATCTTGAAGGCAATGAAAGCTACGATCAGAAGGATGATGAGAGAGATGATGCATCCTGCCTGTCCCTCTCCTGATTGAAGTCTGCGTCTGTTCATCTGGTTCCTCCGAAACGGCATTGGACCGGTTTACAGTCGATCGAGATTATCCATCGGCATGGCAGCATGTCAACGACGTGCGCTCGATCTTCTCCAGTCCAGGCCATCGTGACGGCTCGATTCATGGCACCGGAGGTCTGGTATCGAGAAAGAGCGGTTTCGACGACCCTACGGCATACCTTCCCCGAAGCCCCTCCTGAACCATCTCAATGGCGGTTCGGCACGCTTGCGCAAGAGTCTCGCCCAGAGCCAGTCCTGCGGCGATCGCAGCAGCCAGCGTGCACCCCGTTCCATGCCCTTCGGCACTTTCGATCCTGAGATTTCGGTACTCGACCACTTCGTCACGCGCATGAAGAACGTCGACGACCTCGGCTCCCGACCGGTGTCCCCCCTTGAACAGAACGGCACCCGCCCCGAGCTCCCGATAAGCTGCGGCTGCCTTGCGGATATCTTCTGGTGTCTCGATCGATCTTCCGAGAATCGCCTCGGCCTCAGGCCAGTTCGGCGTGACGACCGTGGCTCTCGGCAGAAGAGCCGTCCGCAGGGCGTCCATGGCATCTTCGTCGAGAAGTCGGGCACCACTCGATGCGATCATCACCGGATCGAGGACGACGTAGCGCGGCTTCCACTGCTCGATCTTCCTGGCGACGAGCTTCGTCAGATCGGCGGTGCCGAGCATTCCGATCTTGATCACAGCGGGACAGAGATCGTTCATCACCGCATCGATCTGAGCCTCCACGATTCCGGTCGGAAGGGGGAAGACTGCCGTGACGGCCCGGCTGTTCTGTGCCGTCACCGCGGTGATCGTCGTGGCCGCGTGCACGCCTCGCGCGGTGATCGCTTTGAGGTCTGCCTGGATTCCTGCTCCCCCACCGGAGTCACTCCCGGCAATGGTCATGACGCAGGGTCGGATCATCACGTCGAGATCGTGTGCCTCGGGTCGGGCCGTTGTCCCGTGTCGTCGAGATCCCTGAGGACCTTGAAGACGGGCATTGGTTTCGAGATGCCCTTCAATGGAAATTCACCCATCGATTCGAGCTCGAATCGTTCACCGATCAATTGCCTCGTCATCTCCGAGATCACGAGATCGCCGGGCTTGGCGACACTGCTCTCGAGCCGGGATGCGATGTTCACTGAGCTGCCCAGCACCGTGTAGTCAACGCGCTTTTCCGTTCCGACGTTTCCGACGACCGCAGGTCCGCTGTTGATTCCGATTCGAATCTTCACCGGAGGCAGACCCTCCTTCTCGCGCTCCCGATTCCAGTTGCCGACGAGCTCGTGCATCATCAGACCCGCCCGGACCGCCTTCTCCGCGTGATCCGCCTGCTCGAGCGGAGCACCAAAGAATGCGAGGACCGCATCGCCAATGAACTTGTCGAGCGTGCCGCTGTTGGCAAAGATCGCCTCCACGGCACACGAAAAGAAGTTTGACAGGAACTCCGAGATCTCCTCCGGCTTCTTCGTCTCGGAGATCGTGGTGAATCCCGTGATGTCTGCAAAGAGGATGGAGACCTCGGCGCTCTTGATCTCCGCCGCATCGGCGATGTCCGCGTTCTGCACGATCTCGTCGATGACCGCGGGAGAGTGGTACCTTTCGAGTTTGCCGCGGATCTTCTTCTCCTGCTCGATCTTCTGAGATAGTTGTGCGCGCTCGATCGCCACCGCCGCGAAATTCGCCAGAGCGGTCAACATGTCGAGATCTTCCTCGGTGAACCTCCCGATATGAATCGGCGAGTCGACCTGGATCGCGCCAATGACGCGGTTCCGATGCCAGAGCGGGACGCACATCGCCGCCCGGATGCCATGGATCGCGATCGACTTGCCGCCCATCAGGCGCGCATCCTCGAGAGCGTTCGAGGTCAGAAGAGAGACCTGCTGCTCCCTGACCATCTTGAGAATCGTGCGCGAGATCGGAATCTCCTCGTTCTCAGATCCCTCCCGGAACTTCGTCAACTGCGGCACCGCGTTCCCATCGTCATCGAAGAGGATCAGCAGACCCCGGTCGACCGCGAGGTACTTGAAGATGATGTCCATGACAGTGTTGAGGACGGAGTTGAGCTCCTCGGACTGCATCAGAGCCTTTGCGACCTGCACGAGCACCGAGAGAATCTTCTCCCTCGATACCGGACCGGGTGCTCCGGTTGCCGCCGCCGCGCTCTCGGCTGGCTCCGGCGTCTGCCCTTCGTCGAGCCCGAACTCCACGTTGAAATCGGAGATCCGGCGGATGACCGTTCCACTCGTATCCTCAAACGGGGAGTCGTCGGAGAAGTCGACGGAGGGTACCGCCTTCACGTCGACCTGCATCGAGCCGACGTTGACACGATCGCCGGGGCCGATCCTGGCCTCTCCGACCAGGTTGTCATTGATCTTGACACCGTTGGTCGAACCCTGATCAACGATCCACCACTGGCCGTTTCTCACCTCGAAGCGACCGTGCCGTCGAGAGACGGACGGGTGGTTGAGGATCAGATCGTTGCCCTCTGTGCGCCCGACACTGTGCCCCTTCTCATCATTGAGTTCGAAGATACGGGGAGAGCCCATGTCGACGTAGTGAAGTTGGAGTTTTTCCATTGCGAAACTCGGATTATAGCGGCGCGCCGGCATCGCGCCTAAACAGAACCGCTCCGCACTGCCATCTGAGCAGAACGAACTGACGGTATAATAACGGTTTTCGTGAGAGTAGTATTGCCGACGGAGGCCTGGCTTCATGAGCGAAGATTCTGCCGAAACGAACAGTGGCCGTAACGATTCTGCCGATCGAATCCCGATGAAGGTGCGAATCGCCATGAGATCCGACGTGGGCAGAGTCCGCTCGGAAAACCAGGATTTCGCGATCGTGTCCGACGAGATCGAGGGAGGAGCGGAAAAGGGGCAGCTGATGGTCGTGGCAGACGGGATGGGAGGCCACAAGGGTGGCGCCACCGCTTCGAAACTCGCCGCGAACACGATCAAGGAACGCTTTCTCTCCTCCGGTGGTGACGATGTCGCCGCCATCCTCCGCGACGCCATGGAGCAGGCCAACGCGGTGATCTTTCAGGAGGCCTCGGAGCATGACGAGCTCGAGGGGATGGGCACTACGACATCCGCTCTTCTGATCCGGGGCGGCCGCTGCTGGATCGGCCATGTCGGTGACTCCCGTATCTACCGGGTGCGCGGCGGCGAGATCGAGCAGTTGACCGACGACCATTCCCTCGTGGCAACCATGGTGCGTGAGGGTCTGCTCAGCGCTGAAGAGGCCGAGACCCATCCGAGGAGAAACGTTCTACAACGCTCAATGGGAGTCGCCTCCGAGGTCGAGGCAGATGTCGCCGGTCCTCTCGATCTCGCTCCCGGAGACCACTTCCTACTGTGCAGCGACGGCCTCCATGGGCTCGTCAACTCGAGCGAGATGGCCGAGGTCATCAATAATCACGACATCGAAGCCGCTGCAGATCGCTTCATCGAGCTCGCACTGGAGAGAGGTGCCCACGACAACGTGACGGTGATCGTCGCGGCGGCCGATGGTGGAGCGCCGCGGAGCATGACCCGACGCCCGATGCCTGCTGGGTCCTCCGAGCCGTTGGGTGACACAACCGAGCCCAGGCTCAAACCATCCGCCGATCGATCGATGGGAGCTGGAGGGTGTCTTCTCCGCACGATGGTCATCGGCCTGTCTCTGCTCGCGATCGTCGCATCGTTCTTCCTCCTCGTTGCAGGAGACGTTTTCGTGAGCTGGTTCTACAACGGATCGTAATCGCCGGAGCCGTGGCGCTCAGGTGTGGTGCGTTCGATGGCCAAACCAAACCGTTTCCGATACCACCGGCGGGATCCCCGCTTCCTGGCTCTCACCGCCACGGCGATCGTCCTTCTCTCCATCACCGGATGCCGGCAACAGTCTCGTGAGCTCAACGAGGTCCAGAAGATGGCGTACGCCGTCAAACCCGCCGTCGTGAGAGTCAACTCCTACGCTACCGCCACAGTTACGGTCACCATCAGTGAGCGTCAGCCGAAAGGCGGGCGAGAGCCGGGAGCTCACGATACAAACAGGCGCCGGCAGCTCCGGAAGTGGCTTTGTCATTCATCCCGATGGTCTGATCCTGACGAGCTCCCACGTCGTCGGCGCGACAACTGATGACAAGTCCCTTCACGGGGAGCTGCTGCGCAATGGTCTGCGCGCCTATCTGGAACAGTCGGTCGATCCGGACGTCATGGGCGCGCTCGTCAGAAGCGGCGATATGGAAACGATGATCACGCGACTGGCCACCCAGGCGACTCTCTCCGATGTCGAGATCGTGAGACGTGTCGACCTCTCCAACGGCCGGAGCCTTCCATTTGAAATCGTCCGCCTCTCTCCGACATTCGCCAATGGTGGCGACGATCTGGCCCTGATCGATATCGAGGCGAGGGGGCTTCCCACCCTCAGCCTCGCGAGCACGGAATCGCGACTGCAGGAACAGATCTGGATCGCCGGCTACCCGGCAGTCGCGAGTATCGGAGACGCGGCCATCGGCGACTGGCTTTCCGCCGAGACTGACCTGGAGCCGACGATCACCTCCGGCTCCATCACTGCGATGCGCATGAGCGCGAGCTCGCAACCGATCTATCAGACCGATGCTCCGGTCTATCCCGGTCATTCGGGAGGCCCCGCAGTCGATCGTACCGGATCGGTCATAGGAATCCCGGTATGGGGACACTCAGACAGCCGATCAGATACGGTTTCTCGTACCAGCCGTGACGGTAAAGTCCTTTCTGCAGACGGCCGGAGTGTCGAGTGAAAACCAGGGCCCGTTCAACGAGGTTTACCGGAAGGCACTCGATGCCGCGGCAGACGGAGACTGGAAAACGGCGGCGGTCCGACTCGAAGAGGCCGACGTAATCTTTCCCGGCTCACCCGACGTCAGGCGCTTTCTCAATGAAGCTCACAACGCCAGGTCCACACCCCGCATCTCCGTGACCGACCTTGCGGCCGTGCTTGCTTTCGGACTGGCCGCGCTCGTCCTGATCGCCGCGATTGCACATCTACGGAGGCCGGGCTGGCGCCCCCCCCGGATCCCCCCTGTCACCGATCAGATCACCGTCACACCATCGCGGGGCGACAGAAACGGTGATGAAGCGTTATCCTTGAACGAACACGGAACCCGTACACTGGGACACTTTACGATCCTGAATGGCAGCGAGGCCGGTCGGAGACTCGGGCTCGGTGGATCGGGTATCCGCATAGGGCGAGAGTCGAGGTATTGCGAAATCGTGCTTTCGGATCCAAAAATCTCGAGATTGCATGCAGAGGTCGTCTCGTTCGACGGACGTACGATGCTGATCGATCGGAACTCTTCGAACGGTACGTTCGTGAATGACGAGCGGATCGAGCGAACTTTTTTGAATGATGGCGATGTGATCTATTTCGGGGGCCGCCATGCGGTGGCCGTCGCATTCACTTTGTGAGGTGGTACTCGTGGCGGACAAGCGATGCCGGAACGGACATTTCATCGATGAATCGTGGGACATCTGTCCCTATTGTCCTCCTGACAGCATGTACCAGCGGAATGACCCTGATCCAGGCCAGGCGCCGCAGCCGGAGCCGCCGGCCATCCGCCCCGATCGCGCCGCTCCTCCGACGGCGCCACCTTCCCCGGATCCGCTCGACGCCGGAGCACCGTCTCCCCAACGCACGATGGCTGCCGCAAAGATCGATCTCGATCAGCGTCGTTACGTCGTCGGATGGCTCGTGGGGCTCAACGGAAAGGCGCGCGGCGAGGCCTACGCCGTGAGAATGGGTCGGAACATCCTCGGCCGCTCGAGAGAGTCGGAAGTCGTCATCAATGACGATCAGGTGTCCGCTCATCACGCGGACCTCATCTATCGACCCGAGGAGCGGCGCTACATCCTGATGGATCACAACTCGACGAATGGAACCTACGTGAATGGCAAGGAGATCGAACCCAGACGCGATCTCGTCAGCCGCGACGTCGTCACCATCGGCTCCCATCGTTTTCTGTTCGTCTCTCTCTCCGAGCTGGGGCTCAGCTGGGACGATCGGGGTGAGCTGAGATGATCGGAAAGATCATCGGGGACTATCGGGTGGAGCGTGAGCTCTCCGAAGGGGGGATGAGCCACGTTTACGTCGGGCGGACGACAAAACAGACCGCTCTTCTCCCTGAGGGCTATCAGGTCGTTCTCAAGGTGATGCTCGATGAGCTGGCCTCCGAGGAGGTCGCGCGAAAGAGATTCGTCAAGGAGGCCGACATCCTGTCGCGCCTTCGCCACCGTTACATCACCAGCTTTTTCGAGTTCCTGCCGAGTGACACCTCTGCAGTTCTCGTCATGGAGTTCGTCCAGGGCACGCCGATCGATCACCTGCTCGGGCAGAAGGGTGCTCTTCCGATCGGCGAGGCAATCTCGGTCACACAGTGTCTTCTCGAAGCTCTGGTCTACGCGCACCGCAAGAACATCATCCATCGTGACATCAAGCCGGCAAATCTCATTCTCCAGCCGAACGGAATGCTCAAGGTCACCGACTTCGGAATCGCCAAGATGCGTGACGGGAGTACTGAGGGTCAGACGATCCTCACAAAATCGGGATTTCTTCTCGGCACGCCGCACTACATGTCGCCCGAGCAGATCCGGGAGCCGAAGGATGCCGGACCGCAATGCGACGTCTACTCTGCCGCGGTGCTGCTGTACGAGATGCTGACAGGCCAGCTTCCCTTCAACAGCAGATCTCTTCCGAAGCTCATCGACGCCGTGTATCGCGGAGTGAAGGAGAATCCGAGCAAGCTGCGGAGCGAGATCGACCCGGAGCTCGAAGAGATCGTTCTGAAGGGGATGGAGCCACGCGAGGAGAACCGCTACAAGACGGCACGTGAGTTCTATGAGGCGCTCGAAGAGTACGGCGCCCGCCCGATGATCGTTTCTCCCCCGCCCCGCGAGCCGGAACGGAAGGATCCAGTGACCGAACCGGTCAAGGCTCCTCCGGCGAGCGCACCCGGAGGCTCGCCCGTGACCTGGCACCTCGTCTCGGTCCGCGGCGACAGCAATGAGTCGTATCTCATCTCGGACGACAACGTGATGGTCGGCCGCGACCGCTCGTGCGAGGTCGTTCTCGCTCATCCTGCAGTCTCCCGGCGTCATGCGAAAATCAGTCGTGAAGGCGATACATTTTTCGTCGAGGACCTGCAGTCTGCAAACGGGACATTCATCAACAACAGAAAAGTCGAGAAGTCCCCTCTCAAGCCGGGCGATGTCGTACGGTTCGGTGCAGATCCGGCGTGCAGTTACGTCATCCGCGGCCGCGCGGAGGGAAATGCATAATGGGGGCTGGAAGTTCTAACCGCTCGTCCAGGAAGGTTTTTCATCGATGACCGAGATCACCTGTCTCCGCTGCCATGAGGAGTTCGACGAGCAAGCAGTCGAATGCCCGAGCTGCGGTGACAAAGTCACGGAATTTCAGCGCACGTACTCGACCCGCCTGCTCGACGGAAAGTACGAGCTCGTCACCAGACTCGGGCTCGGTGGCATGGGCGAGATCTTCAAGGTCCGCCATGTTCATCTCGGCGAGGAGCGCGTGGTCAAGATCATGCGCGCGAACATCGCCACGGATGATGACGCACTGCAGCGCTTCCTGCACGAGGCCCGCCTCGCCACGATGATCAAGCATCGCAACCTCGCGATGCTCTACGATTTCGCCACGCTCGAGGACGGCTCCTACTACATGGTGTGGGAGTTCATCGACGGCAGCAACGTTCAGAAGTGGATCAGCACGAACGGCCCGATGCCTCCCCGCATCGTGATCGAGATCTCTCTGCAGGCTCTCGCCGGGCTCAATGCCCTCCACGAGATGGGTGTCATCCATCGCGACATCTCTCCCGAGAACATCATGATCACGCAGGATCACCACGAGAAGCTTCTCTCGAAGGTGATCGACTTCGGAATCGCCAAACAACTCGCGGACGGAGAGAGTGGCCAGGGACTGACCCAGACCGGGATGTTTCTCGGAAAACTGAAATATGCCTCGCCCGAGCAGGCCGGCTTCCTCAAAGAGGGTGAACAGCTCGACGCCCGCAGCGATCTCTATTCGTACGGAATTCTCATGTACGAAATGCTTGCGGGACGCGCTCCTTTCGTATCGACGAACCCCCAGAGCTACATCCTCAAGCACGCGACCGAGAAACCGGTACCGATCTCCGAGATCAATCCGAACGTCACGGTTCCGCCCCGCCTCGAGGCAATCGTATTCAAGGCACTCGAAAAGGATCGCAACAAGCGTCACAGGAATGCTCTCGATCTCATTCACGAGCTCGAAGAGATCAGGGAAGAGATTCCGCCCGACGACAAGCTCGGCCTGGGCGAGAAGCTCGTGACGATCTCTCAGGCCAAGACCATGGCCGATTTCACTGCGGGACGCACCAGCCGGACTGTAAAGAAGAAGCCGGCGTCCCCCACGGCCGGCGGCTCGTCCGATGCGACGGTAGTCGAAAAACTCGGAGGCGGTGGTGCCGACGGGGCGACGGTCGTCGAGCGAAAAGGGACGGTCACCGGAGCGGAATCTCCAACCGTCGTCGAGAAGAAGGGCGGCGGTCCCACCACGCAAGCCACGGTCATCGAGCGAAAGGCTCAGCCGCTCGAATCCGAGGCCACGCTCATCGAGAAGATCGAGCACCAGCCTCAAAAGAAGTCGAAGACTCCCGTCATCGCTGCCATCGCGGCGATCGTGATTCTTGCAATCGCTGGGGTTCTTTGGTTCTTCGGAACGAAGGGCGAGGCGCCAGATGAGCCGGAAGTCGATACGGCGATCGAAGTTCCCGTCGCGGCCGATGATCCTCACTCAGGTCCTCTTGCTCCGGGACAGGGAGCGCTGCTGCTCGCCGCAAATCATGGAGAGCTGGCCGAGATCGTCGAAACTTCTACCGACAAAGAGGTCCAGCTCGAGCTCGCCGATCGCAGTCTTCCCCTACGTCTTCACCTCGATGCCGGAACGTATGAAGTACAGCTCCTCGACGGAAAGGGGCAGGTACAGACCGAAATCGTCAAAATCGTCGCAGGCCAGGAAGTACCTCTCCGGCCGCAATTCGCAAAACCAGACCTCGACCGACTCGTGGATGACATCCTGAAACAATGACCGTTCGACGCCGATTTTCAATCGCCCTCATCCTGCTGGCGCTCACGTTCCCCGCTTCCGCGGCGGAATGGTTCGACGATTACTTCGCCGGAATCGATGCTGCCAAGAAGAAGGACTGGGGCACCGTCGTCCAGAAGATGAGTGCCGCGATCGCCAAAAAACCGAACGAGGAAAACAAGGCAAAAACCTACGGCGTCCAGTTCATCTCCTACCATCCCTACTACTATCGCGGTGTCGCCTACATCAATCAGGGACGCTGGAGCGATGCGGTCGAGGATCTCAAACGAGCCACCGGCGTCGGCGAGTTGAATCTCGGAGATCCGGGTACGCTGCTGATCACGGCCAACCAGCAACTCGTCGCAGAGCAGATCCGCTCGCAACCCGCCACTCCGCCCCCGGCTCAACCGCAGCAACCACCCGCCCAGCCGGCAGGGCCGGATCCGAAGCTCGTCGCCGCACGGCAACAGGCCGAGGACGCGATTCAGACGGCGCGGACAAAACTGAACCGGGCGCAGCAGGCCGATGCGTCGATCAACGCCCCGCGCGACTTCGACGCGGCCAGTAACCTGCTCAAGCAGGCGACCTCGGCGAACATCAACGCGGACACCGTGGCCGACTACGGCAAAGTCGCGGACCTCGCCGACCGGGCGGCACGATCGTTCGACGCGGCCGTGACCAACGCGCAGATCAGGATTGCGGATCTCGAGCGAGCTCGCCGAGCGCGCGAACAGCAGCAGCCTACAGCGTCCACCCCCGCGATTCCGGCTCCTCAGCCGCCGAGTACCCGGGCGGTCGAGGAGACCCTCGCGGAGACGAAAACCAGGCTTCGTCAGGCGCTGCAGATGTACTTCGACGGAGATTTCTCCGCTTCGGCATCACGTCTTGCCGAGCTCTCCCTCGACCAGCCGAACAACGCGATGATCTTCGCCTTTCTCGGCGCCTCGCGTTACTACGACTATTACCTGCACGGACAATCCGACGCGGCCAAGCTGCAGCAGGCCAAGGATGCCCTGAGACAGGCGAAATCGATCAACCCGTCGCTGAAACTCGATCCGAACTACTTCTCCACCCGCGTCCGCGGCTTCTACGAGATGGTGAACTAGTTCTCAGACGTGCGACCACTGTCATCCTGAGCCGTGGGACGTCGCGTGCCAACGCGCCTGAGAGACAGAAACAGGTCTGTCATTCCGAACGATCCCGCAAAGCGGGAGAGGAGGAATCTGGGGAAAGTGATGCAGGTCTGCCGCCCAGATTCCTCAGTCGCGATGAGGCCACTCCCTTCGGAATGACAGGGAATCGCCGAACCCGCATAGCTGTAGCCAATTTCCTGGAAAGCGCCGAAGCGAAGCGCCGGCCCGCCCTGAGCGAAGCCGAAGGGACGGTCGAAGGATCGCGAAGTCTAACGACTGTCAGGACGGGAAGAGCGCGACAGTCAGGACGTACGCGATCCTTCGCTGCGCGCTCAGGATGACAAACTCTCGTAGGTGGCAGAGCCGATGCACGAGACCTCGCCGTTGAAACATCCACTCCTCATCCGCGCGACGCGTCACCTGTCCGGCTTCATCGCTGCCGTGATCGTGACATTTCTCTACGTGGCCACCGGGTACTACTACTGGCAGAGCCATCGGATGGGGCGACACCTGTTCGATTCGCAGTGGAAGACACCCACCGTCATACGGAGTGCCAGCAATCCGGAGGCGGCTCCGATCAAGGTCTACGGCCCCGACTGGAGACAGACTGAGCCGCTTCTGATCAGAGAACTTCCGGACTATGTTCCGGCCGCGTTCATCGCTGCGGAAGACGTACGGTTCAGACGGCATCCGGGGCTCGATCCGATCGGCATGGGACGCGCCTTGTGGGTAAATCTCCGGGCCGGGGAGATCCGCCAGGGAGGAAGCACGATCACGCAGCAGCTCGTGAAATCTCTCATTCTGAGCAATGAGCGCACATGGCGCCGGAAGCTGATCGAGCTGCCTCTGGCGTTGAAGGTCGAGAGGGAGATGTCGAAAGAGCAAATCCTCGAGGCGTACCTCAACGAGGTCTACCTCGGACACGTACGCGGCAAATCGATCCGCGGGCTCGATGAAGCTGCTCCAGCATTTTTCGGCAAATCTCCCGAGAACCTGACGATCGCCGAAGCCGCGCTCATCGCTGCGATCGTGCGCGCGCCCAACCGCGACAATCCGATCAAGCGTCCAGAGGTGGCTCGGGAGCGACGTGATTCCATCCTGAAAACGATGTACGAGGAGGGAATGATCGACGAGGCGGAGCTGGAGAGCGCGCGCTCCCGCCCCGCCCGGTTCGCCGAGACGATCCGCCGGCCGGCCGGTAAGCATTCCTGGTACCTGCGCGCCCTGCGGCAGGAGCTTCTCGACCACGTCGAGACTGGTCAGATCGAAAGCGGAGGCCTCACCGTCGAAGCGTCGATCGATCCGTCGATGCAACGTTCGGCAGAGCTGGCCGTCGCTCGAGGACTCGACCGGCTTCGACGTGGTTACTCATGGATTCGCGAACAGGAGAAGAACGAGCCTCTGCAGGCGGTGGTGATCTCGATCGATCCTTCCACCGGCGCGATTCGCGCGCTCGTTGGAGGTGGGGCGACCTACAGCTCGTTCGACCGTGCCCGCACCATGCGACGCCAGCCAGGTTCCGCTTTCAAGGTATTCGCTTATCTCACGGCCATTCGCGAACGTGAGATGACGCCGGCGACGCTGCTTCTGGACATGCCTCTCGAGATCACGCTCTCCAACGGCGATGTCTGGGCGCCCTCGAATTACGACGAGCGGTTTCATGGACGCGTCACACTCCGGCAGGCCTTCGAGGCGTCGCTCAACGTTCCGGTTGTCCGCGTTTCGGAAGATGTCGGCCGGCGGGAAGTCGTTCGTACCGCGGCACGGCTCGGGATCGAAAGTGAGATCGAACCGGTCGCCGCGGTTCCACTCGGCGTATCGGGGGTCTCTCCTCTCGAGCTGACCCGCGCCTACACGGCGTTTCCTACAGGAGGTCGCATCGTCGAGCCGTGGCTCGTGCGTAAGGTGACCGGGCGAAACGGGGAGGTTCTTTTCGAGTCGAAAACCGAGACCTCGAGAGTACTCGACGAGGCAACCGCTTACGTGATGCACTCTCTACTTCGCGGTGTCGTGCAGCGGGGCACTGCCAGAAGTCTTCGCGACTACGGACTCGGTTACGCAGCCGGAAAGACTGGGACGACCAGCGATTACCGCGACGCATGGTTCGTCGGGTACACGCCAGACCTCGTCACAACCACCTGGGTAGGATTCGACAGCGCCGCTCCGCTGCGGCTCTCGTCTGCAGAAGCGGCGTTGCCGATCTGGGGTCGCTACATGAACGACTTCGAGCCGCACACGAGGACGATCGAGCCGCCGGATGGAGTCGTCTTCCGCAAGATCGATCCACGCACCGGTTACCTCTGGGCTCCCGGTTGTCCGGGCCCGATCGACGAAGTTTTCATCGAAGGTACCGAGCCCCGCCGGCGCTGTCCTCGGGGGCGACTGGGAGACGTCGTTCGAGGAATGCTCCTCGATCCCGAGCAGATGGAAGATCCTGCAGCCGTCACCCTCGACAAGGTCCGGCAGTGGACCGAGGAGGTCGACCAGAAGAGCAGGCGTATCGAGCGGGGGATCGAACGATTCGTGGATGCCATCGAACGCATGTTCAATTGACTGAACGTGTGACGAGTATCTGTCATCCTGAGCGCCAGCGAAGGATCGCGTGGAGTTGTCCTCGCCTGAAGTTCGGCCCAGTCAGGACGTACCCGATCCTTCGCTGCGCTCAGGATGACGGCTCGTCCATTGACGCGGACTCTTCGAGGACCTACAGTGATCTCCAGCGCTGGACTGATTTGGGGCCGCTTGCGACCAGCTTAAAAAACGCTAAAGAGCCGACCAGGGATTACGAATGGGCCCCGCGTTTTTCGTGGGGCCTTTTGTTTTTCTTCGAGGAGCGATGCAGGACTTTCTTCAGACACTCTCCGATTCGAACGCCTATCTCATCGATGGGGCGATGGGGTCGATGCTCTACACGCGTGGCTTCTTCATCAACAAGTGCTACGAAGAGCTCACGATCCGTGAACCACAGGCGGTTCTCGAGATTCACCGCGAGTACGTGAAGGCCGGCGCAGAGATTCTCGAGACGAACTCCTATGGGGCGAACCGCCTCAAGCTGCGCGAGTTCGGTCTGGAGGATTCGGTGACGGAAATCAACCGCCGCGCCGCGTCTCTCGCTCGAGAAGCAGCGGGAGATGCATGTTACGTCGCCGGAGCGATCGGCCCTCTCGGCATCCGCATCGAGCCGTACGGCCCCACCTCCGCCGAGGAAGCCGAGGAGATCTTCCGGGAGCAGGCGGCAGCGCTCACCGAGGGCGGAGTCGATCTCTTCCTTCTCGAGACATTCTCGAATCTCACCGAGATCGAACAGGCGATCAGGGCGATCCGCAATGTGTCGTCCCTTCCGGTGATTGCGCAGATGACGATCAACCAGGACAGGCGAACACTCTATGGCCACTCTCCGTCGCAGATCGGGCGTGCGCTCGAGAAGATGGGTGCCGAGGTCGTCGGCCTCAATTGCACGGTGGGGCCCGATGTGATGCTCGACGCGATCGAAGAGCTCGCGTCATCCACCAGTCGCCGGCTCTCGTGTCTTCCGAATGCGGGTCTGCCGCGAGAGGTGCACGGCCGGAAGATCTATATGGCGTCGCCCGAGTACATGGGCAAGTACGCCAAGCGTCTGATCCAGAAAGGCGTGAAGTTCCTCGGCGGGTGCTGCGGAACATCACCCGACCATATCCGCGCCATGTCGGACGCGGTGCGTCCCCTCTCGCCGCGGCGGACTCGCGGAACTGTCGTGATCGAGGACGAGAACGACAAGGGTGTCGAGCCGATCCCGCTCGAGCAGCGATCGAAATGGGGAGAGCGACTCGCAACGAAGCGATTCGTCACCACCATCGAGATCACGCCCCCTAAAGGTCCCGATCCGTCCGACATGATCGCGAAAGTCCGCGAAATCCGTGATGCCGGCGTCCACGCCGTCAACATCCCGGACGGCCCCCGCGCGCAGAACCGGATGGGTGCGCTCTCCGTCGCCGCAATTCTCGAGCGTGAGTTGGGAATCGAGACCGTGCTTCACTACTGCTGTCGCGACCGCAATCTTCTCGGTATGCATTCCGATCTTCTCGGCTGCTCGGCGCTCGGTCTTAGAAATCTCCTGCTGATCACCGGCGATCCACCCAAGATGGGTCCGTATCCCGACGCAACCGCGGTCTTCGACATCGACGCGATCGGCCTCACCAACATGGTCAGCCTCATGAATCATGGACTCGATCTCGGCGGAAACCCGCTGCCGGGTCCCACGAGCTTCACGATCGGAGTCGGCGTGAATCCCGGCCACATCGACCTCGACTACGAGCTCAGACGCTTCGACTGGAAACTCAAAGCGGGAGCCGAGTACGCGATCACCCAGCCGGTATTCGACATCAGGCAGCTCGAGGAGTTCATGGGAAGAAT
The DNA here is from genome assembly GCA_963829355.1 of uncultured Acidobacteriota bacterium. GTDB lineage: Bacteria > Acidobacteriota > Thermoanaerobaculia > Gp7-AA8 > JAHWKK01 > CAWHHZ01. The sequence goes on from CAWHHZ010000001.1 coordinate 310,553, forward strand.
CAGCCATTACAAACTCCCGATCGTGGCGGGGATCTGGCCACTCCTCTCGTACCGGAATGCCATGTTCATGAACAACGAGGTTCCCGGCGTCTCGGTTCCGGATGATGTGATCGAGCGGATGAGAATTGCGAGCGAGAAGAGCCGCGAGCACGGCATGCGCGAGGGAGTCGCCATCGCGCGTGAGACGCTCGAGCACATCCGCTCCGAAATGGCCGGCGTCCAGGTCTCTGCCCCTCTCGGACGCGTCGATATGGCGATCGAAGTCTTCGACGGCCTGGTCGGCGACTGAAGGTTGACGACGGGGCCCGGTCGCGGTCACTCCCGTGATCATGAACAATCCCGGGGGAAGTGAAAGTCAAACTCGCACGCGATCATGTTGTGGCAGAAGCGAAGACGACTCGCGCGCGATTGAGCCTGCGGCTTCGACCTCCGCGGACGGAATTCGGCGGACTCTGTCCACACTATAGCTATCAATGGAAACTCGGGAACGGCTGCGCCCATGGGGAGTGATCATTCCCATCTTGCTTGCCGCCGTCGGGAATCTCGGGGCGGAGGGCCGAATCACGATCAGCTCGCCGAGGGTACTCCTGGAGCCGGAGCCGATCGCCCTCGCTCTGAACCCAAGCGGCTCGATGCCCGCGCCGCTGTGGTCTGGCACGGACTGGATCTCGGTCTGGAATGATCTGCGTCCGCACGGGGGCGCCTACGCGCAGAGGGTTCGAAATGACGGGTCCGTTGTTTTCAACCTCAACCCGAGACTGCACGCCGCTCCCCCTCGATCCCTTGTGCCATTCGGTGCCGGTTACATCGTCGGGACATCATCCGGAGCCGTTCTGACGGATCACGAGCTACAGGTGATCGAGAATCGTCCGGAGATCCCGCGGAACCTCGTCTCCAACGGTCGCACGGTCTTTGCCTTCGATGATGCTCTCGAGCAGACCATGATTCTCGGTTCCGGTTCGACGACTCCGATCACATCGTCTTACTTTTCAGGAGAGTCTCCCCCTAAGGGTGCCGTCTCAGCTGCGGGTGACGACACGTTCCTGGCCGCGTGGCTGTCGGGAGATTCGAGTCAGCCTGACGAGGTCTGGATCAACGTCATCCGGACGAGCGGCGAAGCGGTTCTGGAACAGCCGGTCAGGATCTTCACGAGTCCGTCGCGCACGCTGAGAGTCGACGCGGCATGGGACGGTGAGCACTACCTGCTCGCATGGACGGTCGCAGACTCGACGCTCAGGAAAGTCTGGACGACGCTCATAGACGAAAGTGGAGCCGCCACGGAACCGAGAAACATCTGGAGTGGAGCTTTGGCTGCGTTCCAGCTGGTAACGGTGGCCCCGGAGAGAGTTCTGATGGTGTGGCCTGAGGACGCGCCGGGACTCAACGAGGACAGATTGAGGGGAGTTCTGTTCCGCGAGGGAGAGCTGCTGCCGGGAGCGATCATCGTCTCGGATCGCGCCGGAGTCGTTGGATCGGACGGCTCAGGCAGTATCGCGATTGTTTCGTTTCGCGACACCGCCATTCGTCTCTCGGAGATCGATACGAGCGGTCCGCTCGAGAAGGGCTCGATCAGCCACACGACAGACTGGATCGGGTTGAGGTACGGCCCGGAGAGCCGCACGGGGATCAAGATCTCAGACGGAGGATCGCTGGCGATCTGGGCAGAGTCTGGGGAGTCCTGGGGAGTTCCGCTGACTCTCGGACGTTTCCGCCAAGACCCTTTGCGACTGGAGCCAGTGACGTATGTGACCGACAGCACGCTTGGTTACGATCTCGCCGAGAGCGGCGGTCGGAACCTGGTCGTCTACGCCAACGGAGACGTCGTCGGAAGACTGGCGGGCCCGGATGGAGAGTGGCTCGGTCCCCCTGTGGCCATCGGCAGTGGAATAGAGCCTCTCGTTCGTGCGCACGGAGATGGCTGGATGGTTGTCTGGCGAAACTTTGAAGAAGGGGCAGACCTCCTCTCGTATCGCCTGCTCGGATCCGATGGCATCCCAGTGGGACCCGAACGACGACTTCCTCCGCCGCTAATCGCCGGAGAAAGAATCCTGGAACTTCAGAAGTATCCGGACTATGTCGAGCTCAGCCAAGGGGAGGGTTTGCTCGTCTGGCAGGAGGGAGATTTCCAGGGAATCTGTGAGTTCATTTGTCTGGAGAATCCGGCGGCGGCCATTGTGCGTACGATCCACCTACGCGACGGAATTGCCGATTCGTCGACTCTTCGAACGTATCAGAAGACCGGCCCATCGCTGGGCCGGCCAGTGATCGCCCGGGCGGGAGACGAGCTCCTCCTGAGCTGGATCGAGCAGCAGACCTTCAACGAGAGCGACAGCGAGGTCATGGGAATGATGCTCGACCTCGAGGGAGAGCCACTTGGAGATCCATTCGTTATTGGGGAGGGACCGGACGCTCTTTCCGATGCTCCGGGATGTTCGATCACGGCAGTCGATGACCAGTTTTTGATCGTGTGGCACGTCTACGAGGAGGGTGATCAGATCGGGCAGTTCCTGCAAGAGATCCGTGGCGCAGTCATTCGGCCCGGATCACCTGGTCAGCCGGAGATCGAGTCGTTCTCCATCAGCGAGCTCGCAGTCGACGCGAGATACATCGAACTCCTCCCCGGCGGTCCTGCATCGGCTCTGCTCCTCTACGGTCGCGAGATGCAGGAGTACCCGTACGGAGGGAGCTGGCAGATCGTCTCGCGCGTGATCCGTCTCGATACGCCGGACCGTCGCCATACAATTCGACGTCGCTGAGTCCGCACCCGTCTTCCTGAATGGAGCGCAGGGTCGCTTATGCGGTGACTCGACGCGAATTTGCGCTGGAACAGGAGCGAGTATCACTCCACGCGATCCTTCGACCGTCCTTCTCCCGCTTCGCGGGATCCGGCGGCTCAGAGGCTGTGAAAGAATCCAGCGTAGCCTGCGTTACGCTGGATTTTTTCACAGCCTCTCAGGATGACAATTCAGTCCTCGGTCATCGGACCTTCGGCGCGGCCGTCGACGAACTGGCGCACCATCGGGTCGGAGGAGTGCTCGAACTCCTCGGCGGTGCCGGTCTCGACGATCCTGCCTTTGTGGATCATCGAGATGCGATCGGCGATCTTGAAGGCGACCTTCATGTCGTGCGTGATCGTCACGGCCGTCGTCTGAAGCTTCTCGTCCATCTCCCGGATCAGGTCGGCGATGACGTCGCTCATGACCGGATCGAGACCTGTCGTCGGCTCGTCGAACAGAAGAATTTCCGGCTGCAGCGAGATGGCGCGGGCGAAGCCGACACGGCGTCGCATGCCGCCGGAGAGCTCCGAGGGGCGCCTCTCTTCGACGCCCTCGAGGTGAACCTGATCGAGGCATTCGCGCACCCGATCGCGGATCTCCGGCTCTTTCATCTTCGTGTGACGCCGAAGGGGAAAGGCGATGTTCTCGTACACGCTCATGGAATCGAACAGCGCCCCCTCCTGAAAACTCATCCCGAACCGCTGTCGGGTTCGATTGAGCTCGCGCGTATCGAGCGTGGAGAGATCGGTGCCGTCGATGACGACCGATCCGGAGTCGGGCTGGAGAAGCCCGATGATGTGCTTGAGCGTCACACTCTTTCCGGTTCCGGAAGCGCCCACGATCACCAGCGACTCACCACGGTAAACGTCGAACGAAACTCCCCGCAGGACTTCCTTGCTCCCGAAGGTCTTGTGAATATCCCGGAGCGAGATCAGAGGCGGCTGGCTCTTGTCGGTCATCATCAGAAAAGAAGCTTCGTCAGGAAGAAGTCGGTGAGCAGGATGATCAGCGATGCACTGACCACCGCGGTCGTGGTCGATTTACCGACTCCCTCGGCTCCTCCCCTCGTGTAGTAGCCCTTCACGCACCCTGTCAGCGTGAGGATCACGCCGAAAAACGCTGCTTTGATCAGACCGCTCCAGACGTCGTTCAACTCGAGAAATTGAAAGGTCCTGGCGTTGTAGACGACCGGGTTGGCCCCCAGGAGTCGTACCGCAACGAGATAGCCGCCGTAGATCCCGAGCCCATCCCCGAGAATCGTGAGGAAAGGCAGCATGACGAGACCAGCCATGACGCGTGGAACGAACAGGTAATGCACCGGTTCGGTCGCGAGCGCTTCGAGCGCGTCGATCTGTTCGGTGACGCGCATCGTCCCGATCTCGGCCGCCATCGAGGATCCCACACGACCGGTCACCATCAGACCGACCAGAACGGGAGAGAGCTCGCGGAGCATTGAGAGCGAGACGACGCTCGCGACGAAGTCGGTCGCGTGGACACGCTCGAAACCCTGGTAGGTCTGGAGGGCCATGACCATGCCCGTGAACATCGTGGTGAGGACGACGACCGGGATCGAATCAACACCCACACGCACCATCTGCCGGAGCCACTGGACGACCTCGAATGGCGGCCGGAAGGTCCAGACGACGGTGCGCCACAACATCACGAACCATCGCCCTGCCTCCTCGAAAAAGGAGATGAAGAAGAGCCCGATACGCTCGAAAAAGCGGGTCACGACGCAGAGTATAGAGGAACCGTGGCCATATCGGGTTTCGCCATGAGGGGCCCCGGGTCTCCATGGAGCCCCGTGGGAAAAATAGTCCGACTGTTCGAGGACATCTGCGATGGGCAGTGTTAAACGATTGTCACCCCGAGCGGGGCGGGTGGGCGGGCAAGCGAGAGCCTGCCCTGAGGGGTGCTGGGAGGGGGAAACCGAAGGGGGCCTCGCAAGTTACGTGCTCTGTCGGCGTGGAGCTGGTGCTCGCTCATGCAGCGGCCCAGACGTCACTGAGTACGAAACTCGCGAGCTGCCTCGCTTGCCTACCCACCCGCCCGCTCGGCATGACGATTCTCGGTCGCACCATTAACTCAACGCAATTGGGGCATCTGGTCAGCGTTCGTGATCATCCCAGCGCCCGGACAGCTCTCCGAAATCGATCTCGCTGGAGTCGAGAATCTCCGCCTTCAACAGCCGCTCCATCTGCCCCAGGGAGTATTCGCCATCCTGCTGGTCGATGGCGGCGACACAGTCGCGCGGAACAATGAGCTGGAAATCGCGCATATACGCGTCATGCGCAGTAAAGAAGACGCAGTTGTTCGTGGCGATCCCTGTGAGGACGAGGAGTCTCGTGCCGAGATAGTCGAGCAGGGTCTCGAGCGTGGTCGAGTAGAAGGCGGAGTTCTTCGGCTTGAGGACGAAGTAGTCCTCCGATTCCGGGGTGAGCGTCCGCACGACCCGCTCTCCCCTCACCCCGTCCTCGAGGCAATGATCGATCACCTTTTGAAAGTCGGACTGCCAGCGACCGAAATTGTCATTGGCGTAGATGACGGGGATGCGGGCACCTCGCGCCCGTTCCTTCAGTTCCCGCAGCGCCTTCGCCATCGGTATCGCATGCTCGAGAAGCTCCTCGCCACCTTCGTATTCCATGTCGTTGACGACATCGACAATGAGCAGGGCCACAGGCGATTTGTCCGGCGCATTGCCGTGCAGATCCGGGTTCTGATCAGTCCGCGTCATGCCGGGCGGCGTTGCACTCCACCTGCCAGAGAGGCAGACGTCAGTCGACTGATGACTGTCGACTGATGACTGACGACTGACGACTGACGACTGCCCAAATATGACCAGAATCACCCCTCCGCGTGACCTTCAACACCACCTCGAAGGCTTCCCACGTTACAATACGCGCCCGGATGGCTACTATATTTGTTCCAAAAGAGACCTCAGAAGGCGAGGCCAGGGTCGCAGCGGTACCGGAAACGGTACGTCGCTACGTCAAAGATGGCCTGTCAGTCTTCATCGAAGCAGGTGCCGGCAGTGCGTCGAATTTCGACGATAACTCGTATACCGAGGCCGGCGCCACGATCGTGAATGCAGACGAAGGATGGTCGAAGGCTGACCTGATCCTCAAAGTTACGCCACCCTCGGCGGCTCAGATCGGGTTGATGCGCAAAGGCGCGATCATCGCCTCGTTCATCTATCCGAGCAGGAACCTCGAGATCGTCAAGGCTCTCCGCGAGCGCGGCGTAAGCTCGTTCGCCATGGAGCTGGTTCCCAGGATCACCCGGGCGCAGACGATGGACGCTCTTTCGTCTCAGGCATCGATCGCGGGATACAAGGCAGTGTTGCTCGCTGCCGGCCGACTCGGAAAGTACTTCCCGCTCCTGATGACAGCCGCCGGAACGATCAAGCCGGCTCGTGTCGTGATCATGGGAGCAGGAGTCGCCGGTCTCCAGGCGATCGCAACCGCGAAGCGCCTCGGGGCCGTCGTGGAAGTCTCCGACATCCGACCGGCCGTCAAGGAGCAGGTCGAGTCACTCGGTGGAAAATTCATCGCGCTTCCCATGGAAGAGAGCGGCGAAGGAACCGGCGGTTACGCGAAGGAGATGAGCGAGGACTTCCTCAGGCGCCAGCGCGAGATCGTGGCTGAACGAGTCGCGGCCTCGGATGTCGTCATCACCACCGCGCAGGTTCCCGGAAAGAAGGCTCCGACGCTGGTGACCGAAGAGATGGTGCGCTCGATGAAGCACGGCTCGGTCATCATCGATCTCGCGGTCGACTCCGGCGGCAACTGTGAGCTTTCCGAGCCTGAGCGCGAAGTCGAGAAGCACGGCGTTCACATCCTCGGATTCTCGAACCTTCCGGCTACCGTTCCACAGGACGCGAGCACGATGTACTCACGAAACCTGGTCGCTCTGCTCGGAGAGTTCGTCAAGGCGGGCGAGATCAACATGGACCTCGCCAATGACGTCATCGATCCGACTCTACTCGTCCACGAGGGCGAGGTCAGACACCAGCCGACCAAAGAGATGATGGGAGGCGCCTGATGGGAATGGGTGCGCTGTTAATCGGTATCTATCTGTTCACTCTGGCGATGTTCGTCGGCTTCGAGATCATCACCAAGATCCCCCCCACTCTTCACACTCCACTGATGTCGGGCGCCAACGCGATTTCTGGTATCACGATCGTCGGTGCACTCGTCGCCGCCCAGGGTGGTTCAGTGACCGTCAGCCGCATTCTCGGGATGGTCGCCATCATCTTCGCCATGATCAACGTCGTCGGCGGCTTTCTGGTGACGGACCGCATGCTCAAGATGTTCGGGAAGAAGAAGTAACCAATGGCTGAGACTGCAGGATTCACCAATCTGATCGCAATTCTCTATTTGATCTCCGCGGGACTGTTCATCTTTGCGCTCAAAGGGATGACGAAAGTCCGCTCGGCAAGAGGCGGAAACCAGATGGCCGCTCTGGCAATGCTGATCGCCATCGTCGCGACGGTGATGGAGATCGGCGTCGTCGATTACCGATTCATTCTGATCGGACTCATCATCGGTACCGCCATCGGCGCGTTCATCGCCATACGTGTGGAGATGACCGAGATGCCGGAGATGGTCGGTCTTCTCAATGGTTGTGGTGGCGCCGCCTCGGTACTCGTCGCTCTCTCGACGCTATGGGCGGCAGTCATCAACACCACCGACAGCTTTACTGCCGCGACGGTTCTCGGGGGCGCGCCCGCCTTCACCATCATCCTCTCGATCCTCGTAGGCGGTGTGACATTCAGCGGAAGTTTCGTCGCGTTTCTCAAGCTTCGCGGAATGTGGAAGCTCGATAACCCGGTGATCCTGCCGGGGCGGCATGTGATCAACGCCGTTCTTCTCCTCGCCTCGCTCGGGCTCGGTTATTACTTCGCCTTCATCGTGCAGCACGGTGAGACGATCGAGATCTACGCGATCATCGTCATCGTTCTCTCGTTGCTTCTCGGAATCGGCCTCGTCATCCCGATCGGCGGCGCGGACATGCCGGTCGTCATCTCGCTCCTCAACTCCTATTCGGGTATCGCCGCGGCGATGACCGGATTCGTCATCGGCAACGCGATGCTGATCATCGCCGGTGCGCTGGTCGGTGCATCGGGCCTGATTCTCACGCAGATCATGTGCGTGGCGATGAACCGCTCACTCGCGAACGTCATCTTCGGCGGCTTCGGCGCAGTCGAGGAAGGGAGCGCCGCATCCGGCGCCGCCCGTGACTACGGTCCAGTTCGCTCCGGAGGACCGGAAGAAGCCGCGATGCTTCTCGACGCAGCCTCGCGAGTCATGATCGTCCCGGGCTACGGTCTCGCCGTCGCGCAGGCGCAGCACATCGTCAAGGAGCTGGCGGACGTTCTCGCCAAACGCGACATCAAGACCGAGTACGCGATTCACCCGGTCGCCGGACGTATGCCTGGTCACATGAACGTCCTCCTCGCAGAAGCTGACGTCCCCTACGAGCAGCTCCTCGAGATGGAGCGGGCCAATCCGGAGATGAAGAACGTCGACGTCGCCATCGTCCTCGGCGCCAACGACGTCGTGAACCCCGCCGCCGATGATCCAGGCAGCCCGATCGCCGGAATGCCGATCATCGCAGTGCAGGACGCGCAGTCGATCATCGTGATCAAGCGCTCCCTCAGCCCCGGATTCGCAGGAATCAAGAACCGCCTGTTCGAGGATCCGAAGACGATGATGCTCTTCATGGATGCGAAGGAAGCACTCCAGGGAGTCGTCGCCGAGCTGAAGGACATGAAGTAGGAGTTCAGTCGTCAGACGTCAGTCAACAGTCGTCAGACAGTACGCGACAATCGAGCCCAGGGCCGCAAGCCCTGGGCTTTGTTGTATCCGCTCTCCCCGCCGCTCCGCGTGTGCGACAGAACCCTCTCCCTCTGGGAGAGGGAGAACACCGCTCGCACTCTTTCACTTTCACTCTCTCACTCTTCACTTTTCACTTTCATCGTTCATCGTTCATCGTTCATCGTTCGTCTTTCGTATATCCTCTCCGCTTCATGAGCGCTGCAGCAGAACCAGCCACCGGCGGGGCGGTCGTTGCCCGGGGGCTTCGCAAGACTTACGGTGATGTGGTCGCCGTGGATCACATCGATCTCGAGGTGCACCGCGGGGAGTGCTTCGGCCTGCTCGGACCGAACGGCGCCGGGAAGACGACCACGATCGAGATGCTCGAAGGGCTCACGACGCCCGACCACGGAGACATCGAGATTCTCGGCTCGAACTGGAACCGGGACGCGAACGCGATTCGGCAGCGCATCGGCCTCTCGCTCCAGGAGACTCAGCTCGCTGACAAGCTGACCGTGGTCGAGACTCTGCGGATGTTTCGATCGTTCTACGCGAAGGGACGCGACCCGGTTCAGCTTCTTCGCGAGCTCTCGCTGACTGAGAAGCGAAACGCGCGCGTCGGAAAGCTCTCGGGCGGACAGCGCCAGCGTCTTGCCGTCGCCACGGCTCTGATCGGTGATCCGGAAATTCTCTTCCTCGACGAGCCGACGACGGGGCTCGATCCGCAGAGCCGGCTCGAGCTGTGGGAACAGGTCCGCAGGTTCCGGCTGACCGGAGGAACGGTTCTGCTGACGACGCACTACATGGACGAGGCCGAGCGGCTGTGCGACCGTGTGGCGATCGTCGATCACGGCCGCATCATCGCGCAGGGAACTCCCGAGGAGCTGATCGCTTCGCTCGAGGCATCGAAGGTCGTGGAGCTGGCGACCGATCCGGAGATCAGCGAGGAGAAGCTTCTGACGGTGGCGGGTGTCAGTGGCAGTCATCGCCGCGGCCCGAACTGGTCGCTCAACGTCGACAACCTCGTCGAGACGGTGCCTGCTCTATCTGAAGCTTATCGAGAGCTCGAGCCGCACGCCTTGTTCATCTTATCCACTCACAACGCAACGCTCGAGGACCTCTTCGTGTCGCTCACCGGCAGGGAGCTGAGGGACGAATGAGCGCCCGGGACAAGCATTCGCATCCGGCGATCGTCGAGCTCACTCTGGCCCGGTTCCGCGAGTTCATCCGCCAGCCCGAGGCACTGTTCTGGGTGTTCGCGTTTCCGCTCCTCCTGGCGATCGCGCTCGGCTTTGCGTTCAGGGAGACGGGGCCGGAGAGAGTGCCGATCGGCGTCGTAGCAGGAGAAACAGACGATCTCCGTGAAGTTTTGGCAGACTCCCCGGCTCTGCTGCCGCGCGTCTACTCGAAAGAGCAGGGGAGAGAAGCTCTTCGGACGGGAAAGATCTCTCTTCTGGTGGAACGCGGCGAGACCCTGACCTATCGGTTCGACCCGTCCCGGCCGGACTCCCGGATCGCCCGACTCGAAACGAACGACGCGATTCAGAAAGCGGGCGGACGAACCGACGCCGTTCCCGTCGAGAATCGCGAATCGTCCGAGCCGGGGTCGCGCTACATCGACTTTCTGATTCCAGGTCTGCTCGGAATGAATCTGATGGGGACCGGGATGTGGGGCGTTGGCTTTTCCGTGGCCACATCCCGTATGCAGAAGCTTCTCAAGCGGCTCGCGTCCACGCCGATGCGAAAGAGTCAGTACTTTCTCTCGCACATGCTCTCGCGCCTGACGTTTCTGATCCTCGAGGTCGTGACGATCGTAGCTTTCGGCTGGATCATCTTCGATGTGAAGGTCTATGGCTCTCTGCTTCTACTCGGCGTCGTCAGCGTCCTGGGTGCCTTCACGTTCTCGGGTCTCGGGCTTTTGACCGCATCGAGAGCGCAGACGATCGAGGGCGTGAGCGGACTGATGAATCTCGTGATGGTCCCGATGTGGATCCTCTCGGGCGTCTTCTTCTCGTCCGAGCGTTTCCCGGACGCGATGCAGCCGTTCATCAGAGTCCTCCCTCTCACCGCGCTCAACGACGCTCTGCGGGCCGTGATGATCGAGGGCCGTGGCATCGTGGCGATCTCCAGCGAGATCGGCATCCTCGTCGCCTGGTGCGTCCTGTCGTTCGTCGTCGCCCTGAAAATCTTCCGCTGGCAGTAGCCGGTTTGCGGAGGCTGGACTGCCTGACGCCCGACCCCGCGTCACCCCGAGCGGGCGGGTGGGCGGGAAAGCGCGGCGGCCTCGCCAGCCGATATCAAGCAGCCCACGAGGACGAGAGGAGCCGCGGCGACGTGTTTCAAGAGGGTGGTTGCGGTAATCGCCGGTGGCGAGGCCTTCGCTTGCCCACCCCACGACCCGCTCAGGGTGACGAAGGGCAAAAGGACGCCCTGCGACATCGCGCGGGACGCGCGACCCACACGGACAGCCCGACCCACACACACGGAGGCATGACCCTCGCGTTATCATGGCGAGCATGAGTGAAGCACGTCCCCGGCATGGGGTTACCGCCGTTCGAGAGTTTCCCGCACGTGATGCTCTGGAGACCGATCTCCTCGCTTCCATCCGTGGTGAGGTGCAGTTCGATCGTGGTACCCGGGCGATGTATGCGACCGACGCCTCGAACTACCGCCACGTTCCGATCGGCGTCGTCTTTCCGCGTGACACGGCCGACGTCATGACTGCCGTTTCCGTTGCGCGAAAGCACGACGCACCACTCCTCGGACGAGGTGGAGGAACTTCACTCGCCGGACAGTGCTGCAACGTCGCTCTGGTTCTCGACATGTCGCGTCACATGAACGCGATCCTCGAGGTCGACCCGGACGGCCAGAGAGCGCGGGTGCAGCCGGGCGTCATTCTCGATTCGCTCCGCGACCGCGCCGAGGTGCATGGGCTGACATTCGGGCCCGATCCCGCCACACACGACCGATGCACCCTCGGCGGGATGATCGGCAACAACTCGTGCGGCGTGCACTCGATCATGTCGGGCAAGACCGACGCGAACATCGAGTCGCTCGAAGTGCTGACGTACGACGGCGTGAAGCTGAAAGTCGGACCGACGTCCGACGAAGAGCTCGCATCAATCATCGCCGGTGGAGGTCGCCGCGGCGAGATCTACGCGGCGATGAAGTCGATCCGCGATCGCTACGGAGACCAGATCCGCAAGCGCTTTCCGAAGATTCCCCGCAACGTCTCCGGCTACAACCTCGAGCAGCTTCTTCCGGAGAACGGATTCAATGTCGCCCGCGCACTCGTCGGAACCGAGTCGACATGCGCGATCACCCTGGAGGCGACGACGATTCTCGTGCCCTCTCCCCCGAAGCGGGTTCTCGTCGTGGTCGGCTACGAGGACGTCTTCATGGCGGCAGACGCGGTGCCGGAGATCATGAGCTTCGAACCGATCGGACTCGAAGGAATCGACGACAATCTCATCCGTGCCATGACGCGCAAGAACCTCTACCCGGAGGCGATCGAGCTTCTGCCGGCCGGCCGGGGCTGGCTTCTCGTCGAGTTCGGCGGCGTGGACGCAGGACGAGGCGGTGGAGAAGGCTTCCCGGCTCACGGCGAAGCTCGATCGGAAGCGGAAGAACAAGCCGAGCTGGCGGATGTTCGACGAGCCTTCTCTCGCAAAAGTCGTATGGAAGACGCGCGAATCCGCCCTCGGGGCGACCGCCGTCGTGCCCGGTCAGCCGCACTCGTGGGAAGGGTGGGAGGATGCCGCGGTTCCGCCGGAGAAGCTCGGTCGATACCTGCGCGATCTTCACAAACTCATGGACGAGTTCGGCTACCGGACGAATCTTTACGGTCACTTCGGCGACGGATGCGTCCACACGCGCATCAATTTCGATTTCGAGTCGGCAGCCCGGAGTTCGTGACTTCCGCTCCTTCGTCGAACGGGCCGCAGAGCTCGTCGTCAGCCTCGGAGGATCGCTCTCCGGGGAGCATGGAGACGGACAGGCCCGGGCGGAGCTGCTGCCGATCATGTTCGGCGAAGAGCTGATCGAAGCATTCCGCGAGTTCAAGCGCGCCTGGGATCCCGGAGTGGAAGATGAATCCGGGCAAGGTGGTCGACCCTTACCGGATCGACGAGAACCTCCGCATCGGCCCGGAGTGGAATCCGTGGAGACCCGATACGCAGTTCCGCTTTCCTCAGGACGAAGGGCTCTCTGGCTGAAGCGACCGTCAGATGCGTCGGTGTCGGTGCATGCCGCCGGGAAGAGGGCGGAACGATGTGCCCGAGCTACAAAGTGACTCGGGAGGAGAAGCACTCGACCCGCGGACGGGCGCGACTCCTTTTCGAGATGCTCGAGGGTGAAGTGCTTCCAGACGGCTGGGATAGCAAGGAAGTCCACGAGGCACTCGATCTCTGCCTCGCCTGTAAAGGGTGCCGCGCCGAATGTCCTGCGATCGTCGACATGGCAACCTACAAAGCGGAGTTCCTCTACCACCATTACAAGGGACGGCTGCGACCGCGATCAGCTTACGCGATGGGCCTGATTCCGTATTGGGCAAAACTCGCGAGTCTCGCCCCAACTCTCGTGAACGGCGTTCTCGATAATCATCTCGTCGCGCGTATCGGCAAATGGATCGCGGGCGTATCGCCGGAGCGTGAACTGCCGCGATTCGCAGCGCGCCGCTTCCGGCAGCGTTTCCAGGAGAAGCCGACCAACGGCGGATCCGAGCGGGTGCTGCTGTGGCCTGACACGTTCAATGATCGGTTTCGTCCTGACACGGCGATGGCGGCGGCAACGGTCCTGGAGAAAGCTGGTTTCCGCGTCGACCTCCCGCCTGACGGACTCTGCTGCGGGCGCCCGTTCTACGACTTCGGATTCCTCGGTCTGGCGAAATCACATCTGCGGAAGATCCTCGACACTCTCCGGGACGAGCTTCGATCAGGAACTCTCATCGTCGGGATCGAACCGAGCTGCGTGGCCGTGTTCCGTGACGAGCTCGTCAATCTCTTTCCGGATGATGACGACGCCCGCCGGCTGAGCGCACAGACGCTGACCTTGGCGGAAGCACTCGCACGCGCGCCGAAGCGTCTCTCCCTGCGGTCGCTCGACGCGTCAGCGATCATGCAGGGCCACTGTCATCACAAGGCTGTGATGAAGATGGCGCCGGACCTGGACCTGCTCGAGCGTGCCGGCGTGACCATCACGAACGAGGATTTCGGTTGCTGCGGAATGGCCGGAGCTTTCGGTTTCGAGGAGGAGCACTACGATGTCTCCGTCGCAGTGGGCGAGCAGAAGCTCCTTCCCGCCGTACGCGCCTCCTCGATCGATACGCTCATCGTCGCCGACGGCTTCAGTTGCCGCGAGCAGATCGAACAGGAGACAGGCCGCCAGCCCGCTCCATCTCGCCGAAGTCCTGCTCGAGTCACTCGGCGAGACGCTGCCGGAGGACAAGCCGGATGACGAACGCCCCGGCACACTTCCGCTGGTGCTCGGCGCAGCCGCCGCGATCACCGGAGCGTGGCTATTGTGGAAGCTCGTGAATCGGAAGAAGTGAAGGGCAGCAGACTCTGATCTGTCATCCCGAGCGGGCGGGAGGGCGGGCATGCGAGGGATCTCGCCATCCACGAGTATGTAGCGCACGAGAAGGAAGCGGATGCGGCCGGGGATTGCTCGCGTTGGGGCTGCACCGCTCGTTTGGGGAGGCCCTTCGCTTTCCCGCCCGCCCACCCGCTCAGGGTGACCGGGGCTGACGGTGTCACTCTCCCAGTGCTCACGTGCCCCGTCTGATGCAACTATCCCCCACCTCCGTTAAACTGTGCCGCGATGGAACGACTCGAGGAAGTGATCGTTCCTCGGGATCACCGTTTTCCGCTCATCGACAGCGACCTTCACCTCTTGTGCATTCCGTCACTTCGGGGCGAGCTGGTCGAGATTTATCGGACACACGAATGGGTCTATGACCTCGTTCGTGAACAGGCGGATGTCGGTGAGATTCGAGGGCGGCATCCGGTTCTCACGGGGGTGATCGCCGATCGGCCCGCCGTGGTGAAGCGTCTGTTCCATGGAGGCTCGACTGCCGCTCTCTGGAAAGACCGGTTTCTGACGACCCGCCGCGCGTTCTGCGTGAAGGACGCCGTCGAGCACCTCGCCGAGCACGAGATTCGAACACCCGCTCTGCTCTTTCTCACCTGGATACGTCGGAACGGTCTGGTTCGAGCAGAGATCGGATTCGAGCGGATCTTCGGCAAAGATGCGGACCATTACTTCTTCGAGAGCGCAGCGCCGCCTGATGACTGGAAGGAGAAGGCGGCGCAGATCGGAAAGCTCGCCGCAACCCTTCACCTCAGCAAGTTCGAGCATGGCGACCTGAACCTCATGAATATCTTCTTCTCTCGGGAGGGAGAGTCCTACATCCTGGATCTCGACAAGGTCGAGCTTCATCCGGAAGGTCTGAGCTCATCGACTCGAACCCGCAATCTCTCGCGGCTCGAGCGGTCGATCCGAAAGCAGGGGCGGTTGCACGAACGGCCTCATCGCTTCGTCGATGAAGTCGTCGAACGCGTCATCCAGTCCTATGAACGACACCTCCAGAATCCCGGCTGAGAGAATCTGCCTCCTCCGTCTCGGAGCGTTCGGCGATACCGTTCACGCCCTGGCTCTGGTGAATGGTCTGCGCCAGCTGTATCCGAACGCTCATCTCACATGGATTCTGGAGCCTGTGCCTTACGAGATCGCGAAGGAACAGCCCGAGGTGGACGAGTTTCTGATCTTCCGCCCGGGCAGAGGAATCGCTGGATGGCGTGAGCTTCGCCATGAACTGAAAGACAGGGACCGATTCGATCTTCTCCTCGTACCACAGGTCAGCCTGCGCTCGAGCTTCGTTTCCGCACTCGTTCCGGCGGACATCAAGCTCGGTTTCGACTGGAACAGATCGAGGGAAGGACACTGGTGGTTCGTCAACCGCCACCTCCCCTCAGGCCGCATCCGTCACGCACAGGATCTCTTTCTCGAGTTTCTCACGTACCTCGGGCTGCACTCGTACGAGCCGGAGTGGCGTCTCCACCTCACCGAAGAAGAGCTAGGCAGGCAGCGTGACTTCTTCGACGAGATCGGTGCGCCGGTGCTCGCACTCGTCGTTGCGTCTTCAGCTCCGGAGAAGGACTGGGCGCCCGAGAACTACGCGGCGGTCGCTGACAAGGCCCGAGACGATCTCGGACTCGTGCCGATGCTCGTCGGTGGTCCCTCCGCACGCGAACGGGAGATCGCCGAGAGCGTTGCCGCACAGATGAGCGAACCGCCGGTGTTTGCTCTCGACCGGCCCGTCAGGGACATGCTCTGGAAGCTGCATGGTCTCGAGGGTCGTCGTGGCGCCGGACACCGGACCCCTGCACGCGGCGGTCGCCATGAACCGGCCTACGGTCGGTCTCTACGGCTACTCGAATCCTCGGAGATGCGGACCGTACAGCCGCTTCCATGATCTCCTGATCGACGCCTACACCGATCCCGGCGAGGAGCGCACGATCTCGAGGCGTACGAAAGAAATCGGATGAGCCGCATCACCCCCGAGATGGTGATCGAGAAGATCGGGCTGGCGCTGCAGCGCTACGAGTGAGGGTGTTGGGGGTTAGTCGTTGGTCGCGGGTCGTTATCGTTGGTCATCGGTCGGTGTCATTGGGTCATCGGTCGTCACGGTCCGGGGCATCAAGACGTCCCGGAGGGACGATGGCCATTAGCCGGTGGTAGCCCCGGCAGGGGCAACCACCGGAACAGCCAGCCCCACAAGGTGCATCCCGGAGGGATGCGGGAGGCGTCGACGCGGCCCTGCGTTCTTTCGGCACCCCTCCGGGGTGCAACGAAATCCTATGGTCGCACGTGACCGGTGGTTGCGCCTCCGGCGCTACCACCGGCTAATGGCCGTCACGCCTCCGGCGTGATCCCGCACGATCGACTAATGACTCACGACCATCGACTCACTACCCAACGATGAAGCGCTCAAAGAGGTGCCTCGCTTCATCGGGGATCCAGGCGGTCACGACGAGTCCCTCGTCGTTCGACTCGCGGCCGTGAACTTTACCGACATCGTAGATCTGCGACAGGGCTTTTGATTCGGCGGCGGGAATGTGGAGCTCGACGGTCGAGCCGCCGCGTTTCTCGCGTTTCCGGATCATATCCTCGAGCTGATCGATCCCGTCCCCCTCGAGGGCGGAGACCCACGCCTTCACACCGGCGAGGTCGATTCGCGGCTCGTGATCGAAACGATCGATCTTGTTGTACACCGTGATGACGCGTTCCGGAGGGATCCCGAGATCCGCGAGAACCTCATTGCCGACCACTTCCTGATCGTCGTACTGCGGGTGGCTGAAGTCAACGACGTGGAGGACGAGATCTGCCGAGACCGCCTCTTCCATGGTGGAGCGGAACGATGCGACGAGATGGTGAGGGAGTTTCCTCACGAATCCGACGGTGTCGATCATGACGGTCTCGCGCGGAGTCTCGAATCCCGCTTTGCGCAGACGCGAGTCGAGCGTCGCAAACAACTTGTTCGCGGCGTAAGTCTCGTCCCCGGTCAGCCGATTGAAGAGAGTCGACTTGCCAGCGTTGGTGTAACCGACCAGCGCCACGGTGAACGTCGCGTGCCGCCCGTCACGCTGCGTCTTCCGCGTCCGCTCGATCTTCTCCAGATCGCTTCGGAGCCTGCTGATCCGGTCGCGGACGAGCCGCCGGTCGATCTCGAGCTGCGTTTCACCCACGCCTCTGGTTCCGATACCGCCGGCCTGTCTGGAGAGATGGCTCCATTGCCGCGTCAGACGAGGCAGCAGATACTGGAGCTGCGCGAGCTCGACCTGCGTCTTTGCTTCCCGGGTCCGCGCCCTCCCCGCAAAGATGTCGAGGATCAGCGTGCTGCGGTCGATGACCTTGACGGGAATCGCCTTTTCGAGGTTTCGGATCTGTCCCGGAGAGAGATCGTCATCGAATACCACGACCGAAGCTTCGAGGCTGCTCGCGAGATGCGCGACCTCCTCGGCCTTACCCTTCCCGATGTAGGTCGCCGGGTCGGGCGACGGGCGGTCCTGCACGACGCGCGCGAGCGCTTCTCCGCCAGCGGCCTCGATCAGCTTCTCGAGCTCGTCGAGATGGTCATCCACCGCGTTGGCGGCGCGCGTACGCAGCGACAGCCCTACGATGATCGCCCGTTCACGCTCTTTGAGTCGTTCTGGATTCGTCAGCAATGTCTCATCCGATGGGGCCGAACTTGACGCTCGGAATCATCGCCCTTCATTATGCCCCGCATGTTCTTCATTTACGAGGTTGTACTGAGCCTCGTATTCGTTCTGCTCCTCCCGGCCTTCTTCGTCCTCAGGCTGATCCGCGGCAAACCCACCGGCGGTTTCGCCCAGAGGATGGGTCTGCGTCTCGGCCGCGGGTCGCACGATCTTTGGATCCACGCGGTTTCGGTCGGCGAGGTCGCTGCGGCCCGGGTGATTGTCGACAAGGTTCTCGATCTGCGGCCGGGAACGACCATTCTCGTCACCACGACCACAGTCACAGGACAGACTCTCGCCCGCCGCATATTCCACGACGCCACCGTCACGTGGTTCCCGTTCGACTTCAGTGTCATCGTCAACGGTTTCATCAATGCGTACCAGCCGTCCTCCTACGTGACGATCGAGACCGAGCTCTGGCCGAATATCGCGCGCATTCTCCACGCTCGAGGAATCCCGGCACTTCTCGTCAACGGCCGCATCTCCGACAGATCGTTTCCCCGCTACAGAATGATCCGGCCTCTCGCTCGGCAGATCCTCCGCAGATATCGTTCCATCCTTGCGCGGGAGCAAGTCGACCGGGAGCGCTTCATCGCAATGGGAGCGGATCCGGAGCAGGTCTCGGTCGCCGGCAACGTGAAATTCGACTACGAGCCGTCCGACGCGCCGCTCGACTTCGTCGACGAGCTGGAGGCCGTCCTGGTAGGGCGCGCACTGTTCGTGGCCGGTTCGACGACGCCCGGCGAAGAAGAGCTGCTCACGGAGATCATTCCCTCGATTACCTCCCGCGGAGTCGTGACGATTCTCGCCCCCAGAAAACCGGGCCGTTTCGACGAGGTTGCTTCGCTGCTCGAACAGAAGAAGATTCGTTTTGTCCGTCGCAGCGCACTGCAGCCGGGCACCGATGCGGACGTGATTCTGCTCGATACGATCGGCGAGCTATCACGGCTCTACCGTCACGCACGCGCCGCCTTCGTCGGAGGAAGCCTCGTCCCGTCGGGCGGTCACAATCCGATCGAGCCGGCCGCCGTCGGCGTGCCTGTTGCGTTCGGTCCTCACATGAATAATTTTCGCGACATCAGCTCTGCTCTCGTCCGTTCGGGCGCAGGGGTAACAGTCGCCGACCCGGGCGAGCTCGAGTCGTTCATTCTCGAGACCGTAGAGAACGATGAGACCCACGCGAGACGCTCGAATGCCGCACTCGAAACAGTCGTGGCGAATCGCGGAGCCGCCGCACGCATCGCCACGCAGATCGTGGGGATGATCGGATGAGCCCGCTGATGCCGCTCGAGCTCGCGTGGCGCGGTGTGAACCGCATCCGCCGCACGATGTATCGCAAGGGTATGCTTCGCGCCAGGCGCCTTCCGCGGCCAGTCATCTCGATCGGAAACATTTCCGTCGGAGGCAGCGGGAAGACACCGGCGGTCATCCACGTCGCAAAGCTTCTCTCGTCCCGCGGGTGGCGTGTGGCCGTGCTCTCACGCGGGTACCGGCGCTCGGGCACTGACAGATTCGCCATCGTGAGCGGCGACGATGCCAGCCGCTTCGGCGACGAGCCGGTCCTGATCCGGCGTCACGTCACCGAAGGCGACGTCGTGGTCGGTGCCGACCGCTACGAATCTGGCTCGTGGTATCTCACACAGCGCGACTGCGACGTATTTCTGCTCGATGACGGCTTCCAGCACCTCCAGCTCCATCGCGACGTCGACATCGTGATCGACGACCCGCAGGCACCGCACCTCCGCGAGGGGCGAAGCGCGCTCACCGACGCCGACATTCTCCTCACCCGAACCAGCGACGGCACCCGCCGGTCCAGCTCGGCCTACACCCTCCAGATCGAGCCCACTGCCCTCGTTCTCGGAGGCGAACAGCACGGCCTCGGTATGTTCGTCGGGCAGAAAGTGCTCGCCTTCGCGGGTCTCGCGAACAACGACCGGTTCTTCAGCGTGATCGAGTCGCTCGGCGGCCATCTCGTCGGGCACGAATCGTTTCGCGACCACGCGACGTACGATGAGGAGCTCCTCGAACGGCTCAAGCGCCTCAAAGTGGAGATTGGTGCAGATCTGCTCGTGACGACCGAGAAGGACTGGGTGAAGTTCCCGACGCTCGACGTCGGAGTCCTCCTCGTCGAAGCGGTCGTGACGCCGATGGCCGAGTTCCACGAGAACCTGATCGAGCAGCTCGAGATCGCATGCCGCAGAACGGGACGCATCCCACCCAGTTTCGAGAGGACTCATGGCTGAGCAGGCACCGCGGCGAAAGCGGAAGAAGAACCTGGTCCTTCAGTGGATCGAGTATGCGCTCTTCCGCACGATCCAGACGTTTCTGCGCCTCCTCCCGAGCTCGCTCGTCCGAATCGTGGGAGAGGCACTCGGCCGCCTGCTGTTCCGTGTGGCACGCTCGCGGACGCGACTCGCGCTCGACAATATCGCTCGCAGCCTCCCCGAGATTAGCGCCGAGGAACGGGAGAAAGTGATCCGTCGCTGCTGGCAGCGGTTCAGCACCGAGACGCTCCGTTACGCCAGAACGATCGGTGCTCCGGCCGCGGAGATTACACGGCAGAGCGAAGTGGTCGGATTCGAGCGGATGCAGCAGGCAATCGACCTCCACCGCGGCATCGTGCTCTACACCGCCCACTTTGGCGCATGGGAGTCAGCGATCGGATTGGTGGGACGGGTAGGAATCCCATTTGCCGTCGTCGCCAGACCGCTCGACAATGAGCTTCTCGAGAGACTGCTGACGCAGGCACGTAAACGGTTCGACGTCGAAATGGTGCCGAAGCGTAATGCGGCGCGCGCACTGATGCGCCGCCTCTCGAAAGGTGAAGGAGTCCTCGTGCTCCCCGATCAGGCGGTTCAGCCACGGGAAGGACTCCTCGTCCCCTTCCTCGGAAGGCCAGCGTGGACGACCGCTGCGCCCGCGCGCCTTGCATTGCGCTACGGCTCACCCATCATCGGAGCGTTCTGCTACCGGCGCGGCGACAAGGTGATCGCCGAGGTGACCGAACCGATCATGACACACGATCTCGAAGAATCCGATGAGCTCGCCGAGCAGCTCACCCGCCGCATGAACGACGAGATCTCCGAACGCATCCGGCAATCCCCGGAGCTCTGGCTCTGGATGCACGACAGGTGGAAGAGGGCGGGGGAAGTCGTTGGTCGCTAGTCGTTGGTATTTCTGCACCTGAGCGATATCGTCAGCGAGGCGAGCGGAGAGTGGTGCGGATGCAAGGCGCTGACGAAGAGTTCGGCCCCGCAGGCAGAGTCGACACTATGTACGAGGAGGCGAATCCGAGCGCAAGCGGAGCAGCCGCGCTGCGACTATCCGTCGACTCGCAGCTCGAGAGCAGGTGCGCGATCGGCGAGCTAGTCCGTTACTTTTTGTGCTGCTCCGTTGAGCGACATGGGCTGTCATCCTGAGCCGCCGGATCCCGCGAAGCGGGAGTGAGGACGGTCGAAGGATCTCATACGGCCACTCGGAGACAGGACCAATCACAACGACCAACGACTGCCGACCAACGACTACCGACCGATAAGATCGAGCAGCTCCCGCAGCTCCTTCTTCGCCTCGCTGATCACGTCCCGCCGCTTCGCATCGACTTTGGGTGACGAGAACTCTTCCGGTTCATCGACGACTTTGCCGTTCTTCGTCTCCGACTCGAGCTTCTTCTTCGCGCCGGCGATGGTGAAGCCTTCCGAGTAGAGCAGCTCCTTGATCCGCAGGATGATGTCGATCTCGTCCTGCGTGTACATCCGCTGTCCGCCGCCCGACTTACCCGGCGCGAGCTGCTCGAACTCCGTCTCCCAGTACCGGAGCACGTACGGCTGCACATCCGCCATCTTGCAGACGTCGCCGATCTTGTAGGTCTTCCTGCTCGCCATCGAAGGAGATTATAGGGGATGGTGGGTCGTTGGGTCATTGGCCGTTGGGCCGACGAGGCGCTTGACGCGGGAGCGGTTCGTCCCTGTCATTCCGATGGAGCGCCTCCGGCGCGACTGAGGAGTCTGGTTGGAGGGATAGGCGACCCTCGGACCACCGCCCAGATTCCTCGCTGCGCTCGGAATGACAGGCCGTTACTCGCAGTAACAATGACCCTGAAATCCCAATGACCCAACGACTCAACGACCCAATGACCCAACGACTCAATGACTCAATGACTCAATGACTCAACTCAGTCCACGAACGACGGCGTATACATCACCGCGTTCAGAAAGAACGGCAGTGTTCCCTTCCAGAACAGCCGGTAGTGAGGCTCATCGGCGAACGTGATGATTCTGCCGCGTCCGACGCGTTCGGACGTCAGCCAGGCTGAGCCGGCGATCTTCTCGACTGACTCGGGCCACGCGAGACCGGCGATCAGTGGCGTCTCCTTCTGAATGGTGACGATGTTCGCAGCGGCGTACGGAGCGAGCTCGAGTGCGACGCCCCCTTCGATCAGGACCGCCGGATCGCTCGCACCGATACCGAACGAGAGATGGTCCCGTCGACGCACGTCGGTCGCGAAGACGGCACCG
This sequence comes from uncultured Acidobacteriota bacterium, assembly GCA_963829355.1. Lineage (GTDB taxonomy): Bacteria > Acidobacteriota > Thermoanaerobaculia > Gp7-AA8 > JAHWKK01 > CAWHHZ01. Next base: position 332,917 of record CAWHHZ010000001.1, read on the forward strand.
GGAACGTAGTAGCCGGTATATCGCTTCTGCCCCGGTTCAGCATCTTCCTCCTCGTCTTCCCCGGCGCCCCGGACCTCCACTTCCGAAAGACTGTCTTCCCCTTCGCGCAGCGCCGCGGCAGCGCCCTTGATCGCCACGAGTGTTCCCCCTTTGCGAACCCACTCGCGTAGCGCCTCCGATTTCTCACCTCCGAACGCCCGGCCGTAACCGCGGCCGTCGGGGAGGATGATCACCTTGTAATCGGAGAGGTCGACTCTGTTGAGAGAATCGAGATTCACGACCGTGTGCGGCATGTCGACCGTCACGTCGAGCGTGTACCACAGCGCGCCCATTGACGTAGGATCTGTTCCATCGCCGCCGACGAGGAGGATATGGGGATCGACGAACGGCTCGATGGCGCCGGAACCGAGAGTGAGATCGCCGATCCAGCCGCGGTCGAGAGCAATCAGGTCCGCACCCGACTCTGCGACGATCTCCCGGAGTGTCTCGTCAAGCTTCTCCACATTCTTGTAGCGCAACACCGACAAGGTCCCCGGAGCGAACACGCGTCCGTCGACCCGAGCCTCCTCGGAGATGATTCCGAAGCGCACCCCCGCGCGGTTCAACGCGGCGGCGGCTCTGTAGACGGCCGGATCGAGGCCATCGATGAGCCAGCCGTAGGAGCCGCTCTCGAACGATCCGCCCTGGTCGGCTCTCGTCGCACTGAGCCTCGTGGACGGAACACTTCCGGTCGTCTGCCATGTCTCGACGTCGAACGCCAGAGGAATCGACCAGCCCGTCAGATCGTAGAACTCGACGTACTCGTCGGCGTCCACGAGCTCTCGCTGCTCGTCGACGAACTCCGGAGGGAGGACGGGATTCTGTTCCAGTACGGCTTTGGCGAACGCTCCGAGGGGTTGCGCAGTGCTCACGACGGCGGTACCCGAGGGGAAGTTGTGCACAGCCTGTTCGCCACTTCCGATCTTCGTCGCTCTCATACTGACCGGCTCGCTCAGGAACGAGACCTCCATTCCCTGGATCTGGAGCAGATCGATTGCATCATCGAACGCGACACCACCCGGGAGAAGCAGGAAGCTCTTCGGATTCTCCATCGCCGTGCCCGCGACCGCCCAGGTGTGCATCAGCAGCTCCTGGTGATTCGCGGCCGCCGTCTTCACCGTATTGATGGCGGCGACGGAGTGTTGCTCGATCCGCTCGGCCAGCGTCCACAGCGTGCCGTCCTCTCTCTCGACCGCCAGGCCCCCACGCCCACCGCCGGCCACTTCGAACGTCATTCCGATCGCGCCGCGGAGACTCGGCCACGAATCACCGTAGCCCGGGTAGAAGAGATCGAAGCTCTCACGAACGAAGAACGGCCAGCCGCGCTCCGAGAACTCGGCAGCGTTCGCTCTTCCAAAAGTCTCGAGCCACGCGGTGACGTCCGGATCGATGTTCTGGTTCGTCGGCGACGTGTTGGGAGGAAAGAAGTACGTTGAGTTGTAGCCCATCTCGTGGAGATCGACGACGACCTGAGGATGCCATGCTTGAAACACATTGATCCTGCCCCGGGTCTCCGGCTGTGTCGCCCACGCCCAGTCGCGATTCATGTCGACGAGGTAATGATTGTAACGGCCGCCCGGCCATGGCTCATCGTGCTCGACCGCTTCCGGGCCCGGGTTCGGTTTGGTCCCGAGCTTCTGCCGGAACCAGTTGACGTAGCGCTCGCGTCCATCCGGGTTCTCCAGCGGATCGATGAGCACGATCACGTTCTCGCGGACAGCCTCAGCCTCGGGCGAGAGAAGCCAGTGTGCCGTGACCATCGCCGCTTCCGCCGATGAGGACTCGTTGCCGTGAACGCCGAATGCCAGCCACACCACCGTCGGGATCGAGCGTGAGATTTCTTCGGCTTCCGCGGCTGTCGTCCGGCGGGGATCGGAGAGACGATCGAGTTGCTGACGGACCTCCTCGAGTCTTACGAGATTGTCGGGACTCGCGATCACAGCCAGCGTGAGCGGCCGCCCTTCCCACGTCTCACCATACGTCTGCAGCTCCAGCATCCCGGACTCTTCCTGCAGCAACTCGAAGTAATCGACGATCCGGTGGTACGGCGTAAACCGCTCACCCGCGTCGTACCCGAGATACTCCCACGGCGTCGGCACCTGCGCCGCGATCGGCAATGCAACGAGAATCGTGAGTACGGCTGCGACGATGGCGCGACGTGTCATGCAGAATCTCCTTCAGCCGCACATGATAACGGAGTGGAGCGTGGCGGGCTGGCCGGTATGCGGATTTGGTGAGGTGAAACGTGCGAAGTTATAAGTGAAAAGGGGGGCAGCAAGGTTCGACGTCACGTCACCCTGAGCGGGTGGGCGGGCGGGAAAGCGAAGGGCCTCGCCATCCCATTGCAACGACACCAGAACGAAGCTACACGAGCGGCACCGGAAACAATACTCATGGACGGGTGCCCGTCATGGCGAGATCCCTCGCATCCCCACCCGCCCACCCGCTCGGGATGACAGGAGCCGACATTCACCCTTCACAACGCGCGCAGATCACTTCTTCTACTTCGCACTTTTCACTTTGCACGTTTCACTTCTTTCCGCACGTGAATGCCCAATTCCTTGATCTGATACGAGAGCGCCTGTCTCGTCATACCGAGGGTTTTGGCGGCGCGGCTCTGGTTGCCTCCGGCTTCGAGGAGGGACTGCTCGATCATCTGGCGGCGGAACTGGGCGAGCTCCTCGTAGAAGTTGCCTCGCTTCGAGGCTCGTGCGGTAGCGTTGCGAACGCGCTGAGGGAGATGATCGATCGTGATGAGCGGAGCGTCACCGGCGAGTGAGAACGCCCAGCTCACGACATTCTGCAGATCGCGGACGTTGCCCTCCCACTGGTATCCGAGAAGGAGAGACTCGACATCGTCGGTGAATCCCGTCGGACCTGCTTTGGCCGCACGTTGCGCGTCCGCGAGAAACTTCCGGGCGAGCAGCAGGACATCGTTGCCACGGCGGCGGAGCGGGGGCAGAGGGATCTCGATCCCCTTGATCCGATAATAGAGATCCTGCCGGAACCGGCCTTCGTCGACTTCCTTCTCCAGCTTGCGGTTGGTCGCGGCGATGATCCGGACGTCGGCCGTGCGAGTTTCAGTCTCGCCCACGCGTCGGAACTCTCCCTCCTGGAGAAATCGCAGCAGCTTCGCCTGGGCGGGGAGCGGCAGCTCGCCGATCTCGTCAAGGAAGAGCGTCCCCCCGTCGCTCGCTTCGATCAGTCCGACCCGGTCACGATCGGCACCCGTGAATGCGCCGCGGACATGACCGAAGAGCTCGCTCTCGACGAGGTTCTCCGGCAGTGCTCCACAGTTCACGGGCGTAAAGGGATGCGAGCGACGTGGGGACCTGCGATGGATGGCGCGGGCAACGAGCTCCTTCCCGGTTCCCGTCTCTCCCTCGATCGTGACGGCGAGCTCGCTCCGGGCCGCAAACGGCAGCGGCCGCAGCGCCTCACGGAGCGCGGCCGACTCGCCGATGATCCCATCCTCGGAGGCGGGAACATCGTCCCGCACCGTGCTCGACATCTGCTCGTTCAGGCGGACGAGATTGCGATGCTCCCACTTCACCCGCCACAGATCAGCGAGCGCCTCTCGCAGATCACCGCTCCACTCGATCTCGCCCTGCAGCCAGAGCAGACCGGAATCTCCGATCCGCAGGACGTCATCATCCACGGCGATGACTTCGAGCTGGTTCGAGTCGCAGTGAGGAAGGGAACCGTACTGCCGCCAGACACCGAGCCGGTTTCGCACGGCAAAACGCCAATCGACTCCGGCGATGGGCAACTCCGGCGGCGGCATGTCGCTCTTCGCGAGCGCAACCAGAAGGCGCTGTGCCGCCGGCTCCCGCTCCATCTTCCTGTCGATCCCAGCCTCCTCGCAGAGACGCGCGAGCGAATCCTCGAAGAGAGTCGAGCCGAGACGTCGCTGGAGAGCGTCGAGTGAACGGATCAGTCTCAGCCGCTCACCCGGATTCGAGGGCTCCGGAATCTCCGTACCCGATCCGTTGATTGCGGCCTGCTCCAGATCGTGGAGTTTGCGGGAGAACGGATCGAGCTCTGCGTCTTCTCCGCCGCGCACGCGGATCAGCATGCTGCGTCGCAAGAGCTCAGCACAGCCGGTGCGGCCGTCGACGCGCGGCATCGGAAGCGATCCCTCGATCCAGTCGAGCTCGTCGAGAATCAGCCTCGCCGCGTAACGGATCTCGGATGAATCGCACGGCTCGACACGCGTGGCGGCGCGGCGGGCCTCCGAGTAGTCGAGTCTGCCGAGCGCGAGCTGTGCCCGGATCAACTCCAGCTCGCGCGTTCTTCGCTCGTCGTGGGTCTCTTCGTAGAAGCTCTCCAGCTTCCTCAGCAGCGCTTCGGCTTCCCGCCAACGTCCTTCATCCGCACTCAGATATGCGAGCGTGTAGAGAACGCCGCCACCGGCCCGGTCTCCTTCGGTCTCCTCGATGAGCTGCAGCGCCTGGCGCGCGGCGGTCGCGGCATCCTGCCACTCTCCCGCCATGAAGTGAGCGAAAACGAGATCGACACTGGCGTCGATCCGCTCGAACAGATCGGGCGCAGACTCGATCGCTCGAACGGCCTTGTCTGCCGCGATCTCGTACTCGCCTCGAGACAGAGCCTGATACGCATCGAACCGGGCGACGAGCCAGGGATGGTCGGACTCTGCTGCGCGCTTCCACACGGTCTTCGGCTTTCGATCCCCGTCGATCGCGAGAACCGCCCGCTCGAAGTCGAGACGGATGCGTTCGGAGGGAGTGGACGAAAGGGATGCAGCCTCCTCGAAGGCTTCGCCTGCCATCTCGAGCCGTCCTTCGAGCCGGTGCAACACACCTGTCAGCAGGTTGGACGTGAACGAAGGTTCCGTCTCCTTCAGAAACTCGAGGGCCTCGCCGTAGCGCCCCAACCGCCGGCAGCTTCGCGCCGCCACCAGCCGCGCCCGCGATGTTGCGATCCCCTCGACGAGATCGAGGGCGGAACGGTAGGCGCCACGCCTGCAGAGAATCTCCGCTTCCAGAGTGGCGAGCAGCTCGTGGTCCCGCAGCTCGGCGGCGCGAAAGGAGGCATCCCGCAACTCCTCGACCGCAGATGCTTCGTCGATCCTTCCCGTCTGCGAGCGCACTCTCGAGCGTTCGAAGCGCACCGTCGCGATCGTCGATCCGAAGCTCGAGCCGCCAACGGGAGAGCGGAGCGTCATCGCCGATCAGCTCGAGCGCGGAGGTCGACGAGCGACTCGATCATCTCGTGGGAGAGATGACGCTGAAGCTGCCGGCAGATCTCGTCCGATTCGAAAATGAATCTTCCGTTCGAGATGACGCCTACACCGGGACGCCCCAACTCCACCGGGCTGACCAGGGCGCCGATTGCCCGAAAGGAAACGCGTGGCAAGCTCCAGATCCACCTCACGTCCGAGGAGCGAGAGCGCGCCCAGAAATGACCGAGCCGGCTCACCGAGCGAGGCTGTGGGATCGTCAGCCCGACGAAGACGGGAACCGTACCGAAACGCAGATAGGACTCGTATGCGTCCGAGGCGCAGAACTGCTCCAGTTCGCGCGCGAGCGTGATTCTCGTCGCATTCCGAAAAGCTCGACAGAAGCGCCCGCATCGACTCGGCGGAAGGGGAGACCACGAAGAGGCGGCTGCGGCGCATCCACGACCGGTAATGGTCTCGCGTGAGAGTGCGTCGTCCGCAAAAGTGATCTGCCGTCCCTCGTCGATCAGTCTCGCCACGACCGTGCGACTGAATGGGTCGAGCCGCTCTGCCTGCTCGACGATGACCAGCGCGCTCTTCATCTCGAGCAGTGTCTCGACGACAGGCTCTGCATCATCGAAGCTGAGCGCCGGCTAGATAGAGCATGCAGCGAAGCGAGGCCGCTTCCACGAAGGAGCGGGTTCGCGGCTGGTCCGCCGATGCTGATGAGAGCGACGGCCGGACAGGCGAGCGACGTTGCGGAGCGCAACGAACGCGTCGTCGCTGCGCGTGAGCGCAGGTCCGCCGAGCAGCCGGTCGAGCTCCTCGGCGCCGGGACTGACTATTGCGCCGGATGCTGCACGTCCAACGGCGCTCAGATCCGCCGCGGTTCCTTCAGCGAGTCGGACGCGTGCTTCTGAGTACACATGGTCCGCGCGTCCCCATGGCCGTGAAAGCGCCGCGAGATCATCGACTCCGAGGAAGCGGGCGAACCGTACCGCATGGTCGAATGGTGTTGCTCCCGACCAGTCGCTGTCGGCTCTTCGCAGCGATCCGCAGGAGCCGGACATCACTCCCGCGCGTCTTGACGACGGTCCACTCGGACGCGTCAAACGCACCATCGACGAGACCAGCAAACGCGAGAAACGCCTGGTGGGCGGCGAACTGCGCGACGAGACTCAGCCGGTGACGCTCACCCCATGATCGCTCGAGCGTGACGCACGTCTTCGGTTCGACGGCAGGGCCGTTCCATGCGAAGGATTCGTGAACCGAGCAGGCGAGACGTGCCAGTGGCCACCCGAACTGCTCCCCCGAATCGCCGATCGAGCCACGCTCGGCAGTGGGAGACGTCATGTGGTTGTCCTGTCAGATGTGGAGTGGCGGGGAGTTTAGCATGGAGCGGGGGAGTCCGGAGTCCGAGGTCCCGGTGGTCGTCTGGGTCATTAAGTCATTGGTCATTGGTCGTTGGTCGTTGGTCGTTGGTTGTTGTTGTTGGTTGTTGGTTGTAGAGCGAGGTTATTCAGTCGTGGCGTCGTGGCGTCATCACGCCGGAGGCGTGACGGCCATTAGCCGGTGGTAGCGCCGGAGGCGCAACCGCCGGTCACGTGCCACACCCACACCTCCGCATCCCGGAGGGATGCCGGATCGAACCACGACGGGACCATCGCCGCTTCGCCTCCCATGTCGCTCTCCGGCACGAGCTGTCGGTTTTCGGCACGAGCTGTCGTTCTACGGCATGAACTGTCAGTCGCTCTGCGCTTCGGCCGACGACCCACTGCTGGCGACTGCGTAGGTGCCGGTTGGAAACCGCCCCCTCCACGACGTTTCACATCGCGCGGGTGTTTCGAGCTCGGTCTTGTACTGATTCTCGCCGCTGCAGGGACGGCCAGGGCATGGTGTCCGAATCTGACACTATCTTGTGCCACCACTAACGGCTATAACTTTGCAGAGTTCGTTTGGTCTTTACTCCCCGCGCAATGTTTGATCGCCCTGCAGAGTCAGTTTGGAGGACCGTGATCGGTACCGCAGTCCACATTGCAGAACGCAGCTTAGATATCAAAGGAGTCTCGGGTTGAAAAGTCTCGTATCCGTCCTGGTAATGCTTCCGATTTTCTGGCCCGTTGGTGCTCAGGAACTGGAAATGGCACTGGTACCCATTGCAATGACCAGTGTAACGATACCCGGTGGCCACGGGTCCCAATGGAAAACAGCCTTTGTGGCATACAACAGCAGCGACAACGAGGTTTTTGTGCGTTACCTCGATGCCCTCTGCCTGCATATCTCACCCTGCCCGGAGGGAGTGATGTTAGACCCCAATCACGTGAGCCGGCGCTTCCGGTGGGCGCAGGGGCCAGACGCTGGAAGCAGCACCCCCCACGGGGTTCTGATCTACTACGCACCTGAAGAGGCTGAGGATCTTCATTTTCACTTGCGCATCCGGGACATCACACGGGAGGCAGAGTCTGCCGGAACGGAAATCCCGGTTGTGCGAGAGACCGAGTTTCGGTCCGAAGCGATTCACCTGCTCGAGATTCCGACTGCTGCGCCCTTTCGAAGCCACCTGCGTCTCTACGGACCAGATGGAGTCGGAGGAAGCTTTCTGATCAGTTTCTTTGATCAGGACACAAACCTACTGATTGCTCAGGAGGAAATCGTGCTGGAACCGCACGTTTCCGGCTTCAGCCGGTTTTTTCCCGACTACGCAGAAATTGCGCGAATTACCGAGCGCCACCCCGCGCTCCAGAATTCTGATCACTTTCGAATTGCGATCGAACCGATCATGCCAGGGTTTCGATTCTGGGCATTTGTCAGCATCACCAATAACGAAACCCAACAAGTGACTGTCGTGACGCCGCAGTAAAACAAAGCTCGACGGGACGTGGGCGATTGATAGTCGCTCGAGTGGCTGGATGTCCCATGCGCCGACTGCCTTCGGATCTCGACTTGTCGCCCTACGGCACGAGTTGTCGGTTTAAGGCACGAGCTGTCGTTCTACTGCATGAGCCGTCATCGCGCAGCCACCTGTCCGCGCCTCTTCTGACGACTGACGACCGACTGCTGCGTAGGTGCCGGTTGGAAACCGCCACGACGCCGGTGGTCGCCGGAGGCGACACACAGCGTTCCTCTCATTCCTGCTCGAGTCTCTCGACATCCGCGAGGTCCTGCAGGCGCCCCGACGCCTTTTTGTTGCGGATCAGATCCTTTCTCGAAAGGACAACTGCTGGTTGGTCGAACAGACGAGCGTCTACGCGTCTGGCCCATGCGTCATCAAACTCGACGCCGTCGATTGCGGTAAGGATGTCTATCCGCAATGGCTCCACGCCGATCTGGAACACGATGCCGGGTGTGACGAGATCCTTCTCCGTCAGATCGCCCAAGGGTGCGCCAAACGCCGCGATTGCTGCAAGGGCCTTGCAGCGTTTTCCTCGGAGGGCCTGATCCAGATGTCGATGTCTTTGGTGGCCCTTACGTGGCCGTGGGCGGCGAGCGCGTGCGCTCCCACCACGAGGTAGTCAACTCCGTGGGCGGTGAACTCTGACAACAGATCTTTGAAGTCTCGGCTCATCCTGTCCGCCATTCCAGCCATAGCAGATTTTCGTCAGCATCCATACGGCCTCCATCCGCTCTCCCGGCGTTGTTCCTTCCCAGGAATCGCGAGGTTCCGGCTCACCCGGACGGATCAGCCGGGTGGTGATCGATTGATTGGCTTTCATGACTGAGACGATTATCTCATTTCCTTGTCGGATTGGCTGGATATCGCGTCCTGCACGGGCGATTTTTGCGGCATGCGCGATCTCTCGCACGCTTCGCGGGCTCGCGTGGGGTGGGGAGATCGACCGGACCCCCGGCTGAAGCCGGGGGCTATTACCTTTTGCCCGCTTCGCGGGCGGGAGTTTGCGAAGGCGGGACGTTATGCGCTCAGTCCGACCATCAGTTGCTCCAACCGCATCTGGCGACTGCGGGCTGAACAAAAAAAGTTCTTCTGTCGACTGACGACCGTCGACTGTCGACTGCCTCACAGGTACTTGCCGAGGATGGGGCGGAGCTCTTCGAGGCGCTCGGGGGCGATTGATTCTTTTGGGGTCAGGATGGCGTATTTGAGGGCTTCGGAGCAGGCGCAGGCGCGCTCTCTGTCGGCGAGTTTTCCGACCGATCCGCGGATGATGTCGCACGCGGTCTTTGCGTTCTGCTGGAGGTACTTGATCACCTGCTCGACGCTCACGTCTTCTTCCACGTCGTGCCAGCAGTCGTAGTCGGTCACCAGCGCCATGGTCGCGTAGCAGATCTCCGCTTCTCTCGCGAGCTTCGCCTCGGTCATCATCGTCATGCCGATGACATCGACTCCCCATGAGCGGTAGAGCACTGATTCCGCACGCGTGGAGAACTGCGGTCCCTCGATGCAGACGTAGGTACCGCCGTAGTGACTCGCGGCACCGAGCTCCTTTGCCGTCTCCGAGGCGACGTGTGCGACGTCGTGGCAAACGGGATCGGCCATCGAGACGTGGACGACGAGGCCGTCGCCGTAGAACGTGTCGATGCGATGCTTCGTGCGGTCGATGAGCTGGTTCGGGAAGACGATGTGGGTTGGGCGATACCGCTCCTGCATCGATCCGACCGCCGAGGCCGAGAGGATCATCTCGACGCCGAGGAGCTTGAGGGCGAAGATGTTCGCGCGGAAGTTGATCTCGGTCGGCATCTTCCGGTGACCCTTGCCATGGCGCGAGAGAAACGCCACTGGAACTCCGTCGACTTTTCCGATCGATATCGGGTCCGAAGGCGACCCGTACGGCGTCTCGATCTCGCGCTCCTCGATGATCTCGAGACCTTCCATCTGATAGAGGCCGGAGCCACCCATGACTCCGATGCGTGGACGTAGTTGTTCGTTCATGGGGGTATTGTAGTCGTTGGTCGTTGGTCGTTGGTCGTTGGTCGGTCAGGCGCGACCTCCTTACAGCGCCGCGAAGGCGGCGCGACACAACCTAGCCCAGCGGCGTAAGCCCTGGGACACAGGGTCATGCAAATCTCCTCAGCCCGCGAAGGCGGGCGACACAAAAGAATCCCGTCGATCCACCCACCCCCCCCTTGTGGCGGCCGCCTTCGCGGCCTCCGGGGTTGTGCCGGGTGCCGGTGTCCCAGGGCTTACGCCGCTGGGCTAGGTTGTATCGGCCCGCCTGCGCGGGCCTGTAAGGAAGGGGTTGTATCGGCCCGCCTGCGCGGGCCTGTAAGGAGGGGTGGTGGTTCGTCTTAACGGATCTTCTGAACCCGCCTCACCACGGTCCGGCGTAGTCGAGCGAGTACGGCTTCGCGTGCGTCTCCAGCCAATGGAACTGCATGCGTGTCAGTTGGCGCAGGTGGAGAAGATCGTGAGCGGCCCACGATGCGAGGAGATCGCCGGTGCGCATGGGGCCGAGCTGCGGGTGGCGGTGGGATGCGTCGAGATCGACGGGCGTCATGCGGAGCCATTCGAGCGAAGCCGCTCGCTCGCGCCGGAGCTCATTCACGACGTCCCGAAAGACCCGGCCAGCGTAGTTTCGCTCTTCGACCCATCCTTCCGGATCGATCCTCGGCCACTCCTGCTCCGGATTCTCGAGCGTGAGCCTGATGCGGGTGCGGAAATCGTCGCGCTCCTCGTCGAGAAGATGGGAGGCCACCTCGAGAAACGACCATTTGTCAGGTTGCGGTCTCCACAGAGCGAGCTCAGGATCGAGATGATCGAGGAGCGCGACGAGCGCAGTTCCGTTGCGCTCGAGAAGCCGGATTGCGTCGATCGTGTCCATGATGGAAGAGTACCTCACAGCGCCGCGAAGGCGGCGCGACACAACCTAGCCCAGCGGCGTAAGCCCTGGGACACAGGGTCATGCAGATCCCCCCAGCCCGCGAAGGCGGGCGACACAAAAGAATCCCGTCGATCCACCCACCCCCCCCTTGTGCCGGCCGCCTTCGCGGCCTCTGGGGTTGTGTCGGTGTCCGGTGTCCCAGGGCTTACGCCGCTGGGCTAGGTTGTGTCGGCCCGCCCTCGCGGGCCTGTAAGGAGGGTCACCTTTGCGGGTTTCTCCTGACCAATGACTCAATGTCTCAATGACCCCAACGACCAATGACTGCATCGTCTGACAACCGTCGACTGTCGACTGTCGACTGCCCCTCAGGCATACTGGCGGGACGCCAGCATGCATCGCGCGGGACGCGCGACCCACACGACTGTTCAATGACCGAACCCGCCCCGACAAACGCTTCGAGCTCATTCCGATCGCTGCTCATCAATCTTGCTGCCTTCTGCTATGCGGCGGGGTTCTTCGTCTCGACGAAGAAGTTTCTCGATTTTGCGCCCACTGAACCAGTCGCGATCGGGCGTGTGACGGTCGACGGAATCTCCAAGCTCCAGGACTACGTCCGCTTCGGCTTCTTTCTCCTCTTCGTTCCGCTCTTCACACTCCTGCTGATCTGGCTGCTCCCGAAGATCGGGCGGCGCATCACGCGCACTGCGCCTGCCGCGGCGCCTCTTCGTGTGGTCGCGCTTACGGCATTACCACTCCTGCTCTCGCCGATTCTGTATCTCACGACCTACAAGGAACTGTGGTCCGTTCTGTTTCCGCCCGTCCTCGCATGGATGATCCTGGCAGGCTGGAGCCTCTACGCACGTTTCGAGAGGTTGCAGAACGTGATTGCCGCCACCGATCGCGCCACGCACGCGCTGATCGTCTCCGAGGGGCTGGCGCTGATTCTGTTTCGCTATCTGGCGACGGGGCAGAGGATCGCGCACATTCCGTCGCTCCTGCTCGAGTCGATATTCGTCGTGGTTCTTCTCGCCTTGTGGTGGGGCGCCGTCATGGGACTCTCGATTCTCTTCACGCGGCGTGAGCACGCGGCAAACCCGCTTCCGGAGAGAATCGCGGGCGGAGCATTTCCGCTGACGCTGTTGCCGCTGGCCGCACTCCTCCCGATCGTGCCTGCTGCTTCGTTCGCCGCTGCTGTGGCGCTCTCGATCGCGGGATTGGCGGTCTTTACGCTGTCACGAGCTTCGGCTCCCTCGGATCTCGTGATCGAGCGCCTGACGGCGTGGTTCGCGGTTCCCGCGATGCTCTTCGTGGTCGGCTACGCGGCCGCGGCACATTCGACGGCGTGGATCGATCTCTTCCATCATGGAGAGACGCTGGGACCCGCGTCCGACTACCTTCGAGGAAAGCTGCCGTACAGCGGCGTCTTCCCTCTTCACGGTCTCCTCCAGAACGGTTTTCTCGACGCATGGCTGATGGAGATCTTCGGCAGATCGATCGATGTCGCGACGATGCGGACGACGATTCTTCAGGCGCTGATGATCCCGTTGATCTGGGTCGTCTCCTGGGTCTCATTCCGATCGTGGGTCGCCTCCGCGGGAGCGGTCCTGGGTGCATTCATTCTGGCCGCGGACAACCAACGAGCGCTTCTCGAGATCGCGGTCGTCATCCTTCTGGTGCTCGCGATCCGTGGCGGTCGCATGTTTCCGGTGCTGCTGGCCGGAGCCGTCTCGGGAGTGGCTCTCTTTTTCAGCTTCGAGATCGGTCTGTACTGCCTCATTGCGGCGCCGGTCTCATTCGTTGCGCTCTGGCTGATGGAGCCGTCCCGGGATCGAATCGGACGGGTCCTCTCGAGAACCGCGCTCTTCGCAGCAGGCGTGTGTCTCGGCGCCGCGCCCTTCCTTCTGTGGCTCGGTTCGAAGGGCCTGGCAGGCGCGTTCTTCACGACGAGCTTCGTCACGATTCCCGGGCTGATCGATGCGACCTGGTCCCTCCCGTTTCCCGACATCGACAACTGGTTCTCGAAGCAGATGCCGGCTGAGTCGCTGTTTCAGCTCGCGTGGCACATCCGCTTTGTCATCAACCCGCTGATTCTCTCATTCGCGGTCATCGTGCTCGGCCTTCGCGCCATCCGGCGGACCGTGTCGATCGACGACCAGGTTCTGGCCGTTCTCGTCGTGTTCGCCACGGTCACGCAGAGAAGTGCTCTGGGACGCTCCGACTTTTTCCACCAGTGGTTCGCAGCATTTCTGATCAGTCCCATTCTCGTCGCACTGATCTGGCGGCTCGTCGTTCTTCTCCGCCGTCACGCTCCCGGCGTCCGCATCGCCGCGACGATCGCAACAGTGGTTCTCATTCCGGTGCTGTTGGTGATCTCCTGGGCACCATCACTGCTCGAGACACGTCTCGAGAGCACCGTCGGCTTCAAGGAGCGTCGTGCCGGAACGGCTCCCGACGATCTGGGAGAGGAGAGCAGGCGCCGAATTGGAAAGGTGGTGGCCGCGATCGAAGAGCGAGTGGGGCGCGACGAGCCGATTTACGATTTCTCCAATCAGCCGGCGCTCTACTTCCTGGCTGATCGTCCGAACCCGACGCGCTTCTACCAGGTTCCAATCGTGTCGCCGATCGCACTGCAGCGGGAGGTCGTTCGAGATCTCGAGCGATCGCGGCCCGCTCTGATCGTGATGAGCTCCCCAGACAGCTACGATCGCTTCGACGGCGTGCTCAACCGCGATCGCGCGCCGCTCGTCGCCTCCTGGATCGAACATCACTACAAACCAGACGTGATGGTCGAGGGGGTCGATCTGTGGGTGCCACAGAAAACGAAACCCGGCCCATGGACACCTCCCGATCCGGTCCCGGGTCCCGACGCGGTGGCGCTCCGTCCCCAGCCTGCCGGCCGAATGGCTTTCCCTTCGGTGGGATCAGTCACCGGTGGTGATGGTGCGAGATGGTCCTCGGAGCTGTTCATCCGCAATCCTCACGATGTCCCGGTCGCGTACCGCCTGCGGTATGTCACCGCAGAGTCGATCGAGGAGCAGCCGTTCGCGGTCCCTCCGCACGAGGCGCGCCGCATCGAGGACATAGCCCGCAATCTGTTCGGCGTCACCCAGGAGCTCGGAACGCTCTGGCTCGTCTACGACCAGACTTACCCGCCAGTCACGATGATGGTGACGACACGCGAACCGTCGAGCTCGCGCGGGAGCCATTCAAACGCTCTCACTCTTGCGGATGCCGCCGGCAGAGAGCGTCGTGCTGACTCACTTCTGATCCCGGGTCTCGATACCGGCGACTCGGAGCGGATGAATCTCTCACTCGTGAACTTCGGCGCGGGTCCTGCGACTGCGCGGATCGCCGTCGTGGATCGCAACGGGTCGCCCCTCGGGACTCCGTACTTCGTCTCCCTGGAGGAGGAGAAGGGCTTCCTCGTCAGCGATCTCGCCACGGCACTCGGAGCCGCCCCGGCGCCTGATGGCGGCATCAGGATCACCGTCGACGGCGGCGTCCTTGCGGCTCGGCTCTCGATTGTCGATAGTGCGACCGGGAGTGCCGGGTCAATTACGGCGGTTCCTGTCGACGAATGAAGATGCAGGTTCCAGAACGGCTCGCGGCGCTCGTCAGCATCGTGAACGCCGGAGAGGTTTCGGATCCGGTCGCCTGGCTTCATCCCTCCGAACTGGAGATCGGGGAACAGATCGAGCTAGAGAGACGGCGTAGTGAGTGGATGATGGCGAGGATTGCGGTCAAGCAGCTCGCGATCCGGCTCGGTCTCTGCGACGACCCGTCCGAATGCGTCATCCCGTCGCGGGGGATCGCTCCTGCTCTCCACATCCACGGCCGGTCGAGCGAGCTGCATCTCTCGATTTCCCACTCAGCCCATCTGGCCGCCGCGGCAATCTCTCCCGCTCCGATCGGGATCGACATCCAGGTGCGGCGCCCGGTGGACCTCCGATCGCGGCGATTTTTTCTACGGGATGACGAGGAGGATCTGCTGCTGACGAATGATGACGATCAACTTCTCGAGCTCTGGAGCGCCAAGGAAGCCGCGCTGAAGGCCGCTGGCGTCACCCGCTATCGGGAAGTATCACTCCACGCTCCTTCCGTCGCTTCCGATGGAAGATCATTCGAGTTTCAGGCAGGATCGATGGATGGTCATGTCGAGACCGCGTGGCTGGACGAGCGGCGCGTGGTTCTCGCGCTGGCAAGAGGACGGTCATGAGCGCGATCGACAGACTGAAGCGTAGCGTTCGAGCCCGGCGCGAAGCATTGCGAAAGCGCGAGGAGATCTCCACCTTCTGGGACGAGCACAATCTCGCCCAGAGCATCTATTGGACTGCACATCCGCTGGTGCGGGTACACGTGAACCGGCTGCTCACCGAGGTGCCGTGGCTCTGGCCTCTGACGGCGTTCAAGGCGGGTTGGGCGTACAAACCGCTCGACTGCGGCGTCTCCATCGGCTGCGGGACCGGCGCTCTGGAGCGCGCCATCAGGCATCTCCGCGTGTGCGACGTGATGGATGCATTCGATGTGTCGAAAGCATCCGTCCGTGAGGCGCGACGGCTGGCTCGCGAAGAGGGTGTCGATGCCGTGCGCTATCGCGTGGCTGACTGCGACCAGATCCGGCTTCGCAGGAATCATTACGACATCGCGTTTTTCCACGGCTCTCTCCATCACATCGCCGATCCTCACCGGATGCTCGGCGAGGTGCGGCAGAGCCTGCGGAGCCACGGGCTTCTCTATCTCGACGACTACGTCGGCCCGTCGCGCGACGAGTGGACCGACGACCATCTCGTCCACGCCCGCGCCCTGTGGGAGGAGATTCCCGAATCGCTCCGGCTCCAGCCGGTCAATCGCACCTCTCGACTGGCACGATCCCTCGGAGATGATCGCATCGAGCTCGATCCGACCCGCGATCAACGAGCACTTCGACATCCTCCAGGAGAAGCCGTACTGGGGCAATCTGCTCTTCCCGATCTTCTGCGCGATCAAGGGAACAGAGATGCTCTCCGAGGAACACAACGAGCTCGTTCAGAGCCTGATCGACCGCGAGATGGAGCTGGTGCGCGAAGGTGCGTTCAGCGAGCCGTTGTTCACGGTGATCGTGGCGCGACGGAAGGCGTGATGCCGGGGTCATTGAGTCGTTGGGTCTTTGGGTGATTGGGTGATTGGCTCAAGAGAGGGATCCGTCCCGGCAGGGACGGCGGCCATTAGCCGGTGGTAGCCCCAGCGGGGCAACCACCGGTTTTCGTGATCCAACTACAAATTGCACCCCGACGGGATGCCGGAGCGTTCCGCCCCCGCGCTTCCCTCCAGCATCCCTCCGGGATGCCGAATCAAACGTCCGCGGGATCCGGTGGTTGCCCCTCCGGGGCTACCACCGGCTAGTGGCCTTCGTCCCTTCGGGACGTTGAATTACCGCAACTCCGCCAGCAGCTTCCTCGCGTCTTCCTGCGCGTTCACGCTTTCGACCATCACCTCGGGATCGTTGGGCGTTTCGATGACCTTCTTCAGGATCGCCACGGCTTTCGGCTTCGTAGAGCGGTCGGCGGCGACCATTGCCTCGGCGAGAAAGACCATCGTCAGCTTGTCGGTCGGATTCAGATTCAGCGATCTCTCGAGGAATCGAACCGCTTCGGCATCCGAGGCCCAGCCGGTGAGGAACGGGACATGGGGCGTCTGGTTGTGGAGGCGGCCGAGGACACGGCCCGGTCCTGCGCCTTCCATCGCGGGGTCGATCTCGAGAGCGATCGTCGCTTCGCGCCTGATCCGGTCCGCTGCTCCCTTCCGTACTGCAGCGAGCTTTCCGTACACCTGCGCCCACTCTCCCCAGTTGATCGCGTTCCAGAGGTAGAGCTCGCCCGCCTGCGGGATCTGCTTGGCGATGCGCGCGACTTCCTCCGGTGATGCGTCCGCCGGCCGTGCGATACCACGGCGACGGAGCTGCTCTTCGATCATCTCGATTCCGGTGGCACCGACTCTCCGGCCCTCGTCGAAGATCTCCTTTTTCGCGTCGACTGAGCCGGTGGTGTAGGCACCTTTGAAGCGCAGCGCCCGCATCAGCTTCCATCGCGCTTCGAGATTGGCTGGATCCGCTGCGAGAGCCTCTTCATATCCCGCGATGGCGGCGTCGACTGGATCGGAGCTGGCGACCGTGCCGCGAAGCCCTTCCGCGCGACGCGCCCAGTGAGCATCGCCGTCCGAGGTCGATCCGTGAGCGGCAGGAGTGAGAATGATCGCAGCGAGAAAAGCCAGAGCCGGGAGGAGCCGTCTGTTGTGCATGTCAGCATGAAACGATAGCCGGTAAGCGGCTATTGCAGCAGCAAACGGCTGTCATCCTGAGCGAAGCGAAGGATCGGGTACGTCCTGACTCCAGCCGAACTTCGGGCCGGTAGGCTCCACGAGATCCTTCGACCGTCCTCCTCCCGCTTCGCGGGATCCGGCCTCTCAGGATGACAACCGTTTCTTACACCTCCCAGTCGACGTACCGCGTCGTCCCGTGGCCCAGGATGACACTCTTTTCCCCACCAACCGTCCGGGGCGCAAATGTAACCCGACATACAATGCACACATGAGGGTGATTTTTTTCGGGACTCCCGAGTTTGCCGTACCGACACTGGAGGCGATTTCTGCCAGCTCCCACGACATAGCCCTCGTGATTGCTCAGCCTGACCGTCCCGCGGGTCGAGGGATGAAGATGAAGCGCCCTGCGGTCGCCGAAAAGGCGATGGAACTGGGCCTCTCTGTACGGCAGCCAGAGACGATTCGATCCGAGGAGTTCCTGCGCTCGGTCAAGGAGCTGCGTCCCGACATCGGCGTCGTGATCGCGTACGGAAAGATTCTTCCGAAGACGCTGCTAGAGATTCCGCCACACGGATTCCTGAACGTACACGGCTCGCTCCTGCCGAAGTACCGAGGCGCTGCGCCGATTCAGCGTGCGATCGAGGATGGACTCAAAAGAACGGGCGTCACGATCATGCAGCTCGACGAGCAGATGGACCACGGCCCCGTGCTGGCGGCCCGAACAGCATCGATCGGACCCGACGAGCGCACCCCCGAAATCTTCGACCGGCTCGCCGAGCTCGGTGCCGAGCTCCTGGTCGATACCCTCGGCGCCATCGAACGAGGTGCCGTCGAGCGCGTCGAGCAGGATCATTCGAAAGTGACCTTCGCGCAGAAGATCGAAAAGAGCGAAGGTCAGATTCACTTCAAGTCATCCGCATCGTCGATCTACAACCGCTTTCGCGCCTTCTGGCCGTGGCCCGGAATCTGGGTGCGCGCTGGTGACGAGGAATTGAAACTGATCGAGATCGCTCCCGGCACGAACGAGAGCTCCGAGGCGCCGGGAACAATCCTGGAAATCGAGAGCGAGGAGATCCTCGTGGCGACGAAAAAGAGCTCGTTGAGAATCCGTGAGGTTCAGCGACCGGGACGTCGTGCAGTCTCCGCGGCCGACTATGCCCGGGGACGACGGCTCGCCCCTGGCATGTCTCTGGTTTAGCTGCTGACCGATGGGAGCTCCGAGACAACGTGCCTACGAGATTCTGCAGGCGATCGAAGAGGGGAGACGATGGTCTCTGCCAGGTGCCGGTGATCGCGACGAGGCATTTGTCCGGACGGTCGTTCAGGGTGTGATCCGATGGCGACTCACACTCGATCACCTGATCATCCGCCTCTCCGGAAGAGATCTCGAGAAGATCGACCAGCCGGTTCAGACCATTCTCAGGATCGGCCTGTATCAGCTTCACTGGATGCGCGTTCCCGACCACGCCGCGGTCAACGAAAGCGTCGAGATGTCGAAGCGTCAGGCTCCGCGTGGCCGCAACTTCGTCAACGCGGTTCTTCGGAAAGCGACGCGCACCGATCTCGCGACTCTGCTTCCGGAGGGTGACGATCTCTCATCTCTGTCGGTTCGTCTGTCGCACCCGCAGTGGCTGCTCGAGAGATGGAGCAGGACCTTTGGCAGTGAGCGTGCCGCAGCGATCGCGTCTGCCGATCAGGAGCCGTCGTATCCCGACGTTCTCATCGACAGCGCCGCGATTTCTGTCGAGGAAGTGCGCGAGCGTCTTCAGGTGATGGAGATCTCGAGCGAGCCGTCGCAACTCGTTCCCGGGATGTTGCGCGTGCACGGGTCGACGTCATCGCTGGCCGATCTGATCGATACGGGCGCGGTCTGGCCGATGGACGAAGGGAGCGCGATCGTCGCGATGATGGCGGGCGAGGACTCTGAAGTTCTCGACCTCGCGTCCGCACCCGGAGGAAAGTCGCTCGTGATGATGCGGCGGGGAAACCGCGTCGTGAGCAATGATGTATCGGTCGAGCGGCTCGGCCCGCTCGTGAGGCTCGGGCGGCGCACTGGTAACGACGCGATCCGGCCGATCGTGAGCGACGGCACGCAGCCGCCGTTCCGGGATCGGTTCCCGGTCGTGCTTCTCGATGCTCCGTGCTCCGCGTCAGGAATCATCCGGAAGCATCCGGAGATCAAGTGGCGCCTTTCGCAGAACGTCATCGAGAAGTCAGCGGTGCTGCAACGGAAATTGCTCGCGTCTGCACTCGACCTCTCATCCCGTCACGTGATCTATGCAACGTGCTCGCTCGAACGTGAGGAGAACGATCAGGTGGTTCAGTCGGTCGTTGCATCGCGCGCTGATTTCGAGCTTGGCGATGCGAGGAGCGTACTGGCGCCACATCTGCACGATCATGTATCGAGAGGCGTGTTGCGATTGACACCAGATTCGGGAACTGACGGATTCACGGCGTTTCTTCTCGTCCGACGGTGATGCAGATCACCCGAACGAGCGGAAACCCGCATGAATACTCAGTTTCCTGTTGACAACACCTGTTCGCTAACTTAGATTTGCGACAGTCCGATCACTAATCAAAACAGGAGGATCACATGGCAGGAAAAGCGGACATCGTCAATGCGATGGCCGAGAAGGCGGGAATCACCAAGAAGGAAGCTGGAGCTGCTTACGAAACGCTCGTCGAGTACGTGACGAAGAACGTTTCAAAGGGAGAGCGCGTCGCTGTCCCGGGCCTCGGAAGCTTCACCGTTTCTCAGCGCAAGGCACGCACGGGTCGCAACCCGCGCACGAACGAAGCGATCAAGATCCCGGCGAGCAAGAACGTTCGCTTCAAAGCAGGGAAGGATCTTCGCGACTCCGTCAACAAGAAGCGCGGAGCAAAGAAGAAGTAATCGCAAAATTGATCGAACAGAAAAGGCGCTCCGCAGGGAGCGCCTTTTTGTTTTCAGCCGTCAGTCAACAGACGTCAGTCTTCAGATCGCGCTCATTCAGAGACGTCGGCCAAAGCAACAAACCGCCGCGCCGCGAACGCCCCCGCCCGCGAAGCGGGCCAAAGATAATAGCCCCCGGCTTCAGCCGGGGGTGGCCTGTCCGAACCCCCACCACACGAGCCCGCGAAGCGGGCGACAGACATCACGCCCTCGCTTGAAGCAGCCCAGGACGGCATGACGTCCGCGACGCGAACGCCCCCGCCCGCGAAGCGGGCCAAAGGTAATAGCCCCCGGCTTCAGCCGGGGGTGGCCTGTCCGAACCCCCCCACACGAGCCCGCGAAGCGGGCGACAGACATCACGCCCAAAGAAATCGCGAATCAAATTCGAGCTCATGCAGCCGCAGCAACTCCTCGAACTCCTCTTCGAACGTCTGTCTTCGATGATGCTCCTTCTGACGATCAATGTAATTCGAGATCACCTCGATTTTCGATTTGCTGACGCTGAACGAGCCGTAACCGCGCTGCCATGAGAATCGCGCCCGATCGGGAAACTCCTGATGGATCCATTTCGAAGATCCGCCTTTGATCTTCCCGACAACCTCCGCGACAGCGGCGGTCGCTGAAAGGGAAGCGAGCAGGTGGAGATGATCGAGATCGCCGTTCACACGCAGGAGTGTCCCTCCGAGGTTGCGGCAGAATCCGCCGAGGTAGGGGAACAGACGCGATTCGAGCTCAGCGTCTATGACGCGGCGACGGCCTTTGGTGGCGAATACGATGTGGTGCACGCTGCTCACAAAACTGTGCGACATGATGTTTTGCAGCAAACGATCAGATTGTCCGTGGGTATGGTACCTCGGCGACGCCCGTGTGCCGAGGACGTGAGATCTGTCGCCCGCTTCGCGGGCTCTCGTGGTGTGGGGCGTTCCCGTTACCCCCGGCTGAAGCCGGGGGCTATTACCTGTCGCCCGCGTTGCGGGCTTGCGTGGTGTGGGGGCCGTCCCCGTCACCCCCGGCTGAAGCCGGGGGCTATTACCTTGCGCCCGCTTCGCGGGCTTTTGAGGAAGACCTCGATTATTGAAATTTCGGGCCCATCCAGGGGCTGGGGATGAAGAGCTCTTCGTAGAGGCTGATTGCGTAACGATCGGTCATGCCGGCGATGAAGTCGATGGCGCGACGCTCCACTGGTTCGTCACCTTCCATCTCGACGAACTGGTCGGGGTGCTCGACCACGTAGTGAAACAGGTCGGTCAGCAACCGCTGCGCTTTTTCGAACTCGTTGCGGATCTTCGGAATCAGATACATGTTCTCGAACATGTACGCCCGCAACTTCTCGAGCGCCTCGAGTACCTCGGAGGACATCGAGATCGCTTCGTAGCCGTTCTCGAGGGTCTGGGTGACGACATCGCGTACCATCCGGTCGATTCGCTGCGGCGCGTTCTCTCCCAGAGTCTTCCGTATGTCGGCCGGGACTTCATCAGGCTCGAGCAGGCCCGCACGAATCCCGTCGTCGATGTCGTGATTGACGTAGGCGATGATGTCGGAGATTCGCACGACGTCTCCCTCCAGCGTCAGCGCGCGTGACTTCGGACGCTTCCGCAGCAGCTCCCCGTGCTGACCCTTGGAGTGCTTCAGGATTCCATCGCGGACCTCCACCGTCAGATTCAATCCCTTGCCGTCATTCTCGAGCTTCTCGACCACCCGCACGCTCTGCCTGTAATGATCAAACCCTCCGCGCACGAGCTTGTTGAGCGCTTCTTCCCCCGCATGGCCGAATGGCGAGTGCCCCAGGTCATGCCCGAGCCCGATCGCCTCGGTCAGCACCTCATTCAGCCGCAGGGACTTTGAGATCGTCCGTGCAATCTGCGTCACCTCGAGAACGTGAGTGAGCCGCGTCCTGTAGTGATCTCCTTCGGGCGCGAGGAACACCTGGGTCTTGTGCTTCAGCCGGCGGAAAGCCTTGCTGTGAATGATGCGATCGCGATCTCTCTGGTACGAAGGTCGAAGGTCATCTTCGGGTTCCTCCCGATCGCGTCCTCTCGTCTCGGCGCTCAGTGCCGCATGCGAGGCGAACGTATCGCGCTCGATCGTCTCGAGCGTCTCTCGAATGTTCATATTCAATCCACCTTCCGTTCGATCTTGTCCGGAATGGGGAGTCGCATGTCCGATGCCTTCTTCAGCATCGCCCCCGCCACCAGCGCTCCCACGCCCGTCATGATCGCGAAATAGAGCGGGTGAAGAGAGCTGCCGTACAGCACCGGATAGTGATTGCTGATCATCAGGAAGAGCAGCGGAACCGCGATGTAGACGCTGCGACGCGCTCTGGTGGAGATCAGCTTCATCGCGGCCGGATCGGGAGGCGTTCCGCTCTCGAGAGCCGGGATCACCTTGTCTCTCGCCGCGGGCCACACCCGCATCCACACATTCATCAAAAGGGCGAGGCCCATCACCGAGCCGACGTGGATCCAGATCGCGCGGCCATTCAGCTCGCGAGTTCGTCAAACAGCCAATAGGTGGTCGACGAGCAGGAGAACCGACAATGAATGCGCGATTCGAGGCTCTGCGACTCTTCCGGTGATTGCGTCGTACGCCGCGAGGATGACGATCGCGCCCACGATCGCCAGTGCGACCGGAAGATAATCGGGGTCGAGCCCCGTGTCGTAGAGCATGCCCCCCGCGTAGTAGATGATCCACAGGAGGAACAGCCCTGTGATTGCAGTGAGCGCCGCCATCCACCTGAACCACCACAACCCTCGCGGGAGTAATTGGCGCGCAGCCTCCCGACGGCCGTCCATCATCGCGTCGAGCGCATTCAACTGCACGAGCGCGAAGAAGAAGAGAAAGCCGATCCAGAGAACGCCACCGAGCACGTGCGCCCAGCGCGCGATCATCTGCAGCCATGTAGAAATCGTCGGATCCATAGCGAGACGGTGATTATAAGTCCGGAGTCCCCGGTTCGGAGGCGGGGGCGCGGTAACTGACGATGGAAGCTCCTGTCATTCCGAAGCGCAGCGAGGAATCCGGGTGGAGTAAAGATTCCTCAGTCGTGATGAGACCGCTCCTTCGGAATGACAGATTCTTCAAATTCTTTTTAGTCGAACAACGGAAAGTATGTGACTTCGGACCTGCGAATCGGCTCTTCTGCATGCGATCTGCAGACCGGGTATTCTTTGCTGATGAACGATTTTTCGAGAGAGGTCGCAATCGTCACTGGCGCATCGCGCGGAATCGGGAGAGCGACGGCGCTTCGCCTGGCTGCCGCCGGAGCTCGTGTCGTCGCCATGTCGCGGGGAGGCAGCGATCTTCGAGAGCTCGCCGAATCGCATCCCGATCAGATCCGCACGTTCGAAGGCGATGTCTCGAGCGAGCAGGACGTCGAGAACCTGTTCCGCGAGACCGAAGCGAACTTCGGACCCTGCACGATGCTCGTCAACAACGCCGGCGCGATCGATCCGAAGCCGTTCGTCGAGGTGACGCGCGAAGAGTGGGATCAAATGTTCGCCGTGAACGTCACCGGAACCTTTCTGACCAGCCGGCGCGCCATTCCTGCCATGATCGACGCGGGCCGCGGCTCGATCGTGAATGTCGCGTCGATCTCCGGCGTGAACGGTCCGACCAAGTTCCCCGGATTCGTCTCGTACTGCGCCGCGAAGGCGGCCGTCATCATGTTGACAGAAAGCCTCGCCTCGGAGCTGCGCGACACCCCTGTGCGCGTCAACGCAATCAGCCCCGGCTCGGTCGATACAGCAATGTGGGCCAAAGCATCGGGTGGCGCGCCAGCCGACATGACCCCGGAGGAGATCGCAGAATCGATCTTCTTTCTCCTCGCTTCCACCTCCAGACCAGTCAACGGACAGAATCTCCATGTATACGGCCCCTGACGAACCGGAAGGCATCTTCCGCCGCACGATTGCAACGATCGACCTCGAGGCGTACCGCGAGAACATCCGTGCAGTGCAGTCGCGTCTGCCGTCCGGATCGCGGCTCATCGCAGTATTGAAAGCCGACGGATACGGCCACGGCGCATCGAGGCTCGCGCGCGTCTGCGAGAGCGAGAACGTACCGATGATCGCCGTCGCGATTCTCGAAGAGGCGATCGCACTGCGACGGGATGGCATCATCACGCCGATCCTCGTTCTCGGTGCTGTCGATGCTGCCGGTGTTGCGTTGGCGGCAGAGCACGAGCTCGCACTCGGAACTCCATCGCCGGAAACACTTCAGGCGGTGGCTGCCTGGACCCGTGAGACCTCACACGACATTCCGGTCCATCTTCACCTCGACAGCGGAATGAACCGGATGGGTCTTATCGAGGCCGATCTCGCCGATGCGATCACATTGTTGAAAGAGAATCCTCACATCGTCGTCGACGGGATCTTCTCGCACTACGCAAACGCGTCCGATCCCGAGGACCCGTTCAACGAGGTTCAGGAGAAGCGATTCGAGGCCATGGTCGCGATTCTGAGCGAAGCGGCAATCAGCGCGCCGCACCATCACTTCGCCAACAGCGCGGCGGTCATGAGTGGGCGCGTCCGTGAAGGCACGTGGGTCCGAATGGGGCTCGCCCTTCTCGGCGGTGAGGCACTCGACGATGGCGAAAGCCGGCTGGCTCCGGTCATGCGCTGGACGACGACGATCGAACGGCTGAAAAATGTGGCGGCGGGTGAGATCGTAGGCTACGGCAAGGCGTGGACCGCACCGCGCGATTCACGGATTGCGACGCTGCCGGTGGGCTATGCCGACGGGTACGACCGACTGCTTTCCAACAACGGCGAGGTTCTGGTTCGTGGGAAGCGCGCGCCGATCGTGGGAAGGGTCTCGATGGATCTCGTTACGGTCGACGTCACCGAGCTGTCCGACGCCGCGGTCGGCGACGAGGTCGTGCTCCTCGGCTGTCAGGGAGACGAATCCATACGCGCAGAAGAGATCGCCAGTCGCACCGGTACCATCCCCTATGAAGTCTTCACGAACGTCTCGAAACGAGTTCCCCGGCTGGAGATGTGATGCAACCGCACCGGCATCGCGTGGCGCGCCCGCGGAGATCGGCGCAGTGCACCCGGAGGGGGACCGACCGCTCGCTTTCGCATCAACTCGTTTTCTGACAGGATGGTTCCTGCGCGGTGTGCCACTGTCCGAACTCGCGCGGAGAGCAAATGATCTGTCGCGCAATTTTTGGATGCTGAGCAGCCGTTTGGGTTGCAGTCTGCTGCACCTCAGCTCGAAAGGGATTCCCGTTCCGGGACTTGCACCATGAAGCTTTCAGAATTCATCAGGCCGGATCTCGTCCTGCCCGATCTCAGTTCCCGCAGGAAAAAGGACGTCATTCGCGAGCTGGCGATGCATCTCGGGAAAGCCGAAGGGATCGACGTCGCGGCAATCAACGAGGTTCTGCTCGAGAGAGAGTCTCTGGGATCGACGGCGCTCGGTGAGGGGATCGCCATTCCCCACGCGAAGCTGAACTCCGTCGACCGGCTCATCGGCTGTGTCGGCCGCTCACGGAAAGGTGTCGACTTCGGATCGGATGACGGTTCGGATACGCATCTCTTCTTCGTTCTGATCGCGCCGGCCGACTCGACCGGAGATCATCTGAAGGCACTCGCCCGCATCAGCAGGCTTTTCAAGAAGACAGGCTTTCGGGAAGAGCTTGTGGCCGCGTCGACGGCCGACGAGATTTACAGCCTGATCGAGCGCGAGGACGCCGGGACCGGTCAGTAGAAAAACATGAGCCCGGCCAGCTCTCCCCCTTCCGGGGCCGTCTCCAGAAAATCCGATCTCTGGATCATTGCGCGCGACATCGGCGCTCTGCAGATTCTGATCGGCAGCATGATGCTTCTGCCCCTTCTGGTGTCGCTGATCTATCTGGAGATGTATTCGGCGCTCTCATTCGCGGCCGCGGCGGCCGTCACTTGCGGAGCGGGTTACGCAGCGTATCGAGGGGGAAAGGACGCGGGAGATCCGGGGCGGCGCCACGCGATGCTGATCGCGGGAGGTGGCTGGGCTGTTAGCAGCGTCTTCGGCTCTCTCCCGTTCCTGTTCGCCGCGTGGTGGACTCCGCCTCGAGTCGCGCAGTCCTACGTACCAGAAGGCGCGACGTATTCGTCCAGCCTCTTCTTTTTTCGTAATCCTCTGCACGGGATCTTCGAGAGCATGAGTGCGTTCACGACCACCGGACTGACGATGGCCGATCCACGAGCCATCCATCGGGCACGGGCTGCTTTTCCACCGGTCGCTCGCTCAGTGGATCGGCGGGGTCGGCGTAATCGTGCTCTCGCTGGCGATCATCCCGCGTCCGCGCGCCGTGGGAGGACTCGAGCTCTACCAGTCGGAAACGACCGGGATGAAACTTCGCCCGAGCATCCTCGGAACTGCGCGAATGATCTGGAAGATCTATGGGCTGCTCACGCTGGTTCTGATCGCTTTCCTGTTCGTCGGCACCCTGATCATTCTTCCCGACTACGGTGTGTCGCGATCACTGTTCGACGCGGTGAATCACGCGATGACCGGCATCGCCACCGGCGGGTTCAGTACCCTCGACGACAGTATCGCCGGCTACCACTCCTACTCGATGGAGATCATTCATCTCCTGCCGATGATCATCGGCGTCGTCTCGATCCCGCTCTATTACAATTTTGCGCGCGAGCGAAAGCTCACGGTCTTCTGGGACGATCCGCAGTTCAGAATGATGACCTGGATCTCCATATTCGGCAGCCTCATCATGGCGATTCTGCTGATCGGAAACGACCATGTCGCGGATCCTCTCCGCGAGGGAGTCTTTCAGGTGATCAGCGGCATGTCCGGCTGCGGATGGCAGACCTCCGACATCGGAAACTGGTCCGGAGCGGCGGTGCTGTTTCTCGCTTTCGGCACAATGGTTGTCGGAGGGGCTGCGGGCTCGACAGCGGGTGGATTCAAACTGATCCGTGGCTATGTTCTTCTGCGTGCGATCCAGTGGAGAGTACAGAAGATTTTTCTTCCCCCTGCAGCCGTGATCCCCTTTCGCATCGGCAGGAAGAACATGATGACAGAGACGATGCACCGGGAAGTTTCCGATGCAGCGCTCATTTCCTTTCTCTATCTGATCGTGCTCTGTGTCAGCATCATCGCCGTTGCCGCGCTTGCTCCGGCGCCGTTCACACTGGGAGATGCCGTATTCGAGTCGGTATCCGCGCAGGGTACCGTGGGACTCTCGAGCGGGATCACCGATCCCGGAATGCCCGTGATGATCGAGGTGATCTTCATCCTTCAGATGTGGGTTGGCCGCCTGGAGGTTTTTCCGGTCATCGTCCTGTTGCAGGCATTTTTCATGTGGATTGCGAGGCGCTGAGTCAGATGTACATCATCATCATTGGAGCCGGCGAAGTCGGCAGTCACCTTGCCCGCGTGTTCATCGAAGATGGTCACGAGGTGGCAATTGTGGAGATCGACGAAGATCTGGCCAGCCGGCTGGACGCGAGCCTCAACGCGCTGGTCGTACGGGGATCGGGAGTCAACGCGGGGATTCTGAAGGGGGCGGGGGTCGCGCGTGCGGATCTTTTCCTCGCCCTGACCTCGATTGACGAGGTGAACCTGATTGCCTGCATGGCCGCACGAAAGTACGGCTCGTCAAGTCTGCGCGTTCTCGCACGTGTGCGCCAGACCCGGGAGGTTGCCGGCGAGCTCTCACTGAGCGCGGAGGACCTCGGACTCGATGCGCTGATCAGTCCGGAGCAGGCGATCACAACCGCGGTCGTCGAGGATCTGCGCTACGCGGGGAGCGGCGAGATGCGGGAGCTCGCCGGCGGAAAACTCGAGCTGGTGGGAATGGATCTCGCCCCCGATTCGCCCCTGGCGAACGAGACACTGGCGGCGCTCGACGAAGATTTTCCAGGAGAGTTTCTGGTCGTCGGGATTCAGGGTCCGAATGGGCGGATCCCGACAGGATCCGACAAGCTCGAGCCGAACGAACGTGCGTTCGTTCTGACGCGTCCACAATACCTGACCGAGCTCGCCATTCTCTCTGGCAAGCCGTGGTATCACGTGCGCCGTGTGCTGATCGTAGGGTGCGGCAATACCGGCCTGGCGGTGGCGCGCGAGCTGAGCCAGCAGCAGTTTGAGGTCACGATCATCGAGCAGGACTACGACCGAGCCCAGTTCGTAGCAGGTCAGCTCCCCGGAATCCTCGTGCTCCATGGTGACGGCTCAGATCCCGATTTCCTGCAGGAGAACATCTCCGACAGATCGATCGACGCCGTGGTCGTCATGCTGCGCGATCCGGAGAAGTCAGTGTTGATCGGCATTTTTGCGAGCTCACTCGGCGCTCGCAAAGTGATCGTCCGCTGCGACAAGCCAGCGTACACAAACCTCGCGACCAAGCAGGGAGTGGATGGACTGATCAGTCCGAAGCACGCCATGAGCGATGCGATTCAACGTTACGTTCGGACAGGAAAAATCGAAGTCACTCTCCGACTCGGTGAAGAGCAGGTGGAAGTGATTCAGTTCACCTTGCCAGATACCCTGAAGCCGCAGCTGGTGGCGAAATCACTTTCTGCTCTCCCCTTTCCGTCCGGGTCACTGATCGGAGCAGTCGTCCGAGGCGACGATGTCTTCATCGGAAGAGGAGATCTGGTCCTGCAGCCAGGGGACGAGCTGTTCGTGGTGGCGAAACAATCTGCCCTTCGCGCACTCGAGGCGATGCTCTTCTGAGTGGTCTCGCGGACTGATCCACAAGCGGACTGGACAGGTCAGCGACCCACCGATCTTCGCCTGCCGATTCCGGGCTCTTCCTCGGATCCCTGACGAATCGTCTGGTTCATCATATCGGCGACGAAGAGCGTCCCGGACCTGGAGAGGTCGATCGAGAACAGGGTTGTCGAATCTCGCACCATCTCCGCTCCCGTTCCGGTTTCCGCGACTGCCAGGACGTCCCGCAATGGTCACGACCATCCCGTCACGAATCATACGAATTGTGTGGGACCAGGAATCGGCGATGAAGACTCCCCCCTCTTCGTCGATGACCAGATCCGCGGGGTGATCGAATCGTGCCTCGCTCATCGCTCCATCGCGATGCCCCTGCAGACCCTCCAGACCCGATATCGTGTACGTGAAACCGTCACGATCAACTGCGCGGATTGCGCCATTGCCGCTGTCTGCGACCAGCAGACGCCCCTGCGGATCGATGTCAATTCCTGCTGGATTGTGGAAGAGGGACCGCTCCCCGGGACCGTTCTCGAAACCGGGAGTGCGATCGACGCCGCTGACCGTGATGACTTTCCCGTCCGCGTTCACCCGCCGAATGGTGTGCGCAGAGAAATCGCTGATCCAGAGCTCGCCCGTGACATCCCACGCAAGGCCCAGAGGCGTGACGAAGCTCGCCTTCAGCCGGTCCCCATTGTGCGTTCCGCGCTCGTCGGGATCTCCCGCCCACGTTTCGACGTAGCCGTCTGTTCGCAACCGCCGGATGACACCGTTCCCGCTGTCTGCGATGTAGAGATTTCCAGCGGAATCGAAGGTAAGCCCCTGCGGATAGCGGAACGTCGCGCTCAGCGCCGGACCGTTCAACGCCCCGGGCTCCGAAACGACGCCCGCGACCACCACCGGAACACGTTCGCCGTTCAGCCGCCGGATGACGTGATTTGCCGTGTCCGCGATCCAGACTGCACCGTCAGGGCCGACGGCGACGCCACTCGGATAGAAGAGCGGCGGCTGACCCGAGGCTGCCGCGACCTCTTCAACTGCCGGGACGAAGCGGTAAACAGGCTCCGTATCGGCAGCTTCGATCGTGATCGAAATGGCGGCGAGCAGCGCCACGAGCGGCATCGTCCTGAGCAAGTTCACGCGATCGAATTGTGCTCGATTTATGCCAAATAACCCTTTCGATCGGCCTAATTTGTCCGCATCTCACACTTCGAAGGCACGCGGCCGGAGCGCCACACTACTCCGACTCGATATCAAACTCCTGCCACTCTCTCGGAGGACGACTCGTATCGCCCGGGATGATCGCCACCATCGTCAGGATCAGTCCAACAATCAGCTCGTTCTGGATCCAGGCAGGGGCGTGCGCGGGAGGAGGGCTCTGGAGGTAGGCGTACAGCACCAGCCATAGACCGATGGCGATATTGACGAGGTAGAGCCGCCGGACCCTGCGGGAGATCGAGGCTGACGAGATCACGATGATGAGAGCGCCACAGATCATGTCACTCAGCCAGAGCTCACTGTGCCCGGGGAAGCTGCCAAAGATGAACGGACTCATCAGAAGCCAGCAGCCTATGAGGATCTCGATGACTCTGGGCCAGACCTGCATCAGATCTCCCTGACCAGCGCGAGCGCGTCAGCTTCGCGCGTCGGCGTCCCCTTGAACGTCTTCCACAGCAGGCCCCAGTCACGATACTTCTTCCAGACGCGCCAGAGGTACTTGATCGAGGCCCACGTCTCGTCGTATGCGAAGTACATCAGAAGCACCGAGATCACAGCGGTGACCAGACACAGGAAGCACCACGAACCGATCACGACTCCCTGGACGATGACCAGGATGATGCTGACCGCTCCGAGCGGAATGACGTCGAACCCGAAGAGCAGCGTCATCCACGGCCGGTACTGCCATCGTCTCACCGACCCAGCCAGACCGAACAGGATCTCCGAGAGATATCCGACTGCCCCGAGAGCCGCATCCGGTATGCGGAGGTACGTCTCCATCTTTGCCGAGGAGTCGGACCCGAGGACTTTCGCGGTTCCGTCGCCGAAGATCGGATCCCAGACCGTGTCGATCAGGCCCCACTGGTAGAGCGCCATGTAGGCGGAGACGAAAAGGGCTACCGTCGCGAGCAGGACGATCGGAACTCTCTGGCTCCAGGCGGAAGGGTTGCGATCGAATGGCGGCGCATTGACATCGAGATCCCGGTTGTGACGTTTCTCCATCGGTCCTCGGATGTGCCGGGCAAGCACCGTGCCGCCACAGCGGATTGGCCGTCGGAACCTTTCTGCGGAAGCGGCGTTAGAAAAGAGTGATGAGCGCGATTGATGCCGAGGCGCCCGTGATGAAACCGGTCAATCACGACGCGGAGTTGATGCACGCGACCGCGTGCGGGGACATCGACGCATTTGCGAAAATCGTCGATCTCCACAAAGACGGCCTCGTCAACTCGTTCCGATACGATCTCGAGAAAGCCGATCCGTCCCTCCGGAAGCTGCAGGAGTTCTTCGAGAGCCCCGAATGGGAAACGCGTGTGAGCCGGCTCCCGAACTGCGAGGAGATCCAGGCGAAGCTGGAAGTCGTGCAGCAGAGACTCGAGGCGATGGAGAAGCGGCTGGAGAAAATGAAGTAGGGCTGCGTTGGTCGAGAGCGGACGAACGACGCGGCATCACCCGTCTTCGTCTACACTCTCGGTATGCGTCGAAGAGCTCCGGTCCTCAAGCGCCGCCGTACGAAAATCGTTGCGACCGTCGGTCCGTCGTCATCCTCGTACGCAATGCTTCAGTCACTCGTTGATGCGGGAGTAAACGTTTTCCGGCTGAACATGTCTCATGGCGATCATGACGGGCATCGTGCCGTCTATGAGTCAGTCCGACAGATCACACAGGACCGCGGAGAGAAAATCGGGATCCTCGCGGACCTGAGCGGACCGAAGATCAGGGTCGGACGTTTCGCCGGCGGCTCGATCGAGCTCATCGCGGGGTCCTCTGTGATCGTGACGACGCGTGAGGTCGAGGGCGAGCCGGGTCTGATCCCTTCCCAGTACGACATGCTCCACCAAGACGTCGAGTCTGGAAGCCGCATCCTTCTCGACGACGGAAATCTCGAGCTTCGCGTCGAGAATGTGCGCGGGAATGAGATCGAGTGCACGGTCGTCCATGGCGGAACCCTCAAGGACCGCAAGGGGATGAATCTGCCCGGAGTGCGTGTCTCCGCCCCTTCCCTGACAGAGAAGGACCGGCGCGATGCCGAATTTGCTCTCGATCTCGGGGTCGACTTTCTCGCTCTCTCGTTCGTACGGACGGCGGCGGACGTCGAGGAATTGCGGGCGCTGATGGTGGAGCGTGACAGATCCGCGTGGATCATCGCAAAGATCGAAAAGCCGGAAGCACTCGACGACATCGAGGCCATTCTCGCGGTGAGCGATGGGATCATGGTGGCGCGCGGCGATCTCGGGGTCGAGCTGCCTCCCGAGCTCGTTCCCACCGCGCAGACAGAGCTCGTCGATCTCGCCCGTTCGGCGGGTAAACCAGTCATCGTCGCCACACAGATGCTCGAATCGATGATCTCCAGCCCGCGTCCGACAAGAGCGGAGGTCTCGGACGTCGCCAACGCGGTCCGGAGCGGGACCGACGCGGTGATGCTCTCGGCCGAAACGGCCGCGGGTCAGTTCCCCGTGCAGGCCGTGGCAATGATGGATCGCATCGCGCGTGAGGCGGAGAGTCAGCTCTTCGGAACGGTCCTGTTCGGAGGGTGGGCGACCCCTCAAAGGCTCGACGAGGATGTGATGAAGCTGGGACATGCCATTTCGCGCGCGACCGCTCAGCTCTCGCGCGACCTGAAGGTGCGGGCCGTCGTCGTGTTCTCCAGCACCGGAATCACGGCGCAGGAAGTCGCGTCGGCACGTCCCGCAGCACCGGTGATCGCGGCATCATCGGTCCGCGAAACTGCGCGTCGGATGACCCTGCTCTGGGGGACGGTCCCGGTCTGATCGACCCGTCCCGGCTGAACGATCCCGTACAGACCGCGAGAGAGCTCGTACGGGAGTTCGATCTCGCGCAACCGGGTGAGCGAATCGTCCGGGTGGCCGGCTTCAGCGCCGATCCGGAAAAGAACGCCC
>CAWHHZ010000002.1:0-19284 GCA_963829355.1 uncultured Acidobacteriota bacterium
CCAGCGACCAGAAGGGGTGCCCGAACGTCGCTGGCCGGTTGTGCTCCACGAAAAAGTGACTGTACCAGGCAAATCCGTATCCGATGACCGGCGCGAGAAGAATCCACCAGCGGTTCAGCATGATTCCGGCAACGACGGCGGCGAGCGCCAGCACTGAACCGATCCCGTGCAGGATCCTGGTCCCTTTCCGGCTGTGGGCGCGGACATAGTAAGGCCAGAAGTCAGCAAAGCTCCTGATTCTATCCTTCGACATCGTCTCCTCCGATGCCGGGATTCTATCGAAGTCAGTGCCGGACGCGAGAAAAGTGATGGCACCACCGTTGCTGCGATCCAATTCGCCATGACAAAGACCGATTTTCAGAAATTCATGCAGGACGTCTTCGGTGATTCGCTCGTGCGGGTCGAGCAGTTCCGTGAGGATCAGTGGGCGAAAGTCGAGAGGAAGATCGCAGAGATTGGCCGGGAATCACTGCATGCTGAGCTCAGCAAGATCGCAGAGCGACTCGATCTGATGGAACAGCGGCTCAGAAAGCTCGAGCACGAACGGGCCGAACAGATGCAGCAAGAGGTCTGATTCGCCTAGAACCCGTAGCCCAGAGTGAGAAACGTCTCGATCGTATCTTCCCACGGCTCGGCGTCGAGCTTGTAACCAACATCAAAGCGGAGCGGCCCGACCGGGGTGAGGTAACGGAAACCGAGGCCGGCTGCATATCTCATCTCGGACAGGTCAATGTTTCCATAGTCCCGCCACACGTTCCCGCCATCCGTGAACACGGCACCTCGCAGCGCTCCGAAGATGGGAAATCGATACTCGACGTTGAACAGAAGCAGACCGTTCCCACCAACCGGGATGAAATCGACGTCTTTTCGCCCCTCTATGTACTCGCTGCAGGGCACTCCCGCGGGGAGATTGGGCACGATCAGAGTCTCGCACGGCACTCCGAGTCGATCGTGACTGAAGCCGCGATGTGAAGCTTCTCCGCCGGAGAGGAAACGCTCGGCAAACGGAACGAACGAGCCGCTGCCGGTATCGACGAGCGACTCGATCGCACCGAGACGCACGGAAGTGACGATCTGGCTGCTCTCGGTCAGAGGCAGAAACACCGTCGATTGCAGATAACCCTTCAGGAAGTTTGTTTCTGCAGAGTAGAGCGGGAACGCGTATTCGAGCGATGAACCGACGTAGAATCCCTCGGTCGGATTCACGGCGTCGTTACGACGATCCCAGAACACGCTCGGCGTGATACTCGAGATCTCGATCTCCTGTTCCTCGGGCTCGAGTCCCTCGATCGGTATGGCGCC
Source organism: uncultured Acidobacteriota bacterium (assembly GCA_963829355.1). Lineage (GTDB taxonomy): Bacteria > Acidobacteriota > Thermoanaerobaculia > Gp7-AA8 > JAHWKK01 > CAWHHZ01. The sequence continues at coordinate 1,303 of CAWHHZ010000002.1, forward strand.
GGTCGCGAGCTCACACAGCTCTCCCGATACGCATTCATTGAGCCGATACTCGTAGCGCAGCGACCAGCGGAACTGGTCCCGTACGATCCGGGTCATCTCCACCGAGGTGCCGAGGCTCTCGATCTTCGCTTTCTCGTCAGCGCGCAGCTCCTCCTCCTTGAACACGGTGATCTGAGTGGGGAGGTCGTAGCCGAGAATGAAAGGCTCCCGGAAGTTCATGACGTATCGGTTGAGCCGCTGCGAAATGGTCGTCTCCAGACCGAGGTAGCGGCCCGTACCGAAGAGATTGCGGTGAGCAACGGCCGCGGAGCCACGGGCGCCGTCCTCGGTGGAGTAACCGAGTGAGCCGGTGACGGTGAGATTGTTGCCCTCCTCGATCCGGAGCAGGATGTCCCGCACGTTCTCAGCCGTGCCGGAGTCGACCGGATCGAGATCCACCAGCCGGAAAATCCCCATCTGGTAAAGACGCTGTTGTGCCTGGAGAAGCTCGCGGTAGCTGAACGGTTCTCCCGCGTCGATGCGGGCTTTCTGCAGAATCACGTCGGTATCGGTGTAGGAGTTGCCGCGTACAACTACTGATCCAAATCTGACGAGGGGACCCTCGACGACCTGATACAGCACCGCAGCCAGACTGCGCTCGTCGTTCCAGTCGAGCTCCGGGCTCACCTGAACTTCGATGTATCCCCGATCTGCATAAAAGGTCTGAAGCGCCACCAGATCGAGATTCAGTTCCTGAGGATTGAGCGGCTCGCCAGCCGCCAGAAGAAGGTCGGGGAGCTCATCCGCGAGGGCTTCGGCTCCAAGGACCTCGACCGATTCCACGATCGTCTGCGTTCCTTCGGTGACCGGAAACACGACCTCCAGCGCCTCGCCGTTCAGGCGCACGACGCGAGCTCGTCCGATATCAGCGCTCCAGAAGCCTTGCAGCCGGTAGAAATTCTCGAGTGCATCCTGATCGTCGGACAACTGCTCGGCAGTCACCCCACCTGGCCTTCTGATCAGAGTTCCGATTAGTTGCTGGACCACTCCCGGAGGCCCCGCCGTGACGACTTCCCGCAGTTCGTCGTCCGTGAAATGGATGTTGCCATCGAAACTCACGGTCTCGAGTGAGTACTGTTCTCCCGGCTCGATCTGATAGGTAATGACGTAGCGATCGCCCCTCAACTGTTCTGAGGTCTCGATGTCGACGAAATAGAATCCGAGCCGCTGGTAGTGATCCAGGATGCGGTCCGCCGCGCGAATGATCCGATCCTCGCTGTATCCGTCGTCCTCGGCGAATGGAATCAGGCGTCTCACTGCCTTTCGGGGAACACCTTCCACGACCACCTCAACCAGAGGCCCCACTTCCAGTTCGTACTGGAGCGCCACCGACGCACTGGCGGAATCATAGACGGCGTCGATGAAGCGAACCTGCGCCATGCGGTGATCTCTGCGCAGCAGGTAGCGTCGCATCCTGCGCGCATCCTCTCGTGCCTCGTTCAGTTCATACAACCCACCCAAGTCGCTCTTCATCTGCTGGATGAGCGTCTCCCGCGAGAATGGGGCGGGCGACCCCTGCAGCTCGATCGACCCGATCCTCGCCCTCGGCCCGGAGGTCACATGGAAGATGACGTTTGCCACATTTCCCTGACGGTCGAACCGCACCTCCGGGTCCACTGTGGCTTCGAGGTATCCCTCACGCTGATACTCTCTCACCATATCCACGGCGGCCTGATCGACACGATCCAGGCTGAGAATCTCGGCGGCTTCGACTCCTGGTTCGCGCTTGATGCCGTCGAGAAGCTCTCCGTCCGTCTCGAAGGTGACCTCTCCTACCCGATACTGGAGCGAAAGCCGGAACGTGATGGCGATGGTGTCGCCGAACTGTTCGGCCTCTACGCGGACGTCTCGGAAGGTGCCGGTACCGAACAGCGCCTTGATGGAGCTTTGAAGATCCACGATCGAGAGTGGCTTACCCACTTCGATCCTCACCAGTCTTGCGAGCGGCTCGGGATCGAATTCGGAATCGGCCTCGAATTCGATCGACGAGACCGGGATCCCCACATATTCAAACTGGGCGACGGCCGGCATCGCGACGAGTCCGATCAGGAGGATGCTGAAAAAGTAGATCTTCTTCATTACCACCGTGCCTCGTATCGCCTTCTGAATCTCGCGTCGATTGCGTTGATGATGTAGCTGTCCGCCTTCTCCGAGTCTCGCGTAAACTGCAGGATCCAGTCGCCCGTCACCTGCCACTGGATGATCTCCACATTCTGAGAACTGGCGGTATCGTAGATGACGATGACGAACAGATCATGGGAGATCTGCTTCTCCAGCGTCACGGTCGGATTGAATCCGGAGGTCCCGACCGTATCGACCCTCACCGCATCCGCGAACGGAATGATACGCGTGCCGATTGCCTCGCCAACCTGAGAGAGCAGGAGCGCGGTTCCGGCCTGTGAGACCGATCTTCCTCCGAGCATCGCCGGACCACCCGCGCCGAGACCCGAAAACAGGCTCAGCAGAGTCAGGTCGCCGACAGGGGGATCGCTCGAGATGTTCGGCGTGATCCTGTCGAGGGTCCCGGTGAGATTTACCGTCAGCTCGTACTCCTCGACCTCTCCAAGAGTCTGGCCCCTCGAGGTCATCACTCCCTCAGCAGTGACATCGAAGTATGGGTCGTTCCTGAACGGGTTTTGGAACGACACCGTACCCTGAACGATCCTGTAGCTCACATCCTGGAACTCGAATGTTCCACCTTCATTGATCGTCACACGTCCGAGGATGATCGGATTGGCTAGCGTCCCCGTGACGTCGAGGTCCGCGCTCCCGGTCATATCGGCGACGTTGTTCTGGATCGCGAGCGTGTCGTTCGCGGTGACGTCGATCATCAGCGAGATGTGATCCTGCCACGTCGCCGCGAGTTGCGGCACCACCGCCTGTCGCTCCAGCACTCGTTCGAGAATGAGCTGTGTCAGGTCGAACTCCTCGTAGTAAACCGCCCGATCGACGACGACGTCACCCTGCAACTGGAGCCGTTCCGTATCGCCAGATAGAAGCAGATCGGCATCACCAGCCAACGTGATGCCATCGAAATAGCGCAGCGTCACGTCCTCCGCCTGAAGATTGATCCTGATGCGCGAGGGCTGCATACCCTGCAGTGTCACGAATCCACCCGCGACGATCTCACCGCCTCCAAGCGTCGCCCTCAGCGCATCGATCTCCACTCGATCACCCTGCAGGATCAACGAACCATAGACATTGCTGATCAACTGCGGAAAACCAGGGAATCTGAGGCTTGCGTCACGCAGCTCTGCAGTGCCACGGAAGCGGGGGCTCGAGATACTTCCACCGATGTCGGCCTGTACTGAAATTGTCCCATCGGCCTGGGCATCAGGCACGAGCAACTGCATCAGAGCGAGGTCCAGCGAACCACGGAGAACGAGGTCAATCTGCTGGTTGTCCACGAGCGAGATCGTCCCGTCGACGAAGAAGTCGGTCTCTCTGGTTCTGAGCGCGACATCGTCGAGTACGAGACTCCCATTGGAGAGAGCGAATCGGATCGGGTCGAGCGCCTGAATCCGCTCTCCACCGACCGTGAGATCGAGACGCGTAACAGTACCGCCGATCTCCAGGGCTTCGAGCGATGTGACCGAACCGCCGAGATCGAGATCGGCCGTCAGAGCGCCCTTCAGTTGCAACCCACTGTCGGGGTTGACGATCTCCATCAGGCGTTCCAGATCCTCAACCGCAATATTCACGTCCCCAGAGAGCTCTCCCTCTGCACCGAGACGTCCTTCTCCGACAATGGTTAGAGTGTCGAATGCGGCCCCGCGTACCACGAGATCACCGTCGCGGACCGCAAGGTAGAACCTTGGCTGCTCAGCCTCCGGAGGAATCGGGCTGCCAAGGATCGAGCCGTCGACGAGAGTTGCCTCGATGACGAGCTCCGGACTCTCCAGCGTCCCCGCTCCGCTCGAGGTGATCTGCAGCTTGCCGTCCACGATCCCCTCGAGGCTGGCCAGAAGACCCACCAGGGACAAATCGATCGTCGTCGGCTGCACGACGTACGAGAACTCTCCAGACTCGAAGTCGTAACTCGCTTCTCCGATCAGAACTCCTGCCGGCGCCGTCACCTCGAAGTGCCGGACATCGAGGCTTCCCTGATCGAATCTCAGATCGGCGACTGCGACGTCGATCGGTTCTCCCGCGATTGAACCGTTACGAAGAGTGATCGTTCCCGCGCCCCCGAGAGTATCGATGGGACCCTCGAGATGAAGCGTCCCGGTGACATTCCCCTCGATCGGAAGATCCGCAAAGTCGAGAAAAGCCGCGATGTCGCCGACCGGATACGATTCCGCTCCAACGTCGAGATCGAACGAAAGGTTTCCTTCTCCGGGAAGCCAGCTCACCGATCCGTTCAGCGCCAGACGGGAGTTGTCCTGACGCACGAGCAGATCGTTGAATCGCACGATGCCACGGTCGGGCGTGCCTTTCACCGTGAGCTTTCCGGTCGCGAGACCCGTTCCACCCTGGATCTCGAGATTGACGAGATCGAGAGCCTGCTGAACAGGCCATGAATCAGCATTCATCGCCAGATCGAAAACAGGCTCTCCATTCTCCGGGAATCGGATCGTCCCATCGAGTGCGAGAACGGCATCACCTTTCGTGAAGCGTCCACGGTCGAGCTTCAGGGTTTCGCGTGCTCCCATCCAGGTCACGTCGACCCGGGCGGTGCCGATCGGGACATTGTTGTACAGGGCATCGGTTGCGTCGATCGACGCAACCACGACCGGCTCTGAAAGCTCGCCCCGGATCGTACCGGTGATCGTGCCGGCTCCACCCAGCCCCAGGAGCTCGAAGTCTGCTGATCCCATAGAGCGGCCGAAGTTGACCGCGAGCTGATCGAGCTCCGTGAAGTCATCACTCTCGATCCTGTACGACAAATCCGTTTCGAGATTCTCGAGACCGAGAGTGCCGGAGAACGTGATGACGCTTTCCGGGAGACGCAGTCGCGAGGGATCGCGGAACCTGAGAACACCATCGTTGATCGCGAACTCGGTCCTGCCCGAGGCCGGCATCGGATAAGGAGCGTCACCGAACGCAACGGCTCCTGGCTTGAGCGACGCAGTGCCGGACCCCGTGCCTCCGAGCAGATCGTCCTGCACGAACTCGTAACGCAGGGATCCGTCGATCGCTCCACGAAGACCCGTTTCCTCTACATTCCAGTCCCCGAGCAGTGCCTCGAGTGAGACCGACCTGTAGTTGAGCTCCACCGACATCGGCCTCGGCTCCTCGAAGCTGCTGAGGGTCCAGGTCCCGGTCACCGTGCCTCCTCCATACTGGGCGGAGGCGATGTCGACGATCGCCTGGTCCCCAGTGATGCGAAGAGACGCCCGTAGATCCTCGAGCAGGTATCCGGCTGCGGCAATCGATGGAGAGGACACCTCGCCAGTCAAACGGAAGTCGCCAGCGGTCCCTTTCAGAACGGTATCGAAGCTGACCGGTCCCTCGAGATCCTGATCCAGATTCATCACATCCGCAATTCTTGCGAGGCCCGTTTTCCCTTCGATCTCGAGCTCGTAGCTGACTTCGCCCCCGATATTCAGCGTACCGGAAAGCGCAAGCGACAGATCATCGCTCCTGACTCGAGCACCTCGGAGAATCAGAGTCTTGTCCGCAAACGTGAGACCACTGCGCAAGCTGACCTCCAGCGGATCCCAGTCCCGGTACTCGACCGTACCGGATTCCGCCACTACGATCCCGCGATAGACGCCTTCATCCATGTTCGGATCGATGTTGGCGTTGACCTGCCTGAGCTCGGCGGTGAGATCACGCCGGTGGTCCTGATAAACGAGATGCCCGCCACGGATCTCGATGTCGTTCATCTCGATCCGCGCGATCTCGAATCGACGCGGCTCTCCCCGCTTCCACCCGGGGAGGTTGTGGCTGAGCGGAGCACCTTCCGGGAAAATCTCGATGAAGACCTCGGGGTCGTACACCTCGATCGTTCCGACTCTGACCACCCGCTGCCTGAACGACTCGACGCCTCCCTCGAGCACGATTCGTGGAACGATCGCCAGCCAGGGATGCGACGCCCCCTCAACGTTGGCGATTCTCACATCCTCGAGGATGACCGAGGTGACGCGGCCACGCTCGATCGTCACGCTTCCGATCGTCACCTCTCTGTCCATCCTGGATTCGAGAGTGGCTTCGATCCTTCGGGCGACGAGACTCTCAAATGAGGTGGAGCCGGTGTAGTACCAGGCACCGAACGCGATCAGAAGCACCAGACCCAGGCCGATCAGCAGAGCCCAGACCAGAGGCCGCACGCAGCCTCGGCGCCGGCGAGTCGCCTCCGGCTCGATCTCTGGAGTCTGTTGTTCGGCGGTCATATCGTAGTCACGCTCGGGCAAGGATGAACAGGTCACGCAGATTGTTTCCGGTCGGCCCCTTCGTGATCTTGCCTGCGTATCGTTCGACGATCGAGAGCGAGTCGGACTGCTCGAGAACCTGTGCGACGTCTGCCCGCGAGAGGTTCACGCCCGGATAACGATCGGGTGTCACGACATAACCCGCCGCGTCAGTCTCTCCATCCACGCCGTCTGAGCTCGCAACGAGTGCAAAAGCGCCCCCCGCTCCTCCACGCCGGAGACGCTCACCGAGGCGCACGGCGAGCTCGCTGCAACGACCACCGCGGCCGGTGCCTCTGACTCTCACGGTCGGCTCGCCTCCGGCTACCAGCATCTCTCCGGGGGACAGAGACGACAGCAGCTCGTCGAGCCGCGCCGCGACCTCGTCGACGTCACCATTCAACTCTTCCTCCACTGCCCGTGATGCGAATCCCGTCTTCGAAGCCGTCTCGACCGTCTGGTTGACCAGCGTCCCGTTGTCTCCCATGAGGAATGACTCATGACCAGGCAGCTCTCTCGGTGTCTCAGGAACTCTACCGGAGCGGAGAATGGCAGCCAGTCGATCGCATTCCGGATCTCTCAGCCCTTGCAGGATCTCGGCCGCCTCCTCGTTGGTCGTCGAATCTGCAAGAGTTGGCCCCGACCCGACGTCGTGCCACGATCCGCGAGACACATCTGATAAAACGAGAGTCACGGTGCCGGCCGGCAAAAGAGAACCGAGCCGTCCCCCCTTGAGTGCTGAAAGGTGCTTTCTCACCGTGTTGACCTTCTCGATCGGCAAACCCGACTGCAGGAGAACGGTGTTGGCGTGGATCAGGTCCTCTCGCGTGAAAAATGGCTCGAGAGGCTTGGCCATCGATGCCGAGGTGCCGCCCGAGAGCAGGACGACGACCTGAAACTCTCCGCAACGCTGGGCGAATGTCGTCAGTGCTTCCCCCGCTCCGAAGCTTGCCTGACTCATGGCCGGATGCGTGCCCTGAACGACGTCGACGAACGGAGGAAAGGCGTCCTGGACATAATCGGCGGGGTATGCAGCGAATCCCTCGACGACAGACAGCGCAGAGGCGACGCCCTTGAACATCCCCGAGGCGCACTTCCCCAGACAGATCACTGAAAGAGGCTCTCCCAGAACGCTCTGAACTTCCTCCCGCTCGAGCGCCCTTCTCGTGAGAATCGCAGGCGTCGTGCGGTAGAGAGCCGTCCGGTAGATCTCGATGAGCGTGTTTTCGATTCCTGTCATCGCGTCATTCTAAAGGGCCATCCGGTACTTCGATAGCGGGGACGCGATTCCCGCGCCAATTGGTTCACCGCTGTAACACGAGGGTCTCCGCTGATGGGACGCCCCAAGCCTCAACGACTCCACCCTCAGGACCCACCCACTCAACGATTCGATGACCGAATGCCCCAATGACCCAATGACCCAATGACTCAATGACCCAATGACTCAATGACCCAATGACCCAATGACCCCAATGACTCAACGACTCAATGACTCAACGACTCAATGACTCAAGCCCCCCTCGGGCAGGTTAAACTGGACGCATGAGGATGCGGCTCAGATCGAGAGTCTTTCTGATGACCACCCTGTGGGCCGCGATGCTTCTGAGCATTACCGCGTTCCTTTCATGGCGTGCCCGCACGAGTGAACAGGCGTTCACGCATCTGGTCGAAGTGGAAGTCGAGACGATTGCGGTTCTCAACGACTTCATCTCTTCACAGAACGCGTACCGGGATGCCTGGATGCGAGGAGGGACCGACGGCACTCTTCCTGAGCGGATGGTGCCACTCTACAGGAGCGTCGTGCAGATCCTCGACCGTTCAGACAGGATCACAATCGATCCCCGCCTGACGACGCTCACCGGCAGCTACGAGAGCGAGCTTCACCGCGTCGCAGGAGCATGGGAGCGTGCGAGTCCGTCGGAACGTGACCGTATGTCGCGGAAGCTGGCTGTCCTGTCCGACGGGGCGCGCTCTGCCGCCGACGAGCTGGTCGACATAAAGCGCAGGCAGATTGCGGCGACCCTGCAGTCTCTCTCCCGGCAGGCACGCGACACGATGTGGTCTTCGCTTGCGATCGCCTGGATCATCGCGATCTTCGCGTTCGCCCTCGCACGCCGCGCGCTCCAGAGCGTGGTGCATCCGGTGGAACGTCTCTCGGCCGCTGCCGAGTCGATCGCGGAGGGAAACCTTCAGACACGTGCACCGATCGGCGGAGACATCGAGATCCGGCGTCTGGGAGAAGCATTCAACAGAATGACAGCGGCACTGATCGCCTCTCACGAAGAGCTCGAAGCGCGGGCGCGCACTGACGATCTTACAAGGCTCCCGAATTTCCGAGCGCTCGGCGACGCCATGCGAGACGAGATCGAACGCGCGAATCGATACGATCAGGGATTCGGCGTTCTGGTCCTCGATCTCGATCATTTCAAGAAGTACAACGACAACTATGGACATCTCGCAGGGAACGAGGCTCTCCAGATGACTGCCTCCGCCATTCGCAGAACAGTGCGCAGTGTCGATTTCCCGGCGCGCTATGGTGGGGAGGAGTTCGTCGTACTCGTTCCCCGCTGCGATCACGACGGACTTGCGCAGAGTGCGGAACGTATCCGTTCGGCGATCGAGATGATCCCGCCGGTGGGCGACCGCCGTTCACTGACGGTGAGTATCGGCGGCGCCCTGTTCCCGGCTGACGGAATGGCGGCCGATGAACTGTTCGCGGCGGCGGACCGGCGGCTCTACCAGGCTAAGGAAGGGGGCAGGAATCGCTCCGTGCTACCGGACAGCTCCCCGTCGAACGTCGTTCGGCACGTCCCGGTGCGGAAGAGAAAAATTGAAAATTGAAAATTGAAAATGCCGCCCACCCTCTCCGCACCGCCTTTCATTTTCAATCTTCAATTTTCAATTTTCAACGCCACCTACCACACAGTGAGGGTCATCCACCGGACATCCGGCGTGCTCGAACTGAATCGTCGTGTGTGCGATGCCGTATTTCGCGGACAGCATCGATGTGACCCGACTCAGCACCGCCCCCGTGCTCTTCAGCGATACGTCGCCGAGCATGATGTGGCATGACAGCGCCGGTTTCGTCGGCGCAATGGCCCAGATGTGAAGGTGATGGACGCCGAAGACGTCGGCCTCGTTTGCGAGATCATTCGCCACCTCGTCCGGATCGATCCATCGCGGGGTCCCTTCCAGAAGGAGATTCACCGTCTCCTTCAGAATGCCCCACGCGCTCCAGAGGATGAGCGCGGCAATGACGATCGTGACGGCAGCATCCCACACCGGAGCGCCCGTCCACATGATCAGCAGGGCAGCGAGAATCACTCCGGCCGATGAAAGCGTGTCGCCAAACAGATGGAGGACGGCGGCGCGGATGTTGATGTCGCTCTCGCTCTCCTCGCGCAGCCAGAGCGTAATGGCGAGATTCAGCCCAATACCCAGGGCTGCGACACCGATCATCCACACACTGTCGACCGGCTCCGGATTCTGGAAGCGGCCCCAGGCCTCCACCAACAGAAAAAGCGTGAACCCTACCAGAGCCGCGGCGTTGACGAACGCCACCAGGATCCCGGCACGCTGGTAACCGAAGGACTTTACAGCGGTCGCCGGCCTCTTCTCGAAGATCACGACCGCCAGAGCGAGCACGAGAGCAACGGCATCGGTGACATTGTGCAGCGCGTCCCCGATCAGGGCGAGCGCGTTCGCGTAATATCCGACGGCGAGCTCGATCGCAACGAATGCGAGCGTCGCCACCGTGGCGACGATCAGCTTCGTCCGGATGCGCTCCCCCGCGACTTGAGTCCTGCTGTGCTCGTGGGATCTCATGAGATCTCCAGCCCTTGAGCCGGGGTGGACGAGCGATACGGTGCGAGAATCAGTCCGAACCGCTCTGCTTCCGCTTCTCCAGTGCGCGGTAACCGATGTCCCTGCGGTAGAACGCTCCATCGAACTTCACGTTCCTGGCAGCCTCATACACCTTCTTCAGCGTCTGGCCCATGGTCTCGCCATGTGCAGCCACTGTGACGACGCGGCCCGCGCTGGTGACCAGCTTGCCATCCTTCCGCTCCGTCCCGGAATGAAAGAATACGACGGAAGGATCATCGACCGGCTCTACCGAGACCTCTACGCCCTTCGCGACGTCGCCGGGATAGCCATCCATCGCAACCACCACACACGCAGCCGCTTCCTTCTTCCATTGAAGCTTCGTCTCCCCCAGGTTCCCCTGGGCGACCTTCAGCATGACCTCGGCGAGATCGCTGTCGAGACGCAGGAGCTGCGCCTGCGTCTCCGGGTCCCCAAAGCGGCAGTTGTACTCCAGCACCTTCGGCCCCGCGGAAGTGAGCATGATGCCGGCATACAGACAGCCGGAGTAGAGGCGATTCTCTTCGGCCATCCCCTGAACGGTCGGCAGCATGATCCGCTTCATGATCTCCGCGGCCGTCTCGCCCGGGAGAACGATGGCCGGAGAATGAGCTCCCATACCACCCGAATTGGGACCCTCATCTCCGTCGAACGCCTTCTTATAATCTTTGGCGGGAGCGATCGGGGCGATTCGCTTCCCATCGGTGAGAACCATGAACGAAACTTCTTCACCCTCGAGGAAGTCTTCTATGACGATGCGACTGCCTGCATTCCCGAACTTACGGCTCTCGAACACGAGCTTCAGGTACTCGTCGGCTTCCTCTTCGTTCTGGACGATGGCCACACCCTTGCCGCCAGCCAGTCCTTCGACCTTGATGACTGCGGGAAATCCCAGCTCTTTGAGATACTCTCGTGACTCCTCGGCACTCATGCAAACCTTGGCGGTGGCCGTTGGAATCGAGTACTTCTTCATGAACTCCTTGGAAAAGACTTTCGAGCCTTCGATCTCGGCAGCGAGCCGGGTCGGTCCGAAGATCAGGAGCCCCCGCTTCTGGAACTCGTCGACGATGCCGAGAGTGAGTGGAAGCTCCGGGCCTACGACGGTAAGATCGATCTTCAGTTTTTCGGCGAAATCCGCCAGCTCGACGACATCCGCAACACCGATCGGCACACAGTCGGCAATCTCGGCGATTCCGCCGTTACCCGGCGCCGCAAACAGCTCGTCGACGAGCGGAGACTGCTTCAACTTCCAACAGATCGCGTGTTCCCGGCCTCCCTGGCCGACAACCAAGACTCGCATCTTCACCTCAGATTCATGGATTTCGTTCCGGTCCGACCGAAGTTTATGCCATTGCACCCAACTCGGAAAGCCAGAGAGCTCCGGTGCAGGGCTTCCGACCGCCCTAGACGCTTTTAGAGCGAGCTCCGTATCTCTGTCTGTATGGGTGCAGAGCTCAAGCTGATGACGACTACTCGGGACGAGACGCCGGATGATGATCGCGCTCTGATCGAGGAGTGCCTTGCCGGGGATTCGGCAGCATTCGAGGACCTCGTCAGGAGGAAGACCTCGAAAGTCTACGGCCACTGCCTCCGGATGATCGGTAATGTCGAGGATGCTCGCGACATTGCCCAACTCGTCTTCATAAGGCTGTGGGAGAAGCTCGAGAAGTATGACCCATCCTACACATTCGATACTTGGCTCTACAGGCTCGTCAGCAATGTGACGATCGACTTCGTCCGAAGCAGGCAGACGAGGGACAACGCAGTCCAGTCGACGTTGAGACTGGTCAAGGATTCCGAGGATGCGGAGCAGCCGGTGGTGATCGCCGGGAAGGAAGTGGAAAGGATTTTCGAGGAAGTCTCGAGCTCGCTTTCCCCGAAACAGAAGGAAGTCTTCGTGCTCAAGGAGATGGACGATCTGACCTCACCCGAGATCGCCGAGATTCTCGAGTGCAGTGAGTCGACTGTGAGAAACCATCTGTTCAATGCACGTAAAGTCCTCCGGCGCGAGCTCGAGCAGCGGTATCCCGAGTACGCCCGGCTGTGGAGTGAACGATGAATTGCACTGAGTACAGAAAGCGGCTCGAAGCCGCAGACGATTCGCCGGAACTGCTGGCGCACCAGAGAGAGTGTGCCGAGTGTCTGGAGCTCGCGATTGCTCAGGAGCCCTCCTCACTCTTCTCCACGATGGGAGGCGACGAGATGCTGCCGCCCGGCGGTCTCGATGCGTTCGTTTCCGGAGTGATGAATGAAGTCAGGCTGCGCGAGACGGAAAGGTCGCTCGAAACCGAAGAGAATCCCGTGAGGATCGCCTGGTGGTGGGCTGCTGCTGCCGCCGTTTTCGTGACGTTCACGTCGTGGATCGCGATCCAGCCCCGGTTCTCGCCCGAGCCCGCGCCGGTTCATCAAACTGCCATTGTTGCGGAGGCCGCACCTGTGGCGGAAGCTGAACTGGCACCTACGATGACACGACCTGTAGTGACTGAATATGCCCGAGCGGAAGCGACCATTGTCGAACTTCCGTCTGAATCCGTTGATGACCTGAAGATCGTGATGATCTTCGACGATTCTCTTCCCCAGGACCTTTGATGATGAAGCCAGTGATGAAAACAGCCATGTTGATCGCCCTGCTCGCTCTGACGATTCCAGTCTGGGCCGCAGGAGACTCACTCGTGTCGCGAGCCTTCGAGCTCGAGCACAAGGACCCGCAGGCGGTGGTTGCGATGATTCAGGGACTGCTGTCGCGAGATGGCTCCTACTCGATTCAGCCCGCGAAGCAGACGCTCGTCGTCACCGATACCCCGGCTACGCTCGAGAAGGTTGCGAAAGTCCTCGCACAGCTCGACGTCCCGCCCCGCAGCTACACGCTGAATCTCACGCTCGTGTCGGCCTCCAGATCTTCGAGCCCGGCTCCTGTTCCTGACGATCTGCTGGAGATCTCGAAGAAGCTCTCTGGAGTTCTCCGCTTCAACACGTTCGAAAAGCTGGGATCGACCTCTGCACGCGGGAACGAAGGAACGGATCTCGTCGTGACACTCGATGGCTACCATGCATCGTTCGGCTTCGGGCAGTACGACCCTCTCAGCCAGTCCCTCAAGATCGACGAATTCCGTCTCGATCGCACGAAAGATTCAGCCGGATCTCCTCTGATCCGTACGAGCCTCAATCTCCGAGTGGGCCAGACCGTGGTCCTCGGAGCGTCGCGTCAACCCGAGAGTGGCAAAGCACTGATGATTGTTCTCCTCGTCGAGGAGAATCGCTGAACTGACGGGGTGGGGGGTGATGTCCCCGCCCCGGCGTCTACACGTAGAACCCGGCCGCCTGCGCAAGCAGGCGGCCTTTTGTTATCCTGAGAGGCTGTGAAGGATCGCGTTCGGGACGACTCGAAGTGAATTGCGAGGGGACTGAGGGCGAGTATGACTCCACGCGATCCTTCGCTTCGCTCAGGATGACAGCCGGCATCCCTTCGACTGGCGTCTGAACGCGGGCCACGTAGAGGACCGCCCTCAGCTCTCCGGTTCCCGCTCGTGCGATCACCGCGGCTCCGCACAGCAACTGCCCCAGCAGCAGCGTCATCGAGACCCCATGAAGTGCCCCGAAATGACGACGCACCGGATCCGACCTATCGAGATCGGAGATTGAACCCGCGATCGACGCCCGGACATCGTGAATCCGGTTATCGACCATCCATTGCGCATTGGCCAGAACGACCGCGGCGACGATCAGTGCCAGCGGCCACTTCCATCTGAACCGGCGTGACAGCAGGACGAGCAAGGGCCCGATCACGGACAGCCAGTGCCATTTCGAGAGCATCGCCCCGACGACCGCCGCCGCAGTACCTGGTTCTCCGGCAGCCGAGAACGCGGCAGGTGCCGCGATCGCGGCGAGAAATGCGCCTCCGCCGACCCACAAGGCGAGGGAGAGGCGGGCGAGCGTGGTGAGAGCTCGAGTGGTCACCTTGATCGTTTCCCGTTCATCGTTCATCGTTCATCGTTCGTCGTTCCGTCGACTCTCACTTCGCCTTCCTGAGCATCCCGAACCGGTAGCTCCGTTCAGGAAAGACTCCCTCACTCACCGATCTCACATCTGAGACAGAAATGAAGGCGCGGGGATGAAGCTCGTTGATGATCTCGAGAGCGCGAGGCAACTGTTTCCGGGCAGCGATCGAGAAGATGAGTCTGACCTTTCCATTGACTCCCTCCGCCGCAAAGCTCGTCACGCCGAACTTCGATTCACTGAGCTTCTCGATCAGGTCCCGCGCGTCGTCTGATGTGATCACGCGAATGGCGACGTTGCCGAAAGCCAGTTTGCTCTCGATGGTCATTCCGACCATCGTGCCCGCGGCGAATCCGAGCGCGTAAGCGGTGAATGCCGCAATGTTGTCGAGGTGCTGGAAGATCTGTCGTATGGCGACGAGCCAGATGAGCACTTCGACAAAGCCGAGGATGGGCGCAACCGAACGTTTTCCCCGGTTGAGCATGATGATCCGGATCGTGCCGACGCTGACGTCGCAGAGACGGGCAAGAAAGATCAGTACCGGGATGACGATCCAGGTCATCACCCATGGGTCGATCGTGTCGATAATCGAAAACAAAAGCTGGTCCTTTCTCGGGAGCTGAGCCCCGGATGCTGGGTATCCTACTGAAATAAGAGAAGCGCCGAGTCACTTTCTGATAACGGGTTCTGAGACGAACCGTCTCGCCCAGGCCGGAGAATCCCTCCCGAAACACTCAAACTATCTGACGAAGGAGCTGTTGCATGACCACCACCGTCGAGGTTACCGATCCGTTTACCGCCGCACGAGAAGCGGCAAGAGAACCATACAAAGTCGCAGATCTGAGCCTCGCGAAATTCGGCCGCGACGAAATCCGTCTCGCCGAGCACGAAATGCCAGGTCTGATGGCGCTTCGCGAACAATACGGCGAGTCCAGGCCTCTGGCTGGCGCGAAGGTCATGGGAAGCCTTCACATGACGATCCAGACGGCCGTGCTGATCGAGACTCTCACCCATCTCGGCGCGGACGTGCGCTGGGTTTCATGCAACATTTTCTCCACGCAGGATCACGCGGCAGCCGCCGTCGTGGTCGGTCGTCCGGAGACGGGCGGAACACCGGAGAACCCGAAAGGTATCCCCGTATTTGCCTGGAAGGGCGAGACACTCGACGAGTACTGGTGGTGCACGGCCGAGGCACTTCAGTGGCCCGACGGCACCGGACCGGACCTGATCGTGGACGATGGTGGCGACGCGACGATGCTCGTTCACAAGGGACGTGAGTTCGAAGAAGCGGGAGCAGTGCCGGAGTTCGATTCCGAGGACGAGCCGGAAGAGTGGGGCGTCGTCCTCGAACTTCTCCGCAGGGAGCTCACGACTGATCCGAAACGCTGGACGAACGTGGCCGCCGGAATCCAGGGCGTCAGCGAAGAGACCACTACCGGGGTCCACAGGCTCTACCAGATGATGGAGGCAGGAACGCTCCTGTTCCCGGCCATCAACGTCAACGACTCGGTCACCAAGAGCAAGTTCGACAACATCTACGGCTGCCGCCACTCGGTCGTCGACGGCCTGAACCGTGCGACCGACGTCATGATCGGCGGCAAGGTCGCCGTCGTTCTCGGATTCGGCGAAGTCGGCAAGGGCTGCGCGCAGGCTCTCCGCGGCCAGGGCGCACGTGTGATCATCACTGAGATCGATCCCATCTGTGCGCTGCAGGCAGCCATGGAAGGCTACGAGGTCCGCACACTGGACAATGTCGTCGAGACTGCAGACATCTTCATCACCTCCACCGGAAATCGTGATGTCATCACCGCCGCGGACATGAGCCGCATGAAGAACAAGGCGATCGTCGCGAACATCGGACACTTCGACAACGAGATCGACATGGCCGGGCTCAAGAAGATCCCGGGTGTGAAGCGACAGAACATCAAGCCGCAGTACGACGAGTTCGTCTTCCCCGATGGCAGGAGCATTCTGATTCTGGCAGAAGGCCGTCTGATGAACCTCGGATGCGCCACCGGTCATCCGAGCTTTGTGATGTCGGCATCCTTCACCAATCAGGTCCTCGCACAGCTCGAGCTCTGGAAGAACAACGAGCAGTACGAGAACAAGGTGTACGTGCTTCCGAAGAAGCTCGACGAGGAAGTCGCACGGCTCCACCTCGGGCATCTCGCAGTCGAGCTCACTGAGCTCACCGACAAGCAGGCGAGCTACCTCGGCATCCCGAAGGAAGGGCCATACAAGCCCGATCACTACCGCTACTGAGACACGAGAGGCCGGAGCAGTCGCTCCGGCCTCCAGCGCCCTTTTGCCGAAGTGCATGAAAGTCATCCTGAGAGGCCGTGAAGGATCGCGGTACGGCATGACTCGACCGAACTTCAGGCAAGATTCTCCACGCGATCCTTCGCTTCGCTCAGGATGACAAACCGCCGCAACCTCGCGATCTGATAGCCTCCGCTCATGGACCGTCTCTACGCCAGCCTGGACAGCGCAGTCGAATGGCTCGAACTCTTATCCTGCCGCCTCCTCTCTCGGGGGAGCTGCGCTGCTGATCATCGCGGCCGGGCTGAGCTACTTCGTCACCCGCCGTTATCTTCTGCGACTTCTCTCGAATCTCGTTCGCAACTCGAAGTTCAAGTGGGACGATGTGCTGCTCCAGCACCGTGTCCTGCGCCGCGCGGCGCTCCTCGCACCCGTTCTGGTCCTTTACTTCGGGGTACAGCTCGTTCCTCACGTGGGCGAGAGCGTGGAAGCAGGCGTGTTGCGACTCATCCTCGCTCTCCTGACCATCGCGATCATCCTTCTGCTTAGTGCGATCCTCACGGCCATCAACCAGATTTACTCGCTCTACCCGATCTCGCAGAACCGGCCAATCAAGGGATACCTGCAGATCGTCAAGATCTTCGTATTCGTCCTCGGCGGCGTCCTCGCGATCGCCATCCTTCTGAATCGTTCCCCATTCTTCTTCCTCACCGGTATCGGCGCGATGACCGCGGTTCTTCTGCTGATCTTTCGCGACACGATTCTGTCGTTCATCGCAAGTCTCCAGATCGCGTCAACGACATGGTGCGGGTTGGCGACTGGATCGAGATGCCTCAGTACGGAGCCGACGGCGACGTCATCGACATGGCGCTGCACACAGTGAAGGTGCAGAACTGGGACAAGACGATCATCACGATTCCCACCTACAAACTGATCGAGGACTCGTTCAGGAATTGGCGGGGGATGAAGGAGTCAGGTGGAAGAAGGATCAAGCGGCCGATCTACATCGACATGTCCACGGTGAGATTTCTCGAGGACGACGACCTCGAGCGCTTCGAAAACTTCGTCCTCCTCGAACACTACATCGGTTCGAAGCGAAAGGAGCTGGAGGAGTACAACGCGCGGGTCAGCGGAAAAGCCGGCATGATTGCAAATGCGCGGCGGCTCACAAACCTCGGAACATTCAGGGCGTACCTGGTCAATTATCTGAGCCAGCATCCTGATATTAACTCCGAGGGGATGACGTTCCTGATCCGGCATCTGGAACCGGGACCGGAAGGTCTCCCCATGGAGATTTATGTGTTCGCCCGGACGACGGTCTGGAATGAGTACGAGAGAATTCAGGCGGACATCTTCGACCACGTTCTTGCGATCATTCACGAATTCGATCTGCGCGTTTTCCAGAAGCCTACGGGGTACGACTTCACATCATTTTCGCAGCGGATTCCGGCGGCCCTGAACAGATAAGGCAGAC
>CAWHHZ010000003.1:0-19563 GCA_963829355.1 uncultured Acidobacteriota bacterium
CGAGGGACCAGAACGGATGGCCGAATGTTGCAGGTCTGTTGCCCTCGACAAAGAAGTGGCTGTACCAGGCAAAGCCGTATCCGATCACTGGTGCGAGAAGATCCACCAGCGGTTCAGCATGACTCCGGCAACGACGGCGGCGAGCGCCAGAACCGAACCGATCCCGTGAAGGATCCTCGTCTCTTTCCGGCTGTGGGCGCGGACATAGTAAGGCCAGAAATCGGTAAAACTCCTGATTCGATCCTTCGACATCGCTTCCTCCGGTGGCGGGATTCTATCGAAGTCCGTGCCGGCCCGGCTGTGGCGAGGGGAGTGGCACTACCGTTGCTGCGATCTACCGTCACTATGACAAAGACGGATTTCCAGAGATTCATGCAGGACGTTTTCGGCGATTCTCTGATCCGAGTCGAGCAGTTCCGTGAGGATCAGTGGGCAAAGGTCGAGAAGAAGATCGCAGAGATCGGCCGTGAATCGATGCATGCCGAGCTCAGCACCATCGCGAAGCGACTCGATCTCGTGGAGCAGCGGCTGAGCAAGCTCGAGCACGAGCGGGCCGAGCAGATGCAGGAAGATGTCTGACTCCGCCACCAGACGATCGTCCAGCTCGCATTTCTCACCAGATGTCGCCAGATCGAGCGCAACGCAGCAGACGCGCCACTATCCGCCGACGCAGTAGAGATCCGGGGAGAAATGCGGGCTAGAACCCATAGCCGAGAGTGAGGAACGTCTCGATGGTGTCTTCCCACGGCTCGGCGTCCAGCTTGTAACCGACGTCGAAGCGGAGCGGCCCGACCGGGGTGAGATAACGGAAACCGAGGCCCGCTGCGTATCTCATCTCGGACAGGTCAATGTTTCCATAGTCCCGCCACACGTTTCCGCCATCCGCGAACACGGCACCTCTAAGGGCCCCGAAGATGGGAAATCGATACTCGACGTTGAACAGAAGCAGACCGTTCCCACCAACCGGGATGAAATCGACGTCTTTTCGTCCATCTATGTACTCGCTGCAGGGTACTCCCGCGGGAAGATTGGGCACGATCAGAGTCTCGCATGGCACTCCGAGCCGATCGTGACTGAAGCCGCGGTGTGAGGCTTCTCCGCCGGAGAGGAAACGCTCGGCGAACGGAACGAACGAGCCGCTGCCGGTATCGACGAGGGATTCGATCGCACCGAGACGCACGGAAGTGACGATCTGGCTGTTTTCGGTCAGAGGCAGATACACTGTCGATTGCAGATAACCCTTCAGGAAGTTTGTTTCTGCAGAGTAGAGCGGGAACGCGTATTCGAGCGATGAACCGACGTAGAATCCCTCGGTCGGATTCACGGCGTCGTTACGACGATCCCAGAACACGCTCGGCGTGATACTCGAGATCTCGATCTCCTGTTCCTCGGGCTCGAGTCCCTCGATCGGAATGGCGCCGGTCGCGAGCTCACACAGCTCTCCCGATACGCATTCATTGAGCCGATACTCGTAGCGCAGCGACCAGCGGAACTGGTCCCGTACGATCCGGGTCATCTCCACCGATGTGCCGAGGCTCTCGATCTTCGCTTTCTCGTCAGCGCGCAGCTCCTCCTCCTTGAACACGGTGATCTGAGTGGGGAGGTCGTAGCCGAGAATGAAGGGCTCCCTAAAATTCATGACGTACCGGTTGAGCCGCTGCGAAATCGTCGTCTCCAGACCGAGGTAGCGGCCCGTACCGAAAAGATTGCGGTGAGCAACGGCCGCGGAGCCACGGGCGCCGTCCTCGGTCGAGTAACCGAGCGAGCCGGTGACGGTGAGATTGTTGCCCTCCTCGATCCGGAGCAGGATGTCCCGCACGTTCTCAGCCGTGCCGGAATCGACCGGGTCGAGATCGACCAGCCGGAAGATCCCCATCTGGTAGAGACGCTGTTGCGCCTGGAGAAGCTCGCGGTAGCTGAACGGTTCTCCGGCGTCGATTCGAGCCTTCTGCAGAATCACGTCGGTATCGGTGTAGGAGTTGCCCCGGACCGCTACTGAGCCGAATCTGACGAGCGGCCCCTCGACGATTTCGTACCGCACTGAGGCCAGACTTCGCTCGTCGTTCCAGTCGAGCTCCGGGCTCACCTGAACTTCTACGTATCCCCGATCTGCATAGAAGGTTTGAAGCGTAACCAGATCGAGATTCAGTTCCTGAGGATTGAGCGGTTCACCGGCCGAAAGAAGAAGGTCGGGTAGCTCGTCCGCGAGGGCTTCGGCTCCAAGGACCTCGACCGACTCGACGATCGTCTGCGTCCCTTCGGTGACCGGGAACACGACCTCCAGCGACTCCTCGTTCAGGCGCACGACGCGCGGACGTCCGATATCAGCGCTCCAGAAACCTTGCAGCCTGTAGAAATTCTCGAGCGCATCCTGATCGTCGGATAACTGCTCGGCAGTCACCCCGCCTGGCCTTCTGATCAGAGCTCCGATCAGTTGCTGGACCATTCCCGGAGGCCCCACCGAGACGACCTCCCGCAATTCATCGTCGGTGAAGTGGACGTTACCATCGAAACTCACGGTCTCGAGCGAATACTGCTCACCCGGCTCGATCTGATACGTAATGACGTAGCGGTCACCCTTCAACTGCTCCGAGTCATCGACCTCAACGAAGTAGAACCCACGCCGCTGATAGTAGTCCCGTATCCGGTCGGCCGCGCGGATGATCCGGTCCTCGCTGTATCCATCGTCCTCGGCGAACGGAATCAGGCGTCGGACTGCCTTGCGGGGAACACCTTCCACGACGACCTCGACGACTGGACCCACCTCGAGCTCATACTGGAGCGCCACCGACGCGCTGGCGGAATCATAGACGGCGTCGATGAACCGAACCTGAGCCATACGATGATCCCTGCGCAGCAGGTAGCGTCGCATCCTGCGCGCATCCTCTCGTGCCTCATTCAGTTCATAGAATCCACCCAGCTCGCTCTTCATCTGCTGGATGAGTGTCTCCCGCGAGAATGGGTCGGGCGAGCCCTGCAACTCGATTGACCCGATCTGCGCCCTCGGCCCGGAAGTCACGTGAAAGATGACGTTTGCGATGCTTTCCTGACGATTGAAACGCACCTCCGGGTCCACCGTCGCTTCGAGGTATCCCTCACGCTGGTAGCTTCTGACCATGTCCACAGCGGCCTGGTCGACGCGATCGAGACTGAGAATCTCTTCGGCTTCCACTCCTGGCTCCCGTCTGATGCTGTCGAGAAGTTCTCCCTCCGCCTCGAAATTGACCTCACCCACCCGGTACTGAAGCGACAGACGGAATGTGATGGCGAGGGCATCGCCGACCCTTTCGGCGTCCACCCGGACATCACGGAAGGTGCCGGTGCCGAACAGAGCCTTGATAGAGCTTTGCAGATCGACAACCGAGAGTGGTTTGCCTGCTTCGATCCTCACGAGTCGCGAGAGCTCCGCCGGATCGAAATCGGCGTCGGCCTCGAATTCGATCGAGGATACCGGTATGCCTGTGAATTCAAACTGGGCGACGGCCGGCATCGCGACGAGTCCGATCAGGAGGATGCTGAAAAAGTAGATCTTCTTCATTACCACCGTGCCTCGTATCGCCTTCTGAATCTCGCGTCGATTGCGTTGATGATGTAGCTGTCCGCCTTCTCCGAGTCTCGCGTAAACTGCAGGATCCAGTCGCCCGTCACCTGCCACTGGATGATCTCCACATTCTGAGAGCTGGCGGTATCGTAGATGACGATGACGAATAGATCACTCGAGATCTGTTTCTCCAGAGTGACGGTCGGATTGAATCCCGAGGTCCCGACCGTATCGACCCTGACCGCATCCGCGAATGGAATGATGCGCGTGCCGATCGCCTCGCCCACCTGAGAGAGCAGGAGCGCGGTTCCTGCCTGGGAGACCGATCTTCCTCCCAGCATCGCCGGACCACCCGCGCCGAGGCCCGAGAACAGGCTCAGCAGAGTCAGGTCCCCGACAGGGGGATCGCTCGAGATGTTCGGCGTGATCCTGTCGAGGGTCCCTGTGAGATTGACCGTCAGCTCATACTCCTCGACCTCTCCCAGAGTCTGGCCCCTCGAGCTCATTACTCCTTCAGCAGTCACATCGAAGTATGGGTCGTTCCTGAACGGATTCTGGAACGACACCGTACCCTGAACGATTCTATAGCTCACGTCCTGGAACTCGAATGTTCCGCCTTCATTGATCGTCACGCGGCCGAGAATGATCGGGTTGGCGAGTGTTCCCGTGACGTCGAGGTCTGCGCTTCCGGTCATGTCGGCGACATTGTTCTGGATCGCGAGCGTGTCGTTTGCGGTGACGTCGATCATCAGCGAGATGTGATCCTGCCACGTCGCTGCGAGCTGCGGCACCACCGCCTGTCGCTCCAGTACCCTCTCGAGAATGAGCTGTGTCAGGTCGAACTCCTCGTAATAAACCGCGCGGTCGACCACGACGTCACCCTGCAACTGGAGGCGTTCGGTATCGCCAGAGAGAAGCAGGTCGGCATCACCAGCCAGCGTGATGCCATCAAAATAACGCAGCGTCACGTCCTCCGCCTGAAGGTTGATCCTGATACGCGACGGCTGCATCCCCTGCAGTGTCACGAATCCGCCGGCGACGATCTCACCACCGCCCAGCGTCGCCCTCAGCGCATCGATCTCCACTCGGTCGCCCTGCAGGATCAATGATCCATAGACATTGCTGATCAACTGCGGAAAGCCGGGGAATCTGAGGCTCGCGTCACGCAGCTCTGCTGTGCCACGGAAGCGGGGACTCGAGATACTTCCACCGATGTCGGCCTGTACTGAAATCGTTCCATTCGCCTGGGCATCCGGCACGAGCAACTGCAGGAGAGCGAGGTCGAGCGATCCACGAAGGACCAGGTCGATCTGCTGGTTGTCCACGAGCGAGATCGTTCCGTCGACGAAGAAGTCGGTCTCTCTGGTTCTGAGCGCGACATCGTCGAGCACGACTCTCCCGTTGGACAGAGCAAATCGGATCGGATCGAGGGCCTGAATCCGCTCACCACCGACCGTGAGGTCGAGACGCGTGAGAGTACCGCCGATCTCGAGGGCCTCGAGCGACGTGATCGATCCGCCGAGATCGAGATCAGCCGTCAGAGCTCCCTCCAGTTGCAGAGTACTGTCGGGGGCGATGATCTTCATCAGTCGTTCAAGATCGTCGACCGCAATATTCACGTTCCCCGAGAGCTCCCCCTCCGCACCGAGCCGCCCTTCTCCGACAATCGTGAGAGTGTCGAACGCGGCCCCGCGTATGACGAGATCACCGTCGCGGACCGCGAGGTAAAAACTGGGCTTCTCGGCATCGGGCGGGATCGGATTGCCGAGGATCGAGCCGCCCACGAGAGTCGCCTCGATGACGAGCTCCGGACTCTCCAGCGTTCCTGCTCCACTCGATGTGATCTGCAGCTTGCCATCGACAATCCCCTCGAGGCTGTCGAGAAGCCTCACGAGGGACAAGTCGATCGTGGTGGGCTGCACGACGTATGAGAACTCTCCGGACTCGAAGTCGTAACTCGCTTCTCCGACCAGAACTCCTGCCGGAGCGGTCACCTCGAAGTGCCGGATATCGAGGCTTCCCCGATCGAATCCCAGATCGGCGACCGCGACGTCGATCGGTTCTCCCGCGATTGAACCATTGCGAAGAGTGATCGTTCCCGCGCCCCCGAGAGTATCGATTGGTCCCTCGAGATGAAGCGTGCCGGTGACATCCCCCTCGATCGGAAGATCGGCGAAGTCGAGAAAGGCCGCGATATCGTTCACCGGATACGATTCCGCACCTACGTCGAGATCGAATGAAAGGTTCCCTTCTCCAGGCAGCCAGCTTACCGCTCCGTTCAGCGCCAGACGTGAATTACCCTGGCGCACGAGAAGGTCATTGAACCGCACGGTGCCCTGGTCGGGCGTGCCCTTGACCGTGAGCTTTCCGGTGGCGAGTCCTGTACCGCCCTCGATCTCGAGGTTGACGAGATCGAGAGCCTCCTGAACCGGCCATGAATCAGCATTCATCGCCAGATCGAAGACAGGCTCTCCATTCTCCGGGAATCGGATTGTCCCATCGAGTGCCAGTACCGCGTCACCTTTCGTAAAGCGTCCATTGTCGAGCTTCAGGGTCTCGCGAGCTCCCGTCCACGTCACGTCCACCCGGGCGGTTCCGATTGAGACATTGTTGTACAGGGCATTGGTTGCGTCGATCGACGCCTTCACGACCGGCTCGGAAATCTCGCCGCGGATCGTACCGGTGATCGTGCCGGCACCACCCAGCCCAAGGAGCTCGAAGTCTTCTGATCCCAGAGAACGGCCAAAGTTGACGGCGAGTTGATCGAGCTCGGCAAAGTCATCACTCTCGATCTCGTAGGACAGTTGCGCATCGAGATTCTCGAGACCGAGAGAGCCGGAGAACGTCACGACGGTTTCAGGAAGACGCAGTCGTGACGGGTCGCGGAACCTGAGCACACCATCATCGATCGCAAAGTCGGTCCTGCCCGAGACGGGCATCGGATACGGAGCGTCACCGAACGCTACGGCTCCGGGCTTGAGAGACGCCGTGCCGGATCCCTTGCCTCCCAGAAGATCATCCTGCACGAACTCGTAGTGCAGGGATCCATCGATCGCTCCTCGGAGACCCGTTTCCTCTACATTCCAGTCGCCGAGAAGTGCCTCGAGTGAGACAGCTTTGTATCCGAGCTCGACCGACATCGGTCTCGGATCTTCGAAACTGCTGAGGGTCCAGGTCCCGGTCACCGTGCCTCCTCCATATTCGGCGGAGGCGATGTCGACGATCGCCTGATCATCCGTGACGCGCAGAGACGCCCGGAGATCCTCGAGCAGGTATCCTGCGGCAGCAACCGATGGGGACGACACCTCGCCCGTCAAACGGAAGTCGCCGGCGGTTCCGTTGAGAACGGTATCGAATGAAACCGATCCCTCGAGCTCCTGATCCAGATTCATCACATCTGCAATCCGCTCGAGACCCGCTTTACCTTCGATCGAGAGCTCGTAGCTGACCTCGCCCCCGGTGTTCAGCGTTCCCGAAATTGCAAGTGACAGATCATCACTTCTGACCCGGGTGCCCCGGAGAATCAGAGTCTTGTCCGCAAACGTGAGGCCGCTGCGCAAACTGATCTCCAGCGGATCCCAGTCACGGAAGTCGACCGTACCCGATTCCGCCACCACGACCCCACGGTAGATGCCGTCGTCCATGTTGGGATCGATGTTGGCATTGACCTGCCGGAGGTCGGCGGTGAGATCACGCCGGTGGTCCTGATAAACGAAATGCCCGCCACGAATCTCGATGTCGTTCATTTCTATCCGCGCGATCTCGAATCGGCGCGGTTCACCCCGCTTCCACTCTGGCAGGTTGTGGTTCAGCGGAGCACCTTCCGGGAAAATCTCAATGAAGACCTCGGGATCGTACACTTCGATCGTTCCGACCCTGACCACCCGCTGCCTGAATGACTCGACGCCTCCCTCCAGAACGATGCGTGGAATGATCGCCATCCAGGGATGCGATGCGCCCTCAACGTTGGCGATTCTCACATCCTCGAGAATGACCGAGGTGACGCGACCACGTTCGATCGTCACGTCGCCGATCGTCACCTCTCTGTTCATCCTCGATTCGAGCGTGGCCTCGATCCTTCGGGCGACGAGACTTTCGAATGACGTGGAACCGGTGTAGTACCAGGCACCGAAAGCGATCAGGAGCACGAGACCCAGACCGATCAGCAGAGCCCAGACCAGAGGCCGCACGCAGCCTCGGCGCCGGCGACTTGCCTCCGGCTCGATCTCGGCAGTCTGTTGTTCTTCGGTCATATCGTAGTCACGCCCGGGCAAGGATGAACAGGTCGCGCAGATTGTTTCCGGTCGGCCCCTTCGTGATCTTGCCGGCGTACTGCTCGACGATCGAGAGCGAGTCTGACTGCTCGAGAACCTGCGCCAGGTCAGCCTTCGTGAGGCTCACGCCCGGGTAGCGATCGGGCGTCACGACATAGCCAGCTGCATCGGTCTCGCCATCCACGCCATCAGAGCTTGCAACGAGTGCAAAGGCGCCGTCCGCTCCTCCACGCCGGAGACGCTCACCGAGGCGCACGGCGAGCTCGCTGCAACGACCACCACGGCCGGTGCCTCTGACTCTCACGGTCGGTTCGCCTCCGGCTACCAGCATCTGTCCGGGGGACAGAGACAACAGCAGCTCGTCGAGCCGTGCCGCGACCTCGTCGACGTCACCGTTCAACTCTTCCTCCACTGCCCGTGCTGCGAATCCCGTCTTCGAAGCCGTCTCGACCGTCTGGTTCACGAGGGTCCCGTTGTCTCCCATGAGAAACGACTCATGACCCGGCAGCTCCCTCGGCGTTTCAGGAACTCGACCGGAGCGAAGAATGGCAGCCAGACGGCCACACTCCGGGTCTCTCAATCCTTGCAGGATCTCGGCCGCCTCCTCATTGGACGTCGAATCTGCAAGAGTTGGCCCGGAGCCGACGTCGTGCCACCATCCGCGCGACACGTCCGACAGAACGAGAGTTACGGTGCCGGCGGGCAGGAGAGAACCGAGCCGTCCCCCCTTGAGTGCTGACAGGTGCTTTCTCACCGTGTTGACCTTCTCGATCGGCAAACCCGACTGCAGGAGAATCGTGTTGACGTGAATCAGATCGTCTCGCGTGAAGAATGGCTCGAGAGGCTTGGCCATTGACGCCGAGGTGCCGCCCGAGAGCAGAACGACGACCTGAAACTCTCCGCAACCCTGAGCGAACCTGGTCAGGGCCTCCCCCGCTTCGAAGCTCGCCTGGCTCATGGAGGGATGTGAGCCCTGAACAACGTCGACAAACGGAGGGAAGGCGTCCTGGACATAGTCGGCGGGGTATGCGGCGAATCCCTCGACGACCGAGAGCGCAGAGGCGAGGCCCTTGAACATCCCCGAGGCGCACTTTCCAAGACAGATCACTGAAAGAGGCTCTCCCAGCAGGCTCTGAACTTCCTCCCGCTCGAGCGCCTTCCTCGTGAGAATCGCGGGCGTCGTGCGGTAGAGAGCCGTCCGGTAGATCTCGATCAGCGTGTTTTCGATTCCTGTCATCGCGTCATTCTAAAGGGCCATTCCGTACTTCGATAGCAGAGACGCGATTCCCGCGCCAATTGGTTCATCGCTGTAACACGAGGGTCTCCGCTGATGGGACGCCCCAAGCCTCAACGACTCCACCCTCAGGACCCAGCCACTCAATGACTCAATGACTCAACGACTCAATGACCCAACGACTCAACGACTCAATGACCCAACGACTCAACGACCCCAACGACTCAACGACTCAACGACCCAATGACCCCAACGACTCAATGACCCAACGACTCAATGACTCAATGACTCAATGACTCAACGACCCAACGACCCAATGACCGGTTAAACTGGACGCATGAGGATGCGGCTCAGATCGAGAGTCTTTCTGATGACCACGTTGTGGGCCGCGATGCTCCTGAGCATTACCGCCTTCCTCTCATGGCGCGCCCGCACGAGTGAACAGGCGTTCACGCATCTCGTCGAAGTGGAAGTCGAGACGATTGCGGTCCTCAACGACTTCATCTCCTCACAGAACGCGTACCGGGACGCCTGGATGCGAGGAGGAACCGACGCCGGTCTTCCGGAACGGATGGTGCCCCTCTACAGAAGCGTCGAGCAGATCCTCGACCGTTCAGACAGGATCACCATCGATCCCGGTCTGACGACGCTCACCAGCAACTATGAAAGCGAGCTTCACCGTGTAGCAGGAGCATGGGAGCGTGCGAGTCCCTCTGAACGCGACCGGATGTCGCGGAAGCTGGCTGTCCTTTCCGACGGTGTGCGCTCTGCCGCCGATGGGCTGGTCGACATCAAACGCAGTCAGATCGCGGAGACTCTGCAGTCTCTCTCCCGGCAGGCACGCGACACGATGTGGTCTTCGCTCGCGATCGCATGGATCATCGCCATCTTCGCGTTCGCCCTCGCACGACGCGCGCTTCAGAGCGTGGTGCATCCGGTCGAACGTCTCTCGGCTGCTGCCGAGTCGATCGCCGAGGGGAACCTTCAGACGCGGGCACCGATCGGTGGAGACATCGAGATCCGGCGTCTGGGGGAGGCGTTCAACAGAATGACTGCGGCTCTGATCGCCTCTCACGAAGAGCTCGAAGCGCGGGCACGCACTGACGATCTCACGAGACTCCCGAACTTCCGGGCGCTCGGCGACGCCATGAGGAACGAGATCGAACGCGCGAATCGCTACGATCAGGGATTCGGCGTTCTGGTTCTCGACCTCGATCATTTCAAGAACTACAACGACAACTATGGACATCTCGCAGGGAACGAGGCCCTCCAGATGACCGCTTCTGCCATCCGCAGAACAGTGCGAAGTGTCGATTTCCCGGCGCGCTATGGTGGAGAGGAGTTCGTCGTGCTCGTTCCCCGCTGTGATCACGAGGGACTTGCGCAGAGCGCAGAACGTATCCGTTCAGCGATCGAGATGATCCCGCCGATCGGCGATCGCCGATCACTGACCGTCAGTATCGGCGGCGCTCTCTTCCCGTCTGACGGGATGGCGGCCGATGAGCTGTTCGCGGCCGCGGACCGCCGCCTCTACCAGGCTAAGGAAGGGGGCAGGAATCGCTCCGTGCTACCGGACAGCTCCCCATCGAACGTCGTTCGGCACGTCCCGGTGCGGAAGAGAAAAATTGAAAATTGAAAATACCGCCCACCCTCTCCGCACCGCCTTTCATTTTCAATCTTCAATTTTCAATTTTCAACGCCACCTACCACACAGTGAGGGTCATCCACCGGACATCCGGCGTGCTCGAACTGGATCGTCGTGTGTGCGATGCCGTATTTCGCGGACAGCATCGATGTGACCCGACTCAGCACCGCCCCCGTGCTCTTCAGCGATACGTCGCCGAGCATAATGTGGCATGACAGCGCGGGCTTGGTCGGCGCAATGGCCCAGATGTGAAGGTGATGGACCCCGAAGACGTCAGCTTCGTTCGCCAGATCATTCGCCACCTCGTCCGGATCGATCCAGCGCGGGGTCCCTTCCAGAAGGAGATTCACCGTCTCCTTCAGAATGCCCCACGCGCTCCATAGGATGAGCGCGGCAATGACGATCGTGACGGCAGCATCCCACACCGGAGCGCCCGTCCACATGATCAGCAGGGCAGCGAGAATCACTCCGGCCGATGAAAGCGTGTCGCCAAACAGATGGAGAACGGCGGCGCGGATGTTGATGTCGCTCTCGCTCTCCTCGCGCAGCCAGAGCGTAATGGCGAGATTCAGCCCAATACCCAGGGCTGCGACACCGATCATCCAGACACTGTCGACCGGCTCCGGATTCTGGAAGCGGCCCCAGGCCTCCACCAACAGAAAAAGCGTGAACCCTACCAGAGCCGCGGCGTTGACGAACGCCACCAGGATCCCAGCACGCTGGTAACCGAAGGACTTTACAGCGGTCGCCGGCCTCTTCTCGAAGATCACGACCGCCAGAGCGAGCACGAGAGCAACGGCATCGGTGACGTTGTGCAGCGCGTCCCCGATCAGGGCGAGCGCGTTCGCGTAATATCCGACGGCGAGCTCGATCGCAACGAATGCGAGCGTCGCCACCGTGGCGACGATCAGCTTCGTCCGGATGCGCTCCCCCGCGACTTGAGTCCTGCTGTGCTCGTGGGATCTCATGAGATCTCCAGCCCTTGAGCCGGGGTGGACGAGCGATACGGTGCGAGAATCAGTCCGAACCGCTCTGCTTCCGCTTCTCCAGCGCGCGGTAACCGATATCCCTGCGGTAGAACGCTCCGTCGAACTTCACGTTCCTGGCAGCCTCGTAGACCTTCTTCAGGGTCTGGCCCATGGTCTCGCCATGTGCAGCCACTGTGACGACGCGGCCCGCGCTGGTGACCAGCTTGCCATCCTTCCGCTCCGTCCCGGAATGGAAGAATACGACGGAAGGATCATCGACCGGCTCTACCGAGACCTCTACGCCCTTCGCGACGTCGCCGGGATAGCCATCCATTGCAACCACCACACAGGCAGCCGCTTCCTTCTTCCATTGAAGCTTCGTCTCCCCAAGGTTCCCCTGGGCGACCTTCAGCATGACCTCGGCGAGATCGCTGTCGAGTCGCAGGAGCTGCGCCTGCGTCTCCGGGTCCCCAAAGCGGCAGTTGTACTCCAGCACCTTCGGCCCCGCGGAAGTGAGCATGATGCCGGCATACAGACAGCCGGAGTAGAGGCGATTCTCTTCGGCCATCCCCTGAACGGTCGGCAGCATGATCCGCTTCATGATCTCCGCGGCCGTCTCACCCGGCAGAACAATGGCTGGAGAATGAGCTCCCATACCACCCGAATTTGGCCCCTCGTCTCCGTCGAACGCCTTCTTGTAATCTTTGGCGGGAGCGATCGGGGCAATTCGCTTCCCATCGGTGAGAACCATGAACGAAACTTCTTCGCCCTCGAGGAAGTCTTCTATGACGATGCGACTGCCTGCATTCCCGAACTTACGGCTCTCGAACACGAGCTTCAGGTACTCGTCGGCTTCCGCCTCGTTCTGCACGATGGCCACACCCTTCCCGCCGGCCAGCCCTTCGACCTTGATGACTGCGGGAAATCCCAGCTCTTTGAGATACTCTCGTGACTCCTCGGCACTCATGCAAACCTTGGCGGTGGCCGTCGGAATCGAGTACTTCTTCATGAACTCCTTGGAAAAGACTTTCGAGCCTTCGATCTCGGCAGCGAGACGGGTCGGGCCAAAGATCAGGAGCCCCCGCTTCTGGAACTCGTCGACGATGCCGAGAGTGAGCGGAAGCTCCGGGCCCACGACGGTGAGATCGATCTTCAGTTTTTCGGCGAAATCCGCCAGCTCGACGACATCCGCAACACCGATCGGTACACAGTCGGCAATCTCGGCGATTCCGCCATTACCCGGCGCCGCAAACAGCTCGTCGACGAGCGGAGACTGCTTCAACTTCCAACAGATCGCGTGTTCCCGGCCTCCCTGGCCGACAACCAAGACTCGCATCTTCACCTCAGATTCATGGATTTCGTTCCGGTCCGACCGAAGTTTATGCCATTGCACGCAACTCGGAAAGCCAGACAGCTCCGGAGCAGGGCTTCCAACCGCCCTAGACGCTTTTAGAGCGAGCTCCGTATCTCTGTCTGTATGGGTGCAGAGCTCAAGCTGATGACGACTACTCGGGACGAGACGCCGGATGATGATCGCGCTCTGATCGAGGAGTGCCTTGCCGGAGATTCGGCAGCATTCGAGGACCTCGTCAGGAGGAAGACCTCGAAAGTTTACGGCCACTGCCTCCGGATGATCGGTAATGTCGAGGATGCTCGCGACATTGCCCAACTCGTCTTCATCCGGCTGTGGGAGAAGCTCGAGAAGTATGACCCATCCTACACATTCGATACGTGGCTCTACAGGCTCGTCAGCAACGTGACGATCGACTTCGTCCGGAGCAGACAGACCAGGGACAATGCGGTCCAGTCGACGTTGAGACTGGTCAAAGATTCCGAGGATGCCGAGCAGCCGGTGGTGATCGCCGGGAAGGAAGTGGAAAGAATCTTCGAGGAAGTCTCGAGCTCGCTTTCCCCGAAACAGAAGGAAGTCTTCGTTCTCAAGGAGATGGAAGATCTGACCTCACCCGAGATCGCCGAGATTCTCGAGTGCAGCGAATCGACGGTGAGAAATCATCTTTTCAATGCACGTAAGGTCCTCCGGCGCGAGCTCGAGCAGCGTTATCCCGAGTACGCCCGGTTGTGGAGTGAACGATGAACTGCACCGCGTACAGAAAGCGACTCGAAGCCGGAGACGATTCGCCGGAACTGCTGGCGCACCAGAGAGAATGCGCGGACTGTCTCGAGCTCGCGATTTCCCAGGAGCCCGCGGCGCTGTTCTCCACAATGGGTGGAGACGAGATGCTGCCGCCAGACGGTCTCGATTCGTTCGTCTCCGGAGTGATGAACGAGGTCAGACTACGCGAAACTGAAAAGTCGCTCGAGACCGAAGAGAATCCTGTGAGGATCGCCTGGTGGTGGGCTGCTGCCGCCGCCGTCTTCGTGACGTTCACGTCATGGATTGCGATCCAGCCCCGGTTCTCGCCCGAGCCGGCGCCAGTCCATCAAACTGCCATTGTCGCGGAGGCCTCACCGGTGACGGAAGCCGAACTGATACCTTCGATGACACGACCCGTAGTGACTGAGTATGCCCGAGCGGAAGCGACCATTGTCGAGCTTCCCTCTGAATCCGTTGATGACCTGAAGATCGTGATGATCTTCGACGATTCTCTCCCCCAGGACCTCTGATGATGAAGCCAGTGATGAAAACAGCCGTACTGATCGCCCTGCTCGCTCTGACGATTCCCGTCTGGGCCGCAGGCGACTCACTCGTCTCGAGAGCCTTCGAGCTCGAGCACAAGGACCCTCAGACAGTGGTCGCGATGATTCAGGGACTGCTGTCGCGAGATGGCTCATACTCGATTCAGCCCGCGAAGCAGACGCTGGTCGTCACCGATACGCCGGCTACGCTCGAGAAGGTTGCGAAGATCCTCGCACAGCTCGACGTCCCACCCCGCAGCTACACGCTCAATCTCACGCTCGTGTCGGCCTCCCGCTCTTCGAGCCCGGCGCCGGTACCCGACGATCTGCTGGAGATCTCGAAGAAGCTGTCGGGAGTTCTCCGCTTCAACACGTTTGAAAAGCTGGGATCGACCTCTGCACGCGGAAACGAAGGAACGGACCTCGTGGTGACACTCGACGGCTACCATGCATCGTTCGGATTCGGGCAGTACGACCCTCTCAGCCAGTCCCTCAAGATCGACGAGTTCCGTCTCGATCGCACGAAAGATTCAACAGGATCTCCTCTGATCCGTACGAGCCTCAACCTCCGAGTCGGCCAGACCGTGGTCCTCGGCGCGTCGCGTCAACCAGAGAGTGGCAAAGCACTGATGATTGTTCTCCTCGTCGAGGAGAATCGCTGAACTGACGGGGTGGGGGGTGATGTCCCCGCCCCGGCGTCTATACGTAGAACCCGGCCGCCTGCGAGAGCAGGCGGCCTTTTGTCATCCTGAGAGGCTGTGAAGGATCGCGTTCGGGATGACTCGAAGTGAATTGCGAGGGGACCGAGGGCGAGTATGACTCCACGCGATCCTTCGCTTCGCTCAGGATGACAGCCGGCATCCCTTTCCACTGGCGTCTGAACGCGGGCCACGTGGACGACCGCCCTCAGCTCTCCGGTTCCCGCTCCGTTGCGACCACCGCGACTCCGCACAGCAACTGCCCCAGCAGCAGCGTCATCGAGACCCCATGAAGTGCCCCGAAATGACGACGCACCGGATCCGACCTATCGAGATCGGAGATTGAACCCGCGATCGACGCCCGGACATCGTGAATCCGGTTATCGACCATCCACTGCGCATTGGCCAGAACGACCGCGGCGACGATCAGTGCCAGCGGCCACTTCCATCTGAACCGGCGTGACAGCAGGACGAGCAAGGGCCCGATCACGGACAGCCAGTGCCATTTCGAGAGCATCGCCCCGACGACCGCCGCCGCAGTACCTGGTGCTCCGGCAGCCGAGAACGCGGCAGGTGCCGCGATCGCGGCGAGAAATGCGCCTCCGCCGACCCACAAGGCGAGGGAGAGGCGGGCGAGCGTGGTGAGAGCTCGAGTGGTCACCTTGATCGTTTCCCGTTCATCATTCATCGTTCATCGTTCATCATTCGTCGTTCCGGCGCGTCTCACTTCGCCTTTCTGAGCATTCCGAATCGGTAGCTCCGCTCGGGAAAGACTCCCTCGCTGACCGATCTCACATCAGAGACCGAAATGAACGCGCGGGGGTGAAGCTCATTGATGATCTCGAGTGCGCGAGGCAACTGTTTCCGGGCGGCAATCGAGAAGATGAGTCTCACCTTTCCATTGACTCCCTCTGCCGCAAAGCTCGTCACACCAAATTTCGATTCGCTGAGCTTTTCGATGAGGTCGCGCGCGTCGTCTGACGTGATCACCCGGATCGCGACGTTGCCGAACGCCAGCTTGCTCTCGATCGTCATGCCCATCATCGTGCCTGCAGCGAAGCCGAGCGCATAGGCGGTGAATGCAGCCACATTGTCGAGGTGCTGAAAGATCTGACGGATCGCGATGAGCCAGATGAGAACCTCGACGAACCCGAGGATCGGAGCGACCGATCGCTTTCCCCGGTTGAGCATGATGATCCGGATCGTACCGACGCTCACGTCGCAGAGACGGGCGAGGAAGATCAGTACCGGGATGACGATCCAGGTCATCACCCACGGGTCGATCGTGTCGAGAATCGAAAACAAGAGTTGATCCTTTCTCGGGATCTGAGTCCCGGATGCTAGTGTAGTGTTTCACTAATCTCTTACATTCCGCTGGAGGCGCTTGCGCGCCGAGATCAAGGAGCGAGGAGGAGTCGAGGTGGTTCCTCGATGACGACGAGCTGACCCTTCGACTCGCTACCGCTTGCTCAGGGCAGGCTCCGAGATCGGCCGCAACCCCCTCCAGCCCATCGGATTAGTGAAACACTACACCAGGTATCCTACTGAAATAAGAGAAGCGCCAAGCCACTTTCTGATGAAGGGTTCTGAGACAATCGTCTCGCCCAGGCCGGAGATTCCCTCCCCGAAACATACAAAAGTGTCTGACGAAGGAGCTGTTGCATGACGACCACCGTCGAGGTTACCGATCCGTTCACCACCGCGCGAGAAGCGGGAAGAGAACCATTTAAAGTCGCCGATTTGAGTCTTGCAAAATTCGGACGCGACGAAATCCGACTCGCCGAGCATGAAATGCCGGGGCTGATGGCTCTGCGGGAGCAGTACGGGGATTCCCAGCCTCTGTCCGGAGCAAAGATCATGGGCAGTCTCCACATGACCATCCAGACGGCGGTGCTGATCGAGACGCTCACGCATCTCGGTGCGGACGTGCGCTGGGTTTCATGCAACATTTTCTCCACACAGGACCACGCCGCAGCAGCCGTCGTCGTTGGTCGCCCGGAGACCGGCGGAACGGCGGAGAACCCGAAGGGTATCCCCGTATTTGCATGGAAAGGCGAGACACTCGAGGAGTACTGGTGGTGCACCACCGAGGCGCTGCGCTGGCCGGACGCATCCGGACCGGACCTGATCGTGGACGATGGTGGCGACGCGACGATGCTCGTTCACAAGGGACGTGAGTTCGAAGAAGCCGGGGCCGTTCCGGAGTTCGACGAAGCGAATGAGCCGGAAGAGTGGGGCGTGGTCCTCGAGCTTCTCCGGAAGGAGCTCGCGACGGATCCGAAACGCTGGACCAACGTCGCCGAGGGCATCCAGGGCGTCAGCGAAGAGACGACCACCGGTGTTCACAGGCTCTACCAGATGATGGAGACGGGCACGCTCCTGTTCCCAGCCATCAACGTCAATGACTCGGTCACCAAGAGCAAGTTCGACAACATCTACGGATGCCGCCACTCGGTCGTCGACGGCCTGAACCGTGCGACCGACGTCATGATCGGCGGCAAGGTCGCCGTCGTTCTCGGATTCGGGGAAGTCGGCAAAGGCTGCGCGCAGGCTCTCCGCGGCCAGGGCGCCCGGGTGATCATCACCGAGATCGATCCAATCTGTGCGCTGCAGGCAGCCATGGAAGGCTACGAGGTCCGCACGCTCGACAGTGTCGTCGAGACTGCAGACATCTTCATCACCTCCACCGGAAACCGCGACGTCATCACCGCCGGCGACATGAGCCGTATGAAGAACAAGGCGATCGTCGCGAACATCGGACACTTCGACAACGAGATCGACATGGCCGGGCTCAAGAAGATCCCGGGAATCAAGCGACAGAACATCAAGCCGCAGTACGACGAGTTCGTCTTCCCGGATGGCAGGAGCATTCTGATTCTGGCAGAAGGCCGTCTGATGAACCTCGGATGCGCCACCGGCCATCCGAGCTTCGTGATGTCGGCATCCTTCACCAATCAGGTCCTCGCACAGCTCGAGCTCTGGAAGAACAATGAGCAGTACGAGAACAAGGTGTATGTCCTCCCGAAGAAGCTCGACGAGGAAGTCGCAAGACTCCACCTCGGTCATCTTGCAGTCGAGCTCACCGAGCTGACTGACAAGCAGGCGAGCTACCTCGGCATCCCGAAGGAAGGGCCCTACAAGCCCGATCACTACCGCTACTGAGTCGCAGCAGACTTTTTCTGAAGAGCCGGAGCGTCTCTCTCGCTCCGGCTCTTCTGTTTCTGCGTCAGACACATCTCATCGGCGGTTCGGGGGACCCTCTCCCACCCGGACCTCGTTTCACTTCGAACTGCGAACTGAAACACCATTGATCTGATAGCCTCCCCCACCATGGACCGTTTCTACGCCAGCCTCGACCGCGCAATCGATTGGCTCAACTCCTATCCCGCAGCGGCCGCTCTGGTGGGAGCTGCCCTGCTGATTCTTGCGGCCGCGCTGAGCTACTTCGTCACGCGCCGCTATCTGCTTCGTCTGCTTTCGAACCTCGTTCGCAGCTCGAAATTCAAGTGGGACGATGTACTGCTCCAGCATCGCGTGCTGCGCAGGGCAGCTCTCCTCGCACCGGTGCTGGTTCTCTACTTCGGCATTCAGCTCGTTCCCCACGTTTCGGAGGGTGCTGAAGAGGGAGTGATGCGGATCATTCTCGCCCTCCTCACGCTGACGATCATCCTTCTGCTCAGCGCGATTCTCACGGCCGTCAACCAGATCTACTCGCTCTACCCGATCTCACAGAACCGGCCGATCAAGGGATACCTGCAGATCGTCAAGATCTTCGTATTCGTCCTCGGTGGGGTCCTCGCGATCGCCATCCTTCTGAATCGGTCGCCGTTCTTCTTCCTCACCGGAATCGGCGCGATGACGGCCGTTCTCCTGCTGATCTTTCGCGACACGATTCTCTCGTTCGTTGCAAGTCTGCAGATTGCGTCGAACGACATGGTGCGGATCGGCGACTGGATCGAGATGCCTCAGTACGGAGCCGACGGCGACGTGATTGACGTTGCCCTCCACACCATCAAGGTTCAGAACTGGGACAAGACGATCACGACGATCCCGACGTACAAGCTGATCGACGATTCGTTCAAGAACTGGCGGGGGATGAAGGAGTCAGGTGGCAGGAGGATCAAGCGTCCGATCTACATCGACATGTCCACGGTGAGATTTCTCGACGATGACGACCTCGAGCGCTTCGAGAAATTCGTCCTGCTTGAACACTACATCGGCGCGAAGCGGAAGGAACTGGAGGAGTACAACGCGCGGGTCAGCGGAGAGAGCGGCATGATCGCAAATGCGCGGCGGCTCACGAACCTCGGAACCTTCAGAGCGTACCTGGTCAACTATCTGAGCCAGCATCCCGATATCAACTCCGAGGGGATGACGTTCCTGATCAGGCATCTCGAACCCGGCCCGGAAGGTCTGCCTATGGAGATCTACGTGTTCACGCGCACGACGGCATGGAACGAATACGAGAGGATTCAGGCGGACATCTTCGACTATATCCTCGCGATCACTCCGGAGTTCGGGCTGCGTGTGTTCCAGAAGCCGACGGGACATGATTTCACGGCGTTC
>CAWHHZ010000004.1:0-291321 GCA_963829355.1 uncultured Acidobacteriota bacterium
GCCACACCAATGCGGGATCGAAAATCGCGACGGCGTTTCGCACCTCCGGCGTAGAGAGCTCAGGTGGCCTCGCTGATCTCGAGGAGGTGTCCGTCGAGATCGCGGAAGAAGCAGCGGATCTCGCCGCCGCGATCGAGGGGCGGTGTCAGGAACTCGGCTCCGCGCTGGCGCAATGTGTCGTAGGCAGCGCGGCAGTCCCGGACACGGATGGTCATCGCATGGCTCACCGCCTCCGGATCTGCGGGCGGCTCGAATCTCACCCGCGGCTTGTCCTCGGTAGGACCGCCCCCGGTGACCAGCAGGAGCCATGCTCCGAGGAAGCTGAGAACCACCGAAGTCCCCCCGTACTCTCGGTAAACCTCGGCGCCCACGACGTCGCGGTAGAAGTCGCGGGACCGATCGACGTCCTCCACGACGAGGATGTGCGTCAGCGCCACGGCATCGTCTGGAAAGTTGTCAGCCATTGAGAGCTCCTCCTGGGTCTGATTTTACCCTCTGGTCCTCGCGGCGGCCTCATTGATCATTGCGCGGCACCGGTGATGACCAACGATTCCGCTGCGTCAGGTAAACGTGGCTCTCGAGAGAGAGCAGGGACAATATCGGACTTCTGCGCTGGCCTTGACTCTCACATACCCTCTATGATCCCAGTGTCACCTCTCTGATCGATCCGGAAATTCGCAAAAGGAACTCACATGAAAAGCTACTCGCCGGGCATCGTCTTTCTAGTCCTTCTCTTTGTCGCCGGTACCGCCGGCGCTCAGAACCTTCTCGTGAATCCCGACTTCGAAGCAGGTCTTACAGGATGGAGTACATGGGTAGCTCCCGATACCGGATTCTGGACGGGAAGCTGGATTCATTCAAACGATTGCGATATCTGGGTGCCGCCCTCCGCGTGTCCTTACGGCGCATCCGGAACGTCTCATGCGCAGAAGAAGGGGAGTGGTGCGGGAAATACGCATGGTGGCCTCTATCAGGTCATCGCGGTTCAAGCGGGTCAGCGGTACAACGTCTCCGGGGTCTGGAGCGGAGGAGTGACCGGTAACTTGGACAACAACAACGGTACCTGGTGGGAGGTGGTCGTCTACGATGGAGTCGTCGGGGATGCCGTAATCGACCAGGCTCCAGGACCTCTGGACGCCCTGATTGGGAAAAAAGAAATCAACAACCTCGCGAACAACGAAGTTTTCCAGTTCGACTGGGAGCCCTTCTCGGGTGACTTCATCGCACAATCAAACACGGTGACGGTCGCGTTGAAGACAGGCAGCTATTTCACATACGACGCCGCTGGATACCACGACGACCTGTCCGTGACACTGGTTCCACCGACGCAGATTCCTTCGATGAGCAACCTCGGACTGATGATGCTGGCGATACTTCTTGCGACGGCAGGAGCGTGGAAGCTGAGCGCGGGCTAGCGCTAGCGTGGGACCTCGGGGGCGAGGCAGGAACCGGCAGCGACCTGACCTCGTGGAGGTAGAGAGGCTCCAGTTCCGACTCGCCGAGGGCTCCAGCATCGGCAGGCAAAACGACGAGCTCTCCCCGGAAGCTTGCGGAGGGCTGGAGCCCTCCGCGAGTCGCCCCTGGAGAGACGACCCCCTGCTCAGGTGATCGTCTTCTCGACGAACGACGGATCTTTCGAGAAGAATGCGCTCAGGCGGTCGTCGCTGGTGAGAGTCGAGAGCTCGCCGGGACTAGTCAGTGGCTTGAACGCGCCGCACCAGGCAGCCGCCTGAAATCCTGCATCGAAAAGGAGAGCTGCGGTTTGCTCGGCTCGGTCGCGGTGGATGAGCTCGATCTCCACGAGAATCGTCAAACCGGGCGAGAGTCGCAGAGTCTCTCCCATCCCCCGGAGCACCTCGAGCTCTGAGCCTTCCGCATCGATCTTGACGAAAGAAACCCGCGCGGGGTCGACGAGGGTGTCGACCGCAACGATCGCGACGGGATGGCTCGTCTCGTGCGCGACGAGCCGGTGTCCTCCCAGGTTCGGATCATGCCGCTCGAGCCAGCCGCTGGTATGGATCGCACCCGCGGCGGCGCAGATCGCGTCGACATTGTCGGCGTGATTTCGAGCGATGTTGCGCTGGAGCATTGTGAAGTGATCGCGATCAGGCTCGAGGGCGATGACGGAGCCATCACTC
Source organism: uncultured Acidobacteriota bacterium (assembly GCA_963829355.1). GTDB lineage: Bacteria > Acidobacteriota > Thermoanaerobaculia > Gp7-AA8 > JAHWKK01 > CAWHHZ01. The sequence continues at coordinate 2,139 of CAWHHZ010000004.1, forward strand.
CCGACGATCTTCGATAGCACGAGCGTATAGATCCCGACGTGTGCTCCGATGTCCAGCGCGAGCCGCCCCCTCATATTCATCCGCTCGACGACGTCGATCAGTGGCTTCTCCCACGTACCGTCCACGATGAGCTCGCTGCCGATGAAATAGTCGTGAGGATCGATCTCGAGCAGACAGCCGCGGTGGCGCACGATCGCGGTCCCTGTAAGTCTGTGCCACCGGAGCAGCAGCTTGCGGACAAGTCGTTTGACGCTGGCCATCGCGGGAACACTACACCAGTGGAGCGAACCACTACACTAGTGCGGGTGAGTGAGTCGAAGCCTCTGCTCTGGATCGTGGTGGCGGGTGATCTCGGAAGGAGTCCGCGCATGGTGCGGCATGCCGAGCGGTTCGCGGCTGAGGGTTTCCGCGTCGAGCTCGTGGGACTGACTGGCCGGGAGCTCAGGTCATCTGTCCGCCAGAACCGGTTCATCACCGAGCGTCGCGTGCGCGATCTGCCGAGAGGCTCGTCTCTGGTCCTCGCCCTCGTGCGACAAGTGCTGCTGTCGGTGAGATTTGCGTTCGCGCTCGTGAGGCTGCCGCGGCCGGAGCTCGTGATCCTCCAGAATCCGCCCCTGATCACCGTGATCGCTGTGCCGCTGATCCGCGGGCGTCTCCAGCGATTTCCGCTCTGGATCGACTGGCACAACATGGGAGCGGCGATGGCCGCCGCCCGTTTCAGCCGTGCATGGCTCGCGTCACTCGTCACGTGGCTCGAGACACGCCTGGGCCGCGGAGCCGGTGCACACACGACAGTCTCCGAGGCTCTCACCGAGCATCTTCGGGTGCGGGACATTCACGCCGAGACTCTCTACGATGCGCCGGCGCCTGGTCTCGCCGAGAAGGCTCAGCCGAGGCGGAAAGACGCTGCAGCGGTAGTGGTGCTGCCGATGAGCTGGGGCGTCGACGATGATCTGGAGCTCCTGTTCGATGCCCTGAATCAGTTCGATCGCGCTTCAGCCGGCAACCGAAAACGACTCGACCTAATGATCACAGGGGATGGTCCGCGCCGTGCTGGTTTCATGGATCGCATCGACCGCGCCGATCTCACGCGCATCGATGTGTCGTCGAGGTGGATTCCTGCCGACCAGTATCGAACGTTTCTAGCGACTGCCGATGCCGGACTCTCGGTTCATCGCTCGACGAGCGGTCTCGACTTGCCGATCAAGTGGTGGGATCTGCTCGAGGTGGGTCTGCCGCTCCTGACGCTCGTCTACGGCGATGTGGTCGAGGAGCGGTTGTCGCGTATCCCTTCGAGCAGGCGGTTTCACGATGCTGAGGAACTGGCGGCGCTTCTCGAGAAAATTGCGGCGATGACGGCTGAACAAATCGAACAGTGGAAGTCCGAGGCGCGGCGCGATCTGGCAGCACTCCCGAACTGGGAAGAGGAGTGGAGGCGTGTGGCATCACCGATCGCTAAACGGCTTCGTCGCGATGGAAAGCTCCCCGTGAAACCGAAGATGCTCATCATCAATGGCACTCTGGCGGCGACTGGCGGAGGAGATCATCTCGCTGCTCTCGCCATCGAGGCACTTCGTGATCGGTTCGATCTCACACTTCTTCTTCAGAAGCCGCCGGATCTCGACGGGCTGAATCGCGTTTTCGGGACTGAGCTACGGGACGAGGATTTCTCCGTCGTAACGCTGCCTCGGCGCTGGCGCCTTCTCGTGTCGGCCATTCCGTTCCGCCTCGCACTTCTTCGCCGTGCGCTGCAGTTCCGGCAGGCGCGCGGGATGATGGATGACTACGACGTGATTGTCTCGGTCGACAACGAAGTCGACGTGGGAGCTCCGGCGGTGCAGTACATCCATTTCCCCTGGGGATTCCTGCCACGACCGGAAAGCGATCTCCAGTGGTTTCACAAATTTCCCGGAGTCATCGCCGCTTACTACGGAATGGTGCGGGGGCTGCTCGATGTGGACGACCAGCGCATCGCGAACAATCTGACGTTCGTGAACTCCCGGTGGACGGGGAAGAAGTTCGTCGAACGGTATCCCGGCGGTTCACCGGTGGTCCTGCACCCTCCGGTGAAGCTGGACGAGAATCCGCTTCCGTGGCGCGAGAAGAGCGACCAGTTCGTGGCCGTGGGCAGGATCTCTCCTGAAAAGAAGCTCGAAGAGTCGATTGCGATTCTCGAGCAGGTCAGGGGCCGTGGTCATGACGTGAGGCTGGTCATCATCGGACTGCGTGACAATGAGCGCTACTTCCGCAGAATCGAAAATCTTGCCTCGACGAGAGAGTGGGTGACGATCCGGGAAGCTCTTCCGCACGAGAAACTGCTGGCCGCGCTGCGGCAGAGTCGCTACGGGATTCATGCGATGCCGCTCGAACACTTCGGCATCGTGGTCGCTCAGATGATCGGATACGGTTGTGTTCCGTTTGTTCGGGATGACGGCGGACCGTTCGAGATCGTCCGCGACAGGCGGCTCGCCTTTGCTTCCATTCCGGAAGCCGTGGAGCGGATCGACGCGGTGCTCCGGGACGAGCACCTGCAGAGTGAGCTGAGCGAGCGGATGAGGTCGCGAGCACACGACCTCGGGGTCGAGGCGTTCCGGGAGAAGCTGGTGAACGAGCTGGAGCGATGGCTCGAGGAGGATTGAAGGCTCGAGCTGTCATCCTGAGCGCCGATACGAGATCGGAACCGCAGGCGTTCGCAGTTGGCATGCTTCTCCTGGTCCGCCCGGTCACGCTCAACCCCGCCCTGATCGGCAAGGGGATGGGTATGAGAGAGCGGCTGGTTGCCTCATGGTTTGGTTCCAAAGGCTTGCGTCCGTCTTTTACGTCTTCCTCCTGCTGCGGTTCGAGCTCACCGAGAGCGGCGCGATTTTCCACGTCGTGTCACTCACCGTGTTTCTGTCGATCATCGCCCACTCCACGACTGACGTCGCGATCGCGAAACGTTACAGAGACGAGCGGTGAGCTCGAATTCAACGGCGGCGAGCCGAGGGATTCACGAGTTGGGTGAATCCTCGGTAGCCTGCCGCAGCAACTCGCTCGCCTTTCGGATATCCAATTGGAGGCCGTTCAACGTGCTGCCGAGCATCTGTTGAATCTGCTCGTGGGCGGCGGTCCATCGTTCGGTGGCGACTTCGAGGCGAGCAAGTCCGCGACGCGAGAGCTCGTACCGCGCCGGGCGGCGATCATTGTGCTCGATTACGAGACGGTCGCGAATCAGCGGACGGAGATTTCTCCAGAGTGTCGTGCGTTCCACCTGAAGGATCTGCGCCTGCTCACTCAGAGTGAGGTTCGGCTCGAGATGGAGAGATGTGAGCAGCGGAAGCTGCACGGCGCTGACTCCGGTCTCTGAAAGAAATGAGTCGTAGTGACGAGTCACGACACGCTCGAGTTTTCGAAGACTGGAGCTGAGACAGAGCGCCGCCATCGCCTTCGACTGAGCGTTTCGATCCTGGGATTCCTTCTGGTCGTCTGGCATCCGTATCACTCTATGGTCTCTCGCACCGGGTCGATTGTCGAGCGGATCACGATCGGTCGTGCAAGGTTGATGCTGCTGAAGCGGCGACGTAGAATGTTGTATGTGCAACAAAAAATTATGCCTCGGCCGCCGCGCTTCGCCGGGTCTTCGCGGTGCTGGAGTGCAGCGGTCGAGACCTACTTTTCCTTCAGCGGTCCTTCTCCAGCTTTGATTCTTCCCACGGGAGGAGTCGATCTGCTGGTGATCCGGGATGTGATCGGCCACGGCGCACCACCGGTCGCAAGTATCCACGGCTACATCACCGAGAGTTTCCTGCCGCCGCCGCAGTTGGAGCTCTCGTGCGTTGGCATTCGCTTCCGCCCCGGGGGATTCACCGCGGTCTCCGGCATTCCGCAGGACCAGGTGAGCGGTGGGATCTTCGACCTGGCCGATTGGCTGTCACCCCGACAGATAGACCGAATCTGCAGCATCGCGATGAAAGCCGACAATCGCCCCGAGGCGTTGGAGCCGGTGCTGAACGTTCTCGCGACGAACGGTTCGATTCCTTCCTGGCTGCAGCGCTTTCAGGACGTTCTTGGGGCAGAGCGTCCCGACGTCGATCGACTCGCGGAGTGTCTCGAGCTCTCGCACAGGCATCTTCTCCGCCTGAGCCGTCGATACTTCGGCGTCGGCCCGAAGAAGCTGATGCGAGTCCTGAGATTGCGCGAGGCTCTCAACAGGAGGCTACGAAGCGCGTCGTGGGTCGATGTCGCGCTCGCCACCGGCTACTCGGATCAGGCTCATCTGTCTCGAGAGTGCCGTTCCATCCTGGAGATGTCACCACAGGTGTTGCTCCGCCTCGTCAGGACCGGTCGGGTCTTCCGGATCTGACGCGGATCATCCACTTCCCGTATCGAACTCGTGAACATCGGATCGCTGTCCGTTTTCTTCAAGACCGGGGCGGACTCGGCCCCTAACATCGCTGGGAAGAAGCGAGAACCCTGAGGTGCCACAGGACCCCAGGACAGGCGTGTCGAATCTGCTGTGTGGGCCATACCCTCACCGCCCTTACGATTAGGAGATGCAATCTTGTTTTCCCGGAACCGTTTCACAACGACCAAGCGACAGTTCCTCGGCTGGGCAGTCTGTTCTTTGCTCGTCGCCTCTGCTGCGATGACCGCCACGGCGGCCACTCAGACCTACTTCATCACCGGAGAGGTCACGATCGGCGGACCGATTCCTGCGGGGACTCCTTACACGGGAACCTACACATTCGACGACGCCACCCCGGACACGAATGGCGACGCCGACCAGGGCGATTTTGCGACGGGGGAGTTCTTCCTCGATTTCGGCCCGGCGATCGGAACGATCGTGTTCGACCAGACCGGTCAGCTTTCGGTCAGGAACGATGAACCGGGATTTGGCGGGTTCACGATCGATGATTTCTTCAGTATCGAGGCAGGTGTCGGCGCCAGAAATACCCCCGGTTTCAGCAATGATTTCGAGGCGGTGCCTCCAATCCTGCTCTTCCGAGCTTCGGAGATCTCGCCTGGCATCCCCACCGCCCTGAGCAGCGACGCATTGAGTGGCGTTCCTCATGTGGCCGGCAGTCCCTGGGATCCGGCAGATCAGCTGATTCAATTCACTCTCGATGCAGCCGCGGGGGGCTGTCCACCCTTCACCAGCAGTTGCACGATCCGGCTCGACGTGGTTTCGGTTGCCGAGGCGGGGACACTCACGGTTACCCTCGATGGCGATGGATCAGGAGCGGTCGTCAGCGATCCTGCCGGCATCGACTGCCCGGGGGACTGCAGCGAAGTGCTGGGCGGCACGGTCGAACTGACCGCAGTGCCGGATTCCGGTTCGGAGCTGGTCGGGTTCACCGGTTGCGATTCGGTTACGGACAACGTCTGCACGGTTCTGGTCAGCAGCGACATGAGCGTCGTCGCGACGTTTGCGCTACTGCCCCCTCCCAGCGGAACTCTGACGGTGAGCATCGAGGGTACCGGGTCGGGAACGGTCGTGAGCAACCCGGTCGGGATCAACTGCCCGGGCGACTGCAGCGAACTTCTGTCCGGTTCGGTCGAGCTCACTGCGACACCGGGGCCGGACTCGACGCTGGTCGGGTTCACAGGCTGCGACTCGGTCGTGGGCAATGTCTGTACGATCCTGGTCGACAGCGATGCCATGGTCACTGCCACGTTTGCCCTGGGAGTGGAAGCGATTCCCGCGGCGGGGCCGACGGCCCTGCTTCTGATGGCTCTCATGATGGCCATCGCGGGCACGATCGTCATCAAGCGGATTCTCTGAGAATCGAATTGGCCGGGCTTCCGACTCTCGGGGCCCGGCCTCTCGCCCGCATTTGCGAGCAGCCATCATTTTCCGCTTACTGGCTGGCGCTCGTTCCGGTTATCTCGTGCGGCTCGGCGGCTCGCGACCGCTTTCGAGCGCTTTCGAGAGCCTGGGACAGTGCGGTGGCGAGCTCCTCCACATCGTCGGTGAGGATCGTGTCGTGCGCCCCTTCGACCTCGGCGATCTCGAGTGACGGTCCGGCGAGACCCTTCCAGCCAGCGTCTGGCTGTCGAGGGTCGGCTCCCCGGCCCTGGCGCGCGAGAAAAAGAGTCGCCGGAGCATCGTGAGGCTGCATCGACTCGAGCAGGTTCAGAGAGTCGAAGAAGCGGTTCTGTTCGAGCGGAGGAACGAGTGACCCCGTTCCACGCAGCCATCCTCCGACTCGAAGGATACGCCTGCCGACGGCACGCGAATATCTGGCGACGTAAGCGCGTGGTCTTCTCCGAAGCATCGTCAGATATTTCTGCACCCGTTTCCAGAGCGGTGCACGCAGTCTCGTCGCCAGGGTGTCGAGAAGACCGACGAACGCAACCTCGTCTCCAGTGCGCCGGAGTTGCCGCGCAATCTCCCACGCGACGAAGCCTCCTGCGGAATAGCCCGCGAGATAGTACGGCCCGTCCGGCTGAACGTCCCTGATTGCATCGATGTAGCATGCCGCGAGCGCACTGACCGTCGTCGGCCGCAGCTCGGGGCTCACTCCATGGTGTGTGATTCCGTAGAACGGCTGGTCTTTGCCGAGCAGCGAGGCGAGAGCCCTGAAGTAGATGACACTTCCTCCCTTCCCCGAGGCGCAGAAGAGGGGAGGCTTCGATCCGCTCCCGTGGACCGCGATGACGGTACGTTCCCTGTCCGGACGGACGCGAAGGTACTCGGCCATTTTTCGCACTGTATTGAGCTCGAGAATGAGAGAGAGGGATCGACTGTCCGGTCTCGTTGCTGATCGCCGTCACGATCTGGAGCGCATCGAGTGAGCTGCCGCCGAGAGTCTCGAAGTAGTCGTCATCCGGCCCGACCGGAAGATCGAGGACGTGCGACCAGATTCGAGTGACGAGATCTTCGACGTCATTCCCTGTCGGCTCGATGTGCGCCGGACGTCGATCTGATCGCCGTAGCATCTCCTGGATTGCCTGCCGGTCGATCTTTCCGGATGTGGCGACGGGAAGGTTGTCGAACAGCTCGATCCGCGACGGAACCATCCACGGTGGAACGTTGCCCCGGAGAGAAGCGCGGATGGCAGTCGAGTCGACGGAGGGATCATCCGATGCGACGCAGGCGACGAGCCGCATCTCCCCGTCGGCGGCAGGCTCGGCGGTGACAAGTGCTTCTCTCAGGCCAGCGCATTCGATCAGTGCGGCTTCCACCTCGAGAGGATCGATGCGGCGTCCATGGATCTTGAGCCGAGCGTCGCGTCTCCCGACGAAGTAGTAAAGGCCTCGATCGTCGTGTGTGACGAGATCGCCGGTCTGGAAGATCGGACTATCGGGGCGGTCGGGATCGAAGATGAACCGCTTCGCGGTCATTTCCGGATCATTCCAGTAGCCGTTTGCAACGTAAGTGCTCTGGACGACGAGCTCACCGGTTTCGCCTGGTCCGACGTCGATGCCGTCTTCGTCGATGACGCGTACGCGGACGCCGGGAAGCGGACGCCCCATCGGGACGAGCGGACCGGGGAGATGAGTATCGTGACTGATGCTGATGTGCAACACGAGTCCCGCCTCGGTAGAGTTGTAGCCCCGGTTGAGCGAGGTGTGTTCCGGAAACCGCTTCCTCCACGCTTCTACGTCAGCCATCGTACAGACGTCGGCGCCAAGGCGAAGTCGCCGTACACTCGAGAGATCCACTTCGGGAGGAAGCACCCGCATGAGCCTGCGGAAGAGGGCGGGTGTGAGCGAGAGCGTCGAGATCCGTTCCCGTTCGATCAGCTCTGCGAGAGCGTCGAGCGTTTCCGTTCTGGGATCGAATGCGTAGAGGGTGGCTCCGTTGAGGAGCGATCCGAGAATCTCTCCGGCAGCCCGGGCATAGCCGGGAGTGGTGGTGTAGCTCAGGCGCTCGCCCATCGCCCGACCCGTTCGGGAAGCAGAACTGATGACCCGCTCCACGTAGCCTTTCTGGCGCGTCGCGACGCCTTTGGGCGATCCGGTCGTTCCGGATGTGAAGACGAGCTGGAGCAGCTCGTTCGGCTCAACGTGCGGCGGTTCTCCGCTCTCCGAGATCGGGTCGCCAACCGTGATCGACGGGATCCCCCTCGTGATCTCACCGACCGATCCGTCCACGAGGCAGAGCTCCGTGTGCGAGCTTTCGAGAACTCGGGCGATCCGGTCGCGCGAATCGCCTGCGTCTATCGTGAGGTAGTAACGTCCAGCCTTGAGTACGGCAAGCATGGCAGGAACGACGGCGCTCTGGTCGCGCATCACGACCGCCACCGGGAAATCTGCTGACGGTGCGCGGTCCAGAATCTGAGCCGCAAGTGCGTCAGACCACCGATCGAGCTGCCCGTAGGTGAGAGTGAGCCGGCGGCCGATGAGTGCGGGTGCATCCGGCATCGACGCCACGATCGCCCTGAATTGCCCGGCGACCGAAGGCGCGGAACCGAAGCCGTCCGTCACTGCCATCGCGCTGTCTTTCGCAACATGTGATGAACGGGAAGATTCAGGACCATGCCCAGGATCGAGATCACGACAATGCCGGCGTAGAGCTGCTCGATCCGCATCGTCTGGAGCGCGAGCCAGATGATCGAGCCGACTCCGGGGCTCATGACCGTGAACTCCATGGCGATGGTGACGAGGAGTCCAAGATTGATGGAGATGCGGATGCCGTTGAGAACCAGAGGAAGGCTCCCGGGAAGTATGACGTGTCGAAGTGCCGCCAGACGCCCTCCGCCGTACCCTCTGATCACCTCGAGGTAGAGCGGGGGGATCTGCCGTGCCCCCGCTGCCGAGTTGATCATCGACGGGAAGAATACGGTCAGTGCGATGGACACGATTTTCGCCCACTCACCGATCCCGAAGAGGACGATGAACAGGGGGAACAGCACGATCTTCGGCAGCGGATGGATTGCGGCAATGAACGGATCGACGATGCGGAGCAGGCGCGGTGAGGAGCCGACCACGAGTCCGGCGATGATGCCAGGAACAACGCCGAGTGCTGTGCCTGCGAGAAGTCTCCCCAACGTGACGAGAACATTCGGGACCAGCTCGCCTCGGGAGAGCGTGACGAGGGCGTCGGCGATTCTGCTCGGGGGCGGGAAGTTGCCGCCATCCAGCCACCCCAGCCACACGGCTCCCTCCCAGCCGAGGAGCATCGACAGGGCAATTGCAGCAGCGATCGCCCTGTCAAGCGGATTGCTGATACGGATCCGTCTCAGATGGGCACGCACAGACCCTCCCTGACTTCCTCCTCGAGTATGCTCCAGACGCGATGATGCAACGTCCGGGCTTCGGGACAATCGAGAATTGTCTGGCTCCTGGGCCGCGCGAATGGCACTCGCATCTCCTGACGGATACGGGAGGGGCGGCCGCTCATGACGACGATGCGATCACTCAGGAGGATCGCTTCGTCGATATCGTGAGTGACGTGGACGACGAGCTTCCGGTGCTCGAGCCAGATTCTGAGCAGCTCCTGCTGGAGGACGATTTTCGTCTGTGCGTCGAGCGAACCGAATGGCTCGTCGAGGAGCAGGATGTCGGGATCGGCAACGAAGGCGCGCGCGATACCGACGCGTTGACGCATCCCGATCGACAACTCGTGTGGATGGTGATGCAGGAAACGCTCGAGTCCCAGTTTGAAAATGAAATGGCGTGCCTTTTCGAGTGCAGCCTTTCGGTCACTTCCTTCGAAGCCGCTCTGGAATTGAAGTCCGAGGGCGACGTTCTCCAGGACGTCGTACCACGGCAGCAGCCCGTGATCCTGGAAAACGAGGGCCGTTCGCAGCCTGCCTTCCTGCTGCGGATGGTCAAAGGAGATCGTGCCACCACTTGCGTCGACGAGTCCGGCGATGATCTTGAGGAGGGTTGTCTTTCCACATCCGCTCGGTCCGACGATCGAGATGAACTCCGAGTCGGCTGCCTCGAGCGTCACACCGGCGAGTGCGACGGTTCTGCTCCCGCCCGAACCGTACTCCTTGGTGATTTCAGTCAGCGAAAAGCTCATTGCACCGTGCCGGCGAGGTCGCTTCTGGCCTGCTCGATGAAGGACGGGTTCCACCACTCCGCGGTGACCGGCTCGTCCAGGTATCCCCTGGCGAGTGCCCAATCGAGGAAGGGATCGATGTCCGCCGGATCAATCCTCCCGTCATCTGGTGTGAAAACCAGGCACGACTGCCGGAGGATCTCGGGGGGCAACTTCGTGTAACGGCTGAGAATCTCGATGTTGCGCTCGGTCTTGCCCGCATTGAAATCATCCATCCCTCGGAGGTACGCCCGCATGAAGCGGCGTCCCAGTTCCGGATCCCTCTTCAGGAGTCGTTCCCCATAGAGGATGAATGTGCTCTGGTGACGCGGCGCGACAGCGTCTGTCGTCGACACCATCTTTGTGGACCCTTCCGCGAGCAGAATGCTCAGTTGGGGTTCGTTGGCATAGCGGACTGCCTCGATCTCGGTTTTCGCCGATATCACGGCGCCGTGCGGCATCGGTATGGCGATGACGTCGTCGAGGGTGACGCCTCGCTCGGCCAGGAGCGCGTCGACCAGGAATTCGGCCACTCCCCCTCGGGTGACCGCGATCCGTTCGCCCTCGAGGTCGCCTCCTGCCGCGGCGATTCGATCGGCCATCGCGGCTGGCGCAACGAAAGCCTCTGATGTGCAGGACTCGCCGGAGTCTCCCTTTCCGATCACGACCTGGATTGGCGCACCGCGTTGGATCACGTTGAACACGCCGGTCCGCACGCCGATCGACAGAACGTCGAGTTTCCCCGCCATTAATGCGGCGAGAGCCGAGTCTGAGTGGAGCGTGACGAATTCGACGTCGATTCCCTCATCCTCGAAGTATCCCGCGTCCCGGGCGATCATGAGCGGGCCGTACGTCATGGAAGGACCGAAGTTGAGGGTCACCTTCGCCATCTCCGTCCCGGAAGTGCTCGAGGGGACGTCCGGTTCGGAGGAGCAGAAGAAGGCGGCAAGCGAGACGATGACGGCAGTCATCGGCAGGAGCCGGGCGAATCGTTTCGATCTCACCTGTCCCGTCTCCATCGAAGGTCTTTGAGCCGGATTCCAAGGGTGATGGTCCGTGGCAAACCACTCCGGAACGAGGTTCTCGCAAGAGCGAGGTAGTAGCCTTCATCGAAGACGTTCTCGACGACGACGTAGCCGTCCAGCCCGGAGCGGATCGGCCTGGAGAATGACAGGTCCACGACCTCGTGGCCGGGGGAGAGAGCGAGGTTGTCTGCATCCGAGTACGAACGGCCGAGCGCGAGAGCGCGAAGCTCCGCTCTGGTTCCGCCGTCGCTGATATAGCGCAGCGAGACGGAACCGGAATGGCGCGGTACCTCGATTGCCCAGTTGCCAACGAGTTCCCGGTTCGGGTCCTCGGTGATGACGGAGTCGGCGAAAGTGTAGGCGCCGCTGACGCTCAGGTGCCGCGAGAGCCTGAAGTCTCCCGTGAGCTCCACACCCTGGCTGCGGGCCGTTCCGAGATTCTTGTAAAAATAGACGTTCGGATCCGAGTCGGACTCCACGCGTGACTGAACGCCGTCGATCTCGCTCCGATAGAGATGCACCTGAAGGCGGGAGAGCTGACCGACCCACTCCCAGCTCAGCTCTCCGCCGACAAGGATTTCCGGCACGAGGTCCGGATTGCCCAGAAGCGTGCTGTTCCCGGTCTGGCTGTTGCGGTAGAGCTCCCGAAGTGTCGGGGCATTGAAGGCCCGATATGCCGCGGCTCGAATGACGGATCGCTCTCCCAGGGCATAACGGACGGAGAGACGGGGATTGAACTGTCGGGAGGATGTGTCCTCGTAGTACTCCTCAGGACCTCCGACGATCAGCGTCGCACCCTTGTCGTTGACGAACCAGTCGGTCCTCGCGCTGCCGAGCACCTCGAGATCCCCGGTGGGGCGCCAGCTCATCTGCGCAAAAAGGCCCGTGAACTGCTGACGACCCCCCACCTTTTGCTCGTTGGTTACGCCTCCTGAGCGTGCGAACGAAACACGATCCTCCCACGCCTCCAGTTCCTGGAAATCGAGTCCGGCAGAAATCGATGTGATGGCACCCTCTCGCTGATGCGACCATTCGAGCGAGGCGCCGGTACCGGTCGAATCAATGATGCCTTCCTGGGTCTTGTACTCGTCCTCACCATCTCCGATGATGCGCGAGTTCACGAGGAACTCACTCTGGTCCTGCCGATAGGCATTGACCGAGATGAGGCTCCCGTTGCCGACGATCTGATGGAAACTGCCCGAGAAGACCTGGACGTCGTTGAGCGAGGCGGTGACGGGCGTTCCGCGCGAAGAATCGATCTCCGAAGTGCTGCCGGTAATCGATGCGCGGCTGGTGTCGGAGATGTTGAAGTCCGCGCGACCGGTGGTGATTGACCTGTCGACCCAGGCGTCGATGTCGATCGGTCCCGGGTCGGGAACGCGCCGGTAGCCATCGGAATCCGTCTCGTAATGGCTGAGGCGGACTGCTACGGCCTCGTTCAGCACCGAGTCGAACGTGAGCGATCCCCGGCGGGTGTCATGGCTACCGTACGAGAGATCGAGCGAGAGCTCGTTCGAGGTGAGCGGTTTCGTGATCAGATTCACTGTGCCGCCGAGCGCGTGGTTGCCGAAGAGGCTCGCATTGCCACCGCGGACCACTTCGATCTGACGCAGGCTCTGCAGTGGGACGTTCTGCCACTGAATCACTCCGCTGTAGGGATCGTGCAGCGGGATTCCGTCAAGGAGCACGAGCGCGCGGATTCCCCCGAGTCCGTGCATCGAGAATCTCTGGTTGCTTCCGGTGGATCCGGCAGAGCTGATGACAGACGGCGTGACACCCGGAAGCCCTCGGATCAGATCGTCGATGCTCAGAGCGGGAGCCGATTCGATCTCCTCCTCGTCCACGATCAGAACGCTCACGGGAAGCTCGTTGACCCCTCGCTCGCTCCGCGTCGCGGTCACGACGATCGCCTCGGAGACAGGCTTTACGCTCACGTCCTCGGAAGAGCTCGTCGACCGGGGCTCATCCGAGTCTGACGACTCCGCGGGTGCGGTTTCCGGAGAGTCGACGGAATCGGTACTGGGAGGAGCCGCTGAGGCGCAGAGGCAGAAGAAGGAAATCGTAATCAGAAACAACAACCTGTTCATGGGCGAAGCACGACCTTCCGGAGATGGGTTTGGACCCGAGACATGATTGTAACCAATAGCTCAGTACTCTGAAAATAACCCAGGTGTTGTCATCCTGAGAGGCTGTGAAAAAATCCAGCGTGCCCTGCGCTGGTGGTGCTTACGGTTCGAGCTCAAGGAATGAGGAGGAGTCGCGGTGGTTCCTCGGTGACGACGAGTGATCCTTCGGCTCGCTGCGCTCGCTCAGGACAGGCTGCGGAGATCGGGCCGTAACCACCACCAGCCCAAAGGGTTACGGGCGGGGCGTCGCCGATCGCGTTGTCGCAGTTCCTTTCCGATGAACCACATCGCTGCGTCACTGCTTCGCGCGCTCGAGACTCGCCGCGCCCGTAACGCAGGGTACGCTGGATTCTTTCACAGCCTCTGAGCCGCCGGAGCGCAGCGGAGGGCGGTCGAAGGATCTCGTGGAGTCATACTCGCCCTCGGTCCCCCTCGGCAATTCACCTCGAGTCACCACGAACGAGATCCTTCGCTGGCGCTCAGGATGACAACACTTTGTGGTCGGTGGCCGGCATTCGGGCATTTGGGCATTTGGGGACAGGAGGGGAGAGAGCGCAATTGATGATTCTCAGCAATCATGAGAGCCTTTCCCTCAATGGTCGAAATAGTCCGCTCGCCGCTCGCGCTACCCGATGACGAGATCCCATCAATATGACGAGCTCCAGCACCGGGCATCCACCTGGTCCCCGAGGCCTGTTCGGGGGACAGTCGCTGCTTCTCCTGCGGCGTGAGCCGTGGACGTTCCAGAAACTCGCGCGGCGCTACGGGGACATCGTCTACTTTCGCATCGGCGTCAGGGACATCTTTCTGGTTTCACGGCCCTCTCTGATCCGGAAGATTCTGCTCGATCACTACGCGAGCTTCGAGAAGGACTGGGGCCCGCGCAAGGGAAGTCTCGTCTTCGGCGATGCGCTGCTGACGAGTGAAGGAGCCGAGCACAAGGCCCAGCGTCAGGAGCTCGCACGCGTCTTCGGACGGGCATCGGTCGGTCTGCAGCGGCCCATGATCGCGGAGATGGTGGATGAATGGAGTCGGGGTCTTCGACCGGGTCAGACGATCGAGCTCTTCAGCGAGATGTCGCGGCTCAGCACGACCGTCGCCGTGCAGTCGCTGTTCGGTTGCCGTCTCGAGCACGAGGAGGTTCTCGACTTCACCTCGGACGTTTCGAGCCGGTTCGGCCGACTCATGATGCCGCACGCGAGCAAGTTTCGGTTGCGTCGCCCGAAACGGCCGGAGCACTTCTCGCGACTCGTATCGCAGATCCGATCACACGTACAGAGTCACGACTCGGGTGACTGCCTCCTTCGGAGCATGATCCGGGACAGTCCGAACGGGACCGATCACATGATCGCGACCTTCCTCATCACCGGGCAGGAAACGGTTCGAGTTGCGATCACAATGGCATGGTGGCTTCTGAGCGCTAATCGCGAACCCGCACGACGTCTCGAGCAGGAGTCGCGGGAGCGTTCGGCGGACGACGACTCGACTCCACCGTACGCAAAGGCTGTGTTCTCCGAGGCGCTCCGGCTGTATCCGCCAGCATGGATGATCGGAAAACGTGCGATCGAACCGTACGATCTCGACGGTTATGAGGTTCCGCCGGGAGCGCTGGTTCTGGTCTCTCCCTACATCGTTCACCGGGATGAGCGCCATTTTCCCGATCCCGAGGCATTCAAACCGGAGCGCTGGCTCGAATCAGACCAGCGGCCGGCAGACGACTCCGCCTATTTCCCGTTCAGCGGCGGGCCGAGGCGGTGCATCGGTGAAGCGTTCGCAATCGATTTCGGGACGACGGTACTCTCGAGAGTCGCGCGGGACTGGAGATTCGAGTGCGATCGGAGCGAGCCTCGATTCGAAGTCCGCCTGGTGATGAGACCTCGGAAGGTGCGTGCTGAGGTTCGGTCCGTTACCGGAGCAGAGAGCGAGTGACTCGTAGCAGCACTCCCGCCACGGGTTTCCCCACAAGAGGCCAGGTCGAAATTCGCATCAGCAGACGTTCGAACTTCATGGAGTAATCGCCCCGGAGGCTCACAAGATATTGTGAAAGCGCCTCGTATTCCGCGCTGACGTCCCGTTCCTGCTCACGATGCTCCTCGATCGTATCCTCGATGACCCTGAGCATCTCGGCGGATTGTGCCTCGACAGATGAGCTCTGACGAATCGTGCGGCTCACTTCTGCCGCGTCATCCGGGTCGTACCGTGCGATCTGCGCCAGGACCTCATTCACGTCGATCGCCGTCTGCAGCGTTCTTCTTCCAAAATTCAGTGGTCGAAGACGGTCGATGTCAGCAGTGGTGACGAGGCCACCCATTCGCGTAGTACCGGCAAGAATCACCGCGGTGCCCGAAGCCATTGCTTCGATCGCGCACCGAGCCCGGGCAAAGACGAGATCGTATTGCGGCAGCAGAGTCTCCGGATTTGACTCGATCCGGCCGCCCCGGCCCACCAGATCGATCTCGATCCCGCTTCTCCGGCACGCCTCGCGGATTACGTCGATCCCGGGACTTCTGGCGAACTGATTGCCGAAAAGAAGCGCGCGTTTCGGCTGGGCCGGAAGGGGAGGGCGAGGCTTGAACCGCTCGAGATCGACAGCGTTGAGGACTGTCTCGACCTGTGAGGGGTCGATACCGTGATTCGAGACCAGAGCGTTGCGAGTGAGTCCGTCCACGGCGACGTATCTGTAAATTCGCGGGAACCGCGGGACGACGGGAGCGTCGAACGAGTGCAGCGTAAAGATACCGGGACACTCCGGAAATCTCAGGAGCGAGTTCATCATCTCCAGATGGTGGCAGCCGATGATCACGTCGGGAGCCTCAGAGATGGTGGAGAGGCTCGAGGTAACGGGAATCGACCAGCCTCGTATCTCGGTGGCGACCTGGCCGAGGCTGGGACTGTAGGCGAGCGGATCGATACCCTGCTGAAGAAGACCGACCGCGAGATCCCGGACGAATAGTTGAACTCCTCCGCGACGGCTGAGATCGAAGGCCGTGATCAGGACGCGCAAATCTTTCCGCTCTCGATCTGTCGATCGACGTGCTGCCGGAGCAGCGACTCCACCGGATGCAGATGAGTCTCGTAGCGGATTGCTTCCTTGTAGCGGCCTCGTGCAACGAGCATCTCTCCGTAGAGCTCGTAGACGCGAGAGGACGACATTGGCCGGGAGTCCACTACGGAGCGCAGAAGTTCAAATCTATAGGACTCGGCGCTGAGTCCCTGGAGGCGCGTGTCGAGCTCACGGCTCAGCTCCGGAGACGGAATCAGGGCCGCGGTAGAGCCCTGGAGTGCTGCCTGAACCTCGGCATGGAGCTCGGCGTACATCTCGGCCCGTTCGAGCTTGCGGCGATACGTGGCGTCGTCGAGCTCGAGAGTGAAGGAATCGCTCCCGGCGGACGAAACGGCGACGGGATGGGGGGCGAACAGCAAAAAGTCGAAATTGCGCAGCTCCGCCCCCGTCTTTGCTGCCGCGAGCCTCACCGCCTCGTTGACGACGCTGCGCCAGATGTCGTGGACGGGGTTCCATCCTTCCGCTGCGTCGCCGACTACGGTGTCGATTTCGAGCGTCGCGAGCAGGTCGGCGACTTCTTCCATGACGCCGACGAACAGCTCGGCATCGCCACTCAGGAGAGCCTCATAAATCTGCTTGTCCGTATACCGACCGTAGAAGGAAGTCGGCTTCGCGCCCATTGGCTCGAGACAGCCCGTCGTCGAGTCGACACGGGATTGCCCGGTCGCTCCCGACCCGTCGGTGAGGATGATCACGTGGGGGGAGAGCTTCTCGAGGAAGCCGTGAATGACGAGCTCATGCCCCGGGTGAGCGACGAGCAGTGCGCATCGGGCTCCTGGATGGTTGGCACTCTTCTGCATTCGAAACTCCAAATCCTGAAAATACGTCATGTTACCCGATCCTCGAACAGATGCGAACCTTCGAGTCGTTCAGAGTGCTTCGAGAGTCTCACGGGCTCCGAAGACGGGAATTCCGTAGCGAAGGAGGGTGACGAAATCGCGACGGTTTTCGGTCACGACCGCGCCGGCTTTCGAGTGTCGCGCGATCTCAGCGATGTGAGCGTCGTAAATCTTTCCACCCGCGATGCCGTCGTGCGGGAGTGATTCGACGAATGTCTTTCGGCTGCGTGATGGGAGGTCCCTGATTGAAAAGCGTCCGAGGATCTCCTCGAGAACGAGGAGCGCGGCGTCGGACGGCATCAGCCGGTACTCTTCAGGAAGCCGGGTCGCGACGGAGTAGAGCTCGAGACAGCAGTGCCAGGCAGTGAGGGGTTTGGAGCCTGCGGAAGCGACCTCATCCATCAGACTCTGTGCCGCGACACTCTGATCACCGAAGTCGATGATCCCGGCGAGCAGCACACTGGTGTCGAAGAAGAGGTCGGTGAGCTTCAGTCTGGCCATCGCTCGCGCTCCGCTGCAACGAGCTTTGCAATATCGATCTCCGGCGCTTTTCCGGCGCCCATGGCTGGCCGCGCCACGAGCCGTCCCCGCACGCGTTCGAGTTTCGGTGATGCGACGGCCCGCTCTATCCGGATGGAGAAGCCGTCGTGCACGATGTCTATCTCGGTTCCCGCGGTCAGACCCGCTCGTTCACGAATCTCTTTCGGAATCACGATCCGGCCTGCCTGGTCGATGGTAGTGGTCATGGTATGCAAGTACCATAAGCATGGCAGTAAAATTCCTTCTGTGTCCCCCAACGTTCGCTGACAGATTCTCCGAATGTAAGGAGGCCGCCCAGCCAGTCGTCCTCCTCGAACGGTTCGGCTCTGAGCGAGGAGATGAGTATGTTCGGACGGAATCTTCGAACGTCGGGTGCTCCGCCGACGAGGTCGGCAACTCCTTCGACCGAGGCTTTTGTGATGAGCGATCTGCTCGTCACTCTGATCGTCACCGGTTCGGTGGTTGCTCACGGCCTCACTGCACCGGTCTTCGTCCGTCTCTATGGCGGGCATCATCCGGATGAGGGAGTCTCCTCGGATGAAGCAACTTGATCTGCGATAATGCTCGCGAATCACTCCGATGACAATTCAGAAGGGGATGCTCCTCGGGCCGTACGAGATCGTCGCGCCGATTGGCGCGGGCGGGACATCAGTGGAATCGTGACACTGCCCGAGCACTGCCGTTCGGAGATGCGGACCGGAGCCTGTACTATGCTCCGCTTGCCGGGCACGTGTGGCGATGGGCGTCCCCCGTGATGATGATGCGAGGAGTGAAGATGAGAGCAGGTAGATGGATTCTTGCGGCGATGATGTGCAGTTCACTGGCGATTCCGTCGTGGGCGGCAGACGGGCCGGGTGAGGTCGGCGAGGCCTTCATCGAGGCGTTCAAGGCAGAAGACGGCGCAGCAATCGGCGAGCTCTATGCGGATGATGCGGTGTCGTATGCGCTCGACACGATGGTTGTGAGGGGCCGCGATGCAATCCAGAAGTCATGGGAGGCATTCTTCGAACAGTTCGACGTCGTGGACCTGACATTCTCTGATGATCACTATGAGACGTGCGGCGACCTTTCATCGGCATGGGGAACGTTCCGCGTCGTCGCCGTTCCGGCAGGAGGGGGCGACGAGATCACCATGGAAGGTCGTTTCACTGATGTTTCAAAAAAGATCGATGGCCAGTGGCGCTACATCATGGATCACGCTTCGCTCGCGCCGCCCGCCGAGTAGCGGGAGTCAATCGCGCTTCCATCGATAGCTCACCAACTCCCGGAAGGGGCAGCTCGCGCGGCGATGCACGGGCTGCCCGCATCACCACGCTGGATACTCGACCATGTCCGTTTTTTCGATCATCGCGATTCTCGTCACCCTTGCGGCTCTGTTCAGCTGGGTCAATCATCGGTTCATCCGTTTGCCGGTGACGATCGGTGTGATGCTGATCGCAATGGCGTTCTCGATCGGGCTGATCGTGCTCGGCTGGTTCGGATTCGAGATGACGGCATACGCCGAGTCGATTCTCGGGTCGATCGAGTTCGACGAGACCCTGCTCCAGGGCATGCTCAGCTTTCTCCTGTTCGCGGGAGCGCTGCACATCAACCTCGACGATCTGGCGCAACAGAAGTGGGTGATCGCGATTCTCGCCACCGCAGGACTTCTGATCTCGACCGTGCTGGTCGGAATCGGGACCTGGTACGCGATGGGGGCCGCCGGGATCCCTCTGGGCTTTTCGTTCTGCCTGCTGTTTGGCGCACTCATCTCTCCGACGGATCCGATCGCCGTCCTCGGGATACTCAAGCAGATCGGAGCGCCGAAAGCGATCGAGACGAAGATCGCGGGCGAGTCACTCTTCAACGACGGCGTGGCCGTCGTCGTCTTCATCGTTCTGCTGGAGATTGCAACGGAGGGGGCGGAGATCTCGCTCTCGCACATCGGGATGCTCTTTCTCGAGGAGGCCGTCGGCGGGGTGATCTTCGGTCTCGCAATCGGCTATGTCGCCTATCGGATGTTGCGGAGCGTCGACAACTATCAGGTCGAGGTCCTGATCACGCTCGCCCTCGTCACCGGCGGTTACGCGGCGGCATCCCATATCCATGTCTCGGGTCCGATCGCGATCGTGGTCGCCGGGCTGATGGTTGGAAACCATGGGCGGCTGTTCGCGATGAGCGATACGACGCGCGAGCATCTGGATATGTTCTGGGAGCTGATCGACGAGATCCTCAATGCGGTCCTGTTCGTGCTGATCGGTCTCGAGATTCTGATCCTGCAGTTCCCCGGGAACTACCTGGCTGCCGGAGCTCTGGTGATTCCGATCGTGCTTGCAGCGCGCCTGATCTCGGTCGGCATCCCCGTGAGTCTCATGAAGTGGTTCCGTGAATTCTCCCCGCGCTCGATCCGCATCCTGACCTGGGGCGGCCTCCGCGGCGGGATATCGGTGGCGCTCGCGCTCTCGATCCCCGCTGGTCCGGAACGTGGCGTGATCGTGGCCATCACGTACGCGACAGTCGTATTCTCGATCACCGTCCAGGGATTGACCGTCGGCAGGCTGGTGAAGGGCGAGGGTGTTGCAGGCGGGGAGTCGTGACTCCTGCCGGGCGGAGGCCGGTAATCTCCAGCGAATGACATGCAGGCGATCGCCCCCTCCACGACCGTCGCCGGGGAGGGATCGCAGAGGGGACGGAGCTCGACTGGTCAGTGCGACGGTTCGGCTGATCCTTCCTCGTGCATCTTCATCATCGGGCATCCCGACATCCCCTCGGACTGCCCCTTCTGCATGTGCTCCATCATGTGCTGCATCATCGCCGGCTGCATCGACATCATGTTCTGGTGCATTTCATGGCGCTGCTCGACGAGAGCGGTGAGGACCGCAGCCATCTTCTCCGTTTTTGCCGCACCCTGTGCCGAGTTCATCTCCTGCACCAGGCTCATCAGATGCTCATCCATCGACTGCATCTTCTGTTTCATTCCCTCATGCATCTTCATCATGTCGCCGCAGCTCATCTCCATCTCGTGGCCGGCCTTCATGCCGGCGTGTTCGTGAGCTTCGTTCATCTGTGCTGCGAGCGGCAAAGACGTGATCAGTGACAGCGCCAGAATCACGGTTGTTCTTTTCATTTTCCAGTTCTCCAATCGATCCTGTCCGAAGTGTCTTCCGCGCAATTGCCGAAGGCCTCGGACGTCGCGTGAACGTGAATTCGTTCACCACCTCACCTGATGCAACGGGTGCACCCATCCAATTGACGTCCCGGCTGCTGACGAGACACAGAAGCAATTGCCGGCACCCCGGCGGCGGAAGAAGGGGCAGGCCTTCGGCGGGGCGGGCTGGCGCGGGTCGGGGCCATCGCTTTGCTCGGCCGGGGCATGAATGACGTGTGTTCGCATCTGTTGCGATTGATGCGACTGTCACTCGGCTCTCGCAGAACCAGGGAGGAGCCGGATCGAGAGCAACGGAGTTAGACGCGCCGCTCTCCGCCGCCGCAGAAGATGGCTTTGAGGAATGCCGGTTACGGCGTACCACATCGTACAATTGCGGGTTATGCCAGCCTATCCATTTCCATTCGAACCAATCCGGCAGGATCTATACTCGCCGTTGGAGCTCCTGGCCGGCTTCGACCCCGAGCGGCCGGAGAGTTACCGCGAGACGCTCGACTTCCGGATCTACCAGCAGTACGTCGTCGCCGGGAAGTACGCGCCTCGCGACTATTTCCTCGCGATGATGCAGGCGCTCCACGACAACTCGATCCACTTTGCGGCGAAGGAGTTTCTGCTGGAGTCGTCTGCACGCGCAGTCGCGATCATGGGCGGGCATCAGCTCCGCCGTGATGATCCGGTCTATGCCGATACCTCACGAATCTCGCGCGCTCTGACCCGGCGCGGATTCACGATGCTCAGCGGCGGAGGCCCGGAGCGATGGAGGCGACGCACCTCGGGGCGCTGCTCTCAAACGAGGCGGATCCGGCTCTCGATGCGGCGATCGAGCGACTCTCGACTCAGCCTTCGCTCCCGGCCGAGATCAGTGAAATGATCGGCGCGGACGGAGCGGTGAAGGATGAATTGATCCGTGGCGCCCACGCCTGGATTCTGCCCGCGTACGAGATCTTCTGCTCGACCACGAATCGGGGACGTAGCCTTGCCATCCCGACCTGGCTCTACGCGCACGAACCAGGGACGATTCTCGCCTCCCATATCGCGAAGTACTTTCAGAACAGCATCCGCGAGGACAGCCTCCTCGCGATCGCCACTCACGGGGTGATCTTCGTGCGCGGGGGCGCAGGGACGCTCCAGGAGGTGTTCCAGGATGCTGCCCAGAATTACTACCGGATATTCGGTTCATTCAGTCCGATGGTTTTCCTCGGCGACGACTACTGGACGAAAGAGCGGCCTGTCCGCGCGCTGCTCGACTCGCTGTTTCTCCCGGAGGATACCGAGCGTTGTGTCCTGTTCACTGACGACATCGATGAGGTCATCGAATTCCTCGACAGACACAACGAGCCTGAAACACCCGCGGGGCGCCTGCACCATCGTCTGAATCCAATCGGAGTGATCGTCGCAACACGGCAGCAGACTGCTCGTCAGGGTGAGGTGACGAGCAGTCCGACGTTCGCATCGCTGAGTTTGTTCCGGAACGGTTCCACCTCGGATTGGTAAAACGTCTCGAGCTCGCCGATCCGCTCAGTGATGACCTTGCGAGCGGTATCGACGTACTCGAGTACGGCGGGGGATGGAGCGTCGAAGGTGGAATCGAGCATGAACTGGGCGAGTCCCAGGATCGAGCTGGCGCGGTCTTCCTCGTAGACGATGCCTTTCGTTCCCGGCGGCACTCGAAGTGTCTTTTCCCATTCAGTGAGCTGCTTGTCGAGCACGACAGCTTCCTCGAGAAGCGCCTTCGCCGATGCGTCGTCCTTCCGCTCTTCGAGCCGGGTCTTGATCGTCGCGAGATCCTCGTTCGATCGGGTGATCCGCTTGACGGCCGAGGTGAGTTTCCGCTCGAGCTCGAGCACGGCGGTCTGGACCCGGTAGCGCTCGCGACGATCTTCGACACTGTAGCGGGAGTGGGGATCGTGGACGACCTCGATTGTTCCGTCATCGGTGTTACCGCCGTACTCGAGGGATACGGAGTACGTCCCCGGTGGGACTTCAGGCCCCGACGGAAGTCCGTCCTCGAGCGGCTTCTGTTCGGGCGCGGGCATCGGCTCGACACCGTCGATGGTGGTGTCCCAGTAGATGCGGTTCAGACCCCGGACGATCGGAGCCTTGAAGGTCCGGATGACGCCGCTGGCGTCGGAGATCTTCACCGTGACCTTCGGCTTCTCGTCCTCTTTTTTCTCTTCATCTGTCGCTTCGATCTCGTTGCCTGATTCCGAGGCTTCCGGCTCCTCTTCCTCGATCGTCACATAGGCTGACGGATGAAAAAGCTTTTCCTCGAAACTCTGCTCATTGCTGCGGAGCTTGATCTGGCGCTCCCGGTCTGCTTCCTCGTCGGAAATGGGAAGCTCAGGCCCGCTCGCCATAAACGTGATCGCCCCGCCGTAAGGCTCATTCGGCGCACGCCACTCCGTCGCACCCGCAAACCGGGAGGAGGGACTCTGGCGAGGCATGTACTGGAGCGCTGCTGTCGTGTCGAGGAGGTCGAGCGAGGCGTCGAAGCTTTTCGCGCTGAGGTCTCTGAGGACCGAGTAGTCATCGATCACATAGATACCGCGGCCATGTGTTCCGAGTACGAGATCATCCTCCCGCTTCTGGATGGCCATGTCCATCACTGAGACGGTCGGAACACCCGCCGTCCATTTCGTCCACGTTTTCCCGCCATCGAGGGAGAAGAACAGACCGAGCTCGGTGCCGGCGAAGATCAAATCCGGATCGACGTGATCCTGCCGGACGCTCAGCGCATAGCCGTCCATCGGGGCATGGGCCAGATCGCTCCATTTGGCGCCGTAGCCCGTCACTTTGAACAGGTGCGGAGCCATGTGCGACCGGCGATGATCGTCCACGGCGATGAAGGCGGTTCCTGCGTCGTGAGGAGATGGATCGATCATCGGGATCCACGCCCCCGCGAGGAGACCGGGCAGCTTGTCGACGCGCGTCCAGCTCTCGCCTCCATCGCGTGTGACGTGGACGCGGCCATCGTCGGTTCCTACCCAGATGACACCCCGCTGGATCGGGCTCGGCGCGATCGAGACGATCGTGGTGTAGGTCTCCGCAGCCGTCACATCCGGTGTCAGACCTCCGCTCTTGTTGAATGTCTGGAGCGCTGGATCGTCGCTGGTCAGATCATCGCTGATGACCTCCCATGTCAGACCGAGATCCGTGGAGCGGTGGACGAACTGGCTCCCGTAGTAGATCGTGTCGGGGTCGAACGGATCGCGCGCGATTGCGGAGTTCCAGTTGAACCGGAGCCCGGGACCGTCCGCGGGCGCATCGGGCCGCACGACCCGCAACTCTCCTTCGTTCAGGTCGTAGCGGTAGAGGCTGCCACCCTGGGACATCGAGAAACCGGTCCTGGAGTCACGAGGATCGGGCGATACGTCGAAGCCGTCGCCGAACCCGACCTCCTGCCAGTGCAGGTTGCGGATGCCGCCGTTCTCGCGCACCTCCGCCGGTCCCCGCCACGACCCGTTGTCCTGGAGACCACCCAGAATGTGGTACGGATCCTCGTCATCGAGGCTGACGTGGTAGAACTGAGCGAGAGGCAGATTTTCCACGAAGCGCCAGTTCATCCCGTGGTCGTACGAGATTGCGAGTCCTCCGTCATTTCCGTCGATCAGATGGTTCGAATCGCTCGGATCGATCCAGAAGGCGTGGTTATCGATGTGGATGAAGTTACCGGGTGCGCAGCACGCAATCTGGGGAAGCTCCTCGAACGATTTCCCTCCATCGTTCGAGACTCGCACGGGTGAGGAGAGATTGTAGACACGTCCCGGAATGTTCGGGTCCGCGAAGAGCTCGGTGTAGTAGAAGGGACGATCCACTACCCACGGCTCGGTGTTCATCTTCTCCCAGTGCCGGCCGCCGTCAGTGGAGCGAACGAGTGCGCTCTTCTCTGCTTCGACCAGCGCGTAGACCAGGCCCTGCTGCGCGGGAGACGGTGCGATGACCATGCGGCCATGCGGCCCTCCGGAAGGCCATCTTCTTCGAGCCGCTGCTGCCACGTCTCGCCGCCGTCGGCCGAGACGTACATCCCCGATCCTGGTCCCCCCGAGATGAAGTGGTAAGGCCAGCGGCGGAACTGCCACAACGCTGCATACACCTTGCGCGGATTGAACGGGTCTAGCTTGACGTCGGTTCCACCCGTCTTCTCGTCAACGTACAGAATCTTCGTCCATGTCCTTCCACCGTCGACCGTCCTGTAGATGCCTCGGTCCTGGTTCTCTCCCCAGAGCGTCCCCATCGCCGCGACATAGACGATGTCGGGATCGGTCGGGTGGACCGTCACCTGGTTGATCCGTTCGGTGTTTTCCAGCCCCATCGACGTCCACGTTTCTCCACCGTCGGTGGACTTGAAGATGCCACGCCCGATCGAAGTGGAATTGCGAACCGCTCCTTCACCCGTCCCGACCCAGACGATGTCTGGATTGGGCTGGAAGATCGCGATCGATCCGATCGAGGCGACCGGTTGGTCGTCGAAGACCGGCTCCCAGGTCAGGCCTCCGTCCTGCGATCGCCAGACACCTCCGGAAGCGGCTCCGACGTAGATTCGGTTCGTGTCGGACTGGACGACGTCGATCGCGGCGATGCGTCCGCTCATCGCACCGGGCCCGAGGCTGCGAGCTCGGAGTCCCGAAAGCAGGTCCGGGTCGATCTGTGCCGATGACGACGAGGCGAAAAGCAGCGCGATAACGAGAGCAAGGCGAGATCTCATGCATGTCCTCCGAAGCTTTGGCTCTGGCGAATGCATACTACACGCATTCCTCAGACCTTCAGTGAGCCGCGAAACCCTCGTGCGGCGTAGTACGACTCGGCGCCATTGTGGTACGTGAATACGTGGTCGTAGCGCCGGTCGCAGAAGAGTGCGCCTCCGAGCTTCCGGATGGCGGGCGGTGTGGCGATCCAGCTCGAGGTTTTCATGTCGAGCTCGCCGAGCTTCTGGAGCGCGCGGTACTCCTTTTCCGTCAGAAGCTCGATCCCCATCGCGGAAGCCATGTCGATCGCGCTCGTCTCCGGCTTGTGCTTCTTGCGCGACTCGAGAGCCTCCCGGTCATAGCAGACGCTTCTGCGTCCCGCAGGACTCTCGGAGGAACAATCGTAGAAGATGTACTCGCCGGTCTTGTCGTCGCGCCCGACGACATCGGGTTCCCCGCCGGTATTCTCCATCTCCCCGAGAGAGCGCAGCTTGGCGGGATCAGCCTCAAGCCTTGCCTGAACATCGGCCCACCGCAGACCGTCGTGCCGATGCATGTTCTCCTCGAAGCGGGCGTTCAATGTGCTGAGCAGTTCCTTGCGCTCGTTTGCCTTCATGAGGCAATTCTAACGTCACGTCAGGCGGAGTTCGTCTTGATCTGCGCGAATCCCACGCCACATCCGACGACTGGCGAGACGCGTCGTGGAGAGCGATCCCGACCTGGTGGTTGTGCGGGTCTTCCAGGCTATAGGGCACTCGCTCCCCGTCTCCTCGCACAGGAGAGCGATGACGATTCCAAAGGCTGATCGTCCGTTTGAGCTCGACGAATAAGTGCATTCACCTCCCGTTCGCAACGTTTAACAGGGTTCGGGACTTCAGGGAAGCCTGGAAATCAAAAGCGACCGCGTGCTCGCGAGCCTTCTGACGGGTGGGCGTGACGACGACTCGACAGATGACACCGCCCACCACGAATCGCCGTCGGGCGGGTTTGATCGAAATGAACGCCCCGTGGCCGCAGCAGGAAGCGAGATTGACCGGGGCATCGGCTGGGGTTTAGCATCGTTCCTCTCCCATGATCGGACAGACGTTCCTGCAGTACACGATCACCGAAAAGCTCGGTGCCGGAGGAATGGGCGTCGTGTACAAGGCCTCCGACGGCCGGCTCGATCGCGAGGTGGCGCTGAAGTTCCTGCCGGATGAGCTGGCGAGCGACTCCGCCGCACTGCAGCGATTTCAGCGCGAGGCGAAAGCTGCCTCGGCGCTGAATCACCCTGGCATCTGCACGATCCATTCGATCGAGCAGCACGATTCGCATCATTTCATCGTGATGGAGTTGCTCGAGGGAGAGACGCTCTCGGACCGTATGCGGCATACGCCGATCAATCTGCCCGAGCTCCTCAGGATCGCCATTCATGTGGCCGACGCCCTCGAGTCGGCTCATGCCAAGGGAATCGTCCATCGGGATCTCAAGCCGGCGAACATCTTCATCAACGACCGGGAGCAGGTAAAGATCCTGGACTTCGGTCTCGCGAAGATCGATCTGTCGCGCACTGCCGGCGATGGTTCGCAGATGGAGACTGCCGTCCGGAAGGACCAGTTGACTCAGGCAGGCTCGACACTCGGGACGGTCGCGTACATGTCGCCCGAGCAGACCCGGGGAATCCCCACCGACTCCCGGACCGATCTTTTCTCGTTCGGTACGGTGCTCTATCAGATGGCAACCGGTGTTCTGCCGTTCCAGGGCGAGACCTCCGCGGTGGTTTCCGAAGGCATCCTCAATCGAGACCCGTCTCCCGTGAGCCAGCTCAACCCATCGCTTCCAGGGGAGATCGGCCGCATCATCGGCAAGGCGATGGAGAAGGATCGCAACTTCCGCTATCAGACGGCGATGGAGCTGAAGACCGATCTGATGCGACTGCAGCGAGACATCGACTCCGGTGGGCGCCGCGCGGTCGAGAGCAGTGATGCCAGCCGCGAACCGCGACAGGATCAGAAATCGATTGCGGTTCTCTATCTCGAAAATCTCAGCGGCGTGAAAGATGACGAATATCTCCGTGACGGGATCACCGAAGACATCATCACGGAGCTGTCGAAGATCAAGGGTCTTCGCATCTTTTCGAGACCCACAGTGCTGACCTATCGCGATCGTGCGGTGACGCCGGCTCAGATTGGACAGCAGCTCGGCGCCGCATACGTCCTGACCGGAAGCCTGCGACGAGCCGGCGCACGGCTGCGGATCAATGCGCAGCTCGTCGATACGCACACCGATTTCCCGACATGGTCAGAGCGATACGACCGGGAGATGGAGGACGTCTTCGAGCTTCAGGACGAGATCGCCCGCAAGATCGCCGAGGCGCTGCGGGTCACGCTCAGTCCGCAGGAGGAGAAAGCGCTGGCCGCAAAGCCGACCGAGAATCTCCAGGCCTACGATCAGTACCTGCGCGGACGAAGCTACATGCGCCGGTTCACGCGGCAGGATCTCGACTTTGCGCTTCAGATGTTCGGCAACGCGGTCACTCTGGATCCCGATTTCACGCTCGCCCACGCGTCGATCGCCAACGCGTGCGCCCAGTACTACTACCACTACGAACGCTCCAGATCGTGGCTGGAACGCGCGATCGCGGCGACCGACACGGCCAAGTCACTCGATGAGGATGCGCCCGAGGTGATGGTGGCCCAGGGATGGATTCATTACGCGGAGAGCCGCCACGAAGAGGCGGTGAATGTTCTGCGCAAGGCCGTCGAGCGACGTCCCGACATCGAGGGTGGGTATTACATTCTTGGACGCGCTCTGTTTGCTTCCGGTCGGAATCACGAGGTTCTCGACATGGCGGAGACGGCAATTGCGCACTCCGGTGAGAACTACAACGTCTGGGTCCCGATCGGGAATGCTCTCGGATCTCTCGGCAAGGCCGATCAGCTCAGGAACTTCACGCAGCGCAGAATCCAGGTCTTCGAGGAACATCTGAAGAAGGTCCCGGAGGATGCGCGCGCCCGGATTCTTCTCTCGACGGATTACGCACGCTCCAACCGCGCGGACGATGCGGCGCGTGAGGCGACCCTCGCGATGACGCTGCGGCCGGGAGATGCCATCGTCGCCTACAACGCCGCCTGCACGTTCGGTCTGATCGGCAGGAAGCAGGAAGCGCTGGACGCGATCAAACGCGCCCATCAGAACGGCTTCACCGATCCCGCATGGACCAGACGCGATCCCGACCTCGAGTTGCTCCACGGTGACTCCGAGTTCGATCGGCTGTACCCGCCGGTCGATTGACGGCCGGACGTACCCGTAATTCCCGCGCCTTCGGGTGAGGCCGATGTTCAGCCGACTCCGAGCGCGGCCCGGATTCGCGAGATCAGGAGCTCGGCCTCGATCGGTTTCGGCTGGAAGTGATCGAATCCCGCGGCGAGAGCCTCGCTTCCCTGATCCTCCTTCAGATAGGCACTGAGCGCGATTGCCACGACCAGATGGTCTTCTGCGCGGGATCGAATGGACCGGATCAGATCGAGTCCGGTAGCGCCGGGGAGGCCGATGTCGCACAGCAGGACCTGCGGCTCGCTGAGTCCGTACTGCGTCAAACCTTCTTCCACTGTCCGGCCGAAGGTGATGAGCGCTCCCGCCCGTTTCATCAGAGTGACGAGGAACTCACGTGTTGCGTCGTCATCTTCGACGAGCAGGACCCGAACGTCTCGAAGCTCCGAGCCATCGAGCTCGATGATCCCGGCGGCGTCAGGTACCTTCGTCACCGACGAGTCCGCGAGGGGAAGCGCCACATCGAATCGGGCACCCTTTCCCGGGACACTCTCCACCTGCACTGTTCCCCCGTGCAGATCGACGAGATCTTTCACGATCGACAGTCCGAGACCGAGTCCTCCCTGAATACGAGTGAGCGCAGACTCCTCCTGACTGAAGCGGGTAAAGAGGCGGGGTAGAAATTGGGAATCGATTCCCTTGCCCTGGTCTGCTACGGAGATCACGGCGTGAGTATCCCGCTCTTCGAGGCTCACACGGACCGGCTTGTCCGGCGGCGAGAACTTGATTGCGTTCGAGAGCAGGTTCCAGACGACCTGATGCAGTCGCTGAGGATCGCCCATGACCAGCCGCATCGATTCGGGAAGAGTGACCTCGATATCCACATGCCGCGACGCGGCCACCGGACGCACGGTTGCGACCGCGCTGCGCACCACGGAGACGAGATCGACCGGGACGCGCTCGAGTTTCATCTGACCTACGCTGATGCGCGATACGTCGAGCAGATCATTCACGAGCTGGGATTGAGCTCGCGCGCTGCTTTCGATCGTCGAGAGTCCTTCGTCAAGCTCGCGTGCAGATGGTCCGCTCCTGAGCAGGCTCGTCCAGCCGAGGATCGATGTCAGGGGCGTCCGTAATTCGTGGGAGACCGTGGCGAGAAACTCCCCTTTGAGGCGGTCTGCATTCTCCGCTTCGATTCTTGCGCGCTTTTCCCGGCTCAGTGCCTCCCGGGTCTGATCGTCCGCTCTGCGGCTCTCGATTGCGATTGCAGCAGTGCGGGTGATCAGATCGATCAATTCACGGTCGTCCGCGGTCGGCGACCTTGGGGTGCGAGAGTAGAGCGCGAAGGTTCCGATCACACCCCCCGTGCGAGAGGGGATCGGCGTCGACCAGCACGCGTGAAGCCCGTGAGAGAGTGCAAGATCGCGCCAGGGAGTCCAGAGCGGATCATTTGCAATATCGCTCACGATCACCGGCTCGTTCCGGAACGCTGCTGTTCCGCACGAGCCGGCGGACGGTCCGATCTCGATCCCGTCAATGGCTTTGTTGTAGTCGGAAGGGAGAGCCGGGGCGGACAGATGGAGGAGGTGCTTACCATCGTCGTCGAGCAGGAGGATGGAGGCAGACATTCCGCTCGGCGAGATGTCTTCGAGAGAGCTCAGCAGATTGTCGAATGTCTGCGCGAGCGGGCGTCCCGAGAGAATGTTCTCGAGCGCCCGCTTCTGACTGTCGATGAGCTTTTCTGCTCGCCGGCGCTGGTGAACCTCGGCGGCGAGGGCATCGATTCTCGCTCTCAGCTCGGTGAACTCGATCACCGTCTGTTCGCGAGGGCGAAGTCGCATGAGCAAAGCGTTCTCATCCCCGGATGATGAGATCCGTGCGGTATCAATTCGCAGAATAACCGGATCCCCTTCCACGCCGGGAACCCGGACCGAGCCGGGAGCCGGAGCGGAGCTCCGCCGGGCCATTCTCAAATGATCGTGCAGCGCCTCGTCGGAGTCGTCGATGAAGGAGTGAAGTAGTGCCCCCTCGAGGTCGATCCTGCTGCGTCCGAGAAGTTTCGCCGCCAGAGTGCTCGCTGCCATGATCCTGCCGTCAGTGCGGAGAAGGATCAGTGGCTCGCCGAGGACTCGTGAGAATGAATCGAGGGTCGACGGATCCATGTTCAATCGCTGGTTCCGAAGTATTCGCGCCCCGCCGATTCCTTGTCTGCCTGGGGGCGCAGCCAGACGACGACGCGGCAGCCGGAAGCTCCTTCCGCAATCGTTTCCTCCAGATCGACGCGGGCGTAGCCGAGGTTCTCCGCGGCGATCGACCCGAAGACATTTGAGGTCATCATGCACATCGAGGGACGCCCGATTACCTTCTCCGCGAACGGACAGGCTCGATTTCCAAGAACGATTTTCTCTTCGTCCTGCTCGATGACGAAGAAGTCCCCCTGGATTCGTCGCTTGAGGTCGACGAGCACGTCCGCAACCTCCTCGCGATTCAATCGGTCTGCGCCCAGGGCGGTCCGGTAGTCGCGGTCGATCTGTTCTCCGATCTTCTGTCCGACGACACTGATGAAACCGGAGGCTTCGTCGATTCCGACGACGTCCTGAAGTGTTCCCGAGAGCTCACGGATCAGGTTCCTGAGAAACAGATCCCTCTCGAGCGGGATGTCGGCGTTCTGCACGGCAGTCGTTGATTCTTTCATGAGGCCTTCCTTCGTGTGATTAACCTTCTCCTAGCAAGCGGAACGCCACTCATCTGAAGATCGAATGGAAGGCAGAATCGTGTTACCACCGGAACTGCGCGCCGGCGATCGCGTAGGCGAAGGTGGCGAAGGAGAAGACCTCATCATTGTCCGCGCCGCCGTCGAGCACACGGCCACCGAGGAAGAGAGAGGCGCTCTCGGAGAGTCTCGTCTCCACGCGGAGCGCGGCATCGATCGCGCGGCCCTGCGGTGCTGCGGCGCCGTCGACGTCGAGATCGATCGCGAATCGTTCGCCCGGCTCATAGCGGGCGCCTCCGTAGAGCAGAGGAACGACTCCCGTGTTGGATTTCGTCGAGGAGCCCTGGTCGTTGCGCAACGAGATCTCGGCGTCACGGACCTTTGCGGTCAGTCCTGCGCGAAATGACCACGGTCCAGAGGATCTGAAGTGGTAGACGCCGCTGACTCTGTAGGAGTCGAACCGGTAGTCCACATGGATCGGATCACCCGCGGTGAATGTCGCATCCTCGAACAGAACCGTGTCTGCAGGGACGTAGGTGCTGTCCGTAGAGAGGGGAGCGGCGAGCAATCGGACCGACCAGCGCTCATTCACGCTCCAGTTCAGCGTCGCGCGCCCGGCAAATGTTGGTCCCTCGTCATCGAGCCGGACCAGCGTCCCCGCGTCGCCGGGAACTGCGAAATCGTTGCGGAGCTGCCAGGCCGCTCCTGTCTCCAGGTCGAGCGTAAAGCGGTCGTCGGCGGAACCGACTGGGGCGAGAAGCATGAGGACGGTCGCGGTAGCGGTGAGTAGTCTGGCTGACATGGTGAAACGGTGCTAACCATTGATCGGTGCGTGATATTCGGTTGGTAGCGGATCCACGTCAGGACCGGCATTTCATGCCGGGCGCCCCCGCCGAAGAACACCGATGACTCGCCGGCCGGACCAGCGTATCCTGTTCGGCACCGATGAAGCTGAAGAAGGGGACGAGACTCGGCCCGTACGAGATCGAAGGATCGATCGGAGCCGGGGGTATGGGCGAAGTGTTCCGTGCTCGTGACACACGGCTCGACCGGGTCGTCGCGATCAAGGTCATCTCTCCGCATCTTTCGGCCAATGATCAGCTTCTCGCACGGTTCGAGCGCGAAGCAAGAGTCGTCTCGTCCCTGAGCCATCCGAATATCTGCACCCTCTACGATGTCGGTGAGTTGGAGGGAGAGGGCGCGACAGAGGTTTCTCTCCATTACTTCGTGATGGAGCTCGTCGAAGGGGAAACGCTCGATGAGAGGATTCGTCGGGGCCCTCTGTCAGTTTCGGAGGTCGTGGCGCTCGGAGTGCAGATTTCGCGGGCGCTCGAGCATGCTCACGCTCGCGGTGTCATTCATCGGGATCTCAAACCCGCAAACATCATGCTCACGATCGCCGGCGTCAAACTCCTCGACTTCGGCTTGTCGAAGACCCTTCGAGAATCGGAAGACGAGCTAGCCGCCGATGCGAGCCACACCGTGCAGCGAGGGCTCACAGAGGAGGGCGTCGTGCTGGGCACGTTCCAGTACATGGCTCCCGAACAGGCGGAAGGAAAAGAGGCCGACGCGCGTACGGATATCTTTGCGTTCGGAGCGGTGCTGTACGAAATGGCTACTGGCCGTCGCGCGTTCGAGGGCTCGAGCCGGGCGAGCCTGATCGCTGCGATCATGGCGATCGATCCGCCCGAGATCAGCGAGGTCCGGCCGGATGTCGCTCCCGCACTCGCACGCGTGATCGCGAGCTGCCTGGCAAAGAATGCTGCGGACAGGTGGCAGAGCGCTCACGACGTGAGAATTGCGCTGGAGCTATCGGGGTATCGTTCTCAGGAAGAAACTTCCGCTGCGCCGAGGCGAGGAAGAGTGGTCGTCCCGTGGCTGATCGCCGGCCTGGCGACGGTTGCCGCACTGGGGCTCTGGTGGGGGCTCGGATCGAGCGACGCTACACCGCGGTCTGCAGTGTTCGAGATCGAGTCCGGGAAGATGCGGTATCACTGGGAAGAGGCGCCGGTGCGACTTTCGCCTGATGCTCGGCGGCTTGCGTTCGGGTTACGTGGCGAGAATGGGGCCGCGGCCGGAGTTTTCATTCGCGATCTCGACCGTCTCGAGCCGAGCAGAATCATCGAGGCCTGGGTATATGACCTCTCCTGGTCATGGGATGGACAGGAGATTCTCTTCTTCAGCGATTCCGCGATGCGAAAAATCGCGGCAACAGGAGGGCCAGTCACGGTGCTCAGCACAGCGCGCGATTCACGCGGCGCGAGCTGGGGGCCGGACGGCACGATTCTCTTCAGTCCCGACGTCGCAGGAGGGATCCAGAGGATCGAAGCCGCGGGAGGAGAGGTGCGGAACGTAACGGTCGTCGATGAGGCCGCAGGAGACATCGGGCACTGGCGTCCGGAGTTTCTGCCGGATGGGCGTCACTTTCTCTTTCTCCTTCACAGCAGGAATGCTTCGAGGAGAGGAATCTGGCTGGGCTCGCTCGATGGCAGTATGCGTCCCCTGATCGGCACCAACTCGGCGCCGGTTTTTGCCGCACCGGACCGGGTACTCTATTTCCACGATGGGAGTCTGTATGCGCAGAGGCTCGATATGGACAGGCTCGAGATCGTGGGATCACCCGAACGCGTCGCCGAGGAGGTCGCCTATTCGAGGCGATGGAGCAATCCAGGCTTCACCGCATCGCGGACGGGTGCCATGGCCTGGCACCGTAGTGATGGTGTGAAGGAGTCTCCCATCGTGGCGTACGATCTTTCGGGAGAGAGGCTCGCGGATCCCGGAATCAGCGGAGGCAACCTGGATCTCTCGCCGGACGGAGGACGGCTCGCCGTACAGTCGGGCGAAGAATTTCCCGACATCTGGGTCATCGATCTGGAGCGAAAAGCCCGCTCGAGGACGACGAATGACGAACTTGCCGAGATCGGCCCCGTCTGGTCGCCAGACGGGAAGTGGATCGCGTATGTCATTTCCGACAATCCATGGCGTCTGATGAGGGTCAGCTCGAACGGGATGAGCTTGCCCGAGGAACTGCTCAGCTTCAAAGAGATCGGGGGGGAAGTCATCGACTGGTCGAGCGATGGACGGTGGCTGCTCGTCGAGATCTTCAGCGACCAGAACCAGTTGGATCTGAAACTGGTCGACCTCGAGGACTCGGAGCGGAAGCTGATTCCGCTGCTGACGACACGCTTCGAGGAGTCGAGTGCACGGTTCTCCCCCGATGCCAAGTGGTTCGCCTACCAGTCGAACGACACGGGACGCGAAGAGATCCTCGTCCAGCCGTTTCCGCCCGACGGGCGCCGGTGGCAGATCTCCACCGAAGGGGGCCAGGCCCCTCGATGGTCGGGCGATGGCCGCGCTCTCTACTGGATCGGTGGGGGAAATCTGATGGTCGCCGATATCGAGCCAGGCGACGGATTCGAGGTCAGGAACACTCGACCTCTGTTCGAGGGCACGTGGATCGACTGGGTCATCGATTCGTCGGGGGAGAGGGTGTACGTGAGCGAATCGTCGGGAGCGGGAACGTCTCCGATCGTTCTTCGCCTTCCGTAGCGCCGAGGCGCAACGCTCACGTCGGGCAGCCCCTCATGGATCAGATTAGCCCGTATTTCTCACCAGATATCGTGGCGAGGCGGCGGAGAGTGGTGCGGATGCAAGGCGCGCGAAGGTTCGGCCCCGCAGGCATAGTCGACACTATGTCGAGGAGCCGAATCGAGCGCAACGCAGCAGCCGCGCCGCTATCCGTCGCCGCAGTAGAAAGCTGGTGAGAAATGCGGGTTGGGCTTCGGCTCCGGCAACTGCCGCTCGACGAACGTGAGCATGCGCTCGCGGATCTCGTCCCGTACTCGTCGGTATACCGCCATCTGCTCGTCTTCTCCGCCACTCGCCGATGACGGATCGGCAAAGCTCCAGTGGAGGCGCTGCCGGCCTCGGGAGAAGTGAGGGCATGATTCGTTCGCCGAGTCGCAGACGGTGATCACGTAGTCCCAGTCCTCGACGATGAAGCGGTCGAGAGTTTTCGACGTGTGCGAGGAGATGTCGATTCCGATCTCCTGCATCGCGCGGATGGCCAGCGGTCTCACGCGGGTCTGCTCGGTGCCCGCACTCTTCACTTCAAACCGGTCGCCTGCCATGTCGCGCAACAGTCCCTCGGCCATCTGACTTCGTGCCGAGTTGTGCGTGCAGAGGAAGAGAACTCGTTGTTTCATCTCAATGCCCCTCATGCATCGCGCCACCCGTCTCGGCCGCGAGTCCGCAACAGTCGAACTGTACGATCTCCGCCCGGCTCTCGGGGAACCAGCGCCTTCTCAGCCACAGGGCGACGCTCACGAGTCCGATCAGGACCGGCACCTCGACGAGTGGACCGATGACGGCCGCAAACGCCGCTCCATGAGCGATGCCGAATGTGGCGATGGCCACGGCGATCGCGAGCTCGAAATTGTTCGAGGCGGCCGTGAACGACAGGGTGGCCGTCTCCGGATAATTCGCTCCGATTGCGCGCCCTGTCCAGAAGCTGACGAGGAACATCACGACGAAATAGATCAGCAGCGGGACGGTGATTCGCAGTACGTCGAGCGGAAGCCGGACGATCGCGTCTCCCTTGAGACTGAACATGACGATGATCGTGAAAAGGAGAGCGATGAGTGTGATCGGACTGATGCGGGGCACGAACTCGCGGTGGTACCAGTCGAGGCCCTTGAGCTTGCCGAGGACATAGCGGGTGAGAAAGCCGGCGACGAAGGGGATGCCGAGATAGATTGCGACACTCTCGGCAATTTGACCGATCGTGATGTTCACGACGGCACCTTCGAGACCGAGAAGGGGAGGGAGGATCGTGATGAAGAACCACGCATACACGCTGAAGAAGAGCACCTGGAAGATCGAGTTGAACGCGACGAGTCCGGCGCAATACTCGGCGCTGCCGCTCGCCAGGTCGTTCCAGACAATGACCATGGCGATGCACCTGGCGAGGCCGATCAGGATCAGACCGATCATGTACTCCGGGTAGTCTCTGAGGAACAGGATGGCGAGGAGAAACATCAGGACCGGTCCGATGATCCAGTTCTGCACAAGCGACAACGCCAGAACCTTCTTGTTCCGGAAGACGAGGTGAAGCTCCTCGTATCGGACCTTTGCCAGAGGCGGATACATCATCAGGATCAGTCCCGCCGCGAGGGGAACGCTGATCGTCCCGACGTTCCATGCGTTGATCGCCGCGTTGAACTGTGGAACGGCGTAACCGAGAAGAACGCCGAGAGCCATGGCAGCAAAGATCCAGAGAGTGAGGTAACGATCGAGGAATGAGAGTCTCTTGTTCATATCGTGTTCCGAATCCGCTCGGCCTTCTCGACAGCCTTGACCAGCCTCGGTCGTTTCAACTGATCGAGATCGAGATTCGCGCTGCAGAGCTCATCGAGTGGAACCTTCCGCAGCTCCCCGAGAAGGATTGCGTCTCCCTTCGCTTCAGGATCAGCGTCGAGACTCGGCCAGATCGAGTCGAACAGACCTTCTTCTACTGCATCTTCGTCGAGACGGTACTCGACCCAGCGTCCCTCTTTTCGGTCTGCGATCAGACCGGCTTTTCGCAGCTCTGAGAGATGTTCCGAAACTGTCGACGTTGCGAGCTTCAGCACCGCGGTCATCTGGCAGACACAGAGCGGCCCGCCACGCAGCGCGGCCAGAAGCCTGAGCCGTGCCGGATGCGCGATTGCCTTGTGGATCTGGACGAGGCGGGTCAGTGGGGTGGTATTCATTTCGTCATCTTCCGAAATAGCGTAGTGGTTTGGACTGGCAGGGTCAAGGTTTTAGCAGCCTGTCATTCCTGTCCCACCACCAGCCGTCATTCCGAAGCGAAGCGAGGAATCTGGGCGGGGGTGATCACGAGATCGATCCCCCTCGCGGATTCCTCAGTCGCGCCGGAGGCGCTCCTTCGGGATGACAGTCCGATGGCAGAGCCAGGCGGGATGTCAGGCCACGCCCAGTAATGTCCGCACTTCCT
The DNA here is from genome assembly GCA_963829355.1 of uncultured Acidobacteriota bacterium. Classification (GTDB taxonomy): domain Bacteria; phylum Acidobacteriota; class Thermoanaerobaculia; order Gp7-AA8; family JAHWKK01; genus CAWHHZ01. The sequence continues at coordinate 39,493 of CAWHHZ010000004.1, forward strand.
CGGCTTTCGGGATCCGTCCGGACACGACGACTTTGCCGTCGATCGCGACGCCGGGTGTGGCCATCAGACCGAGAGCCATCATCCGCTCGATCGACTCGTCCTTGACGAGCTCGACGTCGAGCTTTGATTGCTCGACGACCTGCTGGACGACGCGGAATGTTTCCTTACAGCGGGTACAACCAGGTCCGAGAACTTCAATCTTCTGCATGAGAATCTCCTTTGAGTTACGAGTCATGTCATGGATCCGAAAGCCAGTCCGGCGCAGGTCGACGCAACGACGACGAGCGCGACGTAGGTGAGCGTCTTTTTCCAGCCGACCATGCCGGCGATCACGAGCATGCTCGGCAGCGACAGCGCCGGGCCGGCGAGCAGAAGCGCGAGCGCCGGTCCTTTTCCCATTCCTGCCCCGACGAGCCCCTGGAGGATCGGCACTTCGGTCAGCGTCGCAAAGTACATCAGCGATCCCGCGACGGACGCCAGAGCGACGGAAGCGAACGAATTGCCACCGAGCGCCGAGGCGACCCAGGCGGAAGGGATCAATCCTTCGTGGCCGGGGCGCCCCAGGAGGAATCCCGCTACGAAGACTCCGATGAAAAGCAGGGGAAGAATCTGCCGCGCGAAGCCCCATGTGGCGGCGAACCATCCACCGAGCTCTCCAGTCTCGCGGGCGAGCACGATCGAGAGCCCGAGTGCTCCGGCAGAGAATGCAACTCCCGGGTGCGATGGAAAGAGGATGGCGAGAACGATGACGGCGGCTGCGACGGTCGCAACTTTACGCACGGCCAGGCCGAACCACGCGACCAGTGCCGCCGTGAGAGCGAGCGCCGCGGCACCCGTCAGCCACCATCGGACGACCCACACCATCCACCAGAGACCTTCGCTTTCGGCGGGTCGTCCCCAGTTCGCGAAGACGAGAATCGCAACCATCGACGCAAAAAAGAGCGCGCTCTGCAGCAGGGAGTGTGATGGATCGTCCGTCTGTCGCGCATCGAATCCCCATGAGGCGCGGCTCTTCTCCTCATTGCGAAAGATCATTGCCATGGCGAGGCCGATGACCACAGCGAAGACGACCGCGCCGATCGCGCGAGCCAGACCGAGCTCGAAGCCGAGGACTTTCGCCGTCAGGATGATCGCGAGAACATTGATCGCCGGACCGGAGTAGAGGAATGCGACGGCGGGTCCGAGACCCGCGCCCATCCGGTAGATGCCGCCGAACAGCGGAAGGACGGTGCACGAGCAGACGGCGAGAATCGTCCCGCTCACTGAACCGACCCCGTAGGCGAGGGGTTTCGGGGCGCTCGGCCCGAGGTACCGCATGACCGAGGCCTGGTTGAGGAAGACCGAGATTGCGCCGGCGATGTAGAAGGCAGGGATGAGGCAGAGGAGGACGTGCTCCTGTGCATACCAGGCAGAGAGATGAACCGCCTCGACGACGGCAGCGTCAATGCGGGGGGTGTCGGCGGGTATGAGGAAGAAGAGTCCGAAAAGAGCCGCGATGATGGCAGCCGGTTTCCACTCCGAACGCCAGTCAAACGCCCGTACGACAGTATCGCCCGCCACACTCACTGAGTCACCGCTGGTCTGATCATCATTTCGTCAACTCCCGAAATAGCGTAATCGACGCAATGGAGCGTATCAGGTGATGAGACACACATCGTTGAGTGACGAGAGCAAGGGGCTGGAGCCCGGACCCCCGCGTCGAGATACACTCACGTGCGGACTGATGGACATGAGCGACAGAATACGATTTGCTGGTTCGGATGGATCGATGCTCGCTGGCCGGATCGACAGGCCGGAGGGGGAGGTTCGAGCGTGGGCGCTTTTCGCTCACTGCTTCACCTGCACGAAGAATCTCAAGGCGGTCGGCAATGTCAGCCGGGGCTTGAACGAGCACGGTGTTGCGGTCCTGCGGTTCGACTTTACCGGACTCGGTGAGAGCGAGGGAGATTTCGCCGACACGAACTTCTCCTCGAACACCGACGATCTCGTTGCTGCCGCCGAGTATCTCGCGAGCGAGTACAAGTCTCCCTCGATTCTGATCGGTCACTCGCTGGGCGGCGCCGCGGTTCTCCAGGCGGCCTCCCGGATTCCGAGCGCAGTGGCCGTCGCGACGATCGGTGCGCCCTTCGATCCGTCGCACGTCTCGCGTCTGCTCGTCAGCAGGCGCGAGGAGATCGAGCGGGATGGCCAGGCAACCGTGGAGCTCTCCGGGCGGCGCTTCACCATCAAGGCGCAGTTTCTGAAGGATCTCGAGAAGCATTCTTCGGAGGCGACGATCGGGTCGCTCGACCGGGCCCTGGTGATCTTTCACTCGCCCGTCGACGAGGTCGTGGGGATCGACAACGCGGCTGCGATCTTTCAGGCGGCGCGGCATCCCAAGAGCTTCATCTCGCTCGACGATGCCGACCATCTCCTCATGCGCCAGAGCGATTCCCGATACGTGGGATCGGTGATCGGGGTGTGGGCAGAGCGGTATCTGTAGGCTTCCCCAGGGCAGACCAATCCAGCGTCTTGTGATGTTCGTCACCTTCACGAGTGAGCAAACCTTTTTTCGTGGATGGTGGCTGTCTCTACACTCGTTTTCGCTGGTGACCTGGTCATGAAACCAGGGAGCCAACGGAGGGATGCAAGAAAATGAATCGTAGAAACTCGACTGTACTCGCAATCACGACTGCGCTCGTCATCGGGCTGGGGCTTCTCGCACAGCCGGCTGTGGCGGACAGCACGTCTTCCGGTAAGGTCAGTTACGACAAGATGTGCGCAAAGTGCCACGGCGACGACGGTGCAGGCAAGACCACCATCGGCGGAAAAATGGGCCTGAGAGATCTCGGGTCGGCTGAAGTCCAGAAGATGACGGACGCTGAGCTTTCGAAGATCACGGCTGATGGAGCGGGCAAGATGCCCGGCTTCTCGAAGAAGCTTTCGCCGGAAGAAATCCAGGCCGTGGTCCACTACATCAGGACCTTCAAGAACTGAGGTCGTGTAACATCCTCCAGAACTTCGGCCGCCTCCATGCGAGGCGGCCGCTTTTTGAGAGCCAGGGCCGAAAGGGTCATCAATGCATCGTGTGAATCTCATCAGGTTTTTTTCTGTCGTCGCCCTCGTCCTGTTCGCCGGCCTGGTGCAGGCGCAGGAATGCGTCGACTGCCATGACGACGTCGAGCTGACCTCTCCCGTTCACGGGGGCTTCGACTGCACCGATTGCCACTCCGACATCACCGAGTATCCGCACCCCGAGGAGATGATTGCTCCACCCGCGATGTGCGAGAACTGCCACTCGATCGGAGAGGGAATGATCGATGGTCCGCACGTGGCCATCGGATGCTCCGGCTGCCATGGACCGGCACACCAGGTGATCCCGTCGAGCGAGTCTGATTCTCCGGTGTCGAAGCGGAATCAGATCGAGACCTGCGGCGGCTGTCATGAAGATTATCTGATCGACAACTATCTTCAGAGCGTTCACGGCCGCGGTCTTCTCGAGTCGGGACTCGAGCAGGCGGCCACGTGCGCGTCATGTCACACGGCTCACGAGATCTTCCCTCCGGAAGATCCGCGCTCTTCGGTATCCTGGAGCCATATCCCGGAGACCTGTGCCCAATGTCACGTCTACATCCTCGAGACGTGGCAGAACAGCGCACACGGGAAGGCCTGGAAAGATGGGAACGAGTCGGCGCCCGTTTGCGCGACCTGTCACTCGTCCCATCTGATTCAGGAGCCGGGACTGGGAGTGGCAAGACTCGCCGTCCCCACGACCTGTGGCGAGTGCCACACGGAGCAGGCGGAGAGCTACCACGATTCCTTCCACGGCAAAGCGAGTGAGCTCGGCTGGGAGACGGTCGCGAACTGTGCCGACTGCCACACCCCCCATCTGAATCTTCCGCCGGACGACCCGTCTTCGAGCGTTCATCCGGACAATCTGCAAGCGACGTGTGGGGAGTGTCACGACGACATCACGCCTGGATTCATCTCGTTCGATCCTCATCTCGATCCGACTGATCCGAATGACAACACGATCATTTACTGGATCTGGCTGTCGATGACCTCGCTGCTGATCGGCACCTTCGGCTTCTTCGGCATTCACGACCTCCTGTGGCTCCAGAGAGTGATCGTCGCGCTCAGCCGGGGCGAGCAGAAGCGCCCGTCTCTCGAGGAGAAGTGGGTTCGTCGCTTCAAGTCCCACCAGGTCAAGCTGCACATCGTCGTGATCGTCAGCTTCCTGCTGCTCGCGCTGACCGGCATTCCTCTCCATTTCCATTACACCGACTGGGGCAAGATGCTCAACGGTGCGTTCGGCGGCGTCGGCTTTACATCAGTCATTCACCGGATCGCCGCATTCGTGACGTTCGGTTACTTCCTCTTCCACGTCGTCTATCTTGTGGTGCGTGGGCTGGGTGGTGATCGTCAGCTGCTGTGGGGACGCAATTCAATGGTGCCGCAGCCGCACGACCTGGGCGACTTCTGGGCGAACCTGAAGTACTTCCTGTATCTCGGACCGCAGCCCCGCTTCGGACGCTGGACATACTGGGAGAAGTTCGACTACTTCGCTGTCTTCTGGGGAATGATCATCATCGGTGGATCCGGAGCGTTCCTGTGGTTCCCCGAGTTCGTGACCCGCTGGCTGCCGGGATGGGTGTTGAACGCGGCGACGATCGTTCACGGTGATGAAGCGCTGCTGGCCGTTGGATTCATCTTCATCTTCCACTTCTTCCACACGCACCTGCGGCCGGAGATCTTCCCGCTCGATCCGTCGATCTTCGTGGGATCGATGCCGCTGGAGCGGTTCAAGGAAGAGCGTCCGGACGAATACGAGAGACTCGTCGCCTCCGGCAAGTTCGAGGAGCGACTGGTCGATCCACCAACGCAGGCTCAGCTTCACAAAGCCCGGATCTTCGGATTCACGGCAGTGGCAATCGGAGTGATGCTCGTGATCGCGATGATCGTGGCGGTAGCGAGTCACCTGTAGGTTTTTGGTTACACCCGGAGAGCTCGCGAGGGAACGGTGAGTCGCCGTTCCCTCGTCGAACCTCTCCGCGGACGTTGCGATTCAGAGTAGATGGTGTGAAGGGTCACCGCTCGATGTGATCAGCTGCCATCGTCCAGATCGGTCTGTTACTGTATCTCCTGCACACGACAGGGAGGAGCACTCTTGGCGAAACTTCGATTACCGCGGCTGGCGTACAACTGGATCAGCGGCCTGGGTGCCGCACTGGCGGGCGTCATGCTCGTCACCGGTCTGATTCTGCTGATTCTCTCGTTCGCGTTCGAGAGCGAATCGAACACATACTTCGGCATCTTCCTGTATGTCATTCTGCCCGGGATTCTGGTCCTCGGGCTCCTTCTGATTCCGCTCGGGATGTTCATCCAGTGGCGCCGGTGGAAGCGGGGAGGAAGGCAGGAGATCCCGGCGTGGCCGCGGATCGACTTCAACAAGCCGTCTCATCGGAATGCCGCCCTCGTCTTCGTCGTCGGCACCATTATCTTCGCCGCCCTCAGCTCGGTCGGGTCCTACAGGGCCTACCATTACTCCGAGTCGGTGCAGTTCTGTGGAACGACCTGTCACCAGGTCATGGAGCCGGAGTACACGACCTATCAGCATTCGCCGCATGCACGCGTCAAGTGCGCAGAGTGTCACATCGGCGAGGGTGCCGGATGGTTCGTCAAATCGAAGATTTCCGGCGCGTACCAGGTGTACGCCGTCATCGCCGGTGTCTACCCGCAACCGATCGAGACTCCGATCAACAATTTGAGACCCGCCGAAGAAACCTGCGAGAAATGCCACTGGCCCCAGAAGAAGTACGGCGCCACGCAGCGGACGTTTCACCACACTCTCTACAATGACGAAAATACGCACTGGCCGGTCGAGATGCTGCTGCGGACAGACGCCGTCGGTCCGGGAGTGGAGGCTGGCCCGACTATTCACTGGCACATCAACGCGGATGTCGAGTACATCGCCCGGGACGACAAGCGTATGGACATCCCATGGGTTCGGGTCACCGACCCCGCGACAGGCGAAACCACCGTCTATCAGGATGAGGAGAGTCCACTGACACCCGAGGAGATCGCCGCTGCGACGCCACGAACGATGGACTGCATGGATTGTCACAATCGTCCGAGTCACGTCTACAAGTCTCCCGATGCGGCGGTTGATCAGATGTTCGTCGAGGGCTTGCTGGATCGGCGGGTACCCTCGCTCAAGCGGATCGCCGTCGAAGCGCTTTCTCAGGAGTTTCCGAAAGACGAATCGCACGGCGCGCCGGAGGCGAAGCAGGCTGCACTGGCAGGCATCGAGAGTTACATGATGGAGGCGTACCAGAATGAGTACCCGGATCTCGTCGCATCGAATCGTGACCTCATCGAGTCGTCGGTCCGAGGTGCGCAGGAGGCTTATGGCCGCAACATCTTCCCTTACATGAACGCCAACTGGACTGCCTACCCCGAGCACATCGGGCACTTCAACAGTCCCGGCTGCATGCGTTGTCATAACGGAACGCACGTTGCCGAGGATGGCAAGATGATCACGAGGGAGTGCGACGCCTGCCACGTCATCCTGGCCCAGGGTCAGACGGACGCGGTGCAGCTCACATCACTCGAGCAGGGTGCAACGTTCCAGCATCCGGAGGACCTCGGGGGGATGGAGCTCGAAATCGGTTGCTGGGAGTGTCACGCCGGCGTGCAGCCGTAGCTGTGTGGATGGGGCGCCCGTGTGGGTCGGGCGTCCCCGCCCGATCTCAGCCGGCGTCCCGCCGGTTGAGGAGTGCGCCGTAGCCACGATCCTCGAATCTTGAACGAGGGGCGGGCTGACGCGTGGCGAAGTCCCGCCCCGCTCAGCCCCGGCAAGCCTCCTGCTACACTTTGCGCCGCATGCACTACGCTTTGATCTCATTTCTCAATGCGCGACCTTTGTGGTGGGGACTCGTTCATGGGGCCCGCGCGGAAGGCGAAACGTGTGAGTTCACCTCGCCGGCACGCTGTGCCGATCTGATTGCGGGCGGAGTCGCGAATCTCGGACTGATCCCTGCCATCGAGATCGAGCGCATTCCCGAGGTGGTCGCGGTGCCGGGCCTCTGCATCGCGTCGAGAAGCGAAGTGAGGAGCGTTCTCCTGATCTCGCGGGTGGAGATGGGGGAGATCCGCAGCGTTGCACTCGACCCGAGCTCCCGCACCTCGGTGACTCTGGCGAGGATCCTTCTCGGGGAGCGTCTCGGCCGCGACCGTTATGATGAGATTCGCTTCGATGCCGTCGACTCCTCTCGTCTGCTCTCGCTCGAGGGTCACGATGCCGCGGTCGTGATCGGTGATCGTGCTCTGCAGGTGACGGCCGGACCTCATCGGAACCACGGCTTCCGGGTTTATGATCTCGTCTCGGAATGGCATGATCTGTACGGAGAGCCTTTCGTGTTCGCTCTGTGGGCCGGGCGCAGAGATCGTCTGCCGCAGGACGGCAGAGCAATCGTCTCGCGTCTCGAGGAGAGTTATCGTTCAGGACGTGACAATCTCGATCGCATCGCGAGAGAAGCCTCCGAGGAGCTGCATGTGCCCGTCGGTGAGATCGACGAATATTTTGGAACTGCATTACATTACGAATTCGGGGCCGCAGAGCGGCGCGCGCTTGAACGTTTTTACAGGCTCGCCGCAGAATACGGCCTGATCCCTGAAGCGAAGGAAGTGCAATGGCTGGAGACAACTCCCGAAGTGTCACGACAATCCTGACCCGCGCCGTCGATGGAGAGCGGATCTCCGATGAGGAAGCATTGACCCTGCTCCGCGAGGCCGATCTGCTCGAGCTCGGTCAGGCTGCGAACGCCGTTCGGAACAGGAAGAACGATCCGAAGGTCGTGACCTACATCATCGACCGCAATATCAACTACACGAACATCTGCGTCTACAAGTGCAAGTTCTGCGCGTTCTACCGCAAGCCGGGCGATCCTGAAGGCTATCTCCTCTCCAGGGAGGAGCTCGGCCAGAAGATCCAGGAGACGATCGATCTGGGTGGTACCGGCGTTCTGCTCCAGGGTGGCGTTCACCCTGATCTGCCGCTCGACTACTACGTCGATCTGCTCGAGTGGATGAGACGTGAGTATCCCCAGGTGCACCGTCATGCGTTCTCGCCTCCGGAGATTCTTTTCATCTCTCGGATGACGAAAACTCCCGTAAAAGAGGTGATCGCGAAGCTCGTCGATGCCGGCTTGCAGTCGATTCCCGGAGGAGGCGCCGAGATTCTCGTCGACAAGGTACGTCTCGAGAGCCTCTCTTACCCGAAGGCGTCGACCGATGGCTGGCTCTCGGTGATGCGCGCGGCGCACGAGCTCGGTCTTCGGACGACTGCGACCATGATGTTCGGCCAGGGGGAGTCGATGGAGGACCGGATCGAGCACATGCGGCGGGTCCGTGAGCTCCAGGACGAGACGGGCGGATTCACGGCGTTCATCGGCTGGACGTTCCAGAACGAGAACACTGCAATGCAGGACGTCGAAGAAGAGAGCGGATTCTCCTATCTCCGGCATCAGGCGGTCGCGCGGCTCTACATGGACAATGTCCGCTCCATCCAGTCTTCATGGGTCACCCAGGGACTCGGCGTCGGACAACTCGCACTGAAGTTCGGGGCGAACGACATGGGCTCGATCATGATCGAAGAGAACGTCGTCGCAGCCGCCGGAGCACGCAACCGCGTGACCTCGGAGGAGATGAGACGCCTGATCCGCGACGCCGGCTACGAGCCGGTACAGCGCCTGACGCTCTACCAGGGTTGGGTCGACGAGACCTCCGCGCAGCACTTCGAGCACGAGGCGGGCGCGATCGCGTAACCTCCTTACAGGCCGCCGAAGGGCGGCCGAAACAACCTAGCCCAGCGGCGTAAGCCCTGGGACATTGGTCATGAGAGAGAACCCGAGCCCGCGCAGGCGGGTGACACCTTGTTTCGTCTCGACCGGCACCTTCGTCGTGTCGGCCGCCTTCGCGGCCTTGGGATTTGCGTATCTCCAATGTCCCAGGGCTTACGCCGCTGGGCTGGGTTGTGTCGCGCCGCCTTCGCGGCGCTGTGAGGAGTCGCCTTCGCGGCGCTGTAAGGAGCGGAATAAACGCCTCTCGCCACTGGCTTTAGCTCTCGTTGCGGCACGAAGTGCTGCTCAACTGACAATTCGGCTGTACTCCTTGGGTCCCCGCCGGGGGCTCCATACGGCCATAAGGAGGATTCATTGGGAACTTATGAAGTTCTGTTCATCGTGTCTCCCGACGTTCCTGAGGGAGACGTCACCACACTGATCGGTGAATTCCGCGGCATCGCGGAAGACAGCGGCGCCAAGCTCCTCGAAGAGGATGCCTGGGGTCGTCGCAAGCTCGCCTATCCGATCGACAAGCGCGACAACGGGATCTACCACCTCTTCATTTTCGAAGCGGGCACCCAGGGTCTCAACGAGCTCGATCGCCGCATGAAGAACAACGACAAGATCATGCGGCATCTGATCGTCCGGACGGATCTCGAGACTCGTCGTGCGAAGAAGCTCGGAGCGATCCAGGCCGAGAAGCAGGCTGCGAAGGCCTCCAAGGCCGCCAGCCGTGCTCCCAAGACGGAAGCGACCGAGCCCGAGACCGTGACTGCTACAGAAGGTGAGAAGGAGTAAACGATGGCACAAGATCGACCCAGAGGTCGTGGCGGCAAGAAGTTCTTCTACCGGCGCAAGCGCGTCTGCAAGTTCTGCGTCGAGAAGATCGAATACGTGGACTTCAAGGACACGAAGCTCCTTCAGCAGTTCATTCCGGAGCGTGGCAAGATTCTGCCCCGTCGTATTTCCGGAACGTGTGCACTGCACCAGCGGAAGCTCTCGACGGCGATCAAGCGCGCCCGGGTGATGGCACTGATTCCTTTCACCACGGACTGATTTGATGTCCGAGTCGACCACACGGCTCGAGCCCGCGCAGGTTCGCGATCTGTCGAACCGTGCGGAGCTCCGCAGCATGGGGCTTCACGCCCTGGCGGCGGCAGTGATGTACGTGACCCCTCTCCTGCTGTTCGTACCTGCGGCGTTCATCAGCGCAGGGATACGGTTCGGCACGAAGGGTCTCGTCACGGCCGTCGGCGGAGCCATGCTCGTTCTCGTGGCTCTGGCAGCGATCATGGGAGGTCTCGCGATCTCGCCGGCGGAAGCCAGCGGCATCGCCCGCCTGTTCGCGACCGTCGGACTCCCGGCGTGTGTCGCGACGTTCATGATCAGCCGGCGCAGTGGAATCGGCCCGGTTCTCGTCGCCGCTGTGCTCACCAGCGCAGCGGGTTATGGCGCAGTCGAGCTTCTGATGCGCACGACCGTCGATTACTCCCCTTACGTCGCCATGCAGCAGGCGTTCGAAAATGCGGGAGAGCCGACGGTCGAGTTGTACCGCGGGATGGGGATGAGCGGCGAAGCACTCGATGCAGTGGAGAGCTTCTCCGCCGCGATCGCTGCGACGTTCATTCCGTCGCTCCTTCTGATCATCACGGCCACGATGTTTCTTTTCAGCATCGTGATGCTCACCCGATTGCCCTGGAGCGCACGTGGAGCTGAAAATCTGTTGCTCCGCGGTTTTCGGCTTCCCGACTGGGTACTGTTCGGATTCGTTCTCGGAGGGATCTCTCCTCTGCTGAGCGGACTTCCACGGTCGATCGGGCTGAATCTTCTCGCGGTGGTTCTTTTCCTGTTCACGATTCAGGGTCTTGCGGTTTTTCGCGGCATTACGCTGCGGTGGAAGCTGGGCACTCTCGGAATGATGGTGGCGTGGGCGATGCTCGCGTTTCTGTCGTTCAATGGAGTCGGGCTCTTCTTCCTCTTTCTCGCAGGTCTCTTCGATCCATTTTTCGATTTCAGAAACTTTCGACAGAAGGGTAAAGACAATGAAGGTAATACTGACTGACGAAGTCTACGGGCTTGGTGGTCGCGGTGAAGTGGTCAACGTCAAGGACGGCTACGCACGCAACTATCTGCTCCCCAAGCAACTCGCCAAGGAAGCGACGACCGGCAACATCGCGGTGGTCGAACAGCAGAAGCGGAAGTGGGCCATGCTCTCCCAGGAGGAGAAGAAGGCCGCCGAGGAACTTGCAGGCAAGCTCGGCAAGGTCGAGGTCACGATCGAGAAGAAGGTCGGCGACAGCGGTACCCTCTACGGCTCGGTGACCTCCAACGAGATCGTGAGTGCGCTCGAGGCACAGGGCTTCGAGGTCGAGAAGCGCCAGCTCGAGCTCGGTGAGCCGATCAAAACGCTCGGCAGCCACGAAGTCTCGATCCATCTGCACCGGGAAGTGTCCGCATCCATCACCGTAACCGTCATCGGTGAAGGGGGCGAGAGAGCTCCGGAGCCGGTCGAGGCCGCTCCGGAACCAGTCGAGGAAGAAGCCGAAGCCGAAGCCGAAGCAGCCGCACCAGCGGCCGCCGAAGAGCCGGCTGAAACCGAAACAGAAGCGTGAGATCATGACGGGCGGCCGCGAGGCCGCCCGTACTTTTTGATATGAGCGACGATCGCATCATCGAAACGCCCCCGGAGGGCATATCCGGCTGGCGCGAGGTGTGGGCAAAGCGTCTCGAGTACCGCTCGTCGTCGGGCTCGATGGTTCGCGGGCTCAGAAAGTTTCTGCGTCGGATTCTCGGCCCCGAAGTCGACCGTCAGCGCGACTTCAACATCGCGGTTCTCGATCTGCTCGACGGGCTGCGGACCGACCTTCATGCGATCCGTGAGGATATTCGCGGCGATCTCGCCAGACACGATGGCAGGATCTCCGCGGGAGTGCAGCGCAACGATGCTCTGGTCACCGTGCTCGACCAGAAGATCGAAGGAGCTCTCGCTCGGATCCGGGACCTCGCGACACCAGTGCTGACCGAGGCTTCCGCTGGATCGTTCCGGGACGACTATCTCTACCGGAGGTTCGAGGATGCAGCGCGCGGTTCTGCCTCCGAAGTGCGCGGGTCGATGAGCGATCTCCTGATGATCCTCGCCGATCACACGCCGCTGCTCGATGTCGGTTGCGGCAGGGGAGAGCTGTTGACCATGTGCCGCGAGGCTGGGATTGATGCCCGCGGAATCGACGTCAACGAGCGTTCCGTATCCGAGCTGCGGGAGCGGGGGCTGGACGTCTCGGTCGGTGCGATTCCGGACGCTCTCGAGCCGCTGGAAGACGAGAGTCTCGGGACGATCTTCGCCTCGCACGTCGTCGAGCATCTGCAGACCTCTCCGCTGATCGCGCTCCTCACACAGAGCCATCGCGTTCTGCGGCCGGGGGGTCTTCTGGTGATCGAGACTCCGAACGCGCAGTCGCTGATGATGAGTGGTTCCGAATTCTGGAAGGATCCGTCCCATGTGGCGCCGCGGCACCCGGCGGCGATGATCATCATCGGTCGCGAGCTCGGCTTCGAGGTCGCGTCACTCGAGACGCTTCATCCATTCCCCGACTCGCAGAAACTCACGATCCCCGCCGATCAGCCCCAGGGCCTCCACCGCCTCGTCGATCGCCTCAACGAGATTCTTTTCGGAGATCAGGACATGAGGCTGGTGTTGAGGAAGGCGCGTCATTGAGTCGTTGAGTCTTTGAGTCATTGAGTCATTGAGTCGTTGAGTCGTTGGTCATTGGTCCTGTGTACTGATCTGGAGAAGAACCTTCTGTAGCCACGCCAAAGAGCCTTCACACTCAGGATCTCGCTGTCCACGCTTTCGTCCACGTCTCTGTCCACGCCTCTGTCCACACTGTCCACGACCGTCCACGACCGTCCACGCTTGTCCTACGACCCAACGACTCAACGACCCCATGACCCAATGACTCAACGACTCAACGACCCAACGACTCAATGAGCTACCATTCGCCCTCATGAAACGCTTTCACATATTCACGTTCACACTCCTGTTCATGGCCGCCATTCCGCTCTCCGCGCAGAGTCTCGAGGCCGATGGCTGGCGGCTCGATATCGGGCTCTCCTATCTCGCGACGAGCGGCAACAGCGAGACATCTTCGTTCGGCTTCAGCAGCGAATGGGAGAAGCTTCGCGAGCGCTGGCATTTTCTGGCGGGTGCACAGGCACTGCAGGCCGAGGAAGACTCGCAGCAGACGGCGGAGCGGTACGCGGCGTTCGGACGGGCGGACTGGTCGGTGACCGATCGACTGGCGATCACGACCGGCTGGCAGGGGGAGCAGAATCGCTTTGCCGGAGTCGAGCACCGTTCGACCGTAGATCTCGGTGTGAGCTGGAAGGCGATCGCGCGGGAACGCTGGACGGTCGATACGGTGAGCTCCGCTACATGGAACTACGAGGATCCATTGGATGGCGCTTCGGACACGAACGCAGGTGTCCTGCTGATGGCACGCAGCAAGTACAAGCTCTCGAAGACGGCTTCGACGACACAGATGCTCCGCGTGGAGCCGAATGTCGAGGATCTCGAGGATCTGCGGATCGATGCGCGTGTCGGTCTCACCGCGGACGTCACTTCGATCCTCGGGATCAAGCTGGCCTACGAGGTTCGGTACGACGCCGAACCTGTCCCGGGCTTTGACGATACGGACACGCTCGCAACAGTGTCACTGGTGATGAGCATGGGACGTGAGGACGCAGAATGAAACGGGAACTGATGCTGATCAGCAACTCGACGATGCACGGGGGTGAATACCTCGCACATTGCCGCGATGGGCTTCGAGAGATCCTCGGGAGCCGCAGGAATCTCCTGTTCGTGCCGTACGCTCTCGCCGACCACGACGGATACGCCGCGAAAGCCGCGGAGGGCTTCGCGCAACTCGGCGTCGAGCTGCGCTCCATTCACCATGCCTCCGATCCGGTGGCCGCCGTCATGGAGGCCGAGGCGTTGTTCATCGGTGGAGGGAACACGTTCCGCCTCCTCCAAACGCTCTATGAGAAAGATCTGCTCGACCCGATCAGAAACAGGGTGGCCGAGGGCATGCCATACCTCGGCAGCAGCGCCGGATCGAATGTCGCGTGCGCGAGCATCCGTACGACCAATGACATGCCGATCGTGGAGCCGCCGTCATTCGAGGCATTGGCGCTCGTTCCGTTCAACCTGAATCCGCACTACCAGGATCCCGATCCCGCGTCGAAGCACATGGGTGAGACTCGCGAGGAGCGCATACTGCAGTTTCTCGAGGAGAACGACCGCGTCGTCGTCGGTCTGCGAGAGGGAGCCTGGCTGCGGATTCGTGATGACCAGATGACGCTCGAGGGAACGACGGGCGCGCGAATCTTCGAGCGTGGCCACGAGCCCACTGAGCATCAGCAGGGCGAACGGTGGGAGATTGCGGGAACGCGACTGAAGAAGCTCTGAGTCATGACGTGATAGCGCCGCTCGAGCCTGTCATCCTGAGCCGCCGGAGCGCAGCGGAGGACGGTCGAAGGATCGCGTACGGTCCGACTGTCAGTGTCGGAAAGTACGCGACAGTCAGGACGCACCCGATCCTTCGCTGCGCTCAGGATGACAGGCTCGCCTCTCCTCACTTCGTGGCGACGACCGGCAGGGCGAAGCCGGTCGGGTAGCTGTAGTCGACGTTGACCTCCACGACTCCGTACGGCACCAGCACGGCCAGATTCGGGGAGATCGACTGGAAGGGGCGGAGATCGATCGGATTTCCAACCATCCGGTTACCGATCATTGCGCAGAGGTCCCCTTTGCGCAGGACATCCATCTCCTTTCCTGGGCGGTACTGCGGGTAGAGCCTCTTCACGTCGTCGCGCATCGGCCCGTGGGGGCGCTCCGTGTAGACCTTCTGCTGGTTCACGATCTCCAGAGTCTCCCGCGTGATCCGTCCCTCTTCGTCGTACGACCAGGAAATCGTACCGTTCCATGTCGTCTTCGGAAGCCCTTCGATCTCGTAGCCGGTCGTCGTTCCGTTGAGATCCACCCTCAGGAGCCGGTCGCCCGATCGGACGTACGTCGCAGTGGTCTCGATCACATGCCCGCAGGCGCTGTCATTCTGGTAGATGACCGATTCGCTCGTGATCTGGCCGGAAGCATCGTACTGATAGGTCTTCACGTACTTCTGTCCATCGAGAATCATCTCCTCGTGTCCGAGAAGCCACTGGTCATCGGCATCCCTGGAGGCCGAAAATGTCAGAGCGTCACCACTCGCGCTCGAGAGGAGATGCTTCAGGTAATCGTCCTGAACGAGCTCGATGACGACCTCGCCGTCCTGCTCGAGCGCGGTGATCACCTCGTCCCGGTAGACCCACCCCTCCGCCTTGCGCGCCTCCTGAATCGCACGCTGTTTTCCCTTCGAGTAGCGGACCTGTTCGAGCATGTTGGCGTGCTTGATCGTGCACTCGAGCGTCTCGTTTTTCGCGAGGCGGCCTTCTCCGTAGAGACTCGTCCTCGTGGCGCTTGCGCCTACGCCGCACGGCAGCGTATTCATGCGCGCGGAATCGAGGAGGTAGGGACCGTGCCAGCAACGATGGCACCACGTCGCGCCGATCGGCAACCGGTGGCCGCAGAAGGAGCAGACGAAGGAAGACTTCATCGTCTCCATCTCGGTTTCGAGCTGGAACATCTTGCGATCGATTTCCGATTTGGAGGAGATCTCGCTCGTCACCGCCAGATACTGCCGGAGGCGCTCGGTGGCACTCTCGTAGTTGCCCATCGCCTCATGGGCGAGTGCCTGGTTGAAAAGGGCCGCTGCATCCTCGGGGCGAAGCTGTTCCGCCTGCTGGAAGATCGACAGTGCCTGCTCCCAGTTTCCCTGCTCGTACTGATACGAGCCCCTGTTGAAGAGCTCGATGTAGTTCTGGTTCGCCTGCTGTTTTTTCTGAAGATCGCGCTGGAACTCCAGGTCGATCTGGAGGTTCTTGACGAGAGGGGATTCGTCTCCCTCCGGATACAGCGCCAGGTACGTGTCAATCTTCTCCTCGGCGTCAGCATACCGTCCCATCTTCACGAGAACGACGGCGGTGTTGTAGAGGATCGATGGGTGGTTCGGCACAATGGCATTGGCTTCCTGAAAGCGCTCGTAGGCCGAGGTCATGTCACCGAGGTCGAAATAGCGGGTCGCAAACTTTGCCGCGCGGACGAACTCGTCCGGCACCGTCGGGTCTTCATTCGATGCCCCGGCACTGAGCTCGACCGCGATCTCTTCACGATCCTGTGCGAAGGCGATTACGGGGAGAAGGGCAAGGACGAGGAGTAGAGCCTTTCGAGTCATCATTTCCGGTCTCCTGCGAGATATGACTCGATGATTCCACTGAGCCAGATCTCCTGATTTTCCGTGAGGCTGCCGGATCGCATCAGAAAAGCGTAAAGGGCGAGCTGCTTGTCGCTCACCGGAAAGCGATTCCCCGAATCACGCAGTACGGCAACCGGATCGGTGTCGATCGAGTCGGGGAAGTCGATCAGCATCGCCTCAGGCTTCTCGGGAGACCAATGTTCCGCGACCACAGGCCCGAAGATTCTGCCGATCAGCTCCCGTCTCGCGTTCTCGTCCTGCGCACCGGCGATTCCGTCTGGCGAGAGAGCTGGAGGGTCCGGCGGTCTGCACGAGACGGCTCAGGTTCGACAGGAGCTGAAGCCGTTGCTGCACGAGATCGAGGAGATGCGCCTTCCGTGGTCCTTCTTCCATGTCGAGAACCGCGGGGATGCGAGCCTGAACAGCGGCGATCTCGCTGTTGACGAAATCCGCGGCTGGCTCGACTCCGGATCCCTCGTCGCCGATGATCACGGTCTCGAGCGGAATCCGGGAGTCGAAGGCGATCTCCACGAGCTCGTACCGGTCAGCATCGAGCTGGCTGTTCTGCACGGCCGTGACCTCGGTCTTTTTCGGAGTCGGGGGCTCCGTCGACAGGAACCGGTCGGGCGAGTCATCCGGAATCTCTGCGACTGCCGGCCAGAGCGAGGCGACCCAGTTCGTGGGAGGTGAGGAGAGTCCCAGAGCGAGTGGACTGTCGGTGGGCAGCCCCTTGTCGAACGCCTCCTCGAGCAACTGGAGAGATATGCTCCGTTGCAGGTGCATCCGCTCGAACCGGCTCCTGTCGTCGAGGAAGTAACGTGAGGCGGGATCGCTCGTCATGTCGCAGTGACACGGTCCGAAGTTCGATTCCTTGACGCGTGCGCGTGGTGCGAGCTTCAGGACGTATGACACGAGCTGCTTTTCAACATCCATCCGCCGCGTCCGCTCCGCCTCGCACAGCTCGGTCGTTGCGAAACGGTTCGTACCGTAGAGCTCGACGAAGTTTCTCGTCGCGTCGTTGTAGGACTGGACGTGGTAGTGGACGAAATGGCACTCACCGGATCCCGCGTCGGAGCAGGTCAGGATCTGCGCACATGCAGGAGCGGCCGACGCAGCGAGCATCAACACGGTCATGATCAGGACTGATAATCGGGACATCCAACCACCTTTCGAGGAACCCGGATTATAACGAAGGCACCACAACCCTATAATCACCGAATGCTCCGAATCGTAATCGAGCGGAATGGCGAGCTCATATGGGACGAAGCGGCCGACAAACAGCTCGTGACCATCGGCCGTTCGACCGACAATGATCTCGTTCTTGCCGATGAGCAGGTGTCGTCGCATCACCTCGTCGTCAAGCGCGGTTCCGACGGAGCATTTACCGCGATCGATCAGAGTGTGAACGGCACATGGCATGAGGGACGGAAGGTGTCGACTGTGCGGATCGATTCGCCGAAAGTCCTCGTCGTCGCGGGATATGAGGTGACGCTGATTCCGGTCGAGAAGTACAGGCACCGAGGAAGCAGATGTTCCGGTGAGTGGGGCGACTACCGTGACCGATGACCTGCCGGTCCTCGAAGCGAGACCGGCGATGCCTGATCCACGTCCGGCCGCAAGTCTGCAGATTACGAGGGAGGATGGACGCACCGACACGATCTCATTTGCGGACTCGGCGCTCATTGGAAGAGACGAGGACTGCGATCTCATCATCCCGGGACGCGAGATTTCCCGAAAGCACGCCTTTGTCTTCCGTCGGGGAGGACATTACCTCGTCAAGAGACTCTCGAGCGTGAACCCCGTGCGCGCGAACACGCGTGTGCTCGAGCAGGGAGAATCGAGTGAGCTGCTCGATGGGGACGTGATCGACGTGAGCGGAGTGAGGGTGAAGTTCGTGCGACCGGGTGACGCCATGGATGATCGCGCCACGCTCGTCGAAGGACGGCAGCCGAACATCGGTTTCTCGGTCGAGGTGAGGCGCGAGACCCCGGAGATTCTCCGAGTGGAGCTGCTCGGCTTTCTCGGAGAGAAGACGGCGCAGAGGTTCGAATCGTCCACCGAGTCGCTCAGCGGCACGGCGAGGAAGATCATCGTCGATCTCGGATATCTGGTGGGAGTTGACGAGAGTGGGATTGCAGCGCTCGTCCGTCTCGCCGCCGAGTGCGACAGGAAAACGGGTTACATTCCGGATCGAGAATGTCGGCCCGAGGGTGAGGGACACGCTCGAGAGCTCTTCGCTCCGGAAAGTGCTGAGTCCGTACATCGACGAAAAGCAGGGCCGAGCACGAGGGGAGAGTCGGTTGAGCTTCTACTGCATCAACTGCCGATCGAAGACCGATCCAGGATTCAAGGCGTGTCCGTATTGCGGCGATCCGATCACCGATTTCCTTCGCCAGTACATCGAGACGCCGATCGACGGCAAGTATCGGATTCTCTCCCGGCTCGGGGTCGGGGGGATGGGAGAGGTCTACAAAGTCCTCCATCTCCACCTGAACGCTCCGCGCGTGGTGAAGATGATGCGCCCGAACCTCTCGACTGATCAGCGGGCGCACGAACGATTCATCCGCGAAGCACAGCTCGCGACCCGGATCCAGCACCCGAACGTTGCGGCCCTGTTCGACTTCTCGACGCTCGGTGACGGCTCGTACTACATGGTGTGGGAGTACATCGATGGGATCACATTCGCCGATCTGATCCGCGCGGGCGGATTCCTCTCGCCGCGCTACGCCGCCCTCCTCTCGATCCAGGTTCTCGACGGTCTTCAGGCGATCCACCGGCAGGGCGTCGTCCATCGCGACATCAGCCCCGAGAACGTCATGATCACCTTCGACGACGAAGGGAATGAACGGGTCAAGATCATCGACCTCGGTATCGCCAAACAGTGGGCGGATGACACTGACGACAAGACCAAGACTGGCATGTTCGTCGGCAAGTGGAAGTATTGCTCACCCGAACATCTCGGCATGCTGAAGCCGGATGAGCGCATCGACGGACTGGCCGACATCTATTCGTACGGGATCGTCCTCTACGAGCTGCTCACCGGAAGGGTTCCCTTCATCGCGGACTCTCCGCATCGTTTTCTGCTGCTCCATAGCACCGAGAGTCCTCCGTCACTCGCCGAGAGCAACCCGGAGCTCGAAGACGTCAGCGAGCTCGAGGCAATTCTGTTGCGGGCGCTCGAGAAGGACCGGAGCAAACGCTTCCGCAGCGCCCGTCAGTTTGCGGCTGCTCTCGAAGCGATCCTTCCGTCGCTGCCAGATCGTCCCGGTCTCCCCACGGGAGGAGCGCGTCCGGAGATCACGACCAGCGACCGCAATGTCCAGACAGTCGAGTCTTCGAACCAGGGGACCGGGGCGACGGCCGCTGCGAGCTCGGAAGCGGAAACGGTCGAGTCCAGTGCTCTGGAGATTCCGACCGGCGACGCGCCCTTCATCGCTCCTGACGCACACGCGACCTCTGAAACCAGAATCGAGACCGTCGACGAAGCAGTGATCTTCGACGAGGACGCGACGGTGCCGGAGTCGAACGCGCTGCGTAGTCTCGATCAGCGCACCCTCTCGCAGCCTCCAATCGACGACACTCCGGTTCGGGAGCAGCGTGCGGCTCGATGGCCGTGGGCGGCACTCCTCCTGATTCTCGTCGCCGTCGCGGTTGCGCTTTTCGTCACACGCGCGAAGGATGACGTTGCGCAGGCAGGGCCGGACACTGCGACAACGACCGGGGCCGCTGACGCGCCCGCCTCGCCGGCCGAACGATCGATCGTCGGGATCAACGCCTGGCCGTGGGGAACGATCGACCGTCTCGAGAATGTCGATACAGGTGAATCGATCGAGCTCGAAGATCCAGTCACGCCGGTATCTCTCGATCTCGAACCCGGAAGCTATCGCGTGGTGATGAGCAACCCGTCGTACTCTGCGTCGATCCGGGAGTCGTTCGAGGTCGTTGCAGGCAGGCCCCTGATGGTGAGCCTTCAGTTCACCGACGGTGAGCCGGTCCGGGTACCTTCGATAGGGAGTGTCCAGTGAAGCGGCTGATCGTCTTCGCACTGATGGTCATGATCGCCGCCACCGCCGCGGCGCGTGACGATCATGTCCGGCCTTACTCCGAGGGGCTTGCGGCGGCGGACGCGGGTGAATGGTCGACTGTCGTGACGAAGATGCATGAAGCGATTCGAGCACGAGCCCGAGGAGCAGAAGTCGGTCCGTATGTGGCGGAGCGCTGGTGCCGTACGTGCCTCACTTCTGGCTCGGCGTCGCTCTGGCGGAGCAGGAGAGATGGGACGCCGCAATGCGCGAACTGTCTGCTTCGGAGAGCGACGGCATTGTGCAGAATACCTCGCACTACTCGCGCCTCCGGTCGACAAAGTCGAAAATCGATTCGAAGAGAGCTTCCGCCATCTCGTCGGTCGGTCTCGAGGAGGCGAGGAAGCTCGCGGACGCAGCGCTGGGGGAAGCTCTCGCTTCGCAGGCCGCTGCGACGAGGGCGGGGGCTGCCCGGCTCACGGAGTTCCGGCAGGCGAACCAGAAACTGCAGGATGCACTCTCCAGCCGGAAGGACGGCACCGTCGACGGATATCGCGCCATGGCTGCGTCGGCAGGACAGGCGATGATTCTCTTCAACCAGGCGGCGGCGAAGGTCGGTGATCAGCCGAACGGAGTGCGGGCCAAGCCACAAAAGGAAACGCCCGCGGCGAAGCGACCCCCGGCATCTGCGAGCTCTCCCAAACCGGCTGCACCACAGCCCGAGGTCGTGGTCTCCGAGCTGCAGGTGGTCGAGGAAAGACGCGACCCAGTTGTGGCAACGCCGGCGGAGACGAGTGCGTCGAGTCGTCCGTCCCCCCCGCCCAACCCGGCACCCGCGATCGTGGCCGAGACGGAGGTCGATCGTCCGGAGACGGAGAGTGCGGCGATCACGCAGGAGGAGGAGAGGCCTGCGGACGCGCGGGAGGATCTGGTCCGTATCTATCGTGCGATGGCCGGGGGAGACCTGGACGGATCGTCGCGGTCGCTCACGCGAATTCTCGAAACGGACCCTCGATCGCTTCCGGCGCTGGTGCTCAGGGGATATGCGCGCTACCTGCGAGGCACGCTCGAGAGGCGTGAATCTCTGCTGTCCGACGCAGCGGAAGATTTTCGCGCCGCGCTGGCGATCGAACCGGCACTGGTGCTCGACGAGCGCGATTTCTCGCCAAAGGCGATCCGCTTTCTCGAGAGCGTCCGCAACGGCGAGCGCTGAGGACGGGCGAAGCCGTGCGTCGACATGAATGTGAAGAAACTGTCATTCCGCCTGCCCTGAGCGAAGCCGAAGGGACGGTCGAAGGATCTCGTACGGTCCGGCTGTCAGGACCGAAGTACGCGACAGTCAGGACGCACCCGATCCTTCGCTGCGCTCAGGATGACAGCCTGCTTCTCAGAATCTACCCACTGAGAACCGCCCCGGTCGTCGCTCCGAAGGAACCCCCGTGGCATAAAATGCGCTTCTCTGCTGCGGGTAATGAAGCCAATGCTTTCGAACCGCGGTCTTCATACGCCCGCATCACCGATAAGGAATCTGGTTCCTTTCGCGGTGCAGGCGGTCGAGCGCGGCCTGCATGTCTATCACCTCAATATCGGTCAGCCCGACCTGGAAACTCCGCCGGAGATACGCAGCCGCCTGCATGAGATCGACGATCGATGTCTGGCTTACTCTCCCGCCCAGGGTACGGCTGGATTTCTCATTGCGATGCAGCGGTATTACGCCTCGCACGGGATCGAGCTCGACATCAACGAGATCCTGACGACCACGGGGGGGAGTGAAGCGATCGTATTCGCATTGACCGCCTGCTGCGATCCGGGCGATGACGTCATCGTCGTCGAACCGTTCTACCCGAACTATCGCGGGTTCGCGACAATCGCCGGTGTCGGGATCGTCGCCGTGACCAGCCGCGGACGCGATGGCTTTCATCTCCCGCCGATCCACGTCTGGGAGCGGGAGCTCACCCCCCGTACGAAGGCCGTGATCCTCTGCAATCCGAACAATCCTACCGGGGCGGTGTATGACCGCGAAGAGATCGAGATGGTTGCCGACTTCTGCAGACGACGGGGGTTGTTTCTCATCTCGGACGAGGTCTACAGAGAGTTTGCCTTCGACGGACGCCATGCGACCAGCGCGCTCGAGCTCGAAGGGATGGAACAGTACGTGATCGTCGCCGACAGTCTGTCGAAGCGCTACAGCTCCTGCGGTCTCAGGCTCGGGTGCATGATCACGCGCAATCCCGATCTGTATGGAGCCGCATATCGGATGGCGCAGGCGCGTCTCGCGCCTCCCGGTATCGCGCAGAGCCTCGCAGTCGGCATCCAGGACATCGCCGACGACTATGTCGGATCAGTGTGTGAGGAGTATCAGCGCCGGAGAGACTTCCTCTACGAGGCACTCATCGAGATCCCGGGCGTCTTTCTGAGACGTCCCGAGGGGGCGTTCTACTTCATCGCCCAGCTTCCGATCGATGACGCCGAGGAGTTCTGCAAATGGCTGCTGTCGGAGTACGAGCTCGACGGCGCGACGTTGATGCTCGCACCCGCCCGCGGCTTCTACGTCAGCAAGCACCTCGGGTGCGACGAAGTCAGAATCGCCTACGTGCTGAACCGTGACGACCTGGAGAAGGCAGTCGAGATCCTGCGGCATGGCCTGGAGGCGTATCGCGAGGCGAAGGGACTGGAGCTGCCATCCGATCAGCCTCCGGACGATCCCCGTCTCCAGCGGATCGCGGCTGCCGAATAGCCGATCACGTTGATCACGATCACGAGAATCCCCAGCCACACCTGCGTCGATCTCGTGAGCCCCTCGGGATAGAGCCACCTGAGCAGATACGTCTCGACGAAGCCGCCGCGATATCCCCCTTCACCCGCGAGTCGCCGGAGGTCATTCTCCAGAGGCGTCAAAGGACAGATCCACCCCTGAAACTCGATCAGCGCCCCCCATACGGCAGCCGGCACATGAATCCACGCAATCCACCGCCACCGGATCACGAGAAAACTGCCGGCGATCACGAACAGAACGAACAGCGCGTGAACGACGACGATCGAATCCGCCAGAAGACTGTAGAGCATTGGTTCAAGTATGACGGATGACGCGTGTGGGTCGGGCGTCTCGCCCGATCTCAGCCGGCGTCTCGCCGGCTGAGCAGAACACCGAATCCCGATCTCTCGCAACCTGCACGAGGGGCGGGCTCGCTGGCGCTCGCGGGGCGGACTGTCGCGGGGCGGGGCCCTTGCTTCGCTCGGCCGGTGCATTTACCAAGCTTGATCGTATCCGGTGCGGCCGAGGCTTCTGTCGTTCGGCTTCTGGCTGTTCAGATCGCGCGAGACCGAACGACAGCATCCACCGCCGACCGCTCTGGATCTCCCGCGATTAGTACCCCGGACGAGCCCACTCGACTCGCTGGCGCTCGCTCAGGGCAGGCTCCGCGAAGTCCCCGCCCCGCGCCCGCCCGCCTCGCTCGCTCCGCGAGCCCGCCCCTCGTCCGATCTCGATTTCCTTTTTCTTCGTGCACCGTTCAGAATTCGCGATCAATGTCAGAAAAGATTCAGGCGGTGATCGACCGGATCACGTTTTACAACGAGGAGAGTGGCTTCTCGGTTCTCCAGGCGCGTTCGACGTCCCGGGATCGAAAGCATGTCACGATCGTGGGATGCCTTCCTCCCGTGTCTCCGGGCGAGCAGGTGGAGGCGGAGGGGGAGTGGAAGAACGATCGCAACTTCGGCATGCAGTTTCAGGCCGAGAGCATCGCCATTCACGTCCCGACCGGGAAGCGTGCGATCGAGAAGTTTCTCGGCTCGGGTCTCGTCAGAGGGGTCGGCCCGTCGGTCGCAAAGGCGCTCGTGCAGGAGTTCGGCGAAGAGGTTCTCGAGGTGATCGAGAAATTTCCGCACCGCCTCAAACGCGTCTCCGGAATCGGTCCGAAGCGCGCCGCGATGATCTCGGAAGGATGGGCCGAGCAGCGGGCGATCCGCGAGCTCGTCATGTTTCTCCACGAGCACGGAATCGGAACGGCGCGCGCACAGCGGATCTTCAAACGCTACGGCGCGAACGCGATCGGCATCATCCGCAGCAATCCTTATAGGCTGGCCAGCGAGGTCAGGGGGATTGGCTTTCTGATCTCCGACAGGATCGCGTTGAGCATGGGTCTCGACAAGGACTCGATCTTCCGCGCGAGAGCGGGGCTGTCACATGTGCTTGCGGAAGCGCAGTCGTCGGGCCACTGCTGTCTGCCGACCGACGAGCTTCTGAAGACCGGGACGGAGCTGCTCGAGATTCCGGAGGAGAAACTCCTGGCGGCGCTCGAGCTGGAGATCGCCGAGGGGCGTCTCGTGCGGGATCGTCAGTGGGAAGGGGAGATGATCTTTCTGCCCTGGCTCTTCGATGCGGAAAAGACGATCGCCGCAACGATTCGTGAGATTACCTCCGAGGCGCCGCCGTGGCCGGAGATCGATGCGGAAAAGGCGATCGAGTGGGTGCAGCGGCAATCGAAGATCGTGCTGTCCGAATCGCAGCAGAACGCCATTCGGATCGTGCTGCGCTCGAACGTCACCGTGATCACGGGCGGACCGGGAGTCGGGAAGACGACGCTCGTGAACTCGATCCTGCGGATCCTCGAGGCAAAGGATGTCGAGATCGAGCTTGCGGCGCCGACAGGTCGTGCGGCGAAGAGACTCACAGAAAGCACGGGACGGAGCGCCCGGACGATCCATCGCCTGTTGGAGATCAATCCTCAGACGGGAAGCTTCACGCGCAACGAGGACAATCCGCTCGACTGCGATCTTCTCGTGATCGACGAAGCATCGATGGTCGATGTCCCGCTGATGGCGTCCGTTGCCCGCGCGATGCGAGCGGGCTCCGCACTGATCGTCGTTGGCGACGTCGATCAGCTTCCGTCCGTGGGGCCTGGCCAGATCCTCTCCGATCTGATCGCGAGCGAGATCGTCGCGGTCGTCCGGCTGACCGAGATTTTCCGGCAGGCGAAGGAGAGCGGCATCATCTCCGGCGCTCACGCCATCAACCATGGCGAGATGCCGCGTTTCGATTCACGCGAATCGAGCTCACAGGATTTCTTTTTCGTCGCGGCCGACAACCCGGAAGAGATCCGCGACACCGTCGTCAGTCTGGTTCAATCGCGATTGCCGAAAGCGATTCGGGCTCGATCCGATGCGCGAGATCCAGGTGCTGGTTCCCATGAACCGGGGAGGTGTCGGTGTCGAATCGCTCAACATCGCACTTCAGGCATCGCTGAATCCGGCGGGCGAGGCTAAGGGGAAGCTCGAGCGGTTCGGCATGAAGATCACCGTTGGCGACCGCCTGATGCAGACCGAGAACGACTATGAGAAGGACGTCTTCAACGGCGACCTCGGAATCGTGAAGGAGATCGACGAGGAGGATCAGGTACTGAGGGTCGAGTTCGACGGCCGGGACGTGCTCTTCAACTTCGACGAAGCGGACAAGCTGACGCTCGCCTACGCCACGACGATCCACAAGTCGCAGGGCTCCGAGTACCGCGCCGTCGTGATCCCCCTCGCGGCACAGCACTACATGATGCTGCAGAGGAACCTCGTCTACACCGCCGTCACCCGCGGCCGGCAGCTCGTCGTGATCGTCGGCCAGAAGCGCGCCCTCGGGCAGGCCGTCCGGAGCGAGAAGGGTCGTCGCCGTTGGGGGCGGTTGCGCGAGAGGCTCGGCGAGAACAGTGCAACATGATTCTAAGAAGTTGGGCTGTCATCCTGAGCCGCCGGACGTCGCGAAGGACGGTCGAAGGATCTCGGACGGCCCGACTGTCAGGACGGAAAGAACGCGACAGTCATGCCGTACGCGATCCTTCGCTGGCGCTCAGGATGACACCTGGGGCGATCTCACTTTCAATCTTCAACGTTCAACTGCCTCTACAGCTCGATCTGTGCTCCGAGCTCGACGACACGGTTCGGGGGCAGGCGGAAGAAGTATGTCGCCGGCAGCGCATTGCGCGACATCAATGCAAACAGTCTCTCGCGCCACAGCGCCATGCCGGGGCGATGGGTTGCGATCAGCGTCTCTCTGCCGAGGAAGTAGGAAGTGGTGTAGTGGCTGAAGTCGACGCCCTCGAGCTCGAGGCTATCGAGGAGGCGTGGGATATCCGGATCTTCGGTGAAGCCGTAGTGAGCGATGACCCAGAAGATCCCCTCGCCGTATGGAGTGACTTTGACACGCGCGTCCGGTTCCACCCGCGGAGTCTCCTCGGTCAGGATCGTGAGGAGGATGAGATTCTGGTGCACGATCTTGTTGTGCGTGATGTTGTGCAGGAGACTCGGCGGCGTGGAGCCGGCGTTGCGGAACATGAACACGGCAGTTCCCGGCACGCGAGTGGGCGGCGTGACCTTCAGCGACTTCAGAAAGTGCTCGAATGGCAGCGAGTTTTCTCTGAGACGCTTGTCGAGAATGTCCCGGCCGCGTCTCCAGGTCGTCATCAGAGTGAAGACGATTGCCGCGATCAGGAGCGGAAACCAGCCTCCCTGCGGAATCTTGTAGATGTTTGCGCCCCAGAAGGCGAAGTCCACCGTGAGGAACACCACAACCATCGCAATGACGGCCGGCAGTTTCCAGTTCCAATGCATCACCGCGACGACCGCGAGGAGGATGGTCGTGAAGACCATGTCCGTGGATACGGCCACTCCATAGGCAGCTGCCAGGTTGCTCGAGCTGCGGAAGCCGATCACGAGACCGATGCAGGCCACCATCAGGAGCCAGTTCACGGACGGGACATACACCTGTCCGATCTCCTTTTCTGAGGTGTGGTCGATGCGGAGGCGCGGCATGTATCCAAGTTGCACTGCCTGTCTCGTTAGCGAGAAGGAGCCGGAGATGACCGCCTGCGATGCGATGACCGTGGCGGCCGTAGCGATCCCGACGAGGGGGTAGAGCGCCCAGGTCGGCGCCATGTTGTAGAACGGGTTGCTCGCGGCTTCAGGGCTTCGCAGCAGGAGGGCACCCTGACCGAAATAGTTCAGCATGAGGGATGGAAGGACGAAGCTGAACCACGTGAGGCGGATCGGCCGCACACCGAAGTGACCGATATCGGCGTACAGAGCCTCGCCGCCCGTCGCAACGAGAAACACCGCGCCGAGTACCAGAAAGCCGGCCCAGCCGTTCGCGATGAAGAATCTGGCTCCATAAAGCGGATTGATCGCGACCAGAACCCCGGGGTAGTGGATGATCTGTGAGATGCCGAGGGTGGCAAGAATCAGAAACCATACTGCCGTCACCGGACCGAAGACCGCTCCGATGCCCGCCGTTCCGCGCTTCTGAAACAGGAAGAGAATGATCAGGATCGTGACGGTGATGGGAATGACGTATGGCGTAAAGAATGGTGTCGCCACCTCGAGCCCCTCGATCGCACTGAGCACCGAGATGGCTGGAGTGATCATCCCGTCGCCGTAGAGCAGCGATGCGCCGAACAGACCCATCATGACGAGCAGGATCCGTCGGCGCCGCGTGCTTTCATCCATCTTCTGCGGGCGGACCAGCGACATCAGAGCGATGATTCCGCCTTCGCCCCGGTTGTCGGCCCTGAGCACGAACATCAGGTACTTGACCGAGATCACGATGATCAGCGACCACATGATCAGGGACAGAACACCCAGGATGTTTCCGGAAGTCACGGGGATTGCGAGCGGGCCGTGGAATGCCTCTCTTACAGCGTAAAGCGGACTCGTGCCGATGTCTCCGTACACGATCCCCAGCGCGCTGACAGACAGCAGCAACAGGTATTTTCCTTGAGGTTTTTCGCTTCCGTAGGCCAGACTATCTCTCCACCAATACGCGAGGGTGAGGGCGCGGTCGCTGCGACGTGCCGCAGGCCGTCAGATCCGCTCTCCAGTGAGCGGCAATGATAGCAGAGATTTCAGCAGGCCCTCCTCGAACTGAGGCACGGTGGGATGGCCGCCGGTCAACTGTCGCCAGTGGAGTGAAATGAGCCCTCTGAGCGCAGCGAAGGATCGCGTGGAGTTATCCTCGCCTGAAGTTCGATCCAGTCATACCGTACGCGATCCTTCGCTTCGCTCAGAGGCTGTGAAAGAATCCAGCGTACCCTGCGTTACGGGCGCGGCGACGTCGAGCGCGCGGAGCAGCGACGCAGCGATGTGGTTCATCGGAAAGGAGCTGCGACAACGCGATCGGCGACGCCCCGCCCGTAACCCTTTGGGCTGGTGGTGGTTACGGCCCGATCTCCGTGTCACTCGTCGTCACCGAGGAACCACCGCGACTCCTCCTCGTTCCTTGAGCTCGAACCGTAAGCACCGCCAGCGCAGAGCACGCTGGATTTTTTCACAGCCTCTCAGGATGACAGGCGCTCGCTTTCAGCCACTTCGCTTTCAGCCAGGTAGCTCGGTCGAGATCAGGTGCAGATTTTCGACCTTCTCGCGAACCATGCCGAACAGGACTTGTGCAACCATCGCGAGCATTGCGAGGTCCCGCACAATGGTCCACCCCATGTCGAGAAAGCGCTGCTCTGCCGTCTTGTTCGATCCCGCCGGGTCGAAGCAGCCACAATCGATTGCATTTCCCCGACCGAGATTGATCGAGATGGCCACGATGAACGTCACCAGCATCACACCGACGAGAACGACGGCCGTCCGCCTCCAGATGCCGAAGACCAGCGCGAGTCCGAGGAGAACCTCGAGCCACGGAAGGGCGAGAGCGAAGGAGGTTCAGAACATTGATTCCGCCGAAGTCACTGGCGACGAGCCGGTAGTTGTAGATCATCTGCGCGAACGATGGCGGGTCTGCCAGCTTCGGCAGTGCCGCGATGATGAAAAAAAGGCCGAGCAGGATCTGGACTCGCACGGTGAGCCACGGATGCGAGAGAGCCCGGTCGAGCCTCGTCATGGCTTCGGCCCCTGCTTGACCGGATATCCAGCGTCAGTCCATCCGGGATAGCCCTCGTAATACACGCGGAGATTGTTGAAGAACATGCCCCAAAGCTTCTGGGCCAGCATGTGGGAATCTTCGCAGGCGCCGCCTGAGCAGTAGATGACCACGGGCATGTTCGTATCGAGCCCCTCCTCGGACATGCTCTTCACTTTTTCGTCGACGTCAGCTTCCCAGACCGCGACACTGCGCGCTCCGGCGATGTGTCCTTCGTTGAAGGTCGACGTTCTGCGGGCGTCGAGGAACAGTGCGCCATTCTGCCAGAGCCAGTACGCTTCATTCGTATGGATCTCTTCGGCTGGAACGTCGGGAGAAGGGGGGAACTTCTCGAGGATTTCGCTTTTCGATGCTCTGGAGGTGGTCGGAGACTGTTCGGCGGGGACTGGAGTTTCTGCAACGGTCCCGCTCGATTGACTGGGCGACGTTTCCGTCGTGGTGACCGCATCGTCCTCGATGATGCTCGAGTTGTGCGGGACCTCCTGCTGCGGTTCTCCAGCGGTCTGTCTCGCGGCCTGCTGAGCCGCCGCGAGTGATACCTGGCGATCGCTGCTGGCCATCGCGTTTGCAACCAGCCCAAGAATGATGGCTGAAATGATCAGGGTCGCCCCCTCGATCATGAATCGTCTGAGTTTCATTCTCTCTCCTCGGAGCTCCTCGCGCAGCGTGGGTGCTGCCCAGTCATTGGACGTTTCAGAAGAAGACCGGTTTCGGGGCGAGATTAGCAGAAGAGGCGCGATTCAGACACTGTTCTGGTTGCGGTCTCGCTGTTCCATATCGTCCCAGCTCCACCCTCGCCTCTGCACGAAGCCGAGCAAAGTTCTGCGGTCCCGTTCGAGACCTTCGATCTCATGCCGGAAAGTCGCTTCTGAAACGACGGGGATTCCTTCCTTGCTGAGACTCTCCAGCGAAGGAGCCGGGGGTGCTTCTTCGGCGGGTTCTGCAAACTGAAGACGGTCTCCGCGCCAGAGTGCCTCGAAGGCGGCACGCAGCGGTTTGAGCGTAGCCGGATCGTGCCGCACGCTCTCATCGACTCCGTGCTCGAGCAGCATCAGTGCGTCGTGGAGGGCGGCGAGGCTGAGTGAGATCGACATCGATCGATCCCGGGTGTGGAAGTAGTGCAGGACCGGATAGGCGAGGTAGCGGCGGCCCATCAGCAGGATCATCGTCGTCAGCTCGATCAGATGCTGATCGAGATTTCCAAAGCTCCTGCCGTTCCATGCGTTGATGAGAATCC
Source organism: uncultured Acidobacteriota bacterium (assembly GCA_963829355.1). Lineage (GTDB taxonomy): Bacteria > Acidobacteriota > Thermoanaerobaculia > Gp7-AA8 > JAHWKK01 > CAWHHZ01. Next base: position 69,828 of record CAWHHZ010000004.1, read on the forward strand.
GGTCCCCGGTCGGTCCGAGACCGGCGATGTAGCCCGCGAGGTGCCGGTTCGAGACGACGGCGTTGAGAACCGGCGCGGCATAGGTGATGGCGAGCGTAAAGACGAAGAACCCGCTCATTGACGCGAGGATCGTGACGATCTCGGCAAACGTGGTTCCCGGGCTGTAGTCGCCCACGCCGAGTGTGACCACCGAGAAGCCTGCGAAGTAGAAGCGCGACCATAGATCCGCGGCCACCCCGGATCCGGTGTTGACCACTGCGTTTACATCGGCGGCGAGAATCAGGAACCAGCCGAGCCACAATCCCCCGACCCAGGTGAATACGATGCCAGTGACGACGGCCGGTCCGGCGAGTATCTGCAGAGACTTTCCCGGCCATTTGGCGAGCGAGATGAAAATCTTCCAGATCAGCTTTGCCATCACGCTGCTGGCAGTACCACCCTGGCCGAGCTGCATTGTCGTCTTGAGAGCATCGATGATCGTGCCGAGAACGATTGCAAGGCCGAGGATGGTCAGGGGGATGTTCATCGGCGGACTATGAGGAGCACCTACCGTGCCGGGATCAGAAGGTGTGGGTTGGCATCGGAGGGATGCGAGCGTGCTGGCCATCGTTTCGCATCAGGAGCAGCCGTATGGAAACCATTCGATCCGGCGACGGAACCTTTCTCCTCGTCTTCGACAAGCACGACGACCTGCTCGAACATCTGAGCGCGTTTCTCCAGCGGCACGAGATTACGGCGAGTCGTCTTTCTGGAATCGGCGCCTTTCGCCGTGCCGTGATCGCTTATTACCAGCGCGACGAGAAGGACTACGACCGCATCCCGGTCGAGGACCAGGTCGAGGTCACCTCACTCCTCGGCAACAGCTCGGTCGACGCCAACGGAGAGGTGAAGATTCACATTCACGTGAACCTCGGCAGGAGCGACGGATCAGTCATCGGCGGACATCTCATGGAGGCAGAGGTGTGGCCCACTGTCGAGCTGATGGTGGCGCCACTCGATGCCAGCATCATCCGTCGTATGGACGAGGAAACGAAGCTCCCTCTGATCAGTTGAGCGTCATCACTTGCGCTCTCCCGCATTCAGCCGACGAGCGAAGCAACGAAGGAAGGCTCCCCCATCCGCCGATTCCGGCGCGCGACTTGAAATAGTCCGTAGCCCGAGAGAGGAGACACGATGAGCACCGATTTGAACCCGCACCGGAGCATCAAGGTGACCGCTGATGACGATGTGCCCGCTGAGGTCCGGCGAGCAGTCGTGAGCCGGGTCGAGAGTCTCATCCGGGGGGCCGCCGCAGATGACTTCATCCAGGTGACGATCGCCCGGCGCAAGAATCCGAACGAGATCTACGACGTGCGTGTCGGCCGGCACGGACGCGAGTACCAGCACGACTTCGAACGGGGAGACCTCGAATCGGAGCGTTTCGATATCTGGCTCCGGGAGAAGGGTGAGCATCTGAGTGAAACCTGCTGGTGCGGACATCCGGCCGAGGACCATTCCATCCCGCAGTGTGCCAGCTGCGAGGTGTGACAATAGTGTCATCCTGAGAGGCTGTGAAAGAAGCGAAGGATCGCGTCCCGTTATCCTCGCTCTGAGTCCCTCCGCAAATTCAGGTCGAGTCATCCCTGACGCGATCCTTCGCTGCGCTCAGGATGACATTCTTCTTTTGATGGGCTGGAGAACACTTCAGAGCGGAATGCGCCCGTGGCGATTTCGGTTGAGAGATCCGCTACATCAGCGCCCGTAGCTCAGCTGGATAGAGCGTCGGCCTCCGGAGCCGAAGGTCATAGGTTCGAATCCTATCGGGCGCACCATTCTTTTGAATCTCCCACGCCGACTTTTCGAGGTCGGCGTTTTTGTCATCCTGAGCCGCCGGAGCGCAGCGGAGGACGGTCGAAGGATCTCGTGGAGTCATACTCGTCCTCGATGCCCTCCGTAATTCACCTCGAGTCATCCCTGACGCGATCCTTCGCTGGCGCTCAGGATGACACCGGGAGAGTCGTTTTGACTCCACCATTTCCCGGTTTACAGTTCAGTTCGATTGTTGTCTGAGGAGGCGCAGAGACGGGACCGAGTCCCAGCGGGAGGGACTTGCGCTGCGATCGATGCAGAGGCGCAGCAGGTTTCCGAGGTCGGAGATCTCGAAGGGCTTTCTCACGACTCCGGTGACGATGGCCGGGTTCAGGTCGCGCCACTCGTCGTCGCCGTAAGCGGTGATGACGATGACGATCGGACGTTGCTCCCCATCGCGGGAGGCGAGATAGTCGACGACGTCGTAGCCGTTGAGGCGAGGCATCATCAGGTCGAGCAGGATTGCGTCGTAGTGGTTTTCCGCCAGAAGCTCCAGCGCCCCGACTCCGTCTGCGGCCGTGTCGGCAGCCATCCCTTCCCGTCGTACGAGCTTGGCCAGGAGGCGGCGAATGAGTGGGTCATCATCCGCAATCAGAACACGAGCCTCTGCTCCGGTTTGATTCGTTGTCGTCATGGTTCTCGTAATAACATACGAAAGATTCGTGCCATTCAGAAGCAGCAGCCGCAAACTTCTCGAGATGAGCAGCTAACGCCGCTCGGCCCGATCGAGTCGCACCGTTGCCTTATTCAGGATCGTGGCGACGTTTCGCAGATCCTCCTGCAGTTTGGCTACTTCGTTATCACGCGCTGCGAGGTCGAGTCGCGTCTGCTGAAGGTTCGACTCGAGAGTCTCGACCCGTTGCTCGAGTGAGGTGACTTTTTCCTCGAGCCGCTGGACCTCCTCGGGAGCTGTTCCTTCGCATGCTGATAGAAATGCTGTTGTGCCGAGACAGAGAACGGCGACGATCAATTTCAGGCGATGATTCATGCGATACCTCCATCCGATCGGATCATCATCGCCGATGCGGAGGCGTGGCTCAAGAGGTCGGCGTCGCACCGGATCTACCGGTTTTGCGATCGCGGGGTCCGAAATCCCGCGACTCCGGATCACGTTCAGATTCGACGATGAGTGAGAATCAGGTGTACTTCCGACAATTGCTGGCTGGTCGTGATTTCGGCACGGCTGATCCTGTCGCTGCACAGATGGTCAACTTCTGCTATCTGATCGGCGACCGCAAAGCAGGAGAGTGTGTGGTGGTTGATCCCGCATGGGATGTCCGAGGACTCCTCGACATCGCGGGTGCGGACCAGATGCGCGTCACGGGAGCGCTCGTGACACACTACCATCCCGACCACGTGGGCGGAGATCTCTTCGGATATCACGTTCAGGGGCTCGCTCAGCTCCAGGAAGAGGCTGACGTTCCTGTCCACTGTCATCGTGCGGAGGTTGCTGGAGTCGAGCTGATGACTGGCCTCTCGTCATCGGAGCTCGTTGCGCATGATGGCGGCGACCGGGTCGAGGTCGGCGATGTCTCGATCGAGCTCGTGCATACGCCGGGACATACGCCAGGGAGTCAGTGCTTTCTCGTCGACGGGCGGCTCGTCTCGGGTGACACACTCTTCACGCAAGGGTGTGGACGGGTGGACCTTCCCGGAGGCGACCCTGCCGAGATGTACCGTACGCTGACGCAGCGTCTGGCAAAGCTCCCTTCCGACACGGTGCTGTATCCCGGTCACAACTACGGATCTTCGACGAACTCCACCATGGACGAACAGAGACGCTCCAACTACGCGCTCCAGCCAAAGTCGCTCGACGACTGGCTGCAACTGATGGGGCGCTGAGGGCGCAGCCGCGGTCCGGCAGGGAGATCTTAGCCCCCGCCTTCAGGCTTAATGGCGTTGAGTTAAGCGATTGTCACCCCGAGCGGGCGGGTGGGCGGGCAAGCGAGGGGCCTCGCAAGTTACGTGCTCTGTCGGCGTGGAGCTGGCGCTCGCTCATGCAGCGGCCCAGACGTCACTGAGTACGAAACTCCCGAGCTGCCTCGCTTGCCCGCCCACCCGCCCGCTCGGCATGACGATTCTCGGTCGCACCCTTAACTCAACGCCATTACGCCTTCAGGCTGGGGTTCACTTCGGTTTCGTCAAGTAGAGCGAGCTGATGTAGCGCAGCTTCACGACACCCCCCTCGTTCCACCTGGCGACGAGGTCTTCGAGTCCGCGAATCATTTCCTCGTACGGTTCGCCGGTGGAGGGCAGGTAGGAGGTGCTGGCGGCCCGGCCGACCAGCCCTTCCAGATCGAGAGACTGCGAGTGAGAAAAGGTGTAGCGTCGGACTCCGTACAGGTCGTTCGACTCGTACAGTCCCAAGACTGCACTCTCTCTCGATTCGGCGGGATGGTTGTTCGAGATTTCCCGGATGAGCGCACCATAGGCGGCGGTGAACCCGTCGGATGGGTCCCGCTCGTTCCAGATCGCCGCGATCGAGCCGTGAGGTCTGAGGATCCTGAGAAACTCAGCGATCGCCGGTTCGGGGACGAACCAGTGGAAGGACTGGAAGCAGGTGACGAGATCGACCGACCGCGGATTCGAGCCCGGTCGACTCAGCCGTGCCGCCGACCCACGTGATCCGGGAGTGAAGTGCTCCTGCAGCTCGCATCGCGTCGTTTGGTTCGACGGCAAACACGCGGGCTCCGCGCTCCGCCATCTGGAGTGACGAGATCCCGGTTCCGGCGCCGATATCGGCAATTGTCGCCGGGGCGTCCGCGAGCAGCGTGTCGAGCAGCGCGGCCGGGTAGTCCGGCCTGTGGCGCCGGTAGGCGTCGGCTCTCGAGGTGAAGCGGCTCGTCGGATCCATCTCGTGCAGCGGCATGGACGAATCATCGCATGAAGCAGGGTCGCGCCACCGGCCTGTCGGTCGTTGGGTGCGGCGTTGCGGCGCGTAGCGTCGACTGAGAATCATCCTGAGCCGTGGGAATGGCGCCACTTTGCTACGCCAATGGAGCGAAATGACTCACCGTCTGTCATCCTGAGAGGCTGTGAAAAAATCCAGCGTGCCCTGCGCTGGTGGTGCTTACGGTTCGAGCTCAAGGAATGAGGAGGAGTCGCGGTGGTTCCTCGGTGACGACGAGTGATCCTTCGGCTCGCTGCGCTCGCTCAGGACAGGCTGCGGAGATCGGGCCGTAACCACCACCAGCCCAAAGGGAATTACGTTCGAGTCGTGTCGTACGCGATCCTTCGCTGGGAATTGCGGTCGAGTCATGTCGTACGCGATCCTTCGCTTCGCTCAGGATGACAGTGGGCGAGTGTTCGTGGTTTGCTCGACGCAACCCTGAGTGTTCGTTTCCGTATCTACATGTGAGATGAATGGAGATAAGCCGATGAAAAATCACGTCACCGTACTCGCGTCGCTCTTCATCGCATTCGGCTTCATCGGGCTGCTGATCGCGTTCGGCCTGTTCTTCGGACTGGCAGGAATCGGCTGGGCATCCGGCGATTTCGACGCGGTGGTCGTTCTCTCGACGATCGGAACGCTCGTCGGCGGGTTGATCGCCATCACGGCGCTGCCGACGTTCATCGCGGGCTTCGTTCTGCTGAAAGAGAAATCGTGGGGGCGCATCTTCGCGACCGTCGTCTGCGCGCTGAACATCTTCAGTGTCCCGTTCGGGACCGCGCTGGCAATCTATGGGCTATGGGTGCTGACCCGGCCCGAAGTCGTGCGGATGTACGATGGCGCGGTTGCCGTCTCACCGCCGATGGATCCGATTTCGCCGACCGCCTGATCACATCAATCAGGGAACGTCGGCGAGCATCTCGATGAAACTGGCGGCGAGATCCTTGTCGAACTGCGATCCGGCGAGACGCTGGATCTGAGTGATGGCGCTCGACTCCGGCATGGCCGGCTGATAGCCATTCGGCTCGGTCATGGCGACGAACGCCTCACAGATGCCGAGGATACGCGAGGCGCGTGGAATCTCTTCGCCCTTGAGACCCTCGGGATATCCGGTTCCGTCGGGGCGCTCGTGATGGTAGAGGACGATCTCGGCGATGTGGGGTCCGAGTGCCGACCGGGCAATGAGGGCAGCGCTGATCACTGGATGCTTTCGGACAAGGGCGATCTCAGACTCCGTCAGATCCGATTTTCTGTAGAGCGTTTCGTAATCGAGCAGCCGCATACCGACATCGTGCACGAATCCTGCGACTCGAATCGACTCCGCCTCCGACGGCGTGAGCCCGATGAACATCGCGAACCGGTCGGCAAGATCGCTCACGCGGCGGGAGTGGTCGACGAGCTCGGGATACTGATTGAAATCCGGCTCCAGCAGCCGCTCCGCGGCGATCTGTTTCATGGACCGCGCCGCATGATGAGAGATGGAGTGGAGAATCGTCTGCTGGATCTGGTCGAGATACGTCGTCAGCTTCTGCTGCGTCTCCCTGTCGGGAGGAGCCTCGAACCCGACGCTGAGGACCAGGCCGGTCATGTTCTCGACCTTGACCGGAGCACTCAGGATCGTGTTCAACCGCGCAGCATTGACTGGCGGGTTGCTCTTTCCTTCGGGCAGACTGACGCGGGTTCGGCTCGGCTCCGCCGGAATGTCGACTCCCTGACGCGAGAGCCAGTTTCGCAGTTTCTCCTCGAGTTTTGCGGCTGCATCCTCGGTGAGAGGTCCGGTGACGGCAACGGGCTGCACATTACCGAGATGGCCGAACGCAGAGAATGCCGCCAGAACCGTTCCGGGAAGAGTGAGGATCGTATGGAGTCCAGTCTCGACAGGCCGGATCTCCTCCTCGGTCAGCAATGGCCCGAGCGAGACTTTCTGGTGGATGGCGCGGTTGACCGTCTGCTCGGCCTGTTCGATGATCCGTTTGAAGTCGCTCTTCGGCTCCGGGTCATCCTCGGTGGGGGTGACACTCTTCATGCCGAAGAGACGCTCGGCGGCAAAGAGCTCGAAGAAGCCCTGGACGATTTGTTTCGTCTGCTCGATGTCCTCTTCGGTGAATGGCTTGTTGCCGCTCTTGTCGCGCAGATCGATGAATCCGATCAACTGCCCCTTCACGAAGATCGGAGCGACGAGGATGGCGTTCGAGTCCGTCTCGTAGAGCGTCTCGAGCAATTTCGGGTCGGTCTTTCCATTCACGTAGAACGGCGCCTTCGTCAGGATCAGTCGTGAGGGAATCGGGTGATTCCCGGCGATCTTTCTGACGAGATTGTTCTGAAAACCATATTGGGTGATGAGCTCGTACGGCTTGCCCTGGCGAGACAGGTAGAGTGCGGCCTTCGAAGCGCGAATCGTTTCGAGGCTCCTGTAGAGGACTTTTTTCAGCCGCGGCTCGAGCTGGCGCAGCGGATCTTCCATTGCGCAGCAGTATACGTTGCTGCGACGTACCCGGAAAATGGAAAATGGCTCTTTTATCGTGCTTTCCGTCACTCCAACGGAGCGAGCTGCGCAGGCGCGCGGATATCTCTGCTGCGTGTAACTGGTACGGATCCTGTTACCCCCTGAGAGTGAAGGAGGTAACTCATGGCAGAACGCAACGAGCAGAATCCGGCAGATCCGCGTGACGACGAGAAGAGATCGCGAACCGATCGGGGTTACGACGAGGCGGCGCACAGCGGAAACAGCTACGGCGAGTATGAGGGCCGCGGCGGCGTATTCGGGACGACCGGCGGCGGGAACTACGCCGAGGGCTTCCAGACTCTGGAGCGTCCTGACCTCTCGGGCCGGGGCGGTGACTATGGGAGCCCGTTCGATCCGCCCCGTCGTGATCGCGAGAACACGTACTCTCGACGCGGACTCCCATACTCGGAGATGGCGTACAGCGAACGCGGCCCGTACACCGGGAAGGGGCCCAAGGGATATCAGCGCTCGGACGAGAGAATCCGCGAAGACGTCAACGACCGGCTCTGGCTCAATGGGGCAGTCGATGCGAGCTCGATCGAGGTTGGTGTCGAGGGTGGCGAGGTCACGCTCTCGGGCTCAGTCCCGGACCGTCGCATGAAGCGAATGGCAGCCGAGGATGCTGAAGATGTTGCAGGAGTGCGAGACGTCTTCAATCAGATCAGAGTGAAGCGCGACTAGGTGAAGCGGGGCCTCGCCCCGCGTCAGCCCGCCCCGCCGAAGGCCCGCACCTCAGCTACCAGCCCAGGATGTACGCGAAGATCAGCGGTGCGACGATCGTTGCGTCTGACTCGATCACGTGCTTCGGCGTGTCGACGCCGAGCTTGCCCCAGGTGATCTTCTCATTCGGAACGGCGCCGGAGTAGCCGCCGTAGCTCGTGGTCGATTCACTGATCTGGCAGAAGTATCCCCAGAGCGGAACGCTCGTACGCTGAAGATCCTGGTGGAGCATCGGCACGACGCAGATCGGGAAGTCTCCGGCGATTCCGCCGCCGATCTGAAAAAACCCGATCGAGGCGTCCTTCGAGGTTTCTGTGTACCAGTCGGCGAGATCGATCATGTACTCGATGCCGGTGCGGACGGTGTGGACGTTCTTCACATCACCGTCGATGCAGTGTCCGGCGTACATATTGCCGAGCGTCGAGTCCTCCCAGCCCGGCACGTAGATCTTCAGATTCTTCTCCATCGCCGCCAGCATCCAACTGTTCTTCGGGTCGATCTCGTAGGAGCCTTCGAGATCGCCGGCGCGCAGGATGTCGTACATGAACTCGTGAGGGAACTTTCGCTCTCCCTTTGCGTCCGCATCCATCCAGTGCTTCAGCACAGCCTTCTCGATTCGACGCATCGCCTCCATCTCGGGGATGCACGTGTCGGTAACACGATTGAGATGTCGATCGAGCAGTGCTGCCTCGTCCTGGACCGAGAGCTCACGGTAGTTCGGAACGCGTACGTAGTGCGAGTGCGCCACGAGATTGAAGATGTCCTCTTCGAGATTTGCGCCGGTGCAGACGATGGCGTGCACCTTGTCCTGCCGGATCAGTTCGGCGAGCGAGATGCCGAGCTCGGCAGTGGACATCGCGCCGGCGAGGGTGACGACCATTTTCCCGCCGCCGTCGAGGTGCTTCACATAGTCGTCAGCCGCGGCTTTGAGTGCCGCAGCGTTGAAGTGTCTGTAATGAGTGTCGATGAATTGACTGATCGGTCCGTTCGTCATGGTTTGCGCATCCTATCGTGGTTGCGATAAGCGTGAAAAGAATTCGGTGATTTGGTTACCATGTGACGATACAGGCAGTTTCAAGACGCCTGCCCGGCTTTGCATCCGGCAGGACGATGGGAGTTGAGGGGCATGATCGAACGTGACGAACACGACGGCGTGGTCACCGTGCGGCTGAATTGCGGAAAGGCGAATGCTCTCGATCTCGAGCTTGCTGCCGAGATCGAAACGATCTTCGACGAGCTCTCCCGGAGCGATGCGAGCGCTGTCATCCTGACCGGCACGGGCCGGATCTTCTCCGCGGGCGTCGACCTCTTTCGTATTCTCGACGAAGGCGCTCCCTACACCAACCGGTTTCTTTCAGTTCTCGATTCGATGTTTCGGAAGGTCTTTGAGTTCCCGAAGCCTCTCGTGACCGCAATCAACGGTCACGCGATCGCGGGGGGCTGCCTCCTGGCAATCAGTGGTGATTCGAGGTTGATGGCGGACGGGAGCGGCCGCATCGGAGTCCCGGAGCTCCTCGTCGGCGTTCCGTTCCCAGTCTACGCACTCGAGATGCTTCGCCTGACGTTACATGGACGGACGCTCGAGCAGTTCGTGTATGGCGGGACGACCGCGCAGCCGGACGCGGCACGTGACGCGGGGCTGATTGACAAGGTCGCGCCGCTCGAGGACCTGCCCGGTCTGGCGATAGAGGAGGCGCAGCGGCTCGCGGCGATTCCGGCGGCCGCGTTTCGTCTTGCGAAGAATCAGTTGCGAGGAGCGGCGAGTCGCGCGGTCGCGTCCCTCGACGAGCGCTTCAATGCGGAGATCACCGAGATCTGGACCTCTGAGACCGCACGATCAGCGATTCGAGAGTACCTCGATCGGACGGTTCGAAAATGACACCTTGTGATGCAGCTCACACCATATTCACGGTGGTGTGGGTTCAATGGTCGAAAACTGTGCTGGGAGCAAAATGGTAGTGGGGGTTCAGACGGAGGGGGATCGTAACTCGATGCGGCATCTTCTCGAGCCGCCGATCGATTGCCGTTTCGGAAACACGTCCGCGCTGCTGACCGATATTTCGGTGAGCGGGGCGCGGCTGTGTCACTGGAGCGGACTCGAGGGCGGAGCGAAGTCGCATCTCGAGCTCGACCTCGGCGGCGGCAAAGCAGTCGCGTTCGAGGCGATGGTCGTCTGGTCCCATTCGGTTTCAAACCAGATCTGCGGCGACTATACGTCGGGGCTGAAGATGATCGCGGACCCCGCTTCGATTGGCGAGCTGATCGAGGAGATGGTCAGTCGGGGTCTCACGAGACGGATCGCGGAGAACCGCCGATCCAATCGCTTTCTGCTGAACAGATCGCTCGATGGGCGCGTCGAGGACACGGACGTGCGCATCTGTGATCTCTCCTCGACCGGAGCACGGATCGAATCATCGCAGAAGTTCCAGACTGGTGAGCGATTCGGTTTCACTTTCGAGCTTCCGAGGAGCGATTTCGTCATTGCGCTGGCCGTCGAGGTCGTCTGGTCGTATCTGACGGCTGTCTGGTCGGAGAGCGAAAACCGGTACAGCAGTGGACTTCGTGCAGTCGAAAATCCGGGAATGATGAGGGCCGCGATCGGTCACCTCTCCGATCTTCGCCTGGCAGAAAAAGACGTCAGGTCGCTGGCGCTGAAGAACCGGCTGGTCAATTACGAGATCGGTCACACCGAGGCCGCCGACGGAGTCGATCTGGAGAGTGGCGGGCGCATCAGTCTTGTACGGAACGTCCGTAGCGCTCTCGCCAAAGAGGACGCGCAGACATCGCGGTGGTTCGATCGGGCGAGGGTGGTTGCGGAACAAGCCGATATCCGTGGAGTCGCGGGTCCGATCGCGAGTGACATCGAAGCGCTCGCCGTGTGGGAGTTCCTCGACCGCAGCATCGATCCTTCGCTCGTGGCGCTCGGTTTCAGCGGCTGAACTTTTGCAAATGGTTTCGAGCGCGAGTGTTCGAGCGAACGGGCATGCGGCGGCCGAGCGTTCCGTATAGACTGGAACCACGAGGTCGTGATGCCTGATGCGGCGATTTCCGTCGCACGCTGTCGGCCATTCAAAAAGGAGAATCGCATGGACATCAACGATCTTCTCACCCAGATGGGCGGCGCTCAGTCGATCGCGCGCGAGCTCGGGATCAGCGAAACTCAGGCAAAGAGCGGCGCCGCAGCGCTTCTCCCGGCGCTCATGGGAGGTTTCAAGAAACAAGCTCAGGCGCAGCCTTCCGGTCTCGCAGGACTTGGCGGTCTCCTCGGTCAGCTCGGCGGAGGAAGTCTGCTCGACAATGTCCTTTCTCCCGGACCGACGGACGTGAGCAAGGGCAACGACGTGCTCGGGCAGATCTTCGGAACGAAGGAGGTCAGCCGCACGGTGGCGCAGAACGCGGCCGCGAAGTCCGGACTCGATACCTCGATCCTGAAGAAGATGCTGCCGATGCTGGCGATGCTCGTCGCCGGCTACATGGCAAAGCAGAAGAGTGGCGGCGCAGCGGCGCAGGCTCCCCCAGGTGGCGGCGGAGGACTCGGAGACATCCTCGGCGGCATGCTGGGCGGAGGCGCAAAGAACAGCGGCGGTACAAAACGTGGTGGCGGGCTCGGATCGATGCTCGACTTCGACGGCGACGGCAACGCGCTCGACGACATCCTGGACATGGCCCGCAAGTTCAAGCGCTGACACGTCAGCCTAAAGAGCCGACGGCGGGGAAACTGCGACTTCAGGAGGGAAGAAGTTGGTAGCCCGTACGGGATTCGAACCCGTGTTACCGGCGTGAGAGGCCAGCGTCCTAGACCCCTAGACGAACGGGCCACACAAGTGTGGACGAGCTCCGGCAGTTGCTGCTTTCCGCCAGAGTCGTGAGCCGTTAACTATGCGACGTTTGAGAACATTCCCGCGAAGGCCTTGCAGGTTGCGAACTCTGCAACGGAACGGATGGAGCGTGTGCAAGTGCGAGCCTACGCGGCACTTTGTACGCAGCTTGGGAGCTGCCTCGCATGCCCACCCACCCGCCCGCTCGGCATGACATGGCGGGCGTTACCCCTTCATTCAACGTAATTGGGCTGACGCCCTAATGGCGTTGAGTTAAGCGATTGTCACCCCGAGCGGGCGGGTGGGCGGGCAAGCGAGGGGCCTCGCAAGTTACGTGCTCTGTCGGCGTGGAGCTGGCGCTCGCTCATGCAGCGGCCCAGACGTCACTGAGTACGAAACTCCCGAGCTGCCTCGCATGCCCACCCGGCCTCCCGCTCGGCATGACGATTCTCGGTCGCGCCCTTAACTCAATGCCATTAGGGCTGACGCCCTGGGCTAGGTTGTGACGGCCTCCCTGCGGCGGCCTGGAAATGTCAGGTATCGTGAGCACCATCCTCAGCGCCAGATGAGTTTCCAGGCGCTTGCAGCGCCGGCAGGCGTTTGATCGAGTGGCTCGAACGACAGGTTTTCGAGCTCCCCGGCCTTCTCTCGTACCGCCTCGGTGACGAGAATTTCCCAGGCCTGTGCCGTGTCCTCGCCGAGTTTGCTGGCGGCGTTGACCTGGCTTCCGAACACGTCGTTGTCGCCGATGCGCAGGACCCTGCCGTACCCGAGGCCGATGCAGAGGAGGACCTGGTCCTCGGCCGCCTTGTCTCCGTTGTAGGTAAGGAGCTTCCGCTGCATCGCGACTGACGCGAGGATTGCCTTCCGGACGTTGCCCAGCTTCTCAAGCCGGTCCAGCGATGCTGAGTGATGGATTGATCGACGGTAGGGCATGGAGGGAGTGTAGGGTTCAATGGTGTAGCTGAGAAGCCTCAGCGAGAGAGTCCTGGTGCTCGATCGGGACGAGTGGCGACTCCTTGTCCCCCCCTTCGGCTCATCCTTTTCTGAACCCTTTGAACCTTTGAACTCTTGAACCCTCTTTCTGGCATTTACGCTGCATTTACGCCTGTGTGGAGGTAGCGCAAATGACGACGACAAATCTAGAGACAACCATGGATCCGAAGGCTGCGGAAGAGCATTTGATGCAGGACGAGATGATGGCGCATCTGATGCGCTCACTCAGCGAAGGGCGTGACATCGGGCACTACGGAAGGCTCTGCTTCGCGATGGTGGCTCACTGGTTTCTGGAGCGCGACCAGATTGTGAAGTGGCTGCGGAGGGACGAGACATTCACCGACGAGGATGCGGTCGCGCTCTGGAAGCAGGTCGAGGCGAAGGACTACAACCCACCGAGTCGCAAGACGATCAGCGAGTGGCAGGGCTACCAGGAATTCCCGATCCTCCCCGACGCGAAGAACCCCGACTGCGGAAACGTCTATAAATCCCTCGAGTTCCCCGACGAGGTGTACGAGCAGATCGGCGAGTACTATCGGAAAGATGAAAGATGAACGATGAACGATGAAAGATGGAACAGGAATTTAGAACGCAGAACTTCGTGGCTCTGAGACCGAAGCGGCCACCACTTGTTCATCGTTCATCGTTCATCGTTCAACTCACCGCGCGCTCGAGGTCGGCCTTCTGGTCGGAGATGAATTTGAAGATCTCTGACTTCTTGGCGGGCGGGAGGTGCTGGGAGACCTCGAAGAGCTGGATCGACAGGAGATTGTTCAGCCCTTCGTCGAGTGCCGACTTTCGCTGTTCGAACGGAAGCTCCGAGATGTTTGCGACGAGCATGTTCTCGTCGAACCGGCCGAACTGGTCGAAGAACACGCCCTCCCAGAGCTCGTCATTCTCGGCGTTCATCGTGGCCTCTGTGAAGATCTCTCGCGATTGGTCGTCACCCACGGTGTCGAGCAGTGTCGAGAAGAGGTGCGCGAACATGTCGTTGTAAGTCGAGATGATCCGCAGAAGCTCCGGGCTGTCCTCGACGTCGAGGAACACGGGCCGGAATGTCTCCTCCGACGGCATCTCATCGACCAGACGGGCGCTGAGCATCTGGTAGAGAAGCTGTTTGACGTCGAACTCTGTCAGTTCTCCAGACGAACGAACCAGATCGGTGATGTCCTTCTCGCCGTCGATTGCATCGTACAGCCGTCGCTCGCTCTCGCCGAGGTCGAGCGACTCGACTTCGTCCTCGGTGACCGGGAGCTTGTAGAAGATCATGTTGTTGCTCGTGATCTTCTCCTTGATCCGCTCCGCCTCATCGAGCCGCCGGATCCCCTCCATGATGATCGTGGAGGTGTTGAGGTTGAGTGTGATTCTTTCGGAGAGATCCTCGGTGTTCGAGTTGAACTCGAACTTGCCGCCCTCCCACGAGAAGAGAGAGAAGATGACCTCGAGAACCTGTTCCTTGACGCCCCACCACAGATCCTTCGGCGAAAGGTAACCGAGCTGGACCAGCAGCTTTCCGTGTCTGACGCCCGGCTGAAGATGCTCGCGCGAGTCTTCCAGTTGCTCCCGTGTAATCTTGCCGTTGCGGAGGAGGAACTCCCCGAGGGTGTGCTCTGTCGAGTTCGACTGTGCGAAGACGATCTCGCCGTCCTTCCAGTGCAGTTGGCGGTTTAGCTCCCCGCGCTCGAAAAACAGAGATCCGGACGCCCGTATCATCGAAATGAACGAGAGAATGTCGGGGACGGTGATCGCGGAGAGATCTCCGGACAGTATGACTTTGTCTTCCTCAGTCATCGATATCACTTAACATTTGAAAGGGAAAAACCTTTCAGAGGCGCACGGCTCCCGCTTCGCGGCTCGCCGCGGCCACCCCTCCAAGCAGCTCGACGAATCGGTCGATTTCGTCGGAGGTGGTCGTCCCGCAGAGAGACACGCGGATGGTGCTCTTTGCCTGCTCGGGTGTCAATCCCATCTCGAGCAGAACGGTCGAAGGCTCCACCCGTCCGGACGAGCAGGCGGAGCCTGCCGAGACGCACGCCCCCTCGAGATCGAGGCCGATCACGAGCGACTCCGAGTCACATCCCTCGAGACAGATGCTGGACGTGTTCGGCAGGCGCTCTGCTTCTTTGCCATTGATGAACAGTCGGGAAATCGAGGCGGTGGCTTTCTCCTCCATACGGTCTCTCAACGTTGCGACCTGGGTACATTTCTCGTGCAACGACTCCCGGGCGAGCTGTGCAGCCTTTCCCAGTCCCGCCGCAAATGCAACGTTCTCAGTCCCGCCGCGTCTCCTGCGCTCCTGTGAGCCGCCGACGACGAAAGGCGCGAGCACCGAGCCCTTCCGCAGATAGAGGACACCGATGCCTTTCGGCCCATGGAACTTGTGTCCCGAGAGCGAGAGACTGTCGACCTGAAGCTCGTTCACGTCGACCTCCATCTTGCCGATCGCCTGTACGGCGTCGGTGTGAAATGGAATTCCGCGCTCCCGGCATGTCGGCACCAACCGCGGCTACAGGCTGGACGACACCTGTTTCATTGTTCGCCAGCATCATGGCCACGAGCCCGGTCGTCTCGCCAATCGCGTCAATGACCTCGTCGGGGTCCACACGGCCGGTGCGGTCGGGGCTGATTCGCGTGATCGAATGCCCGCGCTCTTCGAGCACCTCGAGGACCGAGCGAACCGCGGGATGCTCGATCGAGGTCGTTACGATGTGGAAACGTTTACCCGCGTCGAGAAGTGCGCGGCCGAAAATGGCTGCATTGTTTGACTCGGTACCACCACTCGTGAACACGATCTCTCCCGGATCGGCGCCGATGAGTGCCGCGATCTCTTCGCGGGCCTCTTCGATCGCCCGCCGCGCGAGTCGCCCAGGGTGATGGACACTGGATGGATTTCCCCACGTCTCCTCCAGGTGCCGGTGGATCAGATCCAGGACCTCGGGATGGATGCGGGTGGTAGCGTTGTTGTCGAAATAAATAATCATTGGTTTTGAGGTTCGGAGGATCCGGATGACCCCCAGGTGCGCGGTACTGTCTCTCGCACTACTGATTTTTGGGCTCAACACATACGCAGGAGCCAACAATCCTGACGGTGCGCCACAGTCCGAGTCCGTAACTGTAAACCAGAAGAGTCCGGGCACGAAAGCGGAAGAGCGAAAGCTCTCGCGGAAGGAGCGCAAGGAACGCCTGCGCGTCCTGCCGGACCGCTATCATGAGTTCCTGACGAAGGTCGAGCCGATCATCACCCCCGAGGAAGTGAATGCGCTCCTGCTCCTCGACACGGACGCGCAGCGCGATTACTTCATCGAGCGCTTCTGGATGATCCGGGACACTGATCCCCGGACACCACGGAATGAATTTCGGGAGCGATACGAAGAACTGCTTGTCGAAGCGGAGGAGATGTTTTCCTACCTGTCGTCGGACCGGGCGCGGGTTTACCTGACGTACGGGCGTCCCGACGACATCGTCGAGATCGACTGCACCCGTCTCGTGGTTCCGATGCAGATCTGGTCGTACGGATTCGTCGAAGGCCTGGGACACGACGTCCTGCTGATTTTCTTTCAACCGCGCCTGGGACGGGATTACAGGCTCTGGCAGCCGGTGTGGGGAATGCGCGAGGAGTCTATGAAGGAGCTGCTGTCGATCGATGGTGAGCAGCGGGGCATTCTGGACGTCTTCTACGGGCAGGGAGGCACCGGGATGGGGCGTGGCGTCCGCTGGGAGTGCCGGAACGGCGAGCTGCTGCTGCTTGCGATCGGCTGGGGCCAGCGCTCCCGGCTGGAGCTCCAGAAGATCTTCATGCCGCCCGAGATCGATCCTGAGCATGTCGGCCGGACGATGCGGAATACGGTCGTCGTCGAATCCAGAGGCTCCACAGCTTCCCGCTACGCTGGAAGTTACCTACCCGGGGCGCCGCGGGAGCCGCACGGCAATCCGGCTGTCGGTCACGGTTCCAACTGCCGCCCTGACTCCGAGGGAGCTGGATGGTACGAGCTTCTACAACATCGACGTGACTGGAGAGATGCTCAAGGACGGTGCCTTCTTCGACAACTATCGCTACCGGTACAACTTCCCGGCTGAGGTGACCGGCGAATCGGTTCCGATCGTGATCGACCGTTTCCTTCGTCCGAACGAGTATGTCGCACGCCTCAAGATCTTCGATCCAAACTCCGGGGGCGAAGCCGTCCTCGAGAAGACGCTCGAGGTGCCGAAGGTCGAAGGGGCGGGGGAGCTGGCTGCCGAGGAAGTCGAGAGCGCCGAGACCCTTGAGAGTCTTCGACAGGACTATTTTCTGGGCGAATCACGACTTCGGATCGTTCCGCTTCCCGAGGGAATCCTGACTGGTCTTCAGAAGATCGAAACGATCGTCACGGGAGAGCGCGTCGACCACGTCGATTTTTATGTCGACGACGAAAAGATCATGACGAAGCGACAGCCGCCATATTCGCTCGAGCTCGATCTGGGGATCGTTCCCGCGACGCGGCGCCTACGGGTGGTAGGGCTCGACGAGAGCGGAAAACTCGTCGCTGGAGACGAGATCTTCATCAACACTGGCTCCGACCCGTTTCGGGTACGCATCGCTCATCCGAGGATTGCTCCGCACGTCGAGGGGCAGACGAGAGTGGAGGTGGAAGTCGACGTCCCCGAGGGAAAAACTCTGGACAGAGTGGACCTGTATCTGAACGAGGATCGGGTCGGCTCGATGTATGAGCGGCCGTATGCACAGACGATTTTCGTCCCGGCTGGCGCAGAGGTCGCCTATCTGCGTGCCGTGGCTGTGACCAGCGGGGAGAACCCGCTCGAGACCGAGGATGTGGTGCTGCTGAATGCTCCGCAGTTCATCCAGGAAGTTGATGTTCATCTGGTCGAGCTGCCGACCACGGTTCTGCGTGGCGGGCGTCCAGTCCCGGACCTGCCGCGGGAGGCGTTCGAGGTGTTCGATGGCGGACAGAGAGTGGAGCTCGCAAAGTTCGAGTACGTTCGTGACATGCCGCTGAACGTCGGTCTCGCGGTCGATACGTCGGGCTCGATGGAGGATCGGATCGTGCGCGCCCAGAAGGCTGCGGCACAGTTCTTCCGCGACATTCTCCGGCCAGGAGACAAGGCGTTCATCGTCGGCTTCTCCGCCGTTCCGGTCGTCGTGCAGAAATGGACTGATGACCGTGAGACCCTGGTGAGCGGGCTCGCTGGTCTTCGTGCCGAGGACGCGACCGCGCTTTACGACTCGATCGTCTATTCGCTCTACAACTTCCAGGGCATCCAGGGGCAGAAGGCGCTCGTGCTCCTGAGTGACGGGAAGGATACGAGCTCCCGGTTCACCTACGAGCAGGCCCTGGAGTACGCGAGACGCTCGGCCGTGCCGGTCTACACAATCGGAATCGGCATTCCGACTCTCGAGAGGGATACGCGAGGAAAGCTGGCAAAGGTGGCCGGCGAGACGGGTGGCCGGTCGTATTTCATCGAAGGGGTTGAGAGACTGGATGCGATCTATGATGAGATCGAACAGGAACTGAGGGCACAATACCTGCTCGGTTTCTATCCGTCGGAGGGAGTCGCCCGCGGCTCCGACTGGCGGGAGATCAGGATAGATATCGAAGATGGAGAGGCAAGAACGATCCGGGGCTACTATCCGTAGCGCGGCGCGCGAGGGGCTGGAAGAATGAACCGAGTCGTCCGGAGTGCTTGTTGCGCGCTGCTCGTTCTCGTCGGAGGATGGGCCGCTCCGGCTCAGGAACTCGATCCAGGGACGCTCAAGCTCTCGAGCTCAGAGCAGCGTCAGCGCATTGCGAGACTCGACGAACCCGCCCGCGAGTTTCTGCGCGTTGCCCGTCCCATCATGGCGCCCGCCGAACTGGACGCGTTTCTTCTCATCGATGACGACGAGGAGAGAAGCAAAGCGATTTCTCGTTTCTGGAAGGAGCACGCGGGAGGGCTGGACGGCGAAGCATGGCGGCGTGACTACCTCGACCGTTTCAGCGAGTCTTCCTCGATGTTCGAAAGTCTCGAGAGCGACCGCGCCCAGATTTATCTTCTGAGGGGCCGTCCGTCGGCGATGATGCCGGTCCCGTGTCCGGACTTTTTCAAGCAGATCGAGGTGTGGACGTACGAGACATTCCCCGGCATAGAAGGAAAGGTCCACCTCCTTTTCTACAAAAACAGGGAAGGCTCGCCTTTCACGCTTCTGACGCCGATCGAGGAGGACCACCGTACGCTCGACGAAACGGTTCTCTCGGACAAGGGAAAGCGGCTCGGGCCGGTGCCGATCATTCTCGGGATCCCGGACCGTCCGTCGGAGGAGCCGCGCCCGATGGCGCTCGATTGTCCCGGCGGTCGCGAAGCGCTCGCGGCGCTGAGTCTCATGAAGAGCTCGCCGGAGAGAGTCGAGGATCTGCTCGACCGCTCATTTCATCCACGACGGCGGGACAGTTCAGTTCGAACTGTGAAGCTCGAGTCCGGCGATCGGGGAAACGTGCCCCTGCGTGCCGAAGTCTCCTACCCCGGAAAGCGTGGTGGCCGGACCGTGACCATGATCAGGCTCGCGATCGGGCGCGATGAGCTCGTAGCCAGGAGCGAGGACGATCGCGAGCTCTATGCATTGCGAGTGCGGGGAGAGCTCAGCGACGATCGCGGTGTGGCCGACAGGTTTCGCTATGACTATGAGTTGCCGGGGGGCGACGTCGACGAGCTCGAAGTGGTGATCGAGCGCTTTCTGCCCCCGTACGATTACGAGTTGACCCTTCACGTCCAGGACGAGGAATCAAGCTCCGAGGGGCTTTTGTCGATCCCGATCGAGGTCCCGTACATCGACCCGCTCGAGCGGAGCACAGTCGCGGGAGAGCGCACGGCAGTCCGGGCGGAGATGGAGCAGCAGTTCCGCCGTGGAGAGTCCTCGATCCGCATTGTGCCGCTCGGCCAGGGCTTCTTCACAGGGCCGCAGCGATTCGACACACTTCTGACAGGTGAAGAGATCAGCTCGGTCGACTTCTTCGTCGATGACCGGAAAGTGATGTCGAAGCGAACTGCTCCCTATACGCTCGAGCTCGATCTCGGTGAGATACCGATCCCGACGAAGGTCCGTGTCGTGGCGCGAAACGGCGACGGCCGCATCATCGCCGGCGATCAACTGGTCGTGAACGGAGGGTCCGATCCCTTCCGGGTCCGCATCGTCACGCCGCGAGTCTCGCACGGACTGAGCGGAGAGACGCGGGTCGAGGTGGCGGTCAATGTCCCATCCAATCATGAGCTCGAGTCGGTCGAGCTGTATCTGAATGATGAGCGGGTGGCAACCGGCTACGAGAGCACCCTGGTCTATGTCGTCGACGTCCCGTCCGAGTCGCAGACGACGTTCATTCGCGCGGTCGCAACGCTCGACGATGAAACGGGCTCGACGGCCGAGGACGTAGTCCTACTCAATGCGCCGGAGATGCTCGAGCAGGTCGACGTCAGACTCGTGGAGCTGCCGACCACCGTGGTTCAGGGGCGTGACTTCGTGAGCGATCTGACGGCACGCGACTTCGAGGTGCTCGACGAGGGAAAGAGAGTGGAGATCGAGCGCTTCGAGTATGTCCGCGATCTGCCGCTGTCGATCGGGATGGCCATGGATTCCTCGGGGTCGATGCAGCCGCGCATGGCTCAGGCGCTCCAGACGGGAGCGCGGTTCTTCCAGCGAGTCATGAGGCCTGGTGACCGGGCGTTCCTTCTCGCATTCAATGATGAGCCGAGACTGGTCCAGGAATGGACCGACAGCCTCGGCGATCTGGCGGCCGGACTGGCGACGCTCGAGGCGAGCGAGATGACGGCGATGTACGACGCCGTGATCCACTCGCTCTACAACTTCCAGGGGTTGCGTGGCCAGAAGGCCCTCGTCCTGCTGAGCGATGGGCAGGATACGGCTTCGAAATTCTCGTTCGATCAGGTCCTCGAGTACTCGAGACGCTCCGGAATCCCGATCTATACGATCGGTCTCGGGATCAGGCGAGACGACGTCGAGACTCGTGCAAAGCTGGTCCGTCTGGCGAAGGAGACGGGTGCGGAGTCGTACATGATCGAGGTTCCGGGAGCCTTGAGCGACATCTATGACGAGATCGAGGTCCAGCTCCGATCGCAGTACATCCTCGGATTCTATCCGTCACAAGAGGCTCGCGAAGCAGGGGAGTGGCGGAAGATCGAGGTCAAAGTCGAGAACGGCAAGGCCAGAACGGTCCACGGGTATTATCCGTAGTCTTCAGTCGTCAGTCGTCAGTCGTTGGTCATTGGTCGTGAGTGAGTCGTCAGGCCGCGAAGGCCCGCGAAGGCGGGCCGAAACAACCTGGCCCAGTGGCGTAAGCCCTGGGGTTCGAGCCGGCACGACGGCATGGAATTCAGGGAAACACGTTGCAGGTATCATCTCGCACGCGCCGTCCAGGTTTCGATTTTCGATCGTCGGGTGTCTCAGTAGCAGGAGGAAAAAATGAGACATCTGATTCGTATCTTGATTGCTGTGATGGTTGTTGGATTCTTCGGTGCCGTCGACGCAGCAGCCAGTTCGCAGTTTCGGCTCGAGGTGATCGTGGATGGGGAGCGGCGGCCGGAGTACAAATCCGGAGGGACGCTCTACGTCGAGGCACTTCGCGGGCACGAGTACGCCTTGCAGCTCACGAATCCTACGTCTGACCGAATCGCCGTCGCGCTCTCGGTGGATGGACTCAACACGATCGATGCGAGACACACCACACCGTGGAATGCGTCGAAGTGGGTCGTGGATCCTCATGAAACGGTCGTGATCTCAGGATGGCAGGTCGATTCCGGCACTGCCCGCCGGTTCTTTTTCACGAGTGAGGAATCCTCCTACGGAGCGAGACTCGGTCAGATCGACAACCTTGGAGTGATCGAAGCAGTGGTGTATCGCGAACGCCGGCCGAGAATCAGAGGGTATGTGAGTCCAGGGCAGGAGAGAGAGGGAACGCTGTCCGACGCGTCTCCGGAACGATCGGGCGCGGCACGGAGCGAGTCGAAGACCGAACGTCCACAGTCGGCCCCCGAGGCGAGCGGAAACGAAGTGGCGGAGGACTACGCCGCGACCGGTATGGGTGATCGCACGAGACATTCGGTCCTGAACGTCGATCTCGATCTCGAATCACATCCGCTCGACACAGTGCGGATCCGCTACGAGTTCCACCCGCAACTGGTGGAGCTCGGCATTCTTCCGGCGCGCCCCACACCCCTCCAGCGCCGCGAGCGCGCACGCGGGTTCGCGTTCTGTCCGGAGTGAGCCACCGACCACGAAAACCTTGTCATCCTGAGCGCAGCGAAGGATCGGGTGCGTCCTGACTCTCGCGTGCTTACCGTCCTGACAGTCGGGACGTACGCGATCCTTCGACCGTCCTCCGCTGCGCTCCGGCGGCTCAGGATGACAGCCCGCGATCTTCAAGGCAGCGAACCAAACGCGATTCACACCACAACGAAAAACGGCCGGGCATCACCTGCCCGGCCGTTCTCGGTTCTCTTCCTGTTGTTGCGGATCAGTTGACGTCCTTCAGTCCGCGCTCCTCGAGGAGCGGCTCGACGCTCGGCTCATGGCCGGCGAAGGCGTGGTACATCGGGCCCTCTTCCATCGTGCCTCCCCGGGAGAGGATCATGTCACGGTAGCGCTGGCCATTCTCGCGAGTCAGCCCTCCGTGATCCTTGAACCAGTACCACGCGTCATGATCGATCACCTCCGACCACAGGTACGAGTAGTAGCCCGCGGAGTATCCGCCGTCCCAGATGTGCGAGAAGTAAGTCGAGTGGTAGCGAGGCGGAACCTCATCCATCGCGATCTGGAAGCGCTTCAGCGCTGCCGGCTCGAACGTGTCGGGACTCTGCTCGGCCAGCTCCTGCCGGCAGCGTGTGCCACGCCAGATCGAGCAGTGCCGCGCCCAGGTACTCGGTGGTCGCATATCCCTGGTTGAACTTCGACGACTTCTGAATCTTTGCCACGAGCTCCTTCGGCATCGGCTTCCCCGTCTCGTAGTGCTTCGCGTAGTTCGCGAAGACCTGCGGATAGAGGGCCCAGTGCTCATTGAACTGCGAGGGGAACTCGACGAAATCGCGGGCAGTGTTTGCGCCGCTCTGCGACGGGTAACGAACATCGGAGAACATGCCGTGGAGCGCGTGTCCGAACTCGTGGAACATCGTCGTGACGTCGTCGTAGCTCAGCAGGGCCGGCTGTCCCGGGGCGGGCTTCTGGAAGTTCGCCACGTTGTAGACGACCGGGAGATTGCCAGTCATCTGACTCTGATCGACGAAGTTGTCCATCCACGCGCCGCCGCTCTTCGAGGGTCGGGCGTAGTAGTCGGCGTAGAACAGAGCGAGTGGAGCTCCATCGGCGTCGGTGACCTCGAAAACGCGGACGTCGGGATGGTAGACCGGGATATCGTCGCGCTCGGTGAAGGTGATGCCGTAGAGCTTGTTCGCGGCGTAGAAGACGCCATCCTGGAGTACGCGGTTCAGCTCGAAGTATGGCTTGATCTCCGATTCATCCAGATCGTACTCCGCCTTGCGGACCTTCTCCGAGTACAGCTCCCAGTCCTGGGGTCCG
Organism: uncultured Acidobacteriota bacterium; assembly: GCA_963829355.1. Classification (GTDB taxonomy): domain Bacteria; phylum Acidobacteriota; class Thermoanaerobaculia; order Gp7-AA8; family JAHWKK01; genus CAWHHZ01. The sequence continues at coordinate 93,161 of CAWHHZ010000004.1, forward strand.
AGCTGGAAGTCTCCGCCTTCACTCTCGATCATCTTCTGCAGCTTGGCAGCCTCGGCGCGGGCCTTGGCGGTCGATGCCGGCACCAGGTCCGTCAGAAGTTTCATCGCTGCTTCGGGCGTCCTCGCCATCTGTTCGTCGAGCACGTATGCAGCCCAGTTCGGGAAGCCGAGCAGTTCGGCTTTCTTTGCGCGAACCGCCGCGAGTCGCGAGATGATCGCGCGGTTGTCGTTGTCTCCGTCGTGGTCGCCACGAGCAACCGAAGATGCGAACAGCCGCGTGCGCAGCTCACGGTCCTTCAGAGATGCCAGAGCAGGCTGCTGCGTCGTGTTCTGCAGTGGAAGCACCCACGCGTTCTGAAGTCCGCGATCCTGCGCCCGTTCGGCTGCTGCCGCGATCTCGGCCTCGCTGAGCCCGGCGAGCTTCGCCCGGTCCTTCACGATGACCGCACCTTCGTTGGTGGAGGCAAGCAGACGATCGTGAAAGTCGGTCGTGAGTTTCGACTCTTCCTGATTGAGGGCACGGAGCTTCGCCTGATCCTCATCGGAGAGCTCGGCGCCGTTGCGCACGAAGCGACGATAGAAGTCTTCGACCAGACGCTTCGACTGCGGGTCGAGATCATTTCGCTGCTCGTAGATCGCCTTGACCCGCGAGAAGAGCTCCGGATTCATGAAGATCGCATCCTGATGGGCTGCGAGCTTCGGTGCTTCGTCTCCGAGCACCTTCTGGATCGTGTCGTTGGTGTCGGCCTGGCTGAGGGCGAAGAAGACCTTCGAGACTCGGTCCAGCAGCGCTCCGGAGCGCTCCAGGGCCTCGATTGTATTTGCAAAGGTCGCTGGCTTCGGATTGTTCGCAATCGCTTCGATCTCGGCGAGATGCTGCTTCATTCCCTCTTCGAGAGCGGGCTGGTAATCGGTATCGCGAATCTCGTCGAAGGGAGGAGCGTGAAACGGGAGTGTGCTCTCCGCGAAGAACGGATTCTGTCGTGCAGTCGCCGCCGGGGAGACGCTGCTCATCGTGGTGTCGGGTTGATTCGTAGCGCAGCCGGTCATGACCAGCAGTGCCGCGATGACGTAGGAAAAGCGTCGTGTCATGCGTACCCTTTCTGATAGATCAGTTGAAGTACCGCACGGATCTCGTGCGGCCGAGACAACCGCTAAAAGGAAAATCGCCCGAGCCTTATTCATCGCACATGGGAATCGTCACGTCCCCTGTCAGATGTTCGCAGCTCTGACACAGTGTGGGGGGTCGGGGCTCCAGCCCCGACTCGCGGAGGGCTCCAGCCCTCCGCAAAGCCAAACGCAAATGGTGGATGAGAAGAGACTGCGAAAGAATCCTGCTCAGACCTGCTCCCACGGTTCTGGATTCTGCTGGACATCTTTTGCTTTGCGGGGGGCTGGAGCCCCGCCGCGAGTCGGCCCTGGAGAGCCGACCCCCCTATTTCAGTGAGGCCGCCAGCTCTGGACGAACGTGATCTCGCGCCGTTCACCTTCACCCACTCTGCGGTTGACGAGGAAGCGGGACCCGTCACGGGAGACGTCGTACTGACGGAAGAGTGAATCGCGCAGCGGCACATCAAAGAGTGCCACGGGTGTTCCCGAGTCGAATGAGGAGCCGAGCGATACGGGAACCGACATCATCTTTCCATCCTTCGAAACGTAATAGATCTCGCGGCCGTCCGCGGCCCAGACAGGCTCTTCTCCGCCTCCTCGCGATACGATCCACTTTCCTCGGGACTCGGGAAACTGAAGAACATACACCTCATCCTGCCCGGACTCGTTCGATGTATAGACCACCCAGTTCCCGTCAGGAGAAAACTGAAGCTCCTGCTCGCTGAATGGTGAGGCGAGGAATGGCTTCGATTCGTCGCTCTGACGGTCGAGTATCCAGAGGTCACTCCCAGTCCCCTCCGCAGGGATGACCTGATAGGCCAGCCATCGGTCATCCGGGCTCAGGTCGACTGGGAGTTTCATGGCGTCGTTTTCCAGAAGCACTTCATCCGTGCCGATTCCCGCGGCGGATCGCTCATAAAGGTCGAGCCCACCGTTCTTCTCGGAGAAGAAGATCACCGAGCTGTCATTGGAAGTCCAGAGAGGCGACGATTCGTTCGCCGGATCGTAGGTGAGTCGGGTGGACGCACCGCGGGCGAGATCGATGATCCAGAGGTCCCCCGACGCCGTCCTCTCTTCGCTGAGGTCGACCACGATCCTGGTCTCATCGTGAGAGAGCCGGGGCGAGTAGTACATCGCAGCGGGCGCGACCGTCTCGAGCTCGGTCCCATCTCTCGAGACCCATACGAGCTCACTCCTGCCGCCCTCTTCTCCAGTGACGTATGCAAGCGTGTCCGTATCGGAGATCGAGAACATGCCGTTCTTCGAGCTCGGATCGTAGAGGACTCCCGCGGCGAGCCTGATGAGATCGCCAGTCGGTTCCAGTGTCTTCGGGTCAACGGGCTGCGCCTGCAGATCGCCGTCCCTGAGATAGAGAACAAGACCGGGCGATGCATACGCCGTGTTCGAGTAGATACCGTCGATCACGACTCTAGGCTCGTCTCCCTCCAGTGAACCGACGTACAGCGCGTCGGGCTCCGCGTATCCCCGAATCGAGGTGAAGAGGAACCGCCGACCATCGGGAAGCATCCGCGGGTTCGTCAGAACGCGATTCGGCAGGTCCGCCACTTTCGTTGCGGCTCCTCCCGAGGCCGCGACACGGAAGACCGACTGGCCTTTCGAGTAGAGGAGCTCACCGTTGCGGATCCATGAGCCACCACTATCACCGTCGAGATCCTCCGCAATGTCCTGCGCTGAACCGCCCGCGATCGACACGGTCTTGAGCTTTCCGTCGGCGATGAACGCGATGGACTTCCCGTCCGGGGACCAGAACAGACGGTAACTGTCCTCGGTGGCTGCGAGTGGCCGGGTGGCCGACGAACCGAGATCTCTGATCCAGATCTGTGCTTTCTCTCCGGCGCGGTGCCCGATGAACGCAAGGGATCGACCGTCCGGACTCAGCGCAATCTCACCTCCGGTGGAGCTCAGAAAGACGCCATCGGGTGGAACGATCGCCGTCTCCGTGCGAGGCGGAACCGGGGCCTTCCAGGTCAGTGCGACGACGATCCAGGTAATCGCGATGAAGGCGGCAGCCATCCAGCCGAGCCATGTGATGCGTCGCTTCCTGCGGATCGCGGGGAGAGAAATCCCCACCGAGGATCCCGCCTCGGAGATCCACCTCAGCTCGCTCGCGACATCGTGCGCCGACTGCCAGCGATCGTCCGGATCTTTCTCGAGACAGCGGTTGACGAGATGGTCGAGCGTCGGGGGAGTGACCTTCGTCACGCTCGAGATCGGATCGGGATGTTGCGAGACGATCGCGGCGATGAGACTCGTCTTCGAGCTCCCCTGGAATGCTCTCTGTCCGGTCGACATCTCGTAGATCAGAGCACCGAGAGCGAAGATGTCGGTGCGGGCATCCGCTTCGAGTCCCTCGAGCTGCTCCGGCGCCATGTACTGAAACGTTCCGAGAATCGTCCCCTCGGCAGTGAGGGGACGCGCCTGGGTCGGCATCTCCGTCAGTCCCTGCACTGGCGACTCTGTCGAAGATCTGGCCAGACCGAAGTCGAGAAGCTTCGCGCCAGACTTCGTGATCATCACGTTGCCGGGCTTGAGATCACGATGAATGATTCCGTTACGATGTGCCGCGCTGAGTGCTTCGGCGATCTGCGAGCCGTAGCGGATCACCTGGTCGAGCGGGAGCCGCCCCTTCGAGAGCAGGCTCGCGAGTGATTCCCCTGCGATCAGCTCCATTACGAGAAAGTGGACGCCACTCTCGTGTCCCACGTCGAACAGCGTGCAGATGTTCGGATGGTTCAGCGAAGAGATGGCTCGCGCCTCGCGATCGAACCGCTGCAGGAACTGGTCGTTCTCCGAGAGGCTCTCGGGAAGAATCTTGATCGCGACCTCGCGATCGAGGCGGGTGTCGCGCGCACGCCACACCTCTCCCATCCCACCCGCGCCAATCGACGAGACGATCTCATAGGGCCCCAGACGTGACCCGCCGGCAATGTTCATGATTTCCCCCAGTATAGCCCCCCGTGGGGGTGTCCCGTGGGGGTCGGGGCTCCAGCCCCGACTCGCGGAGGGCTTCAGCCCTCCGCAAAGCCAGCCAAATGGTGGAGAGAAAGAGCTCCGAAACATCCCGCTTCTGACTTACCCCCACGAGTCTGGATTCTGCCCGACATTCCTGCTTTGCGGGGGGGCTGGAGCCCCGCCGCGAGTCGGCCCTGGAGAGCCGACCCCCACGGTTCCAATCCTGAAGTTGATGTAATCTCTATCTGGTCCAATGGAGCTACTCTTCGGTTGCCTCGCGGTGGCGTTTACACTCGCGATTCCGATTCTGACGTTGTGGGCGCTCGTTCGCGCCACGGCGAACCAGAAGAGGATCGTCGAGCTGGAGTCCGAGCTACGCCGGCTGCGTATCGCCGTTCAAGAGCTGGGCGGCGGTGCAGTCTCGGTCGCGCCGGCGGAAGAACCGACGCGAGAGGGATCGGAACCGTTTACTCCGGCCCCGGTCCGGTCCATAGACCCGTATCCCGCTACCGTCGAGCCACCTCCGGAGCGTGCTCCCGTTTCCGAACCTCTCGCCACGCCGACGCCACGCGAGTCGGAGGTACCGGCGCCGCAGCCCGCCGCCGCAGCGTATTCGGCGTCTCTCCCACTCACGGAGCGAGCTCCGCAGGACGCCGGTGACCCGGCGCAGAGTCCTCCTCCGCCACCTCCACCATCGGAACCACCTCCACCATCCGAACCACCGCCACCGTCATTGTTCGACCAGCTTCGCGAGTTCGACTGGGAGAGCCTGATCGGAGTGAAACTGTTCTCGTGGATCGCCGGGGTTGCGCTCGCACTCGCCGCGATCTTCTTTCTCAAGTACTCATTCGAGCAGGGTCTTCTGCAGCCGCCGGTCCGAATGGCGATCGGAATGATCACTGGGATCGGTCTGCTCGTCCTGTGCGAGCTCCGCATCGCCGAACGCTATCGCGTCACCGCCAACGCGCTCGATGCCGCGGGGATCGCAATCCTGTATGCGACCCTCTTCTCGTCGTACGCGATCTGGCAACTGCTTCCGGGCGCTGCCACCTTCGCGATGATGATCCTCGTGACGGCGGTCGCGGTCGGACTCTCGATCCGGCGTGACTCCGTGTTCATCGCACTCCTCGGACTGATCGGCGGCTTCGCGACTCCGGCGATGCTCTCGTCCGGTGAGAACCATCCGATCACCCTGTTTTCGTACCTTCTGATGCTCAACGCGGGTCTCGCGTGGGTCGCATACAAGAAGCGATGGCCGGTCCTCGCTGTTCTGGCGCTCGCCTTCACGACGATCTACCAATGGGGCTGGGTCGTGCGGTTCCTCGACACCTCGAGCCTGCCACTCGCGGTCTCGATCTTCCTCGCATTCCCGCTGCTCGCCGTCGGCGCATTCTTCTTCGGTGCGAGGAAGGACGAGAACGGGGAAGAGAGCACCTTCGGCAGGAGTGCGGCCGTGGCGTCGATCGTCCCGGTCACCTTCGCTGTCTTTCTCGCAGCGGTTCCTGCCTACGGTGAGCATCATCATCTCCTGTTTGCGTTTCTCGTTCTCGTCGACCTCGGCCTCGCCATCGTCGCCGCGAGCCGGCGTGGTCCGGAAGCTCTGCACGCCGTGGGCGCCATCTCGACGGTCCTCGTCGTCGCGATCTGGGCAGGGATCTCCTGGACCGGCGCAGCATGGCCCTCGGTTCTCGGCTGGACGGCGGCACTCGTTGCGCTCTACCTCCTCACACCCGTCATCGTCGGGGCGGCGGCAAACACGGCCGACGGTTCGTCAACCCGCCGGTTTCAGCTCAGCCCATTCGCCGGCGTCGGCACTCACGCGATCTGGGCAGCACCACTGCTTCTGTTCATGTTTCCGGTGCTGGCCGCGATCGAGCCAGCGGTCGCGTCTCCCTGGTTGCTCTTCGGTACGCTCTTCGTCCTCGTTGGTGCGATCGCAGTCGTCGCGGCGAGGAAGGCGATGCCGCGTCTCTATCATCTCGCCGCCCTGCTCGCGATCGTCGCCGAGGTCACCTGGACGGCGAAGCACCTGAGTCCGGGGACACTGATGGAGGCACTGATCGTCTACGGTGCGTTTGCGATGCTGTTCATCGCCGTGCCGGTCTGGACGGCGAGGGATGAGCGATCGGTGGCGATCGAAGGAGCGCCACACCTGCTCGGCAGCTTCATACTGCTCTTTCTCCTCGCCGGCGGTGCGGTCGCGAATCTCGCCCTTCCGGGACTCGCGCTCCTCATCGTGATCCTCCTCTGCGGTCTGTATCTCCGTCGATCGAGCCCGGCCATGATCGCGATCGGACTCGTGCTCGCGTGGCTCGTTCTGCAGACCTGGTGGTCGACGGCGACCGTGGCAGGAAATCTCGTGCCGGCGCTGATCGTCCTCGCCGGTCTCTCGCTGCTGATTCTCGCGGGGGGCTGGTGGATGCAGCGCGAGGCCGGAACTACCGCGGCTGGTCCGAATGTCTATCTCGCACTCGTCGGCCACATCTTTCTGATTTTCGTCGCGTCCCGGATCGAGCTGACCGTGCCGCCCTGGCCACTGCTCGCGATCCTGGCGCTCCTCGCGCTGGCGATTGCGGCGGTATCGCATCTGACGAGGAACGGATGGTTGCTCGTGGCGGACCTCGTTGCCACACAGGCGGTACTCGTCGTCTTTGCCGCAACCGCGCGTTCCGGACCGTGGCCGGCCACGGCGGTCGTTGCGACTTCGATCACTGCGGCCTTCGGTCTGGTCTGGCTGGCGCTCAGCGGCAGGTCTCGCGACTGGCCGGACGAAGAACGGCGGCTTCTCTCCATCGCCGCGCTCGCGGGTCTCTTCCTCGGTCAGGTCGTCGTGATTGTTGCAACGCAGCACGAACTTCCGCCGTTCGCCCTCATTCTCTCCGCGCACCTGTTTCTGCTTCTCGGGATCCTCGTGATCGCCGCGCGAACCGGCTGGCACGTCGTCGCCGTTCTCGCGGCGGTTCCAGCCTCCACGGCGATGTTTCTCTACCGCAGTGGCTACGACGCCGATCACTGGGTGCGCGAAATGACGCTCGGGACCTCGCTCTATCTGATCTTCATCGCGTACCCGCTGGCGCTCGGCAGGCGGGTGGGACGCGAGCTCGAGCCCTATCTCGCTCCGATTCTCGTCAGTGCAACGTACTTCTTCTTTGCGCGAGACGGGCTGGTCCTGCGCGGCTACGGAGACGTGATCGGTCTGCTGCCGGTCGTACAGGCCGCCATTCTTGCCCTCCTTCTATACAACCTGCTGAGGATCGAGCCTGCCGGAGAGCGAGCGACGGGGCGACTCGCTCTGGTCGCGGGTGTCGCGCTGGCCTTCGTCACCGTGGCGATTCCTCTTCAGCTCGACCGCGAGTGGATCACGCTCGGGTGGGCGCTCGAGGGAGCTGCTCTGGTGTGGCTGTTCCGCAAGGTTCCCCACAGCGGCCTGCTCTTCTCGGCGGCTGGTCTCCTCGCCGTGGTGTTCATCCGGCTGGCGTTCAACCCGGCTGTCCTCGCGTACCATCCACGGAGCGACACACCGATCCTCAACTGGTATCTGTACACGTACGCGGTCAGTGCCGCCGCGATGTTCATCGCCGCGCGATTGCTTCCCTCGCCGCCGGACAACCTGCGTCGAAGACTCACTGCCGTCTGGACGACCTGCGGGACGATCCTGCTTTTCCTGCTGCTGAACATCGAGATCGCCGATTACTTCTCGAAGGGCCCGACGATCACGTTCAACTTCTCCGCCGGACTCGGCCAGGACCTGACGTACACGCTCGGTTGGGCCGTCTTCGCGATCGTCCTCCTGATCGTGGGACTCGTCTCACACAATCGGCCCGCCCGAATGGCGGCGATCGGACTACTGCTCGCGTCGGTCCTCAAGGGGTTCCTTCGTGACCTGATGAAGCTGGGTGGGCTCTACCGGATCGCATCACTCGTCGGGCTCGCCATCGCTCTGGCAATCGTCGCAGTACTGCTGCAGAGGTTCGTGCTCTCGACGAGGAAGACCGAGGGAGAGGCGGTTCCATGACTCTACGGATTGCGGCAGTCTGCGTTGCGCTCGTCGCCGTCGCCGCCGGAGGTGGAGATGACGCGCGGCTGGAACGAATGATCGAACCAGCGGGTGCCGGAGCGAACAGGCTCGAGGTCGACGCGGCGCTCCTCGCCTCGTCGAATCCGCTCCGCTACGACGGCTCCCGTTTCACCGGCGGTCTGCACGATCTCCGAATCTATCGTGGTTCCATCGAGGTACCGTATCTCCTGATCGCTCCGGTGGGATCGGAAGCGCAGTGGATCAGCGGATCCGTGCTGCCGGTCCAGCCGACGAAAGAGGAGAGCGGGTTCGAGCTCGACCTGGGGGAGGTTCGTGTGGTCGACGCGTTGCGGCTTCCCGATCTTCGCGCGCCATTTCTCAAGCGGTTCCGCCTCGAGGGGAGTGGAGATCGGGAGCGCTGGACGCTGCTGGAGGGTGAAGGAACGTTGTTCGATCTTCCGTCCGAGAATCTCGCGCTTCGCGAAGTCGCGTTCGAGCCGGGGGAGTACCGTTATCTGCGCGTGACGTGGGACGACCGGTCGAGCGGTCGCGTCTCCCTGCCGCGTTCGCCCGAAGCGAGACTCGCGACGCGGGCGTCGAGTGAGCCGGCCCGGTATCGGGTGAACGTGGAGAAGCGTCCGAGTGAGCCGGGGACGAGCCGCTATCATCTGACTCTTCCTGCCGACGATCTCCCGGCGCGAGCGATCGTTCTGGAATCCGAGGAGGAGACGCTTTCGCGGCCGGCGACGATTCATGAAATCCGTTACGCAAGAGGTGAGGCGCTGCCGGTCGAGCTCGGCGAATCGCTGCTTCGAAAAGTGGAGAGAGATGGCGCCACGGCTTCCGACCTCCGGATCGCGATCGACGAACCGGACGGTCCGGAGCTCGAGCTCGTCATCGATGACGGAGACAATCCTCCGTTCCGGCTGGAGAGCGCATTCGTCGAGCTGCCTCCCTTGCCCTGGATCTACTTCGAGACCGACTCCGCCGCACCGCTCGTCGCGAGGTTTGGCGACGAGGATGCCGAGGCTCCCCGCTACGATCTCGAAGCGAAGCGGGACGGAATCGTGTTGTCGCGGGTTCCGGTGGCGGAGTGGGGTGCGCTGAGCAGTGCCGCTTCGACGACAGCCTCGAGCGAGTTCCCCTCTTTCGGGGGAGCGCCGATCGATCGCGATTCCTTCCACTGGATGAAGCCGGTCCCGAAGTCTCCGGCCGGTCTGACGTCGCTTCTCGTCGACGCGGAAGCGCTGGCGCACTCGAACGGGCTCGCCGATATTCGGATCGTGACCGGCGAGGGAACCCAGGTTCCGTATCTCGTCGAGCGCCGGGACGAGCCGATGGAGATCGCACTCACCGTAGGCGAACGACGCGAGATCCAGGACGGGCGCTCGCGCTACGAGATCGCGCTTCCGTGGTCGACTGTGCCTCGCGGAACGCGACTGATGCTGGAGACGGAGTCTCGCGTGTTTCACCGAGAGCTCGAGTTGATTTCCGCGAACGAATCACGAAACCGAAGCACACTCGCGACTGCTCTCTGGACGCACAGCGGGATCGATCGGCCGGCTCGTCCGCTCGTTCTCGATCCTCCGCTGAGTGGTCACGAGACGATCGCGCTGCTCGTCGACGAAGGCGACAACGCCCCGCTCGAGATCAGCGCCGCGACGCTTCTCGTTCCTTCGGTCCGGCTCCGCTTCATCCGCGACGACGACTCGCCGCTCGAGCTACTCTACGGCGCCCCTTCGATGAAGGCTCCCCGCTACGACATCGACATGCTCGCCCCCCACCTCTTCGGAAGACGCGCCCGCGAGATCGAGGCCGGTCCCGCGCAGCCGCTTCGCGACATCCCGTCGGAGGACACTCAACGACACTGGTTCTGGATCGTCGTCGCAGCGAGCGCAATCGTCCTCTTCCTGGTCATCGCCCGCGTGCTGAAGGGAAGCTGACGACCGAGGAGGACGAGGATTAGTGGGCGTCGGGTCTCCGGTGGGGGTCGGGTCTCCAGGCCCGACTCGCGGAGGGCTCCAGCCCTCCGCAAAGCCAGTCAAATGAAAAGAAGGGGTGCCGTCAAGATCCACGCGACTGACCTACCCCCACGATTCTGAATCCTGCCCGACATTTCCTGCTTTGCGGGGGGGGTGGAGCCCCGCCGCGAGTCGGCCCTGGAGGGCCAACCCCCACGGGCCCCCATTACCGGCTGAGATAGTGGTGCCAGAGGAGGCGGGCGGCGACCGAGCGCAGGGGGCGCCACGGTTCGGCGAGCTCGGTAAGCTCCGCGGGTGTGGGGTCGTGATCGAGGCGCTTCACCTCGCGTGCTGCGACGACCAGGGCGCGATCGCCGACGGGCCAGATGTCGGGACGTCCGAGGACCATCAGGAGATAGACATCGGCGGTCCAGGTGCCGATCCCGGTCAATGCCGTGAGCTCGCGCCTCGCCCGGTCGTCTTCCATCCCTTCCAGTGCGTCCGGATCGAAACTTCGGTCGAGAATCGCCTGGGAGAGCAGGCGGACGTAGCGGCTCTTCTGCCGGCTGAATCCGATCTTGCGGAGGGTCGTGTCATCGAGCTGGAGAAAGTTCTCAGGCGTGAGCGATGCGACGTGCCCGACGAGGCGGTCGTACGCTGCTCGTGCCGAGGCGAGCGACACCTGCTGCTCGAGAATCATGAGCACGAGTGTCGGAAAGCCAGCCGGTCGCGGCCACAACGGAGGCGGACCGAATCGTTCGTGAATGTTCGCGAGATCGACATCGACCGAGATGAGCCGTTCGACCGCGGCGGGGAGAGTCGCGTCGCTGATTCGTCGCGGGAACTGTCGGCCTGATCGATGCGGCATGGCGGGGGAGTGGGGCGGGTCGCCCGGTAATCAGATGAGTATAGCGAAGCGTGGCGATCTCAGAACGACAGGCTGATCATCTCCAGACCGACTTCGAACCTTGCGACCGTCCTGAGCCCCGGAGGGGCGACAGAAAGTAGCCGGGGGCAAGCGAGGAACGAGCGCCGCCCCCGGGTCCTTTCCGCGAAGTCATGTCTCTCCTTCCGTGTTGCTCGTCTCGCACTGATCATTCGAATGCGTTCTTCACCGAAACCCCGATGAGAAACTAGAGTGTCCGGCATTTGACAATCCCGCAGCGTCTTCTTGTGGACGGTGCGGTAGAACGTGCAGCACTTCTTCATTTCGACCGAAGGGCGAGAAGTTTTCCGGATATGCGGGTTGATCACGCCCACCGAGATGTTGAGCTTATCGATGACGGCTCTGATGGGTGCGACGAGATCAGAGTCGTTCGAGACGACCGCTGCGACATCGTAGTTGCCGGAAAAACCATCGCAGATCAGCTCGGTCGCGAGGTTCACATCCGAGCCTTTTTCCTTCATGTCGATGACCCAGACGCGCCCTCCGCCGTCCGCGCGCGTCAATTCTCTGGCAGTGTCACGATTGACCAATATGCATCGATCGTGCATCATCGTGCATATGAGAACGACACTGAACATCGATGACGAACTGCTCGAGGAAGCGTCGCGACTCACCGGAATCGAGGAGAAGACAAGCCTCGTTCGTCGCGGTCTCGAGGCCCTGGTCGCACTAGAGAGCTCCCGCCGACTTGCCCGGCTCGGAGGAACCGAGAAGAAGCTGAGACCCGTCCCGAGGAGACGCCAGGGTTGAAGGTTCTCGTCGACACCTCGGTCTGGATCGATCACCTGAGGGTCGGAGACGATAATCTGTCGCGACTGCTCGACGAGGGGGGAGTCCTCTGCCATCCCTTCGTGGTCGGTGAGCTCGCATGCGGCAACCTGCGCAATCGGAGTGAGATCCTCGACCTTCTCGGAAATCTTCCCTCGGCCGCCGTGGCGCAGCACGATGAAGTCCTGCGAATGATCGAGCAACGAAGGCTCTCCGGGAAGGGAATCGGCTGGATCGACATGCATCTGATCGCATCCTCTCTGCTCGGGGGCTGCACAATCTGGACGCGCGATCGGAAGCTCGCCGCGGTGACGAAGACTCTGAAGATCATGATGGGATGAAGAGGAAGCCTGCCTCCTGCGTTACGCTCGATTCGGCTCCTCGACGGAGGGAAGAGGGACCGCTGGGGGCCAGGTCTTTGGGGGCCAGGTCTTTGGTTTTCGGTTTGATCTACCGATCGTAGAATCTGAGGGTGTTTTGGGCGAAAATTCTACGGGTAGTAGACCAGCAAAAAGCAAAGACCCGGCCCCCATTTCCCAGCTCCAACTCGCGGAGGGCTCCGGCCCTCCGCAAGCCAGGCAAATGAAAAGAAGGGGGATGTCCTCGAAATCCACGACGACTGACCTACCGCCGCGAGTCTGGATCCTGGCGGACATCTCTCGCTTTGCGGGGGGCTGGAGCCCCGCCGCGAGTCGGCCCTGGAGAGCCGACCCCCCATTTCCTCGATTCAGGACTTCCCCACGATTGCCAGGACGACGAGGCGCATCGTCAGCCGAGTATCTCGCCGGAGTGCAGGCGTTCGAGAAACACCCCGACGGGGAGGACGCGTGTCCCCTCCACATCGAGCTCCGAGGATCCACGATAGACGATATAGCTCGTCGCCTTCTTTCCTTGCAGAAATGACGCGATTCCCTTCCGGTGCTCCCTCCTGAACTCCGTGGCATGCTTCACCTCGATCAGCACGATCTGGTCTCCGTACCACCAGACGAAGTCGACCTCAGAGCCGCTCGGCGTGGCCCAGTACCCGAGCGACCCCTTCGTGCGGGAGTAGTGGAGATAGCTTTGGATCTCCTGATGAATCAGGTGCTCGAAGGCAATTCCGTCCCAGTCCGCCGGCAGCGGCTGGTCAAATCCTCCGGCGGCGGCCCGCAGAACACCCGGATCGAACCAGTAGAACTTCGGAAGGCCGATCTCCTTGACCTTCGCTCGCGGTCGGTACGCTGGAAGCCAGTGACCGATGAGCGTGTCGACGAGCACGTCGAAATAGCCGCGCGCCGTGTCACGGGAGATTCCGGCGTCGCGCGCGAGCCCTGCGATGTTCGTCTTCTGCCCGGCGGCGAGTGAGGTGACCGCAAGAAACCGGCTGAACGGCCCGAGATCGCGCACCAGCGCCTCTGCCTTGATCTCCTCGGAGAGGTAGGTCGTCACGTATGCCTGGAGGAAATCCTCGCGCATCTCGTCATCCGCTGCGTTGACGCTCAGAGGCATGGCCCCGTATCGAACGAGTTGCTCCAGCGAGACCGCCCCTCCAAGCTCGGCAGTCGTCAGGGGAAAGAGGTTCCTCACGATTGCCCGGCCGGCGAGAAGATTCGCTGCACCCTTCTTCAGCTTCCGAGCAGAGGAGCCGGTCAGCACGAAGTGCTTGTAACCTTTCTCCTCCATCAGGAAATGAACGTCGTCGAGTAGAGCTGGTGCACGCTGCACCTCATCCAGCACGATCCAACGCTCCCGGGGCTGCGCCAGTACCTCGGATCGGAACAGTGATCGATTCCGCTGATAGCGGAGCATCGTTTCCGGGGGGAGAAGGTTGATTACCAGTGCGTCGCGGTAATTCTCGCGAACCCAGGTACTCTTGCCCGTGCCTCGTGGTCCGAACAGAAAGAAAGAGTGCCCTGGAGGCTCGAGTGATCGTGTATACATCGACACCGATTTTACCGCAAAAATGGTGTCGCTGTCTACGCTGTAACGCCGGGATCTCGCCTCCAGCGAGTACCGGCGTCGTCAGGACCTGTGGTCCTCGCCGCGAGAGAGGCTGCGTATATTCGGGTGCCTCGGCGCCCGTCCCTTTCATGATTTCGTATGCGAGGGTTTGGTTTGCACGGTTCCGTGTGGAGGCTCTGCTGGGGGCCAGGTCTTTCGCTTTCAGTTCGATCTGCCAGTCGTACCTCGGGTTCCCGTGAGAACGACCGGCAAGCTTCCGGCGTGAGGCGGGCGGGGGCTGGATCTTGCAGGAGGGGTGTGCTCAGCGTCGTTCTTCCGTACGCCATAGACATGCAGATCTTCCTTGCCCGACATTCAGAGACCGCCTGGAGCCTCACGGGTCAGCATACCGGCCTGAGCGACATTCCATTGACCGACAGGGGGCGACGCGAGGCGGAGCGGCTCGGCGAAATCCTCGCCGACCGGGAGTACGAGAGAGTGCTCACCAGCCCGCTGCAGCGTGCCGCGGAGTCGTGCCGGATCGCGGGCTTCGGAGAGATCGCCGAGGTGGACGAGGATCTTCGGGAGTGGGACTACGGGGAGTACGAGGGACTCACGACGGCGGCGATCAGGGAGAAGGAGCCGGGTTGGGTCCTGTGGTGTGACGGCGCACCGGGAGGCGAGTCGGCGGAACAGGTGCGGGAGAGGGCGGACCGTCTGGTGGCCGGGCTTCGCAAAGCGCGCGGGGAGATTCTGATCTTCGGCCACGGACACATGCTGCGCGCTCTCGCGGTCCGTTGGGTCGGGCTCCCGATCGAAGCTGGTCGACTCTTCCGTCTCGACACCGCAACCATCAGCATCCTCGCCCGGAAGCGTGAGATCCGAGTCATCCAGCTCTGGAACCAGCAGGTGCGCTGAGCTGGGTACTTGCCAGCGAAATGTCGTCCGGTGCGATCCTCGTGGCCTCCGACGGACCGCCGGCCGTCATTCGATCACGATCGGTTTCGATGTCCGCAGCTCTTCCGGTACCGGCTCGCCGAATGGATCGCGCTGAGCGTTGAAGGAGCTGAGGACTCCATGCCAGGCCACCCGATAGGTTCCTGGCGGGGGAAGCTCACCGGCTCCGCCAGTCATTCCTCCCGATCCGGGCCGGATGAGGACGTCGTAGTGATGGGACTCGCCCGGCTGAATCACGATCGGATCTGACAGACACTGGTTGATCAGGCCGACCCATGCGTCGGTCCAGACACCGTCGCTCTCCGATTGCAGTCCATTCGGATGCCAGGCGATAGCTCGCGAAGCGGAGCCGCCAGGAAGTTCTCTTCTACGATCTCCGCTATCCGTAGTGCGCGGAGAACGCCATGAAGCTCGACCGAATTACCGTCGAACCCGGGAAGATGAATGGGCGGCCGTCAGCGCCTTTGTGCGAAGATCGTGACGTGCTGGGTCTCGTTGTCGGTGACGCTGACCATCGGCCAGTACTCGAGGTCTGGGGTCAGGGGCTCGATCGCGAGTCGCATGTCGAATGCCATGCAGGGTGTGTGGGCGGAGAACGGAAGACAGTGCTCGATCGGAAGCTCGGCGTACCAGGGGAACGTCGGATCGTCGCCGTCTCGCTGGTCGAGAGTCAGAGTGGTGGATGTGAGGGCACCGTTCTCACCGAACAGACCTTCGACGAACGGCGTCACCGTGACCTGCCCGGAACCGTTGCCGTTCCAGTCGTAGACCCTGAGCCGGATCCTGTATTCGTAGCCGCGGAGCTGCCCCCAGGGGGTGTCCACGTACTCGAGGATTGGACGAATCGGGATGCGGAGGATGCGCGTCGTCCCGGTTTGCGGTTCACTCACGATCGGAAGGGCCGTCATCTGGTCGGCCGTCTGCCCGGACGCGTCCGAGCTCCGCAAAAAGTACTGGAGTGCCAGCTCGTCAGCCTTCTCACGCTCGACGTAGAGGAATCGGCCGGACGGAACCGGAGGACCGTAGTTGAGCGCGGTGAAGATCGGATTGAGCGCCGGCTGGATCGCGAAATCGGGCGTCGGATCACTCGGAGCGTTCTTCACCCCGAAAATCGTCGTGTCGACGAGCGTGTAGCCGGTGAGCACCGTGGAGAAGGTCGACCCGTTCGCGCCGGAGATCGACTGACTCGAGTACGCAGGAAGAAGCAGTTTCGTAAATCCGGAGAGGTCCTGGGCGTGAACGTTGACGGGAGCCGCGACGAGGATCGAGAGTAGGAGCATTCGCACGTCCGTGATACGGAGCGGGAGGGAGAAACGTTTGAGCGAGCCGCTGAGCGAGCCGCTGGGGGCCAGGTCTTTGGTTTTCGGTTTGATCTACCGATCGTAGAATCTGAGGTGTCTGGGGCGAAAAACTTACGGGTAGTAGACCAGCAAGAGGCAAACAGGCTGTTGCCCCAACCCGCTTGGGTCTGCGCTCGGCGGCCCGATTCCTCGACCCGTGCCCCGACTCGCGGGGGGCTGGAGCCGCGCCGCAAAGCCAGGCAAATGAAGAGAAGGGGGATGTTCTCGAAATCCCCGACCGCTGAAGTACCTCCACGATTCTGGGTCCTGGCGGACATTTCACGCTTTGCGGGGGGCTGGAGCCCCGCCGCGAGTCGGCCCTGGAGAGCCGACCCCCCACTGCGCGATCGCCCAGCGGACTGGCGTTGGCGGCCCGGATCGACCGAATTCTGGTTCTGGAATTCGGCCAATCCGGACGCGCCCGCCCGGCTTCTCTCCGACGGACGGTGTCCGTGGAGCGGCGCCTAGTTCTCGGCCACGGCGGATGCGACGCTGAGGCGCATCCCGGTCCCTCCGTTGTCGGTCGTCGTTCCGTAGATGAGTGCGCTGCCTTCGGTCAGCATGAACGAGAGCAGATCGCCAGTCTGCAGATCACTCTCGAGAATCGAAGCGGCGGAGATCTGAACGAACGTGTTGGCTTCGACGCTCCGGACGACTGTTTCGACCAGTCCACCGCCTGCATCGTAGCGGCTGATTTCCATGGAAGCGGGCGTGCTGAACGTTCTGATTCCTATGTTCATCCGTGCGGCCGACGGATCGTCGGGAGTGATCAAAACACCCCGCTCACCAGACGACAGGATCTGAGACGAATCGGTCGTCGGAACATGAACCCAGGAAGTGCCGGTGGGCGTGGTCCCGGTGATGGTCGCGACCATCTCGGGGAGTTGCCCGACCGGAGCCTCGACATCCAGTGCACCTATGCCGTCAACACCCAGGGCCATACCGAGATCTCCGATACGTTGCGACTCGAATGGTGCGAGGCTGTAGGCGATCGAGGCCTCGTCATGCCCATCGGAGAATCCTTGTGGTCGGAACACGAGATGTCCGGCGATCGGGAAGGAAAAGGGGTTCGCGATTTGAAGAGTCGTGGTGTACATGGAGCCGAACGCCCCGGCGGTCGTGCCGGCGACCGGAATGGATGCCGGTGCAGATAAGCGCGGGATCGATGCTGCCGCGTTCAGACGCATCACGAGTCCCGGACCGAGGAGTGTGATGAAGATCTCGCCCGTATGCTGGTCAACCGCGAGTCCGGTCGGAGTGATCAGTCCTTCCGCAAGAGTAACCGGATCAGCGGAGGGGGAGACGACACGAAGTCGTCCCGGTGCTCCTGCAATCTGATTCGTGCTGAACTCGATCACGGCAATCGGTGAGTTCGGCGAAAATCCGAGTGGCCTGAGGTCGAGGGCGGAACTGAGCCCACCGACGAGAGTGGTGTTGGAGTTGCCGTCCAGCGAAACCCGGTGTATCTCGGCTTTGCCCGCGGGGAACGGAAATCCTGTCAGCGTGGTCACGAGCAGATCATTGCCTCGGATGCGCAGCGCGTTCGGGACCGACTCGACGAACGGTCCACCGACACCCATGATCGGGTTCGGGAAATTGGCGAAGGTCGTGAGGGTCGAATATGCGCCGGTATGGGCGTCGACCCGTCGAATCAGGTTGAGACTCGCGTCGGCGACAAAAAGTGTCTGACCGACGATCTCGACGCCGAACGGGTTTGAGAGGCGTACGTGCTCCGGTGCGCCGGGTCGCGGTTCCGGCACGGCGTCAGGAAAATCGACGATCAGTCGGATTGCTACTTCTTCTCCGGACGGGCTGACCAGCACCGCAGTTTCCCCGCTGTCGACGATGGCGTGGTGAGAGAGCTCGAACTGGAACGGCCCCGCGATCGAATCGAGCGGGCGGTCTGTCCTCAGCTCGAGAAGGGCACTGAAGAGTGGCGACGATGGCGTCGGATTCAGAACCTCGGTACCCGGAACGGTTCCCGGAATGACCGAGTCGCCATTGCCAATCAACATGTAGATGACGCTCCCTTGCAGCGCTACGGCCGACGGGCCCGACGGCGAGCTCGTTGGACCCTCGTGTATGCCGGACGGCAGTGATTCGATGAATGTGCGGCGAGCACCCGTCGCGCGATCCACAAGCGACAGCCGTCCAGTGTTGGGACCGTTTCCAGACTCGACCACCAGCAGGTTGCCGCCGTTGGTGAAGGTGACCTCCATGGGAGATCGGAATCCGGCTGAGAATGGAACAGCCTGCGCGAATGCGCCGACTGAACCGATTGTGGCCATAAGCAGTACAACTACCCGTTTCCAGTTCATCATTGTTTCTCCTTCGATTCGCTCGTTGCGAATCCTCTCTCTTCTGCAGACTCCTCCGGATCTACGGGTTTCGGTAATGACGATCGGGACTCCGCTGTCCGGATCGTCAGCCGCCTCACACGTTCGACCGTTACCTTTACCCGTCGCTTCCTCAGAGTCTTGTCCTAGCCCGCATTTCTCACCAGCCCTCTACTGCGGCGGCGGATAGCGGCGCGTCTGCTGCGTTGCGCTTGATTCAGCTCCTCGAGCCTTCGACTCGCTCCGCTCGCTCAGTCCAGGCTCCGTGTCGACTATGCCTGCGGGGCCGAACCTTCGCGCGCCTTGCATCCACACCACTCTCCACCGCCTCGCGACGACTTCTGGTGAGAGATGCGGGCTCGACTCTCAAGGTAGGGTCTAGAGAGACGGAAAGTCCTTTGATGCGGTTAGAATGGAATTAGATCTCCTTAGAAGATGCACCCGAGTGCGCCTCGATACGAGTTTGGTCGCTACGAGCTGGACCCTTCGAGACGGCGCCTTCAGTTCGATGGCGCCGACGTACCACTCACGCCCAAAGCATTCGACGTTCTCCGCGTCCTGCTCGAGAGCGGAGGAGAGCCGCTGTCGAAAGAGGAGATTCTCCTGGCGGTATGGCGCGACACGGTCGTGGATGAGAACAATCTCACGTTTCAAATCTCGATCCTGAGAAAGACTCTGCGGGAGCGGGGTGAAGGGACCGACTGTATTGCGA
Source organism: uncultured Acidobacteriota bacterium (assembly GCA_963829355.1). GTDB lineage: Bacteria > Acidobacteriota > Thermoanaerobaculia > Gp7-AA8 > JAHWKK01 > CAWHHZ01. Next base: position 112,201 of record CAWHHZ010000004.1, read on the forward strand.
CGATTCCCGGACGTGGGTATCAGTTCGTCAGTCCTGTCGCGATCGTCGGAATGTCCAGCGAGATCATTCTCGAGGAAACGGAACGGACGACGGTCGAGATCGAGGAGACGCGGCGATGGGCGGTACCAGTTGTCGCGACGGCAGCAATCATCGTGTTGCTCGTCGCGGGTGCCGTGATCTGGCGGTCGAAAGATCGGGAGCACCCGACGATGAGCTCATCCCGAGTGATTGCGGTCCTGCCGTTCACTCCGATCGTCAGCGATGAAAGAGACGAAGCTCTCGAGCTCGGCATGGCGGACGCGCTGATCAACCGGATCAGCAGCATCGACGGCGTGACCGTACGTCCGCTGATGGCGGTTCGCAGGTATGCTGGGGCCGAGCAGGATTCGATCGAAGCGGGTCGTCAGCTCGATGTCGACGCAGTCCTGGAAGGAAGGATTCATCGCTCCGGAGATCAGCTACGGGTTACGGCTCGTCTGCTCCGTGTGTCGGATGGGAAGCAATTGTGGGAAGCGAGCTTCGACGACCGGTTCAGCGGAATCTTCGTAGTTCAGGACTCGATCTCGCGGCGCATCGCCGGAGCGCTCGCACTGTCATTGAGCCCGGAAGCGGAGCGGCGCATGCGCTCCGGTGTCTCCGACAATATGGAGGCATATCGGGCCTACGCGATGGGGCGGTTCTATTTCACGCGGGTGCTGGCGGGTGATATGGCGCGAGCGATCGAGTCGTACCAGCAGGCCATCGAGCTCGATCCCCAATTTGCGGACGCGTGGGCGGGGCTCGCCGAGGCGTACGCCAGTCTCTCGATAAGTACGGACGTCAGCCCTGAGGATAGTTTCCCTCAGGCAAAAGCCGCAGCCGAAACGGCCTTGCGAATCGATCCCGATTCGAGCGGAGGCCATACGGCACTCGCGACCGTTGCGCTGTGGTATGACTGGGACTGGGCGAAGTCGGAAAGCGAGTTTCTGCGCGCGCTCGAGCTCGATCGTGGGAATGCTCTCACGCGGCTCAGGTATGCGCATCTTCTATCCAATATCGGCCGGCACGAGGAGTCGCGGGCAAACGCTCTCGAGGCACAGAGACTCGACCCACTGTCGCCGCTCGTCAGTACCCTCTCCGGTCAATTTCTGCTTCAGGCGGGAGACGTGGGTTCCGGTACCAGACTTCTCCGCACGACTCTCGAGGATCATCCCGACTTCTGGCTCGCGCAACTGAATCTGGGGAAAGCGTACGAGCTGCAGGGCCGGTACGAAGAGGCGCTGGCGGCGTTCAGGAAGTCAGCCGAGCTCTCGGGATCGAACGAAGAAGCGCTGATGATGATCGGCTATGTCCAGGGCGAGCTCGGCAGAACCGCGGAGGCTGAAGCAATCGTCAACCAGATGATTTCCGATTCGCGGACGCGTTACGTTCGTCCGACCAGGATGGCCCTCGTCTACGTCGGGATGGGTGATCACGACAAGGCATTCCTCTGGCTCGAGAAGGCTTGCCGCGACCGGGATCTGGGACTCGTTTTTCTGTACGCGAACTCGCGTTGGCGCAAGCTCGAGAACGACCCGCGATTCGACTCGATCCGCCAGTGCGTGAACCTTCCCTCCAATGACTTTTGGGCGCCGTGACGCGAGGGGTAGTCACACGAAAGAGACCGCTCAGCGCCACTGCACACGGGTGACGAACCTCTTGTAGAAACGTTCATACGATCATGCCGGTTTCCGAGTCCTTTCTCGAGTATGCGCTCGAGCAGCTTCAGGCCGCTCCTTACCCGATCACGCACAAGCGGATGTTCGGGGGTGTGGGGATCTACGCGGATGAGCGGTTCGTCGCGCTGATCGCCGACGATCGTCTCTACCTGAAGGTTGGCGAGTCGAATCGCGCTGACTTCGAGCGCGAGAACTGCGAGCCGTTCCGTCCCTATGGCGACGACCGTGCGATGTCGTATTTTGAGGTACCGGTGCGCGTGCTCGAGGATCGCGACGAGTTGGTGACGTGGATCGATCGTTCGTACGAGGTTGCGGGAGAGAGCCGCGTGAAAAGGAAGCGGCGCCGCGGTCCGGCAACGCGCTGAAGATCTATCGGCAGTTCCGTGAACCGCTCGCGCATCTCCCCGGATTCGCGATCAAACAGGTCAAATGTGCATGTGTGTGGGCGGCATCAAGCGATAGTTCCATCCTACGATTGTCGATACGATCCCATCCCGTTCTGAGCCGCGTCACATACCAGTCTCGGTCGATCGAGAGCGGCCACTCACCGATCGATCCAGAGTGCTCCGAGGTCGAGCTCGATGGCATCGAACGGCACGGCCCGCGCCCGGTCGCTCTGAGCGTAGGTCGCTTCGATCCGCCACGAACCGTCGATCAGAACGAAGACTTCGAGGGTCCGCGCGCCGGGGTCGATGATCCATGCGAATGCGACATCGCTGGCGGCGTAGGCCGGCATCTTGCGCGTGCGGTCGAGCCGCGCGGTACCGGGCGAGACGATCTCACACACCCAATCCGGGGCGAGCTCGAAGTAAGCGACGTCCGGAATCGACGGCATCTGCTCCCGTCGCCAGCCGGCGAGATCCGGCACCATCACGTCACCACCGAGATGAAGCTCAGGCTCGAAGAGAATCCACCACCCACCCGGGCCACCCCGCCCGCGGTCGAACGGGCCACCCAGGTCCACGCCGAGGACCGAGCTGACTCTCGCGTGCGGCGACGCAGGACGAGGATTTACGAACAGCTCCCCGCCCACGATCTCTCCCATCACATGCTCTGGAAGCTTCAGGAGGTCATCGTACGACGGTGCCGCTTCCTTGATCTCGTCGGACATGACGATCTCATCTTACCTCGGACACCCATATGGCATCGGAGGACGCTCTCGTGTCTTTCGCGCCAGACCTCGCCCGTCCCTCCCTTTCCGTAGCGATCACTTCATAGTGGGGGCTCGGGGCCGTAGTGGGGGCATAGGGGGCTCGGGGCCAGGTCTTTTGTTTTCGGTTTGATCTACCGATCGTAGAATCGTGAGATGGCGCACGAGGTGCCAAGCCTTGGGGGGCAGGTCTTGTTTTTCTGTCGAGTCTACAGGTGGTGGAGTGTTTCGAACTTCGCGATGGAAATCTACAGTGAGTGGACCGGGGACAAAAACCAAAGACCTGGCCGTGCGTGGGTCAGGTGAGTCGGCGAAGTTCCTCCAGACCTGCAACGCTGGATCGATCGTCACTTCACAGGAACGGAGTTTTGGTTATACTGCGTCTTTCCACCCACAATATTACCTGCTGAGGACGATCCCATGAGCAGCATCAGTCCCGAGGCCCTCGAATTGGTCGAGTGTCTTTCGCGTATCACCGGCTCGGATTTCGAGCTGAACGTCGATTCCGATAGCAATCTTGCCGTCTCGTCACGATCTGCGCTTACGCCGGACGAAGCGAAATTTCGCCGAAAGATCGAGACGCTGCTCGCCCGCGACCTCGAGTCGAGCTCGACCATCGCCCATCTCAGCGAAGAGTTGCGAATCGCCAAGGAGAACAACGAGGCGCTGGTTCAAAGAAACAAAGCCCTTTCCGAGAAGATGACGCGCGATCTCCTGACTGGCCTGTACACCCGATGGTTCGTCGAGGACAAAATCAACCAGGAGCTTCAGCGATCGAAACGGCACGAGTTCCCTCTGTCTGTGCTCATGGTGGACGTCGATCACTTCAAGCAGGTCAATGACGCACATGGACATCTCGTTGGGGACGAAGTTCTTCGCGAAATGGGGCGTCTGATCCTCGAGAGTCTTCGGGCGTACGACATCCCGGGTCGCTACGGCGGCGAGGAGTTCTGTCTGTTGCTTCCTTCGACCCCTCTGGAGCACACCATGATGGTTGCCGAGAGGCTTCGCGAACGAATCGAAGGGAATCTCCTCCAGACACTGGACGCAAGGGTTCACGTCACAGCCTCCATCGGAGTCGCTGGTGTGGAGGGAGGCTTCTCGGTCCATCAGGCAGGGGAGTTGATCGCGCTGGCGGACCAGGCGCTCTACCGCGCCAAACATGGCGGTAGAAACCGGGTAGAAGCTTTCCACTGATCGTCGGACGCGGACCAGCAGCACGAAGTCGAATCGGGGCATGACGAAAAGAAGAGCGCCCGTGTACTGCCTCAGCCGGAACATGACAGATCGAAATCCGTTCAAAATACACGGAGAGGAGAACCGTCATGTCGAAACCGAAACGAAGCCGTCGTAACTTCACGAGCGAGCAGAAGGCCGAGGCGCTGCGGCGCCATCTGGTCGAGCGAGTGCCGATCTCGCAGATCTGCAACGAGATGAGCCTTCAGCCGAGCGTGTTCCATCATACCGGACGAGTACTGCTGAACTCCCCAGGGTGCCAGGACCGTCAGCACGCCGTCACAGCCTGCAACAGCGCGCCTGATGACTTCGCGATCGTTCGTGGCACCGGGAACGATACTGATGCGGTCCTTGTATCGGTCGAGCTTCTCCACGCTCTCGGCCCGGCACACGCCGACGACCTCGTATCCACGGTCCAGCGCGTGCTGCACCATGTACTGACCGAGCTTTCCGGACGCTCCTACGATGCACACTTTCATTGATTCACCTGTCTACGAAGCCGCGGGGGGTGTGGCTCGCCCCCGAAGCGGGGGTGCTCCGAGCCTGGCTCCGCTGTAACCGGAAACTTCACCAAAGCGATCGTGCCGTTCCCAGTCGAGTCGTGCCTGCTCGATCTCCTCGTGAGTTCTCGCAACGAAGTTCCACCACATGACGATCGACTCCCCGAACGGAATGCCACCGACGAGGAGGATGCGGGCACCCTCATCGGAGGCCACGGGGAGCTCGCTTCGACCGGTGCCAAGATAGTAAAGGGTGTCTGGGGTGAGCACCTCACCATCAGTCGATGCGAGCCCGTCGAGGACCAGAAGTGCGTGCTCGAACGAGGTCTCGAGCGGCAGGTCGATGCGAGCTTTCGGATCGATCGTGGCGTCGGCGCCGATCATCCCGGAGAACGCGGTGGCGGGGGAGACGTCACTCCCGCTCGTCCCCATGAACAGGGTCATCCTTCCACCGCCGAGCTCGATGAGGGGGAGATCCGCGTGATGCTCGAAGTCCGGGTCGCGGTGCCTCTCCTCTTCCGGAAGAGCCACCCAGAGCTGAACTCCGCTCAGCCTGCCGCTGTTGTCAGAGGGAGTCTCCTCCGAGTGCGCGATTGCACGACCGGAGGTCATCACGTTGAGCTCTCCCGGTCTGATCAGGCTCTCGAATCCGAGGCTGTCGCGGTGGAGAACCTCTCCTTCGAGGAGCCAGGAGACTGTCTGGAGACCGATGTGCGGGTGCGGCGCAACGTCCATCGGTTTTGCGTGGGTGAAGCTGAGCGGTCCGTAGCGGTCGAGGAAGCACCACGGTCCGACGAGGCGACGTTCCCGGACCGGGAGCGCGCGACGGAGCTCGAGCTCGCCGACGGTAGCATCCCGTGCGGGATATGGTTGGATACAGTTGCGCTCCTCGCGACTGTCACATCGGGACGGGCTCGAATCCGCGGTCGTGGTGCTCATCACCACAGTTTACTGTGCGTGTCGCGGGAGGGTCGAGAGTCTCGCCCGAGAAGAGAAGCTTCCGCCGAGGTGTAGTGAGGACGCCACGACACCTCGTGCGAGACGCACGACCCACACGCACGACCCATCCGGGGGGTTGCGTGTCGGGCGATGGTCGTCGATCATCTGCGGTCATGCGACTATCGAAGACGACAATCACCGTGCTCCTGTTGCTGCTGTCGCTCGCGGCGTGCTCGACGACCTCGAAGATCATCGAGCCGCTTGGTGAGGATGATCCGATTCTCGAGGCGACGGCTTCGGACGTCGACCTCGACGTGTCGTATCTCGAGCGCGTCGCTGACCATTTTGCGGAGCGCGACGATCACGAGCTGCGGGCGATCGTGGTGGCTCGCGACGGCAAGCTCGTCTTCGAGCGTTACTTCGACGGCTATGGGCCTCACAACCCGCACGACATCCGCTCAGCTACGAAGAGCATCACATCTCTCCTGACGGGCATCGCGATCGATCGCGGCGCGCTAGAGGGAGTCGATACACCGATGATGGAGCTGCTCTCCGATTCGTATCCCGACATACGGGACAAGGAAGACATTCTCGTTCGCCATCTGCTCACGATGAGCAGCGGACTCGATTGCGACGACGGTGATCACTCCACACGGGGCCAGGAGGATCGCATGTACAAGTCGCGCGACTGGGTCGACTACTTCCTTTCCCTGTCGCGAGTGAACCCGCCCGGGGAGGTGACCCGCTACTGCACCGGTGGCGTCGTCGTGCTGGGAGAGGCGATCGCCGCCGCGACGGGGGACGACTTTGCGGTGTTTGCCGATGAGATGCTCTTCAGCAGGCTCGGGATCCGGAACTACGAGTGGGCGCGTTTCGACGAGGGACGAAAAGTCGATACCGGCGGACACCTTCGGCTGACACCGCGCGGCATGGCGAAGATCGGAATGCTCGTCCTCGACAAAGGGAAGTGGAACGGCGAGCAGATCGTGCCTGCTGACTGGATCGAGCATTCGATCGCGCCTTCAACGACGATCCAGGGCGAACCGTACGGGTATCTCTGGTGGAGGAGTACGTTCCGCTTTGAAGACGATGCCGTCGACGTGATCTCGGCGCGGGGGAATGGTGGGCAGGTGATCTTCATCGTCCCGGAGTATGATCTGGTCGCCGTCTTCGCCGCCGGCTACTACAACTCGGACGACGTGGGTGTCGTCTACAACGTCTTTCGCAACGCTGTGCTGACGACGCTTCCGGAACTGCACAGGCACATCCCGTAGAGTTGTTCGTCAGCCGGTCGGGCAGTGTAAGCTTCACCGAGTCTCGGCACATCATGACAAATCGCTCGAACATCGGGAGTCGTTTCGCGCCGGCTCGATCGATCGTGCTCCTTCTGCTGCTGCTCGCATCGCCGACTTTGGCGATCCATGGCCAGAGGATGCTTCGCTTCGAGCATCTGAGCGTGAACGATGGACTTCCCGATGAAACGATCAACGCGGTCGCTCAGGATGGGATCGGGTTTATCTGGATCGCGACGCCGGACGGGCTCGCGCGTTTCGACGGGTATGAGGTCCGAAGCTACACGCACGATCCGGAAGACCCGTCGAGCCTTCCACACAACGACGTCCGAACGGTGGCGATCGATCCGGAAGGCAGGCTCTGGATCGGAACCAGGGGCGGAGGTCTGGCTCGATACGTCATCGAGACCGACTCGTTCGAGGTATGGAACAAGGCGAACGGGTTTCCGAGCGATCACGTCTCGACTCTGGCGTTTGACGGGCCAGAGACGCTCTGGGTCGGCACTCGCACCGACGGACTCGTTCGCTTCGACGTTGCGACCGGTGGATCGACGCACTTCCCGCCTGATCCCGATCGTCCCGGCGCGATCCGTGCGTCGCGAATCGGCGACGTGCTCGTAGCGAGTGACGGAACGGTTTGGGTTGGGGGCGTCGGGCACGGCTTGTATCGCTTCGAGCCAGACGGCGAGTCGTTCGAGCAGTTCGTCCCGGCCGAGGGTGACGAGTCTTCGCTTCCCGATCTTCGGATCGCGGCTCTTCACGAAGACCCCGAGGGGCGCCTATGGATCGGAACCAGCTCGGGTCTCGCTCTCTGGAACCCCCGCAACGAGTCGTTCCAACGGTTCGCATCCTCCTCGGATCCGCAAATGGGAGTTGCCGGCAGTACGGTTCGATCGATCGCGGATGCCGGTGGGGGTCGTCTCTGGCTAGTCTGCCTGGCTCGGGCGTGCAGCGATTCGATCCTGCGACCGGTGGTGGACCGCTTTTCCATCACAATCCCACGCGGCAGAACAGCCTCGCGAACGATCGAACCTCGGACCTGATCATCGATCGAGACGGCCTTCTTTGGATCGGGACCGACGACGGGCTCGATCGTCACGATCCTCGGACGCAACGATTCGAGGCGTACCAGGCCGACCCGGATCTGCCGGACGCGCTCGCGGGAGATGACGTCTGGGGGATCGGGCAGACATCGGACGGCGACGTCTGGATCGCGATCGATTCCGGGGGCGTCGCGCGATTCGAGCCCGGCACCGGGAGGTGGACGCAGTACCGGCACGATCCGAACGTTCGATCCAGCATCGCGAGCGATGAGCCGTACTGCCTGCTCGTCGATGCGAAAGACCGTATCTGGGTCGGAACGGCCGACAGCGGACTCGACCGCTACGACCCGAGGACCGACGGGTGGATCCATCACAGGAGAGAGGACGGCGGCATCTCCGAGGACTCCGTCTACTCTCTCACCGAGGGTGTGACCGGAGAGATCTGGATCGGGCTCAATCATGGCTTCGACCGGCTCGATCCCGAGAGTGGCGAGTTCAGTCATCCTGCGATCATCGAGGGCGATCCCGACGGTGGCATGCTCGCGACGACGTTCGATCTCGCGCAGGCCTCGGATGGACTCTTGTGGATCGGCACGTTTCTGAACGGTCTCTACACACTCGATCTGGAAACTCGCGAGTTTACGAAGTTCCGTCCCGAGGAAGGAGAGCGTGACAGTATCGGCAGCTACAGGATCAATGCTCTTCTCATCAGTCGTGATGGGACGGTGTGGGCGGGGACCAATACCGGACTGTACCGTCACAGCGGAAGCGGCAACCACTGGCAGGTCTATCGACGCAAGCATGGTCTGCGGAACGAGTCGATCTCGGCTCTTCTCGAAGGAGCCGACGGGACGATCTGGATCGGAACCAGCCACGGTCTGCATGCGCTCGACCCGGGACGGGCGAGATCGAGGTCTATCTCGCAGAGGACGGACTGCCGAGCTCGGGCGTGTCGTGGCACTCTCTCGCGATACTCGACGATGGGCGGCTCGCGGTCGGAACGACTGGAGGTGTCGCGTTTCTCGACCTGGCGCAGGAGCGAGCAGCAGAAGCGCCACGGGTGGTGCTGACCGGCCTCGAGCTTTTCAACGATCCGGTCCCGATTCGTACGGATGCCGAGAATGAAGGCGCCGAGGCGGGACTGACTCTCGATCGATCGATCACAGTGGCCGACGCGATCACGCTCGATCATCTCGACAGCGTCATCACGTTCGAGTTCGCCGGATTGAGCTATGCGAGTCCTGATCGGATCCAATACGCGTACAAGCTCTCGGGCTGGGATTCGGACTGGCTCGTTACGGATGCGAAGCGTCGTTCGGCGACCTACACGAATCTCCCTGCCGGAACGTATGAATTTCAGGTTCGTGCCGCGAACGGCAGGGGCGAATGGGGGCCACCGACCGCACCGCTCGCGGTGAGCGTCCTGCCTGCGCCGTGGAGAACCTGGTGGGCTTACGCGCTCTACGCGATCGCGGCGCTCGGTCTTCTCGCCGCTCTGATCTGGACTCTGCATCGCCGGGCGGAGGAACAACGGCAGCGTGCGGAGCGAGAGGAAGCGATCAACGAACAGCTTCGGCGGGTCGATCGGCTCAAGGACGAGTTTCTCGCAAACACCTCTCACGAGCTGCGCACCCCGCTGCACGGAATGATCGGCATCGCGGAATCGCTGATCGACGGCGCGACAGGACAGCTGCCGCTGGCGACAGCCCGGAACCTGTCGATGATCGTTTCGAGCGGGCGCCGTCTCGGGTCGCTGATCGATGACGTTCTCGACTTCTCGAAGCTGAAGAATGAGTCATTGACGCTCGCCCGGAGACCGGTGGATCTGCGGTCGCTCGTCGACGTCGTGCTGACGCTGACGAGACCGCTGGCCGCCGACAAGCGTCTCGCGCTCGTCAACGATGTCCCCGTCGATCTCGCCTCGGCTGATGCTGACGAGAATCGCGTGGAGCAGATACTTCACAATCTCATCGGCAACGCAGTCAAGTTCACGCAGGAGGGAGACGTTCGAGTTTCGGCGCAGGAGCACGACGGAATGATCGCCGTGACCGTGCGTGATACCGGGATCGGGATTTCTGCGGATGACCAGGAGAGAATCTTCGTATCGTTCGAGCAGGTCGAGGGAGACACCGAGCGCAGCTACAGCGGAACCGGACTCGGGCTGGCGATCAGCCGGCAACTCGTCGAGCTGCATGGCGGATCGCTGACGGTCGAGTCGCAGCCGGGTGAGGGATCGGCGTTTACTTTCACGCTTCCCGTGGCGAGCGAGCGGGCAGCGCGAGCAGATCGGGATCGGGTCGGGGAAATCGCTCCGCTCGGTCGCGCGGTGGCTTCCGGCGAGCTCGCGACGGTCGTCGGCGAGAATGGCGACGGAGAGCAATTCAAGGTCCTCGTCGTCGATGACGAACCGGTGAACCGGCAGGTCCTCGTCAATCAGCTCGCGCTTCACAATTACCGAATCGTCGAAGCGAGCGGCGGAGAGGAGGCGCTCGAGGCATTCGAGCGGGAGGCGCCCGATCTCGTTCTGCTCGACATCATGATGCCGCGGATGTCCGGGTACGACGTCTGCCGGAAACTTCGCGAGGAGCGGGACGCTTCGCAGATGCCGATCATCTATCTGTCGGCGAAGAATCAGGTGCGCGACCTGCTCGAGGGTTTTGATACGGGCGCGAATGATTACCTGATGAAACCGATCACGAAGTCGGAGCTGCTCGCGCGTGTCCGGACGCATCTCGAGCTTCTCGATGTGCATCGCAATCTGGAGCGGAAGGTCGCGGAACGGACCGAGGAGCTTCGCGACGCGAACGAAAAGCTGGAGCAGCTCGCGGCGCTCGACGGTCTGACCGGAATTTCGAATCGTCGAATCTTCGACGAGCGGATCGAGGTGCTCTGGCGCGACCACATCAGGCGCGAGGCTCCTCTGTCTCTGCTGCTGATCGACGTCGACCACTTCAAGAGCTTCAATGACCGGTACGGTCACCAGCGGGGAGATACGACACTCGTTGCCGTGGCTCGAGCAGTCGTAGATTCGATGAGGCGGGCGAGCGATCTGGCGGCGCGATTTGGTGGTGAGGAGTTCGCCGTCATCCTTCCGGATACCGACGAGGATGGTGCGATGAGAATCGCCGAGACGGTTCTGCATGCCGCGCGCTCACTCGAGATCGAGCACGAGGAAAGCAGCTTCGGAATCGTCACGCTCAGTATCGGCGTCGCGTCGATGAACCCGGAGCGAGGCGGAGAGCTGTCGGCGCTGATCGGGCGAGCCGACCAGGCTCTCTACAGCGCCAAGCAGAAGGGGCGCGACCGGATCGAGGTCTGGGCGGCAATGCCGTCGGCGGAATGAGGATGCACAAGAGGTACGCCAGGTCGATCATTTCGTGTCATGTTAACCTCACCCCAATGCATCCAATGGGCGTCTTACCCTGGTCGCGGCTCGGGCTGCGCTGGAACCCGTTCGGAGAGCCTCCGCAGGACGAGGTGGCGAGTCTTATCGTGCTCAAAGGGGAGGACGAGCTCGCGGCTCTTCTGCGGCGTCCTCGCACCGTCGTCCAGATCATGGGGGAGGCGGGGCGCGGCAAGACGGCGCGGCTACGCCGTCTGCAGAGTCACTTTCCCACAGCGCCGTACATCTATCTCGGCGAGGATGAGCCACTCCCGGAGATCCCGCCGCTCATCGCCCGACCTCTCGGAGGCCCGGCGCTCCTTCTCGATGAAGCGCAGAGACTCCCACGCCGCAGACGCCAACGCCTGTTCCGGGAGGCTCGCCGTGCCGGTGCCTCCCTGGTCATCGCCACCCACCAAAACCTCTCGAACGAGCTCGACGGCGCAGATTTGTTCGTCGAGTCGATCACCGTCCAGGGCCTCGACCCGCACGGTCTGCTCGCGATCCTCGAGCGCCGGATCGACTGGGCCCGCATGAGCGGCGGACGCCCGCCGCGACTGACGATCGACGAGGCGCGCGAGCTCTCAATGCGATTCGGAGATGATCTCCGGTCCCTGCTCGACCAACTCTACGAAGACTACCAGCATCTTCTCAATGAAAGGGGGGAGACGAACCGATGGCGAAATGCGATCTGACGCTGCATCTCGATGGAGAAAAGACGAGCTTCCGGCCCGGAGACATCGTGAGGGGAACGCTCGAGGTTCGCGTCGACAAGGATGCGAAGTGCAACGAACTGAAAGTCGGTCTCCGCTGGCGCACACATGGGAAAGGGAATTCGGTCTCGGAGGAGATCGCCTCTCAGGTACTCTTCCAGGGTGATTGGACTGCCGGCGCGACCTGGACCGGACGGTTCGAGCTGCGGATTCCCTCCGCGGGGCCCTTCACCTACAACGGACACTACCTGAATGTCGCGTGGGAGGTCTTCGCCCGCGCCGACATTCCGTGGGCGATCGACCCGAAGACAGAGATCGAGATTCTGCTCGAGCCCGACCCGGAAGCAGATCCCGATTGGATCGCGGCAGCAGGGTCGAGTCATCACGTTCCGAAAGATTTCAAAGAGAAAGTGCTCGGACCCGAGAGCACGGTCAAGCCATCGGGCGGTTGCGCAGGGAACGCACTCGGGATCGGGTGCCTCCTCCTTCTGTTCGGACCGATGGTCTTCTTCCTCGGTGCGGGCATCACAAGAGGAGCCGCCTGGGCGCGTGGAGACTTGTCGCTCGGCGAGGCTCTTCCCTGGATGTTCGGTGCAGTTGCGGTGCTGGCCGTGTTCATCTTCGCTACCTTCAAAGTGATCCGCAACGTCATCGCGAAAAAGAAGCTCGGACGTGTCGATTTTCAGATCGAGCCACGCCTCGTGCGAGCCGGACAGGATCTGAGTGTGAGGATCGGCTGCAAACCGGAGGGTTCGACCGAGCTCCTCGGTGCGACTGCACGCATCGTCGCCACCGAGACGGTCGTACGCGGAACGGGCACCAACAAGAGCACCTATCGCCAGGTCGTGTACGAAAAGGACTTCGAGATCTCGGGAGCGAAGTCGCTGGCGGCAGGCCTGCCGTACCAGGATGGAGTCTCGATCCCGATTCCGGCCGACGCACCGCCGTCGTTTTACGCGTCGGACAACAAACTCACATGGAACGTGGAGGCACGACTCGACATCGCCCGCTGGCCCGACTGGGTAGACCATGAGGAGATCCTCGTGCACCGGTAAGAGCTCGACGGGGAGTCGCCTCTACCGCGGGGCGAACTCCCTTCGCTTCCTCGGGACAGGCGGGGAGTGCTCGGGCCCTCCGGAAAGCCTGTCGTGTCAGGACGACCCACATCCCAAATCTCAACCTTCGCCCAACAGGGCTGGAGCCCCTGCGAGTCGGGGCTGGAGCGCCAACCCACACGGGCGATGATTTATACTCACGCCTTCACAACAAAGAAGCTGTACAGTCCGAAGTCCCAGGCCAGAATCAGTGAGTCCGTACAAAGCCACAGATATACGAGATGATCCAGGCGCCCGCGCTCAAAAATGATCAAATCCAGCCCCCGTTTCTCAGCTTCGACGTCCGTGAGCCGATGGTCAACGGTGGTCGTGTGGGCCGGCGTTCTGCTTGTCGTCGCGTGCAGCGAGCCTTCGGTCGAGCCACCTGAACCGACGAAGACAGTGATGGCCTCCGCTGAGTGCCTCGACTGCAACGTCCTTCTCCTCTCGATCGACACGCTGCGTCCCGACCACCTCGGTACCTACGGCTACTTTCGCGACACCGATCCGACTTTGCGTTCGTTGGCCGCCGAAGGCGTCGTCGTCGAGCGCGCACTGCACAACGGCGGCGGGACCCTGACGTCTCACATGAGCCTGATGACGTCGATGGGTCGATTCACGCACGGGATGGAAGCGGGAAGCGAGGAACCTCTTCCCGGCGCCGCCGTGACACTGGCAGAGTTGCTGTCCGATGCGGGCTATCGCACCGCAGCGTTCACCGACGGAGGGTGGATGCGTGCAAAATTCGGCTTCGATCAGGGCTTCGACGTCTACGACGACGCGGGCGGACACCTCGACTCGATCATCCCGAAGGCGCTCGAGTGGCTGGACGAGGAGAGCGCCGATCCGTTCTTCCTCTTCCTTCACACATACGACGTCCACTCCAAGCCCGGTCCGCTCCCGTACGACTGTCCGGCCGAGTTCCGGGACCGCTTTCTTTCCGGAAAAGGAGAGCCGTTCGACGGTTGCAAGGACGGCCGATGCGGCACCAGGATGCTCGCCTGGATCAACGACGAGATTACGGCCGGGCGTCTCGACGGTCGGGACTACCTCTCGCCTGCGGAGCTACGGACGATCGTCGATCTCTACGATGGTTGCATCAGCTACGCCGATCACCAGGTGGCTGGACTGCTCGCTGCGCTCCAGGAGCGAGGCATGCTTTCCAACACGATTCTCGTCGTCGTCTCCGACCACGGCGAGGAGTTTCTCGAGCACGGAATGCTTCTCCACGCCCGCGGTGGCTACGACAGTATCGCCCGTATCCCGCTGATTCTGCGCTGGCCGGATCGACGCTTTGCCGGCAAGCGCGTGGAGAGCCTCGTCGCGATGATCGACCTGGCTCCGTCGATACTCGAGATACTTGGCGTTACATCAGATCCCGGAATGCAGGGTCGATCATTCATCCCCGCGGTCGTTGGCGATCGGCCAACGCGAACGATGGTCTCTATGGGCATCGCCTCGAGCCGTGAGAAGTGGAAGTACATCCTGACCAGCGAGCAGCTCTTTGACCTCGACGCGGACCCGGACGAACAAGTGGACGTCGCCGGCAGCCAGGAAGCGCTGCGGGTGGAGATGTCATCCGAGCTCCGCCGCTCCGTCGCCGAAGATCGCCGGCAAGGGAAGGCGCTTCGCGGGCAGAGCTCACCGACCGCATCGGCTCGCCTCACTCCCGATGAAGAGGCCCAGCTCCGCGCCCTGGGCTACCTCGGCGGGAACTGAAACGGCTTTCTGGAGAGGAAGTCCGAGTGTCCGGAACCCCGGGAAGATTCGAGCGCGGGCGGTTGTGGGAATCGTGGATATCGATCATGATCCTTTGAGAATCCCTCATTGTCCGCCGTCTGAAATGGAACCTTTCGCACATCGAAGCGAGCGGTCTCGAGAACGGAGCGTCGACATATGTCACCTGAAATTGCGGCAAAGCTGGCATCTGTACGTCATTGGCACCAGAACTACGAAATCGTGCCTGGTATTTGGACGAATGGCACCTATCAACCGCAGAGTTGGTGGGATTGGCTGGCGCTGCCTGATGATCTCAGTGGTATACGCGCCCTCGACATCGGAGCGTGCGATGGTTTCTTCAGCCTGATGCTGCAACGCGCCGGAGCGGAGGTAACGGCGGTCGACTATAAGCCGAAGACGATGAGCGGCTTTCAAGTCATGGAAGAACTGAACGGCGTGAGCATCCCCCATTTGAACTGCAACCTTTTCGATCTGCCGACGCATGACCTCGGCAAGTTCGATGTCGTGTTGTTCCTCGGTGTCCTCTACCACCTGCCGGACCCGTATCGCGGCCTATCGATCATCGCCGATCTGTGCGACGGAAAGCTCTACATCGAAACAGCCGCGACTTCGCTGCCCGAGACGGATCTTCCGATCATGCGCTTCTATCCGAACGGTGCTTTGAACAACGACCCGACGAACTTCTGGGCTCCGAACCGATCGTGTCTGGAGGAAATGGTCCGCGACACAGGATTCGTGGTCGATCGTGTAAGTTCCTCTCCCGATCAACCAGTCGAGTCCTATCGCCTGGCCCTGGCCGCATCGCGGGTCCACGACCCACGCCTGGCAAGCCGGCGCAAGCTCGCCTACGGTCTGAAGCCGGCCGCGCCTCCGGTCGACTGACCGCTCTCCGGAGCTGCAGCCCCCGATCAGAAGCGCCGGAATCTTCTGGCCCCGGGATTGGGATCGATGTTATTTTCTGATCATCGGACCAAGTCGAGAGCAAGCTCCACTACGGGCGACGAGGCCTCGCTCCCCCGTTTTCTACGGGATCATCGGAGCCGTGCTGGCCTCGGCAGCACTTCTGCTGCCCGTGCTTACCACTGCGCAAGGGCTGGACCCGTTTCGATTCCCGAAGGTTCTCATTCTTCGAACCGCAGCGATTCTGCTGGTCGTGGCCTACGGGGTCCGGTCAGCGTGGTCGAAGCCCCCGGACTGGCGCGCCCACCTGAAGGATCGCCTCTCGCTCATTCTGCTCGCCATCTGGCTATGGTGTGGAATTGCGGCCGCCTTCTCTCCTGATCCCGGCGTCTCCTGGTGGGGCTGGGCGGATGTGACCGCGGCCCTCATCCTGTTCGTTTGCTCGCGCGACTACGTCCGATCTACCGGGAGCTCCAGTCTGTTCTGGTTGCTTCTGATTCCCGGCATCATCAACTCCGGCGCGCTCATGCTCCAGAGTGCCGGGCTCTGGCACCCGATGGTTACCCTGGAGGCATTTCAGACCCTGCCTCACCACGATCGGGTTCTCCTTTCCCGTGCTGCCTTTCTGGGCAACAGAGACGATGTCGGACTGTACCTCCTGATTCCGCTCTCCACGGCAATCTCACTCATGATAGGCCACTCGAGAGATCGACGCCGGTTCGTAGCAGCAGGTTCTGCCGTGTTGTTCATACTCGCCGGCATCCTGCTCAGCAGCACCCTCACGGCGATCGCGCTCGCTGTGCCGATGACCGCTTCCTTTCTACTGGTGAGATCCAGAGCGTCACGCTCGGGCCGACGCAGACTGCTGGTCATCGTGTCGGTTCTCGTGATCCTGGCGGTTGGTGCGGCCTGGTTGAGTGGATTGGTACAGGAGAGCGACTCGGTTCCCGAGAGACTGACCAGATATTCGGAGGGGCTACGCGAGGGACGATATGTGCAGGCCACCGGTTCGCGCATCCTCCCCGCGATGGTCTGTCTCCATCTGGTGAAAAGTAGTCTTCTTTTCGGTGCAGGACCTGGTCGTTTTCCGCTGGAGTTCACTGAGACCGCTGAGCTCTTGCGGCAACAGCACCCTAAGCTCCTTCTGTCTTCCGGTACGGAGTGGTTCGACATGGCGCACAATGATTTTCTGGAGAGCGCCGCGGAAGCCGGGATGCCGGTCGTGATTCTGATGATGGCAGCGATCATCGTGTTCACTCGCCGCGCGTTAGCGAGCCTTCCTGAGGACGGTGGGAGCGACTGGCGCCAGTGGATCAGGTTCGGTGCTGGTGTGCTGGTGCCGGTGCTCTCAATTGCGGCGCTGGTGTTGTTTCCGCTTCAGATTGCCGCTGTCTACGGAACTCTGGCGATCGCAACAGGAGGGGCTCTCGGTGCTGCTGAAGATCTCTAGGGTGGGGCTTTCACTTTTGATCATGACCGCAGGAGGACTCCTGCTGGTTCTCCTCGTGCATCGACCGTATCAACAGAATGTTCTGCTCCGGCCCCTGATTCACCATCCGGCGCAAGGATCTCCGGCAGTGGCACGACGGTATCAGAATCAACTGACGGCACTGGCTCCCTGGGATCCGTACCTCGACGGATTCAGAAGAGTGGCATCCTCCCGTCTTGCTGCTGATGCGAACGAATTTGAGGTCGGACTGGGACTATATGAAGCAGCGGCCTCGAGCAGGGTACCGCCGCGCTTTCGGATCGAAGCAGGGCTCTACATGATGGCTCACGGAAGATACGACAAGGGCATCGAGCTGATCATGAAAGCAGTCGAAACCGACCCGCGGCTGATCGATGAAATTCCCAATCCGAATCTTCGCGCACAGATCAGGACGATTGTCGAGAAGGTCGAGTAAACGCCTGCTCTGCCACTTTGCGTCCCGGCTCGCCGCGAGGCTCGCCCTCCCGCTCAGTTCGGGGCCTTTGGGGCTAGCCCGCATTTCTCACCAGGTGTCGTAGCGAGTCGGTGGAGAGTGGTGTGGATGCAAGGCGCGCGAAGATCCGGCCCCGCAGACATAGTCGACACTATGTCGAGGAGCCGGGTCGAGCGGAACGCAGCAGACGCGCCGCTATCCGCCGACGCAGTAGAAAGCTGGTGAGAAATGCGGGCTAGAGCTCTTCCGGTGCGACTGGGGCCGGAGGCGCGTCGGCCGGCGCAGTCAGATCCTCGTCGCGCGCTTGCAGGACGCGCTTCACCGCGGCCAGTTCCTGTCGCGGGCCTGCAGGACGCGCTTCACCGAGGCCAGCTCCTCGTCGCGCGCCGCAAGGATCGCCTTGATCGACGCCAGCTCGGCATCGCGTGCGGCCACGATCTCCTGCAGCGCCGCGATGTGCTCCTGGTTCCCAGCGGCCATACGGTCGATCTCCGCCTGAATGGCGTCGCGCGATTCGCGCAATGCTGCGGTGCCGGCGAAGAGCTGACGGCGCTCGACGTGCGCGGCAATGAGAATGTCGATGGCGGTCGCCGAGATCAGATCGTGATGTTTGTTGTAGAGGCGATGCAGGGATGGCAATAGTCGTCCCCTCGCAGGAATCTGGTGCAGTGAGTCGGGACGAATGCGGTACTCGAACATCGGCCGGGAAAGATGAATGAATCGCCACCCGCGCTTCGCCGCCCCGAGCCAGAAATCCCAATCTTCCCAGTCGGTGAAGGCGACGTCATAGCCGCCAACATCGCTCCAGACCGTGCGGCGCATGACGGCACAGGCGTCGATGTAGTTGCTCCAGAGCATCGCCGGCAAATCGAAGCTCCGGCACGACAACATCCCCGCTCCGCGCTCCGAACTCACGACGATCTCCATAAGCCACGCCCGCTGCAGGGTCGGCGTCGAGCAACGCCACCGATTCCTCGGCGAAGCCGGGGAGCAGACGGTTGTCGGCGTCGAGGGGCAGGAGATAGTCGCCCGCAGACGCGGCGATCCCGCGGTTGCGGGCCGCAGAGAGGCCTGGATGCGGCTGTTCGAGCACGCGATACGCGGCGTGGCGGAGTGCGTAGAGTACCTCGCGCGTGCGGGGCTGCGTCGACCCGTCGTCGACGATGATCAGCTCGGTGTCCGCGGGCGCGTTGCGCTCGACGCTGGCCACCGCATCGATCAGATAGTCGCCGTCATCGTGGCAGGGAATGATGACCGAGAGCCGTGGGCGCGTTGCTGGCCGAGGGGGGCGGTTACGCGAAGCCGCCTCCCATCTGCGGTCGTTACCGAGATCCGCGGCATCGTCGAGCGCTCCGAGGAGCTCCATCGCCTCCGCGTTGATGTGGTGCCAGAGGCGCGGTAGTGGATCGTCGTCAGGAGGCGAGATAAATGAGGTCTCGTCGCGCAGTTCGGCGATCGTGTTCGCATCCGCCTCGATACTGAAGCGCTGGCGCAGCATGGCAGTGAATGCGGCCGGGATCGCGCAGCATGCGATTCGTGCTGACGAGCAGCGTTCGGCCGCGGCACTCCGATGAAAATCGAGGATGTTGCGGTTGTATCGCGTCCAGATGCGTGCCGGATATCCGGGATGTGTGAGCCAGACGTCGGCGCCGCTGCGCAGCATCGAATCGGCGACCTCCCACGGATGGCGATAGAGGAGGAGAAAGCGGGCCTCCGCTCCGAGCACGTCGTCCCAGAAATCGAGGAGCATCGAGGTGCGCGGGTCTTTCCAACCCCATGGTCCCCCGATGCGATCGCGCTCGGCAACGAGTGCCGCTGCCTCGCTGCGATATGTCCCGGGGACGGCGTCGTCGAAGCGCTCGCTCTCGGTCCAACCCCAGTCGCGATGGCCCTCCTCCGCGGGGGTGCACGCCTCGAGCATGCGGCGATTGAGCGAGAGGAAGTCGAGATCCTCGAAGTAGCCGTCGGGATTGCCGCGTCGGCCGGCAGCAACCGCCCGCCCATCCGGATGTTCGAGGCCGCGAGCAGTGAAGCGACGAACGAGGTACCCGACCGGTGCATGCCGGTGACGATCAGTCGAAGGGGGGTCGCATCGGCGGGTCTCTGGACTAGTGTGCGGAACGGATGCGACCCCGCTCGCGTTCGTCGTTGTCGGTCACAATAGGATGATAGCTGATGATTTACGAAGCCGGAATAATTTTATTAGACAAAGTCGGCCTTTCGCTCTACCGTTATCGCCTGGCAGATCTCGTGACCGGTCCCAATACAAGCAATACAATCAAAGGAGTGGTCCAGTGAGATATCCACGTCCACAGTACATCTCCCGCCTTCTTGCGGTGCTCCTCGTTCTGGTATTCAGCAGCATGGCACAGGCACAGGCGACCCGTACCTGGGTCTCCGGCGTCGGAGATGATGCAAATCCCTGCAGTCGAACCGCGCCCTGCAAGACATTCGCGGGAGCAATCTCCAAGACGGCGGCCAAGGGCGAGATCAATGTTCTCGATCCGGGCGGCTTCGGAGGAGTGACGATCACGAAATCAATCACGATCTCCTCGGAAGGATTCGAGGCTGGAGTGCTCGTTTCGGGGACGAACGCGATCGTCGTCAATGCCGGAATCGCTGACGTCGTCATCCTTCGTGGCCTGGACATCGAGGGGTTGGGAACCGGGCTGAATGGGATCAGGTTCCTGGGGGGCCGCGCTCTGCACGTCGAGGACTGCACGATCAACAACTTCACGGGGAAAGCGATCGAGTTCAGTCCATCTGCCGGTACCGTGACCACCGCTCAACTCTTCGTGAGCGACACAACGATCCGCAACAATGCCGGAGGCGGCATCCTGATCAAACCAGGTACGAATGTCTCGGCCGTCGGGTTGATCGAGAACACCGAGCTACGCAACAACCAGTTCGGGCTGCGTGTCGAAGACTTCAGCATCATCACGGCCAGGAACAGCAACGCTACCGACAATTCGGGGGCTGGCTTCATCGCCGTTTCCAATCCGGGGGCGACGATGCTGATGCTCGACGGCTGCGTGTCGCGAGGCAACTCGAACGGAGTCAAGGCGGACCTGCAGAATGCGGTCGTGAAGATCGCGAATTGTACGTTCTCTGGGAATGTTTTCGGCATCGGGTCCGGTGGCGGCCAGGTTCTCAGCTTCGGCAATAACAACAACGCAGACAGCGGCAACCCGACAGGCTCGATTGGGCAGGAGTAGACTGCGCTGGGTTGGCCTGGCGGGCTACTCAGCGACTTGCTGCCACGCCGGCGCCAGGGGGCAGCAGGAATGAGGAAGCCCACCGGCATGTGTTCCGCTGGGTTCGCCTGAAACGTGCCATCCCGGTTCTGTGGGACGCACCCACACCTCGATCGCCATGACCAGCTCCGGTGACGGAATCGCTTCTCAAATCATTGCTGACGGCCAGCGCTCATCCGCGCCAGCCCAGCCGTGTGTGATTGGTGCCACCGGTGGTTCGGGCACCCGCGTTTTCGCCCGCCTCGCCTCCGCGGGAGGGCTCGCGATCGGCGGGGATCGCAACGAGGCCGAGGACTCCCTGCCGATCGAGAGATTCCTCAACGCCTGGGTAGTTCCATTCTGCGAGGGTGGGGGATATACGCCGCCGTACCCTGCGCCACCGGGAATGGTCGAGGCCCTGACCGCGGCTTTTGACGAGCACGTCGCGAGCAACTCCCAGGGGCATCGAGGACACCACGGATGGAAGAGCCCGCGGAGCCTCTACATCCTGCCGTTCCTGGCCCAGCGCTTCCCCGGATTGCGATTCCTGCACGTGGTACGCGACGGACGCGACATGGCGATGTCCGGGAACCAGCTCCAGCTTGCTCGCTACCGCGAGCTACTTCTCTCCCAGGCCGAGCGGGATTGGTCTGAGGCGGAACAATCGATCGCGCTGTGGAACCGCATCAACCGACGGGCCGCCGAGGTTGGCGCGCGACTCGGCCACGCATATCTGCGGGTGCGGCTCGAGGACCTCTGCGCCTGGCCGGTGGAAGTGACAACACGGGTCTTTCACTTCTTCGACCTGCCGGGTGACCCGAGCCGGGCGTCGCAACTGGTCGCCCCTCCCGCATCTCTTGGCCGTTGGCAGCGCGCCGATTCCACAGTCGTCGCGCGGCTCGAGGAGATTGCAGGCACCACCCTGAAGCATTTTGGATACCTCACCACGGCTCGTTGAGCCGAGATGACCAGTGGTCGTTGGTCGTTCGTCAGTCATTGTCATACTCACTCAGCAAAGGATCTCCTCGTCGGCTTCAGCGATGAGACGTACCCGAGATCCTTCGACCGTCCTCCGCTGCGCTCCGGCGGCTTCTCATGAACCTCTTAGGCAAAGTGGATGAAAGGCGGGAGTTTGTCATCCTGGTCCATTGGCGACATAGAAGCGGCTCCCTGAAAGGCGATCAGCCAGTACTGTATGCTGGCAGAGCACGAACAATTGATTCACAGAATCCAGGACAGACGAGCAGCCAGGCCTCGCTCGACCGGGGATCAGGGAGCAAATGAGTGCCTAATCGGCAACGACATATATCCGATGAGGACCAGTTGGTCTTCATCCACATTCCGAAGACCGCTGGCCTGACGCTCAGAGCAATTCTGGCGAACCATTTCCACTGTGATGAGATCTACCCGAACCCCAACGAAGTTTTCGGACCCCACCGATGCAGCCTGGAGGAGCTCGCCAAGTACCGGCTCTTTAACGGTCACTACGTCTACAGCATCGGCGAGAGGTTACGAAATCCGCACTACGTCACAATGCTTCGCGACCCGGTCAGTCGCATAATCTCTCTCTATGGCTACGTCGTATCGAATCCCACCTCCCTGCTCCACGAGTTGATCATAAGCAGACAGATGACCCTCGAGGAGTTTCTGGAACACCCTGCAATGGCCAGGGCTCACTCAAACTGGCAGACTGGCTTCATCGCATCCGCTCCTCTCGAGGAGCTCGCCTCGGTACATCGAAAGTATTCGACTCCCGATTTTGAGAACGACACGACCCTGTCCTCACTCTACCCGAATCTGGGTCTCGATGTGGCACGAGCTCGACTTCGTGAGACTGCAATGTTCGGCCTGTGCGAACGATTCGACGAATCCCTGCTGCTTCTGGCTTACACGTTCGGCTGGAAGCCCGCGAAACGATATCAGTCGTTCAACATCGCCGAGAAAAGTAAGCTACCGGAACAACTGGCTCCCGCCACAGTTGAGAGAATCATCAGTCGCGACGCCGACGACGTGGCTTTGTACGAGTTCGGCAGGAGTCTCTTCGATGAGAGATTCAAGCAGATGTGCGAGGAGTTGCTGGAGCTCTACGGCGAGGCAGAGCACGCCCGGCTGACACTCCCGATTCCAAACTCTATCGTCGAGGAGTTAGTGGAGAAGCACTACCGGAAACGAAGCCGGGAGCAAACGTCAACAAGGCGCTCGTTTGTCTGGGACATGGGAGGTCCGGTCGCAGGGAACGGATGGCATCCTGCGGAGCGCCGTCCATCGAGCGGCTATGCGCGATGGACCGGGCCCGATACTACCTCTACGATGGAGGTACGGCTCGCGGCAGGGACCGACTATTCAATCGAATTCGACGTCTGCCATGCGCTGGAGTACGAGAATCTGGATTCGATAGAGCTCATGGTTAATGGAACGCGTGTGGAGCTCGACCCGATACCGCCGGCTGATTCGCTCGCCGCGTCCTACCGGAGCATCATTCCTAGGGGAGTCGTGGGCGAATCAGGCGATCCAGTCGTGGTCGAATGGCACGTCGCACGCACCGGGCTCGCCCGCGAGCGCGACCCTGCGAATCTCGACCCTCGCAGGCTCGGAATCATGCTCTGCGGAGTCAGGATTGAGGAGGTGCCGTGAGATCGCCACAGGCAACTTCGATGGGAGACCCCGTCCCTGAGGCGTCCTCACGGATGAAAGAGTCGACAGAGGAGATCTCTTGAGTCGCAAGATTTTCGCAGGGACCATCGTGGCGAAAAATTACGTCTCGTACGCGAGAGTCTGGGCCCGCTCGTTTCTTGAGCATCATCCTGACTCGCGCGTGTTCGTGCTTCTGTCCGATCGGAACGATGGCCTCATCGATGCCGACTCGGAGCCGTTCGAGCTCATCGAAGTCGCATCCCTCGGAATATCAGAGCTCGTCGAAATGGCGTTTCGCTACGACGTGATGGAGCTGAGTACTGCGGTAAAGCCGGCCTTTCTCGACTGGCTCCTGAACGTGGCGGGCGGGGATATCGCGCTCTACTTCGATCCCGATATTCTGATTCTCGACCGGGTGAGCCCGGTCCTCGATGCGCTGGAGGACGCAAATGTGGTCCTCACCCCACATGCGCTGTCTCCGCTTCCGACCGACGGGCTTCAACCCACGGAAGGTGCTTTCCTCGTGTCCGGCTCCTACAACCTCGGCTTCATCGGCGTGCGACGATCCCCGGAGACGAACCGAATGCTCTCGTGGTGGGCGAGCCGCCTCGTCAAGGGGTGTGCCTCTGCACCAGAGAAGGGGCTCTTCACCGACCAGAAGTGGATTGATCTCGTGCCCTCGTTCTTCGAGGGGGTGACGATTCTGCGGGATCCTTCCCTCAACATCGCCTACTGGAATCTTCACGCGCGCGGCGATATCACCGAGATCGAAGGCCGGTACTTCCTCGGAGGCGAGCCAGTACGCTTCTTTCATTTCAGTGGACTCAATCCGGAGGACCCGAGCTCCGTCTCCAAACATCAGAATCGCTTTCATCTGACTGACCTCTCCTCCGATGCCCAGGTCCTGTTCCACAGATATGCCAGTGCGGTGCTTCGCGAGGGTTTTCGCACGACACGAAAATTGCCCTATGCCTACGGAAGCTTCGAGGACGGGGAGCCGGTGAATCGTCTCCTGCGCATGTTGTATCAGCGTGCTGACTCCGATGGTCTGTCGTGGTCGAATCCATTTGCCGCTGGAGAGGGATCTTTCAGGGAATGGGCCCTCAGCCCAGGTCCGGGGGGGAAGGCTTTGCCGCTTGCGAGCCTCGCCTGGGAGCTGCGGTCTGATCTCCGGATCAGGTTTCCTCTGGGTCCTGCCCGGGAAGGTCCCGCCCTTCTCGGATGGTTGCAGGCATCAGGCGGAAGGGAGCTGGGGCTCGGGCCTGGAATGCTCGCAACGCTCGAGGCAAACAGCAAGGACTCACCGGCTCCGATTGACTTGCCAGTCCCGCCCGCCACGACGATCTCGCCACCACAATGGTGGGACTTCATCGTTGACGATCCGCCGCTGCTTCCCGGAGAACGCGCATCGTATAAGGTACCGCCTGGTTCTCTCGTCACTCGTTTGGCTCAACGGCTCCTGGGGGTCGGGTTATACCGACGTTTGAGGTTCCGGTACTGGTGCGGGCTGTTTCATCCCGATCGCGCTGCGACTTCGCTTCAGTTTGAAGGACCACTCGCTGAGACCGATCCTGAAATCGATGTGGACCAGCCGGTGTCGGGCAACCCCAGAAGGAGAACCGAACTGACCATTACGCCGGTGGAGGAGCCGTTTGGCGTCAACCTGTTCGGCTATCTCGACACCGAGAGCGGGATCGGCGAGATTTCACGATGTTTCGTGCGGATGCTGGAAGCGGCCGGCGTTCCAGTCGCCCCCATTACGGTGGATCAGGACTGGCTTCGCCGGAATGATCATTCGATCGAGCAACAGGCCACCACAACCCCGTTCCCTGTGAATCTGTTTTTTGTCAACGCGGACCAACTCCCTCAAGTCCTCTCAACCAGGCGTGCCGTCCTCGAGGGTCGCAAGAACGTTGGGTATTGGTTCTGGGAGCTGGAGAAGTTTCCAGAAGACTTCGACCCCGCACTCCGGCTGGTCGACGAGGTCTGGGTCGCGTCCACGTTCTGCCAGAGATCGATCAGTGCTCGCGCTGATCTCCCCGTCGTCTGGGTACCACCGCGTCTGGACTCCAGCGCGTGGCCGGGCCCAGATCGCCCTCACTTCGGTCTTTCCGATGACGACTTCGTCATCCTGAACGTGTTTGATGCTGCCTCCTTCATTCGTCGCAAAAACCCTGGCGCGGTCGTCTCAGCCTTTCGAAAGGCTTTTCCCCTGCAGGGCCGGGAGATCCTCATACTGAAAACGGCGAACGCAACTCATAAACAGGTTCAGGCTCTCCAGCGGCTTGCGGGCGGGAGCCGCGTTCGCATCATGAATGGGTACGCCAGCAGAGAGGAGATTCTTTCTCTGATCGCCTCCGCGGACGTCTCTGTGTCTCTTCACCGAAGCGAAGGACTCGGACTGACGCTTCTCGAAGCGATGGCGTACTCCAAGCCGGTCATTTCCACCCCATACGGTGGTTGTTACGATTTTCTCAGCTTCGATTCAGCGATGCTGGTTCCTTATCGGCGGGTCCGCGTTGGTCGCAATCTCGGTCCGTACGCCGCCGAATCTCTCTGGGCGGATCCGGACGTCGATGCTGCTGCTGCGCAGATGCGGATGCTGGCAGCCGATCCCGCTGCAGCGGACCGGATCGGGACCCGGGGAAACGAGATGTTTCACCGTTGGGCAGCGGGCTCGGCGCACGTCGCAAGAAGTCGAATCAGCGCACTTTCCGCTGCAGCGCGCATGCGCGCGTGACCGCTGTCGAAGGTGAGAGAGACGGGCCCGAGCATTTGTGTCGATCGCTGATCCTGCGACGAGTGGCGGAGACCGTCACCCTCGGACGTCTCCGTTCGTGTCCGACGCACTGTAGGCGTCGATCACCTCAGAGGTCGGGCCGTCAGCGAGCACCTGCCCCTTCCTCATCCAGATCGTGCGGGGACACAGCGCCCGAAGGGCCTCGAGGTCGTGAGAGACCACGACGACGGTCGATCCGTCGTTTACGAAGCGATGAATCCTGGAGGCACATTTCCTGCGGAATGCGGCATCACCAACCGACATGATCTCGTCGAGAAGAATCGTGTCTGCTTCAATCGAGGTCGCGATCGAGAACGCGAGGCGGGCAGTCATCCCGGTGGAGTATGTGCGAAGGGGATCATCGATGAAGCGCTCGAGACCGGAGAACGCAATGATGTCATCGATCCGGTCTCGCATGAACCAGCGCGAACAACCGAGTAGGGCGCCGTTGAAAAAGATGTTCTCGCGACCCGTCAGCTCGCTCTCGAAGCCAGTTCCGAGCTCCATCACCGGCGCGATCGTTCCCCTGGTGACGACGACGCCTTCTGAAGGTGTGATGATTCCGGCGGCGATTCGCAACAGGGTGGATTTCCCGGCACCATTTCTGCCAATGATGCCGACCGATTCACCGTGTCTGATCTCGAGCGATACATTCTGGAGACCATAGAACCATGACACTTCGCGGCGCGACGTCAGACTCTGTACGAGCGCTTCCTTCAGGCTGTGAACACGGGCTTTCCGGTATTTTACGCTGACGCCCTCGATCTCGATCACATTCATGATCAGAGGTGCGCGTGGAAATGCGGAGCGGCCTTTCGAAAGACCATCCAGCCGACCCCCAGGGCCGCGGTCGCAAAGCCGATGGTGATCCCGAGGGAGGCCAGAGACGGCAATCTCCCGTAATAGACCGGGGCTCGGACGATCTCGATGAAATATCTCATTGGATTCAACTTGATGAACCACTGGAAATCAGCAGGGACGATCTCAATGGGGTAAATGATTGGCGTCAGATACATCAGAGCTGGCAGGCCCGCTTGTACCATCTCGCGAACGTCGCCAAAAAAGACCGATATGGCGGTCAGCGCGAGCGAAACTCCCAACGTGAAGATCCCTACGATGAGGAGACTGACCGGAAGAAACAAAAGCGTCGGTCTCATCGGCGCCCCGGATACCAGCATGATGATGAAAAGCACGATCAGGGAGAGTGCAAGATTTACCATGCCCGACGCGGTTCCGGCTACGGTGAAGATCGCCTGCGGGACCCGCACCCGCTTCATCAGTCTGCCGTTCCAGGCAACTCCCATCATCGAGTTCACGATGGTCTGCGAAAAAAAGTTCCAGGCCACGTAGCCGGAAAGAAAATAGGTCTCGTAGTGTGGTGTGTCTCGCCGGAACAGGCTCGAAAACACCACCAGGAAGATGAGCATGAGCAGGAGCGGATGCAGCATTGTCCAAAGGAAGCCGAGCGTGGACCGCTTGTAGCGTACGGTGAGATCTCGATGGATCAGCTCGTAGAGTAGTGACCGGTTGTGCGCAATCCCGCCAACTTCTTCTCGAAAACTCAGCGGCCGATTCCCGACCACCCGTCGTTCCACGAGAACGCCATCGACAGGGCCGGACGCAGAGGCGATCACCAAACGTCTCCTGTCCGGAAATCGATATCGTTCCTTCCTTGCAGACCAGACATCATCAAGAATTGAAGAATACCTCAGAAACTTCCTTCCGACATTGCAGCTGATCACACGTCTACCGGCGACAGCATCGGTTACCATCAATCCCCGGGAGCGAGTGCAACCCGCGGAGATCATAGGATCACTCATGTACAGGGACAGTGAGAGATCGTGAGTCAACTCCCTCACGAGTCGCTACGACTACAGATCCGGATTTCGGATCCTGCACCACTTCACTACAGAGGCGCCAGGCCTGAATGATGCGCGTCCTTCAGGTCACTCCGCGAGTCGCCGGTCCGGCCACGGACGGCGGTCGGATCGCAATGAAGATGATGGCGCACGGCCTCACGCGGGCTGGCGCAGAGGTTCACACATTGTCCCTGAACCCTACAAAGCATCATGTTGACGGTGGCGAATCAACCGATGTCATCGACATCGACACGTCGCGACTGTTCCGAAGCGCTCTTCGATCTCTCAGGACCCAGGAACCCCCGAACATCGCACGGTTCTGGAGTCAGAAGCTGGCCAGTCGCCTCTCCAATATCGCCCCATCATTCGACATTCTCCAGCTCGAAGAGCTTCATCTTGCGCTATATCTGTCACATATCCGCCGAACATCCACCACGCCGGTCGTGCTCCGTCTCCTCAACGTCGAATCGCAGGTCTGGCATCGCATGGGGTCGACCGGAAGCATCGTCAGTCGGTTGCCCCGCCGGGTCCTTGCACGGTGGATCGAACGCTTTGAACAGGTGCAGCTGAGCGCCTTTGATGGGGTGGTCACCGTGGCGGGACGCGACACTGCCATCCTGGAGGACCGCGGCATCACGACTCCCATCCACACTGCACCCGTCGGACTTTCCCTGGCTGACTACCTCGTCCAGACCGGCGACGGTGATGGAATCGGCCTCCTCGGTTCACTCGACTACACACCAAACATCGAAGCTCTCCTCTGGTTTCTCACGGCGGTCTGGCCTCGTCTTCGGCAGGATGGTTTCATGCTACACGTGGCGGGGAGCGGCGCGAGCAGGGAAACGGAAGAACGAGTGCGAGCTTCCGGCGCTCAGTTTCACGGGCGCGTCGACGACGCAAAGAGCTTCCTGCAACAACGCGCCGTGATCGCCGTTCCTCTTCTCGCGGGAGGGGGGATGCGCGTCAGAATCGTGGAAGCGATGGCGCTCGGATGCGCCGTCGTGTCGACCTCTGTCGGTGCAGAGAATCTCGGGGCCACGGACGGAGAGAATCTCCTGATCGCAGATTCAGCAGAAGAGCAAATCAGATCGATCAAGGCATTGCTCCAGCACCCTGATCACCGTCACCGACTCGGAATGGGGGGGCGCCTCCTGGTAGAGGAGAACTTCGACGCCGTGAGGATCGGACGGAGAGTCCTTTCGTTCTACGAGGAGCTCACCGCACGACGGGGCAGGGCAAATTGATCGCTCGGCGGCCACGCGCGGTAGTCTTGACGGCCCGGTGGCCGTGGCCCCCTTACACCGGCGAGAGGCTGCGAACCATCCATTGGCTCGACGCGCTGGCCGACGACTTCGACGTGACGCTGGTGAGTCCTCCGGGAGCCGGGGCTCCCGGGAACCTGCGAATCATTCCGTTGCGCAGACGGATCGGCTTCCGTGCGGGCGCTCGAATCGTACGATCCTCACTGCCGGCTCACTACATCTTCAGCGGATCTCTGGACTGGGCTGACGCTGAATCGACGCTGGCTGAGGCAGACACGGACCTGAGCGTCACGCTTCTGACCCGAGTGTCAGCATGGATCGATCCGCATCGCATCGGACGAACGTCGATTCTCGACGCCGTCGACTCTCTCAGCGACAACATGAGCGAGCGCGCGAGGAGCGGGAACATCTTCCTGAGACCGCTGTGGCAACTCGAGCGATTTCTCACGGCACGCCATCAACGTCTGGCGGCCAGCCACTATGATCTGGTTACCGTGACATCGGAGACTGAAGCGGATTCGTTCGGGCGACGTGTGGAGGTTCTGCCTGTGGGGATGCAGATCGAGCCGCTCGAGCAGAAGGGGGCGCGTCATTTCGATTTCGGGTTCTGGGGGCGTCTCGGCTACTTCGCGAACCGTGCTGCCGCCGAGTTGATCGTCGGATCGATCTGGCCACGCATCCGAGCTCTTCGTCCGGAAGCAACTCTTCTGCTCGGCGGGGCTGACGCACCACGATCGATCCGTAGACTCGATGGAAGTGATGGTGTCCGCGTCATCTCGCCGATGAAGGATCGCAGTGCGACACTCAGGCAGGTAAAGGTTGCACTACTGCCGGTGATGTATGGCTCGGGACAATCCACGAAGGTGCTGGAGGCAGCGGAGGCGGGTTGCGCCATGATCGGTTTCGAGCGAGCGTTTCGCGGTCACGAGACCCTCCCTTCGAATGCAGCGGTACGAGTCACTGACCTCGACACCTTTGCCACGACGGCAGCACGCCTGGTCGGCGATGATCAGCTCCGCTGGACAATGGCAACGGCGGCGCGCACGTGGGCCGAAGACAATTGCGACCTGGATCAGAACCGATCAACGATGCTACGGATCGCTCGCGAAGTAGCCGGCGTGTGACGCGGGCGCGTCGTCAGCCCGTCGAGAGCATTCTCAATCCCGCACGGGATGTCCTCCCAAGGAATCGACCTGATCACACTCCACATTTGTCAAATCCTGCTACTCTTCAATCTGCGTCCAAACCGGTCTGGCGCACTGTAATCATCAGACAGCCCAACTCATGATCCGCCCCACGTCCAAGGAAACTGCCGCACGTACTGCGCTCGTCGTGATCGGAGACTTCCTGCTGAGTTGGGGAGCGCTCGCGACGGCGGTACACGTACGTCGCAGCGTGCCGTTGTTTTTCGTGCGCGATCTGCTCCCACCGTGGAAGCTGGTCCTGGACGGCGGTTCCGTTCTCCTCTATGCCGGCTCCTTCGTTCTGGCCCTGGGACTCAGTGGTTTCTATCGCCGGCCTGTGGTGCTTCGCGAGCGACCGATGATTCTGGTCGCACTCGCCGTCCAGTTGGCGATGATCACCACCGGCGGCGTTCTGATCGAGATGCCGGTTCCCCGAACAATTCTGGCTGGGGTTCTCGGTCTCGAGTTGATCGCATTCCCCGCGTGGCGATCATTCCTCCGACGAGCACTGCCGGTGCGGCCCCGGGAGACGATTCTCGTCGGCCAACCGACTCAGGTACGTCGAGTGATCAATGCTCTTGCAGCGGTCCCCGATGGACGGATCGACGTCGTCGGCTGGATCGGTCCGCATCACCCGCCGAAGGATGATCCGCTCGCCTGTCCCTATCTGGGTCCCCTGGAGGATCCGGGAGTGTTGCGACGGCTGCGAGAGACATCGGAGGTCGTTCTGGTCGATCCCGATGTCTCTCCGAGTCAGCGCCTGGAAATGCTCACGATCCGGGGTGCTCGAGGTTATCTGCTGGTGGCTTCTCACGCCGATGCGCTTCTCACCTCGACCCGACCGGGTTGGGTCGGGGATCAGCCTGTATTCGAGGTGGCCATTCGCTGCGGTTACGGTTATCGCGCAGTGATCAAGCGGCTTGTGGACACGGTCCTCGCGTCCCTGCTCATCGTCGTCGCAACACCACTGGCGATTGTCGTTGCCGTCTCCATCCGGCTGAATGATTCGGGCCCGATTCTGATCAGGCAGATCCGGATGGGCAAGGGTTGTATTCCATTCGCGATGTGGAAGTTTCGATCGATGCCGGTCGAGTCTCGCGTCGACGAGGGGATCACGAGAACAGGAGCTTTTCTTCGCCGCTATCGACTCGACGAGATTCCGCAACTGCTCAACGTGATCGCCGGTCAAATGAGCCTGGTCGGTCCGCGTCCCGAGCGGCCGGAGATCATCGAGCAGATCTTGCGCGAGATTCCGGAGTTCCAGCTTCGCTGCCTGGTACGACCGGGGCTTGCCGGACTCGCTCAGGTCTCCGGCGAGTACGACAGCCCGCCGGACGTCAAGCTCCGCTACGATTTGATGTACATGTGCGGATGGTCGCTGCTGCTCGACCTCAGACTTCTCCTCGCGAGCGTCTCGGCATCCTTGTCAGGAAGCGGCCGTTGAACGCGTCGACAGAAGCGCGCCTGCCGCTATCGATCATCATTCCCACCTTCAATACCAGGCTGACCACGCTGAAGTGCTGCCGGGCCGCGGTCGAGGCCGCCCCTCGCGCATGCGAAGTGATCGTGGTGGACGACGGCTCGACTGACGGAACCACCGATTTGTTGAGGACTGAAGCTCCGGAAGTGCGAATCGTCACCCTCGATGAGAATCGGGGCTTCGCCGCTGCGGCCAACGAAGGTGTTGCGCAGTCCCGCGGTGAAATCATCCTTCTGCTCAACAGCGATACCGCGATTGAACGTGAAGCTCCTGCGGTCCTGCTCGACTCCTTTGCCTCCGAGTCCCGTCTCGGCGTGGCTGGAGCAAGGCTGCTCGATCCGGATGGCACCACGCAGTGGAGCGGTGGTCGGATTCCAACCTTGCCGTGGCTTCTGGTCATGGTCAGCGGCTGCTCCCGGTTTCTGCCCAGGCGAGCCACGCGTCCGGCAGGAGATGTCGAATGGGTCAGCGGGGCCGCGATGGCGTTTCGCAGCGACGTCTGGAATACGGCTGGTCCGTTCAGCGATCGCTACGACTTCTATGCACAGGATCTCGAGTTCTGCGTACGCGCCCACGACGCAGGCTGGAACGTTCGTCTGATTGAGACGGCCCGCGTCGTTCACCATGGGGGTCTGACGATGCGTGAGTGGCGGGGCGTTGAGGTCCTGAAGCACGATCCGCGGATGCTCTGGCCCGACCTGCTGCGCTGGGGACGAAGGCACTACGGTCCCCTCTGGGGCAAAGCTGCCCTTGCGGCCATGTGTGCGACCGCGATCCTTCGGATTGCGCTTCGCCGCACGACGGAGTTGTTCATGCGGGCCGACGCACGAAGAGTCTCGCGGGCTGAGACGAATCTGTACGTGTCAGCTCTGCGCAAGCTCGGCCGTCTGAAAATCATGGGCGATTGAAGCTCACTCTGTTGCGGAAATTCAGCCGATCAGTCCCAGTTCGCGATACAGCTCTACATGGGCTTCAGCTGCGTGTCGGGGTTCCTCGATATCCGTGGGCACGTCCGGCGAAAGCCGTCCATCGATCCAATCCTGGATCACCTTCACGATCCCCATCGCCCCTTCATCCGGGCGTACGAGCCAGCCGCCTCCATCGCGCATGATCCGTTCAGCCTGAGCCCCGTGAGCAAAGGCGACTACGGGAACGCCACCGAGCCAGCATTCGGAAAGAGTCAGACTGTAGCTTTCCGGTACGACCGACGGAAGCACAGCCAGTGAAATCCGATGTCGCGTCAGGAGTGAGGGAAGAGCGCCGGCTCGATAGTAGCCATGGATGCTCACCCCCGGAAGACGACGCACCGCCTGAAGCAGGTCCTCGTCGCCTCCACCGAACAAATGCCACTCCACTCCCGGAGTAGCAGCAATGATATCCGGGAGAAGATGACCACCCTTGTGCCGCTTCACACTACCGGCGTAGGCGATTCGCGTTCTGATCCGAGCGGGTGACCTCGTCGCCGGATGACTCGCCGTGCCCGGCTCGATCACCCGCATGATCGGATGCGAGAGGTTGAAGTGCTCTCGGTATCGCTCGAGAAGGTATTCGGAGGGAAAGATGACTGCGCGTGCGTGCTGGAGAAGCCGGGCGCCTGCGGGGTCTCCAGTCAGCGAGAGATCATGGAGCGAAAGGATCAGCGTGTCGATCTGCAATAGCCCCTCAGCCGACATGCCGTGCGTCCCAT
This sequence comes from uncultured Acidobacteriota bacterium, assembly GCA_963829355.1. GTDB lineage: Bacteria > Acidobacteriota > Thermoanaerobaculia > Gp7-AA8 > JAHWKK01 > CAWHHZ01. The sequence continues at coordinate 145,927 of CAWHHZ010000004.1, forward strand.
CGAGAATCACCCCCTTCGCGGAAGTGCGGGCGACGGCACGAAGGGCCGCCTGGTCCATCGGTGGCCGATAGTCACGCCTCCGCCACGCCCCGAATCCCTGTTCCAGCACGCCTGGATAAAGCAGAGTAACCGGACGCAGCCTTTTTTCCTCGCGAAGCCGGTTCACCAGCTGAATCTGCACTCCACCCAGACGAGATGATGGTGGCGTCGCGACGACATTGATGATCGGCGTGTGACGAGCAGACGCCAGGAGGCCGCAGGCGAGACGTGAGGAGTGGCGAAGCGCCTCACCGATCCGCTCGGCCGACCGCGTGACCACCGAACCAGCTCCCTCGCCACGAAAAACACCTCCAATCTCCCTGATCACGAGGGCCGCCTCAGCACACTCTGATACACCTCCTCGATCTCCTCTGCGTGCTCTTCCATGCTCTTCACTCGCGGAATCGCTGCCGACCATCGATCGACGATCGAGGGGGAGTCGATCAAACGACGAATGATCGACTGCAGAGCCGAGACATCCCCTGCAGGAAACAATTCGCCGCAGCTCTCGGGAGGGAACATCTCCGTGAGAGCACCGTCCTCCGAGGCGATCACTGGTATGCCGGCCGCCATCGCTTCGCGCGCCGCCAGTCCGAATGACTCGAGACCGATCGAAGGAACGAGCAGCACGTCGATGGAAGCGAGTATTCCCGGCTTGTCCAGCTCTGAGAATGGTCGTTCGAGCTCGAATGATGAACCTCCACGCTCGAGAAGCATCTGCGTGTACTCGGGCATCGCTGATCCGTCGCCCCAGGCGCGGAGAACCGCCAGCGACGGATCGATCTCCCGAAATGCCTCAACCGCAACGTGAAGGCCCTTGTGGGGAAGAATCGACCCGATGAAGCCGAAACGCAAAGGATGCTTCGCTGCGGAGACTCTCGATCCGTGAACAGTATCGACGCCGTAGGGAACCACGAAAACCCGTTCTCGTTCTCCTTCCGGCAGAAGGCCCCAGCGCTCATAGTCGTTTCGAATGAACTGTGAGCCCATCACGTGAGCATCAGCCGCAGAGAACGCCGCTCGAGCCGCCTTGCGGCGTACGAGATGAAGTAATGGGTTCCAGATCGCCGCTGGAGCGATCCCCGTGAGTGGAGCGCATGTGGCGCACTTCGAGAGCCCTGGCGCGGTACATCGCCGCCCCCGGAAATCGAACATGTTCGCCCTTCGGCACAGCGACCACCAGTCCTGGACCTGATACACGAGTGGAGCTCCGAATCGGCGCGCGACGCCAGCCAGTGAGAACGCATGCCCGGCCAGATGATGGACATGGATCAATTCCGGCTTCTCCTGGCGCAGAAATCGGGCGAAGGCTCTCTCGAGTGTACGGTCACGTATGGCGTTGCGCGAGAACGGATCCCGCTGCGTGAAATTGTTCGTGATGAGCCTCACGCGCGCCCCTTCATCGGTGAGCTCGACCGCCTCATATTGCTTTCGATTGAGATCACTCATCCGAGCGAACACAGAGACGTCGCGCCACTTCAGCTGCTGCCGGACGAGCCAATAGCCATACATCTCCGCTCCGGCGTGATGGAACGGAGGCCATCCGTGAATGACATGAGTGACCCGCTTCGGCGACCGAATCGAGGAGTCGCGTTTTGGCCGACGGAGAGCGAGAGCGATCCTCTCCCGTACGGCGGCGAGCGGATCGACATCCATAAACGCTGCGATCGTCGAGATGTAGGCGGGATGAAGACGGGCCAGAGTTCGGGCTGCGCGTCGCTGCAGTTTCTGTCGAGCCGGTCCGAAACTTCGACCGCCAGCGTGGGCGATGAACGTTGCATCATCGGCCACATGTACCCATCCCCGCGCCAGGGCCCGCATACAGAAGTCGTTCTCTTCGCCGTAACCAGCTGCGAACCTGTCGGAATCGAACAAGCCGATTTCATCGAGAAGCGCCCGGCGGATCAACAGACAGACGCCCACGCCAGTCGGCAAACGCGGATACTCGCGCTTCGAGACTCGCTCGACGAGTGCCGCGAAGGAGTTGACCGAATGGCCGGAGGGAATCAGGTTTTCCTCGAATCCCCGCGGCACCGAACAGAGCGTGGCATGATTCGAGAGAGGTGTGACGGTTCCGACATCGCCGGACGACTCACTTGCGTCAATGAGTTTCTCGAGCCAGCGCGGCGTTACGATCGTATCGCTGTTGAGAAGTACGACGTCACGAACCGAGGCGTCCATGCCGCGATTCACGCTCGCTGCAAAGCCGAGCCGCTTTTCGTTACGGAGAATTCGAGAGCCTGAACCGTCGAAGCTCCCAACGACGCTTTCCACCTCCGGGCTCTGCGGCCCGTCGATGACGAGGATCAGTCCATGTGTGGTGAGGTCAGTTTCCCGAAGGACACTCGCCAGACAGCGCTCCAGTTCCTCGGCAGCGCCCCACACCGGCATGACGACGTCGACGGCAGCCGCTCGCGGAGAATGCACTCGGCCGGCGCCGCGGGTCCAGTCGAGTGCTCTTCCGCGTGAATACACTCGACGATTCTACCGTGCCCCGGGCCACTCATAGCCGCCACAATGGCATTTGCCCGTCTCCAGACAATCACTGCCTCCTGGGCGGTTCAGGTGGACACTCCAGAATGGCTCTCTGAGACCAATCTCGACACGAGCTGATCGAAGTGAGTCTTCGCCTCAAAGCCAAGTAGTCGCGAGGCCTTCTTCGGGTTTCCGACGGATTCATGAATGTCGGAGGGCCGAAACAGCTCGGGATCTACCGACACCAGCGTCTGTCCCGCGCTCGTGGCTCGTGCCTGAGCTCCGTTGCCTTCCCACCGGAGCTCGATACCCATTGCACGGAAGGCAAGATCGCAAAACTCCTGGACAGTACGCATCTCGCCAGTGGCGATCACGAAATCGTCAGGTTGATCCTGCTGAAGCATCCGCCACATCGCCTCAACGTATTCCGCCGCATGTCCCCAGTCGCGGGCTACGGTGATGTCTCCCAGGAGGAGCCGGTCCTGCTCTCCAGCGGCAATGCGCCGGGCTCCGTCGATGATCTTCATCGTCACGAAGCGTGATGGTCTCAGCGACGACTCGTGGTTGAACAGGATGCCGGAACATGCGTACAGTCCATACGCATGCCGGTAACTGGCGACCTGCCAGTGCGCGGCCGACTTGGCTACCGCATAAGGACTGATCGGACGAAACGGCGTTTCTTCGTCGGCCGGAACGCCTCCGGTGTTACCGAAACATTCGCTCGAACTGGCGTTGTAGAAACGAATGGGACGCTCGGTGAAACGTATCCCTCGAGGAGGTTGAGCGTCGCCAGGCTGATGCTCTCCATCGTCTCGACAGGCTGCTCATAGGACAGAGCCACAGAGCTTTGCCCGGCAAGGTTGTACACCTCATCCGGTTCGATCCGCTTCAGGACCTGAAGCACGCTGCGGAAGTCATTCAGGCCCATCGAAAGAAGCTCGACGCGCTTGAGCACACCGAGCCGTCTCAACCCCCTGAAGGAAGAAAGCTGCGCATCACGCGACGTACCGACGACACGGTATCCCTTTTCGAGGAGAAGCCTGGCCAGCCACGACCCGTCCTGGCCGGACACACCACAGATGAGAGCTGTCTTCATCGTATCCAATCCCCAGAAACCCGACTCTTCTTCTTCTCATCGAAGAGGAACGAGACGAAGTCCACCATTCAAACCCTTCGCGTGCGCCCATCATATTCTGCGATATCCACTGATGGGACGAGAATCGGAGAGTAGCGAGGTGGTGGTCATGGACGCCGCCGATGGAAGGTTCATCCCGGAGATGGTCGTTCACGTGACGCTGATGGAAAAAACAGGAGATGAGATCGGAACCTGGCGACTGCCGTTTCTGTGGCATCCGACCATGTTCCACTACGGTCGCAGCATCACGATTCCGAAGACGGCCGAATACGACGTGGTGGTGTCGGTCGAGGCGCCTGCGTTCCCGCGTCACGACAAGGTCAACGGCAAGCGCTACGAAAAGGCGGCTCAGGTTCGGTTCAGGGGAATGAAGATCGAGAAGGGTCGCAAGTAGAGCTGACCCGATCTCGAGTCCGGCTCGGCGGCTCAACGCGTGCATGCCTTCCTGTGAGGAGGATCACGAATGAAGAATCAGCCACTCGGAACGCAGGGGCTCCATGTGTCAGCGATGGGGCTCGGCTGCATGGGTATGTCGGAGTTCTACGGATCAGGGGACGAAGCAGAATCGATCGCAACCATTCATCGCGCCCTCGATCTCGGTGTCACGTTCCTTGACACCGCCGACATGTACGGCCCGTTCGAGAACGAGAGGCTCGTCGGACGCGCCATCCGAGGGCGTCGATCGGAGGTCGTGGTCGCCACGAAGTTCGGCAACATGCGCGGCGAGGACGGCTCGTTCCTCGGCGTCAACGGGAGTCCTGAGTATGTTCGGCGCTCCTGCGAAGCGTCTCTCCAGCGTCTCGGCATCGACACCATCGATCTCTACTACCAGCACAGAGTCGATCTGAAGACGCCGATCGAGGACACCATCGGCGCGATGGCCGAGCTGGTCAAAGAGGGAAAGGTTCGCTACCTCGGTATGTCGGAAGCCGCACCGGATACGATTCGTCGCGCACATGCGGTCCACCCGATCAGCGCTCTGCAGACGGAGTATTCGCTCTGGAGCCGTGATCCGGAGGACGAGATTCTTCCGACGGTTCGAGAGCTCGGCATCGGGTTCGTCGCATACAGCCCTCTCGGCAGGGGATTCCTGACTGGCCGGTACAAGTCGATGGAGGACTTCGAGCAGGATGACTACCGTCGGCACTCTCCCCGTTTCCAGGGAGAGAACTTCCAGAAGAATCTCGACCTCCTGTCGAAGATCGAGGAAATGGCTGCCGAGAAAGACGTGACACCTGCGCAGCTCGCTCTCGCCTGGGTGGTGAAACGGGGAGACGACATCGTCCCGATTCCGGGAACGAAGCACGTGAGGTATCTGGAGCAGAACGTGGCGGCACTCGAGATCGAGCTTTCGAACGCGGAGATGAAACGTATCGACGAGATCGCTCCACGGGGGGTAGCTGCCGGGGAACGGTACCCGGACATGAGAACAGTCAACCGCTGATCATTCGGGAGAGTTGCAGGCATTTCCGCGCGAGAGCTCGCACTTACGCACGCGACGCCTTGAATAGCCCGCGGTTCCACGGGCGTGGATGTCGACAATGGGAGCATGTGTGGTTCTGCCGACCGCCGACACGCCCGGTTCACTTTTCGCTCATTCCGCGTTCCGTTCGAGAAACATCGCGACCTCGGCCTTGCTGGCACGTCCTTCTGCGACGGCAATCACGAGATCGTAGAAATCATCCTCATCGGCGTCGATCCAGATGTGATTCAGCGCAAGAAAAGTCAAAGCGCTGGACACGGCAGCTCGTTTGTTGCCGTCGACGAAGGGGTGGTTCCTGCAGATCGAATAGAGGTAGGCGGCAGCCATTTCGAAGAAAGTTTCGTGGAGAAGTGTACCGTCGAAGGTTGCGGATGGCGTTCCGGTCGCAGACTCCAGCAGCCGCAGATCTCTGATTCCCGAGGCGCCGCCGAAGAGGCGTATCTGCTCCTGGTGCAGCGCAAGGATCTCGTCGAGAGTGAGGAAGAGTGGCGTCACTCGCTCAGTCTTCGAAACAGCCCGGCATAGCGACTGTTGATTTTGTCGGCCGCATCTCGCAACCGTGTCTCCCGATCCCGTTCACGTACCGGAGTCACGACGATCACGTCTCCGTTCGAAGAGACTTCGACTTCGCTACCCTCATCCATCCCGAGTTGCTCGAGGAGTGGCCGGTCGAGGACGAGGGCGACGCTGTTACCCGTGCGTGTGAGTTTCTTTTTCATCTGTACGAACATTTTAACATTTGCGTACGAACGCTGCTTCCGGCACTGTTCATCCTCGATCGCTCAAAGTTCCGATATCCGGCTCAGCGGATAGCCACGGACGTGGTGACAGACGATTGCGCGGCTCCCCGGGAGGCAGCCGATGACCACCCGCCATACGGAGGGCGAAGCCACGTCGAGCCGTCGTGCGGCTGCTTCATCGGACAGAACGGTTTCGGAAGCATCGACAGCGAGGGCTGAGCGGTCGCCTCCCCAGCGTCGGCCGTCTCGAGTCCCAGGATCTGGTCGACGTAGAACTGGATTCCCGGACCATATCGAGGTCGAGCGGTCTTGTAGAACTTCAGCGCCCATTTCCTCCCCGCTGAAGTCTCCGAGAGGCGCTGGTACACCGAGAGGACGTTCCATGATCCGAGTCGGAGAAATCGTTCGAAACTCGGCATCGATGGGACGTGGAAGGTTTCTGCAACGCTCAGGAACCAATAGATCGGCGGAGTCTTCATCTGCGAGAAGCGGAAGGCTGCATCAAGCTCTGCCATACGAGGCGTGATGTCCTCGGCGATCTGCCAGAGGAAGAGGTCGCGCTCGAAGCTCGTCCAGTCTGAGGTCGTGAGGATCGAGGCTGGTGCGCCAGATCGGAACCGTCGCGCCTCCACCGCGATACGGTCCCACAGCCGCGACTTCTTTGGAGCGGCCACGTTCGCAGGAAGGCCGGGCTGGTAGACCCACTCGTCGAGTCGGAGCCCCGCGCTCCCTTCTGCGCCCCGGAGCATATCGAGGAGGGAGCGGTCGTTGACCCAGCGCCAGCCGAAGCGCCGGAAGTAGGATCGTATGACCGTGTCGAAAGCGTCCCGGCCCATCTCGCTTTCGAGTGTGTGAAGAAAGAGGCTTCCCTTCCTGTAGTTCGTGGAATTGAAAATCGAGAGAGTGTCGTCGGGCAGGAACTGCCGGTGAAGCACCGTGAAGCGTGGCTCCTCCTCCCGCTGCTCCATGTAGCTCTCGTAGTTGATCCGGTCCCAGTAGTACCCGATCTCGCCGCGCTCGTCGCTTACCATCTCCGCGAGAATCCGGCTGGCGTAGAACGTGGCGAAGCCCTCGTTGAGCCAGAGATCGCTCCACGAGCCGCACGTCGCGAGATCTCCTGCCCACGAGTGCGCGATCTCATGTGCGAGAACTGTCAGCGGTACGGGAGGGTCCTCGTGGTCGCCACGCACGACGCCCGCGACGTTGAGGAAGTTGAGAAACGGATTCTCCATCCCGCCTGCTGCGTAGCTCGGCGGCAGGAGGAGGACGTCGTAGCGATCGAATGGGTAGGATCCGAGAATCGTCTCGGCGACCGTGAGCATCTCGGGAACGTAGGCAAGATCTTCGACCGCATCCTCGAGAAAGCTCGGTTCGGCGTAAATGCCTGTGCGGTGGTCCAGCGACGCAAACTCGAAGTGACCCGCAGCGAGGGCGATCAGGTACGGCGCGATCGGATACGGCATCTCGAAGTGATGAACGCCGTCGGGTGATGGGCTGGTGGGATTGGGGGCGGTCATGAGAGCGATCATGCCGTCCGGCACGCGAATCGTCGCCTCGTAAGTCATCCGAACGCCTGGTGTGTCCTGAATCGGGATCCACTCGCGGGTCCGGTCCGGCTCTCCGAACGTGTAGACGAGCGGCGCGACGGCGTCGACCGTCTGCAAGGCATCGAGCCACAGGATGCCTTCACCCGATCCGCCCGTCTGGTACTCGATCTCGACCACTCGCGTATCCGGAGCGATCGCGATGCGAAGAGCGCGGCCGGCATCGCTCTCCGGCCCCAGCGAGAAGGTCGTGGGAGCCCCATCGATCTTCACTCCCAGGATCTCGAGATGACGGGTGTCGAGCACGAGCTCATCCGCACCGGAGTAGTTGACGATTGTGTGTGTGGCAGTTCCGCGAATGCGTCGTTGCTCGAAATCGACTACGAGATCCAGTGAGAGGTGCAGCGTACGCAGCTTAGAGGGTTCTGCCGCACTGAACGAGTCGTGAGGAGGAGGATTATCGACGTATCCGACAGGTCGTGGTCTCGCCTCCGATGCGGCTGCAGTCAGCATCACGACAGCCATGAATGCTACGACGAACCGAGAGAGCGACGACGCGATATTCATCAGTGACCTCCGGTGGACCAGTTTGCCGACAGCTTACGGAGTGAACCATAGTTTTGTGCGCAGCGCGATAGGGACTCAGCGGGCCGTGGAAAACTCTGGAGGTCCGCGCCCGTACTAGCACGTCGGGAGCGAGAACGTTCATGACGGCGGACACGAAAGTACTCGAGACAGCGGATCCTGCGGTGAACCCGCATTTCTCACCAGATGTCGTGGCGAGTCGGCGGAGAGTGGTGTGGATGCAAGGCGCGCGAAGGTTCGGCCCCGCAGGCATAGTCGACACTATGTCGAGGAGCCGGATCAAGCGCAACGCAGCAGACGCGCCGCTATCCGCCGACGCAGTAGAAAGCTGGTGAGAAATGCGGGTTAAGATTGCGGACGTGGAAACACTGTGTGTCGAAGGACTGACGAAGCTCTACGGCGAGGTTCGGGCCGTCAGCGACGTCTCATTGACGGTTCCCGCGGGGTCGATCGTCGGTCTCGTCGGACCAAATGGTGCGGGCAAGACGACGACGCTGCGGGCGATTGCGGGGATTCACCCGCCGACTCGCGGCTCGATCCGGATCTGCGGGTTCGATCTGGCGGGAGAGCCAGTGGAGGCGAAGCGTCTGACGGCGTTCATGCCGGACGAACCGCGCCTGTTCGATTACCTCACCGTGGAGGAGCATCTTCGCTTCATGGCTCGGCTCTACCAGATTGAAGGTTGGAGGGAGCGCGCCGAGGAACTTCTCGCGGAGCTGGAGATGCTGGACAAGCGAAGGGCCCTGCCGCGCGAGCTATCGCGGGGTATGAAGCAGAAGCTGATCATCGCCTGCGGTTTGATCCATGACCCCCGCCTGCTGATCTTCGATGAGCCTCTGACGGGGCTCGATCCGCTCGGCATCCGGCGGATGAAAGACACCATCCGGCGCAGGACCTCGGGCGGTGCGGCGATTCTGCTCAGTTCGCACCTGCTTCACCTCGTGGAAGAACTTTGTGACGCGATCGTCGTGATCGATCGCGGACGGGTCGTCGCGACCGGCAATGCCGGACAGCTCAGGCGGCTCGCTGGCGAAGGGCATAGCCAGACGCTGGAGGATGCATTCCTCCGGATCACCGGAGGTGAGCCGGGCGGAGAGCTTCGAGAGTGATCGGGACATTCGCCTACGTCACCGCCCGTTCCTTCAAAAACCGGTTTCTGTCACAGCTTCGCCGGCTCAGGCAGCCGCAGTACCTGATTGCTTCGGTTCTGGGTGTCGGATACTTCGGCTGGCTCTTGACCAAAGGGATGGGCCAGGGACTCTTTGCGAGAGTCGGGGGCAGCGCAAGCGGATCGCAGGAGCAGGTCGTGGTTTTCGTGCTGTCGAGCCTGATCTATCTCGTGCTGGTCCTGCCATGGGCGTTTCCTTCTGCCGAGGCTGGTGTCGTCTTCTCAGAGCCGGAGATCGACTTTCTCTTCTCAGCGCCGCTGACCAGACGGCAGGTTCTCGTGTTCAAGGTCCTCCGCTCGCAGTCGCGGCTTCTGTTCACGGCGCTGATGGGCTGGATCCTCGGAACCCACGGACGGGCAAACTTCCCCGGTTTGTGGATCATGCTGATCTCACTCCACCTGTATCTGATGTTCGTGTCGTTTGCGAGAGCACGTCTTCGTGTCGCAGGGATCGGCTTTCTGCGCCGCCTCGGCGTCGTACTCGTGTTAGTCGGCGGCACGGCCTGGGCGCTGGTGAGGTCTCTGGCGCCGGTGTATCACTCTGCCACGGGCCCGTTCGAGGACTTTCAGAGCACGGCGGTACTTTTCCCTGGAATCGGCGAGGCGCTCGCCAGCGGGCCCATCCGGTATTTCCTGGCATTCCCTCGAATCTTTGCTTCTGCGGTTCTCGCACACGGAACCATCGAGACGCTCACATATTGCGGCATCGTTGCGCTTCTGGGTCTCGCATTTTTCTACGTCGCCTCGCAGCTGGATGTCGCATTCGAGGATGCTTCCATCAAGGCGTCGAGGCGGAGGGCCGAAGAGGTCGCAACAAAACAGGAGCGCGCCAGTGGCCGCGCAGTCGTCTTTCAACGTTTCCCGGCGTTCATTCAGTTGGCTGAGACCGGCCGCCCGGGATTCGGGATTGTCTGGAAGAATTCGATTGCGGCTGCCAGGTCGGTCGTGCCGTTACTGCTTCTGGTTCTGACCATCATGATCATCTTCCCTGTAGTCGCTGCATTCGTGGCGGGACCTGAGAGCTCCTACTCGATTCTGATGACGCTCGGAATGATGGGGTTGGGCTTTGTCGCCGTCGCCGGTCCCCTGTACTTCAGAACCGATCTGAGAACGGATCTTCGGTATCTGGAGACGCTCAAGGTTCTTCCAATTCGCGGACGTGAAATTGTTCTGATGGAAGTGCTTTCAACTGCTCTGATCATGTTCCTGTTCGAGCTCTGTTTCGTGCTGATGACGGTGATGGGAATGTCGAAGACTCTTCCGTCTGACGTCTTCGACCTCATCGTCCGCTGGTCGCCTGTTGCGATCGTTCTGATCGTGCCGCTGGGCGTACTTCAGATCACCATCCAGAACGGCGCAGCATTGGTGATTCCCGCGTGGGTGATTCCGGAACGTGGGGAGACGGCGGGAATCGAACGGATCGGAAGAACCATCGCGTTGTTTCTGGCGCATGTCCTCTCGGTCGCGATCGTTCTCATCCCGGCGGCGCTCGTGTTCGGTCTCGTTCTGTTTCTCGCGGTTCTCGTGCTGGGAATGACACCGGAAGCGGGTGCCATTGCGTCGATTCCCGCGGCGGCCCTCATCGTGGGCGAGATCGCCTTTCTCATCCACGTACTGGGGCAGCGCTTTGAACGGATGGAACCGGGAGATGTCGCGGCGACCTGAGGGAGATGGACCGCATGGCAGAAGCTGCTACCACACCTTGTCCGAGCATCGATGGAGAGTATCCGGGTCGCGTTAAGTTGGAATTCTGGCGCTGACCCTGACTTGCCGACGTGCAGGTGAAGCGGTGCCCGTCAATTCAAGCTCTTCCTGGATGAACGGCGATCCCGACAGATCTCGCGGCCTCTGCGAGCCGCACATCGAAAGTCATCATGCTTCGGCAATCCGACTCGAGAGCCAGCGCCAGGTGAATCGCATCCGCGGCGCGGAGAGCAACTGAATCGACAGTCATGAGGATTCTCTCCGCATCTCGATGTGTGGCAGAGTGGAGATCAACCAGGCGAATGCGATCCGATTCTATGTCCTCGAGGATGGTCTTCTGAAGGTAACCCAAATTGGCCGTGGACAGTGTCCCCTCGCGCATCCGTCGTGCCGCGGCAGATACGATCTCGGTCACGACGAGGTCCGAGATCACGAGATCACGCCGGCGGCGCAACGTTGCCTCGACTTCCTCGCTATCGGCTTCCGGCACGTAAATCTTCACCAGAGCACTGCTGTCGACGTATACCGGACCGTCCACCTCTAGATCCGATCCTCTCTCTCGTCCGAGATTCCCTCAGACAACGGGGGATCGAGTTGAGGCATTCGTTTTCGTACACTCTTGTGCGATCCGAAGGCCGTACCGGATTCGTCACGCTCGGGAACCAGCCTCGCCACGGGCTTCCCCCGATCGGTAATGATGATCTCCCGTCCCTTTTTCACCTCCTCCAGGAGAACGGACAGGTTCTGGCGGGCTTCACGAATCCCTGCTTTCTTCATGGAGTGATTATGCTACATGTAGCACAGTGAGGCAACGGGAGATGACCCATCGAAAGATTTCAAAGGGAAGGTGCTCGGATCCGATACAACGGTCAAGCCTTCGGGCGGTTGCGCAGAAGCTGCTACAGACCGTGATTTCCACCAGTTGCGGTTGCGCAATATCGGAAGCCGGCAGTATCATCACGGCTTCCGATTCAAACGAGTAACGGGCGAGGACGAGGCCGTGGGTTGCCTGAGTCTATTCATCAGGAGGATTGATGAGACATCAACCACGACCCATACTGCTGTACCCGTTTCTGCGCATGACGACGCTCATTCTGTTTCTCGCGATCGCGGGCATCGTTTCGGCTCAGCCACGCATCGACCAGGAACAGGTCAATGTCGACGAGACGGTGGGAGGAGTCGCGATCGGGGGAGGATCGGACGAAAAGCTCGCGCAGGTCATCACCGCTGGTGCGGACGGATTCCTGCGACACGTCACGATTCCGATCGCCTGCGATGCTTCGAGCCAGTTGACGGTGAGTATCCAGACGGTCGCTGGCGGTCTCCCGACGGGCACGGTACTGGCGTCCGAGACTCTCCCGGGCGACCTTTTCCCGTCGACTCCGCCCAGTCCGGACTCTGCATTCAGGATTATTGAGTTCGCATTCCCCACGAGGGTGCGCGCCGGTGACGAGGTGGCCATCGTGATGGAAGCGATCTATCCCGGCTGCGGGATTTACTCGTCTCCCGGAGGAGACAGTTACGCGGGCGGGCGGGCATACTTCGATGCGCGGCCGAATCCGCCGGGATGGATTCCGATCCAGTTTTCACCGAACGATCCGGACGACCTTCCATTCCAGGTTTTCGTCGACAAGACACCGGGTGCGGGCTGCAGGAAAGCCAAAGGCCGTCGCTGACGCCGGATGGGTCACGGAGGGGACTCCGTGACCCATAGCGGTAGGCGTCAACCCTACGAACGGCCTGTCATCCCGAGCCGTGGGAATGGCGCCGCTTTGCTACGCCAGTGGAGTGAAATGACTCACCCGTCTGTCATTCCGAAGGAGCGGCTTCATCGCGACTGAGGAATCTGGCCGGGGAAGGTTGCTACGTTCGGCCCCACCCAGATTCCTCGCTTCGCTTGGAATGACAGGCCTTTGTTTCGACGGGTTTAGAAGTGGTGTCAATAGAAGCTTCAGCGAAGGATCGCGTACGGCAAGACTCGACGTGAATTGCAAAGGAACTCAGTTGAGTATGACTCCACGCGATCCTTCGCTTCGCTCAGGATGACAGAGCTCGCGATTGCGCCAGCCTTTTCTGACGACTGACGACTGACGACTGACGCTCAGCCCTCCCCGGCGGTCGCCTTTCGTTCTGCGGCGACGCGTTCGCGCTCGGCGGCTTTGGCGGCGCGTCGTTCGTTCGCTTCACGCTTGATCCGGTCGCCGATCTCGCAGCCGGTCTTCGTAGTCGCGAGGCCGCCTTCGGCGGTTTCCTTCAGGCCGTGGGGGAGTTGGCGGCCGATGCGGACCATCGCTTCGATGATCTCGTCCATCGGTATGACACTGTCGACTCCGGCCAGCGCGAGCTGCGCGCCCGTGAGACCGTGGACGGAGTAGAAGGAGTTCCGCTTGACGCACGGCACTTCGACGAGACCGCCGACCGGATCGCAGACGAGGCCAAGGACATTCTTGAGGCCGAGTGCCGCGGCGTGAATCGACTGGTGCGTGTTGCCGCCCATCATGTAGGCCGCTGCGGCAGCACCCATCGCCGCGGCAACTCCAACCTCATTCTGGCAGCCACCGGCTGCTCCGGAGATGTTTGCCTGCATTCCGACGAGCGCTCCGACTCCGCCGGATACCGCGAGTCCTCGAATCGTCCGCTCGGGATCGACGCCGCGCTCCTCCTCGAGCGCGAGCAGCATCCCCGGGACGACTCCACCCGCACCCGCTGTGGGAGCGGCGACGATCACACCCATGCGCGCGTTCTCCACCATCACGGCGAGCGAGTAGACCATCGTCTTGACCGTCAGCGGATCGAGGAATGTGCGCCCCTCGTTGTACGCCTGTGCGAGCATCTTCGCTTCGTGCCCGACGAGTTTCCCCATCGAGATGCCGTCACCGTGTCCTTTGTTCACGCACTCCCACATCACCGCGTGGCGCTTCCTCAGTGTCTCGAGGATCTGCTCTTTCGGAACGCCGTGCTCTTCTTCGTCGTGTTCCAGAAACACGTCGGCCAGATCGCGGTCTGCCGCGACCTCTTCGAGTTGTGCAAATGTTTCGATCATGAATGGTCCTCTCTCTTCAGGGAATCGGGTCGACGTAGAGGGCTCGTGAGACGCCGTCCATCTCCCGAATCCGCGTCATCGCATCGTGCGAGAGCGGCGAGTCGAGATCGATATGCATGAATGCCTCGCGTCCCCGCTGCTTTCTCGAACAATAAAGCGATGCGATGTTGATCCCTTCCTCGGCGATCACCCCCGTCACCTGATGAATCATCGCCGGGCGGTCCCTGTAGAACATCATCAGCGTCGGAGAGTTTCCCGAGTAGCTCGCGTTGAACCCGTTGATCCTGAAAACATCGATCACCCCTCCACCCGTCGACGATCCGACGACCTCGGCCTCGCGGGTGCGACCGGTCGCCACGATCCGGACGGTATTCGGGTGGACATCCCCAAGGTCCTGCGGCTCGAAGTCGATGTCGATGTCGCGTTCTTCGGCGACTCGAATCGCCTCGGGGATCAACGGATCATTGACCGCCAGACCCGTGGCGCCCCCGACCAGCGCGAAGTCCGAGCCGTGGCCGCGGAAGGTCTTCTCGAGGGGAGGGTGGAGATGGAAGCGGAGTTTCACCGGGTCCTCTCCCAGGAGCGCATGCGCAACCCGCCCCAGCCGCGCCGTGCCGGCGGTGTGAGAGCTGGAGGGCCCGACCATGACCGGTCCCATGATTTCGAGAATCGATACTTTTCGTTTGCTCACGTGTGGTTGATTGTAGCCCTCTCTGTAGTGTGCTGAATGATTGAGAGGATACGTCTTCAAGTCTTCAGCCAGTTGTCGACTGTAAGAGCTGGTGACCACCGAAGCGCAAAATCGCCCGGCGTCCTCCGGCCCGCCGACCACGAGAGCATTGTCATCCTTCGCTGGCGCTCAGGACGACAGCCCGGGGGTGTTTTCAGCGCAGCGAAGGGGAGCGGGCGGCGAAGCTCGCCCTTTCTCCCTCCCGTACCGCGAGACTCGGGTCCCGGCGCGGTGATAGACTGAACAGTCCGATGGCTAACGGTGCCACGATCATCGTCATCGACGACGACGAATCGATTTTGATGCTGATGAGGAGTTTGCTGCGTCACCGTGGTTTCAATCCGGTCACGGTGTCTTCAGGCAAGGAAGCCCTCGAAGCACTCGATCGGGAGGTGCCGGATCTCGTTTTGCTCGATTTGGGGCTGCAAGACATCCCCGGCCGCGAACTGATCCCGAAAATCCGGCAGCGAAATCAGCAGGTACCAATCTTGATCGTCAGTGGCCGTTCGATGTCGGATTCGGATATATCTGCGTTAGGGCGCGGCCGATTTTCTGCAGAAGCCCTTCGATATCGACGAGCTCGTCTCGACGATCAGGCGCCATCTCGCGATGGTCGGTTGTTGACCTGCATCCAACTTGCTTCGAACTCATTCAGGAGGTTTGATTAAATGATCTATAGCGAACGTGGAGAGCTTCTGACTGCTCTCGAGAAAGCTGGCGTGTCCGTCGACGGTGGTCGCGCCGAAACCCAGGACGTATCGAAAGTACGGGATACGCTCATCGATGATCTGGCGTGGACCGCGGTATTCTCCGAGAATGACGAGACGAGACATCTCGCCCGCAACATGATTCACGACCTGGCGTGGCAGAGCGGTGCGATCCCCTCGTCGATCCAGGATCTGTACGAGGCGCTCGGCAGGAAAGAGGTCGAAGAGAGCTTCACGGTCCCCGCCCACAACATCCGTACCCTGACCTACGACGTCTGTCGCGCTCTGTTCCGTGCGGCGATGGCGAAGAATGTCGGGGTCTTCATCTTCGAGATCGCACGATCCGAGATCGGCTATACGGAGCAGCGACCCGCTGAGTATGCGGCGTGTGTGCTCGCTGCCGCCGTCAAGGAAGGCTTTCAGGGACCGGTCTTCATTCAGGGAGATCATTTCCAGGCCAGCGCGAAGAAGTGGTTCGCCGACGGACGGGAAGCCGAGACCGAGGCAATCAAGGGGTTGATCCGGGAAGCGATCGATGCCGAGTTCTACAACATCGACATCGATACCTCGACCCTGGTGCAGCTCGAGCACGAGACCGTCGACCGGCAGCAGAAGGAGAACTACGAGGGGAGCGCGCTCTTCACGAAGTACATCCGGGAGCACGAGCCGGAGGATCTGACCATTTCCGTCGGAGGAGAGATCGGCGAGGTCGGAACCGAGAACACCACCCCCGAGGAGTACAGGGCGTACATCGACGGATATCAGCGGACGCTCCCCGATGGGATGAAGGGCGTCAGCAAAGTGTCGATCCAGACCGGTACATCCCACGGAGGCATTCCGCTGCCGGACGGTTCGGTCGCAAAAGTCAGCATCGACTTCGATCGGATCCGTGAGATCACGAAGATCTCGCGCGAGGAGTTCGGCATCTCGGGCGCCGTGCAACACGGTGCCTCGACGCTTCCCGACGAAGTGTTCGACGAGTTCCCGAAAGCCGATACAGTCGAGATTCATCTCGCGACCGGCTTCCAGAACATGATCTACGATCACGACAAGTTTCCTTCGGATCTGCGCGACGAGATCCGCTCGTGGTGCAACGACAATCTGTCGAAAGAGCGGAAGGACGGCCAGACCGACGAGCAGTTCTTCTATACCAGTCGCAAGAAAGCGCTGGGGCCGTTCAAGCTACGGATCTGGGAGATGCCGACCGCGAGCAAGTCCGCGATCATGAAGGATCTCGAGAACAAGTTCTCGTTCCTGTTCGGCAAACTCGGCGTCGAGAACACGAAGGATGTCGTCGAGCGATGGGTGAAGAACGAGGGCGCAAGGCTCCGACGCGATCGGCGAAGGGCGCCGCGGCGGGATCGATGGCGTTCGTGAACGAAGGGGAAGGGGAGTGAGGGGGGACGATGAAAGATGAACGATGAACGATGAACGATGAAAGATGAACGATGAACGATGAACGATGAACGATGAAGAAATGCTGAATGCTGAATGCTCTTGAAGTGAGCGAAAACGGGCTTGTCATCCTGAGCGCAGCGAAGGATCGGGTGCGTCCTGACTCTCGCATACTTCCGGTGCTGAGAGTAGAGCCGTGCGAGATGCTTCGACCGTCCCTTCGGCTTCGCTCAGGGCAGGCCTCCGCGTCGCTCCGGCGGCTCAGGATGACAGCGGCTTTCTTACGCTCCCCCCAATTGACACAAGGCGTCGAAAAACGGCTCATGTTGACCACCTCTTTCTCACAACGACCACGACCGTCGCACAAGCATGCTTAGCCAAGCTGAGTTTGCGGCTACGTTTGGACATCCGGCGCTGTTCGGGATGGTTCATCTTCTTCCGCTTCCGGGAGCGCCTTTGTGGCGGGGCTCGATGGATGAAGTCATCGATCGGGCACTCGCCGATGCGGCGACACTGGAGGAGGCGGGGTTTGACGGGGTGGTCGTGGAGAATTTCGGTGACCTGCCGTTCGCGCCTGCCGTTGGCGCCGAGACGATCGCGGCGATGAGTGTGGTGGTCTCTCGCATCGCAGCCTCGTCGGTACTGAAAGTCGGGGTCAACGTTCTGCGCAATGACGCTCGTGCGGCCCTGGCCATCGCGGCGTCCGCACGCGCGTCGTTCATTCGCGTCAACGTCCATGCCGGCACGATGGCGACTGATCAGGGTGTGATCGACGGCGATGCCGCGGGTACCTTGCGATACCGTCGGGCGCTCGCCGTCGAACAGATCGCGATCTTCGCGGATCTCCTGGTCAAGCACGCGGCACCCCTGGTCGAGACCGACCCAGTGCATGCAGCGCGCGAGTTGCGCGAGCGGGGTCTGGCGGATGCGGTTTTGATCACAGGCCATGCGACCGGAGCCGCTGCCGACATCGATCTCGTTCGCCGGATACGGGGAGCGGTCGATGCCCCGCTGGTGGTCGCGAGTGGCGTCAGTGAGGAAAACGCAAGAGAACTGGCGGAGCTCGCCGACGGGATGATCATCGGAACCTCCATCAAGAAGGATGGCGACACCGTGGCCCCAGTCGATCGCAAGCGTGCCTGCCGAATCGTCTCCCTGGTGAAATGAAAGCGCCGGACAACGGATTCTGCAGGAAGTCATGCTGAGACTGTTCAACACACTCCACCGCAAGCTGGAAGAATTCACGCCGTCCGAAGAAGGGCATGTGCGGTACTACGCATGCGGGCCTACGGTGTACAACTTCGTCCACATCGGCAATCTGCGGACGTTTCTGTGGAACGACGTGCTGCGGCGGTACCTCGAGTGGAAGGGGTATCGCGTCACCTACGTCATGAACATCACCGACATCGATGACAAGATCATTCGCGGTGCGAACGAGAAGGGTGTCGATATCCGAACGTTCTCCGAGCCGTTCACGGAGGCGTTCTTCGAGAACCTCGAGACGCTTCGTATCCGGCGGGCCGACATTCATCCGAAGGCGACCGAGCACATCGACGAGATGGTCGGGCTCGTCGAATCTCTCCGCGAGCGTGGTCACACGTACGAGGCGGATGGTTCCGTCTATTTCGACATCAGCACCCTCGACGAGTACGGGAAGCTCTCCGGAGTCGACGTCACGAGCTCCGGAACGGTCTCGAGGATCGAGAGTGACGAGTACGAGAAGGACAACGCGCGCGACTTCGTTCTCTGGAAAGGTAAGAAGGAAGGGGAGCCGTCGTGGGAGGTGCCGATCGGCGACGGACGCCCAGGATGGCACCTCGAGTGCTCGGCGATGTCGATGAAGTACCTCGGCGAGACCTTCGACATCCACACCGGCGCAGTGGATCTCGTGTTTCCGCACCACGAGAACGAGATCGCCCAGAGTGAAGGTGCGACCGGTAAGCCATTCGTCCGCTACTGGGTCCATGGTGAGCACCTGATCGTCGAGGATCAGAAGATGTCGAAATCACTCGGCAACTTCTTCACACTTCCCGACCTGCTCGAGAAGGGGGCGTCGCCGCTTCAGATCCGTTACGCCCTGCTGGCGGTTCCGTATCGCACGAAGTTGAATTTCATGATGAAGTCGCTCGAGGATGCGAAGCATGCGCTCGAGCGGCTCGAGCTGTTCATGCTCCGGATGCGACAGATCGCGGACCAGACTTCGGGGGTGGATGAAGATCAGGGCGCCGTGATCGCGGAGAGGCTTCTCGAGCAGTTCGAGGAGGCGATGGACAACGACCTGAACACGGCCGGTGCTCTCGGAGCGATTTTCGCCGCGGTTCGCGACGCCAATACTTCAGCCGATGCCGGAAAGATCGGTGCGGCGGGAGCGCAGGCGCTCGTCGAGGCGATCGAAAGAGCTGACCAGGTCCTCGACATCCTTCCCGAGGCACAGGAAGGTCTCGATGACGAGATCCAGCAATTGGTCGACGCGCGTGATGCCGCCCGAGCCCGTCGCGACTTCGCCGAGTCCGATCGTCTGCGAGACGCGCTGCAGTCGCGCGGCATTATTCTCGAGGACACGCCACAAGGCACACGGTGGCGGAAGTTGAGTCGTTGAGTCGTTGGGTCATTGATTGTTGGGCTGTTGAGAGCCGAACGTGTTTCTGTCATCCTGAGCCGCCGGATCCCGCGAAGCGGGAGGAGGACGGTCGAAGGATCGCGTTCAAGCTACCTCGAGTTGGATTCACGCGATCCTTCGCTGCGCTCAGGATGACAGCTCAGGTGCACGCTCTTTCCAAAAATGACCCAATGACTCAACGACTCAATGACCCAATGACCCACCACCAATGATCGCTTATCTCGAAGGACCCATCCACACTCTCTCGCCCGAACGCGTGATCATCAAATGCGGGGGGGTCGGTTACAGCGTCAACATCCCGCTCTCTACGTACTATGTGCTGGAGGGGAAGAAGGAAGCCTCGCTCCAGATCCACACGCAGGTGCGCGAGGACATCCTCGCCCTGTTCGGATTCTCGTCAGGGGCGGAGAAGGCTGCGTTCGAGAAGCTGATCACGATCTCCGGGATCGGCCCGAAACTGGCGCAGTCGATTCTCTCGGGGATCGACGTCAACGAGCTGATCGAAGCGATCGCACGCGGCGACGCGAAGCGGCTCAACGCCATCCCGGGAGTCGGAAAGAAGACGGCCGAGCGAATCGTCCTCGAACTGCGCGACAAGCTCATCGCGGACGGACTCGATGTACCGTCCGCGGTGACGCCCAGGACCGGTGTCGAGGACGACGTGGTCTCCGCTCTCGTCAATCTCGGCTACAAAGCGAATTTCGCCGAGAAGGCGGTATCCAAGGCGCGCGAGAAACTGGGCGATGATCCGGAGTTTCCGGAGCTCCTGAAGTCGTCGCTGCGCCATCTGACGAGCTAGGGCAAGCTCAAAGTTCAACGTGGACCTGGTGGACAAAAGCGTGGACGAAGGAGTGGACAGCTGCGTGGACCAAAGCCTTGACTAATGCCAGGTACTCCCGTCCACGCGTTTGTCCACGCCTCTGTCCACGCTACAGTCCACCAAGTCCACGACCTTGACTAACTTCTGAACTTTTGAACTCTCTCCACTGGAAATACCCACTCCCCACCCGATGTTGCACGGTCATTCACAGAAGTTCCCCTTGCGGGAACCAATACTCAAACAACTGAATATACGGGAGTTCGCCATGGCGGAACAGAAGACCCGCGAGCTCATGGCTCGCAACAACATCACGATCGAAGACCTGCGTGAGCGGAAGCACACGCTCCATCACCTGCGGAATGTCGTACGCTCGGAAGAGATGCCGTTCGACGTTTTCCGTACGCTGGTGATGCACCGCCGCTGAGCGGTTCTCGTACGATCGTTTGCACAGGCGGCCTTCGGGGCCGCCTTTTTCATGTCCAGATCTGAATCGATCGCACGATCAGGATAGTGCTTACGGCGAATAGCGTCGCGAGGTCGAATCTGCGGAGACCAGAGACGTGCCCGAACCACTTGAAAGCGCGAGCGGTGAGGTGAGCGACCGCGAGGAGAAACATGGCCGGCGCGACCCAGTTCAAGTGAAGTGATCTTCCGATCTCGCCTCGGCCGAGCGCGATCACGCTGCGGGTCATGCCGCAGCCGGGGCAGGGCAGGCCGGCAATCCGCTGGCTGAGGCACACTGAAGCTTCAGGAAAGATGCCGAGTCTTTCCGCCACAGGCGCGAGCAGAGCTCCGACGACAATCATCCCAGCCAGAAGCAGCGAAGTGAGATCGGCGCCGTTCAACCGGTCTCGCGCGCCTGAGCTCATCCGGGCACTTTCTGGAGGCGTTCCAGAACTCCGAGCGCTTCGTCGAACTGTTCGCGCGCGAGCCCCAGATATTCATGAACCTCGTCAATGTAGCCGTCAGTGGACGCGGACCAGACGCGGTTGATGTACCGCTCACCCGCCGCAAATGGGTTCATGAGATCGGCGTACGCCTGCAGCCCGAAACGATGGGCCACGCTCATGCGGGCGAGTGCCACCGAGTCGAGATGAGCGGGAAGAGAGGCGTCGATGAGCTCGTGGACGGTGTAGACGTCGATCTCCTGTTTTCTGCTGTCCATGTCCGTGACCTTGGCGAGGATTTCTCGCAGATGACTGTCGACAGCCTCGAGATTGGTAACCAGAGTCCCTTCGTGGCTTGCTTCCCTCCGCATACCGACGCGTACGACGATGACTCCCGCCACACCGATCGCGGTCGCTACGAGATAGGGAACGAGCTGGATCCCTTCGGTCTTTACCACGATGAAATACGCGCCGCCCAGAAATCCGAGCGTGATGAGGGCATATCCGAGTTTTCTCATGTCGATCTCCCTTCCTCAGGCGAACACGATTGCGAGTGAGTACCCGACACCGACGAGCGCCTCACCGACGATGAGTCCTGCCGCAATCGGAACGCCGACATCCTCGGACCACGCGCGGCCGCGCCACTTGTCGCTGGCGAGTCGCAGGATGGTTCCGATGCTGTAGGTGAGGACGATGTTGAATGGCAGATAGAAGCCGAGTCCGACGAGGACACCCAGGCCGCCGATGCCGCTGGCGGAGAGGAGTGCTCCCAGGCCTGCACCGGAGAGGTACTTGTCCATCGGAACGTCACCGCCGAGGATTCCCTGGATGACGCTCGCGAGAGCCTGGCCCTGGGGAGCCGGGAGTTTTTCGGAACCGAGACCGTACGCCTGGTGGAGAACGACGATGAGCGCCATGATCAGGATCGGTCCCAGCCAGGTGCCGAGCAACTGGGCGATCTGCTGTTTTCGCGGAATTCCCCCGACGAGGTATCCGGCCTTGAGATCGAGCATGAGATCGGTGGCCTGGGCCATCGCGACGCACATTCCGGCGCCGACGATCACGGCGGCGACCACGGTGCTGCGGTCGTTCATCCCGCTGGCGACGAAAATCAGGATCGTGATACCGATCAGCGTCATGCCGGAGAGGGGTGACCAGTTGGTTCGGCCGATGCACTCGGAGAGGACGACTCCCGCGACCCAGATCCAGAGTGTCGCGAGGAGGGCCATCAGGATGCCGCGTCCGATGCTGATGTCGGGCACCGACAGGTCAGCCGTCACCGCAAACAAAACGAACGCTGCGGCGATGGCCATGTACAGGTAGCGGATCGGCATCTCGTCTCTCGAGACCGCCGACTTCGTTTTCGCCGCGGACTGCATGCTTCGAATCGCGCTGAGCACCAGAGGCAGCGCGAGGACGATTCCGGTCAGTGCACCGCCTACCAGCATGCCGATTCCAGTGGGCCGGAACAGGAGAGTGCGGAGTGCGCCCGGGTCTGTCGTCGGAAGATTTCCCGTTGCTGCGAGCAGAGGAGCGAGGATCCAGTACGACACGAAACCACCGACGATGAAGAAGAACCCTCCGGCTCCGGCGAGATACGCGACTCCGATGGTGAGGAGCGACAGGTACCAGATCCCGTTCATGTAGGGAGGCATCCCGATCAGGGCACCGAAGTCGTAGTTTTCGACGCCACTGGAGAGCGAGAGGTAATGGACGATGGCGCTGACCAGCGCCCCTCCCAGAAGGAGTTTAGCCTTGTGGATTCCAGCTCCAGGAGCTTTCAGAATGGCAGCCGTCGCGATCCCGCCGGGATAGGCGAGCCGGTCGAAGTCGATCATCTGTTTTCTGAGCGGGATGATGAACGCGATTCCGAGGATGCCGCCGGCGATCGACGAGAGAACGACGAGCGGGTAGCTGAAGTCGGTGTAGCCGAGGATGAAGAGAGCGGGGACCGAGAACATCAGACCCGCCGACGCGCCATTGACCGCGCTGGCGATGGTCTGATTGATGTTGTTTTCGATGATGCTGTGCCGGCGGAGAACCCCTCGCAGGATGCCGAAACCGAGGATGGCGGCGAGCTCAGATCCTTCGATCGAAAATCCGAGTTTGAGACTCAGGTAGCCGATGCTGATCGCGATGAGAGTGCCGATCAGGTATCCGGTGAGAATGCCGGCCCATGTGAACTCGGGGTACGGACCGTAGCGCGGCTGACGTGAACCAGTTTGCACTGAAGCTTCCAAGAGAACCTCCTGCTGGACGATCGGACGAGGTGCAGCGGCCGCTGAATTGTAGTCCGGCCGGAGGAGATGTACAACGCGTGCCGCCCCCCTCCTTACAGCGCCGCGAAGGCGGCGCGAAACAACCTAGCCCAGCGGCGTAAGCCCTGGGGCACTGGTCATGCGCAAAACCCAAAAGCCCGCGAAGGCGGGTGTCACACAATCGCCATTGTGGGGGAGTGTCGCCCGCCTTCGCGGGCTCGGGGGGGGCGGCGAGGGCGCCCGTGTGTCAGGGCTTACGCCCGTGTCCCAGGGCTTACGCCCGTGTCCCAGGGCTTACGCCGCTGGGCTAGGTTGTTTCGGCCCGCCTTCGCGGGCCTGTGGGGAAGGGCCCGCCTTCGCGGGCCTGTAGGCGACAGAAACAAAAAAGGCACGGCCGGAGCCGTGCCTTTTTTCGTTTCTGTGCTTCTCTCTTATTGCGGCTTTGCGAAGACCTCCGCTCCGATCGTGGGATTCACGTCGATGGCGTTGATCATCACTGTCGCTGATGGCTCACCGTTCTGCATGACGACGGCCTTGTGCGGCTGCACGAGACCTTCGACCTTCCTGAAGTCGGAGTAGTTGGTCGTCTCGGTCACGGGGGATCCGGCCATATCGGTCCCGCTCGATTGGGAGCGGACGATGTAACCGGTCTTCGGATCGATGAACCAGCGGACTCTCGTGCCGTCTGCGTCGACGTCCAGAACAGAGACCTTCTTGCCGTCGACCATCTCGGTTCCCGCCGAGGAGAAGACGTAATCTGAGTCGCTGCGGTTCTGAAGGATGAAGATGGGACTCTTCGCCAGACTCTTCAGAAGATCGGCTTTCTGCGAGCCGGGAAGAGGACGTGACTGTCCGCCCATGAGCATGAATCCGGAGTCGCTGGTGGCGACCATCGTCATCTCGCCCATCGGCGTTTTCATCGTCTGACGGATCGAGCTCGGGTACGACTCGATCGAGTCGATGCCGAGAGTCATCTCTCCCTGTGGCGTGTTCGCAACCACTTCACCCTCACGGGACACGGCCTTGACCGAATCGACGACTGCAGCGCCACCGAGACCTCGAAGAGCGAGGTCCATGAGCGAGCGGCCGGTGTCGTCGGTCGAGATCGTCTTCTGCTGCGAAGCTCCCGGCTGCGGGATGGTGACGTCGATCATCTTGACGTTCCCGAGCTCGGAAAGATCGCCGTCGAAGTCGCCAGGTTTTCCAACGACCAGCACTGCGAGATTGTCGCGGTCGATGTGCTCGCGCGCCACGCGCTGGACATCTTCCGCGGTCACGGTACGGACGGCCGACTGGAACCGGTCGAGGAAGTCGAGCGGGTAGCCGTAGAACTCGAGACCCATCTTTTCGCGGAGGATCTCTTCCTTCGAATCGACATTGAAAATGAACGAGTTCAGGAGGCTCTCCTGCGCCCGAACGACTTCGGTCTCGGTGATCGGACCAGCCTGGAGCTTCTCGATCTCGCCGTAGAGTGACTTGATCGCCTGAAGAGTCGAACCGCTCTTCGTGCCCATGGAGATCGAGAACATGCCCGGATGATCGTAGGCACTTCCGATCCCACCACCGACCGCGTAGGCCAGCCCCTGATCGGAGCGGATCGACGAGAAGAGGCGAGCGGAGAAGCCGCCGCCGAAGATCTCGTTCATCACACGGATGGCAAAGTAATCGGGATCGCTGCGGAGGACACCCGGCTGAACGACGCGAATGTTGCTCTGCGTGACGTCATTCTTCTCGACCAGGTAGATACCTGGTTCGACCATGTCGACAGCGACCTCAGGCACGGTGACCGCGGGACCCTTTGGAAGGGAACCGAAGGCCTTGCGCAGCGCCTGTTCCATCGCTGCGGAGTCGAAATCACCCGTCACACCGATGATCATGTTGTTCGGATGAACCGTCGCGGCATGCCATGCGAGAAGATCTTCGCGTGTCACGGCTGCGACGGTGTCGTACTCGGGGATGCGTGCGTACGGAGACAGGTCTCCGTAGACGAGTTTGTCTGCTTCGCGGTCAGCGATTCCCCAAGGATCGTCGTTACGTCTGGCGATGCCCGTTGCCATTTGCTTTTTCGCGAGCTCGATCTTTTCTTCGCGGAAAGCGGGATTCTCGATGAGGTCGACCACGATCGGAAATACCGCGTCGAAGTCTCCTGCGAGCGTGTCCCAGCTCAGGGCCGTCGAGTCGACATCGGCGGAGGTCTCCACCATTGCGGCGCGGGCTTCGAGAAACTCGTCGAGCTCATCGCCCGTGCGCGATTCCGTTCCGCCGGTGCGCCAGGCCTGCCCGTAGATGCCGGTGAGGCCACGTTTTGCTTCCGGCTCGTCACGCGAGCCTCCGCGGATGATGACGCTTCCGCGCATCAGCGGCAGCTCGTGGTCTTCCTGAAGAAAGATCACGAGTCCGTTGTCGAGCTCGATCCGCTTTGGCTGCTGGATATCGAAGTCGCGGAGTGCGGGTGTCTCGATGTCCTGCCAGCTCGCAGGCACGTCAGTTCTGGCAGTTGTCGCGCCCTGGTTCGTGTCGCTCGTGGCGCAGCCTGAGATGAGAAGCAGGAGTAGTACAAAGAGGGGACTGAGTCGTTTCATCACTGTTGACCTCCCTCAGCGATCGCTCCGGCCATTTGAGTCGATTTGATCATTCCCGTCGTGCGGTTCTTTGCCACGAATGTCTCGTTGGCGACTCGCATCACGTCGTCTGCCGTCACCGCGTCGATCTTGTCGACCTCGCGGAACAGCTCGCGCCAGTCGCCGTAGCGTGCCTGGTATGTCCCGAACTGAAGCGCCAGACCCTGGTTGCTGCGGAGCTGACGAAGCAGGTCGGCCTTCGCTCTGGTCTTCACCATTTCGAGCTCGGCGTCGGTGACTTTTTCAGCCTTCAACAGCTCGATCTCTTCACGGATCGCGGACTGCATCTCCTCCGGGGTCTTCCCGGGGATCGGAACCGCATAGAAGGCGAACAGGTTCGCATATTTGTCGCCGGGGAAGTCATTGAAGCCTGCTGCAACCGCGGCGATCTGCTTGTTCTGGACCAGGGACCGGTACAGTCTGGAGGTCCGGCCATTCGACATGATGTCGGCGATGGCATTGTAGACCGCAGAGTCCGGGTGATCGCTTGCCGGCTTGTGATAGCCCTCGATGTAGAAAGGCTGTGAATCCTCGACAATGACGACGTTACGCTCGGCGAACTGAGGCGGCTCCACGGTGCGGAATGGTGCGGGCTCGGGAGAGCTCGGCAGACGGCCGAAGTACTTCTCGACGACCGGCCACACCTCGTCCGGGTTGAGATCCCCGACGAGGGTTACGACCATGTTCGACGGCACGTAGTACTTGTCGAAGAACTCCTTCGCGTCCGTGGCGCTGAATGTGGTGAGATCGGAGGGCCAGCCGACCACGGGGCGACCGTACGGATGAGCCGTGAATGCCGTCGCGAGGAACTGCTCGACGAGACGACCGATCGGGTTCGACTCGGTCCGCATCCGGCGCTCTTCCATGACCACGTCGCGCTCCTTGTAGAACTCGCGCATGACCGGTTTCCGGAAGCGTTCCGATTCGAGATACGCCCAGAGCTCGAGACGATTTGCCGGGAACGAGTAGAAGTAGCCCGTTTCGTCATAGTTGGTGAACGCGTTGAGTCCGACGCCGCCGACGCGGTCGATGATCTCGCCGAACTCGTTGCTCGTCACGTAGGAGTTGGCCTTGTCCATCGCGGAACGCCACTCCTTCTCGAGCCGCTCGATCTCGGCCGGATCGACACCGGCCGGGTCTCGACGTGCGCGGTCATAGGCCATGTAGGTCTCTTCGACCCGCTGGAGCGCTGCCTTTTCGGCGGTGTAGTCGGTGGTGCCAATCGTGTCGGTTCCCTTGAACGCCATGTGCTCGAACATGTGCGCCAGGCCCGTGATCCCCATCGTCTCTCTGTCGGCACCCGTGTTGACGTGCGTGAAGAAAGAGAAGACGGGGGCTTCGTGGCGTTCGACCACGATCACCGTCAATCCGTTGTCGAGCGTCCTCATGGTGGTGCGGCCCTCGAACGACGCGACGTCCTGGGCAAGGACGCTCGTCGCAGCGAAGAGCATGAGGAAGCCGACAGCAGATCTTGCAATGAAACTTCGCATGGATCCTCCTGTCAGTAAGGTTGTTTGAAGCGACAGCCGTCGAAAGGGAGTCCGGAGATCAACGGTGGATTCCGTCTTCGACAGCAAAGGTATCTGATTCTATACCGCGAGCTGGGATAGTCTCCAGTCGGCAGCGCTTGTGCTCTGCGGGAGCCACGGCATGAAATTCAGGAAGGAACAGATCGCCCTCGACCCCTGGACCATCCGGGAGTACCGGGGCGGCGAGGGGTCGCCCGTCGTTCTCGTCCATGGTCTCAGCGGATCGTTCGAGTGGTGGGCGCGAAACCGGGAAGTCCTCGCGCAGAGGCATCTGGTGCTCGGGCTCGATCTGCTCGGTTTCGGCTCGCAGCGGCATTTCACAGGATCGCCCCTTCCGCTCGACTTCGAGGAATCGGTCGCCCTGCTTCGCCGGTGGATCGAGGTGCGGGTGGGAGAACCGGTTCATCTGGTGGGACACTCGATGGGGGGGCAGCTCGCGATCCATCTCGCTGCGACCCATCCCGACCTCGTCCGCTCGCTCGTTCTCGTCTCCGCCTCCGGAATCCCGGTCGATCTGCGACCCGGCCCGCACCTGAGTGCGATGTTTCATCCTCCCGGGACTCTCCTGAGCTTTCTTCCCATCCTCGCCTGGGATCTTTTTCGTGCGGGTCCCACGTCGGTCGGACTGGCTCTCTCGCGGATTCTCCGGGATGACGTGACGCCACTCCTGAACCGGCTTTCCATGCCGACGCTCCTGATCTGGGGCGAAAACGATCCGTTGATTCCTCTCCGGTACGCGTACGAGCTCAACGACGCCATTCCAGAGTCCAGGCTCGAGGTTCTCTCACCCGCGGGACACATCCCGATGTGGGACCGGCCGGCCGCGTTCAATGACCTCGTGCTCGATCACGTCGCGGCCGTGGAGCAGGGACGTGTCCAGGCGGGAGATGGAGATCGCGGCTTCAACTGGGGGGTGCGCGGTTGCGACGACGGCCTCTGCTATCGTGAGAACGGTGGTCGCAGGGAAGTCGTTCTGATCCATGGGTTCGGGATGAGAACTCAGTATTTCCGACCGCTCGCCGAAACACTCGACCGGCGGGGTCTCGACGCGATCGCCCCCGATCTTCCCGGGATCGGCCACAGCCTGCGCACTTCAACGCGGAGCCTCGATGAGTGCGTCGAGAATGTCATCCGGTGGGCGGAGACGTGCGGGCTGCAGGAACGTGTCTGGATTGGACACTCGACTGGGGCTCAGATCGTCGAACGGGTCATGAGCAGGCGTCCCGATCTGGTGGGAAAGGCCGGCTTCGTCTCGCCAGTGTGGAATCGGGAGCGCCTCTCACCTCTCTGGTTGATCGAAGGGATCGTTCGGGATGCGCCGAAGGATTCTCCGCATCTCCTGATCCTGGCGTTGCAGTCTTACTGGGAGGCAGGATTTCTCCGGCTTCTCCGGTCATTCTTCTGGTACACCGAGGATGCCTCACGGATCGAGAAACTGCCGGAGAGGTCAGTGATCGTCTACGGTGAGAGCGATCCGATGATCCACCGGGACTTCGTGGAGACGATGGGGGTGCCGGTTCACGTGGTGCCCGGAGCGCACGGCGTCGTCTTTTCTCATCCGGACGAGGTGCTGGACGCGGTGATCCTGCTCTGAAACTTCTTGATCCGGTCCCCTTCTGTCATTCCGATGGAGCGGCCTCATCGCGACTGAGGAATCTCGGCGGCGGACTGAATCACCACCCGCCCAGGTTCCTCCTCGCTTCGCTTCAGACTGTGTGAAAAACCGATCGGCTTCGCGACCGTCTTTTTTGGAGTGCTGAGCTCGCCGAAGGACGAGCTCAGCTTTACATCACGCCGCCTTACGGGCTGCGGCGGGTTGCAAGCTGCAGTGGAAATTTCCTGACTGGTCCCGATTGCGGCCTCGATGGTGGTTGCCACGGGATCCAAAGCGGGGCTCGTCCTCCGGCGAGCACCGCACTCCAAAGTCACAGCCTCGATTCACGAGGCGTTTTCACACAGTCTCGCTCGTCGGAATGACAGCGCAGTTGATCCTCTCCCGGTCAGTTGCTGCCGCTCTCTACGATTTCTCCGTCGATGATGACGCCTGTCACGTGCGAGGTGTACTCGAATGGGTCGCCGTCGAACATCACGACGTCGGCGTCTTTGCCTACTTCCAGGGATCCGATGCGGTCGTCACACTCCCGAAGCACAATTTCAATGGGGGCGGGCGTAGTAGCCTTGCGGCGCCCTCACGGAGCCTTTTCCCTTCAGCCGCACCTCGACTGTACGCCACTCCTCGTCATCACTGGTTTCAGTGAAGTAGGTAAGTAGCATCTGCCGGCTGACGAGTTCGCCGATGTTCGAGAAAATCTCGTTGATTGATCCGAGCGAGTCGAGCTGGAAGAAGTCGCCGCCCGACTCGCGAGTCATGCGATCGAGCCTGGCCTGCTGCCGGCGACTCTGGAAATCGCTCATGGAGCTTAAGGGGAGGGTCGGCACGCTCAATGGTGATTCCAGCCGCTGCTTCTCTTCCTTTGAGTAGGCACGGACGAGATAGATCGGAATTCCGGCGCGTCTCCCTACCTCTGCAACCTCCTCGAGCTTGTATCGGCTCGCTTTGTCACCCCCGTCACTGAACACCACCAGCGCCCGCCTGCCGCCCAGGGGCTCGTACTGGAGCAACGCCAGCATCATTGCGTCAAAGAGAGCTGTGGACCCAGCGGGTGAGAGCGCGCGGACGCTACGGATGAGCTCACCCTTGTCGTGTGTCACACCAACTTCGACTCGGGTTTCTGAGGCGAACGAGACGAGAAAACCCTGGTCCTGAGGCCGAAGCACCTGCTCGATCAATGCTGCGGCGGCAGACTGGACGTCGAGAATGCGTTCCGTCATGCTCCCTGAAACGTCGATGACGAGGCCCAGCGTGAGTGGAGCGACATCCGCTCCAATCAGCGCCTCGACCTGCCGAGCCTTACCCGACTCGATGAGGCTGATGTTCTCCAGAAGCAGAGGTTGCTCCTGCATTGTTACGAGAGGTAGCTCGACCAGATGCACGCCGGCAGCCTCTGACAATCCTGGCGCATTGAGAATCTTGGTGTCCTCGGCGGTCGTGCCACTGGCTAGTGCGACTCTCGCCTGCAGAACACTGATCTGACCGGGAGCGAATGGTACAGTAGCCTGATAAGGCGGACCATCCACCGGATACAGCTTGCCATCGTGATCGATCTCCACGGACGCCAGCGATTCTCCGTCGGGGATCTGAAGTACGACTTCAACCTCAGTTTCTCCGGAAGCCGTCTCTGATTCAGGGGAAATGAAACGAACCCATAGCGTGTCGCTTCGGCCATTGAGTGTGAGCGTATCCACTCCGAGGATCGCTCCGGACGGATCGCGTGCAACGACTCGAACCTCGTGGCGAGTAGGTAAGTCCTCGAGGCTGACGGTCGCTCTGAATGGCGCCGAGTCGTCTTTCGAGACGGGGTGCTTGTCGAGGAAGAATTCCACGGAATCCACAAGCGACGATTGCACGATTGTGCGGAGTTCGGTGCGGCCGGTCGCGATCGGCACCGGTGCGATACGAATGATCACGTTCTCGGGACCAGGAGCCGCGAGCTTGGCGAGATCGGTCTCAGCGATTTTTCTCTGGGAGCTTCCTTCCGGCGATACGGCGAGCGCTGCTTTCAGTGCGGTGACCCTTTCCCCGTCCGATGTGAGGGCTGCGATGGCCAGCCACGCTTCACCAGCGGCAATGGGATCGTGCAGATGGCCGGTTAGGGCTCGCAGTTTCGAAAGACTGCGCGACTCGTTCTCCGCTGTATCCAGATAGGCCAGTTGCACCGTCGCTATCTCACCGACGGTTTGGCTCTCCGAAGCGAGCCGCTCGAGGATTTCGAGCGCTTCATCCCGCAGACCAAACTGGATCTTCAGCGTCGCAATCGCCAGATCTGCCTCATCGATACGGTCGAGCCGGATCAGCTCATTCACCTGCACGAGCTCTCCCGCATGAGGTGCCAGCCTGTCGAGAACCCTGGCGAGATTGGCCCCGTCCGGGAGCTCGGGCCAGCGCACGACCGGCTGACCATCGATTCGCATTAGAGCCAGGCCGGCCTTGTCCTTCGGCCATACAGGAAGTCCTTCCTCCTGACTCTCACAGATCCTTTCCGCGGAAGCTCCAAAATCAAAAGGTCTGGGGCGGGCACAATCGATTGCCTGAGCAGCGCTTAAAATGGGGGGTGAAGAGGGCTTCCAACGGATCAGCTCAAAATTCTGGAGCCTCCGCACGATTTCGGGATGGGCAAGAACATCGCTCTCGAACTGTTCGCAGACTGGAATTTTGCTGAATACGCTCCGGACATAGCATGGCTCCGGCCTGAAGTAGACGAGGAGCGGTTTTCCCTTCCGATGGGCTCTTTGAAGCGTCCGCTCCCATTCGTTCATGCTCGCGAGCGCCTCCGCCTGAGCTCGCTCGATCGACGTCGTCGTTTGATCGACCGTCGGCGAATCCTGCCAGTCCCGAGATCTCGTCGAGTAACCCGAACGCTATCTTTCGTTCCTCCTTCCGGCATTACCAGATCGACTTTCCAGGTGATGAACGGAGATTCGAGATCGACAGGAGGTTTTTCGAAGCGCTTCACCGTCTCCGAGATTTCGGTCGTGGACCCTGGTGTCGTTCCGGCCGCAGACAACAGTCTGACCTCACTCGTCGGTTTCTGGCCTTCGTAGACGAGCTGGTCGAGCGGGATCCTTACTTCGACCGGAAGGGTCAAACGTCCACGTTTGCCGGGGACGGCTTCGCCGACGAGGACGTCGATCTCGATGTCGCCGGCCCGTGGCTTACCGAAGAGATTTGCGATCAACTGGTCCTTGATCTCGGAGCGGTCGCGATTTCTCGACGAAGGCGTCACGGGCACGAGCGCGGCGACTACGGTCCTTCATCCGCACTTTGAGGTTCCGCTCCCGGTCACCACCCTCGGAGGTCGCGCGATAGCCGAGGGAGTAGTAGTTGTCGAGATCGGAGAGGATGTCTGGGAGCAGATCTCCGACCATGTGATCTCCGACGGCGAGCCGTCCTCCGGTTTTCTCCGCGAGCGTCGCGAGTGCATCGGCGTCATTCATTGTGACGACCATCTCGCCTACTTCTTCAGGTGCACCGGTATTCGATTCTGTGTAGTACTCCGCCATTGTGGTGCCGCGGGCGCTGGTGAGAGGCCGAATGGGGTACAACGTCACGCCGGATGCGTTGGCTGCATCCGTGACCTGCTCGACAAAACGACTGGTGGTGTAACCGCCGGCTCTGTAGCTGAAGGCCGCCGGTCCAACCTCGGGGGTGCGAAGGATCGACTGGCAGTATAAGGCGGTATCAGCGGGGAAACGACCCGCCACATAGACGAGGATCTTTCGCCCCTCCAGCCCCGCCAATGAATCCAACACGCTGCGGAGAGCGGTACTCTTGGTCTCAATCTCCGAGAGGTAATGTTGGGCACAAGCGCGCATGGTGATTTCCATGTCTATCTGGAGCGAGGCGTTGCCGCCTCCCGAGAACTCAGCTGCTTCCTCATGAAACTGGACGACGGCGTCAAGCGTCTGATCCTCCGCCGGCAGCGTAATTCCTGCCATGGTTGCGAGAGCTTCGTCAATCTGTCTTCAGGTCAGTCGTCAGCGGAACGACCGTAGTCAAGCTGTGGCGCCAGTTGAAGAGGGCCGCGCGATCCCCCGGTTCGAGACCGTCCCGCATGAACTCCCGGATCCGACTGAACAACTCCTCACGAACGTTAGGTCTTTGGTTGAATGCATCGACCAGAAACACGATCGTTCTGGGCTGGCGCGTCTCAGCCGGTCGAACGAACTGTATTCCGTCCGGAGCGCTCTCGGCAGGCTCGACGAACGTACCCGAACGGTACTCGGCGAAGTTCGTGATCGGCTGGGGCTTGCCGTCCTCGATGATCTCGAAGTCGGACGCGGCGAGTCCGGTTACGGGATTGCCGGCGGCGTCCTCGACGTAGACATCGATGTTGATGACGCGCACGTCGACACTCTCCCGAAACGGCTGCTGTTGTTGTGCAGCCAACGGAAACTCGAGAGCTGAGGCAACTGTGATGATAAGGACCCAGAGTCGGGCTGAACGATTCATAACACCCCTCTGGGTACCGGCAACGGAAACTATAGCATCGCTTGCGGTGATAGAGGGGAAGATTCGAGAAGATCTGAGGTTGCAGGCTCGCTGCGCTCGCTTCGGACAGGCTCTGCGACTGGAGGGATCTCCTCCCATGGGCACGGCGTCAGCCAATGGGGAGATCCCTCCGTTTCGCGGGAGAGCTTCGCTTCGGAATGACAGCCCCGTGTTTTGAGAGATTTGGACGTGGTGTCATTCGAAGCGAGGGATCGGGTGCGTCCTGACTGTCTCGTACTTACTGTCGAGAGAGTCGGGCCGTACGAGATCCTTCGCTGCGCTCAGGATGACTTACGTTGTGTCCGTCAATTGCTGCCGCTCTCTACGATTTCCCCGTCGATGATGACGCCGGTGACGTGCGAGGTGTACTCGAACGGGTCGCCGTCGAACATCACCACATCGGCGTCTTTGCCGACCTCGAGAGAGCCGATGCGGTCTTCAACTCCGAGAATGCGAGCCGCATCGATCGTGATCGATTCGAGCGCCTCGTCGAGCGCGAGGCCATACGCTGCCGCGATCGCCGCTTCGAACAGGACCACCCTGGTCTTGGGAACGTATGCCTCGTATCCGCTCTGCAATGCGAACGGGACGAACGCCTTCTTCAGACGCGCGGCGGTTTCGAAGCTTGCATTCTCGAGCTCACCATAGTGGCGCGCCATCGTCGGGTGCAGAATCACGGAGACTCCCGCCTCCGCAAGCTGTTCGAGCACGAGATACGACTCGGCTGCGCCATCGATGACGAGAGGGATGTCGAACTCGTCTCGAATCCGTAGAGCGGTCATGATGTCCCGAGCGCGGTTGGCGGTCAGCAGCAGCGGTGTCTCGCCTCGGATGACCGAGCCGAGCGCCTCGAGCCGGAGGTTTCTGTCGGGTCGCTTCTCCACGTCGGGATCCGACATCTTCCGTTCATACTCCTGTGCCTGGAGGAGCCAGGAGCGCAGCAGTGCGACTTCTTTCGGACGCGTGCCCGGGCTCTTTCCTTCATCGCCATAGCCCTGCGGTCCGAGAGTTGCGGCGATCATCGCTTTCGGAACCATCACCACTTCGTCGAGTGTGTCACCACTGGTTTTGGCGATCATCGTCTGACCGGAGATCAGAGCGTTGGGCGAGTGTCCGGTGTGGACTGTCGTGACGCCGAATCCGCGGATCCACTCGATCAGGCGTTCCTGGGGATCGTAGGCATCGATCGCCCTGAGCTCCGGCTGGACCGGCTCCGAGGGATCGACGTGATCCTGATCGTGGCGCTGATTGAGATAGCCACTGAGGCCAACCGTCGAGTGGGCATCGATCAGCCCCGGAGTGACGACTGCCGCATTCAGGACCCGGTAGCCGGAGGGGACGGCAGTCTCCGCCCACAATCCTACGGCTGCGATGTGGCCGTCCTGAATGATGACGACGCCGTCGCGGATCGGGTCGCCAGCCATGGTGTAGACGGTCTCTCCCCGCACGGCGAGCTGTGCGAGGACAGGGACGACGGAGAGGACGACGACCGAGAAGAACAGGGAGCAGCGGATCAGGCGACTCATTCGGCACCTCCTGCCGTGTACGGGTTGAACTGATTGTGGGCTCCGTACCCGCCCGTGGCATAGAGCCTGTCGGTCGGATCGGACCGGTCGAAGACCCGCTCACCGTCGACCCACGTCTGGAGGACTTTCGTATAGACGCTCAGAGGATCACCGGACAGCACGACGAGGTCCGCGTCCTTTCCAGGCTCGAGCGATCCGATCTTATCTTCCAGATCGAGCATCTTCGCCGCGGCGATGGTGACTCCTTCGAGAGCGCCCTTTCTCGACATCCCCGCGCGGACCGCCAGTGCAGGCGAGCGCAGAAGCAGACGAGAGTCGGTAATGGGGTCGTCGGTATGGAAGGCGACGGCAGCACCAGCCTTCTCGAGTGCAGCGCCATTCCTGATCAGAAGATTGCGTGCTTCGAGCTTTCCTCCGGGTGAATCGATGACGATGATCGAGGACGGGATGTTTCTTGCGGCGAGCTCGTCCGCAATTTTCCATCCCTCACTCACGTGGTGGAGAACGGGCGTGTAGCCGAACTCGTCGGCCAGCCGCAGGACCGTGAGAATGTCGTTGTACTGGTGGGTGTGGTAGTGGACGATGCGGCGTCCTTCGAGAACGTCGACGAGCGCTTCGAGAGCGAGGTCCCGCTCCGGCGCCGGCTCACCGCTCTCCGCGGCTCTCCGTACCTTTTCCCGATAAGCCTGGGCGTCGATGAACCTCTGGCGCATCAGCGCCGCACCCTTCGCCCGTGTTCCGGGAAAGGGCGGGCCGCTCGATCTCATCGAGTTCGTCCCATTCGCCATCTTCATTCCTCCGGCCCAGGTGCCGTCCGGGAGCCGGATGAGAAGGTCTTCGACGGTGTTTCCGTCGTGAAGCTTGAGGTACAGGGTCTGCCCGCTGAGGAGGTGCCCGGAACCGGGCATGACGTTCACGGTCGTGATGCCGCCGGCCTGTGCCTTCTGGATGCCCGCGTCCCGCACATCGATCGAGTCGATCGCCCGCACCTCGGGCTGGATCGGTCCGCTCGAGTCGCCGCCGGAAACATCACCGATGTGACTATGCGTATCGACGAGGCCGGGCATGATGACCTTGCCCGTCGTGTCGATGACCCGTGCTCCGGGGGGAAGTGTCTCGGAATCGGCGGCACCAACCGATACGATTTTGCCGCCCTGGATCACGACTGCGCCGCGGGCGATCTCCGGGCCCGTGATCGGAATCACTCGCGCTCCCACGAATGCAACCGGCCCGCTCTGGGCAAACAGGGAGAGCGTGGAGATGAGCACGACGACGCTCGAGAAGAGTATTTGTCGCATCGTTCCTCCTTTTGGAAGGGAGGAGTATAA
Source organism: uncultured Acidobacteriota bacterium (assembly GCA_963829355.1). GTDB lineage: Bacteria > Acidobacteriota > Thermoanaerobaculia > Gp7-AA8 > JAHWKK01 > CAWHHZ01. Next base: position 182,373 of record CAWHHZ010000004.1, read on the forward strand.
GGGACGGGCGGAGATTGTACCGTCGCAGGAGCGTACCCTTGACACACGCGGAGCGCTGATCCATGCTCTGAATGAGTGTTCATTCAGTCATGAGCGATGTTCATCAGGCAGTCTCGGAGCGGACGCACGACAAAAGGGAGCGCATTCACCGGGCAGCGGTGGAAGTCTTTGCCCGGCGTGGTTTTTTCAACGCCCGTGTATCCGAGATTGCTCGAGCGGCAGGAGTGGCTGACGGGACGATCTATCTTTACTTCCAGGGTAAGGAAGACATCCTCATCCAGGTGTTTCGCGACGGGATGAGGAGTTTTCTCGCGGCTCTCAAGCGGGAGCTCGCGTCGGTAGTAGACGCCCGGACGAAGCTCGAGAAGACGATTCAGTTTCATCTCGAGACGATCGGTCGCGACCGTGATCTGGCGATCGTCGTTCAGGTCGAGTTGCGTCATTCGCTGAAGTTCATGAGTCTGTTCTCGCACGAGGAACTGGCCGACTACCTGAATCTTCTTCGATCGATCGTGGAAGAGGGGCAGAAGGCAGCAATTTTCAGCACGGCCGTGCATCCGCAAATGGCAGCGAAAGCGATCTTTGGCGTCCTCGACGAGATGGTCACCTCGTGGGTTCTGTCGGAAAAGGATTCTCCTCTGGCCGACTCTGCCGAACAGGTCTCGAGAATGCTTCTCGGTGGCCTTCGGGCGTGAATCTCGCTCGGCCGTCAATTATGATTCGGGTTTCACCCGATCGAATCCACGGAGGTTGACCGACCATGGCAATAGAAACGCTGACCGACATCTATCTCAAGACGGTAACGATGCCGCGCCCCTGGATTCAGAAGTTCAAGAAGAACGGGGAGTGGAAAGAATACTCCGTCAAGGAGTTCGAGGATCGGGTGCGTCACCTCTCAATGGCCCTCCGTTCGCTCGGAATCAAGGAGGGTGACCGGGTCGCGATCCTCTCGGAGAACCGGCCCGAGTGGACCATCGCAGACGTGGCGATTCTCTGCGCGCACGGCGTTACCGTTCCGATCTACTCCACGTTGATCGGTCATCAGATCGAGTACATCCTCCGCGACTCCGGATCGGTGGCGGTCGTCGTTTCCGACCAGTGAGCAGCTTGCAAAGATCAGTGAGATCCGGAAGGAGCTTCCGTCGCTCCGTCACGTGATCGTCTGCGACGGCGACTCTGGTGATGATCAATCGTTCGAGGATCTGGTCGAGGAGGGGCGAAAGCTCGAGGAGAGCGGTGGCCGTGCGAAATTCGATCAGATGGTGAAATCACCGAAGCCGGATGATCTCGCCACGATCGTCTATACCTCCGGGACCACCGGAGATCCGAAGGGTGCGATGCTCACGCATGGCAATCTCACGAGTAACGTTCTGGCATCCGGACAGCTTCTGCCGATGCGTGAGGGGGACATTGCGCTCTGCATCCTTCCTCTCACACACATCCTCGAGCGGATGGTCGATTTCGTTCTTCTCAATCGAGGCTGTTCGATCGCCTACAACGACGATCTGCCGAATGTTGCGCAGAGTCTCCAGGAGATCCGACCGCACTTCTTTGCCGCGGTTCCTCGTCTGTACGAGAAGATGCAGGCCCGTATCCTCGACACGGTTGCGGAAGCACCGAAGCCGCGGCAGATGATTTTCGACTGGGCGATCAAGATCGGAAAGAAGAGACTCCCGTACGTAGTGGAGGATCGCGAGGATGAGATGCCGGCGCTGCTGAGGTTCAAGTCGGCAATCGCCGGGAAGCTCGTGTTCGGCAAGATCGTCGAGCGGCTCGGCGGCCGGGTCCGGTTCATGATCTCCGGGGGAGCGCCCCTCTCGGCTGAGCTGGCCGCGTTTTTCGTCGGCGCGGGGCTGCAGATCTACGAGGGGTACGGTCTGACCGAGACCTCTCCCGTCATCGCCGTGAACTATCCCGGTCACCGGAGGCTGGGTGCCGTCGGTCCCGTCATCCCGAACGTGGAGGTTCACATCGCCGAAGACGGCGAGATCCTGACGCGCGGGCCCCACGTCATGAAGGGATACTGGAACAAGCCGGAGGCGACGGCGGAGGCGATCGACAAGGACGGATGGTTCCACACGGGTGACATCGGACATATCGACGAAGACGGTTTTCTCAAGATCACGGACCGCAAGAAGGACATCATCGTCAATGCCTATGGCAAGAACATCGCACCTCAACCTCTCGAGGGACTGCTCAAGACATCTCCGTGGATCGGGACGCCTGTGATCATCGGTGATCGCCGCAAATTCCTTTCAGCGCTGATCGTTCCCAACTACGAGCGGCTCGAGAGCGAAGCACGCAAGATGGGACTGCACTGGAAAGACAATGAGGAACTGCTCGGGAAACCGGAAGTGAAGAAGATTTTCGAAGAGGAGATCGAACGGTTCAATGCGACGATCGATCGGCAGGAACGAATTCGCAAGTTCCAGCTCGTCCCCGAGGACTTCACGATCGAGGCAGGAGAGATCACTCCGTCGATGAAGGTGAAGCGCCGCGTCGTCGAGGAAAAGTACAAAAATCTGATCGACGAGATGTACATGGACGAAGATCTCGTCGACACACGTGGATAGCGAGGAAACAAAGATGGCAACAGCGGCAGCGACGACAACCGGGAAGGCCTTCCGGCTCGAGCCCGACGGCGAGATCGGCGTCCTCTGGTTCGATCTGGAGGGGGAGAAGGTCAACAAGTTCTCAGTCGAGGCGCTCGAGGAGCTCGATGCGATTCTCGACGAGATCCGGGAGATGACGCAGATCGAAACGATTCTGCTGATCTCGGGCAAGGAGAACATCTTCATCGCCGGCGCTGATGTGAGCCAGTTCGAAAATGTCCCCGGAGCAGGCGAGGCCGAAGAGTACGTCAGGTTCGGACAGGCCGTGTTCCGCAAGCTCTCCAGCCTTCCTCAGACCTCGGTCGCCGTGATTCACGGCGCATGTCTCGGAGGAGGAACCGAAATCTCGCTGAACTGCGACTACCGCATCATCACGGATGGGCCGAAGTCCTCGATCGGACTGCCCGAAGTCAAGCTCGGTATCATCCCGGCCTGGACGGGCACCACGCTGCTGCCCCGGGTCGTCGGCATCCCCACCGCGCTCGACATGATTCTCACCAGCAGGAACATCAAGGCCCGTCAGGCGAAGAAGATGGGACTTGTCGATGATGTCATCCCGGCGAAGACCCGGCTCGAGTCAGCGAAGATCTTCGCCTCGCGCCTCGATGGAAAACGCGAGAAGCGCCAGGAACGAATCTACATCGAAAAGAACCCCCTGGCTCGAAGAGTCATCTTCTCCAAGGCGAGAGACGGAGTGCGAGATAAGACAGGGGGGCACTATCCCGCACCGTTCCGCGCCATCGATGTCATGGAGAAGGGCTTCGACGACGGGATGGAGGCGGGCTTCCGCGCAGAGGCGCGTGCCGCGGCGGAGCTGATCACCGGGGAGGTCGCACCAAACCTGGTCCGTCTGTTCTTCCTGATGGAAGGTGCGAAGAAGTGGGACGGTCCCGCGCCCCGCAAAGTGGAGTCGGTCGGCGTTCTTGGCGCCGGGCTGATGGGGGGCGGCATCGCGCAGACTCTCGTCGACAAGGCTGACCTCCCGGTTCGCGTCAAGGACATTAATTGGGAAGCGCTCGCGAGCGGCATGAAGCAGGCGGCGAAGGTCTGGAAGAAGAAGGTCGAGCGGAAGAGACTCTCGCCCATGGAGATGCGCTACAACCTGACGCGTATCACGACAACCGTCGACTGGAGCGGATTCGGATCGGTCGACGTGGCCATCGAGGCCGTCGTCGAGAAGATCGAAGTGAAGCACGCCGTGCTCAAGGAATTCGAAGAGACGGCGAAGGACGATGCAATCTTCGCCACGAACACCTCGACGATCCCGATCACGAGGATCGCCTCCGTCGCGAAGCGGCCCGAGAATGTCATCGGCATGCATTTCTTCTCACCAGTCGACAAGATGCCGCTGGTCGAAGTCATTCGAGGAGAGAAGACCTCAGAGGAAACCGTATCCACGATCGTGGAGCTCGCAAAGAGAATGGGCAAGACGGTCGTCGTCTGCAATGACGGCCCCGGCTTCATCGTCAATCGAATCCTCGGACCCTATATGAACGAAGCCGGACTCCTCGTCGAAGAGGGCAAGTCGATCAAGTCGATCGACAAGGCACTCGTCGATTTCGGGATGCCGCTCGGGCCGCTGGCTCTGCTCGACGAGGTCGGAATCGATGTCGCCGGCAAGGCGGCTCAGGTGATGAGCGAAGCGTTCGGCGATCGCATGGAGAGCTCGACGCTCATCGATAAACTGCTCGCCGACGAACGGTATGGGAAGAAGAATGGTCGCGGCGTCTACGAGTGGGAGAACGGGAAACGACAGGAACCGGACACCGCCGTCTACGATCTGGTCGGCGTCGAAGACCCCTCAGATGCCGATCCCCGCTCCGTCGTGGAACGGATGATTCTGCTGATGATCAACGAAGCAGCTCTGATCCTCGAGGAGGGGATTGCGACCTCGCCGGGAGACATCGATCTCGCGATGATCATGGGCACCGGGTTCCCGCCGTTCCGGGGAGGTCTGCTCCGCTACGCCGATGACCGCGGTCTCTCGTGGGTCGTGCAGCGGATGAATGAACTGAAGGAGAAGCACGGTAAACGCTTTGAGCCATCCGAGCCGCTGAAGAGACGGGCGGAAGCCGGCCAGGGATTCTACGGAGCTCAATAAGAGCGACTGTCATTCCGAAGCGAAGCGAGGAATCTGGAGGGTCGGACGAGTCATCTTACCCAACAGATTCCTCAGTCGCGATGAAGCCGCTCCTTCGGAATGACAGTGGGAGCATTTGCGCTTCTCTGCCACGCCTGATCGGACACGGAGAGATTGTCGGCAGATGGTCTGCGGTTGCCGTTCTCGGTTCTGGTCGCAGCTCTCTTCCCGAACCGAGCGCGGGGACTTGGAAGTCCTCACGACGCCGACGAACGCCGGAGGCGTTACCTCAGCGTTCCAGTTGCGCGAGTCGATCCGGGTCGGTGAGGCGGTGGATCAGCACCGCGGCGCGGGCGGCGAGGGGAGCGAGGTCGTTGAGCTGGACGTATTCGTCGGCCGTGTGGCCGCCGTGTCCGATGGCTCCGAGTCCGTCGATCGCGTCGACATACTCGCAACGAACGAGACGTCACCAGCTCCCCGGCGTCCCGGATCGCCAGGCGTGATCGACTCGGTCCCGAGATCGCGGCTGACCCCATCGAGAATCCGCGCGAGCTCGTAGTTCCCCGGCGTCGGCGGCATGGAGGGATACCCTTCGTTCCACTTGATCTTCGCGGAAGTGCCCGGGAGATTGCCGTTCATGACGATCGCCTCCATCGTCTGCATCACCTCGAGCCGCTGCTCGGGCGTGAGAAACCGCATGTCGCCCTCGATCACGGCGCGATCGGCGATAATGTTGGTCACCCCGCTCGTCGAGCCCTTGTGTGCGGTCGCGTCGTACGACGTGTCACTCCCGGAGATGACGATGGCGGGATTGAGCGAAACGTTAGGAATCCCGGCGACCTCTTCCCGGAAGCCGTCCACGATCCGGGCAGCCTCGTACGATGCTCCGTACCCGTATTCCGGCCGGAAGATGCCGGCGGAATGGCCAGTCTCGCCCGTCACTTCGACGATCCACTGCTCGGTCCCGCGCCGGCCGACCGTAATCGACCCACGGGTCGTTCCCTCGAACGACAGGGCGACGTCGCTCCGTTCTGCTGCTTCAACGATCGGGATCTTGCGGAGATCCAGAGGACGGCCGCCTTCCTCTTCGTCCCCCGTGAGAAAGACGATGATCTGATGATCGTCGAGTGTTCCGGCCTCGTGCATCGCGCGCAGAGCCTCGACGATGATGACGAGACCACCCTTCATGTCCTCGCCGCCACTGGCTTTCGCCTGATTCTCCTCAACCTCGAACCAGTCGCCATCAATGACAGTGTCGAGATGCCCCAGCAGCAGGAGTCGTTTTCCGCTGTTACCCTCGCGTTCGGCAATCAGATGCCCCGCGCGATTGAGCTCAGCCGGCACCTCGATCCACCTCGTGGTGAAGCCGAGCTCCTCGAGCTCGCGGGCGAACACGGCACCGACCTTCCTGATGCCCTCATGGTTGAGTGTCGCACTCGGAATCCTCGCCACTTCCTCGAGCAGCTCGATCGCCTCGTCCTCATTTGCGAGTGCGGCGTCCACAATCGCGGTCTCGGTCGTGCTGAGTCCGAGGGTGAGTGGCTCCGGCTCGGCGGGGGGCTGCGTCGTGACGCATCCGGCGAGAAAAAGAAGGAGGAGAGAAGTTGAAAATGGTTTCCTGGTCATTTGGCTGGTCCTGTCGTTCCTCTGTCATCCTGAGCGCAGCGAAGGATCGCGAGCGTCCTGACTGCCGCGTACTTTCTGAGGGTCGGGCCGTACGAGATCCTTCGACCGTCCTGCGCTGCGCTCCGGCGGCTCAGGATGACAGGTGTTCGTTCGTCAGTTAAACAGTGAGCTGACCGAATCCTCGTTGTGGATTCGCTTGATCGCTTCCGCGAGAAGTTCGCCGACCGACAGGCTCGTGAGCTTTTCGCATTCCGCTTCCTTCTCTGCGGTCGGCATCGTGTTGGTCACGACGACCTGGCGCATGTCAGAGTTGGAGATCCGCTCGATTGCCGGTCCCGAGAGAACGGCGTGAGTGCACGCCGCCGAAACGGAAGCGGCGCCTTTCTCCTTGAGAACTCTCGCCGTTTCGATGAGAGTTCCCGCGGTGTCGATGATGTCGTCGATGACGAAAACGTTACGACCTTCCACCTCACCGATGATGTTCATCACCTCGGCCTTGTTCTTGACGACTCGGCGTTTGTCGATGATGGCGAGCGCCGCACCGAGTCTCTTTGCGTAGGCTCTCGCGCGCTCCACACCGCCGGCATCGGGAGAGACGATGGTGAGATCCTTCATGTCGAGCTTCTTGAGGTATTTCAGGAGCACCGGTGCCGCGAACAGATGGTCGACCGGAATATCGAAGAAGCCCTGGATCTGCGGTGCGTGAAGATCCATCGTCAGAAGTCGTGAAGCGCCCGCCTCGGACAGAAGATCGGCCACCAGCTTCGAGGTGATCGGAACGCGGGGCTTGTCCTTGCGGTCCTGCCGCGCATAGCCGTAGTACGGAATCACCGCCGTGACACGACTTGCTGAGGAGCGCTTGAATGCGTCGAGCATGATCAGCAGCTCCATCAGGTTGTCGTTCACCGGAGAGCAGGTCGGCTGGATGATGAAGACGTCCGCGCCTCGGACGTTCTCGTCGATCTGAGCGTAGTTCTCTCCGTCGGAGAAGTTGTAGAGAGTTACCTTTCCGAGCTCGCTCCCGAGGATCTCGCAGATCTCTTCTGCCAGCCTCGGGTGGGCGCGACCGGTAAAAACTTTCATCGTACGCGGCATGTGATTGTCGGCTCCCGGTGCGGTCAGTGCGCGGTCATTATAGCGGGTGGAGAATTTTCGCGTCTAAACGTGAAATTGCGAAGTGAAAGTGAAAAAGTGAAAAGTGAAACGTGAGGCTGAAAAGAGTGACGACCGGGCAGCAGTCATCCTGAGCGCAGCGAAGGATCGCGTGCGTCCTGACTGTCGCGTATTTATCGTCGGGAGAGTCGGGCCGTACGAGATCCTTCGACCGTCCTCCGCTGCGCTCCGGCGGCTCAGGATGACAGCGGGCTTCTTACGCTCCCAATCGACGCAACGCGACGTCGCACGGCTCAGGAAACCAGTGATCTGATGTGCTCTCATCCGACCTCAAATGCCTGCATCTCACTGTTCACTCTTCACTTCGCACTTTTCACTTCGTCTCACCCCTCAACTTCAGCAAACGACACGGAAACGAGTTTCGAGCAGCCGGCCTCTTCCATGGTGACTCCGTAGAGGACGTCGGCGGCTTCCATGGTTCGTTTGGAGTGGGTGATGACGATGAACTGCGTTTCGCCGGTCATCTCCCGGAGGAGGCGGACGAAGCGCTCGTTGTTGACCTCGTCGAGCGGCGCGTCGACCTCGTCCAGGATGCAGAAAGGGCTCGGCTTGTAGCGGAAGATCGAGAAGAGCAGGGCGAGAGCCGTGAGGGCACGCTCACCTCCCGACAGCAGCGCGATCGATTGTGTTTTCTTGCCGGGAGGCTGGGCGACCAGCTCGATCCCGCTCTCGAGGATGTCGTCTTCGTCGAGGAGCTTCATCTCGGCGACACCGCCGCCGAAGAGTGACGTGAAGATTTTGGTGAAGTTCTCGTTGACGTGAGCGAAGGCCTCGCGGAAGAGCTCGCGGGAAGTCGTATTGATCTTCCGGATCGTCGAGCGGAGCTGCTCGATCGACTGGACGAGATCGTCGCGCTGGGTTCGGAGAAATCCTTCGCGCTCCTCGAGCTCGTTGTACTCCTCGATCGCCAGAACGTTGACCGGACCGAGCTTCTCGAGCTTGTCGCTCAGCTCTGCCACTTCCTGCTCGAGTTTCTCGCGTGCTTCCTCGTTCTCGGGAGGCTCGATGTCTCCGAGTGATTCGAGCCCGACGTGGAGATCGAGCTGGACCTGTTCCTTGAGTAGCTCCCATGGCGTTCCCTGCGCGGTCGAGCTGACGCTCCGCCTCGAACAGCAGGTCACGCTCGCCGTTCCACTGCTCTCTCGCCGTCGACGCCGTGGTATCCCTGGTCGACACTTCCTGCTCGAGATCGCTCACTTCGGTCTCGAGTGCCACACGACGATCCGTTGCCTCGGAGAGCGTCTTGAGGAGCTCGTCGAGACGCGCACGGGATCGCTCGACCGCCTCGTCAGTCTCGCCCTTGCGCCGCTCGAGAGCATTGATCTCGCCCGTGAGCTGCTCGATGCGGGCCCGGAGTGAGTGGACGATTCGTGAAAGGTTCTCGTGCTCGCGGGCCACTGCCGTGACACGGCCCGTCGCTGCTTCCAGTGTCACTCTCGCGTGGGAAGCAACCTCGGTCGACTCCTCGAACTCGGTTCTCGCATCGCGCAGTGATTGTTCGGAGCTGTGGATGTCGTCTTCGAGCGCGCCTTCGCTCGTCTCGAGAGTGGCGAGCTCCTGGAGTGCCTGCTCCTTGCGACTGAGAAGCTGAGCCTTCTCGTCGATGTAGAGCGAACGCTCCTCCGATGTGACCTCGAAGTCTTTTTCGAACCGTTCGAGCTCGGCGAGTGCATGCTCGCGCGCGGTGCGTGTCTCGAGTAGAGATTTCTCCGACTGACGAGCCCGTTCCTCTGCGAGGATGCGGTTGTCGTCGGCTTCGCGCAGATCGTGCTCGATCCCCTTGAGCTCCTGATCAATCTGAGTGGCTCGCGATTTTTCTTCGGTCACCATGGTCTCGAGATCGGCCAGTTCCCGCTTGAGGGAGAAGAGACCGCGCGCTTCCTTCTTCTCACCACCGATGATCAGGGAGCCGCGGACGAGCTCGCCTCGGCGGGTGACGAAGGTCGCGTGCGGACGGCGGCGAGCTTCGCGGAGGGCGTCCTCGATCGTGTCGACGATCCACGCTTCACCGACCGCGTCGCGTACCGCATCGGCGACGCGGTCGTCTCCGATGATGCTGGCTCCGGCTCCGCCCGGCGGTGTTGATACGTCAGGCGCGGGCTTGAAGTCGAGCGCGATGAATGCGCCTCGTCCTGCACCACGCTCCCGGAGACGCCGGATCGCTTCGATCGCGAGAGAGGAGTCCTCGACGACGACGGCCCGTGTGATGTCCTGGAGGAGAGTGTCGAGCGCTTCCTCGCTCCCTTCCGCGGCACGGACCGACTCGGCGGCCGCCGTGGCCTCGGGAAGAAGCTCGAGAATCGCGCGGCGCACCTCTTCGTCCTGCGATTCCAGGTTAGTCAGAATCGTGCGGAGCGAGTCGATCTTGTAGGTGGTCTGCGAGATGAGGTCACGCGAGTGCGAGAGCGACTCGCGGACCGAGGTGTGGCGCGACTCCAGGGCAGCCTTCCGCTCGACGGCCTCTTTGGCCGCTGCCTGAAGGCGCTGGAGAGCCTCCTCTGCGTCGGTCATCTTCTGATTCCACGAATCGACGACCGAACGCGCTTCGTCGCGTTCGGCGGACATGCGGCGGGTCGTGTCCTCGAGCTTACCGAGATAGAACTCGCATTTCTCGACAGCGATGTCGATCTGATGCGCCTGGTTTCGTGCCTCGGAGATCCTGCCGATGGTGCGCATCAATGTTTCGCGGAGCTCCGAGATTTTCTTCTCCCACGAACGGACGCGGTCCGCTTTTTCCTGCCGGTTCCGTTCGAGCCGCTCAGACTCTTCGCGCGCTGCTTCCTTCTCGGTGCGGGCGCCGTCCAGATCGGTGCTCTTTTCTTCGAGCAGCGCGCTCTGGTCGTTCAGCTCGCGCTCGAGCTCGGTGATTTGTGCGCGGGCGGTTTCGGCTCTCTGGATCAGCTCTCCGAGGTTTTTCTCAGACTCCTCCAGGAAGGTCCGTACACGCTCGGACTCGGCGTTCATGCGGCCGATCTCTTCGCGGAGGGAGTTGGCTAGATTGGCGCGGTCGGTGAGGTACCGGCGCCGTTCGGCGAGCTCGGCTTCTTCCCGAGCGAGAAGTGCCGAAGCCTCGGCTTCGCGCTGCTGGGCCTGTTCGAGTGCCGCCTGTGCGGTCACGACGGCCTTTTTCGCCTCGCCGATCCTGCCGGCATAGAGGGAGCGCTTCGCGGTCGACAGCGAGGTCGTGAGCTCCTCGTGACGACGTGCTTTCGCTGCCTGTCGTTTGAGGGAGTTGAGGCTTCTGGTCAGCTCCGAGAGCGTGTCATCGATGCGAACCAGGTTCGCCTGCGTCTCGTCGAGCTTCAGCTCGGCCGCGCGACGCTTCATTTTGTATCGCGTGATCCCTGCGGCTTCCTCGATGAGCTTCCGCCGGTCCTGCGGCTTGTTCGAGAGGATCAGGTCGATCTTCCCCTGCTCCATCACCGAGTAGTTCCGGATGCCGAGACCGGTATCCATCAGAATGTCGGAGATGTCCTTCATCCTGACGCGTTTGCCGTTGAGTCGGAACTCCGACTCTCCGGTCTTGTAAACGCGGCGATGGATGGTGATCACGCCATCGCGGGCGGCGGGATGGCCGTTCTCGCTCGAGAGGTGGAGCTCGACCTCGCCCATGCCGAGGCCGCGGCGACGCTCGGAGCCCTGGAAGATGACGTCTTCCATCTTGCCGCCGCGGATGTGGCTGGCGCGGGTTTCGCCCAGCACCCAGATGATGGCGTCGGAGATGTTCGACTTGCCACACCCATTGGGGCCCACGACCGCCGTCAGCGATTCTGGAAACTCGAGCTCTGCGGCATCGCAGAACGATTTGAAGCCGGAAATGATGACTTTTTTGAGACGGAACATGAAGTTTTTCAGACCTGCCCTGGCGATGGATTCACGACCGGTGGCATCAGCCGCCGGGCGAGTCGCCACCAGACGTTGCGGGGGGCGGATGTTAGCAGATCCGGCGGCAACTCCGCATAGTTTTCCTAACCCCGGGCGTGGTCGTGTCATTCTCGCAGTTTTGGCGGATGAACAAATCCGGCTCACAATGTGTTGGAGATGAACGATTTGCGAAGTTTCGAAGATCCGGAGCCGAGGGGGGACTGTTGACGGAAGAGGCGCTCGAGCCACCTTCATCGTCCGTGAGTGAAGAGCGGGGGAGGGCGGAGGACCTCCGGGAACAACTCGACCGGTTTCTCGAGAGCGAGATCGAGGTCGGCAGCTTTCCGGGCGTAGCCTATGTCGTCGGCGGTTCGCAGGGCGTGCTTCTCGAGCAGGCTCTCGGTCACTCCGTTCTCAAGCCCGGCAAGATTCTCGCCTCGAACGAGACGATCTGGGACGTTGCGTCTCTGACGAAGCCGCTGATCACCGGCACTCTGGTTCTTCAGGCCGCGGCCTCCGGGGCTCTCCAGTTGACGGATCGCGCTTCGAAATATCTTCCGGAGCTCGAGGCTACGGAAAAGAGCCGGATCACGATCATCGATCTCCTGACTCACCGCGGTGGCTTTCAGGCGTGGTACCCGCTCTACACCCAGGGTCTCGGTGATGAAGCGTACCTGAACGAGATCGTGCACCGGCCTCTCCGTTACCGGCCTGGGACGAGGGAGATCTACTCCTGTCTCGGATTCATCCTTCTTCTCATGGTGGTCGAGCGCGCCTGTGGCCGCCCTGTGGAGGAGATGGCGCAGGATCAGATCTTCGAGCCTCTGGGGCTCCGGAGCTCGATGTTTCAGCCGTCCGACCTGCTGAAGTACCGGATTGCAGCGACGGAGTGGGGCAATGCGAACGAGCGCCAGATGGTGTACCGGCGCGGTCTCGAGTTCGACCAGTTCCGCAACTACATGATCTGGGGAGAGGTCAACGACGGCAACGCGTTCTACATGGGCGGCATGGGGGGCAATGCGGGGCTGTTCGCGAGCGCTCGCGACGTATTCGAGATCGTTCGTGCGTACATGGATGGCGAAGAGCGGCTGCTTCCCGAGCCACTCGTGCAGCAGTCGCGGCGGAACTACACCATCGGACTCGATGAGAACCGCGGTCTCGGATGGCAGCTCCAGATGCCACGCCCCGAGCACCCGACGTCAATGCTCTCCGAATCGACCTTCGGGCACACCGGATTCACTGGGACCTCCGTGTTTGCGGATCCCGAGCGCGACCTGGTCATGGTCATCCTGACGAACCGTCTTCACCCGACATGCAAGCCGCTGAACACGCAGTACATCAGGCGGAAGTTTCACCAGATCGTCGTCGACTGGTGGGACCGGTAGGGTTCGGGCCTCTCCTTACAGCGCCGCGCAGGCGGCGCGACATAACCTAGCCCGCATTTCTCACCAGCTTTCTACTGCGTCGGCGGATAGCGGCGCGTCTGCTGCGTTGCGCTTGATCCGGCTCCTCGACATAGTGTCGACTATGCCTGCGGGGCCGAACCTTCGCGCGCCTTGCATCCACACCACTCTCCGCCGACTCGCCACGACATCTGGTGAGAAATGCGGGCTAGCCCAGCGGCGTAAGCCCTGGGACACTGGTCATGCGAATCCCCGAGCCCGCGCAGGCGGGCGACACACATTTCGCGTTGCCACTCAACACTCTTGTGGCGGCCGCCTGCGCGGCCTCCTGAACCTGCTCGCGTGTCCAGTGTCCCAGGGCTGGCACCCTGGGCTAGGTTGTTGCGGCCCGCCTGCGCGGGCCTTCGTGGAGGACGCCATTTCCCGCTCGCGCTCTGTTTATGTCGCGCCGCCTGCGCGGCGCTGTGAGGAGAAGGGTTTGCCCTGCTTGCTCCGGCGTTACTCCTGAGCAGGCGAAGCGTTTTCTTCCTGAGGGGGAGGCGGTTGCACCTCTCCCTCCTCGAGAACGAATGTATCCATCTGGGAAGCGTCACCATCGAACTCGAAGTCGAGCTCGGGTATCTCGACGGGTGGGTTCTCGTCATCTTCGGTCGCAGCTCTCAGATCACTCACCTCCGTCAATGGGACTGGCGGAACATCGGCGGCTGTTTCCACCTGCCGCTGATTCACCAACGTCGAGATCACGATCAGAAGCACGATACCGACGACGATCGAGACCAGCATGACCATTCCGCCCCGGGCTCGGAGAGAGTTCTTGATGCGCTCGAGGAACGTCTCGTCGTGCTTCGGCGTGATCAGCTTTTCGAGGGGCGGATGCGTCTGGTCGACCTCACCGGTGTGCGGATCGGCCCCGCAGAAGAGACAGATCCTTGCATGGGGATCGACCAGATGACCACAGGAGAGGCATTTGATTTTCTCGATGCTCATCTCGGTTTCACCACGATCTCGACCTGGTATGACGATTCAACGGGCTTCCCATTCACGGTAGCGGGCTGGAACTTCCAGCGTTGAACCGCACGGACGACCTGATCCGTGACGCCCGGCATCCCCTGGATGACCTGCACATTGGCGACCTCGCCGTCCGATCCGACGGTGAGATTGACGAGAACCGAGCCGGCGCGACGGGAAAGAATCTGCGGAAGGGGCTGGCTCAGAGGGCGCGGTCTGGTCCTCTCCACGGCGGGCTGCGCTTCAGTGGGTTGTTCCTTCTCGGAAGGCGAAGCGGGAGCGGAAGCTGTTTCGTTCACTGGCGGCGCTGTGCCGGGAATCTCTCCGAGCGGCGCGGGCGATGGCGGAGAGTCCTGTTGGGGAGGTGTGGACGGCTCCGCGCTCCGCCTCCTCGGTCGTGCGGCATCGGTGACTTCACGGGGGTCCACGAGCTCCGCACGCCTCGCTTCCTCCCGTCGCTTTTCTTCCTCAGCGACACGGCGATAGACAGCAATCGGAAGCGCGGTCGCATCCCGCCGCTGGAACTCTTCCGGCAGATCTTCATTCAGACTTTCGTCGAGCCGGCTCGTGTACGCCTTCTCGATCTCGGGCCCCTTGAACGAGCCATCCGCAACGAGAGTGATGTCGGGAGCGGGTCGTTCGGACGGAGCCGGAGCTTCCGCCTCTTCCTTCATGGCTCCCTTTTCATCGTCGGGCTGTCCCATCGCGTAGACGATCCAGCCGACAAAGAACATTCCGATCAGCAGGGCGACGCCGCCGATCAGGAGGAGCACCTGCCGCACGCTGCTCTTCGGCGCCCGGGAAGCGATGGGGCTGGTTGCGGCAGGCGAAGATTCCGTCACCTCGCGCTCTTCGCCTTCGAGCGTGCGGACGAGCTGTTCCTGGTTGCAGTACGGGCAGATCCGTGACCCGGCGTCGATCTGATGACCGCAGCGATGACATGTCTTTTTCTGAACCATGAGGTCGTACTCGCTTCCCATTCTGCAACCCACGTACCTCCTGCGCAAACCCCCTCCTGTTACTATTTCGCGCCATGACGATCGACCCGGTTCAACTGACGCGACAACTGATCGACATTCCTTCGCTTACAGGAGAGGAAGCCGCCGTGGCCGAACATCTCGAGCGGCTTCTCGAGGGGATGGGCCTGCACTGCGAGAGATCGCCCGTAGAGCGGGATCGCTTCAATCTGGTCGCGACGACAGGGGAGAGTCCGGCGGTACTCTTCTGCACGCATCTCGATACGGTCCCTCCGTTTTTTGCGTCATCAGCGGAAGGTGGGCTGATAAGAGGACGTGGCGCATGTGACGCCAAGGGAATCCTCGCGGCGATGATCTGCGCCGGTGAGGAGCTTCTCGGAAGAGGGGAGCGCCGGTTCGGATATCTGCTGGTGGTGGGTGAGGAGACCGACTCGATCGGTGCGAAACGAGCGAACGAACAGATCGAGATCGACTCCGACTACATTGTCGTCGGCGAGCCGACTGAGTCGAGATTCGTGTCTGCATGCAAAGGTGCGGTGACGGCGCGGATCACATTCGAGGGCATCGCCGCCCACTCCGCCTACCCGGAGCGCGGCGATTCGGCGATTTCCAGGATGGCGAGAGCGATCGTGGCAATCGAGGAGGCAGACTGGGGGGCGACTTCCGATCTCGGTCGCGCCACCGCCAACGTCGGAGTGGTGCGGGGCGGCCGCAAGCCGAATGTCGTTCCTGACGAGGCGGAGCTCGAGCTTCTGATTCGCTCCGTCGATTCACGAGACGCTGTGATCGGGCGAATACGGGAAGCCGTCGCACCGTTTGGTGGCGAGATCGCCGAGTCGTACGGTGGTGACCCGCTCTTCTTTCACGTTCCGGAGGGGGAGGATGGCGTCGTCGTTGCGTTCGGTACTGACGCGCCCTATCTCGACCGATTCGGAGAGCGAATTCTTTTCGGCCCGGGCTCGATCCTCGACGCGCACCGGATCGACGAAAAGATCACCGAGGAAGATCTGCGGGACGCGGTCGGGACGTATCGAGATCTCGTGACCCGGCTCATGGGCCAGCGCTGACAGGAGTGAATCAATGGCAGTTCTCAAGGATGATGTTTTTCTGGTGCAGCCTCTCCGGACCCCGATCGGCCGGTTCGGCGGAACACTCTCTCCTCTGACCGCCGCTGATCTGGGTGTGGCAGCCGCGAAGGCGACGCTGGAACGCTCCGGTGTCGATCCGAAGGCGGTCGGCGAGGTGATCTTCGGAAACGCCAGACAGGCGGGTGTCGGACCAAACGTCGCTCGTCAGATCGCGATCCGGAGCGGTCTCCATCACGAGGTCCCGGCGTACACGGTGAACCAGGCCTGCGGTTCCGGCATGCGGGCGATCATCAATGGTGCCGATGATATCCGGCTCGGTAATGTCGAGATGGTCCTCGCTGGGGGAACAGAATCGATGTCGAACACCCCGTACCTGATGCCTCGGGCACGATGGGGGTTCCGGATGGGGGACGTCGAGGTGATCGACGGTATGGTCCAGGATGGCTTCCTCTGCCCGCTGGCGGACGAGATGATGGGGGGCACGGCAGAGACTCTCGCCGAACAGTATGGGATTTCCCGGGAGGAGCAGGATTCGTTTGCTCTTCGTAGTCAGCAGCGAGCCGGGAAGGCGTGGGACGAGAATCTCTTCGCCGATGAGGTCGTGCCGGTCGAAGTGCCTGGGCGGAAGGGTACGACGACTCTGGATCGCGACGAGCATCCCCGGCCCGACACGACTCTCGACAAGCTCGGAAAACTGCCTCCGGTGTTTCGTGATCGCGGGAGCGTTCACGCGGGGAACTCCTCGGGCATCACGGATGGAGCAGCCAGCATGCTGCTCGCGAATGCCGATGCCGTACGCCGTCACGGGCTGACCCCGATCGCCCGGCTCGTCGCCTACTCGCAGGCGGGAGTCGATCCGCGGATCATGGGGATCGGACCCGTTCCAGCGACTCGCGCCATCCTCGCCGAGACCGGAATCTCTCTTGACGAGATCGACCTGATCGAGCTCAACGAAGCCTTCGCCGTGCAGGTTCTGGCGTGCGACCGGGAGCTCTCGCTCGATCATGAGAAACTCAACGTCCACGGCGGTGCGATCGCGCTGGGACATCCGATCGGTTGTACCGGGGCCCGCATCACCACGACCCTGCTTCACGCCATGGCGTCACGGAAGGCGAAGCTCGGGCTGGCAACACTGTGCATCTCGGGCGGCATGGGACTCGCTCTGCTGCTCGAGAGGGTGTGACCATGATGATCTTCACCGACAGCCACTGCCACCTCTCGATGTCTTCGGAGAGCGAGGACGTGATCGCGCGGGCCCGGGATCGGGGCGTCCACGGCTTCATGGTCCCGGCGACGAAGGCGGATGATCTCGACGTTGTCGTCGAGATCGCCCAGTCGCATCCGGATGTGTGGGCGGCGGTAGGATTTCATCCTCACGAGGCGAAGGACTGCGACGAGGAGCAGCTGCGGAGAATCGACGAGCTGGCGACGGAGCCGCGTGTGGTCGCAATTGGGGAGATCGGCCTCGACTATCACTACGACCACTCGCCCAGGGAGGTCCAGCGCGAGGTCCTCACCGAGCAGATCCGCGTGGCGATCAGAAACGATCTTCCGGTCGTGATTCACAATCGCGAATCGACCGAGGACCTGATCGAGATTCTGGAGACGGCCAACCTGGCGGAGGCCCGAGGCGTGATCCATTCCTTTACGGAGGACTGGTCGGTGGCGAGGCGCTTTCTCGATCTGGGGTTCAATCTGTCGTTTTCCGGCATCGTCACGTTCCGCACCGCCGAGAGCTTGCGCGACGCGGCGAAGCGTACGCCCGCCGATCGGGTTCTGATCGAGACGGACACGCCGTTTCTCGCGCCAGTTCCAATGCGAGGGAAGGAGAACGAACCGGCTTACGTGACGCATGTTGCCGAACTGATCGCGGGGCTGTGGGGAATGCCCGTCGAGGAAGTCGCGGAGATCACGACCCGCAACTTCGAGCGGACGTTCGGCGTCGATCTTCCCGTTAGAAATGGCTGACGAGCGCCGGCCGGGGGCGTCTGAGGTCCCGGTCGTGCGATAATCATCCCGGAGGCTCCGATCGGGCAATCGGAGCCGAGGCTCATGAAGACCCCGATCCACAGCCCGCGTTCCGGCCGTTTGCTGGTGCGTGGGATTCGACGGTTCATGCGATCCAGGCGAAGAATGCTGCTGGTGTTCGGCGGCATGGTCCTGGCGGGCGGAATGGCTGTGTCCGCGATCAGCAGCTCCCAGCAGGTGAGAGCCGAGGGGAAGACGCGTCTCGACTGGTTCCAGGACGAAGCGCCCCGACCATTCAGTTTCTTCAGCAATCTCCTGGGGCGTGGTTCCGCAGAAGAGAGTGAAGCTGCTCTGGCCCTGGTCACCGAGGAGGCGACCGAGGAGTTCTACCGGAGCATCCCGTTCGGCGAGATCATTCACGACAAGGCGAAAAAGTATGAAGTGGATCCGGCGCTCATCGCGGCAGTCGTCGAGGTCGAGTCGGGTTTCGAGATCGAAGCGAAATCGACACGCGGAGCGCTCGGACTGATGCAGTTGCGACCCTCTACCGGAAAGTGGATGGGGGCTCGGAATCTGTTCGATCCCGGTCAGAACATCGATGCGGGCACCCGCTATCTGAAGTATCTGGAAGAGCGGTTCGACGGTGATCTTCCAAGCCAGCTCGCGGCGTACAACGCGGGCGAGGGGACCGTGTCAAGATATGGCGGAGTTCCGCCGTATCCCGAGACGCGGCGCTATATTCGAAAGGTGCTCGAGCGATACGAGCGCCGCAATTCCGAGCTCGACCGGTTCTATAGAGAGCAGCTCGAGCGGGAGCGTCTCGAGAAGTGACTCGGCGTCATTTGACACTAAGTCCCTCGATACGCTACCGTTTGCGTGGATCTTCTCAAGGTTGAGAGGAGGGGTATATGGTGGTGCGTGTGTGTCGTGTGTTGACGATCCTCCTACTTGTGGCGTTTCCCGCGCTTGCGGATACGACGCCTCCGAAGAATCTTCATCTCGTCGGTGATCACTGGACGGCTTATGATCCTCCAGATCCGGCGGTCTTCCCTGCGGGTGCGAAAGTCCACATCATAGAGCGTGGAGACACGCTGTGGGATCTGGCGAGGACTTACTACGGTGATCCGTATCTGTGGCCACAGTTGTGGGAGAACAATACCTACATCACGGATGCCCACTGGATTTATCCGGGCGACCCGCTGCTGATCGAAACCGAGGGAGTCGTTGAAGAGGTCGTACTCGAGGAGCCGGAAACGGCCTTCGGTGAGGACGATCTGATCGACATCGACCAGAACGGATTCGAAGCGCCGGTCGCGCTCGGAACGCAGTCGGACATCTACTGCTTCGGCTATCTCGGTCACGTGGGTGAGCAGTATCCGAACGAGATCGCTGCGTTCGAAGACTCCGAGACCAGGCTGATCGAGCTGGCGCAGGTTCAGTCGATCGGAGTGACCGTCGATGATGTCGTCTACATCAACGGTGGAACCTCGACAGGCCTCGTGGCGGGTGAGACGTATATGATCATCGCCCCGGGAGAGCTCGTCGAGCATCCCGAGACTGGTGAGGTCATCGGTCAACACTACGGCTATCGAGGCCGGATGACGATTCTTTGCGCAGACTCGAATTCCGCAACTGGAATCGTGACTCAGGCGTGTGATTCCATTCATCTCGGTGATCGCCTCAAGCCGGTCCCGCAGATACCGATTCCTCTCGCGACCCTCACGGCGTTCGAGCGGCACTGCCAGATTCCGAGCAATCGCTCGAACGGCTACATCGTCAATGCGAAAGATTTCAAGTACTCCCTCGGCGAGGGGAACGTAGTCGAGGTGAATGTCGGCCTCAATGACGCGATCGAGCCGGGAGATTTTCTCACCGTGTACCGTCAGAACGAGGTGCCCGGGATGCCGAGACTCGTTCTCGGAGAGATCGGGGTCCTCACAGCCGAACCACACAGCGCCACAGGCAAGATCGTTCGTATGCGATACGCAATGCAGGTGGGCGATCAGGTTGAGCTGAAGTAGGCGAGGCTCGAACATCTTCTGTAAAGGGCGGGCTTCGGCCCGCCTTTTTTGTGCGTGGGAAGGATGTGTCCGTGTCGACGGTTAGAGGCAGCGATGGGAACCTGAGATGGGACGCCCATTCGGGGGATGCTACAATGCCCCGCCCGGGTCCATAGCTCAGCGGTTAGAGCTACCGGCTCATAACCGGCAGGTCCCAGGTTCGAATCCTGGTGGACCCACCAGACTTTGCAAATATGAAAAACATTTACGACGAAAAAAGAGATCTCTGCTGCTGGAGAGGCGCTGTACAACTGCCGGCTCCGCAGACGAGGCAAATCAACTGAAGGGCGTTCCCACACGGAACGCCCTTTCTGTTTCTGGAGGGACGAGAATTGGTGCAGGTACTTGAAAGGCTGTGGGAGTTGCAGCAGGCGATGTCCGAGTTGGGAGAGCGGGAACGGAGTCTCAACGAAAAGCCGGAGCCGTTCGCAACGACCGATCGGGAGTACAGCGAAGCGATGACGGCCGTCGAGGCTCTCAAGTCTCGCAGGACCGAGCTCGACACGAAGCGGCGCGAAATCGAGCGGACGTTGAGCTCCGAGCAGGAGACTCTTCAAAAATACGAGAGTCAGCTCATGCAGGTGAAGAATCAGATTCAGTACGCTGCCGCGTGGAAAGAGATCGACGTGGCGCGCAAGAAGGTCAAGGAGCTCGAGGATCAGATGCTCGAGCTGATGAGCCAGATCGAGGCCATCGACAACGAGCTGGCCGAGAAAGAGACGGCGCTCACCCCGCTCAAAGAGAAGCACGACAGCGAGTACGCGGAGTGGCAGGGATCTCTCGGCGGTTTGCGCGAGCTATTCGAGAAGGCGACCGCGAAGATCAGCGATATCGAAAAAGAGATTCCGGATCAGTTGAAACGCGAGTTCCGCAAGCTGTTCGACCGGAGGCAGGGAGTCGCGGTCGCCGTTGTGGAGAATGGCTCGTGCAGCGCGTGCCGCTTCAAGGTGCGACCGGCGGTCGAGCAGCAGGTCCGGCGGGGTGAAGTGATCAAGTGTGACTCATGCAGCCGGATCATCTATCTCGGCGGAGCGGCGTCCTGAAGCTCCAGGGATGGATCGACGGAGGCGCACGCGGCAACCCCGGCCCCGCAGGCTGGGGCGTGCGGCTCGTTCGCGACGATGGAGAAGAGATCCACCTGCGAGGCTTTCTCGGTTCGGCAACGAACAATGTTGCGGAGTACTCAGCGCTCGTCGAAGTACTCGGAGCAGCCCTCGATGAGGGTGCGACCGATCTCACGGTCTTTTCCGATTCTCAGCTCCTCGTCAGACAGATGAGCGGAGAATACCGAGTGAAGCATCCGAACCTGATCCCGCTCTTCAAAGAGGCGAAGCGGATTGCGGCAAGGATCCCGAAGGTCCGCATCGAGCACGTACGCCGGGAGCAGAATAAGGAAGCTGATCGCCTCGCAAACGAAGCGATGGATAGCCGCGTAGCGAGAGAGGTCGAAAGGATCGAGATTGGCTGAGTCGATTGCAGATCGGTTCGCGGTGGTGCAGCGCAATATCTCTGCTGCGTGTGATCGCAGCGGACGCTCCGCGGAGGATGTCACGCTGGTCGTCGTCTCCAAGACGTTTCCCGCGGAAGCGATCGACGAAGCGATTGCTGCCGGAGCGACCGACATCGGAGAGAACAAGGTGCAGGAGGCAGAGTCGAAGTTTCCCTCGCTGCAGAAGTCGGCACGATACCACCTGATCGGCCATCTCCAGTCGAACAAGTCGAAAACCGCGGCAGCCCTTTTCGACGTCGTCCAGACCGTCGACTCGGAAAAGCTCGCCCGCCGTCTCGACGACGCGGCGGCCGAAGAGGGGAAGCGGCTGGAAGTACTGATCCAGGTGAACGTCGGTCTCGAAGAGCAGAAGTACGGAGTCATCGCGGAGGATGCGCGTGGACTCGCACGCGAGATTGCTGCCTTCGAGCACCTGCAGTTGACCGGACTGATGACGATTCCGCCGGTTGCCGGAGAGACCGAAACCAGAGGATACTTCGCCGCGTTGAGACGATTGCGGGACCAGATGAGAGATCAGCTCGGACAGTCGTCATTCCGGCATCTGTCGATGGGCATGAGCAGTGACTACGAGCTCGCGATCGAAGAGGGAGCGACCGTGGTGAGAGTGGGAAGTGCCATCTTCGGGAGACGGGACTGATGAATCCGCTTTCCGCGGCAGGTCGTACGATCTATGTGGTGTTCGACGCCGTTCTGTCGATCATCTACTGGCTCGTACTGATCTGGGTGGTTCTCTCCTGGGTCATGCTCTTTGCGTCGCAGACCTCGTTTCGCTGGAAGTACCGCGGCGCCTACAACGTGCTGGCGACGATCAATGACTTCTTCACCCGCGCCACGCATCCTCTGCTCAAGCCGTTCCGCAAAATCCTTCCTCCCTGGAAGACCGGGGGATCGACTGGTCCCCCTTCTGCTCCTGCTCGCGATATTCGCGATCCGCTATTTCCTCGTTCTGGTCTTCGGTCCGGCGTTTCGGTAGGACAGTCGACAGTCTTCAGTCATCGGTCGTCAGTCCTCAGTCGTCAGTCATCAGAGCTCATCGATTGATCATCTGTCGCGCTTCTGTCATTCCGATGGAGCGCCTCCGGCGCGACTGAGGTCTCTGGGATGGCGGCCGTCCGAAGCCAGCCGGACGAGATTCCTCGCTGCGCTTCGGAATGACAGGTAGCGTTGCTTCTGACGACCGACGACCGACGACGGACGACTGATCTGATGACTGTCGACTGACGACTGACGACTGCTATACTGAAACCGATCCCCGCAGGGTGCAGCAACGATCAGGAGGGTGTGATGGCGGATCTTAGTCCCCTGGAAGTGCAGAAGCAGGATTTCCCCCGTACGATGCGCGGGTACTCCACCGACGAGGTTCGTGCGTATCTGCATCTCGTCGCCGAGGAGATGGAGGAGCTGCTCAAGCAGGTCGAGCTGCTCGGCCGGGAGAACAAGATTCTCCGCGAAGAAATCGGTGAGCACAACCAGCGGGAACGCATTCTCAAGGACACCCTGCTTTCAGCTCAGCGCGTTTCCGAAGAGCTCAAGGCGAACGCCGAGAAAGAAGGCGAGCTGATCATCAAGGATGCGGAGCTGGTCGCCGAAAAGATGATCTCTCAGGCCATGGCGAGAGTCGGCGAGCTCGAGACGGTGATCCAGGAGCTGAAGATCGAGCGCAAGGCCGCGAGAAACAAGGTGCGCACGGTCCTCGACACGTTCCAGCAGATGCTCGAGCTCGACGTTGAACAGGAAGCGCAGGAGTATCCCATCACGCAGCTCCACCGGAAGATCGCCGCCGATTCCAAGGACGAGTAGAAGAGACGAGCGGCGAGAGGCGAGCGGCGAGAGAGGGCTCGCTGTCGTTCCACAGCACCGTCTTCGTAGCGCGCGCCACCAAAGATTCCTCGCTTCGCTTTGAAATGGCCCGATGAGGCTGTCATTCTGAGCCGCCGGCGGACGGCGAAGAATCTCGTCGTTGAGATCCCGGGAATGGGAGATCCTTCGCTGCCTCTCAGGATGACAACATCTTAGTGATCAGTGGTCCGGAGGCTGGGGGGGAAGTTTTCCTCCCGAATGACAGGTCGCATCTCGACGCTCGCCTCTCAGTCTCTCGCCGCTCGCCGCTCCTGATACCATCCGCCGAGCACCCGAAGACTCAGGAGATACTGATGAAGACCTTGATTCGAAACCTCTCGCAGATCGCGACCCCTGTCGGACAGGCGGGATTGCGTGGTGCGGCGATGGGGCAGCTGCGGACCATACGGGACGCCGCCATCTTGATCGACGGCGAGAGGATTGTGTGGCTCGGTCCGGAATCGGATCTGCCTCGTGATCTGGTTGCCAATCTTGACGACGAAGTCGATGCCGCACGCGGCACGGCTCTTCCCGGATTCGTCGATGCCCACACCCATCTACCCTTTGCCGGGACCCGGGAATCGGAGTTCAATCGGCGGCTTCATGGCGAGGGTTACGAGTCGATCGCTGCCAGTGGAGGTGGAATCGCTTCCACGGTCCGGGCGACCAGAGCGGCGGAGGAGGAGACCCTCGTCGAGCTCGTTCTGGAGCGAACCGCGCGCATGGCGGCATGGGGAACGACAACGGCCGAAGCAAAGAGCGGATACGGTCTGAACCTCGAGGACGAGCTCAAGCAGTTGCGGGCAATCCGCACGGCCTCGGCACAGTCGCTGGTCCGGCTCGTTCCGACCTGTCTCGCTGCGCACGAGTTCCCGCCCGAGACCGATCGAAGCCTCGAATAAGAGCGGAACGCTTGGCTGGCAGCGATCACGGGCTCGATCATGCCGGCCGCTGCGGAGGCGGATCTGGCGACGTTCTGTGACGTGTTCGTGGAGCGGGGCGTCTTCACCAGGAAGGAAGGGGAGCAGGTGTTGCGGGCCGGAGCAGATCTCGGCCTCATTCCGCGGATTCACGCCGATGAGATGAGCGATCAGGATGCGGCAGTACTGGCTGTGGAATTGAACGCTGCGTCAGCCGATCATCTGATGTACGTCTCAGACCGGGGAATCGAGGCACTCTCGAAGTCAGGGACGGTCGCGAACATGCTGCCGGCGACGAGCCACTTCCTCATGTCCGAACGATTCGCTCCGGCAAGGGAGTTGATCGACCGCGGTGCAATCGTGTCTCTCTCGACTGACTGCAATCCCGGTTCATCGATGACCGAATCGATGCAGGTGGTGATTCAACTGGCGTGTCTGCGAATGAAGCTGACCGTGGAGGAGGCGTTGACTGCCGCGACGCTCAACAGCGCTCATTCACTGCGACTCGCCAGCGAGATCGGTTCACTCGAGCAGGGCAAGCGGGCCGACATCGTGATCCTTGATGCCCCGAACTATCTTCATCTGGTTTACCACTTCGGCGTGAACCTCGTGAGCAGGGTGTATCGAGATGGGAAGGTTGTCGTGAGTCGTTCGGCGTCGTAGTGGACGTTGTGGACGGAAGCGTGGACGAAGACGTGGACACCTGAGTGGACCTACTCGAGCTGAGAGCCACGACCGTCAGCTTCCGTCCACGTCTCTGTCTACGCAGTCGTCCACGCTTCTGTCCACAAGCGTCCACCACGTCCACACTGTCCACAAGCTCTCCACGCTCACGGTCCTCTATCTCCCGTAGAAGGCGCAAAGCTCCCGGTACATCTTCTCTCCCGCCTCGCTCTTCGCCTCCGCCGTGCAACCGGCGATATGCGGCGTGAGAATGAGGCGCGGATCTTCTGGCCAGGTCCTCGACGGGGGCTCAGGGTCGAATACATCGAGTGCGACGCCAGCGAGATGGCCACGAGCAAGGCTGTCGAGCACGGCATCGGTATCGACGACCTCTCCGCGGCAGGTGTTGATCAGAAATGACTGCTCGGGAAGCGTCTCCAGTTCCCTCCCGCCAATCATGGTCCGGGTCTCGGCGGTGAGTGGGACGTGGAGAGTCAATATGGTGCTGACTTCGAGAAGCTTGCGCAGCGAATCCACCTCCGTCGCACCACGCTCGTTGATCGTCGAAGCGTCGAGATACGGATCGTATGCGCGAACAGTGCAGCCGAAGGCCCGGCAGAGACCGGCGACGACGGTGCCGACGCGACCGATTCCGATGATACCGATCTCGTGATGGCGGAGCTCGTGGCGGGTGGCGCAGTCGGACCGGTTCCAGTCCCCGGACTTCATCATCGCGTCGTACGCCGGGATCGTGCGGGTCAGAGAGAGCATCAGTCCGGTCACCATCTCACCCACGGCTCGGGCATTCGCGCCCGGGGTGCTGATGACGCGGACGCCCCGGGCCGTCGCCTCGTCGAGATCGATGTTGTCGACGCCACTCGTGCCCTGGACGATCACCTCGAGGTTTCCGGCGGCCCGGATGACTTCGGCTGTGAGTGGCGTATATGCGCGGCTGACGATCACATTCGCCTCTGCAACGGCATCGATGAGCTCCGCAACCGATCCGCAGATTCGTGTCTGCAGCTCGAATCGATCATCGGATCTCACATGCTCGATGAAGATCGGATCGACATCCGCGACGATGACAATTCTCTTTTTCAGATGTCCCTCCTGTCAGTGCCGGCTGCTGCGATGACGCGTTTCATGAGTAATGATCGATCGGCTTGTGACGAATGCGGCGGTCGAATGCGATCCAGACCCGGCGGCCGAATCTCCGGATCGCTAGAGTCGCGCTGGCGAAACCGGCGGCATGCAGAACCGCGAGCAAAGCATATCTCGCCCGGGCGATCCGCCGCTGGACTCCACTCCGAGGCTTCGCGACCACGATGCGGTAGTGCGAGTCGCCATGTTCTGCGAGCCACGCATTTTCCTGTTCGATCAGCGACGCGACAGTTTCATCCGTGACGGTAGCGAGACCGGGATAGATCGGGGCGAGAAGGTTCCCGCCGTACTGGCGTTCTTCGACTGTCTCGAATCCGATTGCGACGCGTTGCAGGATCTCTCCGGAGCGGATCGCCTCGGAGGGGTCGTATGGGTGAATCGGAAGAGGGAGCTTGCGATGGAGACGGGCCGAGGCGGGAAGTCGATCGTAAGCGAACCTGGCGTACGCGAATGTCCGCGGCGTCCACGCGGTGCGAGAAGGTCCGACGTATTCGTCGAGGAGCAGCAGGCCGTCCTGCCTGAGCGAGCTCATGATCGTCGACAGCAGAAACTCCAGTTCGTCGACATGGTGCAGCGACTGGTGAAAAAGGACGAGATCATAGTGTGAAGCGGGGAGGGAGAGACGGTTGAAGTCTCCGACGAAATAGTTGACCGCACCGCCAAAGCCTTCCTGTTCCGCGATGCGCGCCGCCTCGACGACGGACTGAAAGGACGCATCGAGAGCATCGATCGACGTGCAGAGCCCTCGTCGGACCAGGTCCCGCTCCAGCGCTCCCGTCCCACAGCCGATGCTCAGCGCGCGATCGAACCGGCGGGACGACACCGTCGCGCTGAACCAGTCGAGCGGCCACATCTCCCTCGTGCCGCCAATCCGGAGGTTGATGGCGCTCCGCACGAGCGGGTGCTCCATCCACGTCCGGTACTCGTGGGCGGCGTGCTCCTGGTCCCAGAACTCCGCCGTTTTCCGAAGCTCGCTCATTCGGCGGATGCAACCTCCAGGGAGAGTCGTCTGTTCCGCGAGTGTCATCCTGAGCGAAGCGAAGGATCGCGTACGGGCCGACTCTCAGGACGGAAGTACGCTACAGTCAGGACGAACGCGATCCTTCGCTGGCGCTCAGGATGACTTTTGGGGCGTGGCGGACTCGCACTCTCACCTTCGCGATAGAATCCTCCACCGATGCTGATCGTGGGCCCGGAGGGGGAGAGCAAGCCGCGCCGTCATACCGGACGCTGGCGACGGGCGGTGCGGAAGCATCGGACGGCGCTCGTCGTGACTGGGCTGTATCTCCTCGTGTTCTTCTTCCCTTCGCTGTTCATGGGTCGGGTTGTTTCGCCGAACGACATCTACCGTCATTACGAGCCGTGGGTCGAGGAGGGGGTGGTCGCGCAGAACCCTGTCATCCATGATCCGCCGCTGGCCTACATGCCGATTGCGGCCATGATGAAGCGTGCTCCCGAATCGTTCCACTGGAACCCCTGGATCGCGTCGGGTATACCGGGCTGGGGCTCCGCGGCCTCGGCTCTGCTCACGCCGTTCGTGATGTTTCCAGCGCTACTCCCTCTGGCGCTCTTCTACACCGGGATCATTCTGCTGAAGTTCCTTTTCGCCTATCTGATGAGCTATCTGTGGCTGCGGGAGGAGCGACTCGGCAAATCGCGAGCGGCGATCGGAGCGCTCGTCGCGGCCGCGGCGGGACCGATGTTCGTCCTGTGGCTCTGGCAATCGACGAACGCGACAGTTCTCTACCCGGCCGTTCTCCTCGCCATCGCGCGGATGTTCCATGGCAAACGAAACTCGGTCGTGATGCTGGTCCTTGTGGGCATCTGCTTTCTTCTCTCCGGCTATCCGGCATCGATCGTGTTCGCCATATGGCTGGCTCTTTTCTACGGATTCGTTCAGTTGCTGCGTACCAGGCGCTTTCCCCTCCGTGAGCTCGCGCGGGCGGGAATCGCCGTCGTGCTCGCGCTGGCGATTGCGGCTCCGGTTCTCGATCCATTCATCTCGTTTCTCGGTCGCACGGGGTATCTCGAGTGGCGAACGGACATGTCGCACTACTCACTCAGTCCGGCGCATCTCGCCGGCCTTGCCGACGCCGAGTATCTCGGGAATCCGGCCAAGGGCGTATGGGAGTCGGCTGGAGTGCCGGGCCCGCTCGACAACTACATCGAGCTGACGATCTGGGTCGGTCCGATCATCCTCCTGCTCTCATTCCTCGCGCTGTTCGATCCTCGCGCCCGCGGCCGTGTTGCGGGATGGCTGCTCTTCGGGACTCTCCTTACACTGATCATGATCGGCACGCTCCACAGCGGCTGGATACTCGACCTGCCAGGGCTCCGCTTCTCGCCGACGACGCGGCTGCGCGTGCTCCTGCCGCTGCCATTCGCATTCCTGGCAGCCAGCGGCATGCGGACGGTGTCCCGGCTGCTGGGCGGAAGGAGAACCAGACGCTATGCGACTGCCGTCGTCCTGGCGATCGCGGCAGTATTGGCGATCGATTACGCCCGCGTTGCTGGGAGCTTCTATCCATACCTCCCGTTCGGAGAGAGCGAGGTCGAGTCGAGACCTTCGATCGAGAAACTCGAGTTTGCCGGATCTCCGTTCCGTGTTGCGCCGACCTTCTTCTGGATGATGCCGAACAGCTCCCAGATCTTCGGCGTCGAAGACATCCGGAGCCAGTGGAGCTCGGAAGCTTCGTACCGCGAGATCCTTCACCGGATCGATCCGGAGTCGGGCCGGCGAGGGACCGTTCTGCTGCTCAACGCCCTGACGATGAATGTCGAGGATCCATTCCTGCGACTTCTGAACGTCCGATACATCGTCGAGCCACCCGCGATCGACATCCTGCAGTGGAGGATCGAGGAGCGTCTCGATCGTGGAGTGATTGCCGACGGCCAGAGGACGATCGCTCCTGGAGACTCGTTGCGCTCATGGGTGAGGAGTCTCGCAGGCAGACGTGAAAACGGTGGAGGTGGTCATTCGGCCGGAGGATCGGACGACGGCCGGAAGTGTGAGGGTGGAGGCGGTACGGCCAGAGACGGGAGCGGTCGTCGAAATCGTCGTGAAGAGCGCTGCAGAGCTTGCGAGGCGGTCAAAGATTCATGTCCCGGTGACCGAGTTTCACGAGGGGGAGGTCGTCGAGCTGAAGATCCGCGCGAGGGGTGCGTCATTCATCGTGCCGACGGCGGGTGGTGAGCCGTTTCTCAGGAGCTCGACCAGCTCCCTCGCCCTGATCGAGAACGGTCCGGATGCCCGCATCTATGAGCTGGTGGACACGTTGCCGCGGTACAGGGCGACGTGGGAAATCGTCGACAAGACCGCGAATGAGGTCCTCGGCGAGCCGCTGTTCGACTTTTCGCGGCTCACGGTGATGCAGAGTCCTCCGCAGAATCTGGTGGAGGAGCTTTCCACGAGTGCCCCGCGACGCACGCCGGGCACTGTTTCGGCTGCTCCAGTACGACCCACGCGGCATGTGGTGGAGACAGAATCGGATGTGCCATTTCTCTTCACGTCGAGTGAAAAGCTGACACCCGAACTGAAGCTGTATGTCGACGGTCGCGAAGTTGATCCATTGACCGTGAATGGACTTTTTGCCGGGGTACCAATCGAGGCAGGGCGGCACTCCGTGGTGCTCGAACGACGAATCGGTCACCACTGGTGGCTTCTGTCCCTCGCAGGGCTCGTCGTGTTGGCGGGTGTAGGCGTCGTGGACCGCCGCTGGTAGGGGAGAGCCCGAATTTACTGTGGAAGAATTGCCACCGCTCATTCGGCGAGATGGAGCAGCCGCCTCAGTCGAGCCCTCGAGTCGCTGAGCCCTTGCACCTTCAATTTTCAATTTTTCATTTTCAATTAAAAAGCCCGGCGTTTCCGCCGGGCTTTCGAGCTTCTTCGTCTGATCTGATGCGATCAGTACATTCCGCCCATGCCACCCATGCCGCCCATACCGGCGCCTGCATCATTGTCGCTCTTGCCCTCTTCCTTGATGTCGGAGATCAGAGCTTCGGTGGTGAGCATCAGGCCCGCAATGGACGAAGCGTTCTGAAGAGCCTGCTTCGTGACCTTCGCCGGGTCGATGATGCCCGCTTCGAGCATGTCGACGATCTCTTCGGTCTGTGCATTGAAACCGAAGGTGCCGCCCTTTTCCTTGACTTCCTTGACGATGACGGAGCCTTCGAGACCGGCGTTCGTCGCAATCTGACGGGTCGGCTCTTCGAGGGCGCGCTTGACGATGTTGATTCCGACCTGGACGTCGCCCTTGGCCTCGATCTTCGCAATCGCTTCGATCGCGCGGAGCAGCGCAACACCGCCGCCCGGGACGATACCCTCTTCGACGGCTGCCTTGGTCGCATGCATCGCGTCCTCGACACGCGCCTTCTTTTCCTTCATCTCGGTCTCGGTTGCAGCGCCGACCTTGATGACGGCCACACCGCCGACGAGCTTCGCGAGACGCTCCTGGAGCTTCTCACGGTCGTAATCGGAGGTCGTGTCGTCGACCTGGGTGCGGATCTGCTTGACACGGCCGGCGAGCGCTTCCTTGCGCTCCTTCGACTCGGTGTCGGTGACGAGCGTGGTCGAGTCCTTGTCGATGATGACCTTCTTGGCCTCACCGAGATCGCTCCACTGGACGTTCTCGAGCTTGATTCCGAGGTCCTCGGAGATCAGCTTGCCGCCGGTGAGGATCGCGATGTCCTCGAGCATTGCCTTGCGACGATCGCCGAAGCCCGGTGCCTTGACGGCAGCGACATTGAGCGTGCCACGGAGCTTGTTGACGACGAGCGTTGCGAGAGCCTCGCCCTCGACGTCCTCGGCGATGATGATGAGCGGCTTGCCCTGCTTGGCAACCTGCTCGAGAATCGGGAGAAGGTCCTTCATCGAGGAGATCTTCTTCTCGAAGATCAGGATCATCGGGTTCTCGAGAGCTGCTTCCATCCGGTCCGCGTCGGTGACGAAGTACGGAGAGAGGTAGCCGCGATCGAACTGCATACCCTCGACGACTTCGAGAGTCGTCTCGAGACCACGTGCCTCTTCAACTGTGATGACGCCGTCCTTGCCGACCTTGTCCATCGCCTCGGCGATGATCTGACCGATCTCTTCGTCGTTGTTCGCCGAGATGGTTCCGATGTGGGCGATGTCCTTGCCCTCGACCGGCTTCGACATGCTGTCGATGTGCTTGACGGCGGCCTTGACGGCGGTCTCAATGCCCTTCTTCAGCTCCATCGGGTTTCCACCGGCGGTCACCATCTTGATGCCCTCGCGATAGATCGCCTGGGCCAGAACGGTGGCGGTGGTGGTGCCGTCTCCAGCGGTGTCGGAGGTCTTGGACGCAACCTCGCGGACCATCTGGGCTCCGGCATTCTCGAGCTCGTCTTTCAGCTCGATCTCTTTGGCGACCGTGACTCCGTCCTTCGTGATCGTGGGCGATCCGAACTTCTTCTCGATGACGACGTTGCGACCTTTCGGTCCAAGCGTCACTTTGACGGCGTCGGCCAGCTTGTTGACACCGCGCAGGATTGACTGGCGGGCCTCTTCACCGTAGGTGATTCTCTTTGCCATGCTGACTTCTCCTTCTGACTGAATGTGTTTGGCGTTCCTGGTTTCGAAACGTTGAAATGACTGCTATTCGACGACTGCGAGAACTTCGTCCTCGCGCAGGATGGTGTACTCGCCGTCATCGATCTTGATGTCGGTTCCGGAGTACTTGCCGATCAGGACCTTGTCGCCCTTCTTGACGTCCATCTTCTGGCGCTTTCCATCGTCGCCATACTTTCCTTCGCCGACGGCAATGACCTCTGCCTCCTGCGGCTTCTCTTTTGCGGTATCAGGAATGATGATTCCTCCGCGGACCTGCTCTCCGGTCTCGACTCGCTTGACCAGAATCCGGTCGTGCAACGGACGCACATTGACGCTCATTTAATGCTCTCCTTTCGATTTTCTGCTGGTTTTCGAAGGCTGGTGGGGGAGGCCCCCCTCGGCCTGATTCTTCGACGCTGTTAGCACTCGCGTGCAATGACTGCTAACAAGTATATGCCGGAATTTCATTTCGTCAAGGGTAGATATGAGCATCATCCACGCAGATGTGGGTGAAGAGCGCAGGAAACTCGCAATCATTATCCTCAGCCGTGATACGACGCGGCGCGGCGATTGGAGTGTTAGAAACAGGATGACTGTGGGGTGCGGCTGCTGGTGGGGGCGGATACCCCCACCAGCGCTGGGGACGTGTTACAGGATGCTGGCGAGCGGGACGTACTTCTTACCGAGCGATTCGGCGACGGCCTGGTAGGTGACCTCACCCTTCCAGGTATTGACGCCTTCGGCGAGTCCCGGGTTGCTCTTGATCGCCTCGATGATTCCCTGATTTGCCAGTTTCTTGACGTAGGGGAGCGTGGCGTTGGTCAGTGCGATGGTCGAGGTCCGCGGAACGGCACCCGGCATGTTGGCGACGCAGTAGTGGATGACTCCGTCGACGTCATAGACCGGGTTCGAGTGAGTCGTGGCCTTGGTGGTCTCGAAGCAACCGCCCTGATCGACGGCGACGTCGACGGCGACGGAGGCCTTCTTCATCTTGCCGATCATTTCGCGTGTGACGAGCTTTGGTGCCGAGGCTCCGGGGATCAGGACGGCACCGACGAGGAGGTCGCATCGTTCGCACGCTTCCTCGATGTGCATCTTGTTCGAGGCCACCGTCTGCAGTCGTCCCTGGAACACGTCGTCCAGATAGCGCAGGCGATCGAGATTGGTGTCGAGGATCGTGACCTTTGCGCCGAGTCCGATTGCCATCTTGGCGGCGTTGATACCGACGATGCCGCCGCCGATGATTGCGACCTCGACGGGAGGTACTCCCGGTACGCCGCCCAGGAGCACGCCGCGGCCGCCGTTCGGACGCTGCAGATAGTACGCGCCGACCTGAATCGACATGCGGCCCGCAACTTCCGACATCGGCGTCAGAAGCGGGAGAGAGCCGCCGCGACCGGTGATGGTCTCGTAGGCGATTCCGGCGATCTTCTTTTCGACGAGTTTATTGGTCAGCTCCATGAGCGGAGCGAGATGCAGGTAGGTGAACAGCGTCTGCCCTTCCTTCATCCGATCGTACTCCTGCTCGATCGGTTCCTTCACCTTGACGACCATGTCGACTTCGTTCCATAGCGAGTCGGCGTCGGGCAGAATCTTTGCTCCCGCGTCGACGAACTCCTGATCATGAAAGCCGCTTCCTTCGCCGGCGTTCATCTGAACGTAGACTTCATGACCGGCCGAGACGATCTCCCGCACACCGGACGGGACCATCCCAACGCGATTTTCGTTGTCTTTGACTTCCTTTGGCACACCGATTTTCATTTCTTGAATTTCTCCTGGGCTGCTGTGGGATGCACCTTCCGTGCGGAGGCGCTGACGCTGTTCATTCTATTTGACGCGAATCACGAGGCAAAGCGCGATTTCGCACAGAGCGAAGTGATCATCGCCGATGCGGGCGCAGTTTCCAAAATGTTACGCACAGAAAGGTCCGGAATTAAAGCTTCGCGCTCCGGTCTTACGACCTTGTATCGCGCCCGTACGAACAGAGGAAAAACTCATGAAGCGAAGCCTCATCACCGCGCTCCTTTTGCTACTGACCCTTCCTGTTTTCAGTCAGGAGAAGGAACCGCGCCAGACATGGCTGGTTGCGACCAGAGTGCCAGCGACTGTCGTGATGGACGCAACCTCCGGCGTGCCCGAGCTTCGCGACTCACGTTCAGGCAGGGCTCGCACACTTCGTTCGCGCACCGTGGCGAGCTTCAGGTACGTGGATGGATTTGCTGCCGACCTCACCGAGACCGAAGCGCAGGAGCTCGCGCAGTCACCTCTCGTCCGTTGGGTCGAGAAGAATCATGAGAGAAGAATCTCATCGACGGCGCCGGTCGACTCCGGCATCCTCGACTCACCCCTCCAGATTACGCCGTACGGAATCACGCTGATCGGCGCGCCGGAAGCTTGGCAGGGGAGTCGCGGCCGTGCGGTCAGGGTCGGCGTGATCGATACGGGTATCGACAGGAACCACCCGGACCTGGCGGCCAGGTACAAGGGGGGCTATGACTTCGTCAACTTCGACGACGATCCCCAGGATGACAATGGCCACGGCACCCACGTCGCGGGAACGATTGCCGCGATCGACAATGATCTCGGAGTCGTCGGCGTCGCGCCGGAGGCGGACCTCTACGCGTTGAAGGCGCTGAACCAGAACGGTTCCGGCTCCGTTCAGACTCTGGTATCGGCTGTCGAATGGGCAATCGACAACGATCTCGACATTCTCAGCATGTCGCTGGGGAGTGCCTTCTCCTCTGCTCTCGAGCTGGAGGTTTTCGCGCGCGCCGAGGCGGCGGGAATCATTTGTGTGGCGGCCTCAGGGAACGCGGGTGATCGATACGCTGGACTACCCGGCAGGTTATCCCAGCGTGATCTCGGTGGGCGCCGTCAATTCCGTCGACTCTCTAGCGTCGTTTTCGCAGCGGGGGGTGGATCTCGATTTCGTCGCCCCCGGCGTCGCCGTCGACTCCACAAGCTTCCGTACGTACTACGGGATTGCGACGAGTGACGGAAAGATTCTGCCCGCCGAACCGATGGCGTACTCGCCCTCGGGAACGATATCGGGAACGCTCGTCGATTGCCTGCGAGGGTTCGCAGGGGAGTGCCCTCCCGAAACCCGCGGCGAGATCGCTTTGATCGAAAGAGGTTCGACGACCTTCGCCGACAAGGCGATGCGGGCGCAGGGAGCTGGAGCGCGCGCCGTGGTCATCTACAACCATCATCTCGACGGGGAGGTCGAAGGGGGGATCGTCATCGGAACTCTGGGGTCTCCAGGAGACTGGCCGCTCACCGTCGGGATCTCCCGGTCGTCCGGACTGCATTTGCTCGGGCTCGCCGACAAGATGGTGACGATGTCGCCGTTCTCAGTCTCCGAGTATGGGAAGAAGAACGGAACATCCATGGCGACGCCGCACGTCTCGGGAGCCATCGCGCTTCTGCGCGCACTCGCTCCGGATGCGACCAAGTTCCAGATCATCGAGGCACTGAGGCTGACGGCGCGTGATCTCGGCACGCCTGGCTGGGACTCGTCGTACGGCAACGGAAGAATCGACGTGAATCGGGCAGCAAGGCATCTGGCGCCTTCGGCGTTCAAGCGAAGAGGAACCACGCCGCCGCACCATCCGCCGGACGAGCTCGGGACATTAGCCGCAAGCCAGGTTTCGCGTGGCGTGCATGCTGCAGTTGTGATCAGACATGAGTGAGCGCCACAACAATCTCGTCGAATCGTCCGATGGAATTCTCGAAATTCTGAGGAACACGACGTCGATCGCCGTTCTCGGTATCAAGCCGGAGTCAAAGTCTGGCCAGCCGGCGTTCTACGTTTCGCAATACATGCAGTCGGCCGGATACGAGATCATCCCGGTGCCGGTCTATTATCCCGAGATCGAGGAGATTCTGGGTAAGAAGGTGGTTCGCACTGTTTCGGAGATCGGTCGTCCGATCGACATGGTGAATATTTTCCGGAGACCACACGACATTCCGCCACACATCGACGACATCCTGGCTGCGAAGCCGAAGTCAGTTTGGTTTCAGCTCGGGATCAGGAATGATGAAGCTGCCGAGCGGCTCGCCGAAGCAGGGATCAAGGTCGTCCAGAACCGCTGCCTCATGGTCGAGCACAGGAGACTCTGACGTTCGCCTCCGGCGGCTTCCGGGAAACTCATTTTCAAGTCATCCAAACCAAGGGCTTGTCATTCCGAAGCGCAGCGAGGAATCTGGGAGGGGGATGACGGAGTCGAGCTGAGATCGCCGCCCGCCCAGATTCCTCAGTCGCGATGGAGCCGCTCCTTCGGAATGACAGTTTTCTTCGAATCCATGTCGACCCCACCGCGTCGTCCCACGGGCACGCGAAGCACCATTCAGGCCTTCTCGTCCTTTGATTCCGTCTCTTTGCTCTGGCCGACGGGCGCTTCTCCCGGGATGAAGTTTTTCTTCACGGCCTTCCGATTCTCGCTTAGCTCCTGCTTGTGGTACTTCTGCACGATCTCCTCGCCCTGCCTCTCGCGACCGTGGTTGTCAGTGTAGTGGTCCTTGTTCACATTGCTCTTTCCCATTGAATGACGACTCCTTTCTGGAAAATGACCACTGCGATCCCCATGCCGGAGAGCACCGCCCAAACCACTACAACGTCATCCTGAGCGCAGCGAAGGATCGCGTCCCGTTATCCTCGCTCTGTTGAGCGCAGCGAAGGATCGCGTCCGTATCCTCATCTGCATTCCTGAGCAATCTCAGTCGTGTCATTCCTGACGCGATCCTTCGCTTCGCTCAGGATGACAGCGGTGGGAGGCAGCGTGTCTGTCGACTGACGGCTGACGACTGACGCCTGCCCCGCCTCAGCCCTCCAGCGTCAGCTTCTCCCGGAGGCGTGCGTACCCGGACCGGCTGACGGGGATCCTCGTTCCGTCTCGCATGATCGCAACGCGGCTGTCCTTCGCGTACGTCTCGAGCTTCTCGATCTTCTCGATGTTCGCGATGTATGAGCGGTGAATCCTCACGAACTGCTCGGAGGGGAGCAGCTCTTCGAGCTCCGACAACCTCTGGAGCTTTCGAAGCTTCTTGCCGTCTCCGACGAGCATCACGTAGTCATCCTGTGCTTCCACATACTCGAGACGAGCAACCGGAAGCACCTCGACCGTATCGCCATCGCGTACGGGAATCCTCCTGACGGGGGGCTGCCGCAGCTCCCGGCTGACCTCTCCCAGATCGGGATGCTGGTGGGTCCGGAGACGCTCGTGCAGGCGGTCGATCACCGCGTCGAGCCGTTCCCGATTGACCGGCTTGAGAACATAGTCCACGGCATGGACCTCGAATGCCTGCACGGCGTAATCGTCATAAGCCGTCACGAAGACGATGAGCGGCTTCGGATCGAGGAGGTCGATCACCTCGAACCCGTCGAGCTTCGGCATCTGGATATCGAGAAACACCACGTCGGGTTGAAATCTCGAGACGCTGCGCACGGCCTCGAAGCCATTTGCACATTCAGCGACGATCTGCACATCGGTTCGTTGTGACAGGTGCTCGCGCACGAGATCGCGTGCCGGCTTCTCATCGTCGACGATGATGGCGCGAATCGGATCACTCATCGGATTCTCCCTCCCGCCGTGCCGGCAGGCGCAGCGTAACGGTGAATGTATCTCCCTGCTCTTCGACGTGGACCGAGCTCTTTCCTTCGAAGGTCTGTCTCAGACGCTCGCGCACGTTGTTGATCCCGATGCCCTCGCCCGGCTTCACCGTGCGATCCGGGTCGGTCGTGTTGGCGACTCGGATCGTAAGGATCTCACCATAGAGCTTCGAGCTGATCTGGATCTGGCCTCCATCGAGACAATGCGCAATTCCATGACGTACCGCGTTCTCGACGAGTGGCTGGAGTGTGAGGGGCGGGACGAGACAGTCGACTGTCGACGGGTCGATCGAGATGCGGGTTTCGAGTCTTTCCCCGAAGCGGATCGACTCGATCGCGAGATATTGCTCGATCAGCTCGATGTCGTCGCGGAGCTGGACCAGCTCTCGCGATCCGGTGCGTACCGTGGTTCGGAAGAATCCCGCCAGCTGCTCGGTCATCTTCCGCGCACCTGCCGGATCTGAACCGCACAGAGAGCTGATCGAATTGAGGCTGTTGAACAGGAAGTGCGGGTTGATCTGACTGCGGAAGGCCTGGATCTCCGCATCCCGCGCGGCTACCCCGAGTCGGAGCGCGCGTTGCTCGGCTTCCTGAGCCGTTTCGAACTGGATCAGAAGATAGTTGATCGTCACCATCAGCAGATAAATGAGCGCCGAGGACGCCAGGAGGGTTCTTTCGAACCCGGGCTTCTCCACGGGATAGAGAACGTCGGCGGCTCGCGAGACGACGTAGCTGAACGCACCCGCGGCGACGCCTGCCGCAAGGAAGTGCGTTCCCACGGCACGTATCGCCAGTCCTCTCTCCAGTGGCAGAGAACGGCATGCGTACCACGTCCCCAGGCCGACGAAACTGTAGAGCAGCAGTCCGGGAGTGACGACGAGCCACGCCTCGGAGAAGGCGAAGACTCCCTCGCGCGCCACCGCAATGGAGAGGAGCGTTGCGAGAAGAGCCGCCGTTCCGAAGTACGCCACGCTCGCCACCGCTGATTTCAGAAAGGGATGCATGTCAGTTTCTGACCTCGACCCCTCCCATGACGACCGTTCCTCGAAGAATGAGGCGCGGCGCGTCGGGAGCCGCGGGCGCGGTCTTGTCCTCGACACCGGCGATGATTGGCATCACCCGGTTCTCCAGCGCCCAGCCTTCCGGAATGTTGATTTCGATCCCTCCCCACATCGCGAAGAGATCGACGACAGTCTCTCGCTCTCCCGGAGCCATCTTGCGCAGGTCGATCTCGCAGCCACCCATCACGGCTGTGGCCTGTACGGACTTGACCGAGGCCCCGGCGCTTCGCTGGACGTTCCCCGCCATCAACGCGAAGGAGGTCATTCGTTCCGAGCTGCCGCTCACCTTCGGCTGGTTCATGGACTGCCATACCAGCAGCGCCCCGACGACGAGCCAGAGCGACGGCCAGAACAACTGGAACAGATTGAGATCGAGCACGTCGAGTCTGTTGAGCAGAAACCATCCACCCACAGTCATCCAGATCATGGCACCGGTGCGGCTTCCCCCGAACAACTCGCCGACTCCGATCGCGATCAGAGCGAGAGGCCACCAATGGGTCACGGTGTCGGCGTCCATCACGCCGAGGTTGTCGAGCAGAAAGACGATCCCAGCCGAGAGCAAGAGCACGCCGAACACGACTCCGCTACCTCGGCCGGTTCGCGATCCGCGGCGCCTGCGTGAGGGTTGCCGCTCGAGCTCATGAGGAGCCCGGCTCATCGTGAGTCTCCCCGTTGGCCGGATGGTGCGCAGAGTCGGCGCTTTCCGCCCCCTGTGATGGCATCGACGAGCATACCCGCGCCGATGATCATCAGGATCACGGGCCAGGCTGACGAATAGGTGAAACCGAAGAGCTCGAGCTTCGCGATCAGAAGCCAGGCGCCGACAGCCGTCAAGACGTGGCCGCGACTGAAGAGACCTGCAACGATGAGAGCCACTGGCCACCAGTCTTGAAAGATGTCCCAGTTGACGGTCAGGATCTGGTCGAGAAGGAAGAGCGTTCCCAGAATGACGAGCGTCGCTCCCCAGAGAATCGTCGAGAGGTTGCGCCGGGGGCCTTGATCGTTGTCTGTCCGATTTGCGGGGTGGTTCGAAGGAGTGGTCATCAGGTGATCATCTGGTGTTCTCATGATTGTTCCTCTCCAGTCGGCGGCTCGGCGCTCGTCACTTCCACGCTTCCCCAGATGCAGATTCCCCTGAGTTTCAGCGTCTGGGTGGGCGGGGCGGAGGTTCGGCGTTTATCCTCGTATCCGCCCATGATCGGCACGACGTCGCTGACCACGCGGGTCTGCGGTGAAACGATCAGCCGGACTCCCCCCGCAAGACAGAAGACCTCGACGCCGGCGCTGTCCGGAAAACTCGCCTTCGTCAGATCGAGAGTCGATGATCCGAGTATCGCCGTCGCGTCAGTCCTGTGGAATTCGGTACCCTCCACGCTGAGGGTCCGATCGCCGAACACCGCAATCGCGGAGGAGCCTTCGCCCGAGGAAGCGATGGTGCGGCGGCCCGAGCCCTTCAGAACGAGCTGGATTCCGATGAATATCAGCACGAGGGGCCACAGATCTCCCAGGTCGAGATCGATCAGATCAAAGTTCTCACCGAGAAGCCATATCCCGATCCCGCCGACAAAGAACGTGGAGACCCAGCCTCCTCCGTTGGCTGCGACGGCACCGGCAAGAAGGATGATTCCCGCAGGCCACAGATCCGCCAAGAGGTGAACCTGGTGGTAGCCCAGCTCGTCGAGCAGCCAGAACGTGCCGATCCAGAGAATTGTGAATCCGATCACGAACCGGGGCGTGAAGTTCAGTCTGGTCGTCTGTTCCATCGAGATCCCTTTCATGATTGAGTTTACGCACCCGTCGAGGGAACGTCCCTCCTTGTTCGGTGAGTAGCGGATCAGAGTCGGTGAGTGGAACGGTGGTGCATGGTGCATCCCGCGGAGCGGGATACGGCGGCGTTCCCATGCTACGCTGCACGGCGATGTCATCCGAGATCCGGTACGAGAACGTGTCGCTCGAGATCAACGGACGTGCGCTGCTGTCCAACGTGAATATGACGATTGCCGCAGGTGAGTCGGTTGCGCTGATCGGACGAAGCGGAGCGGGAAAGACGACGGCACTGAGAATGATCAATGGCCTGGCGATTCCCACTCGTGGACGCGTCACTGTCGACGGCGTGGCGACCACCGAAGCCAACCTCGTCGAGTTACGACGGCGAACCGGTTACATCATTCAGAGCGTCGGTCTTTTTCCTCACCGATCGGTCTACGACAATATCGCGACCGTCCCTCGACTCCGAGGGTGGAGAGAGAGCGAGATCGCGGAACGGGGGCGGGAGCTCCTCGACGCCGTTGCGTTGCCATGGGAAGTGTACAGGGACCGGTTTCCGCACACCTTGTCGGGAGGCGAGAAGCAGAGGGTGGGAATCGTGCGTGCATTGATCGCCGGTCCCGACATTCTGCTCTGCGACGAGCCATTCGGTGCACTCGACCCGATCGTGCGCCGCGAGCTCCAGCAGATCATGATTTCACTTCGCCGCCGCTTCAACACAACCGTGGCCTTCGTCAGCCACGATATGCAGGAGGCGATGACGATCGGCGACAGGATCGTTCTGTTCGACGGAGGGGAAGTGGCCGTCGATGCTCCACCTGCTGAGTTCTTTTCCCGGCGTCATCCGCTGGTTGTCCAGTTTGCCGAGGCCGGGTTGCCAGGAGAGGGGCTATGAATCGCTGGTCGTCACTGGGCGGCGAGATCATCAGGTTGACGATCGAGCACGTGACGATCGTTGGAATCGCTGTGGGCATTGCGATTCTCCTGGGTATTCCCCTCGGGATCTATTGCTCGCGCCAGACCGTTCTGGGAAGAGCTCTCCTGAGGGGGATCGACGCGATCCAGACAATCCCGTCACTCGCGATGTTCGGATTCCTGATCCCGATCCCTCTGATCGGGGGGATCGGGGCCAAGACAGCGATCGTGGCGCTCGTTCTCTATTCGCTGCTGCCGATCGTCCGGAACACGGTGCTCGGGATCAGAGAGGTGGACGGAGACGTTCGAGAGGCCGCTGTGGCAATGGGGATGAGCTCTGCCCAGGTGCTTCGCCAGGTCGAGCTTCCGCTCGCTCTGCCGACGATCGTTGCGGGTATTCGCCTTTCGCTGGTGATCGGCATCGGAGTTGCGACGATCGCGGCGGCGATCGGAGGTGGCGGACTCGGTGACTTTATCTTCCGAGGTATCGCGATGGTCGACTCCAGATTGCTACTCGCCGGTGCGCTGCCCGCCGCGGGACTCGCGTTCCTGGTCGACTTCGTGCTGAGTCGTGTCGAGCGGTCGATCGCCAGAAGAAGGGGAACACTCGAATGAGAAGAGCTGTCGCAATCTTGATGTGTCTCGCCATGATACTGGCCGGCTGTGGAGCTAAGGAGACGACTGAAAGACCGGTGGTGGTCGGCTCGAAAAACTTTACAGAGTCGGTGATTCTGGGGGAGCTTCTTGCGCAGACGCTCGAGTCGGCCGGATGCGGAGTCGATCGAAAGCTCAACATGGGAGGAACGTTCGTCGCGGACCGGGCCCTCCGTACAGACTCGCTCGACGCATACGTCGAATACTCCGGAACCGCACTGACGGCAATTCTCGATCATGAACCGATGGCGGATCGGGATGTCCTGCGACAAATCGTCCGGAACGAGTATCAACATAACGGACTCGTATGGGGACCGGAGCTCGGGTTCGAGAACACGTTCGCGATGGTCGTTCGAAACGACTCCGCGACCGAATATCAGCTCGAGACGATCGAGGATCTGCAGAAAGTGGAAGACCTCTTTCAGCCGGGGTTCGGATATGAGTTCGTCGAACGGCAGGATGGGTGGCAGGGTCTGCTCGACGCGTATCGGCTCAAATTTGTGAAGCCCCCGAAGACCATGGATCTGGGACTGACCTACAGGGCGCTGAGCGAAGGTGAGGTCGATCTGATCGCCGGGAACTCCACCGATGGACTGATCCAGCACCTCGGGCTCGTGGCGCTGCGCGACAGCAAGGACTATTTTCCGCCGTACGACGCGGCGATCGTTTACCGGAAAGACATCACGGAAGCGTGCCCCGCCGCGGTGGAAGCATTCGAGAGCCTTCGGGGCACGATCGACGAGCCGACGATGCGCCGTCTGAACTACGCGGTCGACGGAGAGCATCGTGACGTTGCCGAGGTGGTGAGGGAGTTTCTGGGGCAATCGTCAGTCGACAGTCGTCAGTCGACAGAGGAGTTGCCCTGACTGTGCTCAAGAGGCCAGTCAGCAGCCTTGCCCGGCAGGGAGAATGCTGGCGTTCTGTAGAGGACTCTTCTACAGGATCGTCGTGTACCCGAGCGTCGTGAGGTCTGGCATCTTGTCGAGATAAACGTTTCCGTCGGTGTGGTCGACCTCATGCTGAAAGATGCGGGCGGGATACCCTTTGACCCGGACCTCTGCTGGTTTTCCCTTGACGTCGAGACCGCGGAGAATCACCGACTCCCACCGCGGCACTTCTCCACCGAGCAGCGGAACACTGAGGCATCCCTCCCAGTCGGTGATCTTCTTTTCGCCCACCGGTTCGTAGGTGGCGTTGAAGAATACCCCGGCCTCGAGAGGCGGGACGCGCTTTCGCCGCGCGATTGCCTCATCGACGGCGAAGACGAAAATGCGCAGCGGGATGTGAATCTGGGGTGCGGCGAGCCCGACTCCCTGGTATTCATCCATCGTCTCGAACATGTCGTCGAGGAGTTGCTCGAAGCGGCCCTTGCGGATGTCTTCCGGTTCCACATCCGACGCATGTTCGCGGAGCACGGGATGCCCCAGTCGCGCTACTTTCAGAATTGCCATGCCGTCACCGTTGTAGTGTTTTCGGATTGTCTCGAGTTGACATTACGCGATTCTTCGCCGTCTCGACTGAAGACTGACGAATCTCGACTGTCTGTCTGACGACTGACGACTGTTGACTGTCGACTGTCGACTGCCTCTCTCACACGTCGAGGAAGAACTGGTCGGGGGAGAGAGAAGACTGATATTCGTGCTCGATTTCACGCTTGTGTTTCCACTCCTGTTCGGCGAGCTCCATGTAGAGATTCTTGAGGGGAGATGCGGCGGTTCGCTCTGCCAGAAACCTGTAATCGCTCTCGGACTCGCGTTCGTGCTCGAGGGCGTACTTCAACGCATGAGGAAGATCGAACGATTCAACACCCGAGGGAAGATCAGGCTGTCCACGCGACGCGAGCTCCGGCGGTACCTTACCGGTCAGCTCCTTGTAACGCCGCTCGAGCCGCGCTCGATGCACGAGCTCCCGGTCAGCCAGGTCGCGCAGCTTCTTTCTCACAGCCGGATCAGGTGAGACCTTCGCGATGTAGAGGTATCTCTCTCGGGTATCGATCTCTGACTGGATCGCCTGGAGGAGGACTTCCTCGATCGTCGGGTTTTCCGGCAGTTCCATCTGAGCCTGAGGATACCGCTTCGCACCTCCGGAAGGGAAGCACGCGGAGCGCTGATGCCGCTCTGCATGGGTTTCGCTGCGCGTGACGGGTGAGGGATGGGAAAGGGTGAAGAGTTCGTTGATCTCCCTCTCCCAGAGGGTGAGGGCTGGGGTGAGGGCGGCACGAGCTGGAATCGAAATGTCTGGCGAGATCGAAACGAACGAGCGGATACGTGCACGTTGAGAGAGCTCAATGTGCTTGCGCCGGAGTTGCGAAAACGTCGTGCGACGAGTGTCCTCGCGCGGAGCGTGTTTCGCGTGTGGATCTACGCCCTCGGCCCTCACCCCGACCCTCTCCCAGAGGGACAGGGAGATTCCTCCGGACTTCAAGCAGCCGCTCAGGATGCCGAAAAAGTGACGTCCTTTTCGGGCTTCGCTGCCGTCTCTTCCTTCCCTCCGCGGTAGAGGTCGGGATTCGGCGGAGCCTGGTCCCTGAAGGGTGCGTTGCGCAGGGGCTGACCGATTCCGGTTCCGCCGGCGCTCCCGTGCTTGGTGATCTTTCCATAGTACGGACGCCAGCCCATCGGCTGCGTCGGGAAGTTCGGAGGCACGACGAGGTCCCGAAGGCCGATAACGGACCGAGCGCGCGTGTCCATCGCCATCTCGTAGTCCCGCGTCATGTAGATCGCATCCTCGGGGCATGCATCGACGCAGTATCCGCAGAAGACACAGCGGAGAAGATCGATGTCGTAACGGGTCGGGAACTTCTCACGGGTGCGGTCATCTTCACCGGCCTCGATCGTGATGCATTCGGCCGGGCATGCTGTTGAGCACATGTAGCAGGCGACACAGCGGG
Organism: uncultured Acidobacteriota bacterium; assembly: GCA_963829355.1. GTDB lineage: Bacteria > Acidobacteriota > Thermoanaerobaculia > Gp7-AA8 > JAHWKK01 > CAWHHZ01. The sequence goes on from CAWHHZ010000004.1 coordinate 226,789, forward strand.
TGGTTCCGTCCTCACGCGTCGTGAGGATGTGTCGGCCTCGGAAGCGCTCGGAGTAGAGGCGCTTGACCTCCGGATAACTGATGATCGGGAGATTCTTGTAGTTGAAGAGGTTCTTGAACAGGTGCCCGATCGTGACGGCCATGCCCTTGAGCACTTCCGGGAGGTAGAGACGCTCCATGAAGGTCATCGGCTCGCGTTCGATTTTCTTGACGCTCATTCGAGATTCAACTCCTTGATCGCTCATCGGTCGAGCTCGCCTGCGATGACGTTGATCGTTCCCAGAGTCGCGATTGCGTCCGCGATCGTACCGCCGGTGGCGATGTCGCGGAACGCCTGGTAGATCGCGAAGCATGGCGGTCTGCAGCGGACCCGATACGGGTTCTTCGTACCATCGGAGACGACGTAGAAGCCGAGCTCGCCGTTGCCGCCTTCGACCGAGAAGTACGATTCGCCGACCGGTGGCTGGATCCCGTGCATGATCAGCTTGAAGTGATAGATCAGCGATTCCATCTCGTTGTACACCTTCTCCTTCGGTGGGAGAGCGATGTACGGATCATTCACGATGACGGGGCCTTCCGGCATTCCACGGTCGATGGCCTGCTGGATGATTCGAATCGACTGGCGCATCTCCTCCATCCGGACCTCGTAGCGGGCGTAGTTGTCGCCCGCGGTGGCGATCGGAATGTCGAAGTCGTAGGTCTCGTATCCGAGGTATGGGAAAGCCTTGCGGACGTCGTATGGAACGCCGGTGGCGCGGAGACACGGACCGGTGAAGCCCCAGGCGATCGCATCTTCCTGGCTGATGACGCCGACGTTCTCCATGCGCTCACGGAAGATCCGGTTTTTGGTCAGCAGACGATCCACGTCATCGAGGTGCTTCGGGAGTTGCGTGATGAGCTTCTGGGCGCGCTCGAGGAAGTCTTCGGGGGCGTCGACCGAGATTCCACCGATCCTGGTGTACGACGGAAGGAGTCGCGCGCCGCAGCACGACTCGATGAGGCTGTACATCTCCTCGCGTGGCGCGTACAGATACCAGAAGTTGGTCAGCGCTCCAATGTCGACGCAGTTCGTGCCGATGTTGACGAGATGGTCCGCGATTCTCATGAACTCCGAGAGAATCAGGAGAATGTGCTTGGCGCGCGGGGGAGCTTCGATCCCGAGCATTCGCTCGACCGTCGTGCAGTAGCCGACGTTGTTGATGATCGCCGACATGTAATTGAGCCGGTCGGTGAACGGGATCACCTGCTGATAGGTGTGGGTCTCGGACATCTTCTCGAAGCAGCGGTGCAGATAACCGATCTCGGTGTCGGCTCCGATGATGGTCTCGCCATCGAGCGTGACCGCGATCCGGAGCGTTCCGTGAGTCGCCGGATGGGAAGGCCCGAGGTTGAGCGTGACCTGTTCGAACTCACTGTCCTCGGGGGGATTCTTCACGACAGGCCGCAGCGTCGCGACGTCCTTCTCCGTGAGAAGCCAGCGCTGCGCGGGGTCGTAGTCCTTCCGCAGGGCATGTCCCTGAAATGCCTCATGGCAGAGGATGCGCCGCATGTCCGGATGCCCTTCGAACTCGATGCCGTACATGTCGTACGCTTCGCGCTCGAACCACTCGAAGCCCTTGAATACGGGAAATGCCGACGGGACTTTCTCGTCCTCGTCGACACGGACCTTGAGGCGCACGCGGTCGTTATTCTTCAGGGAGTAAAGCTGATAGACGACGTCGAATCGGCCGCTCTCTCGCTTCGGGTAGTCGACGCCGAACAGATCGAGAGGCATCTTGAACTGCAATTCCGCGTCATCACGCAGTGCAGTCAGCGTGGCGATGATGCTGTCGCGCTCGACGAGGAACGTCGGCATGTCCTGGTTCGGCTCGCGGACGATGCCGTGCGCTGAGATCTTCGATTCGATCTGTGCCGCGCGGGCGTCGATCTCTTCGAGCCCGGCAGGAATGTAAGGATCGCGGTTGGTTGGAGCGGGCCCGGTGTAGGGAACCGAGCTGAATCGGGTCATTGTGCTCATCGCGGCAACTCACCCCGTATGATCTTTTCTCGCAGCTTCAGAATGCCGTAGATCAGGCCATCCGGCGTCGGTGGACAGCCGGGTACCCAGATATCGACTGGAATGATCTCATCGATGCCCTGGACGACATGGTAGGCGCGGTAGAAGCCGCCTGATGTCGCGCACGCTCCCATCGCAATGACGAAGCGCGGTTCGGGCATCTGCTCGTATACTTTCTTGAGCACCGGTGCCATCTTGTCGACGATGGTTCCCGCCACGATCATGACGTCGCTCTGGCGCGGGGAGAATCGAACGACTTCCGCGCCGAACCGGGCCATGTCGTAGTGAGACGAAACCGTCGACATGAACTCGATGGCGCAGCATGCGGTGCCGAACGGAAGTGGCCACATCGAGTTTCCGCGCGCCCATCCGACGAGCGCATCCAGTGTCGATGTGAACCACGTCGCGCCTTCGCCTGGAGCGGCTTCGAGATCGCGTGTTCGCTCGGCAGGAAGAGTCAGAAGTCCCTTCTCGGCGTCGTCGCCGGGAAGCTCCGCTCTGTGGCGATTGATGATTGAATTTTCTACATTGATTTTTTCAGAAGGCATGGTGGGTGAGGTCCCCTCGAGAAGTCGGTTGGATTCTAGACACACGGGAAACTTTTCACAAGCGCAGCCCGCACATTGATGTTCAACGGGAGAGGTTCAAGGGTTGTTCCGATCCGGGCAACTGACACTGGCAGGTGTCTCCATCCAGACCTGGCGAGATCGGCAAGCCTGAGCCGTGGGCGGATGCGGTGCATCGGCATGGCGCCATGAACTGTCATTCCGAAGGAGCGGCTTCATCGCGACTGAGGAATCCGGGAGGGGGAGCCGAGACAGGATCGCCGACGGCTCCCCCTCCCGGATTCCTCGCTGCGCCTCGGAATGACAACGCCGTCCTTGCACCGCACGTAAACCGCTGTGCCTCCGGGATTTTACCGCCCGAACGGCCCGTTATTCATCTGGTATACTCACCGTCGGACGTGGCTATAAAATATGTCCACTAAATCGACAAGCGTAGAAATCTATGGAGAAACCTACAATGTTCGCGGGGAGGGTGACCCGGACTATTTGAAGGAGCTTGCAGAGCTCGTCGATGCACGGATGCACGAGATCGCTTCTCGTGTCTCCACTGTCGATGTGAAGAAGATCGCGATTCTCGCAGCGCTCAATATCGCGGACCAATTTGCACGACAGCAGGGGCATCAACGAGCAGCAGCCGAGCATTGGGTGGAAAGAACGGAAGAACTGGAGCAACGACTCAGAATCGAGTTGGAATCTCCTGAGGAAAAAACGTTTTGATTACGACGAGTCCCTGCGGGGTACGTGATGAGAAAAACCGGCTTGAACCAACTCTCATCAACCGGGAGTCCGAGTCTCGAGGTTGGAGCATGCCTCCGGAGCATTCAGGAGGAGCTGAAAGACCGAGAGCAGGACACCCACCTGCAACTCGCAGGTTCATACGGCCATACTCACACGGCCCACGCGGGGTGCTCTGAATAGTCGTCGCTTTTCCTTCCTTCCCTGATCCATCCAATGCCACGCAAGCCTCCTCTCCGCAGGAGGTATGGACTTGGATATCATCATCACGGTTGCTGGCGCAGTAGTCGGGGCCGTCGTTCTGTCCCTGTTGTGGATGGCGGTTTACCGCCGTCGCGCACAGGTGCAGATCTCAGAAGCCGAAGGGCATGCCCGCCGTCTCATGGAAGACGCGCGCAAGGCTGCCGAGGCGCGTGTCAAGGAAGCCGAGCTCGAAGCAAAGGAGCGGCTGATCCAGTCACGGGCAGAGTTCGAGAAGGAATCGCGCAGCACGCGTGAAGAGCTCAAGGCCGAAGAACGACGACTCCAGCAGAAGGAAGAGAATTTCGACCGCCGAACGGCTCAGCTCGAGAAGAGAGAAGCCGATAACGAAAGTAAGGCGCAGAGCCTCAGTCAGCGCCAGTCCTCACTCGATCAGAAACAGGCCGAGCTCGACCGGAAGCGGGCAGAGCTCGACAAGGCCGTCGACGAGCAGCGGCATCGCCTCGAGCAGATCTCCGGACTCACCGTCGAGGAAGCAAAGCGTGAGCTGACCCGCGGAATCGAGAACGAGGCGAAACTCGAGGCAGCCAATCTCATCAAGCGGCTCGAGACCGAAGCGCTCGAGATGGGACACATCAAGGCGCAGAAGGTGATCGGGGCCGCGATCCAGCGCATGGCCTCCGACTACGTCGCCGAGAATACCGTCTCGGTCGTCGACCTACCCTCGGAAGACATGAAGGGAAGAATCATCGGACGTGAGGGACGCAACATCCGCGCGCTCGAGCTGGCCACGGGTGTCGATCTCATCGTCGACGATACGCCGGAAGCGGTCATCCTCTCCGGATTCGATCCGATCAGACGCGAAGTCGCGCGAATCTCACTCGAACGTCTCATGCAGGACGGCCGAATCCATCCGGCGCGGATCGAGGAGATCGTCGAGAAGGTTCGGATCGAGCTCGAGGAGAAACTGTTCGAGGAAGGGGAGGCAGCAGCCTTCTCGCTCGGAATCACAGATATTCATCCCGAGGTGCTCAAGCTTCTCGGCCGTCTCCGGTTCCGGACCTCGTATGGGCAGAACGTGCTCGTACATTCGCTCGAAGTCGCGCAACTCGCATCGCTCATGGCGACCGAGCTGGGCGCGAACGTCGAGATCGCCCGCCGCGGTGGATTGCTCCACGACATCGGAAAGGCGATCGACCGGGAGATGGAAGGCACGCATCTCGAGCTCGGACGCCAGGTGCTCGAGAAATACGGCGAGAAGCGCTCGGTCATCCACGCGATGGAATGTCACCACGGTGACTACGATCCGGAAACGGTCGAGGCCGTGCTGGTCAACGCCGCGGATGCGCTCTCGGCAGCTCGTCCAGGCGCGCGTCGCGAGATTCTGGAGAACTATGTGCATCGTCTCGAGCGTCTGGAGGCGATCGCGGATCAGATGGAAGGTGTTCAAAAGGCGTTCGCCATTCAGGCGGGTCGTGAGCTCCGGATCATCGTGAACGCCGAGAAGCTCCAGGACGAACAGGCAATCTGGCTGTCGAAGGATGTTGCCCGGAAGATCGAATCCGAGCTTCAGTATCCGGGACAGATCAAGGTAACGGTCATCCGCGAGACTCGCGCGATCGACTACGCGAAGTAGAGAACGAGACAATGGTTAGAATTCTGTATATCGGCGATGTGGTCGGAAAACCGGGTCGCCGGGCGGTGAAGGAACGGCTCCCGGTGGTCGTCGACAGGGAGAACGTCGACTTCACGATCGTGAACGTCGAGAACTCGGCCGGTGGCTTCGGAGTCACCGGTCCGATCCTCGCGGAGCTCGACGAGCTCGGCGTCCATGTCTACACGACCGGCAATCACGTCTGGGACAAAAAGGACTTCGTCGAGTCGATGGACCAGTACGACAACATTGTCCGTCCTGCCAACTATCCGGCAGGCAACCCCGGCAGAGGAATGGTGATCGGCGAGACCGCCGCGGGCACCCGCGTCGCCGTCATCCAATTGATGGGGCAGGTCTTCATGCCGCCATGCGGGAATCCCTTTCACGAGGTGAACGACCTGCTCGATTCCCTGAGCAAGGACGTGAAGGTCATCTTCGTCGATATTCATTGCGAAGCGACCTCCGAGAAACAGGCGATGGGGCGTCACCTCAACGGCCGCGCCTCGATCGTCGTCGGCACCCACACGCACGTGCCCACCGCCGATGAGCGGATCCTCTCCGGCGGAACCGCCTTCCAGACCGACGTCGGCATGAGCGGCGCCTATGACGGCGTCATCGGTTTCCGTGAGGAAGAGGTTCTGCACCGCTTCCTGATGAACACCCCGAGCCGAATGGAAGTCGCGAGTCGCGACATCCGGATGGTCGGCTGTCTCGTCGATGTCGAAGAAGAAACCGGCAAGGCCATCGCGATTCGCCGCGTCGATGAGCGCCTCGATTGACGGGATCGCTCTCCGCCTGCCCGTTCTCCCTCAAAATTTCCCGCGAATCGAGAGTGAATAGATCGGACCGATGAGGCGGTCGCGGTCCTCGACGAAGGCGATCTCGCCCGTGCGGCGGCCCTCATAAACGATCCGGTCCCATTCACTGCGGGCGTCGAGCAGATTGCTGAACGTTGCGCGGATCGTGAGTCCGGCGACGTCCTTGTGCTCGACGAAAAGATCCGCCCACACCGGTCCCTCCCACAACCGCCCGACCTCGCTCAGGCGGTAGTTCTTCTCGACGTAGCCGTGGTATCCGCTGCCGCCCCACGCCCAACTCGTCTCCGGCACATCTTGTCGGAACCGTAGCTCGGTCTCGTACACGAGATTGTTGCTGATCGGACGCGTCTCGCCGGTGAGAGGATCCTCGAGCTGACTCTCTTCGGCGCGGAGATAGAGATCGATTCGCACGCCACGTGCTCCAACGCCATCCAGGTTGAAGGTGGTATTGGAGGAGGCGCCATACACCACCGCGCTGTCGATGTTTCCAGGAGCCTCGCCCGTCTCACCGATCGGGATGTAGTCGATGATGTCGTCGATGAGCCGTCCATAGAGCAAGAGCGTCGTTGTACCGAGATCTCCCAGAGTGCGAACCATCTCGACATCGAGATCCCAGCTCTGCTCCGGGACGAGATCGGGATTCGCCGCGGTGTGAGTGTCGTCGCGCAGATCCACCGAAGCCAGAAAATCATAGAAGTTGAGCTGGCCGACGCGCCTCGCCAGTTTCAGGTTCATATCCGTCACCGGCGACGCCTTCCACGCCGCAGAAATCTCACCTTTTGGCCTGTAGAAGCTGCGCGGGCCTTCCGCGGCGCCGGCATCGAGCTTCGAGTACTCTCCTCCCACGGAGAGCTTTAGCGCGAGAGTCTCGCTCAGCGTCCGGCCGTAACTTCCCATCAGTTCGAAGCGGTCCTCCTCGACGTGCGCGGTCGCTCCAGGGAAGGGGATCTCGTGGAACGATCCATCGGGGCGAAGCTCGAAGAGCGATGACTGGTTGTCGAGATCGTTGAACGCTGCTTCACTCGACACCTGCCACTCTGCGCCGGCGGCTTTCCAGCGGTACTCCGCGCGTCCTATGGCCTCGCTCTCTTCTCCGATCCCGGCGAAACGATTCCCTGTTGCGGGTTGCTGGTCGTCGAGGGAGACGACGACGTCGGTCTCGCTCGGTATCCGGCTTCCGTTGTAGATGCCGATCAGTTTCAACTTTCCGAGCCCGAGTCCGAGCTCGTAGTCGCCACCGATCTCATAGACGTCTCCCTCTTCATCGATGGTTACCTCACGATTCCGAGGCGATTCTCCTATGGTCGCTCTTGTTCCGGTCTCGAGATAGTCGAAGATGAGGCGCCGGTACGACAGGTTGAGGTTCGCGACATCGCCATCCAATCCGCTCCAGCTCAGCTTGGCGCTCAGCCGCGGGTTGTCCTCGTTGCCGCGCCATTGCTCATCCCGCGTCTCGATGAGGCTTCCATGGGAGTCATAGATCCAGGTGGGCCCTCCCGCCCCGCTGCGGTTGGCCCGGTTGTCGAGCCCCAGGGTGTATTCGATCACTCCCGACCTGCCGGTAGCGGAGAGCTCGAAGTTAGCCAGCCGCGGATCGGTGAAGTGCTTGCGAAACTGCGGAAAGTAGCCGAACTGGCCGTTGAGCTCGTCCGATCGGACGATGACATTCGCGACCTGGCCCGAGAGTCCCGCGACATCGAGCGTTGCTCCATCGACGATCTCGATTCGCTCGACGCTGCTGGCCGGAATGCGCCCCAGAGCCGTGACCACGTCGTTCGACTTGCCCGAGATCCGCTGACCATTGACGAGAACGTTTCCCGTCGCGAGTCCGAGCCCCCGCTCCGAGTCCTCCTGTTTGATCGAGAAGCCTGGAACCCGCTCCAGCAGGTCGAGCGCAGTCTGCGGCGCAAATCTCGCGAAATCGGAGGGAACGAATGTCCGTTTGCCTGTTTCCTCCTTTTCCTGAGCTGCTGAGCTCAGGGGTACGGTGACTGCGCAAACGATCAGCAGCAGAAGACTTCCGATCTTCGTATTCATCAGACCCTCTCTCTGGAAAACTATACGAACGGATTCGTATATTGTTTTGACTCATCCCTCGGCGTGTGCGGCGAATCCTCGGCGTCAACTCGTAGAGCGATCATTCCTGCGGGTACGATGGCTCTCGAGGCTCCTGGTCTGCCGGTGATGTCCATTCGGTGATTTCATCTAACGTCAGAGTCCGACGGTAGTTCAGAAATCGGTGACGAAGGAGCTTCTTCATGTGATGAAGCGGTGAAAGAGAAGCCGTGCGGAGGGGATGGACGCGCCGGCGGCGCGGAACAACGCAGTGCAGGGCGTCAGCCCTAATGGCGTTGAGTTAAGGGTGCGACCGAGAATCGTCATGCCGAGCGGGCGGGTGGGTGGGCATGCGAGGCAGCTCGCGAGTTTCGTACTCAGTGACGTCTGGGGCCGCTGCATGAGCGAGCGCCAGCTCCACGCCGACAGAGCACGTAACTTGCGAGGCCCCCTTCGGTTTCCCCCTCCCAGCACCCCTCAGGGCAGGCTCTCGCTTGCCCGCCCACCCGCCCGCTCGGGGTGACAATCGCTTAACTCAACGCCATTGGGGCGTCAGCCCCGGGGTAGTGATTCGCAGAATCGGTGAGAGCCTTGCGCACGCGGGTTGCTCGGTAGATCCTGGGCTCGGCGCGGCCGCGATCGCGCATGATGCTTCCATCTATCTCCCGGCAGCGACTATCATCGTGCTTCACTGGTGCTCGTCGCCGCGGTTTAATCCACCATGTCTTCTCTTCACGTCATTTTCGTCGGATCGCCTGATCCCGGGGCGGTCGCAGCTCTCCGTCAGCGCGCCGATGTCACGTTGGCCAGCGTCGATGCGCCGGCCGGCGCCTTCTCGTGGGAGTCGGTTGCCACTCCCGTGAACGAGGCGATCGATGAGGTGGCGGGATGGATTCTTCTGCTGCGGGAGGGGGAGAGGGTGCCGGAACCGCTGGCGGAGGAGATCGTCCGGCTCGCGGCGGACAAGCCGGTCGCCTGGGCTTTCCGCATTCCGGTTTCGCTGACGTACGACGGCGGGCCGCTCTATCGAGGCGTTGGACGCTCTGGAGGAGAGATACGACTGTTCCACAGCCGCAGGTGCCGTTTTTTGCCGAAGGGCAGCGGAAAGGAACTGCAATCGCGTGGGACGGTCATCAGGATCGCTGCACCTCTCGAGCGAGCTCTGTTCTCGACGTCGGCGGAGCACGTCGCGGCTCTCCAAGCGGTGGGAGTGCCGCATTCGCTGCCGCGCAGGGCGTCAATATTTCTCGCGCAAATCTGGAGAGACCGGAGACAGCTCACCCTGCGCACCCTCCGCTATCACTGGATCGAAGCGGGATGGGACCGGGGCAGGATCAGCGGCGAATCTTGAGACGCTGCGTGGCGAGCTCCGGAAACGGAGTTTCCTCGACCGCCGCAAGATCACCACGCGACCTGAACTGTCGCGGCGACATCGCGAACCTCAGCCTGAACTGCTGGCGGAAGTAGTTCTCCGATTCGAATCCGCAAAGACGCGAGATCTGCGAAATCTTCATCTTCTTCTCTTTGAGAAGTCTCGCAGCCTTCTCGAGCCGCCGCTCCTTCAGATAGCGGCTGAGCAGGTGTCCCGTAATCTTGTGGAAACGACCGGAAACATACTGTCTCGTGAATCCGAGCTCTTTCGAAACTGCACCGACGCTGACTTCCTCATCCTCTTGGATACGCCGATCCACACACTGTATGAGATCACCAATGAGATCTTCCATGGCGCTCCTCCCTTACGGTCCGTAGAGACCGAGGTTACATATTAGATCATTTTCTGTCTGTTCGAAAGGGGACATAGGTTTTCATCTGACAGTCGTCAGTCGACAGTCGACAGTCGACAGTCATCGGTCGTCAGTCGTCAGTCATCAGTCATCGGTCGTCAGAAGAAGTCGTTGAGTCATTGGGGTCATTGAGGTCATTGGGCGTTGGCGCGGAGGCCGAAGACGGTGTGGACAGAGACGTGGACAGATACGTGGACAAAAGAGTGGACTTCGGAATCTGAAGTCAAAACAGTCCACGCTTCTGTCCACGTCTCTGTCCACGCTTCTGTCCACCAGACTCCTCCAGTGACCGAATGACTTCTTCTGACGACCGGCTACTGAACCCGCTATCATGTCTCCCCAGCGCTTGCGCGAGGAGGGCTCGAACATGAGTGAGATCGATTTTCTCAGGACCGTACCGCAACTCTCGGAGCTGGACGATGTCGAGCTGAAAGTCATGGAAGAAGCATTGACCATACTCGACTACGCGCCCGGCGCGATTGTTCTCGAGGAAGGGACACCGAATCGGGCGATCCACATCGTGAGGCAGGGCAGGGTTCGCGTGACGCGCAAGGTGGAAAAGAACGAGGTGGCCCTCTGTGATCTCGCCGAGGGACAGACGTTTGGTGAGCTGTCGATTCTCGGTGATGGAATCACCACCGCGACGCTTCGTGCGATCCCGAAGACCCGCATCTTCTCGCTCTCTGTTAGTGATCTCGAATTCGTCCTTGAACAGAGCCCGGCCGCAGCCGCCAAGTTCTGGCAGGCGATCGCCCGCGATCTCGGCGAACGTCTCGTGAGTACGAACGAAGTGGTGAGGTCGTACTTCGAGGTGAACAAGGCGTTGGTCGAAAATCCCACCTTCCGCGAAGCGTACGCGATGTGCAATCGGTGAGTGGATCGAGATGAGCCTGTCGGACGTCCAGAAAGAGGTCGATGAATGGATCTCGCAGTTCGAGGAGGGGTACTGGCAGACCCCTCTCGATGCTCGCGAGGATCTCCGAGGAGGTTGGCGAGCTCGCTCGCGAGATCAACCACCGGTATGGCGAGAAGCCCAAGAAGGAGACGGAAGCAGAGTCCGATCTGGAGGTGGAGATCGCCGACGTGATTTTCGTACTGGTGGCGCTCGCGAACTCGCTCGAGATCGATCTTGATGAGGCTTTCAGGCGGATGATGGAAAAGTACCGATCTCGCGACGGAGAGCGGTGGACGCGGCGGGAGCCTGGGGCTTGAGTCGTTGTGTCATTGAGGTCATTGTGTCAGTGAGTCATTGAGTCGTTGGGTCATTGGGTCGTGAGTCATTGAGTCGTTGGGTCATTGGGTCATTGGGTCGTTGAGGTCGTTGAGTCGTTTGGGTCATTCGGGAAGATGAAAATTGAAAAAGATCACGAAATTCGGAACGATTCGAGCCATTCATCCAACGCCGAAATCATCCAACGACTCAATGACTCAATGACCTCAACGACCCAACAGCAATGACTCAGCGACACCAATGCCCTGTCGCACTTCGCCCGTCTGCACTAGAATTGGGCGGACGGGAAGATGGCAGAGACTAGAAAGAACGTTCCACCCCCCTTCGACCAGGGTGTGTTCCTGATCCACTACAACCGTGGACGGGAGGCCTTCCAGACGGGAAGGTACGCCGAGGCGCGGAAGGAGCTCGAAGCGGCGCAGAAGATGCGGCCCGAGGATTCAGAAGTGCTGAATCTTCTCGGCCTCGTGTATTTCAAGCTCGAGGCGCTCCCTGAAGCGGAGTTCATCTACCGGAAGCTCGTTCGCGGCAATGACGACGTCTTCATCCTCCATTCGAACCTCGGGCTCATTCTTTTCAAACAGAAGAAGATGGATGAGGCCGAGAAGCATCTTCTCCGCGCCGTCGAGCTTCGCCCGAACTACGCCAAGTCGCATCTCTACCTGGGACTGCTCTACAAGAACCGTGGAAAGCTCGGTCTCGCTCTCGAGCACCTGAAGTTCGCAGGTGCCGAGAAGGTGGCTCGCGAAGTCGAGGAAGGACTCAGCAGCAACAGGGTCCCGTCCGCGCCTGCGGCTCCGTCCGCCTCGCCTCAGCCCTCGGCAAGGACCCAATCCGACCTTCGTACGGTTCCCGGTGATGAACCCGCCCCGGATGGCGTGATCGAGCAGCGTCACGAGACAGTTCCTCAAAGGCCTGGCCCTCAGCCGGCGGTCGAGACCGAAGAGGAAGATCCGTTCCCCGAGGCATCGACACAGGTCTCGGTACCGCTGCCGCCGACACCGCCGACGCAGCGCGAGAGGCAGACGTCTCCCGCCTCGACCATCGAGAAGATGCCGTCCCGGGCCGCGGCCAAACTTCAGAGTGCCGTGGAGGATACAGATTTCGGCGAATCGCGCCGCATCGATTTGAGGAAGATCGAGGGCGCTTCCAGAATCTTCACGCTTCACGAGAATGGTTTTCTTGAGATCAATTTTTCCGATAGCGTCCGGGTGAAGAGAGGAACGATCTCGAGCTACTCGGGAAACCTGAAGTTCCGCGAGGAGTCAGCTCCGGCCGGATCGTCGGTGGCAACGATGGTCCGGGTCGAAGGACAAGGCAGGCTGATCGTCTATGAGAAGAGTCGCCAGACATTTCTGCTCGACCTCAACGACGAGTTCATTTTCGTCGAGGGAGGACACCTGCTCGCTCTGGAGAACTCGCTGAGCTCGAGGCCCGAGCCGATCTACGACTCCGCCTATCAGAACAAGCTCGATACGGTGAAGGTGTTCGGCAAGGGGAGTCTCGCCATGTCGACCACAATCGAGCCTCTCACGCTGAGGGTCAATCGCGATTACCCGCTCTCGATCTCGTCACGCGCCATCGTCGCCTGGACGGGGAGCCTGATGGCCACTGTCGTGGATGATGGGGAGCTCGAGGATCTCATGACCGAGCGCGACGATGAGGCCTTCATGATCCGCTTCGAAGGCGACGGCGTCGTCGTCTCCGAGCGATAGCATGTCATCCTGAGCCGTGGGAATGGCGCCGCTTTGCTACGCCAGTGGAGTGAAATGATCCACCCGTCTGTCATTCCGAAGGAGCGGCCTCATCACGACTGAGGAATCTGGGTGGCGGAAGCTGGCCCGGTAGATCCCGCCGCCCAGATTCCTCGCTTCGCTTCGGAATGACAGGCCGGTGTTGAGAGACTCGCACGTGGTGTCATTAGAAGCCGCCGGGTCCCGCGAAGCGGGAGGAGGACGGTCGAAGGATCGCGTGGAGTCATACTCTCCTCGGTCACCGCGGCAATTCACTTCGAGTCATGACGTACGCGATCCTTCGCTGCGCTCAGGATGACGATATCGGGGAAAGGCCTTACCGCCACCCAGGCTACTTCGGCATCATGTTGATGGCGACGGGGATGATGACGAAGATCTGGATGGCGTCGAACATACCGTGGGCGATGATGCACGGGATCAGGCGGCGGGTGTAGTAGAACGTCAGGCCGATCACCAGCGAAATGATGGTGATGCCGATCAGCATGAACGGCTGACCGTATCCCGCGTGTGCGATTGCGAAGACGATTGTCGATCCCACGAGTCCGACACGTTTCTGCAACCATCCACGAAAAAAGAACTCTTCGACCGTCATCGCACTGAGGACGATCAGTCCCTTCTTCCACCATGCGAGGCCCGCCATCCACGGGATCATCGGCGACGGCTGCATGTTCTCCGGCATCACTCCTCCGGCCGTCAGAGCGAGACCGATGAGCACTGCCAGACCGATCGTGATCAGCCATCCGCCGACTCCGACGACCCCGCCAATGGCGACCTGCTCGAGCAGACGATCCCCCTGGATGTTCATGTAGCTCGACAACCGCGGCTGACCAGAGAGCACCCACCAGCCGGCGAGGAAGAGCAGCAACAGCATGTGGAGGACGAAGAGCTGCCAGAACGCCACCTGGCTCAGATCTGGTGCGCCGGACTCCTGCGAGGAGCTGACGACGAGGCTCGACATCACGAAGATCAGAAGGGTGAGCCATGCGTACGCGGCCCATTTCGTCGCTGGATTCGGGAAGTGATCCTGCGAAAAGATTCCCTTCGTCTCGTTGAGCAGAATCAGAGTGCCCGCGAGCACCGCGGTCACAATGGCGGCAATCAGCATCGTCGTCTCGTCCTTTCGTTACTCACCCGGTTACCGACGCGGTAGCATCGGTCGCCTGCACGCTCTCGATCTCGACGAGACAATCATAGAAGGTCGCGCCGCCGCCAAGATCAGTCAATCTCTGTGATGTGGTCGCGTTTACGTTTGAGTCGTCGGCGGACATCGATACCCACCAGATCGACGGGGCACAGACGACTCCCCGGCGGATCGAATCGGTTACCGATGCGGTTGCCTCGAACATCCCGCGGTCATTCACGGCGCGTACCGTCATCCCCGTCATGATGCTCCGAGGTAGCGCATCGTCGGGATGAATCTCGATCACGGGCCGCTTTGCGAGTTTCCGGAGTGGCTCGACGTTCGCGAAAGTCGAATTGAGGAACGTGTGCTCCGGAGGGGAGATCATCGCGAGAGGGTAACGCTTTGCCAGCTCCGGTGCGGCCTCCTCTGATTCGTACGGCGGGATCCAGCGGGGGAGTGGATCCTCTTCCTGCGCCGCGAGAACACTCGAGGCGATCTCGATCCGGCCGCTGGGAGTCGAAAGTGTGGAACCGCTCTCGTACGGCATGTGAGGGGAGGGCACGTTCAACCGCATCCATCCTCGCTCTTTGAGCGTCTCGAGATCGATGTGCTCGAGCGTCGGAGAATCGAAGTCGAGCACCTGAAGCATCATCTCTTCGTCCGAATCACGGAGGCTGGGCTCGTCGAGCTCCATCGCGGAAGCCAGCCTCCGAAAAATCTCGCTGTTTGGCAGCGCCTCGCCCAGCGGCTCGATCGCCCGGGCGTTGTAGGTCATGTAGAGATGCCCGTAAGCCTTGTGGAGATCCGTGTGCTCGAGCTGCGTCGTCGCAGGCAGCAGAACGTCCGCGTGGCGTGCCGTATCAGTCATGAAGTGCTCGAGAACGACCGTGAACAGATCTTCCCGCATGAAACCCTTCCGCACCGTCTGAAGGTCGGGTGCGACCGCAAAAGGATTCGAGTTGTAGACGACGAGCGCTTTGACCGGCGGACTGTCGGTGGCAGTCAGGGCATCTCCGAGGGCGCTCATGTTGATTGTCCGCGTACCGGGACAAATCAGGTCGGGTCGCTGCAGCGCCGGCATGTCGAGCTCGAAGGTTCCGGAGGAAGTGAGCTGAGATCCGCCACCGACGTCGTTCCACGCTCCCGTGACCGCTGGCAGAATCGAGATCGCGCGCACCGCGTTGCCACCGCCCGCGTGGCGCTGCAACCCGTAGTTCATCCGGATGAATGACGGTCGCGTTGTCGCGTACGCTCTCGCGAGCTCCTCGATCGTCGCTGCATGCACGCCACAGATCGGCGCAACCCGATCCGGCGAGTACTCCTTCAGCACACGCTCTCGAAGCTCGGCGGCGCCGACCGTCATCGCCTGGAGATAATCGGCGTCCTCGAGACCGTCCCGGAAGATCACGTGCATCATTGCCAGCGCGAACGCGCCGTCGCTCCCCGGACGCACCGCGATATGCTGATCGCACGCCTCGGCAGTGCGCGTCCGGCGCGGATCGATGGCGACCAGCCGCGCTCCCCGCTCCTTCGCTCGCTTGATGAACGGCCAGAGGTGCGGATTGGACGTCAGGGTGTTGGTTCCCCACAAAATGATGAGACGCGCCTGGTCCACGGTCTCGGGATCGGTCCCCATCCGACGACCATACGTCAGCTTCAGCGCCTCGGCGCCGGCTGACGCACAGATGGTTCGGTCGAGCAGAGAGGCGCCGATCGTGTGAAAGAACCGCCGGTCCATCGATTCACTCTGAATGAGCCCCATCGTGCCAGCGTAGGAATACGGGAGGATCGCCTGCGGACCATCGGGAGACTCGATGATGGCGGCGAGGCGACTGGCAACCAGCTCGAGCGCCTCGTCCCACGTCGCGCGTCTGAATTGAGCGGAGCCTTTCCTGCCGGTGCGGACCATCGGGTGGAGCAGGCGCTCCGCGTGGTAGGTCCTCTCCGGATACCTGTTGACCTTCGCGCACAGAAATCCGTTCGTGTACGGGTGCTGCGGGTCGCCCGCGACCCGGATGGCACGTCCGTCACGCACCGTCACCAGCATCGCGCAGGTGTCGGGGCAGTCGTGCGGGCATGCCGCTCGTACGATGCGATCGCCGGTCTCGTTCATCGTCGTTTCAGATTGAAGCGGAGGATCGCACGTTCGAGCCGCTGCTTCATATCCTTTCGAGGGTTGAACGTGCGGCTCCTGCGAAGTGATTTCATCTCGTTGTCGTCGAGCCCCAGCTCGCGCGAGACGTGATCGAGCGAATCTCCGGGCGCCGGAAGATCGCCTTCGTGAGATCCGACGTTCGTCGTCAGCGGATGCGTGGCATCGAAGTTTCCGAAGCGATCCTCCGCTTCCTGGAGAGTCAGCACCGGTTCCACGCATGCGTCGACCGTCTCGAAAATCTCCTCCCACTCCGCAAGACTCCTCGACCGGATCGATTCCGAGACCGCCGCCCTGACCTCTTCGCGCCGCTTCTCGTCGTACTCGATCGGGATCAGTTCCTCGCGGCCGATCGCGCGGCAGAAGCGTTCCCAGAAGTGAGACTCGAGAGGGGCGACCATGAGCTCGCGATCGTCGCATGTCGTGTAGACCTCGTAGCCCGGAAATGATCCGGTGAGGAAGAACGTACGTTCCGGCTCCGGAGACGCATGATGCAGAGCTTCGGCCGTCGGCATCAGAGCCCTGGCGGCCGCCATCATCGAGACATCGATGATCCGCCCTTTGCCTGTTTTCTGTCGATCGATCAGTGAGCCGAGTATCAGTATCGCTGCGAAAAGCGCTCCCCCCATGTCTCCGAGCTGAACCGCTGGAAGAACGACCTTTCCCTCGCGATCGCGCTGCAGATCGAGCAGTCCCGACAGCGCGACGAAGTTCGCATCGTGACCGCTACGCTGATTCTCGCGTCCGTAGCCGGAGATCGAGCAGCAGATCAGCGCAGGGTTAATCTTCTGAAGGGTTTCCGGATCAATCGAGAACTTCTCCGCTGTGCCTGGACGCCAGGAGTCGACGACCACATCGCACGATTTCGCCAGCCGGTGCACGAACGCGACTCCGTCAGGCTCGGCGAGATCGACGACGACACTGCGCTTGCCGCGGTTCAGAAGCGTGTAGAGCGTTCCGAAGTCGCCATCGAACGGCGGAAGCCACCGCGCCGGATCCCCCTGCGGCGGCTCGATCTTGATGACGTCCGCTCCGAGCCGGACCAGCAGATCGGTGGCGTAGGGACCCGGAAGGTGCCGGGTGAAGTCGAGAATGCGGATTCCGTCGAGCATGAGGGTTCAAGAGGTTCAGAAGTTCAGAGGTTCAGAGGTTCAGAGTTCAAGGGTTCAAGAGTTCAAGAGTGAAGAGGGTAGCAGAGGCTGTCATCCTGAGCCGGCGGGAGCGGAGCGGAGGACGGTCGAAGGATCGCGTGAGATCCACCTCGAGTTGGATTCACGCGATCCTTCGCTGGCGCTCAGGATGACATGTTCGGCTCACTTCACTCTAGTGGCGGAAGCGCCCTTAAACCCTTGAACCCTTGAACCCTTGAACTCTTGAACCCTTGAACTCCTGAACCCTGCTTCTACTCCCGCTCCAGAACGATCGCCGAGCCCTGTCCGCCCGCGGCGCAGACCGAGACGAGACCGTACTGCTTGCCGGAGCGTTTGAGCTCGTTGGCGACGGTCGTCACGATGCGTGAGCCGGTGGCGCCAAAGGGATGTCCGATGGCGATCGAGCCTCCGGTGAGATTGATCGCTTCCGGATCGATTTCGCCGACTGCCTCGTCGCGGCCGAGGCGCTTCTGCGCGAACTCCTTCGAGCCGAGCCACTGGATATTCGAGAGCACCTGTGCGGCGAAGGCCTCGTGCATCTCGATCACGTCGATGTCCTCGAGCGTCAGGCCAGCGCGGTCGAGAGCCTGCGGGATCGCGAAGGCAGGTCCCTGCAGGAGTTGATCGAATGGGTCGAGAGCAGCGTATGCGTACGACTTGACGTAGGCGATCGGCTCGTATCCCAGAGCCTTCGCCTTCTTTTCGGACATGAGCAGCATTGCGGCGGCGCCGTCGGTGAGAGGGGAGGCGTTGCCGGCCGTGATCGAACCGTACTTCTTGTCGAATACCGGCTTGAGCGACGAGAGCTTCTCGATCGTGGTGTCCTTGCGGATGAGATTGTCTTCGCGGACGATCGTCTCGTAGCGGTCGGGGACGAGAACCGTCATGACCTCGTCATCGAACTTCCCGCTCTCGAAGGCGGCGGCGGCGCGGTGGTGACTCTGGTAGGCGAACCTGTCCTGCGCCTCCCGGCTGATGTCATTCTCTTTCGCCATGATCTCGGCCGACTCTCCCATGGTGAGACCGGTCGTCGACTCGGCGATCGCGGGAACGTCTGGAGCCAGGTGCTGCGGGCGGAGGGATGTGAATGCTTTGAGCTTGCCGGCGACACTCTTCTGCTTGCTCGCGGCGACGAGAGTCTCGGAGAATTTCTTCGAGAAGAGAATCGGCACGTTGGAGAGCGATTCCGATCCGCCGGCGATCACCATGTCGGCGTAGCCGCGATAGATCATGTCGGCGGCCGTAGTAATCGCCTGGTTTGCAGAGGCGCAAGCCTGTGAGACGGTGTGGGCCGGGATGCTCCGGGGGAGCGAAGTGCCGAGAACGATCTCTCTGGCGATGTTCGCTGCTTTCACACTCGGGATGACGGTTCCGAAGACCAGATAGTTCACGAGATTCGGATCGATCCCGGTGTTCTGGACGAGCTCGGACACGACGATCTTGCCGAGCTCGAGCGCGTCGAGACTCGAGTAGACGGTACCAGCCTTCGCAAAAGGAGTTCTGAGTCCCTTCACGATGGCAACACGATTCTGTTCAGCCATTTTTCACCTCATCTTCGTCCGGTGCGACGAGCATGCCGCCGAAATCTATCACGTGTGGGTCGCGCGTCCCGCGCGATGTGAGCCGGCGTCTCGCCGGCTCACGGGTGAGACGTAGCCAGGACTCTCTGATCTTGCACATGGGGCGGGCTCACTGGCGCTCGCCGACTTCGCGAGAGAGATTCGATTGCTGCGCCCATCGTCGGCCGGCGGGACGCCGGCCGACATCGCGCGAGACGCGCGACCGCGACCCACACCCATCGGAATGATCACTTCACCAGGGGCGTTCCGTTTCGCATCGGTCCCGCATGTATAGTCCGGATGGCGTCAGCCTGGAAAGGCGGCGGGACGGATCACCTATGAAAGAAAAGCTCGAAGAGCTGTTGAAACTGCCACTCGACAAGGGAAAGCTGCTGATTTTCACGCACGACAACCCTGATCCCGACTCGATCGCGAGTGCTGCCGCGATGGCGCATCTTCTCCGTGAAACCCGCGGGATCGATGCGACGCTCGCGTACAGCGGCATCGTCGGGAGGGCGGAGAATCGCGCGATGGTCGAGCAGCTCCATTTCGAGATCCAGCATCTGGACGATCTCGACACCGCCGAGTTCGCTCATCTGGCGCTCGTTGATGCGCAGCCGGGCACCGGGAACAGCGCGCTCACGCTCGAGCACACGATCGACATCGTGGTCGACCACCATCCGCTGCGCGAGCAGACGAAGAAGGCGCGCTTCTACGACGTCCGTCCCGAGATGGGGGCCTCGGCGACCATGCTCACGTGGTATCTCCGTGACGCAGGTGTCGACATTCCTCCCGATCTCGCCACCGGCCTTCTCTACGGCATCCGCTCCGAGACGCAGGACCTCGGGCGGGAGGTCTCACCCGAGGATCGGGAGGCATACGGGTTCCTCTTCCCGAAGATGGAGCCTCTCAAGATGGCCGCGATCGCGCGGCCGGCTCTCGAACGGCGCTACTACCAGCAGCTCGCTATTGCACTCGATACGCTGATGGTTGGTGAAGAAGTCGCCATCTGCTCGCTCGGAGAGGTCACCGATCCGGATTTCGTTCCGGAGATGGCCGATCTCGTGGTGCGGATGGAAGGAATCTGCTGGTCCTTCGCGTACGGCAGCTTCTCCAACAAGCTCTATGTATCGATTCGCGCGAATGATCCCGAGGCCGCGGCGGGCGAGGTGATGATGGAGGTTCTCGATGATGTTGGCCGGGGTGGCGGACACGGGATGCGTGCCGGTGGAAATGTTGAGCTGACCGAGATCAAGATGACGCGTGGTGAGCTCGAGAGCGAGATCAAACATCGTTTTCTCGAGGCCGTGGGGCACCCCAACGCTCCGCTCCACCCGCTGAAAACCGCCCGCTTCGACAAGGAGAAGCCGGAAGGCGACGAAGAGTAGATCGACGTGTCACCCCGCTCGAGGATAGTCATCCTGAGCGAAGCGAAGGATCGCGTACGGGATGACTCGAAGTGAACTGCGCAGAAAACTCAGGGTGAGTATGACTCCACGCGATCCTTCGACCGTCCTTCGCTGCGCTCGGCGGCTCAGGATGACAGCTTCGAGGTCGACCTTCCGGCTCAGCGCCGCGCGAGGGCGCACGCGCCGATCAGGCCTGCTTTTGCGTTCATGATCACGTAGACGGGAATCGTACTGAGCAGCTCGCTGAAACGGCCCTTGTTCGAGAATGCCCTCTGAAAACGGCCATCGGTGAGGCGATCGAGATTCTTTGTGGCGATTCCTCCCGCGATGTAGACGCCTCCGCGGGCGAGTGCCTTGAGGGCGAGATTACCAGCCTCCGCGCCGTAGGCGTCGATGAAAAGATCCATCGCGGCCATCGCCTCCGGGTCCCTTTCCTCCGCGAGCTGTTCGACCTGGACGGCTTCTTCGACCCGCGGCTTTACACGGCCGGCCCGCTTCATCATGAACTCGTGAAGATCCACGATTCCGAGCCCGGACACGACTCGCTCCCAGCTCACATGGCCATACTTCCCTCGCAGAAATACCAGAAGCTCGTCCTGGAGCGGAGTGGCGGGTGCGAAATCGGAGTGGCCTCCTTCGGAAGGAATGATCGTCCAGAAGTCGCCTGCGGGAGCCACGATCGCCTGACCGAGACCGGTTCCGGCACCGAGCACTGCCCGGGCCGATCCGAGCTCCCGTTTCCCTTCATTGAGGACCACGAGATCGTCATTTCCGAGCTCCGAGAGTGAGGCCGCCACCCCGTAGAAGTCATTGACCAGCCGGACCTCTCCGATCCCGTGGCTGTGCGCGAGCTCGAGCGCGCTCAACGTCCACGGCAGATTGGTCACCTGCGCAGTCCCATGCAGGATCGGTCCTGCCACGGCGAAGCACGCCTTCTGTACCGGCTCGCTCTGATCCCGCAGGAAGTCGGTCACGATCGCGTCAAACGACGTGAAATCTCCGGAGGCGTACAGTTTCTCCCGGATCGTCGTCCCGGACTCGCTGAAAAGACGCAGAATTGTTTTGGTCCCTCCGAGGTCCCCTCCGAGAAGTGTCATGCGTGATCCTTTCTGCCGATCGGTGTGACCGTCGCTTCCCAGTGCTCCTCCCTTACGAAAAACCACGCCAGCTTCGAGTCGCCGCTTCGGCGAGTCCAGATTGCGAGGTCCTCCTGTCGATCGATGGCAATGAAGATCATTCGTGCCTCATTCATCCACGGAGGTTCACTTGCAGGAGGTGGTCCGACAATCACGACGAGGTCGAGTGGTTCATCGAGATCGCGCGCCTCGGCCGGGAGGAGCTCGTCGTAGCGATCGATCGTGGTCTGCACCGGTTCGGGGTATCCCGCGAGATGCGGTCGTTTCGACATGCGGGCGAGATGGCTGCCCAGCCACTCCGGGAGCGCCCCGACGATGCCGATGTATGGACTGAGCGAGCTCGCCGTCACGCGATCGATCGCCTCGCCGACCCCCGCATGGAGATCCGCCTCGGAGCTGAATACCCTGTAATTCATCTGTGATCGGAGCTCATCGCCGGGCGTCTCCGCCCGATGACGCGGAACGGTCCCCGGCTCCGGGTTCATAAACTACATCGCCGTCTGCGCTCCACTCTCCGGCTTCGGGAACACGAGATCGAGCTTGATCAGCACCTCGTCCCGGATCAGATTGTCCGGCGCACCCTTGTACGACACACCCCACTTCTGCCGATCGATCGAGAACTGGGCCTTCGCCTGGATGGTCTCTCCGCTCATGTCGACCGTCGCGGGGAAGGTGATGCTGTTGGTCTGGCCGCGCATCTCCAGATTTCCAGTGATCTCGTAGTTCGCACCCTCCTCGCCGGACTTCTCGACGATCGAGGTCGATTCGAAATGGGCTTCCGGATGATTCTCGACATCAAAGAAGTCGGGCGTCTTGAGGTGCCCCGTCAGCTTTTCGGTGTCGGACCAGATCGAGCTCATGTCGATCGTGAAGGCGACCTGCCGCGGCGTGTCGCCCTCGAACGAGAGCGATCCATCGAATCGCTCGAATCCCCCATCGTGATGACGGGTGACCTTCGTGGCGAGCCACTCGATCTTGCTCTGGTCTTTGATGACATCGACGGTGGTGGCTTCCGCGGCCACCGGCTCTGCAACCTGTGCTTCGCCCACCTGGGCGGCCGGGCTCTGATCGACCTCACGCTCACATCCGCCCAGAGCAAGGACGAATGTGAGTGCCGTGAGAACAACCAGTGGATTCTTTCTGTTGCGCATAGTTCCTCCTGTGTTTCGAGTGGAGTGCGCATTATCCCCAACGTGGAGCCAGGACAGAAATCAGAAGGTCATTGTCGCGCGGCTTTTCTTTGAGCCGACAGGCACGTCAAGAGAGGAATCAACGAAGACATGGGTTTGAGTGCAGGTATCGTCGGTCTGCCGAACGTCGGCAAGTCGACCATCTTCAACGCGCTGTGCGCCGGAGGCGCGGAGAGCGCCAATTATCCCTTCTGTACGATCGAGCCGAACGTAGGAATCGTTCCGGTACCCGATCGGCGTCTCGAGCAGATCGCAGAGCTGGCAAAGAGCAAGAGCGTCATCTTCACCGACCTGAAGGTCGTCGACATCGCGGGGCTCGTGAAGGGCGCGAGCAAGGGTGAGGGACTCGGAAACCAGTTTCTGGCCAACATCCGTGAGACCGACGCCGTCATTCACGTCGTCCGTTGCTTCGATGACCCAAACGTCGTACATGTCGAGGGGTCGGTGGACCCGGCGCGCGACATCGATATCATCGAGACGGAGCTTCTGCTCGCCGATCTCGACTCGGTCAACAAGCGTCTCGACCGGGCGGGGAAGATGGCGAGGGTCGGGCAGAAGGACGCGATACGTACTGTGGAGATTCTCCAGCGCGCCGTCGCCGCCATCGACGAGGGTACACCGCTCCGTGCCGTCGACTGGAGCGACGAGGAGAGAGCACTTCTTCGCGAGGCGAATCCGCTGACGATGAAGCCGGTGCTGTACGTCGCCAACGTCGGGGAGGACGATCTCGGAGCCGAGACGGACGCCGTGAAGCAAGTCATGGCGATCGCGGAAAAGCGGGGTGGAGAGGTCGTCGTGATTGCGGGGGAGCTCGAGGCGCAGATCGCACGGCTCGATCCCGAGGAGCGGACCGAGTTCCTGCACGACATGGGTCTCGAAGAGCCGGGGCTTCACGCATTGATCCGGGCGGCATATTCTCTGCTGAGTCTGGAGACGTTCTTCACGGCCGGACCGAAAGAGGCCCGGGCGTGGACCATTCACAAAGGAACGAAGGCCCCTCAGGCCGCGGGGGAGATTCATTCCGACTTCGAGCGCGGGTTCATTCGGGCTGAGACCATCGGATTCAACGATTTCATCGAACAACGCGGCGAGCAGGGAGCGAAGGCGGCAGGTAAGATGAGGAGCGAAGGGAAGGAGTACGTCGTGCAGGACGGCGACGTGATTCTTTTCAGATTCAATGTCTGAGACACACCATTTCGAGATCGCTTCGGCAGAGGGTCTGCCCATCCGGGGAGTCCTCGAGATTCCTCATAATCCAGAGCGCCTCGCGATCGTGATTCACGGGTTCAAGGGCTTCAGGGAGTGGGGATTCTTTCCGTGGCTCTGCGAGCGCCTGAGCGAGTCGGGTATCGCGGCGTGCCGGTTCGACATGTCGCGCAACGGCATCGGCGAGGACCCGGAGACCTTCGAACGACTCGACCTGTTCGAGAACGATACGTACTCGATTCAACTTTCCGATCTCGAAACGGTGTATGAGCATGTGCGCTCGATGAAGGGCATGGACTCCCTTCCGGCGTTTCTGGTGGGTCACTCCAGGGGAGGAGCGATCGCTCTTCTTGGAGCGCGCCGGCTTCCGTCCCTCTCGGGTGTCGTCACCTGGAGTGCGATCGCGTCGACCGACCGCTGGGACGAAGCGACGAAACGGGATTGGCGCCGCAAGGGCAGGCTCGAGATCGAGAACTCCCGTACTGGGCAAGTCATGCCGATGTCGACTGCCGTCCTCGATGACCTGGAGCAGAACGCTGCCGCGCTCGATGTTCTGGCCGCGGTCGAGGCGATGGCGGTTCCGCTGTTCGTCATTCACGGTGGCAATGACGAAACTGTCTCGACAGAGGACGCGGAAGCGATCGCTGCGGCCCACTCGGCTCCGGCAAAGATGATCATCAGCGGAGCGGGCCACACCTTCAACGCGATTCACCCGCTGATCAACGTCCCGTGCGAGCTCGCGCTCGCGGCTCACGTCACCGCTCGTTTCATTACCTCATATCGGTAGCTGTTGTGGGTCGCGCGTCCGTGTGGGTCGCGCGTCCCGCGCGATGTAAGCCGGCGTCTCGCCGGCTTACGAGAGAGACGGAGCCACTCGCGACGATCTGTCGCATCTTGCACGAGGGGCGGGCTGGCGCGGGGCAGGGCCTTCGCTTCGCTGGGCCGGGGCATCAATGACGAGCGGACGTGCGTTTTCGATCGAGGAGACTGTCGTTCGATCTGTGGACCCCCCCCTCCTCAAATTGAATTACAGTCGCCACAGCCGTACATCCGCGAACGCCTCAATGAATGCCTCGGACGCGCGAAGCCAGGTCCCCGTCCCGGACGAGCGAAGCGAAGTCCCCGCCCCTCGAGCGTAGCGAGCCCGCCCCCCGCCTAATCGTGGTGGCGCTTCGGATCGGTCACGCGGTGCGTGGTCTCACGCCGGCGTCTGCGGCGTTTCGGTCTCGCTTCTGCCGATGTACTCGGGTCCCGGTCCTCTTCGTCGACCAGCCAGACCCATTGTGATTCCGCATCCTCAGCGGGACTCTCCGGAGCGGCCGTCGCTGTCGCTGCTGGCTTCGCGGTCTGCGATTTCGTTTTCGGCGGCCGCGGCGGCTTCTGCGCCGTGAGCTCGATCTGCTTGAGCCGTACGAGCGTGTCTTCGTGGAGACGTCTGTTCACCGAGATCAGATCGGCGAGCAGTCCGATCAGCATCGTCTGGAATCCGCTGATCAGCAGGACCGCCGCCAGGATGAGGCTCTGGATATGCCCGGCACTCCCGTCCGTGACGTAGAAGAACAGAAATCGGAGACCGATCGCGATGCCGGTCAGCATCAGGATCGATCCAATCAGGAAGAACGTTTTGAGAGGGCTGTAGAGCGTGTAGATGCGGAAGACCGTGACGACCGACTTGCGGATGTAGCTGCCCATTCCCCGATAGAGCCGTGAGGGGCGCGTCGGCGCGTTGGTCCGAACCTTCACCGACCGGAGCTCGAGATTTCTCTTGCCCGCCTGAATGATCGTCTCGAGCGTGTAGGTGAACGGGTTGAACACGTTGATCTGCATCGCGGCGTCTCGCGAGAACGCGCGGAAGCCGCTGGTCACGTCGGGGACCCGAAGTCCGGACGCGACGCTCACGGCCCAACTTCCGAGACGCTGGAGCATTCTCTTCAGCGGTCCCATGTGCTTTGAGTTGCGGACATCGCGGTCGCCGATCACCACATCGGCCGTGCCACCGAGGATCGGTGAGATCAGCAGAGCGACGTCATCGGCGACGTACTGGTTGTCGGCATCGGTGTTGACGATGACGTCGGCGCCGCTCCTGAGCGCATGGTCGAGACCGCGGCGGAACGTGGCGGAGAGCCCCTGATGGCTGGTCAGCCGCACCACTTTCGCTCCGGCGGCCGCGGCGACCTCGGCTGTCCGGTCGGTACTGCCGTCGTCGACCACCACCACTTCGATCAGGTCGATGCCGGTGAGTTTGCGTGGGAGAGCCTTGATCGCTGCTTCGATCTGTGTTTCTTCGTTGTAGGCGGGTATTTGAATGACAAGTTTCAAAAACGTCAGTCCTCGAGTCGAGATTGATCCGCGGAAGAGAGACCCGCGGGCACGAGCGTGTACAGGAGAGGCGCTCGCGACGATGTTGTTTGGATTCTACGCTGAAAGCGCGTGCCCGTCGATTTTGGATGTTTCGGCCCGTGTGGGTCGGGCCTCTGGCCCGATCTCCGAGGGCGTCCCGCCCCGGAGTACGAGCGAGGAGGTGACTTGACTTCCACACAGCAGCAGGCGGGACGCCTTGCTGCATCGCGCGAGCCGCGCGACCCACACAGAGCACCCACCCATCTCACAACACATCCGACCCCCCGATCAGCTAAACTCTACGGATGAAGGTCTCGGTCATCGTTGCCGCCGGGAGGGGGGCAGACTCGGTGCGGGTGTGTGTCGACTCGCTCCTCCTGCAGGAGACGGCGTTCGACTACGAGATCATTCTGACAGGCGCGCCGGTCGAGCTCGACCCTCATCCGATCATTCGGCAGATCACCGTCGAAGATCTCAATCCTGCTGTCAGACGAAACCGCGCCGCAGCGATTGCGCGGGGCGATACACTCGCGTTCATCGACGATGACGCGACCGCGGCTCCCGACTGGCTCGAACGCGGTGTCGGACTTCTCGAGTCGGATCGAAAGCTTCTCGCCGCCGGCGGTCCCGATCCCGCCCCCGACAGCTCGAGTATCGCCGAGCTCTTCTCCGACACAGTCCTCTCCGCGCCCTGGATCGGCAGTGGAGTCATGTGTCACGAGGGTCCCCACGGGATGCACGACGTGCGGTCTCCTCACGACCTGGCGCTCGTGAACCTGTTCGTCCGTCGGAGCGAATTCTTCTCAGTCGGTGGCTTCGACGAGACAATCGGCTATATCGGAGAGGATTCCGATCTTCTGGCGCGGCTCATCGAGCGTGGGCGTGTCTGCTACTCTTCGGCACTCGTGGTCCATCACCGCCGGCGAGCGTTCCCCTTCGATTACATCCGCCAGCGCTGGCGCTATCGGGTCAAGATGGGCGAATCGCTCCTCCGGCCCGGCAGCGTTTACCGGTCGAGCTCGAAGCTGTGGCTCTTCCTCGGAGGGGGCGCACTCTTCATCGTTCTGGTCGGCCTCGCACCCCTGGCAGGAATCGTCCTGTTTCTCCTTTACGTTGTGGCATCACTGATAGCGGGAACTTCGGCGACACGGCTGCCGATTCACTGGTGGCCGGCGATTCCATTCGCCTTCATGATTCACCACGCCACCTACTTTGCGGCGATTTCGTGGGGGATCATGAAGGGGATCGCAGAGCGTCTCACGACGTCGCGCAAGGCCGTGGCAGAAACAAGAGAGAGATGAAATTCAGCGATAAAGCACAGTACCTGAAGTATCTCGTGAATCGGCGCGGCATGAAGCCGATCTACATGATTCTCGGTCTGACCTATGACTGCAATTCATTCTGCCGGACCTGCTTCAACTGGGAGCAGCTCCGCAAGAACAAGGAGCACGAGCTCTCATTCGAGGAGATCGAGAAAACGCTCTCCTCGCTCGACGATCTTCTCTTCGTCGTCATGAGCGGCGGCGAGCCGTTCCTCCGCCGTGATCTCCCCGAGATCTGCGAGGTCCTCTCGACTCGCAACAATGCGAAGCAGATCACGATCCCGACCGGCGCGATCGCGTCCGATCTGATCGAGCGCTCGGTGCGGACGATTCTCGAGAAGTGTCCCGACACGCAGAT
This sequence comes from uncultured Acidobacteriota bacterium, assembly GCA_963829355.1. Classification (GTDB taxonomy): domain Bacteria; phylum Acidobacteriota; class Thermoanaerobaculia; order Gp7-AA8; family JAHWKK01; genus CAWHHZ01. The sequence continues at coordinate 254,588 of CAWHHZ010000004.1, forward strand.
CGTCGTCAACCTCTCGATCGACCACGTCGGCGAGAAGCACGACTATCTCCGCGGCGTCCCCGGAAACTACGAGCGCGCGAAAAAAACGTACTCGAAACTCATTCCGCTCCGGGAGCAGTTCCCGAACTTCACCGTCAACGCGCATACGTGCCTCTGCACCTGGAACGCGGATGATCTCGAGGAGTTCACGGCGGCGGTCAAGCGCGATTTCCCGGCGATCTCATTTCACTCGTTCGAGATGCTGCGCGGCGACCAGCCGGACAAGAACATCCAGCCGATCTCGATCGAGCGCTACCGCGAGCTGCTTCCGTTCCTCGAGAGCTACTGGAGCACCTACGAGAACTACGATGGTTTTCTCCGGTTCGTGAAGGTGTACTCGAGGCAGGTCGAGCTCCGTGTTCTCGAAGAAGAGACACAGGTGACCCCCTGCTACGCAGGCACCATCTCCGGTGTGCTCGATGCACGAGGCGAAGTTCAGCTCTGCGAGCTCCGCGATCCAGTCGGGAACATTCGCGACACCGGATACGACTTCGGAAAACTGTGGTTCTCCGAAGAGGCTGACCGTCAGCGGAAGTCGATCGCGGCGAAGGAATGCCACTGCACGCACTCCTGCTTCATGTCGTCCTCGCTCGTCTTCCAGCCGAGAACCTGGGGCGCGTACTTCGCCTCGACGGTCGTGAACTTCCTCTCCGCCGCATGAGTCGCGAAGCTGGCTCGCGCAGGCGAGTCGCGATCGTCGGCCCCGTCTTCCCGTATCGCGCCGGCATCGCCTACTGCACGACCCGTCTCGCCGAGGAGCTCGCTCACGACGATGAGGTCTCGATCTACTCCTTCAAACGGCAGTATCCGAAGCGCTTCTATCCCGGCTCCGGCGATATCGATCCGTCTCTCGAATCGCGCCGCCCGTCGAACGCGGCCTTCCGTCTCGACATCCTCAATCCGCTGAGCTGGATCTCCGAGGGGCTGCGTATCCGCCACGACGACCCGGACGTCGTGATTCTCGTCTGGTGGATCTGGGTGTGGGCGCTGCCGTATCTGATCATGCTCGCCCTGATGCCGCATCACACGCGGATCGTCCTCCAGTGCCACAACATCACCGACAAGGAGCCGGCCCGCTGGAAGAGCTGGCTCACCAATCGTGTCCTGCGCCGCGGGGAGACGCTTGTCGTTCACGCAAAGACGGAAGCGGAGGAGGCGAGAGCGAGAACGAAGGGGACGGACGCCGTCGTCGTAGAGACCTTTCTCCCCGTCCACGAGCTGGGCGGAGAGATGCCGTCCCGCGATGAGGGGAAGCGTCGCTATCTGCTGGGGGGCGAGAACGTCGCGCTCTTCTTCGGTCACGTCCGTCCGTTCAAGGGGCTCGACATCGCGCTCGAGGCGATCGACCGCAGCGAGGGGGACTGGATCCTTTTCGTAGCGGGCGAGGTGTGGTGGAACGACGAGCAGATGTACCGCGAGACGGTCGCGATGCTGAGTATCGAGCGACGGGTGAAACTCGATTTCCGCTTCATCCCGGACGACGAGATCGCCGACGTGTTCGCCGCCTGCGACGTCGTCGTCGCACCGTATCGTCGCGAGGCGCAAAGCGGCGTCGCGCTGACTGCCTTCCACTTCGGCCGTCCGGTCATCGCGACGACAGTCGGCGGGCTCCCCGAGATCATCGAGGACGGCGTAAACGGGCTGCTCGTCCCTCCCGAGGACCCGGTCGCTCTCGCCAAAGCCCTCGACCGCTTCTTCGCCGAAGAGATGCGCGACCGCCTCGAGCAGGGCGCCCGCGAAAGCGCCGCCCGTTACAACTGGTCTGCGTACGCGGAGAACTTTGAAATTGAAAATTGAAAATTGAAAATTGAAAACGGAGAAGAGGCATAGGTCGACCGTCCGGGCGGCCGGGGCATTTTCCATTTTCCATTTTTCATTCTGTACAATCCTCCTCATGGAAAATAGCCTGCAGGACACCTACGCTCCCGCCAACAAGTGCTTCGGCTGTGGCCCGGCCAACGAGAAGGGGCTGCGCATCAAGAGCTTCCCGCGCGGAGACGAAGTCGTCGCCGAGTTCATGCCCGAGGATCATCATCAGGCGTTCGAGGGGATGATGAACGGCGGGATCGCGGGCGCATTGCTCGACTGTCATTCGAACTGGACGGCCGCGCACCATCTGATGAAGTTTGCCGGAGCGGACACCCCGCCCTGCACCGTGACCGCCGACTTTCACGTCAAGCTCAAGCGACCGACGCCTCTCGACAAGCCCGTGACCGTCCGCGCCCACGTCGCGGAGTCGGCACCCGATCGCGCTACGGTCGAAGCCACCCTCGAGTCCGACGGCGTCGTCACCGCCACCTGCCGCGGCACCTTCGTCGCCGTAAAAGAAGGCCACCCCGCCTGGCATCGCTGGTAGGCGGGATGGCTGTCATTGCGCGTCCCCACACCTGGACCCGCTGCTTGGGCGCGCGCTGTTTGTTTGCGGTCAGCCCTCCGGGTGCGTAAGGCTCTTCTGTTTTTTGCGCTCTGACAGGGCAAACCGAAGAAAGAGAACGCCGGCCGTGAGCAACGATACGGCACCAACCGTCCATTCGATGCGCGAGTGGGTGAACCTGTCTGGCTCTACCCAAGTCATCGAGTACATAAAGGCACCCAATAGCAATGAGAGCAGACCAAGGCCTCCGATAACGAGAATCGGACCCGTTGCGCGCCAAGTACGAAGATTCAGAACAAACGCGAGAATAACAATCAGGACGCCGCAAACTGCAACCACGGTTCCCCCACTCATACCGACTCCAAGGGATCGTTCATTTTAGCACTCCGGCGTATTTGAGCATGCGCAACCTGCCGTTACCGTTGCAGCCATCATTAGAAAATACGCTCCCGCGCAGCCGATCGCCGCAATACCTGTAAATGGTGTTAGGCTGCACGCGGCCCCCATCGCTAGTAGCGAGCCTATGACCGCCAGCGCGGCCCCCAGGCATCCGACCCAACCGTCTGCTTGAATCTCCTCGGTCGCGGCCATGAGAGCGTTTGCGAAGTCATTGGAGATCATCTGCCCAAAGGCGTATCCGACGAGTTGCACCTGGTCCTGCACGTCAGGTTGTAGTTGTGGCGGAGGGCAGCCGGTTTCCGGGTGGCATGGACCACTGATTACAGTTATCGGACCGCCGTCGAATGTGGCACTCCACCCTCCGTAGGTGAAGACACTTTGATCCAGCACTTTCTCGTTGTTGCTGTTCAAGGTGAAGTACATCTCGACCGTTAGCGAGTTATCGAAAGTGAAAGACTCGTACTGCGAAGTCCTCGTGTGGGCAAGCTCGATTGCTTCCGCGCCATAGGAGAGTGTGTAGGATCGGAAGAAAGGTGCATTTTTTGACGCCGAGACGTTTTCTGAAATTGTCACGCCGTTATAGGTTTCGCTCGCCAGGGCGTACGGTGTGTAGCAGAGGTTGATAAGAGCGATGGTAAGGAATAACGAGAACCGGGACTTCAGCTGTGTCATGAAGCATTCTCCTTTCTTTTGCTTTTGGGCATACATCAAAGGTATATCCCTGACAATTGATGTCAAGAAGTTCTTACTGACAATATTGTCATTTTTTATTGTAAGTAGGAGGGCCGACCGGTGTGTGCTGCATTCGCCTACCACTAAACGTAGGAGCATGTGGAGCCGCGTGGCTTCGTATGCCCAGCCCTTTCGGGAAGTCGCTCCTCTAACCAGCGCTCCCCACTCACCGAGTCTCGACCCCCGCTCGCCGAGGGAACGCAACAGCGTCGAGCCCCCTTCGTTTAAGATCCGTGTGTCTGAACAGTCCACACAACCGAAGGAACGCATTAAATGGCCATCGACAAGAAGGCACTCGACGACTTGAGGATCGACCGGAGCGGTGAGGAGAAACCGTCGCGCACCGGCCGCATCATTCTCGTTGCGATCATCATCGTCATCATCGCAGCCGTGATCTGGATGGTTCTCGCCCGTCCTGGCGCCACCGAAGTCACGGTCGCAGAGGCGGAGCTCGTCTCCACCGGGGCAGATGGGGGAGCGACCGTCCTGAACGCCAACGGGTACGTCACGGCGCGGCGTGCCGCAACCGTCTCCTCCGAGGTTACGGGTCGCGTCACGGAGGTTCTGATCGAGGAGGGCATGGTGGTCGAGCAGGGGCAGATCCTCGCCCGGATTGACGCCGAGACTCCGCAGGCAGCGTTACAGCTTGCGCGCGCTCAGGCCCGGGCTGCCGAGAGCGCCCTGCGCGAGACGCAGGTACGGATCGACGAGGCGAGACTCGAGCTCCAGCGTGCCGAGCGTCTCACGAGTGAAGAAGTCGCGAGCCAGCAGGACCTCGATCGTGCGCGCGCCTCACTCGCAGCGCTCCAGGCCCGGCTCCAGGTGCAGCAGGATGATCTCGCGGTCGCCCGCCGCCAGACTGCTCTTCGCGAGACCGATGTCGCCGACTCGGTGATTCGCGCGCCGTTTGCCGGCGTCGTCGTCTCCAAGAATGCGCAGGAAGGGGAGATGATCTCTCCGATGTCCGCCGGCGGAAGTTTCACCCGCACCGGCATCTGCACGATCGTCGACATGGACTCGCTCGAGATCGAGGTCGACGTCAACGAGGCGTACATCAACCGTGTCTCCGAGGGGCAGAGCGTCGTGGCAGTGCTGGACGCCTATCCGGACTGGGAGATCCCGGGGCACGTCATCGCCGTCATCCCGACAGCGGACAGACAGAAGGCGACTGTCAGGGTTCGGGTCGCAATTGACGTGAAAGACCGCCGCATCCTTCCAGACATGGGGGTGAAAGTCCGCTTCATTGCCGCTGAGGAAGCGGCGGGCTCTCAGCCCACGAGCCTCGTCGCGGTCCCGAAGGACGCTCTGCGACGCGACGGAGAGACCGACGTGGTCTTCGTCGCGAACGACGGTGCGGCCGAGCGGCGAGCGGTCAATGTCGCATCGACCGAAGGGGATCGCGCGATGTTGCGCGCGGGTGTTTCATCAGGTGAAGAGGTAATCGTCGCCGCGGAAGGCGAGCTTGCAGACGGAACCAGAATCACGATTCGAGAGGGAGAAGAATGATGAACGAAGGCAAGGCAATCGTGACGTTGCGCGATGTCGAGAGACATTTCAATCGCGGGTCCGAACGGATCAACGTTCTGTCGAAACTCGATCTGGAGATTGCGGACGGAGAGTTCCTCGCGCTGATGGGCCCCTCCGGCTCGGGTAAGAGTACGCTGCTCAACCTCCTCGGAGGGCTCGACAAACCGAGCGCCGGGACCGTGGAGATCGGCGGCGAGCGAATCGATCAGATGTCGAGCCGCCAGCTCGCGAAGTGGCGGTCGCGCCACATCGGGCTCATCTTCCAGTTCTACAACCTGCTGCCGGTCGTAAGCGCGGCACGCAACGTCGAGCTCCCGCTTCTGCTGACGTCGCTCTCGAGGAGTCAGCGCAAAAAGCAGGTCGAGACGGCGCTGAAGCTCGTCGGACTCGAGCATCGCATGAACCACACGCCGCGGACGATGTCGGGCGGTGAGCAGCAGCGTGTTGGAATCGCTCGCGCGATTGTCACCGATCCGACGCTGATTCTCGCTGATGAGCCGACAGGCGATCTCGACCGCAAGACTGGCGACGGCATTCTCGATCTGATGCAGGCGCTCAACCGCGAGCAGGGGAAGACCATCATCATGGTGACGCACGACCCGCACGCGGCAGCCCGTGCCTCGCGCACGCTCTACCTGCTCGACGGGCAGCTGTCGACGGAGATGGCGGCATGAAGTTCCTGCCGATCGTTCTCGCGAACTTCCGCCGGCACCGGCTCCGGACGCTGCTGACGATTCTTTCGATCCTCATCGCGTTCCTGCTCTTTGGCTATCTCTCCGCAATCACGCAGGCCTTCTCGATGGGCGTCGACATCGCCGGAGCAGACCGGCTCGTTGTGCGGCACAAGGTCTCGATCATCCAGCTTCTGCCGCAGAGCTACGAGCAGGACATTGAAGGGATCGATGGAGTCGCCGAGGCCACACCCTCGACCTGGTTCGGCGGGATCTATCAGGACCCGAAGAACTTCTTTGCGCAGATCGCGATCGATCCGGAGGACTTCTGGAAAGTCTATCCGGAGTTTCTATTGAGTGATGAGGCGCTCGAGCGCTTCAATACGACTCGTACCGGGGCAATCGTCGGTCGGCAGACTGCCGAGCGTTATGGTTTCAAGGTGGGTGACCAGATCCCGATTCAGGCGACGATCTGGCAGCCGCGTGAAGGAGGCCAGACCTGGACCTTCGACGTCGTCGGGATCTACGACGCCGCCGAAAAGGGTGTCGACGACACTCAGTTCTTTTTCCGCCAGGACTATCTCGAGGAAAATTCGCGCACCGGGGGGCGGGTCGGCTGGTACGTGATCAAGGTCGACGATCCAGAGCGTGCCGTCGCGATTGCCGATCAGATCGACGAGACGTTCGCGAATTCGCCGGCGGAAACCAAGACGGAAACCGAGGGCGCGTTCGTGCAGGCGTTCGCGGATCAGATCGGGAACATCGGTGCGATCGTGACCGGCATTCTGAGCGCCGTGTTCTTCACGATTCTCCTGGTCGCCGGGAACACAATGGCGCAGGCGGTTCGCGAACGGACGCAGGAGCTCGGCGTCCTGAAGGCGATCGGGTTTTCGGATGGATCCATCCTCGCCCTCGTCCTGATCGAGTCCGTGATCATCGCGGTCATTGGCGGGGCACTCGGGCTCGCACTCGCCTGGGGAGTGATCGCACAAGGGGACCCCACGGGCGGATCGCTCCCGCTCTTCTACTTTCCGGTAGAGGATCTGATGCTCGGCGGGGGTCTCGTCGTGCTCCTCGGCATCGTCACTGGTCTCATACCCGCCGTGCAGGCGATGCGGCTCAACACTGTCGTGGCCCTCAGGAGAGGGTGAGGAGAGGGTGATGTCGAACTGGCTCGCGCAGATATGGTCCCTGACCCGCTTCAACCTGCAGACGCTCCCGCAGAGGAAAGGGAGCGCCTTTGCGGCGATGATCGGGATTGCCGGAGTTGTCGCGGTGCTCGTCGGTGTGCTGTCGATCTCGAGAGGATTCGAGGCCGCAATGACGGGAACCGGATCGGCCGACACGGCGTTCGTCATGCGCTCCGGTTCCGACAGCGAGCTGACGAGTGCGATCACGCGCGACGAGTCGAGAATCATCGCCGACGCCCCGGGGATCGCCCGGCAGGAAGGAGTCGTCCTCGCCTCGCCCGAGCTCTTCGTCGTCGTCAATCTTCCGAAGCTCTCGACGAACACCGACGCAAATGTCCCGATGCGCGGTGTGGAGCAGCCGGCGTTTCTCGTTCGTCCCGAGCTCGAGATCATCGAGGGGCGGATGTTCGAGTGGGGCCGGAACGAGGTGATCGTCGGACGCGCGGCGCAGTCGCAGTTCGCCGGTCTCGAGATCGGCAACCGGCTGGTCTTCGGTCAGAACGAGTGGGAGGTCGTCGGCGTGTTCGAGGCGGACGGTGGCATTTCCGAGTCCGAGATCTGGGCCGACGCCGCGGTCGTGCAGCCGGCCTATCGCCGCGGTTCGACCTATCAGCTCGTCGTGGCGAAGCTCGCGTCGGCTGGAAGTTTCCAGCAGTTCAAGGATGCGCTGACCTCGGATCCCCGCGTGAATGTAAAAGTGATTCGAGAGACCGAGTACTACGCCGGACAGTCGCAACTCCTGTCGCGCCTCATCACCGTTCTCGGCACTCTGATCTCCACACTGATGGCTGTGGGAGCGATCTTTGGTGCCCTCAACACGATGTACACGGCCGTGGCGTCGCGCACGAAAGAGATCGGAACACTCAAGGCGCTCGGATTTCGAGGTGGGCCAGTTGTGATCTCGATCATCATCGAGTCCCTCATTCTCGCAGTCGCCGGGGGACTCCTCGGAGCGGTGATCGCGTGGTTTGCGTTCGACGGGTTCCAGACCTCGACACTCAACTGGCAGAGCTTCAGCCAGGTCGCCTTCGCATTCCGCGTGACGCCTGATCTGCTCGTCCAGGGCATCATCTACGCCGCACTCATCGGCGCGATCGGAGGCCTCTTCCCCGGCATCCGCGCCGCGAGAATGCCCACCGCGACCGCCCTCCGAGAGTAGGGCGTGGTTGTGTGGGTCGGGCGTCCTGTGTGGATCGGGCGTCCTGTGGGGGTCGGGCGTCCCCGCCCGATGTCCCGGGCCGTCCTCGGCCCGGCGACTGTGTGCTTCGACAGCTCCCCGCTCGCCCGTCGGTCTGTCGTGCACTGACAGATAGCCGCATCGAATGCCGGCCGGGACGTCGGCCTTGATTGCGCCCGCCTCCGCGATGTTTCGGCGGGGCAAGCCAGCACCCCCACGGTCTTCTCCCCCAAATGGAGGACGACACGGAGGCTCCAATTCTGTATTGTCACTACACCAGCACGACACGTGGCAGCCGAAGGAGCGTTAGATGCCCGATCCAACATTCAGCCCAAATCTGATTCAGCGTCAGGTGGCGGCGGATATGGGCCGGCAGGCGGATGCCATCATGAGGAGCGGAACCTATCGCTCCAGCTCCGGTAACGAGATCTCGATCGACGACTGCATCAGGCGCGCGGTGCGCGACACCGTTTACTACCCACCCGATTACAGAATCGAGCTCGACTTCCCGCGTGACTGTGAGACTGTCGTGGAGGTTCGAAACGAGTCGACGCTTCGGTCGGCACGCCGCCTTCTCGATGATGCCGACCTCTATCCAGTCGCCCTCAACTTCGCCTCCGGAACGAGTCCCGGCGGGGGCTACAACACCGGTTCCAGAGCGCAGGAAGAGTCGCTCGCGCGTTCATCGGCGCTGGTCGCGTGTCTCGAGAGCGCGAAGGAATTCTACGAATTGCACCGACGGATCGAGGATCCGCTCTTCAGCGACGCGGTGATCTACTCCCGCGACGTTCCGTTCTTTCGCGGGTGCGATCACGCTCTTCTCGACGAGCCGCATCATCTATCGATCATCACTGCCGCCGCGCCAAAGCGAACGAGATCAGTGGGCGCGACGACGAAATCACCGCAGCATTCGAAAGACGGATCCGGCGGATCATCGAAATCGCTCTGGAGAACGAGCACGACTCAATCGTCCTGGGAGCGTGGGGATGCGGCGCTTACGGCAATGATCCGGAACGCGTCGCGGAGATTTTCGGGACACCATAGAGCGCCACGCCCTCGGCGCCTTCCGCCGCATCATTTTCGCTATCCTCGACCACATCCGACGACCGCCACCATATCGCGCCGTTCGAACGCGCCATGGCATCGATTGGAGTCGCAAGGTGACGTCATCCTGAGCCGCGGGATGGCGCGGTGCGTCAATCTGAGGGAAGAAGCCGGGCTGTCATCCTGAGCCGCCAGAGCGAAGCGTAGGACGGACGAGAGGATCGCGTGGTGTTATCCTCACCGGTGGTTCGGTCGAGTCGTACCGTACGCGATTCTTTGGTTTCTGCGCGGGCGAGGATAAGGGGACGCGATCCTTCGCTTCGCTCAGGATGACGGCGTTTCGGATCACCCCAGCAGCGAATCGATGACATCTTCGCGCTGTAGCTTGACGCGTCCTCTGGCAAGCAGGCGATGCAACTCGCAGAAGATCGTCACCTGCCGTCAGCAGCGGCTTCTCGATCGATCCATCCTTGCGGATCTGCGGGAAGCCGATGTTCGCGACCAGGCCGTTGCACAGGCATTTCCGTCCCACTGCATCCGCCGGGATCTCCGCCCTTCCGGACCCAGTCGTCTACCGGCTCGGCGGGACAGCGGTAGAGGATCTCGCCGTCATCCGTGCGGACGATCTGGCGCAGGAAGCCGAGGTCGCAGATTCTCTCCCGCGGATCGTAGACTATCCGGCTCACTGACCGTACCTTCGAGAGCACGACTTTGAACGGAAATCCCGTAGGGGAGGCGAGTGGGTCGGTGAAAACTTCGCCTTTCTCATTCGTACTTTCTCGAGCACCGCGAGGCGAACATCGCGGATCCAGGCCCGACTCATCACAGAACGCGAAGGCAGTCCCGACCTGCACGCCATTGGCTCCCATGGCGAGAGCCTCCTGGACGCGCTCTGCCGAGGCCCGTCCTCCGGCGAGCCAGAACGGCCGGCCGAGCTCACGGATCTTGTTCAGATCCGCCAGATCCTTCGGTCCATAGAGCGGCTGACCGGCCTCGTCGAGTTTCATCCGTCCTCGAGGTGGCGCGTTGTGCCCTCCGGCAGTCGAGCCCTCGACGATGAAGCCGTCGACAGGTCCGTCGGCACGATCAACCATGATCCGGGCGAGCGCGTCGGAGGAGATGATCGGAAAGAAGAGAGGGCGCGAGAGAGCAGGAAGCTCTTCGTCGATGTACTCCCGCGGATCGAAGCTCAGAACGATCGGTGAGGGATCGGAGGACTCATCCGCACGGATCTCGTAACTTGCGGGCTGATGGTGAGAGAACGCCTCGAGCACACCGGGAACCTTGATCGCGATTCCGGCACCGATCAGCACGACCGACACTCCGGCGAGCATCGCGCCGTAGATGGCGGGAAGCTTCGGAAGCTGGATCTTTTCGAGAAAGTTGATCCCGACCGGATTCGGCTGCCCTTCGCGCGCGAGAAAGACTTCGACGAAACTCCCCGCGATGCAGAGCTCGACCGCGGCGCGCGAGTCGCGGATCGAGTGAATCGGAACGGAACGGTAGGGCCGGTCTGCCGGCTTTCCACCCGGTACGAAGTAACGATCGAGGATCCGCTCGGCGATCGACTGGACGGGGAATGACGCGAGCGCGCGGCGGCTCGATCCGTCCGGATCGCCGTCCTGAAGACGGCGGGCAAGGAGGACGTCGAGGGCGATCCCGGAAACGACGCCGAGCTGTCCGAGTGACGAAACCGTACGCGCCAGTTTCCACGACGATACACCCGCCCCCATCCCCCCTTGAATCACGGTGGGTAGTTTCATGATGGTTGAGTATGGGGAGGTAGGGGAAGGAGGAGAGTACGTTACGTCACACGGGTGTGTGATGGCAGTCGTCAGTCGTCAGTCTTCAGCCTTCAGTCGACAGTCGACAGCCGATGGTTATTAGTCATTGATAATGATGATTGTTGGTTGGTCGCTGGTCGTTGAGTCCTTGGTCGTCGGCCGTTGAGCGCCGGTGGGAGGCCGCGACGCGGCCGAAAGACTGTAGCCCCGGCTTCAGCCGGGGTGGGGTGGCCTCACCGAATCTTCGAGCCCGCCACGCGGGCGACAGATCCACCCAGCGCGATTCCGGTTGGTCCTTTTGGGTTCATCACTCCCGTCATTCCGAAGCGCAGCGAGAAATCTGAGCGGGGGAGACATCGTCGTGCTGCCATCCCCCCTCAGTCGCGATGAAGCGCTCTTCGGAAGACAGCCGTGGTTCCAACGACCAACAACCAACGACCAATGACTGAAGATTGACGACTGACGACTGCCCCCCCGGAACTCTCCAGCCATCTTTCGTGTTGTGACTCGTTTCATGGCAAGACTCGACCTGCTACAGCGAAACTTTTCTCCAGCCATCCTCAGACGGGGCGGCGACTATCACCGCAACGGACACGTCATCGGAATCCGTCGTCACGGGCCGGCATCGTTTGGACTCACGGTACGAGGCGAGGAAGATTACGAGGTCCGCCTGAACGTTGCCGGAACCCTGTTGTTCGTCTCCTGCGACTGCCCCTATCTGGAGTCCGAGTTCGAGCCGTGCAAGCACGTCTGGGCGTCGATCCTCTACGCAGAATCGAAGGACCTGCTCTCGAACTCTCTCCGTGAAGTCGAGATCACCGACCCCGATGACGTCGAGTGGGACGAGTTCTCCGACGAGCCCCAGCTCGAGCCGTGGCTCGACCGCTTCCACAGGCTGCAGATCCCGCAGTCAGCCGCCGCCGGTCCGCAGCCCGCCATCCCCGAGGAGATCCGCTACCTCATTCGAAAGGGCGACTACTCCAGCGCACCCGGTCTCAACGTCGAGATTCTCGGTCGGTCGCGAAAGAAGAGCGGCGAATGGGGCGTGTGGAAGAGCTTCCGCCTCCTGATGGGCCAGCTTCGCAACCTCGATCCCTTTGACCGCGAGACGATCGGCCTGTTGCAGGCACGCGTCTATGGTGACTGGCTCGATTCGAATGTCTCGATCTCCGGCGAGATGATGGCGTGGTGGATCGAGCGTCTCGCACGCGAAGGACGGCTCATGCTCGAGCTCTCCGACGGCCGCGTCGATGTCGCCTGGGACGAGTCGCAGGCATGGCAGTTCCAGTCAAGCATCAAAGTGGACGATGCCGCCGAGTCGTACACGATCGAAGGTGTCGTCGTTCGGGGAAACCAGCAGCTTCCGGCCGAATCGATTCCGTTTCTCGGCCGCGGCGTTCTGATCGTCAACGGACACGCCGCACCGCTAGAGCTGTCGTCGGACGACCGCGCCTGGCTCAAATCTTTCCTTCGCGAGGGTGCGATCAAGGTGCCGCGTGCGCAGAGCCAGGCGCTCCGTAACGCTCTCGTGCACGCCCCGCGGCTCGGAGGGGAGCTTCCCGACGAGCTCTCATGGCAGGAGCTCGAGGTCGAGCCGGTTCCTCGTCTGGTGCTCCAGGAGGATCGCTGGGGTGACGCACGCTTCTACCGCGCCGAGCTGATCTTTCTCTACGGGAAGCACATCACGCAGCAGGAAGATGAAGTCCCCGGATGGCAGGAGGGGGACACGCTCGTCCGCCGAAAGCCGGAGCGCGAGCTCGAGCACGCCGCGCGACTCGACGACATGTTCGAAAAGGTCTGGAACGGCTACCGTTTTCCCACGTCTCTTCTTGCGACCACCGGCGCTGAACTGATCGCCGACGGCTGGGAGATCATGATCGACACCCAGCCGCTGCGTGTCGCGGACGGGTTTGATGCCGAGGTGACGAGCGGGATCGACTGGTTCGATCTGGGCGGAGCAGCGAACTTTGGTGAGGAGACCGTTCAGCTCCCGGAGCTGATCCAGGCGGTCGAGCGGAAGCAGCAGTTCCTCACGCTCGCCGACGGCTCTCACGCGCTCGTCCCGGTCGAATGGACGAGGCGGTTCTCCGACGTCGCGCGATTCGGCAAGACCTCCGGCACACAAATCCGGTTCCAGCCGAGTCAGGCGATGGTCCTCGACACGCTCCTGGGGAAAGACACGGCGCGCCGCGACGAGACCTTCATCGAGCTGCTCGCCACGATCCGCGACGCGGAACCGCAGCCCGTCCATGAATCGGAAGCGTTCGGCGGCGAGCTTCGCGAGTACCAGCGCGAAGGACTCGGATGGCTCGAGTTCTGCCGCGACCTGCGCCTCGGGGGGTGTCTCGCCGATGACATGGGACTCGGCAAAACCGTCCAGATGCTCGCGTTCCTCCAGTCGAATCGCACGAACGGAGAGGGACCGTCCCTCGTCGTCGCGCCGCGGTCGCTGATGTTCAACTGGAGATCAGAAGCGGAGAGATTCGCTCCCGAGCTTACCGTCGTCACGCACCACGGCTCCGATCGCGAGACCTCGGCGGACAATCTGATCAAGCACGACATCGTGCTCACGACCTACGGAACACTGCGTCGCGACGCAGAGCTGCTGCGCAGCATCCAGTTCGAGAACGTGATTCTCGATGAAGCTCAGGCGATCAAGAACGCGGGAAGTCAGGTGTCGAAAGTCGCACGCACTCTGAAGGGGAGGCATCGCTTCGCGCTGACCGGAACGCCCGTAGAGAACCATCTCGGCGAGCTGTGGAGCCTCTTCGACTTCCTGAATCCAGGAATGCTCGGATCGTCACGATCCTTCCAGCGGAGTTTTGCATCGAAGAGTGTGACACCTGAAAGACGTCAGAATCTCGGAAAGGCGATCCGGCCGTTCATTCTGAGACGCACCAAGGAGCAGGTCGCGCCAGAGTTGCCGTCACGTACCGAGCAGACGCTCTACTGCGATCTGAGCGGCAAGCAGAAGCAGCAGTACGCCGAACTGAGGGATTACTACCGCGGTCTGCTGCTTGGGAAAGTCCGGAAGAACGGGCTCGCGAAGTCGAAGATCCAGATTCTCGAGGCGCTGCTGAGGCTACGGCAGGCAGCATGTCACCCGGCGCTGATCGACAGCTCGATCACCTCATCGAGTGCGAAGCTCGAGCTTCTGTTCGAGGAAGTCGAGGAGGTGATCGATTCGGGACATCGCGCCCTGATTTTCTCGCAGTTCACGTCCTTCCTCGCCCTCGCACGTGCGGAGCTCGACGAGAAGGGGATCGACTACTGCTATCTCGACGGGAAGACGCGCAAGCGCGATGAAGAAGTCGATCGATTTCAGAGTGACGATGGGCCACCTCTTTTCCTCATCAGCCTCAAGGCCGGAGGGCTCGGACTCAACCTCACCAATGCGGACTACGTCTTCCTGCTCGACCCGTGGTGGAACCCGGCGGTTGAAGCGCAGGCGATCGACCGTGCGCACCGCATCGGTCAATCGCGGCCGGTCGTCGCGCACCGCATCATCGCGCGTGACACCGTCGAGGAGCGTATTCTCGCGCTGCAGGAGACCAAGCGTGACCTCGCCGAGTCGATCATCACCGCCGACAACAGCATCCTCCGCAAGCTCGAGCTCGAAGACCTCGAATTGCTCCTCTCCTAGGGCGCGCGGCATCGCGGGGGTCGCGCGTCCCCGCGCGATGTCCCGGGCCGTCCCGGGCCGGCGACCGTTCGAAGATTGGGACCCGCGCACACCGGACATTCGATCGCAGATGACGACGTCCTCGTACAGCATGCTGGCGAGACGCCGGCATGCTTCGCGAGAGCCGCGCGACCCACACTCAACACCTCGCACCTGTGCGTCAGGTGCGGCGGAGTCGGTCGCTTCGGGTGGTTGGGCCGGTGAGGACTGTCTCGTAGTCGTCGAAACTCTGCTGCAGGAGATCGTCGTCGATCTGGTCCAGTTCGCGGCCGATCGCCTCGGCGAGCTGACGACTCGCCCCGTGCCGCTCGCTCACCAAGTCGATCGGCTCACCAATGCGGACAAGGACGTCGGGGTGGTCGTCACGGATGAACTCGTAACGATGACCCACCGGCAGAACCCGCGCATTCGAACGCCTGGCCAGCATTGCGATCCCTTCGCGCGCTTCGACTCGAGCGCGGGCAGGGCGCATCTCACCCTGCGGATAGATCCAGATGACGCGTGGGCCGGAGCTTTCGAGCAGAGAAAGCGCATAGCGTGTCGAGCGAGCCCTTTCCCTCGAACCTTCGTCGGCGACGCCGAATACGCCGAGGGAGGAGAAGACCTTATGACGGCTGAGCTCTTTCTCACCCATCATCAGAAAGCTTTCGGTGCTGGCGACGGTGCGGCTGAGGAAGAGATCGACGCAGCCGTCCCACCAGCACGTGTGATTCGGTGCGGCGACGACCGGACGCGTAGGTTTCAGATGGCGCAGGCCCGATACGCGAACCCGGGCGAATGCACGAGACAGGATGCGGCGGTTGTACCGATCGAGGAATGGTGCTGCCCATCGATGGAGCCCGGCTTCGATCAAGTTTCCGACTCCGGCAGCGACATGATCGGCGGGTGATCGCCAAGCACATCCCGCCGGAAGGTCAGTGGTGCCCTCGCCGCCAGCAGAACCTTGCGTGAGAGCGAGACGAAAGCGCGCTTGCCGACGACGTCGAAGTGATTCCGTTCCACCTCGTCGAGAATGGCGCGGTAGACATCTCCCATGAGGAAGGCGGTCCAGTGTGAGCCGTCGGTCCTGAGGTAGCGGATGCCATGGAACGCTCGACGGTAGTACTCCCGCGCCCGTGCAATCTGAAAGCGGATCAGCTCGCACATCGCGTCATCGATCACACCTTCCCCGATCCCAGCCTCGCTGACGCCAAACGACTGCAGTTCATCGACGGGCAGGTAGATCCGTCCCATCCGGTAGTCGGCGCCCACGTCGCGAATGATGTTTGTGAGCTGCATGGCGATACCCATGTTGGCAGCATAGTCGAGTGCAGCGTCATCGTCGTGCTCGAAGATCGGGCATAACGCGAGGCCCACCGTCGAGGCCACGGAGAAGCAATAGTCGCGCAACTCTGCAAAGCGGGAGAAGCGGCGCGGCTCGAGATCGCTTTCGACACCGTCGACGAGCTTCGCCAGGATCTCCACGGGAACCTTCCATCGATGAATCGTGGAGGCGAGCGGTCCCCACAGAGGGTGAGCCGGAATGGCACCCGACGAGATGTCGTCGAGAAGTCTGCGGAGCTCGTCGAGTTTACGGCGTGCCTCCGCTTCAGCGCCGGGAGGTGCTTCGTCGACGATGTCGTCCGCGGTACGGCAGAACGCATAGATCGCATAAGTCGCATCCCGCTTTTCCGAGGGGAGAGGGAAAGACGCGAAGTAGAAGCTCTTCGAGTTTTCACGCGTGAGTCTGCGGCACGTCTCGAAATCCGTCATGTCCACTCCTTCGAGATTCGTTCATCGACAAGAGCCGCGGAGAAAAGCACCATCGGCACTCCGGTTCCGGGATGGGTGCTGGCCCCGACGTAGTAGAGGTTGTCGTAGTTCGCGTCGCGGTTGTGCGGCCGGAGGTAGCCGACCTGCATGATGTCGTGCGACAGGCCGAATGCGCATCCCATCGCCAGATTGAGACGATCCCTGAAATCGAGCGGTGTCCAGTGTCTCTCGACGCGGATCGCGGAGCGGATGTCCGACATCCCGAGCTCTTCCATTCGATCGAGGAAGCGCTCGCGAAGGACTCCTCCAGCAGTTTCCCAGTCGACGTCGCCACCGAGGTGCGGCATCGGGGACAGGACATAGATCGTGTCACATCCGTCCGGCGCTACCGATGGGTCCGTGGCCGTCGGTCGGCATATGTAGAACGCCGGATCGTCGGGCAGAGTCTTCTCGCGGAAGATCTCGCGGAAGTTGCGGCGGTAGTCCTTCGAGAAGACGACGGAATGGTGCGGCATCTCGTCGTACCGCCGGTCGAGCCCGAGGTGCATGAGAAAGCCCGGAGGAGGTAAAACGCCAGTCGCGCGATCCGTTCGGAGGAAGCAGATTCTCCTTTGCATACGGAAGGTCCGCGTTCGTCACGACCAGGTCGGCCGCAAGGAAGTCACCATCCTCGAGCAGCACGCCAGTGGCTGATGTTCCGGAAGTCTCGATTCGGCTGACTGGCGTACTGCAGCGAAGCGTGCCGCCATCCTCTTCGAAGGCTGTGGCGATCGAGGTCGCGACCTTGTGCATGCCCCCCATCGGATACCAGATCCCTTCCGTGAGCTCGGTGTATGGAAGAAGGGAGTAGAGAGAGGGACTCGAGAAGGGAGAAAGGCCGAGGTACATCGTCTGAAAGGAAAATGCCTGGCGAAGACGCGAGTCACGGAAGAGTCTGGCAATCCGGCCGTAGAGACGCTGATGGGCACGCATACGAAACAGGAGCTTCAGGTTCGTCGGGGTGAAGAATTCGGAAGCACGGACGAAATTGCGCTCGACGAAGTGATCGCGTGCGGTACGGTAGTTGAACCCGGCTTCTGCGAGGAATGCGTCGTACGCCGCAGCAGCGCCGGGCTCGACTCGCTCGAGGGTCTCGCGCATCGCCGAGTCATTGCTGGAGAACTCGAATGCGCTGCCGTCGGGGAAACAGAGCCTGTAGTTCGGGTCGAGGCGGCGGAGATCGAGATACTCCTCGGGGCGGCGGCCGATCTCTTCGAACAGTGTCGTCAGGACGTCGGGCATCAGGAGGAGCGTCGGTCCCGTGTCGAAGCGGTACCCATCCTCCTCGAGGATTCCGCAACGCCCGCCGGGCTTGTCGTTTTTCTCCACGACCGTTACCTGATGGCCGCGGTGCTGCAGGCGCGCCGCGACGGCGAGACCTCCGAGGCCCGCTCCGATGACGACGATCTGTTTGCGATCCACCCGTTTCTCCTATAGAGTGATGAACGATTTGAACGATTTAAAAGATACAACCGAAAAGAGGGAGAGTCAAGAGAGTGGTTGAAGCAAGCATTCGTACGATCGTGGTTGCGGGAGCCGGCGTGGCGGGTCTGGTATCCGCGAATCTTCTTCAGTCACGCGGCTTCCACGTCACGCTCGTCGATCGGAATCCTCTGCCTGGCGGAAAACTGAATCTGGTGGAAGACGGCGGGTTCAGGTTTGATACAGGGCCGAGCTTGTTGACCATGCCGGACGTCTTCCGGCGGCTCTTCGGGGAGCTGAACATGGACTTCGACGATGAGCTTCGTCCGGTCCGACTCGACCCTTACTGTCGATACCGATTTCCCGACGGCATCGTGTTCGACACGAGCGATTCGCTCGAGCAGATGTCGCGGACACTTCTCGAGCATGCACCCGGAGACCTGGACTCCTTCTTCTCGTTTCTCGCGCGTGCGGCGGCCTGGTACCAGATGAGCGTGGAGACCGTGATCGAGGGCCCTCCGCTCGACTGGCGCCGGATGAGGACGATGAAGCTCGATCCGGTGCGGTTCTTCCGGATGCGTCCGTTCGAGTCGCTCGACCGATACCTCGCCAGAACCTTCGATGATGAGCGCATCCGACGGCTCTGCAGATTGATCTCGCTCTACACCGGCTGTGCTCCCGACCGCACACCGGCGATCTTCACGCTGATTCCGTTCCTGGAGTTCGGACTCGGCCGCTGGTACATACCGGGCGGTCTTTACCGGATCGCCGAGGTTCTTCACCGACGTTTCGAGTCATTGGGAGGGAAGTTCCTTCCGGACACGGAGATCCGCGCCATCGACTTCGAGAATGGTCGGGCGGCGCGTGCTCATACCCAGCGGGGGGACGTGCTCGAGGCCGATCACTTTGTGGTGAACGCCGACGTCGGACTCGCTGCGCGGACCTTTCTCTCGTCGGCTCCGGGAGCTCCGTCCCTGACGCGGCGGCTGTCGCGTCTCCGCCCCTCGACCTCTGCATTCGTCCTGCTGATCGGTACGAGCGCTCCGGTCGGCGAGCTCGTGCATCACAACATTCTGTTCTCGGATGACGAGGCTGCAGAGTGGAAGTCGATTTTCAGGAATCATGTGCCGGCAGGCGACCCCACGATCTATCTGAACAATCCGTCCTACACCGATCCGAATCTCGCTCCCGCGGGGAAGTCGGCGTTGTTCGCGATGGTGAATGTTCCGCCCGATGACCCCGGAAAATGGAGCTGGGAGAAAAATCGCGAATCGTATCGCGAGACTGTGCTGCGTACGATCGAGCGCCGTGCGGTTCCGGGACTTCGCGATCGTATCGAGGTACTGCATGAGCGTACGCCGCTCGATTTCCGCGAGCGTACGTGGGCCGACCGGGGGAGCCTGTATGGACTGGCGCCCGACTCGATGTTCGCGATGATGCGCCGGCCGGTCAACCGGGAAAAAGGGTTCGAGGGAGTGACCTTTGCGGGAGGGACCACACATCCGGGCGCGGGGATTCCCCTGGCGGCGCTCTCAGGAAGACTCGCTGCAGATCTGATCACAATCCCTTCTGAACCAGCCACCAGGTGATCTTCCGGCCGACTCTGTCCCGGGTATCGGCGGGGCGTACCCGCGTATTCAGAAGAGCTCTGAACCAGCGCCAGTCGAGGGCGCGGGGACGCAGTGTCTCGGTGAAGCCCCTGGACTCGACGCCGTTTACGCGAAAGTCCGCGAGCATCCGGCTGTAGAAAGGCCCGTTGTCGAGGATGCGATTGTTCCGAACTTCGATCGAGTGTCTCCTGGAACCGATCAGAAGGCGCGACGGATATTTCAGTCCGTACAGATTGTGCCGGGTCTCCACCGGCTCGAACCGGGCTTCCTCCAGCTCGACATGTCCGTCACTGAAGGTCGTGGCGAGGTACGATGACACGCCATTCTGCCGATCGAGCGCATGGTAGAAGACGACTGTCCGGTCCTCCAGGTGCACGCGGCCCCAGTCCCAGCGGCGGAACTGCGACTGGAGTGAGCTCTCTCCGAGGTTGTGGTCGTGATAGCCCCAACCGCTGAGCTCGTGAGACTCCTCTCCGGACCGGACGTGCAGCCTGAACCGGCCGCGCGGAGCCGAGAGCATCCAGACGTGATCGTCATCGGTCTGCGATGACGCGGGTATGACCTCGGCTGGTTCGAGCTCGAGCCGCACCTGGATGGAGCGCGTGTCGAGCTGCTGATCATCGATGTCGACCACGTAACGGGATCCGTCGAACCGGGCGCTGTTGCGACCGATCTCGATTCCGTATCGATCTTCATCAATGGTGAGCGACGATGGAGGATGGAGATTGACCATGTACATCTCGGTCCGCTCCGGCCCGTACAGCGAGAACGCCACCGCGGGGAAGCGATCCGGGGAGTCCCGCTCTCCCCCTGAGAGCGCAACATCCGTCGATAATTGCCGCGCACCGGAGAAAGGGATGCCGCGAAAGAAGATGACGACGAACGCGTACCCGGTGCGATCGTCGATTCCGTCGAAATACCACCACTCGTAACTGCCCGGTCCCGAGGGCTCCCGCCAGCGGTCGTGCTCAATCCCGATCTCGATATCGAGCGCCATGAGCCGCGCATTGTACCGGAGGGCCCTGCAGCGAGGTAAAAGCGAAGGTGCTGTCAGGATGACAAGGTTCATTTCACTCCACTGGCGAAGCGAAGCGGCGCCATTCCCCCCGCTCAGGATGACGTGCGGGTTCTAACGAATATCCGTGCCTTCTGCTTCAGCCGTCGCGGTTACAATCCGTGCGATGCCGATCGTCGACTGGACAGGGTGGATCGCCAGCGGGGCTCTCGCTCTTCTGCTGTTCGTGCAGTTCGCGAACACCCGATATTTCGTGATTCCTCGCCGTCGCGCGCTCGACCGATGGCCGTCGCTCTCCGTACTCGTCCCCGCCCGGAACGAGGAGAGATCGATTCGCGCGTGCATCAGCTCGCTCGCTCTCCAGGATTACGATGGGGAGGTCGAGGTTCTCGTCCTCGACGATCATTCCGAGGACGGCACCGCAGGGATTGTCGAGCAGTTGACGATCGCTCATCCGCATGTCCGGCTGCTGCGGGGAGAGGCGCTGCCCGAGGGCTGGCGCGGGAAGAACTGGGCGTGCGAACAGCTCGGCCGGGCTGCGCGGGGGGAGATGCTGCTGTTCACCGACGCCGACACGATTCACGAGCAGGGCGCGGCGGCGGCGCTCGTGTCCCACGCGCGAGAGGAAGATGTTGATCTGCTGTCGCTGATGCCGCGTCAAATTCTCGGATCACTTCCGGAGGCGCTCACCGTGCCGCTTCTGCACTTCTTCTATCTCACATTCTTTCCGCGTTTCATGCTGGAGAAGACGGAAGACCCGAGATTTCACGCGGCCAACGGTCAGCTTCTTCTTTTCGATCGTTCAGCGTGGGAGCAGATCGGAGGGCATGCTTCCATCGCATCGTCAGTCGTCGACGATCTCGATCTCGCGAAGCGGATTCGTGAGGAGGGGCTCCGGCTGGATGTGGTCGACGGTCGGTACATCGTGTCGTGTCGCATGTACAGATCGTGGACTGAGGTGTTCGAGGGATTCACGAAGAACCTGCACGCGGCGCTCGGCCGGTCGACCTTGCGTGCCCTGTTCGTAGCAGCAATGCTCATCGGACTCTTTGTCGTTCCTCCCGTCGTCGCGATCGCGACCGCGTCATTCCCGTGGATCCTCGCGACGATCATCGGCCTCTTCCTGCGCCTTCGCACGTCCGTCCGGAGTGGCGAGCCGCTTCCTCTGGCATTGCTCCATCCCGCGTCGATCCTTATCGCGGCGATTCTCCTTCTACGCTCGACGTGGTACGCCGAATCGGGACGCCCGACGAGTTGGAAGGGTCGGGATGTCTCCTGAGTGGCGCATCCGGCTGTCCCCCGGAAGCGCCATAAAGCATCACCAGGTCGGCATGTTTCGTGCAGTTATTAGTACTTACGTACGAGCTACCAAGGACGGACGGAAAGGATGGAACATGAGAGATCGAGAGAATGACATGAAGGACCGAGGACGTGAGAACCAGGCGAAGGGAACGGCTGAAAAAATGAAGGGTCGCGCCAAGGACGCCGCTGGAAGCCTCACCGGAAATCGAAAGATGGAGGGCGAAGGAAAGATGGACCAGGCCAAGGGAAAGATTCGCGAGGAGACTGGAAAGGCTCAGCGCGAGGCAGCTGGCGATCGAAAAAAGCGGTAAAGCAGCTCACTCTCACTTTCAGGTGAGCAGGATGCTTCAAAAGTGACTCCTTCGGGAGTCATTTTTTTGCTGGAGATCGTGCTGCAAGGAACACCGGCCACTTCGCCATGACGACTGCCTCCATCGTCGGTGATTCAGCTCTTGCAGCCAAACGGAACTGCCCCCTTGGTTCCGACATAACCGAACCCGATTCGGAATCACGAATAACCTGGGCGTCGCCTTTGACGTACGATCTGTCCATGGACTCATTCACTCTGGCCGTGGTGGGCGCGGCTTACGGTACTTCGGTTGCGATCGGCATCTCGCGACGAGGATGGTCATCGGGGTCGCGTCCGGACCGGTGGTTGGGCGGGTTCATCGCCTGCGGCGTGACTGCCGCCCTGACGATCATGCTGCAGCATCGTTCCGCGAACGTTGGTGCCATGGAGTTACTGGAGCGACTCGAGTATCTGGCGACCCTTGCTTCCGGACCGATGCTCCTGTTCTATATCCGCGCTCTCTCGGCGAACGATACTTCGCCGCGTTCGCTGCTTCATCTCGTTCCCGCAATCGGCGTGGCAGTTCTTCCGGCGGCGCTCTCTCTGCCGATCGAGCTGCTCGTCGTTCACCAGATGACCTACACCGGGATCGCTGCGTGGCGGAGAAGAACGGCCGCAGTTCCTGCCGGGACCGAATCGCGCCTGAGTTGGATCGTCATCGCGATCATGACGGCCGTTCATCTGGCCCAGATCGTGAGGATGGCAGCATCCGCAGAGATTTCCATCGTAGACGTTGTACCAGTTACGATCTCCTCGGCGATACTTCTGACTGGACTTGCCGCCGCGACGCTCTGGATCGTGAAGCGGCCTGAGGCAACCACTGCGGTCGACGTGCAGAACAGTTCTCGGATCGATTCTCGACTCGTCGCGTCACTCGAAAGCAAGGAGATTCTTCGGCGGCTCCAGGCGGTGATGGAGACCGAACATCTCTATAGAAAAAATGATCTCGGGCTCCACGATCTGGCCGGCAGGGTCGACGTCACGCCCCACGAGCTTTCGCGGCTTCTCAACGGCGTCGAGGGAGCCACACTCCTCGAGTTCCTGACGCGCTACAGGCTTGAGGATGCGAAGGCTCGACTGACCGATCCGGGGCATGACATCTACACGATCGAGGGGATCGGAGAGATGAGCGGATTCGGATCGCGCTCGTCGTTCCACGCGATCTTCCGGCGCGAAGTAGGGACGACCCCGTCGCGTTTCCGCGCATCGAGGTGATTGGAGGGCACCGGATCTGTCCAGGACGATCGATCTGGACATGCTCGACCACTTTTAGTCGAACACCTGGCGGTATTGTCCGTAGCCACAGACATGAACCGAGAAAAGGGGTGAACGATGAAGGCAGGAGATGTTTTGAGAATCGCGTCAGTGGTAGCGCTGGTCTTCTTCGGCGGGACGGCAGTTGCCGGCGCGTCGAGTGATGGATGGCAGCGATATGAAGATCCTTTAGCGGCCGGCTGGAACGTGCAGAAACTGGAAGAGGCGAAAGGAATCGCGGAGCAGTTGGGCGCCGTCGCCGTCATGGTGGTGGAGGATGGCGTCGTGGTCGCAGCCTGGGGTGATATCGACCGCCCGTTCCCCATTTACTCCATGCGGAAGGGTATCTACAGCGCACTCGCCGGGATGCTCGTGCGTGATGGAATGCTGGAGCTCGACGCGACGCTGAAAGACCTTGGAATTGACGATCTGGACGGTCTGAGTGAACAGGAGCGGATGGCGACGGTCGAGCAACTGCTGACGTCGCGTTCCGGTATCTACCACGTCTCCGCGTACGAACCCGCCTCGATGAAACGGAACAGGCCTGAGCGCGGCGCGCACGCGCCGGGCGAATACTGGTTCTACAACAACTGGGATTTCAATCTGGTCGCGCATCTTATCGAGGAAGGGTCGGGACACGATCTCGCCACTTTCTTTCGTGCACAACTGGCGGTTCCGCTGGGGATGGAGGACGTCTCAGACGAGACGGTATTCTCCTTTTTCGAGCCTAGCCGGTCTCGATTTGCAGCGCCGATTTTTAGGATGAGCGCACGCGATCTCGCACGTTTCGGTGTGCTCTTCGAACAGAAGGGAACGTGGAAAGATCACCGCCTGCTGGACGAAAAATGGATCGACGCGAGCTGGCAGCGGCACACGGAGTTCGTGCAGTCCGAGGAGTGGGAGGACGCCGACGGATTCGGGTACATGTGGTGGATCCACAGCGGTTCCGAAGACGCGGAGCGGCCGTTCGCCCGCCACGATGTCTACCTGACCCGCGGCTCCGATGGTCAGGTCCTGGCGGTGATTCCGTCGCACGGTCTGGTCGTGGTCCATCTGACGGACACGGAGACAGGCGAGGGGGGCTCCTTCGAAGGCGCCGCGCGCCTGATCGACCAAGTCATTGCGGCGAAGCTGGACGGCGGCAAGAACTCAACACCGGTAGCGCTGGTGAATGTGGAACCGGAGGCCTCGAGCAGTCCTGAACACAAACGCCGGAGCGTTGTGGAGTGGAGTGCGGATGAGATTGCCGCACTGGTCGGAGAATACGCTCTCAATCCCCAGATTTCGTTCCTCGTTCATGCAGTGGATGGCCGGCTCTTCGCTCTGCCGCGAGGCGTGCTTCTGGCGGAGGTGGAGCTGTTTCGCGACGAGGAGGGAGTCTTGTTCTCGCCTGCAGTCGACCTCGCATTGACGGTCGAGCGAGACGAGAAGGGAATGGTCACTGCGTTCAGAGGACAGATGGAGGGGCGCCCGGTACGGATGACACGCGCCGACTGAGACGGCGTAAGCGATGTCGCATTTACGGAACGACGATCTGGCTCCAGCCGCTCGGCGGGTTCGAGCTCGCCGAGCTCCGGATGTGAAAGCTCGCAACGAAGAGGAGAAGGCAAGCGAGTACGCACAGCATCAGTCTTCGCAAAATGATGCGCGGTCTCACCGAACGCCGTCCCGGACGCACGAGCCGTCGTACGCGCGATTCGAGATCGTGTCGTCGCGGCGCCAGTGCGGTCTGAACCGGAAGCCATGGCGTCCGCCGTTGCTCGAGCTTCAGTCGGCCGGTGGTCACGAGCGCTGAGGCGAGATCCTCCGCGCGCGCACCCCAGCTGAGAGCAGCGTCGTCGCAGTCGATCTCTCGAAGATATCCCAAGGCGTTTCTGAAGAAACTGCGGATGGCCAGGTACGCGAGGAACAGGAGGCACATCAGAACCTGAGCGCGGAAGCTGCCGAAGTGAAGGGAGTCCCGCTGAAAGAAAAAGGCGACGATGGCCGCCTGGACGATGATCGCAAACGTGAAGAAGGCGAGGACGTGCAGCCACGAGGCGAAGAGCTGGTCTCGCTCGCTGAGGTGCGCGAGCTCATGCAGAAGAACTGCCTCGACCTCGCCATCATCGAGTCGGGAGGCGAGCTCCGGGTGCAGATAGATGACTCCACGGTGTCCTCCTGCGGTGAAGACGGGCGGAGCCCCGGCCGGTGGCTGAAGAAGCCGGGGGGTGTAGTGCAGACCGGTCTTGCGCACCGCCGACTGGAGGATCGCCTCCAACCGCGCATCGTCCAGCGATTGCGCCCGGCGCTCGAGAAGCGTGCCGCCAAAGCGGTGGAAGGCGATCGCAGCGCACACCAGAAGGATCAGGATCAGCGAGAACGACTGCAGCATCGCGACCGCGGAACATTCGACGGGATTGGCTCCGAGGAAGACGAGCCCTTCGAGGATCAAAGCGTAGAGTCGGTCGGCGAGCGAGGTCATGACCGCTCCTTCCTCTTCTCCTCGATCAGACGCGCCAGCTCATCGAGAGTTTCCTCATCCTCTGCCGAGATCATGTCGACGAATTGGCTCATCGTCGGTGTCGCGAGCTGGGTCATCAGTCCACGCAGGACGTTCGATGTCGCCTGTTTCAGGAACTCGTCGCGTGTGCAGGCTGGCGAGTAGACGTTCGCCGCTCCCGCCCCCTTCTGCTTTCGAAGCAACCCCTTTTCAGCCAGCCGGCCCATCACAGTCATGACGGTCGTATAGGCCAGCTCACGTTTTTTGGAGAGTTTCCCGTGAACTTCCTTCACCGTGACCTGCTCTTGTTCCCACGCCTGTTCCATCACGGCCGACTCCAACTCACCGAGGAACGTGCGAAGTCCACGCTGCCGTGGGCTGAAGGTGAGTGGGATCCGCATCTTTCTCATTGTTCGTTGATTATAGGCGCACGCCTGATGCGGCGGCGCGGCGAAATCATCTCGATCTCGATTTTGACATGGCTGTGACATTCGGTAGTACTACAGTGTGTAGTATTAGTGAGGACGAGGAGATTCCGATGGCGAAGATCATGTTGAGAGTCAACGGTAAACGCAGGGAGATCCAGGCTTCGACCGAGGAGCCGCTCCTGTGGGTGTTGCGCGACCGGCTCGGCCTGAAGGGAACCAAGTACGGGTGCGGTCTCGGCGTGTGCGGATCATGCACGGTGCACGTCGACGGCTCGGCCGAACGTTCCTGCGTGACACCGGTCGGAGACGCTGCGGGCCGGAACGTGACGACGATCGAAGGGATCGGGGAGCCCGAGAGACTTCATCCGCTCCAGCAGTCCTGGCTCGACGAGGACGTCTCGCAGTGCGGCTACTGCCAGCCGGGTCAGATCATGACGGCCGCGGCACTGCTGAATGGCGATTCTCCTCCGAGCGAGGAACAGGTGGAGAGCGCGATGTCCGAGATCGTCTGCCGCTGCGGAACGTATCTCAGAATTCGCCGGGCAATCGCTCGAGTCGCGAAGAGGGGTGCTCGATGAGCTGCTTCCTTCTCAACCGCCGCGACTTCATGCGTCTCGGGCTCTCTGCCGGGGCGGGCCTCTATCTCGGCGTGTCGTCTCCTCTGCGTGGCGAGGACGTCGCGGGGGCTGTCCTCCAGCCCAGCGCTTTCCTCGCTCTCGATGAAGAGGGGTGGCTTACGATCTGGGTCTCGCGTCAGGAGATGGGTCAGGGGGCTCGCACCGTCATTCCGATGATGATCGCCGATGAGATGGACGCCGACTGGTCGAAGGTTCGGCTGATCCAGGCTCCGCTCGATCAAGAGAAATATGGACCGCAGAGAACCGGCGGAAGTCTTACGGTTCGTGAGCTCTGGATGCCGCTGCGGCAGGCAGGTGCGACGGCGCGGCAGATGCTGCTTCAGGTGGCGTCCAGTCGTGGGGCTGTTCCATTGAACGAGCTCGAGACTCGTGACGGTGTGGTCGTCAACAGACTGACGGGCGAACGTACGCCGTATGGCGATCTCGCTGCGGAGGCGGCGACGACCACCGTACCGCCGGAGACGGAGCTGCGACTCAAGTCCTCGGAGGAGTTCCGTCTGATCGGCCGTGATGTTGCCCGACTGGATGGCCCCGATATCGTTCGTGGAGAAGCCGTCTACGGTGCCGACGTCACGATGCCGGGCATGCTCTACGCCTCGTTCGAGCGGTGTCCGGTGATCGGTGGAAAGGTGAAGTCGTTCAATGATCGAGATGCGCGAAAGGTCCCGGGAGTCGTCGACGTCGTTCCGATCAGCGGGGAGATCTCCTGGATGACGCAGTGGGCGAACGGTGTCGCCGTGGTCGCCGAGTCGACCTGGGCAGCGATGCAGGGACGAGAGAAGCTCGAGATCGAGTGGGATGAGGGAGAGTGGTCGGGTCTCGATACCGAGGACGTAAGAAAATCGCTGGTGGAGGCGAGCAGGCAGGACGGGACAGTCACGAGAGACGATGGCGCGATCGGCGATGCATTCGCTCGTGAGGGACTGACCGAGATCGAGGCGCTGTACGAAGCGCCGTACCTGTCTCATTCCCCACTCGAGCCGATGAACGCGACGGTGTCGGTGACGGAGAGCTCGTGCGAGATCCACGCGCCGGTGCAGTTTCCATCGCTTGCGGGAGCCATCGCAGCGAAGATCACCGGACTGCCACCCGAGAAAATCCACGTTCAGCCGACGCTGCTCGGCGGAGGATTCGGTCGGCGCATTTATGCCGACTACGTCGGAGAAGCCGTGATGATCGCGCAGGCTGTGGGCAAACCCGTGCAGCTTCTGTGGACGCGCGTCGACGACACACGACACGGGTTCTATCGACCGTGGAGCTTCCACCGCCTGACTGGCTCCGTAAACGACGCGGGTCGCGTGGAGGGCTGGCGGCACCGGATCGCCGGGCCGTCCCGCGATGCCGTCTCCGATCCGAACGTCGAGACCCCGGAGCGTTCCGAGGTGTACACCGCGGTCGAGATGCCGTACAGCGTCGATAACGTTCGTGTCGAGTTCACGCACCAGTACCTGCCTTTGCCGTGTGGCCCGTGGCGCGCTGTTTCGTATTCGCAGGGCGGATTCGTCATCGAGAGTTTCATCGATGAGCTGGCGATCGCGGCGGGAGCCGATCCCGTGGAGTTCCGGCTGAAACATCTCAATCTCGAGCCGTTCTCCAATCGCGACACGCTCGTCGAGCCCGCGCGGATGAAGAAGGTCCTCGAGATCGCCGCGAAGAGGTCGAAGTGGGGAAGTCGCAGGAAGGGGACGGGGCAGGGGCGTGGCGTCGCCATCACGACCGACCACGGGAGTGTGGTCGCCCACATCGCCGACGTGACCTGCCGGGACGATGAGCTGGTCGTCGATCGATTCACCTCGGTGATCGACTGCGGCACGGCCGTCAATCCCGACATGGTGCGGGCGCAGGTCGAGGGAGCGATAGCCTTTGCCCTCTCGGCGACGTTGTGGGGTGAGATCACCCTGAAGGGCGGCAGAGTGCAGCAGTCGAGCTACGCCGACTACCCGGTCGTTACATACGGCACCATGCCGGAGGTGGACGTTTACATCGTACCGAGCACAGAGGCGCCGGGCGGCGTAGGCGAGCCACCGCTGCCGGGAGTGGCGCCGGCGGTGGCGAATGCGGTCTACGACGCGACCGGGATCCGCGTGCGACGGCTGCCGATCGTGCCGTCACTGGGGCGGGAGATTGCCGCGACACGAGCGAGAGCCGCTTCTTGAGGATCTTCAGGCTCGTTGCTGTTGCGATGCTGTGGGTATTGGCGGGATGCTCCACGCAGCCATCCACCACGGTGCTGAGCGGCGAGGATTCGGTCGGGACGAGTGATGCCGGAGTCGTCGTCACTGGCGTGACCACGAGTCTCGAATCCGTTCCCGAAAAGCTGACACTTCCTCGATTCTCCTATCCCACCTGGATCGATGAAGATTCCGTCCTGTACGAGAGTCAGGTGACCGGAAACTGGGAGATCTGGTCGATGAGCCTCGACGGGTTGCAGGATGGTGGTGGTGATCTCCGGCAAGTCACCGACAACGATCATCTCGACCGGATGCCTGCGATGTCTCCTGACCGAAAATCAATCGTCTTCATCTCCGATCGTGACGGCGACTATGAGGTGCTTCGAATGAACAGCGACGGCTCGGGTGTCGAACAGCTCACGTTCAACGAGGTCCCCGAGATCCACCCGTACTGGTCGCCTGACGGCAGCGAGATCATCTACAACCGCCGGATCGGCAGTGAGCGACTCTACGAGATCCGGATGATGAACTCTGACGGCACGAACGATCGCTCGTTGCGTCGATGGACGGCCGGTCGAGGTCGAGCTGCAGGTGAATGGCGAGACCCGGAACGTGAAGTTGTCGTGCATCGCCGAAATGGCTGTGCGGCCCGAGTATCTTCGAGTCGCCGGCCGGGGTGAGGCGGGGGCGAAGAGCGATCTCAAGGCGATCACTGCGCAGTCTCGCCGGCTCTCCGAAGCGTACGTCGGTGGCGACATCGGGGCGCTCGTGAACGTTTAGGCGACTGGAGATCGAGATCGACGGCGACCTGGCGTACGACTGGGGTTACTACGAGGGACGGGTTGGCGCAGAACGGCGCGCCACTCGATCCGTTCCGCGGGATCTACACGATCGTCTGGACGCGCGGTAAGGACGGCATCTGGCGCATCGCCGTTGACATGTGGCACGGAATGCGTGAGGACTGAGTCGACGGAGAGCTTGCCGGCATGTGTCACTCGAGCAGGGACTGCTTCGCGGCCCAGTCGGCGATGATCGAATAGCCTTCATCGCCGCGGCCGGTCTGGCGGTTGAGCGGAAGGTCGTTCGGGACCGACAGATTGTGGCCTGCTCCCGCGATGATCTCGATAGTGAGTGAGGTGTGTGGCGAGACGCACTGTCTCATGCGCGCGGAGTTGGTGGCAGCGTCGACATGAATATCCCGTTCGCCGAAGATCGCGAGGATCGGTACGTCGATCATCCCGAGGGTCTGGCAGGGATCGAAGAGTCCATTCATATCGGACCATGCCCACTCGCTCTCGTCCGCGGTCGCCGGGCCGAGCAGGTAGTCAGGAGCTGCGACGGCGACGAGCTGCTCATGGAGCGACTTGTACCGATCCCACTGTTCGGATGATCCCCTCCACTTCCACATCACGTCGAGGTAGTTCTCCGCAAGCAGCAGAGTCTCGGCGTCGAACCCATCCTGCCGCATCTCTTCGAGGCGGCTCCACGTCTCCTGAGCTGCGGGCGAGACGGCTGGAGGAACCAGTAGGACCAGAAAGTCGACGGCGCTCGAGTGTGCGGTCGCGAGGGGTCCGTACCACCCGCCACGGCTCATTGCGACGATACCGGTCCGGCTCGCGTCAATCCTCGGATGCTGCTCGAGCGCGGCAATCGCCGCAGTCGCGTCCCGCGCCGTCGTGGAGAAGTGGACGATCTGCTCGCCCTCAGACTCTCCGTATCCACGTTTGTCGTAGCTGAGAACCGCGAATCCCATCGAAGCGAAGTTCCGGGCGTAGAAATCGAGATCGCTCCGGCTCTCCCAGGACGACCCGCCCAGCATGACGACAGCCGGAAGCTTCTCTCCCGGTGGCAGCAGCAGTGTTCCCTGCAGGAGGGAGCCGTTGGCACCTTCGAACGTCAATGGCTCAGAGGCGAGGACGACCCGGTCAGCACTTCGTTCGACACCCGAAGCATCCATCTCGACGAGCGACACGATGTCGCCGTTCCCGTCGCGAACGAGCTTCAGCTCCGCTTCGGGAGATCGAGGGAAATAGAGACCTGAGCCGATGAAGAAGCTGTCACCACCGACCGGGATCATCGTGCGAATCCGGCCCGTGCGGGTTTCGCGGAAAACGAGCTCTCCCCACGGCCGCGCGCGAAGCTCGATCACGTCGAGAGGGGCACGCTCGTAGAACCCGGCCGCGCCGGCATAGTCGGCGGGGTCCACGGTCGCGATGTCGCGTGGCGAGCGCACGAGGTCGAACGTTCCCTCGTACTTTCCCCACGTGATGGTCCCCGACCAGGCGTCCTCTGCGACTGTTCCTCGGAGCGAGATCGCGGCTCCTCCCGTACTCGTCCAGGATAAATCGAGGACGGGCGGGCTCCAGTCGACAGTCTCGACGGCCACTCCATAGCTGCGCTGTGCAGGGGAGTCGAAGCGGGCGCTCAGGCCGTTATGGTCCGTCGAGACGTGAACCCGCAGTGGAAGATCGCCGGCGTCGCCGAGCCACGCCCAGCCGATCCATGACCCCTCGAGAGGATGGGCGGGGACACTCGCGGCAGCGGCGCATGCGAAAAGGAGGGCAGACACGATTCTCAGTGATCTCAACATGGTCCTATTATACGAATAGATTCGTAGATAGTTCCAAATACTACGACCGGTGATCCGTGGGTCTGTTGCACTCGTACTACAATGTAGTATCATCGCCCTGATGAGGTCGATGGAGGACCATTGAAGAACACATCCGAAGAGACTGACACGAATCTGAACGAAACCGAGTTGATCCTGCTCAAGGTTCTCTGGCGCTCGGAAGAGCTGAGCGCGAGAGAGGTCCACGACGCGATCGCGGGAGCGACCGGGTGGGCCTACACGACGACCCGGAGCGTGCTGGAGCGGATGGCGGCCAAGAGCCTCGTGCGAAAGACGTCCTCCCATGGACTCTATCTTTACGAGGCGGCGATCTCGCGGCCGCGCGGGCTCGCAGGCTTCATAAGGCGGTTCGCCACGAGATTGCTGAATGTCGAGCCGAGCGTGCTCGTGCCGATGTTCGTCGAAGGCGAGGGGCTGTCGGAGAAGGAGCTTCGCGAGCTTCGCAAGCTGGTGGAAGTCCGGGAGAAAAAATGATGCGCTCGCTCGTTACGCAGCTTCCTCTGCTGCTTGCCATCTCGACCTTGCTGTTTCTCGTCGTGTGGTTCCTCTGCCGCCTTGCCGGTGACCGCGCTCCGCATCTCCGGCTGGTGCTCTGGGCGATCGTCCTCGCGAAGCTCGTCATTCCGCCGTCCGTCATGGCGATATGGACCGTTGAGTCGTCGTGGCTCGGCAGTCTCGAACCGCATCATCTCTATTCTGCGCCGGCCACGGCTGCGGCGTCCGGAGCAGAGAGTGTCGCAGGTCCCGTCGACGGCTCCGGGCTCGTCATCCAGTTCATCGCTGCAGTCTGGGTCGCAGGCGCGGTGATCTCGCTCGGACGTTGGCTGGTCGCACGCCGGCGCCAGTTGCAGCATGTTCGGAAGTCGGCCGTGGGCGCTGAACCGTCCACACTCGCCATACTTCGAGAATGGACGACTAGCCTGCAGATCAGGCGAGAGGTTCGGATTCTGGTGTCGCCTGATACGGCGATCGCGTTCACCGCCGGCGTCCTCCAGCCGACGATCTATCTTCCCGCGGAGGTCGAGGAGCGACTCCCGGTCGACGCGCTCGCCACGGTCGTCGCGCACGAGGTCGCCCACGTGAAGCGACTCGACGATCTGTGGCTCGCGATCGAGGCAGTCGTCAGATCGATCTACTTCTTCCACCCGGTCGTGTGGCTGACGACCGCACGTCTCCGCGAGGTGCGGGAACAGCTTGCCGACGAGCTCGTGATCGACTCGGGACGGATCGATGGCCGTCTCTACGGCAATATCCTCCTCGATGCGGTCTCACTCCAACGCAGGTCGACGACGATGCCCGCTCTGGTGGAGTCATCGAGAGAGGCTCTCGAGCGTCGTCTCGTCCGTCTGGGAAGGTACCAGCGACCGCGCCACAAGCTGATTGGCGTGGCCTCGGGAATCGCCTTCGCAGCGCTGCTCCTGCCCGCGGGACTCGATGCTGCCCAGAGCAGCGTTCCCGGGGCCGTTCCGACTCTGCAGCATCCGCTGCCTGACGCTCGCGTCACTTCGCCCTTCGGTCCCCGGCGCGATCCCTTCTCGAATATTCAGTCGGTGCACAGCGGCGTCGACTTCGCAGCTGCACGTGACACACTCGTTCTCGCCGCCGCTCCCGGAAGGGTCATCATCGCGACGGAACGGTACGAGCCGGCACCTGCTCAAGGAACCGTGGTCATCATCAGCCATGGCGGCGATCTCCGCACATTCAGCTCTCACCTCGGTGAGCTCCTGGTGAAAGAGGGCGAAATTGTCTCGGCGGGACAGCCGATCGCGCGAGTCGGCTCGAGTGGACGCGTCACGGGTCCGCACCTTCATTTCGAGGTCATCCAGGGATCGGATCCGGTCGACCCGCTGCCGCTGATCTCGAGCGGAGGCGGTGAATGAAAAACATTCTTCTGCTGCTCCTGACGTTCATTCCGGCTTTTGCGGTTGTCGTGGATCCAGCGCTGGGCATTGACCGAAGGAATCGAACCGCCCCCTGAACCGAGAGAGCCAGCCTGGATTGGCGAGCTGATGAGGTAACAGATGAAATGATGAGGTCGCTGTCCAGTCTGATTGTCCTGACGATCCTGTTCACGCTGATGGCACCGTTGACCATTGGTGCGGAGAAAGAGTGTGATTCGTCGGGAGTCGTCATTCCTCGCTCCGAGGTCCTGTTCCTGAAATCGGAGATTAACGAGGTTCCGTACAAGCTGTATGTGAGCGTTCCCGAAGGATATGACGAATCCGATGAACGGTACCGGGTGCTCTACACGCTCGACGCCGACTATTCGTTCGCGATCGCGCACAACATCGCGGAGCATCTCGCGCAGAGAAACCATCTTCAGCCGCTGATCCTGGTCTCGATCGCGTACGACGGACCGCTCCGCTACAAGCTGAACCGGACACGCGACTACACGCCAACGCACACATCGAAAGGTGGATACGGACCGGAGTATCAGAAGGTCTCGGGTGGTGCCCCGCTCTTTCTCCGGTTCATCGAGGAGGAGCTGATCCCGTTCATCGACACCAGGTATCGGACAACGAAAGGGGACCGCGCCCTCAGCGGTCACTCCTACGGAGGACTGTTCACGACATGGGTCTTTCTGACGCGCCCCGACCTGTTCGACCGCTACATTTCGATCAGCCCCTCGCTCTGGTACGACGACGAGATGATCTTCGCCCTCGAAGAAAAACTGCGCGAGAAGAAGGCCCCGGATTCGCCGAAGAAGCTCTACCTCGGAGTCGGTGGCGATGAGAACGCGATGATGCCGCGCAATCTGCGGCGGTTCGCGAAGCTGCTGGAGCAGCATCCGCGGAAGAACGTCTCGGTCTACTCCGAGGTGCTCGAGGACGAGACACACAACTCGATATATCCGGCAGCATTCTCCAGAGGATTGCGCTGGGCCTTCGACGGGAGATGAGGGCACAAGCCCACTCCTGTCTTGTGATCGGTTTGAACGCAGGTCCGGCGACCTGAGGCCGCCGGACCCACGTCGTTTGCCGTATGGCTAGCGGTTCTTCTCCGGGACCGGGAACCCTCGATCGCGCATCAGGGCGCCGACGTCGGCGTCGCGGCCGCGGAAGGCTCGATACGCTTCGGCCGGATCCACCGCGTTACGCGGCGCGAAGAGATGCTTCACCATCTTTGCGGCGAGCTCCTCGTCGTAGAAGCCTCCGGGCGCATTCGCGAACGCCTCGGCGGCATCGGCGGTCAGCACGTCGGCCCACATGTAGCCGTAGTAGCTCGCCGCATACCCTTCGCCGGAGAAGACATGGCCGAAGTGCGGGGAGCGGTGACGCATGACGATCTCGTCCGGCATGTTGAGCTCCTGAAGCTTCTCGCGCTCGAACGAGTCGACGTCGAGCCCCGCGGGATCGGTCGTGTGATACACCATGTCCATGAGGGCGGAGGCGAGGTACTCGGTCGTCTCGAATCCCTGGTTAAAGGTCGAGGCGCTCTTGATTTTTGCCACCAACTCGGCAGGAATCGGTTCTCCCGTCTCATGATGGACGAGATAGTTCTCGATCACGCGGTCGGTGGTCAGCCAGTGCTCGAGAAGTTGTGACTGGAATTCGGTGTAGTCGCGGATACCGCCATTCTGGCTCGGGTACTCGACGTCGGAGCTGAAGTAGTGCAGCGCGTGACCAAATTCGTGGAACAGGGTCTCGGCGTCCGACCAGGAGACGAGAACCGGCTCGCCCGGCTCACCCTTGATGAAGTTCGAGTTGTTCGAGCCGAGCACAGTCTCGTTTCCATCGAAGGTCGAATGGGATCGGTAGGTCGTCGCCCAGGCTCCCGATCGCTTGCCCTGTCGTGCGAAGGCATCGAGATACCAGAGTCCGACGTGCTCGCCCGTGTCTGTGTCAGTCACCTCGTAGACCTTCACATCGGGGTGAAAGACAGGAACGGTTCCTGCCGGGATCGGAGTGAACTTCAACCCGAACACTTCGCTCGCGACCATGTGCATGGCGTCGACGAGCTTGTTGAGCTGCAGATACTGTTTGACCTCGTCTGAATCGAGGTCGTACTTCTCCTTGCGAACTTTTTCGGCGTAGTAGCGGTAGTCCCACGGCGCGATTGTGATGCCTGCGTTTTCGGCATCGGCAACAGCCTGCATGTCGGCGACTTCCTCGTGGACGCGCGCCACAGATGCGTCCCACACCGTTTCGAGAAGCTCCATCACGTTCTCGGAGTTCTTCGCCATCTGGGCCTCGAGGCGCCAGTCGGCGTAGTTGTCATATCCGAGGAGGCCGACACGCTCCTTGCGGAGCGCGAGGATCTCGGGGATCAGTGCATTGTTGTCGTACTCGTCGCCGTTGTCGCCGCGCGCGTAGTAGGTGCGCCACACCTTCTCGCGCAGATCACGCTCGTCGGAGAAGGTGAGGAACGGATCCATGGACGACCGGGTGTTGGTGATCGCATACATCCCTTCCTTGCCACGCTCTGCGGCCGCGCTGGCGGCGGAGCGGACGAATGCCTCCGGAAGTCCGGAGAGCTGGTCCTCGGAGATGTAGGTGACGTAGCTCTCCTCATCGTGCAGGACATTGTTGCCGAACTCGGTCGTCAGCTCGGCGAGACGCTTGTTGATCTCCGCGTAACGCGTTTTCGCTTCTCCCTCGAGTGTTGCGCCACTTCGAGCGAATCTGTCGTACGTCAGCCATGTCATACGCTGCTGATCCGGGCGAAGCGTCTTGAATTCAGGTCCTTCATAAACGGCCTTGATCCGGTCGAAGAGCTCGGCGTTCTGGGAGATCTTCGAGCTGTAGTCGGAGAGTTTCGGCGTCATCTCTCGCTGGATCTCGCGGAACTCGGGCGAGCTCATGTTGGACGACCAGATGCCGTAGTAGGTGAAGGCGCGGTCGAGGTCCTTGCCGGTTCTGTCCATGGCGACGATGGTGTTCTCGAACGTCGGCGGCTCGGGGTTTGTGGCGATGGCGTCGATCTCGGCGAGGGATTTCTCCATCCCGATCTCGAGGGCCGTCTTAAGGTCCTGCAGCTCCATCTGATCGAAGGCGGGCACTCCGTTGTACGGACCCGTCCACTCG
>CAWHHZ010000005.1:0-61514 GCA_963829355.1 uncultured Acidobacteriota bacterium
ATTCGAAATCAGTGTTCATTGGGATTGATTTAGCTTGGTGAAGGGGGACGCGGCAGGCCTCCCTGCCTCCAACGTATAACCGGTGAGACCTCTTAGTAGGGTGCGGGTCAGGTGTGTAGAACAATCCCCGGCGTATTCTTATTTCCGGCGTATAAACTCCGTCACCTGCGATCCGCACGTCCGGGGACCCGCCCTGGCCGACCACGATGTACATTCCCGGGCGCGAAATTGGGTCCCGTTAACATGATGGACGAATGGTGTCGGTCGGCAGGGCGGGTCCCGGGACAGGGCGGAGGATCGTTGTTGAGGTCGGGGGTATGTCCGAAACAAGATGAGGTGAGAGGCGGTTTGATCTCACCTGACCCGCCCCTAAAGAAAGCCTCTCCCCAGGTTTACAGAGGTTTATTCGGCGTAGATGACTGCTTCCCCCTCCCCAAAAAGGCTTGCGTAGCAGTTAACTATACATATTGAAAGAATCGCCGTGTTAGGGAGGGGACATGCAATTGACGACTTGATTTATAAAACGAGGCAGTCACCTACGTGTCCCCTCCCTAAAACGGCGGTTCTATCCTTTGAGACTAGTTAACCCCTACACAGCCTTTTTGGGGAGGGGACGCTGTCATCTACGTAATTCAATGTCCATATCCCTGGGGAGAGGCTTCTTCCCGGACTGCCATCACTACTGTCCTATTGAGCCGAGTGAGGCTTTGCGAACGAGGCGTGGCAATCTCCCTGCCTGTGGTGCCCGCTGCGTTCAGCGCTCGCTGAGTACAGCGTGGCAGATGAGATTCGCTTCGTCGGAAGCTTCCTCAATCGGGCGAGGATGGGACCCAATCTGCGCCGGGGATGGTGCAGCATTATCGGCAGGGCGGGTCCCGGGACATGCTATATGTGGATGATAGGGGTGTGCCCGAAACAAGATGAGGTTATGACCTGTTTGATACACCTGACCCGCCCTTACAAGAGGTAGGCGTAACCATCGCTCGCTGTAACCAGCGCTCGCTGATTACAGCGTGAAAGATGAGATTGCTTCGTCGCAAAGCGCCCTCGCAAGACTTTCTTTCTATTGCCAGAACGATTAAAATAACTGAAGGGAGACCATCATGATCATTTATAATCCAGAGGCGGCCAATGAAACGTATCATAGCAATCCTCCTCAGCCTGATGTTAAGCGGGTGCAGCCTGCCGCTCGGATTAGCGAGCCAGGGGACGCCCACGCTGAACCAGTCTGACGTGGCGACCCAGGTCAGCAGATGCTCGCTACGCAAACGACGCCGTTTGCGCCCAAAGCCTCAGCCACTGCCTTCCCCACGCCCTCGCTGTTTCCGTCGCCCAGCGCGGCAGCAGAAGCCAGCCCAACGGTGGGGACCACGCCAGCGACGGCTACCGCCACGCCGCAGGCAGCCGCCAGCGCCACCCCTAACGGCACGCCCTGCCCGGTCTATTATGCCCAACCCGGAGCCAGCCAGCCCCTGCCCGACCCCGCCAGCCTGACCTGGCAAAATCAGAGCGAGCAAGCCGGTGGGCTGAACACGCGCTGGCGTGAATTGTCCGGGTTTGTTTCTCCGGTGATGAGCGCGTCTGCCGCCCCGGGCGGGCGCTGGTGGGCGGCGCAGGTGCTCGAACAGCAGACGCCGGGTGAAAGCGTGCCGACCGCCGCTTTATACGTGATCGACGGAGCTTCGAAAGGGCACTGGCTGGTATCCAAAGACGGCTACGCGAATGAACCGGTGTATGCCTGGACGTCCGACAGCCGCCTGGTGTGGACCAGCCAGGGCGGGCTGTTCATCGCCAAGGCAGACGGTTCGGGGCTTACCGATCTGAAAGCGCCCGAACAAGTCTTTTCGATCTGGGTGGGCAGCGGCAGCCAGGCGCTGGCAAACGGGCTGAGCGGGCTATGGTGGATCGACCTGAACAGCGGCAAGTGGCAGCCCGTCCCACAGGGCGTAACCGGGCGGCTGTCTTCGGTTGGGCGCTGGGGTTATCGCCTGATAAATCCTTCGCGGCGGTGGTGTCGTGCTGCCCAACCAGGAGCGCAGCATGGCTGAGTTGTGGCAGGTGCCGCTCAACCCCAGCCAGGTGCCGCTCAAGATCATCACCCTCAATTACCTGGGGCACGGCGGCAACTTCAGAAAGCCGCAGGTTCTGGCGGGCGGGCGCTACTGGTTCTGGTCAGAAATCACCTCAGACCAGCAGCATCCCCAGGATTACGGCAGTCACCTGATCGACGCCGGCAGCGGCAGTTTTGTTGACCCTGCCAAGCTGGGGATCGACGCCAGTTCGTTCAGCGTGACGGTTTCGCCCGACGGGCAGTGGATGGCAGTCACCTCGGCTCCCGCCAGTCCTGACACAGCCCAGGCAAGCTGACTCAGCGCTTCATCCCTGCCGCCAACCTGAGCAACAGCTTCACGGTGCCGGGGGATGGGGTGATCGGGTGGCGCGGCTTCCCGGCGACTGCCTGGGTGGCGCAAAAAAACGCGGCGGGCAGCCAGGTGATCACGCAGGTCAGCCTGAGCGACGCCAAACTAACCGACCTGGGCGCGTATAACAGCGCGGCTCCGCAGGTGATCAGCTTGCCCAACCAGGCGCTGCTCATCACCGGCGACCAGGCGCACCTGTTTTCTGAAACGGGCGAGGAACAGGCGGCGCTGCCCCTGCCAACCGCCTTCAACCAGGTGGAGGTGGTAAAGACTTCACCTACCGGCGAGGTATTTTTATCGGGAGTCGAAGCGTGGGCAGTGGGGATGCGTGCAGCTACCGCTTCCCGGTTGTCCTGTGGGCACTGCCATAAGCTCTGAAATGCGATATAATCAGGAGTTTTAAGACGGATCCGAAGGTCTGTCTCTGCCCTGCATCCTGCCAACGAACGGTTACTAGAACCTAGAGCATTGAATTGAAAAAACTCGACCAACGCGCCGTCATCCTGATATTCACAGGCATCAGCCTGCTTGCCATGTTTAATCCTGGCGGCAAGCCTGAATAAACTGACCCTGAACCCCGGGCAGCAGCTGCCTCTCGAACAGCTTGCCCCGCAGTTCCAGCCGAACGCCGGTTCCGGGCCTGATACGGCCCTGATCGAGAAGATCTTGCAGTGGTTATTCACCATCCTGTGGGTCATCGTCCCCTTCTATATTGTTTACCTGATCCTCAACCCGAAAGCACGCAAGCAGTTCCTGAAAGACCTGGCGCGCCTATTGCCGATCATGATACTGCTGCTGATTTTCTTCAACTACCTGCAAAGCCAGCAGCAGCAGCAAGAATTACCGAAAACAGATATGCCGCCGCAAGGCCTGCAGCAGACGGGGCCGGTGGGCACGCAGTCGCGTATTCACTCTTGCGAAGGCGGGAAAGCCGATGGTCAGAGTCGTGCCGGTCGATCAACCGCTCGAGCCGAAGCGGGTCGGGTTCCTGCTCGGTGAGATCGAGGTCCCGGAGGATTTCAACGAAATGGGCAAGGATGAGATCGAAGCGATGTTCGGTGGCGCGGAGTGAAACTCCTGCTCGACACACAGCTCATTCTCTGGGCCGCGGGTGAGCCGAAACGCCTTTCTACTGCTGCACGCAAGCTGATTCTGGACCAGAACAACGACCTTCTGTTCAGTGCGGCCAGCATCTGGGAAATCACGATCAAGAGCTCTCTCGGCAGGAAGGACTTCCGCGTCGAGCCGCGCGTCCTTCGTCGCGCACTCCTGGATAATGGATACCAGGAGCTCCCGGTCACGAGCGAGCACGCCGTCAACGTCGATTCTCTTCCTGCGATTCACAGAGATCCCTTCGATCGCATCCTGATCGCTCAGGTGATGGCCGAGGGAGTCACGCTGTTGACTGCTGATCGCCGCATTGCGGAGTACTCGGGGCCGATTCGGAAGGTGTGAGGATCGCGCTCATCACGGCCGGCTGATCGAGGCGAGGGCTGGAAGCCCTCACGAAGCCTGCCCTGAGCTCAGCCGAATCGGCCGACACTCGCCGGGGGCGAGATTTCAGCGTTCCTTCACCCACACGGACACACGTCAGCGGGGGCCGGTGCGGCCCGGCCGATTGGCAATCGGCGCTACGCTGTCTAGCCCGCATTTCTCACCAGATATCGTAGCGAGGCGGCGGAGAGTGGTGCGGATGCAAGGCGCGCGAAGGTTCGGCCCCGCAGGCATAGTCGACACTATGTCGAGGAGCCGAATCGAGCGCAACGCAGCAGCCGCGCCGCTCTCCGTCGCCGCAGTAGAAGGCTGGTGAGAAATGCGGGCTCGACTCGGACGTCGCGCAGTCGTCAATCATCATTGCACTGCTCGCTCGGCCGGGACGGCCGAGGAGATCGGGCCGGAGGCCCGACCCACACACGGCTATCGCGGGGTGCGGATGCGGCGGAGCTCGGAGGCTTCCTGTTTGCCGGCGTGGTAGAGATCCCAGCGCTGCTGGAGGTTCATCCAGAAGAAGGGGGTCGTGCCGAGGTATCTGGCGAGGCGAAGAGCAGTACTGGGGGTGATACCCCGACGGCCATTGATCAGTTCGTTGACCCTCTGGTACGGGACGCGGATTCCTCTAGCAAGTTCCGTCTGGGAGATCTCGAGCGGTCCGAGAAACTCCTCGAGCAACATCTCTCCCGGATGTGTCGGTGTGCGGTTGGACGGAATGTTCACCATCGACGCCTCCCCTCAGTGGTAATCGACGACTTCGACATCGCGCGGACCATCTTCGGTCCAGCGAAAAGAGATTCGGTACTGCTCATTGATACGGATACTCCACATTCCTGCGCGATCTCCCTTCAACACTTCAAGACGATTGCCTGGTGGTGTCCGGAGATCGATCACATCTGCCGCCGAGTCCAGAAGATCGAGTTTTCTCGCTGCGATCGTCCACAGTGTTTTGGGACATTTGCGCCGCGCTGCTCTGCTGTTCCTGCCGTGGAAGAGATCTTCGGTAGCCTCATCTGCAAATGACCGAATCACCACAGCATGTTAGCACGGATACCATGCTAAACACTGGAGGGAGTGTGAGGATTTCAACTACCGACGGATCGGACATGTTTGTACACTTCTGTCCACCTCCTCGGCGACGAAACTGAGGACCAACTTCTCTCCGTGCCGTTCAAACGAACGAATCAGAAGAGGATGAAGGATGACGCTTTTACCCCCGGCTGAAGCCGGGGCTAAAATCTGTTGCCCGCTTCGCGGCCGGGATTTGATCATTTGAATTTGATCTGCGTTGAACCTGCTTTGCCGCAGTCCCTCGCTCGGCCGGGACGGCCGAGGAGATCGGGCCGGAGGCCCGACCCACACGGGGCTCAGCGGCGTTGCTTGAAGTGACGTTCCGCAAGCTCACGGCCCGCTTTCTGCCCCTCCTCGGTGAGCGAGACCGACTTTGCTTTCCCCCGCGGCTGTGAGATCCAACCCTTGTCGTGCAGTTCGTTCATGACGTCCCACGGGTATCCTTTCCAGGTTCGCGCGACGCCGCTCTCAATCCAGCTGTACATCCATAAGAGCGCCATCGTGACCTCCTCAATCGTTCTCTGATCGAACTGCTCTTCCGCGTCATCGCCACTCCGCCCGGCTTCCTCGACGATCTCGAGTGGAACCGGCGGCGGCTCCTCCCATTCGGGGGCGACGTCAATCGACTCGAGCCATTCCTCGATCAGCTCTCGATGACGCTGGAGCTGGAATCTCCCCCAGCGCTTTTCCTCCTGCGGGTGATCAGCGAGAGTGTCGCGGAAGAAACGGAAGGCTCCACGTCCCTGGATCGCACGTTCCAGCCTCTCGCGCAGGGATGAGTGCTCGATCGTCCGGACGAACTCTTCCATGATCGACCAGCTCTCGCGTGAGCTCCAGGTCGGGATCTCCACGTAGTCGCCGAGATCGGCCGCGAGCTTGATCCGGAAAAGGGTCTCCTCGTCGTCCTCGAGACCGATCTTCTCCATTGCTTCCTGAATCTCGGCGTCCGAGGCGTCCTCCGACAGCGAATCGACCACGGCCTCTACGGCTTTGTCGCCCGTCCAGTCGTCCCTCTGCATGAGCACGGCACCGGAGTCGCGATCGAGATACCAGGTCACAGTGCCGGCATGATCACCTGCTTCGAACGCCAGTTCGAGATCAGAGTAACTGATGCGCAGTCGTTTCATGACCATCGATTTTATCCGGACGCTCGATCAGTTCAAACGGGATATTCGATCTTCTTCAGGGGCCGTTACGGATATCGCCAAAGGCTACCGTTCTGTCGCCCGCTTCGCGGGCTCCTCGTGGGATGGATGGGGCTCCGTTCCCCCGGCTGAAGCCGGGGGCTAATAGCTATCGGCCGCTTTGCGGCCTTGATTTGATCGTTTGAATTTGATCTGCGTTAAATCTGGTTTCCCGCACTCCTCGCTCGGCCTACCTCAGTCTCCGGAAGCATCCGACGCAGCTCCTCGAGATCCTGGGTGATCAGCAGAAGCTTTCGTGTGACGAGCTCGCGGTCGATCGTCACGACACCGGTACCTGTAGAGCTCGCCCGAGATAGTCGTCCTCGAGAGCGAGGTATCGCCGATGATCCTGGTATCGCTTGAAGGCGAGCATCTTCAACTCAGCCAACTGCCTCTCGGTCCCGTACAGAAGCGTGCAATTCTGAACGATCTGCTTCAGAAAGAGCGGGTCTGCCCGGTTGATGATCGCCAGGTCGACCTCCTGATCAGCGAACAGAGCCTGCAGATCCGCCCCCAGATCGAGCTCCTCGCGAAACTGCGGCATTTTCTCGAGCTGGACAGCCAGATCCAGATCGCTCCCCGCATGACTGGTACCCTTCACCGAAGAACCGAGTGCGAGAATGAGCCGGATGCCGTAACGCTGAGCAATGTCCTC
Organism: uncultured Acidobacteriota bacterium; assembly: GCA_963829355.1. Classification (GTDB taxonomy): domain Bacteria; phylum Acidobacteriota; class Thermoanaerobaculia; order Gp7-AA8; family JAHWKK01; genus CAWHHZ01. The sequence goes on from CAWHHZ010000005.1 coordinate 6,822, forward strand.
GAGTCTCGATTGCTGCTCCATGACTCGATTATACGGGCTGTTAGCTGCTTCTTTCACTCCTCGCTCTGCCGGGACGGCCGAGAAGATCAAGCCGGAGGCGCGACCCACACTACTTCGGGATGTAGGTCACGCCGGGGAGATCCCGAAAGTCCGCGTCGCTCGTGACGAGACCGGCTTCGTGGCGCAAGGCGGTGGCGTAGACGATGGCGTCGGCCATCGGCAGCCGGTGCTCGAGACTGACATCCGCCGCCATCAAAGCCAGCTCGTCATCGAGCTGCAGGATCTGAGTTTTGTAGAGCAGCCCGAGAGCTTCGATGGCTGCCTCCTCACCCACAAGCCGCTTCGCATGTTTGTACACTTCGTACAACACGATGGTCGGGGTGAGAATCTCAGTCGGACGTTTGAGGTACCGCCCATAGCGATCGGCGTTGGGCCCATCGACGAAATACTCGATCCAGCCGGACGAATCGATGACGATCAATTTCGATCCTTTTTCTCACGGTACCCTTCCCGCGAGACGTCGCCCAGGATCCCTCGATACGCCTTGACTGGCCGGTCCGGTACCAGCGCGATCACACTTCCCTTGCTGATGACCTGCATCTGCTGACCCGCCTTCAGCCCGTGCCGCTCCCGAATCACCTTTGGAATCACAACCTGATACTTGCTCGAGATCGTCGTCCTCGCCATAGCGTCCCCCGTTTTCATCATCGATGAGCTTAACGTAAAACACGGGTATTTCAATCCGGAGCCTGAGATTCTGATCTGTCTTCGAGCTCGTTCAGAGACTCCTGATCCGTACGGTGATCGGCCCTCACCCTGCCCTCTCCCAGAGGGAGAGGGTTCTCAGCTCCGAACACTTGCGAGCGGCCTGAGGGGGGCGTGATCGCGCCTCAGATTTCCCAGTCTTCGAGACGGAGCTCGGGGACTCGCAAAAGCCCTTTCGTGTTATTCGTGACGAGCACGAAACCGTGCGCCCGGGCCGTGGCCGCGATCAGGAGATCGTTCGGACCGATCAGCTTTCTTCCTGCGATTCACAGAGATCCCTTCGATCGCATCCTGATCGCTCAGGTGATGGTCGAGGGAGTCACGCTGTTGACTGCCGATCGCCGGATTGCGGAGTACTCGGGGCCGGCCTGCACCGCCGGGTGTGTCGTTCGGGGTCCGCGGAATCGTTGACGCGGTTATCGGGTTACGATAACCTGATATAGTGATTGAGAGCTTTGGCAATCGGCTCGCCGAGGATCTTTTCGACGACAAATCGACGTCGAAGACAAGAGTATTCGCGCCCGAACTTCGTCGTGCAGCTCGTCGAAAACTGTTGTACCTGCATGATGCGGCAGACCTGGGCGACCTTGCGAGTCCGCCCGGCAATCGGCTGGAGCGGCTGAAGGGTCGGTCCAAGGACTTTCATTCGATACGGATCAATGACCAATGGAGAATCGTCTTTCGCTGGACTGGCGGCAACGCCCATGATGTCCAGGTGATTGACTACCATTGAGAAGAGAGGAGGGACCATGGTGAAACAACCAAAGAATCCGTTTCATCCCGGCGAAATCCTTCTGGAGGAGTTCCTCCTGCCGGCCGGAATCACTCAAACGGCCTTTGCCGAGCAGCTCGGCTGGACTCGCACCCGTCTCAATGAGCTGATCAAGGGAAAGCGGGGGATCACGGCAGATTCCGCTCTCGATCTCGCCGAAGCTCTGGGAACCTCTCCAAAGCTGTGGATGAACCTGCAGGCTACCTTCGACCTCGACCGCGCGATCAAAGCGCGAGAGGTCGCCTGAGAGGCTGGGGAGGTAGCATCGACCTGGATCTGACCGCTGAGGAAATCGTCGACGCAGTGAAGGAGTCGCGGCGGCCGAGACGTTAGACGGGTCACCCATTCGGCGGCGTTCCGGCGGCCCTCCGGGACGCGTGGATTTGGGTGCGGGGAGGTTGCGCCGGGCGCTCGCCCGCGGTTCGTGAATGCCGGTTGGAACCGGCTACCCGGCCGACTGGTAATCGGCGCTACATACTCGCTCGGCCGGGACGGCCGAGGAGATCGGGCCGGAGGCCCGACCCACACGTGACGCGCAACCGGCGGACTGGAAATGGGCAGTACGCTCATCGTGTTGTACAATTGTACCGTGAGCGAGGTCGTCACTGATACATCCGTTCTAATCGCCGTCGTCACCAATGCGCCTGAACGCCAGGTGCTGCTCGAGCGGACCTCCGGCAGAGAGCTCGTTGCTCCTCCCTCCGTTCACTGGGAGATCGGCAACGCATTCTCGGCGATGATCAGGCGGAAGCGGGTCACTGTCGTACAGGCGCGGCGTGCGCTCGACGCCTACGGCCGGATTCCGATCCGCTTCATCGATATCGAGCTGGATGCGAGCATCGAGACTGCAGGCAAGCTCATGATCTACGCCTATGACGCATATCTCCTGGAGTGTGCGAGACGAATCAACGCCCCGCTCATCACCCTGGATCGCGGGCTTGCACGTGCTGCGCAGGAAATGGGGATCGAACTGGTGGAGGTCGTATGAAGACGTATACATATTCTGAAGCACGGCAGAATCTGGCTGCACTTCTGGACGAGGCTGCTCGCGAAGGCGAGGTCAGGATTCGGCGGAGAGACGGAAACAGCTATGTCCTCCGCCCCGTCAAACAGAAAGGGTCTCCCCTCGACGTCAAAGGAATCGACCTGGATCTCTCCGCGGAGGAGATCGTCGACGCAGTGAAGGAGTCGCGTCGATCGAGACGATAGGGGCGTGAACCATCTCGCGGCGGCGTTCCGGCGGCCCTCCGGGACGCGTGGATTTGAGGTGCGGGGGACCGGCGGTTGCGCCTCCGGCGCTACCGCCGGCTAATGGACGCTGCGCCTCCGGCGCAGAGGAGTGCGCGCAACTTGCGCGCTGGGGCGCGGGCGGCTCGCCCGCGGTTCTGTGAATGCCGGTTGGTAACCGGCTACCCGGCCGACTGGTAATCGGCGCTACATACTCGCTCGGCCGGGACGGCCGACGAGATCGGGCCGGAGGCCCGACCCACACGGGTTCCAGGAAGCAGCGAGCAGACGCTCCACGTATGTCAGTATGCGTCGCATGAAGCGCACGACAGTAGCCTCCGGTCGAGTGTGACGACCAGAATCGTTTCGAGGATGAAGCCTCGGTCAGACTCGAAGACCGAAGCGTGTCGGTGCCGTTGTGAGGATGGGCTGGAACGGGCGTTTTATCCGGCGGCGACCGGAGCGTCGGAGATCGCAGGCGCCATTCCTGCGAGCGGCGGACCTTCCCGAACGTCCCGTGCGCTGGACGACTGCTCTCGAGGAATGCGACGATGAGCTCGATCCGATCGTCGATAGCGGTCCTCTGATCGCCGTTGCGAACAGAGCCGATCCCGATCATGAGCGATGCCTCGAGGTCCTGCAGCGGCATGCCTACAGGTTCGTGATCCCGGCGCTCTGTATTGCGGAAGTCGCGTTCCTGCTGGGTCGACGCGCGGGAGCCGATGTCGAGTCGCGCTTCCTCAACAGTCTCAGGGACTGGGACGTTCGAGCTCCCCGCTCGCAGGAATGGAGCCGCATCTCCGAGCTGGTCGCCGCATACGCCGATCTCCCCCTCGGCGGCACCGACGCTTCGGTCGTGAGTCTGGCTGAGGCACTGGAAACGAATCTGGTCGTGACACTCGACCGGAGTGCACTTCGGCGTCGTGCGACCGTCGCACGTGGAGCGTCTGACGCTGCTTCCGGAGTGAGGGGCGGGCGTTGTGTGGGTCGCGCGCTCGCGCGATCTGAGCCGGCGTCACGCCGGCTCAGGAGATGAGAGGGACGCAGTTCCGCGACTTTTGCACTCCTCGCTCGGCCGGGACGGCCGAGGAGATCAGCCGGAGGCCCTGGCCACTCACGGGAGGTTCTACCGTCATGAGTCTTCAGGGCTTCCATGAAGACTTCGAAACGCTCTTCGTGGGGGGTGAAGAGATCGAGAAGTGGGATGCGGTCACGAAGGTCGCTCATGGGACAATTCTATGCAAAGAGGTCCCGTGGGCGCACGCCCACCTGCGGACCGACTGTCCCAGCGATGTATGCCGGCCACTCGGAGAATCCTCGGCCGGGACGGCCGGGAGGGCCGGAGGCCCGACCCACACACGGCTGTCAGCTCTCGTAGGTGAGAGCGGCGAGGTCACGTTTGTACGCGTCACGATCCCACTCGCGTTGGTCGCCGCTCATCATCTGGAAGATGTGACCCGCGACGATCGACGCGATGGCGCGGCGCGCTTCATCGCTGCTCATTCCCTGCGACTTGAGGCGCTCGAAGGTCTCGTAGACGAACGGCAGATCGTCGCGGTCGCGAAGCTGGTTGTCGACGACCTTCAGCAGCTCCCGCCGAAGAATGTCGCGGCTTTCATCATCGAAGCCCTCCTCCTCCTCCCACTCCTCGTCCTCCGGATCCTCCTCGTCGAGACGATCGATCAGTTCCTCGAGGCGTTCGATCGTCTGCGCGACCATGATCTGGTCGAACCCCGCGACACGAATCGTTTTCTTCGACTCGATCGCCCGAGCGAGAGATTGCGCAATCGCGGCCAGACGCTCTTCGCCCCCCACCATGTGGTACACCGTCATGGCATCGAGATTGGCGACGAGCCGCGACCGCTGCTCCTCGTCGTCATCGATCAGCCGGACGGCGAGTTGCTCCCACTCGGGGCTCGCGAACGGCAGATCGTCGAGCTGCACGGCATCGGGGACGTCCATGTTCAGCATCCAGGTGTCGTACGGAGCGTCCTCGAACAGCTCGTGCACCTCATTTTCCGCCAGCGACTTCAGCGGCGGAGGCTCCGGAAGCGGCTCGGCCTCGCGGATTCTCCACGCCTGGAGCAACCGGTTGAGGATTTCCCGATCAGGCTCGTCGAACCACGCCTCGCCAAGGCCTTCTGCAAAACGGTCGACGAGACTGCGCGCGATACCGGGCGCGATGACGCGATCGGGCGATCCGAGCTCCGCATGAAAGTCGCGGATGAGATCCTTGTAGGGATTGAGCATGATGAGGCCCGCTTCCTTATCGGAATCGTCCCGCCGCGTCGGATCGAGATCCATCATGGTCAATGTCTTCGTGCCGTCGGGATTGTCGATCAGGAGCGACACGGCCCCGGCCTCTGCATACTGAGGAGCTATGAACCGGGCAAGCGCAGGAGGCGAGCTCGGTACGTGCTCCGACATGGCCGTCCCAAGACGCAGAATGGCCTGCTGCCAGACGCGGCGCTCCGCATCGTCGTCACTCCCCTCGAGCATCGCGCGGAAGAGCGAAAGTGCGCCCGGGTCCCGCTCCTCCACCATCGCGTCGATGATTGGCTCATGCAGACTCTCGAGGTCCTCGTCGAGCAGGAGATCCTCGTCATAGATCGCCGAGGGGAAAAGGCCCATGTCGCGCCTCACGTCGTCAAACCGGGTGAACATGATCATCGGATCAGCGTCCGGTTCCGGCAGGAAGACCTCATGAAGGTCGATAGCATCCATTGAGGTCTGGAACGCGATGTTCAGAATCACCCGCATCGGATACGACTCCAGCCGCGCACGGTCGTCGGGATCGAGCTTCGCCATCAGGCGCATCGCGAAGGTCATGTCGTGCTGAAGCAGGATCGTGATCGCCGAGCCTCGGGTGTCGTAGCCCCTCGAGGTGTCGGTGACGAGCCGCGCGAGCTCCTGCTTCGCCTTGCCCAGACCTGTCATGTCGAGGATCTGCGTGAGGATCAGGGCGTCCGACTGCGAGAAGGGCTCCTGCATCCGCTTCACCACTGCCGCACGCAGCGCCCGGCGGTCCATCTGCGGGATATCGTCCGGTGCCTCTTCGTAGAAGATGTCGGGATCATCAAGCCACTGCTCGAGAATGGTGACGGTCGCCTCGAATCGTCTTCTCTGACTCATGAGAGCGAATTGTAACGTGAGAATCGTGGGACCGGAGCAACGGGAGAAAGACCGTGCGCGGGAAGCGATGCGGAGCGAGATGTCGTTTCCCGGGCTGCCAGGAACAGCAGTGAACTCGACGCTGCTTCCCGACTGAGGCGCGGGGGTGGGCGCTGTGTGTGGGTCGCGTGTCCCGCGCGATGCATCCCGGTGTCCCGCCGGTGTTACGCGCTGGGACCGTCATCGGGCGGGACGCCCGGTGACATCGCGCGAGACGCGCGACCCACACCTCGGAAGTGACGCTTGAGCCAGAGGAGGTAGCCGAGGTAGGCGAGCCACGAGAGACCCGCGAGGGCGAGGAACGCTGGGGACTTGTAGATGTCGGCGATCCCCATTCTCTCGAGCTCGGGGGACCAGAGCCCCATCTCTTTGTAGAGGCGGCGGAGATCGAGTTGGAGGAGCGTGGCGATGCCGGTGGCAATGCCGACGATGCTGAGCGCGAGCGTTGCCCACCAGGCGGCGAGTTTCTGTCGATAGATTCCCCATGCGAGAGCGGCGGCGACTGAGCCCATGACAAGTCCGATTGCGACGGCGGGGAGCCCGGTGACGATCATGCCGAACAGCGGAATGACCGGATTGACGAGGACGGCGAGCATCGAAAGAGCGGAGAGCCCGAGAAGAATCGCCAGCCCGAGCACCGGAAGCGGTGCGGCATCGGTCCAGCGCGGAACGGGATCGCGATACTCCACGGTCATCCGCACCGCTCTGCCGGATGCGAGAAGAATCATGGCTGCCGGAATGCCGATGTAGATGATCGATGCGCAGCCACCCATGAAGATCATTGGGATCAGGGTGAACATCGGGTCGGCTCCGGAATTGCCCGTGAGACTTCTCATCATCACCGGAAGAAGCATGACCATTCCGATCAGACTGAAGATCCCCATCGCGAGTCCGATCCATCCGAGGACGAGGGTGAGCGCTCTGGCCCACCGCAGGTTCATGATCGAGCCGGCTCCGAGGATGATCATGATGGTGGCGATGATCAGGTACATCACGACTCCGGGAAGCATGGTCGCCTGTGTGTTGACTCCAGCACTCTGCGGCACGAGGAAAACGCTCAAGGCGCTGAAGATCGCGCCGAGCGCGGCAAGAGCACCGAGAGCGAGTTGCAGAATCCCGAGGACGATGAGACGAGTGCGCTGGTCGGTGTACGGAGCTCGAGCGGAGTCGTTCATCGGACGAGGTTACCGGACTCCACGCGCCCGGTCGAGGGTTCGCGCGTGTGGTTCGCGCTCGTGTGGGTCGCGCGTCTCGCGCGATGCATGCCGGCGTCCCGCCGGTATGCGACGCAGGGCGTGTGAGCTCTCGGCTGACTGGCGGGCGGTCGAGAATCGTCAGGGGGTGGGACCGTCATCGGGCGGGACGCGCGACCCACACCCATACCCACTCACACGATCGCGATCTGATGCTGGTCGACGATGACTCCGTCGACACCGGTGTCATCGCCGAGCTGACCATCGTTGAGCGTAAATCTCGCACGCGCAATGGTCGACCCGAGAACTGTCGTCGTGTCGAACGTCACGCCCGGCAGTTCGTACCACTTGATCGTCAATCTCGTCCCCGTTGGCGTCGCCACCGTTCGGACCAGCATCCTCGATCACATCATTGACGCCGTCTCCATCGCTGTCGTCGACCGATGTCTCATCATCGGTATTGGTTGCACTGACGTCAGGGACGACCATCCCACCGTATGGCGCGTCGGCCGAGACGGCGTTGCTCGTGACGATCGTATACGGCTGATCACCATCCGCATCGGAGTCATCGGCTCCCGTCAGCGTGACCATCTGCGCATCGCTCCAGTTCAGCGACGTGAACGTCACGCTCACGGGCGCCACCGTACCCTCCGCCGTATCGCTCGAGCTGAGAGCGATCGTCGCGTCGGCGGTCGGCGCCCGGCTGGACCCAGGCGCGAGTCGCCCCTGGCGGGACGACCCACACGCGTGGGGGTTGGGGCTCCAGCCCCGACTCCCGGTCGGCTCCAGCCGGCCGGAAGATCGGGTGGGATGGCCAGTGAATGGCGGGTGTTCGAGGTTCGCTACGGGGTGGAGCGGTCGCCGGGCCGGGACATCTTGGCCAGAGGCCCGACCCTCATGGCCCGACAGTCCGTACGTACGAATCTGCTAATATGTTCGTACGATGAAAAAGAAGCTTACGCGTACGGGAAACAGTGTGGCACTCGTTCTGGACCGGCCACTCCTCGATCAACTCGGCATGAATGAAGAGAGTGAAGTGGAGATCTCCACCGACGGCGATGTGCTCGTCGTGACGCCGGTCCGTGACGGCGAGAGAGAGCGGCGGTTCCGATCCGCGGCCGAGACCATCAATCGCCGTTACGCCGGACTGTTCCGCAGGCTGAGCGAGTGATTTCCCTGTTCCTTCGGCTGGACGAGGTCCTGTCCCTGCATCAGGAACAGATCCGACTGTTCGGCGGCGACTCCGGTATCCGGGATCTCTCCCTGCTGGAGTCCGCAATCGGTACGCCGGCAGCCACGTTCGACGGGGAGTTTCTGCACGGCAGTCTGTTCGAAATGGCCGCATCCTATCTCTACTCGATATGCAGAAATCATCCATTCATTGACGGGAACAAACGGACCGCCGTCGCTTCCGCACTGACGTTCCTCGCTCTAAACGAGATCGAGATCGATGCGGACGAGGACGAGTTCTACGACCTCGTGATCGGCGTCGCGACAGGGCGGACGAGCAAGTCGGCGGTGGCGGTGTTCCTCGAGCGAAACGCCGTCGACGACGGAGGGTGATCGAGTGCGAGAGGCTCGGGGCCAGAGGCCCGACCCCACGCTATTGAACCGTGCCGTGGTGACGGGCGATCTCATCCTCGTCGAGTCGCAGGAATCGCGCGGCGTTGCCGTAGAGGATGTCGCGCTTCTGCTCCTCGCTCAGGAACGGGGCCTCTTCGATCACCGCGATGCCGCGCTCGATCGTTTCGGGCCACACCATCTGGTCGGAACCGAACATGACGCGCTTTCCGAAGCCCGCCTCCACGATTCCGCGAAGATAGCGGTAGAACTCCGCCCGCTGCCGCGTATAGACGATGACGCCGACGAGCGTCAACCGTGCCGCTTCCTGTCCCCACTCACTGGTCGACACACCGTCAGCGACGGCGAGGAGCCACGGGAACGCACCGCCGCAGGAATACGAACGCATCCTCGTTCCCCGGACGCTTCGGTTTGGCGATGCTGACGCCGAAGACCTCGGAGTCGAAGTTCAACCGGCGGTGGTACCGGCGGAGACTTCGATCACGATTCCGGCCCGACGGAACTGTCATTGCAGTATTGAGCCTCGACGATCCGCTCCGAGTCAACTCGTGACGCTTCGACCTGAGACGAAGTAATGATGATCTCCAGCAGGAGAAGGATCAGCCATTGTTGTCGACTCGAACGACTGTCGTTCGAAGATGGGCAGATCGAAACCGCCGGGACTGCAGCTGATCGTAGTGAGATGGAGCGTCTTGCGGAGGGAAAAGCGAAGGATGGCGTCCCCAACGCGTGAAACTTTGAACCGGATACTGCGTGTGCTGGAGATGCTGAGGATGCTGGTGGAGCTGAAACGGTAAACTCTGGCGTCTGCCGAATGGGAACTCGCGAAGTCACGTTATACTTTGACGATGAGCTCAGATTACCTGATTCGGATCACCATTGATCCTGCGAAGCGTGGCGGTAAGCCATGCATCAGGAACCTGAGGATGACTGTCTATGACGTCCTCGAGTATCTGGCAGCCGGAATGTCGGAACAGGAGATCCTGGACGATTTCCCCGATCTCGAGCTCGAGGACATCCGCGCCTGCCTCAGCTTCGCGGCAGACCGTGAGCGGAAGCTCGTCAAGATCTCGTGAAGCTGCTGTTCGACCAGAACCTCTCTCACAAACTGGTCAGAGCGGTCGCGGGACAGTTCAGCGGTTCCAGACATGTGCGAGATGTCGGGCTCTCGGAAGCGGAAGATCATGAAGTTTGGGCGTTCGCGAGCGAGCACGGCTTCACGATCATCTCCAAAGATTCAGACTTTCACCAGCGAAGTCTTCTTTTCGGAGCACCTCCGAAAGTCGTCTGGATCAGGACGGGCAACTGCTCCACCGAGGAGCTCCAGGATCTCATCCTGCGTCACCACCGTGATCTCCTGCGCTTCGAATCAGATGAAGCCGGAGCTTTCCTCGAAATCGGCTGATCCCGAGCTTGGTCAGCAGAGATGGGGCGTGGTGCTTCTCCGGAAGGAGACGCTTGTGACTTGGGAGGTATTGGCGTCCCCAACGGGGTTCGAACCCGTGTTGCCGCCGTGAAAGGGCGGTGTCCTAGGCCACTAGACGATGGGGACAGTGTTGAACGATGAACGCTGAACGATGAAGGATGAACGAACTACCGGAACTGCCGCTGACAAAACCGACATGAGGCGATCCTCATTCCTTCGGGGCGTGCTTTCATCGTCCATCGTTCATCGTTCAGCATTCATCGTTCGCTTCTAGAGTGGTGAGCCGGGAAGGGATCGAACCTTCGACCGACGGGTTAAAAGCCCGCTGCTCTACCCCTGAGCTACCGGCCCGTTCTCGAATGCAATCGCCACGGATGGGGTCCATCCTCGGCGTCTGGCTCAACAGGGGAAATGCTGGATGCATTTCAAATTGAAAATTTCTCAGAGCAGCGCTGCGGCTTTGCTCAGACAGTCGTCCACCTGGTCGCGGTCGCTGCTTTCACAGTAGATGCGGATCAGGGGCTCGGTGCCGCTTTTGCGGAAGAGGATCCAGGTGCCGTCGCCGTAGACGAGCTTGCAGCCATCCTTTTCTTCTCGCGCCTCGAAGTCGCTGCCGAAGAGGGCGTCGTGATCACCGCGGCGGATCTCATCGATCAACTCACCAGCGCGCTCCATCGACGTGCGGATGTCGCGCCGCGCGTAACGTGAGGGGCCGAACTCCTCCTCCATCTCGGCGATCAGTTTCGAGAGGGGTTTTCCGCTGGCGGCGACGCACTCGGCAACACTCAGCCCGGAGAGTATTCCGTCGCGCTCGGGAAGGAAATCACCGAAACCGACTCCCCCACTCTCTTCCCCTCCGATCAGAATGTCGCGCTCCAGCATGAGGTCGGCGACATACTTGAAGCCGATCGGGGTCTCGTGAACGGTCACGTCGAGGGCCTCGCCGATACGCTCGAGCAACCGGGTCGTGCGAGAAGGTCTTGACGATCTCTCCAGTCATCCCCTTGCGCCGGATCATATCGAGAGCGAGAAGCGACAGGATCTGATGCGGCGTGACAAAACTTCCCTTCTCATCGAGGATGCCCAGGCGGTCGGCATCGCCATCATTGCAGATCGCCATCGAGTAGATGCCGTAGCCCATCGCCGTTTCAGAGGCGGCGAGGTTCTCCGGGATCGGTTCCGGATTGACCGATCCGAATGAGGGATTGTAGTCACCACGAATCGTCACGACGCGCGCAGCGTCGCCGAGAATTCGCTCTGGCAGACCAGAGGCGACGCCGTGGATCGGATCGTGGAGGATCGTGAGACCTCCGCCGCGGATCGTCTCGAGGTCGAGACCATCCTGCAGTGCCGAAAGATAGTCCGAAAGAATGTCGACCTCGGTGATCACTCCTTTTCCGGCAGACGGTACCGGTGCATCGATCGCGTCCTCGATCGCCCTGTAGATCGATGGCAGGGCCGAACCTCCGTACCACGCCTTGAACTTGAGTCCGTTGTACTCGGCCGGGTTGTGACTCGCAGTAACCACCACACCCCCGACGACTTCGCGATGGCGGGCGGCGTGGGAGATCGTCTGCGAAGGAGTCGGAGCGCTGGAGAGCAGGACGTTCAAGCCTGACTCTGCGAGCTCATCCGCGACAGTCTCGGCGAATCGCCGCGATAGGAATCGTCGATCGTAGCCGACGATGAGCGTGCCGCGATCGATGTTGGCCGGAGGCTCGAGGGCGCGTACTGCCATGCCCATCGCCCTCGCGACCCGTCTTACATTGTGGAAGGTGAAGTTCTCGGCGATGACGTCGCGCCATCCGTCGGTTCCGAAGTGAATGTCCGTCATGAAAGGGATTATATGGAATGCTGAATGCTGAATGCTGAAGGGAGTTGCCCCAGGATTGTCATCCTGAGCCGCCGGAGCGCAGCGGAGGGCGGTCGAAGGATCTCGTACGGCCCGACTGTCAGGCCGGAAAGAACACGACAGTCAGGACTCACCCGATCCTTCGCTGCGCTCAGAGGCTGTGAAAGAATCCAGCGTACCCTGCGTTACGGGCGCGGCGACGTCGAGCGCGCGGAGCAGCGACGCAGCGATGTGGTTCATCGGAAAGGAGCTGCGACAACGCGATCGGCGACGCCCCGCCCGTAACCCTTTGGGCTGGTGGTGGTTACGGCCCGATCTCCGCGTCACTCGTCGTCACCGAGGAACCACCGCGACTCCTCCTCGTTCCTTGAGCTCGAACCGTAAGCACCACCAGCGCAGGGCACGCTGGATTTTTTCACAGCCTCTCAGGATGACTGTTACTCGGGATCGGGGCGGGGTTTTTCGAGTCTTACGTCGGAGCCGGCGCCGGTGATCTTGATGCGGGAGCCGCTATCGCTCTCGCTGCGCTGCTCGATGAATGGTTCGTCGGAACCGCGGAAGGAGACGGCCGGTTCGGGATCCGGGGTCGGTCGTCATGGGATCGATACTCGTGGCGGCCAGTTCGGACTCGGCTCGGTGACGGTACGTTCGTAGGGATCGACTCCCAGGATCTCCTCCTGGCTCGGGCGATCGGTCCAGAGGGGCTCACGGGGATCGTGCTCGTCGACTCCCTCGGGGGCGACGTACGGATGGGCTTCACGTACGACCGAACCTCCACGCCGCGTTTCCTGGCGTCCAGCAGTGCCGTGCCGTCGTCACTCCTCGGGTTGAGCCTCGCGCCACAGCGAGAAGCCGGCGAAGACAACGACATCACGAGCGCCGCGATTCCGACGTTCCTTTCGTCATGATGCGGCGGCTCTGGCGGCGGTCGCGCGGGGGGAGAGTGTCAGTCATTTGAAGGTTATTTGATCAATATCGGTGCCAGTTTGGAAAGATGAAAGATGAAAGATGAAAGATGAAAGTGCGGAAGGTGTCAGTCGAGCGCAGCGATCCGCTCGTCCTGCTCTGGGAGAGGGCTGCGGGTGAGGGCGCTCCACAGTCGCGACATCCTCTCGACCATAGTGGCGTACTCGCGGAGAACGACGTTATCTAATCTGACAAGTAGCCTGCCATTCGCCAGCCGAAGACGGACCTCACCCTGCCCTCTCCCGAGGGAGAGGCCGTCAGACGCCGTCGGTCGACATGCTCTCCAAAAAAAGCGGGCCCCGAAGGGCCCGCTGGTGTTTAGTCGTTTCTGTTTCCGCCGCCGCCGCTTCCGCCGCGGCCGCCGCGATCTCTGCCGCCGCCACTTCCGCCACGGCCACCGCTGCCGCCGCGACCACCACGGCCACCGCGGTCTCCGCCTCGGCCGCCACCGCCACCGGGACGACCACCACGATCGGGACGGTCACCACGCTCTTCGCGGCGCTTCCGCTGCTCTTCCATCTGCGCCTTCTCCTCCTCTGTCGGAGGCGGAAGAAGTGGCTTTCTGGAGAGACGGATCTTGCCGGTGTCGGAGTCGATATCGACGACCTGAACCTCGACCTCGTCGCCGAGATTGAAGTGATCGGTCGACCTCGTTGACACGGTGATACGCGATCTCGGAGATGTGCAGCAGGCCGTCCTGGCCCGGGAGCACCTCGATGAATGCACCGTACGGCTCGATACGCTTGACCGTTCCGGTGTAGTTGGTGCCGATCTCCGGCTCCTCGGTCAGACCCTTGATGATCTCGATCGCCTGGTTGGCGGCATCCTTGTCGTTCGACGCGATGATGATCTTGCCGTCGTCGTTGATCTCGATCTTGGTGCCGGTCTGCTCGGTGATCGAACGGATCGTCTTGCCACCCGATCCGATGACGTCGCGGATCTTGTCGCGCGGAATCTGAATCGTGTAGAGACGCGGTGCATACTCGGACATCTCGGAACGAGGCTCTGCGAGAGCCGCATCCATCTTGTCGAGAATGAACATTCTTCCGGCTTTCGCCTGCTCGAGAGCCTGACGCATGATCTCGCGCTCGATTCCGGCGACCTTGATGTCCATCTGCAGGGCCGTGATGCCTTCGCGGCTTCCGGCGACCTTGAAGTCCATGTCACCCTCGTGATCCTCCGCTCCGGCGATGTCGGTCAGAACGACCGCATTGTTCTCGCCCTTGACGAGTCCCATCGCCACACCGGCAACCGGCGAGCGCAGCGGGACGCCGGCATCCATCAGCGAGAGCGATCCGCCACATACCGTGGCCATCGACGACGAACCATTCGACTCGAGAATGTCGGAGACGCAACGGATCGTGTAGGGGAAATCCTCTTCGTGCGGCAGGAGCGGCTCGAGCGCACGACGGGCCAGATTACCGTGGCCGATCTCGCGACGTGCTGGTCCGCGCATGAACTTCACCTCTCCGACCGAGAATGGCGGGAAGTTGTAGTGCAGGAGGAATCTCTGGAACGTCTCTCCCTCGAAGTCCTCGACCTTCTGCGCTTCCTGAGGAGTTCCGAGAGTGATCGTGACGAGCGCCTGCGTCTCGCCGCGGGTGAAGATTGCAGAACCGTGCGTACGCGGAAGCACGTTGGTCTCGATCCAGATGTCGCGGATCTCGTCCGGACGGCGGCCATCGAGGCGCTTCTGTTCGTTGGTGATGAGGTCGCGTGTGATCTGCGTCTGGAGAGCCTTCCATCGCGGCCTTGCGGGCCGAGATCTCCTCGAGGTTCTCTGCGTCGATCCCTTCGAGCGCCTTCTCCTTGACCTCACGAACCTTGTCGCGTCGCGCCTGCTTGCCTTCGACCAGGAGAGCTCCCTTGAAATCGGAGTAGAGCCGGTCGCTCAGATCCTTGTACAGCTCGTCGGAGTACTTCGGCGTGACCGTGACTTCGATCTTCTCCTTGCCTGCTTCGGCCCGGAGCTCTTTCTGAAGGTTGACGATCTCCTTGATCGCGCGATGGGCCTCATCGAGCGCGTCGAGGATGACCGACTCGTCGAGCTCGCGTGCACCCGCTTCGACCATCACGATCGCATGCTCGGTTCCCGCCACGATCAGATCGAGATCCGAAAGATCGCGATCGGAGTTGGTCGGATTGATCACGAACTTTCCGTCGACCCGTCCGACACGGACAGCACCGATCGGATTCGGGAACGGAATCTCCGAGAGAACGAGCGCCGCCGAGGCACCGTTGAGGGCCAGGACGTCGGGGTCATTCTGTCCGTCGGCGGAGAGGACGAGGCCGATCACCTGAGTCTCCTGACGGTAGCCCGGCGCGAACGACGGGCGCAGCGGCCGGTCGATCAGACGGGCGGTGAGGGTTTCCTTCTCGGTCGGCCGGCCTTCGCGCTTGAAGAAGCCGCCCGGGATCCGTCCGCCAGCGTATGTGTACTCTTTGTAGTCGACCGTCAGCGGCATGAAGTCGCCAGGACCAGCCGAGTCTTTGAAGCACGCGGTCGCGAGAACGACTGTGTCGCCCAACCGCACCACCACTGAGCCACTCGCCTGCTTCGCGAGCTTTCCTGTTTCGATCGAGAGGGTGCTTCCGCCGATCTGGAGTTCTTTCTTCGTCACCATTTTCCCCTTTGGGGATGCAGTCCACTCATCAACTGCATCAATGTCTGTATGAAAAGCGTGATTGCGCCGCACAGGGATATCCTGTGGGCGCAGGGAAAGGGGCGGTCTCGAGCCCTGGAGTGGCAGGTGGTCGGTTGACCGCCCGCGGCCTACTTACGAATACCGAGGCGCTCGATGACAGTGCGATAGCGCTCGACGTCCTTCTTCTTGAGGTAGTCGAGAAGACGACGACGCTGTCCGACCAGCTTCAGCAGTCCGCGACGGCTGTGGTGGTCCTTCGTGTGCGTCTTGAAATGCTCGGTGAGGTACGAGATCCGGTTCGAAAGAAGCGCGATCTGCACCTCGGGAGAGCCTGTGTCTCCCTCATGCGTCTGAAAATCGTTGATGATGTCTGTTTTTGCTTTCAGCGTTGCCAAAACGTTTTCTCCTGAATCCAGAGTGATTTAGTCCCTTATTAGTCCGTCAATCTAACACGCGTTTGTTCATTTTAGTTCCCGGGGCTGGGAAGAATGCTGAATGCTGAATGCTGAATGCTGAATGTGGAGCGATGAAATGGACCGCAGCGGGCAGTAGATATGTCTTCTCGAGTACCTGTTCCCCTTGTCATTCCGAGCGGAGCGAGGAATCTGGGCGTGGGAAGTCGTCTGGTTCCTTCCACACACCCAGATTCCTCAGTCGCGATGAAGCCGCTCCTTCGGAATGACAAGGCTGCGACGCTCATTGAGCGTTTCTCTTCGATCGTTGCATCGTTCATCGTTCATCGTTCATCGTTCATCGTTCATCGTTCATCGTTTGAGAACCACTCTCGGCTGGACCACCACTGGTCCTCCGCCTTCGCGCAGAACCTCCGTCACACGTCCGATGGCGATCAGCTCTCCGGACGCGTTCAGCACGCTGACGAGATCGTCCTCGGAGAGGGTGCCGCTCTGCGGCTTTGCGATGACGGTCTGTCCGTTGAGGAGCTTTGTCTCCTGCGCCGGATCGATCATCAGATCACTGAACGGAAGGCGGATCTCCCGGAAGGTCTTGAAGTGCGGTGAGGCGAAAATATCGTCCTTTGGCGTGTCCCTGATCACAGCGGATGACAGCGCATCGTCGATTCTGAACTCGCCGATTTCTGTACGCCGCAGGCTCGAGAGGTGCGCGCCGACACCGACGATCTCGCCCAGATCGTGCGCAACAGAGCGGACGTACGTCCCGGCAGAGCATCTCATCCTGAAGCGGATTCGACTCCCCTTCTTCTCCAGCAACACGAGCTCGTGTACGGTGACGCGCTTCGGTTCGAGCTGCGGCGTCTCCCCTCTGCGGGCGAGTTTGTAGGCGCGTTGCCCGCCCACCTTCTTGGCCGAATAGGATGGCGGCATCTGGTCGAGCTCGCCCCGGAACCGGTCGAACAGAGTCTCGAAGTCGACCGACTCGATATCGTGATCGTTCTGTTCACCCTGCGGCTCACCTTGCGCATCGTAGGTGTCGGTGGCCCAGCCGAAACGGACTTCCGCCTCGTAGGTCTTGTCCATACCCGTCAGGAATGACTGCAGGCGCGTGGCGCCGCCGACGCACAGCACGAGAAGTCCCGTTGCCAGCGGATCGAGCGTTCCGGTGTGGCCGATCTTCTTGATCCCCGACGCGCGGCGTACCAGCGCCACGGCGTCATGCGAGGTGATCCCCGCTTCCTTGTCGATCAGTAGGAGCCCGTCTCGATTCATTCGCTCAGCGCCACTTCCAGTTTTTCGAGCAGGATCGCCTGAGCCTGATCGATCGGAGCGTCAATCCGGCATCCGGCAGCGGCCTTGTGCCCTCCGCCGCCAAACGAGGCAGCCACCTTCATGACGTCGACTCCCGGCTTCGCGCGAAGCGACACCCTGGTCTTTCCGTCTTCCGTCTGCTTGAGGAATGCTGCAACCAGAACTCCGTCGATGACTCTGCCGTAGCTCGAAATCCCGTCGGAGTGCTCCGGCGTCGCTCCCGCCTGATCGAGCATCTCCTTCGTCAGCCGCATCACGGAGATCTTTCCATCGGCGTGCATTTCGAGGGTCGAGAGGCAGAGTCCCAGGAGCTTGAGCGCTGCCGGATCCTGACTCTCGTTGAGCCAGAGCGAGATCTCGCCGGGATTCGCGCCCGCTTCGACCAGACGCTTCGCCGCGTCGAACGCCCGAAGGGTCGTGTTCGTGTAGCGGAAGAATCCTGTATCACTCGCGAGCGAGACGTAAATGGCAGTCGCCATCCGCTCGTCGATCGCGACGCCGAGCTCGTCGGCGATTTGAAGCAGCATCTCACCCACCGAGGGCGCTTCGAGATCGACCCAGTTGAGCTCACCGTACATGGTGTTGCCGAGATGGTGATCGATGTTCACGACCGGTCCGGGAAGGATCTCGTATCCGCAACGCTCCTTGTCGGGGCACTCCATCGTGAAGAGTCCGTCGAAGTCCTCGGGATAGCCGGGAGGAAGTGAATCGCTGACGGTCACTTCATCCATCCCCGGCAGATGCTTCAGCGGAGGCGCCCATCCGTCGCGAACGACGACGCGGGCGGTCTTGCCGAGGGTCTCGATCATGAATCTGAGAGCGAGAGCACTGCCGAGGGCGTCGCCGTCGGGATTTCTGTGTCCGGTGACCAGGAAGCTCTTCCCCGCCCGGATCTTTTCCGCAATCGCGGCGACCGGAGATTCAGCGTTACTCTTCTTCGTCATCGGCTCGCTCTTCTTCATCGGCTCGGTCATGCGGCAGCACCTCCTGAAGAATCCGGCCGATGTGATCAGCAGCCGCGGCGGTATCGTCAGGTACGAAGGTCATTTTCGGCGTATGACGCAGCTTGACGCGCTGCGAGACGAGATGGCGGATCTTGCCCTGCAGCTCATTGAGCTTCTCTGCGGCGGCATGACGCTGCTCGTCATCTCCCAGGCTGCTCACGTACACCTTCGCGTACGAGAAATCTGTGGTCACGTCGACATCCGTGATCGACGCGAGAGTGAGAACCTGGTCGGAGAACTCACGTCTGATAATTTCTGACAATGCGTGGCGAATCTCTTCGCCAACCCGAATCGTGCGGCGGCTTTTTTCTTTCACTGTTCCTGGTCTCCGAGTGAAAATCCGTAAACTCCGAGGTTGACCTCGGGGTCGAAATCGAGAGCTTCGGTGGTCCAGCCGCTCAGCACGGCCTCTCCATCTTCCTCGATCAGAGAAGAGATCGATTCGAACACCGAGTCGATCTTCTTCGGGTTCGAAGAGACGAAGCAGATTCCGAGCCTCGCACGCTGATGAAGATCATGCAATGCGACCTCGGCTACCGATACTCGCAAACGATTGCGGAGGTGATCCTTCAATCGCCGGACCACACTCCGTTTCGATTTCAATGACTGCGCGTGCGGAATGTGAATCTCCGCGATGGCAACTCCAACGATCATGGGGGGTCAGTCGTCAGTCATCGCCGTCAGTCATCAGTCGACGGCCTCTGTCACGAGCCGCTGTCCATGACCACCTGCCGATCAGCCCCGAAGGTCTGACGACTGTTGACTGTTGACTGTCGACTGCTTCTATTACTCCAGCTGCGCGGCTCTCTGCTCGAGGACGAACGCTTCGATGATGTCGCCGACCTTGACGTCCTGGTATCGCTCGAGACTGATACCGCACTCCATCCCTTCGCGGACTTCCGACACGTCATCCTTGAAGCGTCGGAGCGATCCGATCTTGCCTTCGTGGATGACGCGATTGTCGCGCAGGAGGCGTGCGTGAGCGTTTCTCGGGATGACGCCGTCGACCACATGTGATCCAGCGACCACACCGGCGCGCGGCACCTTGAACGTGTCGCGAACCTCGGCACGGCCACGGAATACTTCTTCCGTGATCGGTTCGAGGAGTCCGGCCATCGCGAGTTTAATCTCGTCGAGCAGCTCATAAATGATCGTGTGAAGACGGATCTCGATCTCTTCCTTCTTCGCGAGCTCGGAGGCGTTCTTCTCCGGGCGCACGTTGAAGCCGATGATGATGGCGTTCGACGCGCTCGCAAGGAGGACATCGTTCGTGCTGACCGCGCCGACCGAGGCATGGATGACTTTGACCTCGACCTTCTTGACCGAGAGCTTCTGCAGGCTGTCGCGCAGCACTTCGACCGAACCCTGAACGTCGGCCTTCACGATCAGGTTGAGCTCCTTGAGCTCGCCCTGCTCCATCCTCGAGAAGAGCTGCTCGAGCGACATTTTCGGTCCCGTCTTGAGCGCAGCTTCGCGGCGTGCGCGGTCCTGTCGGAGCTCCGAGATCGTTTCCGCTTCCGCCTTCTCGTCCACGACGACGAACGTGTCGCCAGCGTCGGGCATGTCATCAAAACCCATGACCGAGACCGGAGTCGCCGGTCCTGCCGCCTTGATGCGGTCTCCGCGGTCGTTCATCATCGCCTTGACCTTACCGGTGACCGTGCCGGAGATGAACGTGTCCCCGATGTTGAGCGTGCCGTCCTGGACGAGAACCGTTGCGACGTTTCCGCGGCCGAGCTCCTTTTTCGCCTCGAGCACGACACCCTTTGCGGCGCGGTTGCTCGAAGCCTTCAGCTCGAGGAGTTCCGACTGGAGCAGAATCATCTCCAGAAGGTCGTCGATGCCGGTGCCCTTGGTGGCCGAAACCTCGACCGAGACCACATCGCCGCCCCACTGCTCGACGAGAACGCCGGCGGAGGAGAGCTCCTGGCGGACCTTGTCCGGGTTGGCGTTCGCCTTGTCGATCTTGTTGACGGCGACGATCATCGGAACCTTGGCTGCCCGAGCGTGATCGATCGCTTCCTTCGTCTGCGGCATGACGCCATCGTCCGCCGCGACGACGAGAATGACGATGTCGGTCGCCTTCGCTCCTCGGGCGCGCATCAGAGTGAATGCTTCGTGACCGGGGGTGTCGAGGAAGACGATCTTCTGTCCGTTCTTCTCCACCGCGTAAGCACCGATGTGCTGCGTGATGCCGCCCGCCTCGCCCTCAGCGACACGCGCCTCACGAATTGCATCGAGCAGCGAGGTCTTGCCGTGGTCGACGTGACCCATGACGGTGATGACCGGCGCGCGCGGGTCGGTTCCTGCCTCTTCGGCCTCGGCCTCGCGCTCCATCTCTTCGAGCTCGATCGATTCCTCGTACGTGACCACCTCGGCTTCGATGCCGAGATCCTGCGCGATCTCCATCGCCAGTTCGGCATCGAGCGGGGCGTTCATGTTGAGCATCCGACCTTTCTTCATCATCAGATGCTTGATCAGGTCGTTCGCCTTGATGTCGAGCTTGTCGGCGAGATCCTTGACGGTCGTGCCTTCTGTAAGTGTGATCGGTGCCTCCGGTCGTTTGAATTCGAGTATTTTTCCTGAAACGGGCGCTGCCTGCTTGCGCTTGTCGCGCCGTGACGACGGCGTGGAAGGCGAGTCCTCGCCTGCCGGTTTGATCGGCGCTTCCTCGTCCTCGAGAACAGCGGACGCGGAGAACGGGCCCTTGTGCAGAAGCTCCTGACGTTCGCGGTCCATCCCCGTCGTACGACGGCGTTTGCCCGCGTGCTTTTTCCTGTCGACGCGATCCTTGTCGTCGTCATCGACGCGGCGCTTTCTGGTCGTGTGGGTCGAGGCCGGGGGCATCGATTCCTCCACACCCATTCCCGGACGTCCGCCGGGACCGGGTCGGCCACCGGGACCGGGCCTGCCACCTGGCGCCGGTCTGCCACCGGGGGCAGGACGGCCGCCTGGCGCGGCGGGACGACCACCACCTGGTCCGGGACGCGCAGCCGCCGGACGCTGACGGCGCTGATCGCCGTAGTCGGGTCGCGGCGCATCCACGGTACGCGCACGTGGTCCGGTCGGACCCTTGCGCTTCTGTGGGCGCTCCGGAGCCCTGGCAGCTTCCTTCGGCTTCTCGACCGGAGCTGCCGCTTCCTTCTTCTTCTGCTCGTCCTCGGCCGCCTTCTGCTCAGCCGCCCGGGCAGCAGCTTCCTGCTCCTCAGCCTGGCGCTGCTTTGCCTCCTCGGCGAGGCGCGCCTGTTCGACGGCCTCCGCCTCGGCTGCTTCGACGAACTCCTGAATCACCGGACCCTGAGAGGTGTCTGCCGGAGGTGCCTCTTCGCCCTCGGGCCTGATCCTGCGCTCAGGTTTCGGCTTGACGATCGGACGCGGTGGCTTCACGAGCCGCGCCTTCCGCTCGCGTTCCTTCTTCTCGTCCTCGACCCGCTCGTCGCGCATGATCACGGCACGGGGCCGCCGCTGTGCGACCTTCTTTCCAGACAGGATCGCCACGATCACGTTGTGATCGATCGAAGCATTCTCATCCTCCACCTGCACTCCGAGGGACTGCAGTTTGAAGATGAGATCCTTCGATGGGATACCCATCTGACTCGCGAGCTCTTTGACTCGGACATTCGCCATTTCGATCGTTACTCCTTAACTGTGACTCCGCTTGTTTCCTGCTTGCCAGCATCCTCTTCGGCCTCATCGGAATTCTCATCCGAGGGCTCCTCATCGAGATCACTGGCGATTGCTTCCTGCTCTTCCGGCTCTTCTTCGACACTCTCGTCGTCGTCCGAATCACCGGAGGGGGATGCCGAGGCGATGAGACGCGCTTCCCCGTCGTCACCTTCGGACTCGTCGCCCTCTTCCCCGTCTTCGTCTTCAAACAGATCGTCCGCCAGATCGACGGGCATGTCTTCCTCGATCGCCGCGAGATCGAAGTCCTCGGCGACCTGAATGATCTTCGCAGCAGTGTCCACGTCGATTCCCTCGATGTTCGAGAGGTCGTCGGGAGATGCATTCAGAATCGAGTCGAGATCGTCGTAACCGGCTTGCTCGAGCATGTCGGCAAACTCTGGATCGAGGCCCTCGATGTCGTGGACGTTCGTTTCAGCCCGCGCCTCGGCCATCGCGTTGTGCAGCATCTGGCTCAGCGCGTCGGCGACCTCGCCCTTGACCTCGTCCTCGGACTTGATGTCGATGCGTGCACCGATCAGCTCCGCCGCAAGACGGACGTTGAGGCCGCGCTTGCCGATGGCGAGAGACAACTGGTCGTCGTCGACGATGACGTCGAGCTGTGGACGATGCTCATCCTCGAGAGAGGTGACGCTGACGCGGGTGATCCGCGCCGGCGCGAGAGCGTTCTGGGCATAGACGACGAGATCCTCGTCCCATGGAATGATGTCGATCTTCTCGCCGCGCAGCTCTCGGATGATGGACTGCACTCGTGAGCCCTTCATGCCGACGCATGCGCCGACCGGATCGACGTCGCGCTCGCGAGAGGCAACGGCGATCTTGGCTCGCTCTCCCGGCTCGCGGACGGCGTCCTTGATCAGTACGGTGCCGTCGTAGATTTCGGGGACTTCCATCTCGAACAGACGCATCAGAAGAATCGGATCCGTCCGCGAGAGGATGACCTGCGGGCCCTTCGGCTGCGTGTGAACGTCGACGATGACGGCGCGGATCCGGTCGCCCTGCGAGTAGCGCTCGGCGCGCGACTGCTGGCTCCGCGGGATCGCTCCCTCGGTACGGCCGTTGAGGTCGACGATCATGTCGCCGCGCTCGAAGCGCTTGACGTAGCCGTTGACGATCGTGCCGACCTGATCCTTGAATTCGCGATAGACCTTCTCGCGCTCTGCCTCGCGAACCTTCTGGTAGAGCACCTGCTTCGCGCTCTGCGCGGCGATGCGGCCCAGCTCGGCGGGTGGCTTCGTAAGAGGGATCCGGACGTTGTCGCCGGTCTCGGCATCGCCATCGATCTTCCGCGCCTCGTACTGCCGGATCTCGGTGAGCGGATCGGAGACCACATCGACCACGGCCTTGGTGATGTAGTCGAGACGGATGGTCCCGCCAACTTCCGCCTGCGGATCGATCTTCTGCGCGTCTTCGAGTATCAGTTGCGCGAGCGGCTCCTCGATCTCCTCGGCAGAGCCGACGACTTCCTTGACGACGTAGATCTCGACGGTTCCACCTTCATCGCGGTTCAACACGGTGTGGATCGGCTCCCGCGTCTTGTAGTACTTCCTGGCAGCGGTGGCGAGGGCGTCCTCGAGCGCGGAGATGACCTTCTCCACGTCGATCGCCTTCTCCTGGGCGAGAGCTCTGATCAGATTTTCGTTGAACATAAGTTTTTTGAACTCCTGCGCTACGAACGACTAAAACTCAGGCTCGAGCCGGGCTTCGCGGATGTTGCTCAGCTCGATCTCGTAGGTTTTTCCTTTTTTCGTCGATTTCGGATCGAGAACCACGATTCTCTCTCCGTCGAAACTTTCGAGTCTTCCGATGATGACGTTGTTCCCGCCAACCGCCTCCGCGGTCTGGACCCGCACCAGACTGCCGATGAAGCGCTGGTAGTCGGACGGCTTGTAGAACCGCCGGTCGAGACCGGGGGACGATACCTGCAATTCATACGAGCTCGGGATGGCGTCCATCACGTCCAGCAGAGGGCTCAACTGCTTGGAGATCAGCTCGCAGTCCTGAATCATGACACCGCCGTCTTCGCGGTCGATGTCAACCCGTAGGAGACGCTCTCTGCCGACGCCACGATATTCGACGTGGACGAGCTCGAGCCCCTCTCCTTCGACGACCTTCCTGATCTCTTCCTCCAGCCCCTGAGGCAACTCCATATCCCCGAAACTCCTGCTCCAGACAACAAAAAAAGCGGCCCGAACGGCCGCTTTCGGATGTTACTCGAAAGCTTCCCGGGCATGCTAGCACGCCGGGCACACACCTACAACAGAGGTACCCGGCGAGCGATTCCATGCCCGGGCCGGGCCGCCATGGTGGCGACCCGGCCTCAAATCATTCTACTAAAAGAGGTTCTAGTCCGCGGAACGGTGATGAACCGGACGACCTGTCTTGTTCACCTTGCCGTAGACGGCCGTGTAGTCGAACTCGACCGGATAGACGGCTTCGAGCGTCGTCGGATCATCAGTACGATTGTCGAGCACCGAACCATAGGCGAAGAAGCCGGGGGCGCCGCTCGCAATGAACGGATCCGTATCATCCGGGTTCGTAGGAGTCACACCGCTTGCCGGCTGCTGAACCACTGCGTAACCCTCGCCTGTGAACCCCGGGAACATCGCCGCGACGTTCTGCTGGGAGTGTCCGACCGGCCCGAGCGTTACGGCTTTTGTTCCGAAAAGTGTCCCATCATTATTGAAGAGGCTGACATTCAGAACTGTGGTGGAGAACTCGCTGGCGTTCGTGAATCCGAGGTTCGAGCGCCAGATTCCACCCTCGCTCTTTGGCGCGTCCTGCCGGATGCCGGTGATCCACACCTCATCGAGGTCGCGATCCGCAACCGCGCTCGAGACGTAGCTGTACCAGGGATAGCCGGAGAACAACTGACCGAACGTACCGGTTGCGGTCTCGGCGTAGACGCGGCCTTCGACGACGATCGGCAGACAATCGGAGTCGTCGCTGTCGCAGGTGCTGCAATCTCCGCCGACGCGGCAGGAGTAGAAAATCATCTGACCGAAGCCGCCGTCGAGACCGAAGATCTCTTTGATGGCGTCTTCAACCACGATCGATTCGCCGGCGTCGAGAGTCGCAACGGACTTGACCGCACCGTCAGCGAGTCCGGCGCGCGCGTCGCCTCCGCCCGTCGCCAGAAGAGCGGCGTCGACCGTGACTGCTCCGTTGCTCACGTTGGTGATTACGACGTCGGTCTTGAAGAATGCCTGACCCTGGACACGACCGGCTGCCGGCAGATAGACGACATCGGCTGCCCGGAAATTACTGGCCATCGCCGGAACGGCAATGAGGAAAATACTGAACGCGATCAATACTTTTAAGCTGCTTCTCATGAATTTAATGTTCCTTCCTCCGGATATTCGGATACCTAGAGAGTAAAGTCTGTGGATTCTGCGGTCATTGTAACTGATCGTGGCGATTAGTCTGTGACACAAATTACAACTTCTTCCTCCGGGACGCGAGCTTGCCCCCGTTCTGATACGGTTCCTGCACAAATCATGTCCATTCGAGATACCGGAAATTCAAAGAGCCTGATCGTCAGCATTGATGACGACGGCAAACGCATCGATCAGCTGCTCGGAGAACATTTTCCAGAGCTGAGCAGGAGCGCCGCCTCCAGACTCATCCGCGATGGACATGTCTCGATCTCTGGTCGCGCCGTTCTCAAATCCTCCCGGAAATGTGACGCCGGAGAGCTCATCGAGGTTCTTCTGCCCGCCCCGGAAGACTCGGGGATCACTCCACAGGCCCTTCCAATCGAGGTCGTCTACCAGGATGACGATCTCGCGGTCATCAACAAGGACGTCGGCATGGTCGTTCATCCTGCCGCGGGTCACCGCGACGGAACGCTCGTCAATGCGCTTCTCTATCATCTCGACGGCCTCTCGGGTGTTGGAGGAGAGACCAGACCAGGCATCGTTCATCGGCTCGACAAGGAAACATCGGGCCTGCTGGTCGTCGCCAAGCATGATCGCGCGCACAGACAGCTCAGCGAAACCTGGAACAGCGAAGCGGTGAGGAAGTTCTATCTCGCGCTGGTCTACGGCTCCCCCACTCCTCCGTCCGGGACAATCGACAAGCCGATCGGGCGCGATCCGAGAGACCGCAAGAAGATGGGCGTCGTGGCGTCCGGCCGCAAAGCGGTGACGGTGTATCGGACGATTCAGTCGTTCCCGGGATGTTCGCTGCTCGAGCTCGAGCTGAAATCGGGACGGACGCATCAGATCCGGGTCCACCTCAAGTCAATCGGGCACCCGGTCGTCGGCGACACCGTGTACGGCGGCGCCCAGTGGAAAGGCGTCCAGGACCGAGCCGTCCAGACCGCACTGCGATCGATGAAACGTCAAGCCCTCCACGCGGCCCGTCTCGAGATCGTCCACCCCATCACCGGCGAGCGGATGGTGTTCGAAGCACCATTGCCGGAGGACATGGCGAAGGTGCTCGAGAAATTGCGGTGAACGCACCCCGCAGGGGTGGCAGACGGTAGCCGGTGGTTCCGAGCGAAGCGAGGCACCACCGGAATATGTGACCGGGAATCACACCACCGGAATACATGCCCGATCGACCTCACCCCTCGCACCCCGCAGGGGTGCCAGAAGGTAGCCGGTGGTTCCGAGCGCAGCGAGGCACCACCGGGAATGGCACGCCCACACCACACGCATCCCGCAGGGATGCAGGAACCGCCGGACCGGCTACCAGTCCCCCCCTCCCCCTACAGCAGAATCCCCGCGATGGTGGCGGTCATGAAGTTGGCGAGGGTGCCGGCCAACATGGCGCGCAGACCGAGCCTGGCGAGATCGCCCCTGCGGCTGGGAGCAAGTGCGCCGATACCGCCGATCTGGATCGCAATGGACGAAAAGTTCGCGAACCCGCACAACGCGTACGTCGCGATGACGAAGCTCCTCGGGCTCAATGTATCCCGCATCTCACCTAGATTCAGGAACGCGACGAACTCGTTGATGACCATGCGTGTTCCCAGAAGCTGACCAATCTGTTGCGACTCTCCCCACGGCACACCCATCGTCCAGGCGATCGGTCTGAAGATCCAGCCGATGAACTGCGAGAAGCTGGAGGGAAACACCGATCCGATGGCGCTGACCCATGGACCGAACGGGTCGATCAGACTGCCCCCTGCGGTCAGAAGACCATCGTGAACAAAGATGAACGCCGCATCGACCAGCGCGATCAGTGCGAGAAATGCGATCAGCATCGCGGCGACGTTGAGCGACAGATGCAAACCTTCGATGGCACCGCGACCAGCGGCATCGATGATGTTCACGTCCTGCTGCGGAACTTCGACATTCACGTCGCTGCCGGTCTCAGGGACTCCCGTCTCGGGAACGATCATCTTCGCAAGAAGGATGGAGCCCGGAGCCGCCATGATCGAAGCCGTCAGGAGGTGCAGCACGTCGACCCCTGCCACCAGGACGTACGCGGCCATGATGCCACCCGACACGGTCGCCATACCCGCCGTCATCACGGTCATCAGCTCCGACATCGTGAGCCGCTCGAGGAATGGCCGGATCGTGAGCGGCGCCTCGGTCTGTCCCATGAAGATCGCCGCTGCCACGTTGGTCGACTCCGCACCGGAGGCGCCCATGAACCGCGTCATGATCTTGGCAAAGAACCGCACCACGACCTGCATCACACCGAGGTAGTAGAGAACCGCGAAGATTGACGCGATGAAGATAATCGTCGGCAGAACCTGCGTCGCAAAGATGAATGCCGTGGAAGCCTCCGGATCGCCCAACTGTCCAAAGACGAACCTCGCTCCCTCGGTCGTAAACGCAATGAGACTCGCCACGATGTCCCGGGTCGTTCCGAAGACGAAAGCGAGAAGATTGAACCGCAGAAAGACGATGGCACTCAGAACGCCGAAGACCCACCAGAACGTCTTCCGCTTCTCTTCGCTCATCCGGCGCGCCACGTAGATCGCCCCCAGGAGAACCACCACCCAGAAGAAGGCGACGGCTGATCTCGAAACGCCCGGAAATGCGAAGCTGAGAGCGTTCGATATCGTCTCCCCTCGCAGAATGAGAATGGCGAGGAGCACCTGCAGCAGGAGCCCCCATCCGACGATCTTCCACTGAATCGCCCGCCTGTTGACCGAAAGCGCATAGGCAATGGCCAGGATCAGTACCAGTCCGAGTATTGCTGCAAACCGCTCCATCTTCGCGCTTCCTCCCGAGTGTTCGACTATGGTGATCGACGGATCGATTCGCCGCTACGGCCTTTGTGACGTACGACTCAACTCATGACCCGCATGCCGGGCGACTCGACCATGCGTCCGAGGACTGTGACCAGCAGCCGCGAGAAGTCCTCGCGTACGTGGGCAGTCGTTTCGATGACCTCGTCGTGGGTGAGCTTCCTGGGAAGGATACCCGCGGCCATGTTCGTGATGCACGAAACTCCGAGCACCGGGATCGACATGTGCGACAGGGCGATCACTTCCGGGACCGTCGACATCCCGACCGCATCGCCCCCGAGGACGCGGAAGGCGCGGATCTCCGCCGGGGTCTCGTAGCTCGGTCCTGAGACCCCGACGTAGACTCCCTCCTTCAGAGAGAGCCCCTGCTCCTGTGCAGCGTTCTTGGCGATGAGCCGAAGGTCTGCCGGGTACGCCTCGCTCATATCCGGAAACCGCACCCCGAGCTCATCGGCATTCGCTCCGAGCAGCGGGTTGGTGCCGAAGAGGTTGATGTGATCGGAAATGAGCATCAGGTCGCCAGGATGGAAGTCGACGTTCACTCCTCCCGCAGCATTGGTGACGATCGCTTTCTCGATACCGAGCCGGCCGAGGACACGCGCCAGAAAGACGACGTCCTGCATGCTCCATCCCTCGTAGTAGTGCACACGGCCCTGAAGGATGAGGATGGATTCGCCGCCGACCGATGCGAGAACCGCCCGCCCCTTGTGCCCGGCAACGCCGGAAGAAGGTGTGTTGGGGATCTCGCCGTACTCGAGCACGTCCAGAACGTCGAGCGAGTCGACGACGTCCCCGAGACCGGACCCGAGGATCACCCCCACCCGGGGCTGTTGCTTTGCGCGGTTCCGAATGTAGTCGGCTGCCTGATCGATTTTTTTCAGCATCGCGCGGGATTATGCGGGAAAGGCGGGAGAAAGTTCAAAGAGAAGTGAAGTTCAGAGGTTCAGAGGGTTCAGAAGTTCAGAGGGTTCAGAGGGTTCAGAGGTTCAGAACTTCTGAACTTCTGAGCTCCTGAACCTCTGAACCCTTGAACTTCCTCCCCTCTCACTCCTCCGCCATGAACGGGGCGTGGCTTCGTGGATGGGGTTGATGCACTGCGGCGGTCTCCTCCACGAGTGCGCCGTCCGCAATCATGATCTGCCGGCGGCCCGTGTATTCGATGAGATTGGGGTCGTGCGTCGCGAGGAGAACCGTCGAACCGCGCAGGTTGGCCCCCACGAAGATGTCGATGATCTCTTTCGAGAGCTTCGGATCGAGATTTCCCGTCGGCTCGTCCGCAATCAGAACCATCGGGCTATGGATCAGAGCTCTCGCAATCGCGACGCGCTGCTGCTCACCCCCCGAGAGCTGCTTCGGCAGGGCGCTGAGACGGTGATGAAGACCGACCGTCCGGAGCGCCTTGTAGGCGAGTTTCTTCTGGTCTCGCGGAGGTGTGCCGAGTACGGTCATCACGAATGACAGATTCTCGAAGACGGTCATCCGCTCGATCAGCTTGAAATCCTGAAACACCATGCCGATCTCTCTGCGGAAGTACGGCAACTGGCTTCTCCGGATCGTCGCGAGATTTCGTCCGGAAACGATGATCTGCCCTTCCGTCGGCTCCAGTTGCTTGAGGATGAGCTTCAGGATCGTGGACTTTCCCGCGCCGCTCGGACCAGTCAGGAAAACGAACTCCCCCTTGTCGATCTGGAACGAGATGTCGCGCAGTGCGGCGTTGTAGCGATCGAACCGCTTGGAGACGTGATAGAAATGGATCACGGGGTAATGATACCTGTGTGGGGCTCGCCGGCGCTCGCCCCATGTTCAACTCCGCTACAATCGCTCTCGTGACAAACGACGACATCGGAGGCCGGCCGCTCGGCACGACTACGTACTTTCTCAAAGAGGCGCTGCGACGGCTATGGCTCTCCCGGAGGAACAGCATCGCGGCCATCGGAATGATCGCAACGGCGCTCGCGATCCTCGGGACCTTCGTCCTCATCTCGGAGAATCTGAGCCAGGCAGTCGAGCGCCAGACGGGCTCCACAAAGCTCGTCATCTACTTCGAGCCTGACGTCTCTCAGGATCAGATCGGCCGCGTTGGTGAGCTTCTCGATGGAACGCAGTTCCTCACGAAGCATTCATTCGTTTCCTCCGAGCAGGCGGCGGAAGTCTTCAGCAGAACGTTCCCGAATCTGCGAGGCGTGGTGGACGATCTCGAGGAAAATCCCTTTCCTTCCTCTTTCGAAGTCGACGTTCCTGAGGACCGCATCGACACCCGAGCGTTCTTCGACAAGACGGGCGAGATCAGGGCGGCCGAGGGGGTCGAGGAGCTGCAATACAACTGGGAGTGGATCGCGAGCCTCCGCAGTCTCGTCAGGATCGTAAAGCTGATCGGCTTCATCGTCGGCGGTCTTCTGGCGGTGGCAGCGGCCTTCATGATCGCGAACGTCATCCGGCTCACGATGATCCTCTACCGCGAGGAGATCGGCGTGATGCGGCTCGTCGGCGCCACCGAGTCGATGGTCCGCATCCCGTTTCTGATCGAAGGGCTGGTCCAGGGACTTCTCGGGGGCCTTCTCGCAGTCGGAATCCTTGCGGGGCTCTACTACGGTGGCATGCGCTCGATCAGTCCGGGGGACGCGCTCCTGCTCAACTCGCTCTTTCTCGACTTCCTGCCGCCGGCCACGCTGACGTGGATCATCGCGGGCGGAGCGGCCGCCGGTCTGTTTGGCAGCTGGATTGCCGTGAGGGACAGCCGCGACGAAGGATTCGAGGGTCGCGAGGCCTGAAGCGGCCCGATTCTTTCAACGGAATACCATCCTGAAGCTCACTGTATAGGTCGCCCAATGGGAAAGAAGTCAGAACAGCTGCTCGAACGAGCAAAGAAGGTAACTCCGGGAGGCGTGAATGCTCCGGTGCGCGGATTCGGAGACGTCGGCGGCTCCCCTCATTTCGTCGAAACGGGACAAGGTTCCCGAATCTTCGACGCGGACAAGCTCCAGTTGATCGATTGTGTCGGTTCATGGGGCTCGATGATTCTCGGCCATGCCCACCGATACGTCGTTGAAGCGGTACGGAAGGCGGCCATGAAAGGCTTCGCCTACGGCGCACCGACGTCCGGCGAGGTCGAGCTTGCAGAGATGCTCGTCGAAGCTGTCCCGAGCATGGAGATGGTGCGACTCGTCAGCTCCGGTACCGAGGCCACGATCAGCGCCATCCGGATTGCGCGTGCCGCCACAGGCCGGGACACAATTCTCAAGTTCGAGGGTGCCTTCCATGGCCAGAGCGACGCCACACTCTCCCGTCCCGACAGCGGCGACAGGTTCACGTCTACCGGCGTGCCGGAGGCAGTCGCCAACCTCACGCTGACAGTCCCTTTCAACGATCTCGACGCTGTGCGCAGGAGCTTCGAGGAACATGATGGCCAGATCGCCGCGATCATCGTGGAGCCCGTCGCAACGAGCATGGGCTGCATCCCGCCAGCCGAAGGATTTCTCGATGGTCTGCGCTCTCTCTGTGACGAGAACGACACGATCCTGATCTTCGACGAGATCACGACCGGCTTTCGCGTGGCTTACGGTGGGGCTCAGGAGCTCTACGGAATCAAGCCGGACATCACGATCCTCGGTAAGATCATCGGTGGGGGCCTTCCCATCGGAGCATTCGGAGGAAGGCGCGACCTGCTCGAGATGGTCACTCCTCAGGGGTCGGTGTTTCAGTCCGGACGCCATGCGGGTAATCCGATCGTCATGGCGGCAGGTCTTTCGACGCTGAGCATTCTCCGAAATGGACCCACCTACAACGATCTGGAGGTCCGCTCCGGCGAGTTCGAGGATGGTGTGCTGAAAGCGGCCGACACGTTTGGCCTGCCGGTGCAGTTCAACCGCGTCGGTTCGATCTGGTCGATCTTTTTCTCGAGCTCGCCGGTCGTGGATCTGCGCACCGCACGCGAGTCGAGCCTGGAGATGTTCAATCGCTTCTTTCACCTGATGCTCGCTGAGGGCGTCTACCTGCCTCCGTCACAGTTCGAGTCCGGATTCTTCTCCTCGGCGCACGCGAGAAAGGACATCCAGCAGATCATCGAGCGTATCCAGCTCGTCTTCAAACGCCTCTCGAAGGAGTTCGAGGACGAGTTGACCGTCTACGAACGACCGTAAAAATCGCCTGTCATCCTGAGCGAAGCGAAGGATCGCGTGCGTCCTGATTGTCGCGTTCTTTCCGCCCTGACAGTCGGGTCGTACGCGATCCTTCGACCGTCCTCCGCTGCGCTTCGGCGGCTCAGGATGACATGCGGGGTATTTTGAGAGCAGACCTCACCCGGCCGCCTTCGGCCCTCGAATCACCAGTCATCCTGAGCGAAGCGAAGGATCGGGTACGTCCCGACTGTCGCGTTCTTTCCGCCCTGACAGTCGCGCCGTACGCGATCCTTCGACCGTCCTCCGCTGCGCTTCGGCGGCTCAGGATGACATGCGGGTATTTTGAGGGCAGACCTCACCCGGCGGCTCAGAGGCCTTCGCGTCCTCGCACCGTGATCGGGAAGCTCAGGTTTCCCAGTGGTGTGTTGAACCATGCCTTCCCACGGAGCTCATAATTCGCCTCTCCCCGCTCTACTGCGTTGACGATCTCGTAGAACATTGATCGAACGCTCTCGTAATCAACGGAGGTCGTGAGGCGCGCGTCGCCGATTCCGTTTGCGGGAATCCTGACCTGGCGGGTGCTGATCGTGTTCGTGACCTGCTGATTGTTGAGGAAGACATCGACGTCGATCCGGTCCATCGTCAGAGCGAGGTCGTTCGGGTTGTGAATCTCGATGTTGAAGTCGAGGTCGATGGTCGACTTCTGCAAGGGGATCGCAATTCTGGGGGTAGTTGTGATACTTCTGAGTGAATATTCGGGCTGCTGCAGGTCGAGGAGACTCGAGCACCCCGCGAGGAGAACCAGCAGCAGAGGTGTCATTCTCTTGATCATGGCCGCCGAATCTGCAATACCGGTTCCCGTTCTCCTGAGGTAAATGATTCCGAAAGGGATGGTCTGCCCGTTGCACCTGGGCAGGCCCGAGGTGAATGTTTGGGTGTAAGTGCCGTCATCGCAGCGTACAACGAAGAGCAGACGATCGCCGAGGTGATCGAGGCACTTCAACGCAGTGAACTGATCTCGGAGATCATCGTCGTCAGCGACGGTTCGACCGACCGCACGAGCGCCATCGCTCAGGGCCTCGGTGCTCGGACCATCGCCATCCGCCAGAACAGCGGAAAAGGACACGCGATGCGTCTCGGCGTACAGCATGCCTCCCACGACGTTTTGTTTTTCGTCGATGCCGACATGCTCAACGTCACCTCCGACCACATCTCTTCACTCGTCCAGCCGGTTCTCGATGGAAAGTGCGACATGAATGTCGGGATCCGGCACCGTGGAGCCGTTCTCGACTTCTTCCATCTCGATCTTCACTTCGGGCCGGTGCTCTCCGGCATCAGAGTGATGAGGCGCCAGGTGTGGGACGTAGTGCCGACGCGGTACATGGCCCGGTTCAAGATCGAGGCGGCACTCAACTACTTCTGCTCGCGGAACGACTTCAGTCAGAGAAATACTGTGATCCGCGGGCTGGGCCATGTCATCAAGGAAACCAAACGTGGACTCGCCAGTGGCCTGAACAGCCGGTGGCACATGTCACGAGAAGTGACTCTGCTGATCCTCGATCTCTACCTCGTGCAGAGCTGGCGATGGCTCGACCTCTCCGAGCAGCCCGCGAGTGACTACGATCTTCTCTAGCTGATCGGAAACCGTGCATCATCGCTTCTCAGTCGATTCGACCACCGTGGCGGACCAGCGTGCGTCCCTCCGCGGCGACGAATTCCATCACGCGGTCCGCGTCCGCAGAGTTCGAGTCGGCGAAACGGTCGAGATCTTCGACGAAACGGGTCGAACATTCGAGGCGGTCGTCGAAACGATCGGCGAGGACGAAGCGACCTTGCGTATTCTCAGCGATCTGCCATCTCGTGAGTCGTCCCTCCGCCTGACCGTCGGCCTCGCGCTGATCCAGCCCGACAAGTTCGAGCTCGTACTGCAGAAAGCGACCGAGCTCGGAGTGTCGAGAATTGTTCCCGTGATCTCGGAACGGGTGGAAATCAAGCTCGAACGAGTCGAGAAGAAGCGCGAGCGCTGGGAAAAGATCATCGGCGAGGCCGTCAAGCAGTGTGGAAGGTCGGTCTCTCCGGTTCTCTCCTCTCCCCTGCAGTTCGGCGAGATCATCACAACGGACCATCCGACTTTCATTCTCGACGCGGGCTCGACGCGATCCTCGCTGTCAATCGTCGAGCGCGAGGCCACGATGCTCATTGGTCCGGAGGGCGGTTTTTCCGAGCGGGAGTTGGAGGCCGCCCTATCCGCCGGCTGCCACGGTCTGCGACTTGGTCCACGGCGGCTGCGAGCGGAAACCGCAGCCATCGCCGCCATCGTTCTTGCTCAATCGGAGTGGGGCGACCTGCGATGACGAACAACGTCCCGCGCCGGCAGGAAGCATGTCATCCTGAGAGGCTGTGAACAAATCCAGCGTGCCCTGCGCTGGATTCTTTCACAGCCTCTGAGCGCAAGCGAAGGATCGCGTACGTCATGACTCTCCCGAACTTCAGGCGAGGATAACTCCACGCGATCCTTCGACCGTCCTGCGCTTCGCTCCGGCGGCTCAGGATGACAGCGGTTTTTACACTCCCACGTCGACTGACCGTCGTCTCGCGGCTCATGAGTGGTGGCTTCCTCGCGTTTTGGCGCACTTTCATTGGATTTTCTCCGCACTTCAGACAATAATTGACTTGGCGCTCGGCCTCCTGCCGACGCGAGCCGCGCCGTGACGCATACGGCGAGCGGCTTGCAGACAACTCGAACGCATTGAATTCGGAGGTAGTTTTGTCCCGAGATACTCTCACCATTACTGACAATCGCACCGGCCAGACCTACGAGGTCGAGATCACGGATGACACGATCCGCGCGCTCGATCTTCGAAAGATCAAGGTCTCCGAGGGCGACTTCGGCATGATGACTTACGACCCGGCATACACGAATACGGCCTCGTGCCGGAGCTCCATCACCTACATCGATGGAGAAAAGGGGATCCTCGAATATCGAGGCTATCCGATCGAACAGCTGGCCGAACAGAGCACGTACCTCGAGACCGCCTATCTCCTTCTCAATGGATCACTTCCAACGGAGAAGGAGCTCGAGAAGTGGGTTCTCAACGTGACGCATCACACGATGATCCACGAAAACATCAAGAAGTTCATGGACGGGTTCCGCTACGACGCTCATCCGATGGGAATGCTGATCTCGACCGTCGCTGCGCTGAGCACGTTCTATCCCGAGGCGAAGAACATCACCGATCCGCTGACGCGCCAGACACAGATCACGCGTCTGATCGCGAAGATGCCGACGCTCGCTGCCTTCGCGTACCGGCACATCACCGGCATGCGCTACTCGTATCCGGACAACGATCTGTCCTACACCGGCAACTTCCTGAACATGATGTACAAGATGACGGAGGCGAAGTACCGCCCGGAACCGGCTCTGGAGCGGGCCCTGGACGTTCTGTTCATCCTGCACGCCGATCACGAGCAGAACTGTTCGACGAGCGTCATGCGCTCGATCGGAAGCTCGCATCCCGATCCTTACTCCGCGGTCGCTGGCGCTGCCGCGGCGCTCTACGGACCGCTTCACGGGGGGGCGAACGAGGCGGTCATCCGCATGCTCACCGAGATCGGATCGGTCAACAACGTTGCGAATTTCGTTGAGAGGGTCAAGACCGGCGACACGCGGCTGATGGGCTTCGGGCACCGCGTCTACAAGAACTATGATCCGCGCGCGAAAATCATCAAGCGCATTGCGTACGAAGTCTTCGAGGTGACTGGAAAGAATCCGCTCCTCGACATCGCGCTCGAGCTCGAGAAGATCGCACTCGACGACGATTACTTCGTGAGCAGAAAGCTCTATCCGAATGTCGACTTCTACTCGGGCCTGATCTACCAGGCGATGGGATTCCCACTCGCGATGTTCCCGGTTCTGTTCGCGATTCCCCGCGTCTCCGGATGGCTCGCCCAGTGGCAGGAGATGCTGATGGACAAGGACCAGAAGATCGCACGCCCGCGACAGATCTACACCGGCGAGCACGGAAAAGAGTACGTGGGCTTCGCGGGACGGTAGCCGCTGCGCGGAATTGAAAATTGAAAATGCCGCCGCCCCGCAGTCGAACTGGGGCGGCGGTGCTGTTTCAGAGCGGTTCCCGAAGGGCTGTCATCCTGAGCGCCAGCGAAGGATCGGGTACGTCCTGACTGGCGCGTTCTTTCCGCCCTGACAGTCGGGCCGTACGCGATCCTTCGACCGTCCCTTCGGCTTCGCTCAGGGCAGGCCTCCGCTGCGCTCCGGCGGCTCAGGATGACACCTGCGTCAGCTTCGGGGCGATTTCACAAACCTTCCGCACCACCACTCGCCACGCTCTGATTCCTCAACCAGTTCGAGACCACACTCGTTTGCCCTGGCCACCACCATCGGGGCGCGATCGGTCAGGATTCCGCTGAAGATCACGCTTCCCCCTTCGGTCACATGCGAGGCTACTGCGGGGAGCGACGGGAGAATCACTTCGGGGATGATGTTCATCGTCGTCAGGTCGAACGTCTCCCCTTCAGCGATCGACTCGACGGTGCCGAAGAACAATTCGATCGTGCGCTCCGGAACGGCGTTGCGTCTCATGTTCGCTCGCACGACTCCCCATGTGTCGGAGTCGTTGTCGAACGCCACGACGCGGCCCGCTCCGAGCTTCTGCATCGCGATCGCGAGAATGCCCGAACCGGTCCCGATGTCGATCACTCGCTTTCCGGCCAGATCGATCGATTCCATCATTGCGAGACAGAGCGAGGTCGTTTCGTGCGATCCGGTTCCGAACGCGTGCTCCTGGGGAATGACGAGCGGCTTTCGCCCCGAATCCTCCGGCAGGAGACGTCGATCGGGGACGACGACCCACGTTCGCCCGATCTCGATCGGCTCTAGCGAATGCTCGTAATACTCGAGCCAGTCGATCTTCTCGGCCTCTTCCGGAACGATCTCCATCTCGGCCAGGTCCCCGGGGAACATCGCGATCGCATCGTCCCGCAGCTCACGCGACGTGAAGTAGAGCCGGACTGTCGTCAGGTCATCCACCTGATCGATCGACGAGCCGGCGCTGCAGGAGAGGAACAGAATACGCTCGACGAGATCATCGTACTCCAGACGGCCTGCGGGATAGGAGATCCGCAGCAGCCAGTCCGGATCCGCGCTGCTCACTGGCCGAGAAACTCTTTGACTCGATCGAATACGCCGTGCCGTGGCGGTGGCGCTTCTCCTTCGAGGTCAGCGAGCTTCTCGAGGAGCTTTCGCTGTTCGTCGTTCAGCCGGGTCGGTACGTGGACCTGCACATGGACCCAGTGGTCGCCCTTGCCACCGCCATCGACGTACGGCACTCCCTTGCCTTTGAGACGGAAGCGATGCTCCGGCTGCGTCCCGGCAGGGACTTTGAGTGACTGCTTCCCATGTACGGTATCGACCTCGATCTCCGCGCCGAGCGCCGCCTGCGTATAGGTGAGCGCCTGCTCGGAGTGAATGTCGTAGTCCTTCCGCATGAACCGCTCGTGCGGCTGGACATGAATGAACACGTACAGATCCCCGGTGGGACCACCATTGGTGCCGTCCTCGCCCGATCCTGAAACGCGGAGACGTGTTCCCGTATCCACACCGGGAGGAATCCGCACGGGAAGCGTCTCCGCCATCCGTATCCGCCCGGCTCCGACGCAGTCCTCGCATGGCTCCTTGACGACACGGCCGTTTCCGCCGCATTGCGGGCAGGTGCGGGCCATGGTGAAGAATCCCTGCGTGTAACGCACCTGCCCCCTGCCGCCGCACGCGGTGCATACCACCGGATCGCTTCCCCGGGCAGCGCCAGATCCCTCGCACGTTCCGCAGTTCACGGTCCGGGCGATCTCGAGCTCGGCTTCCTTCCCGAAGACGGCCTCTTCGAAGGTAATCTCGTAGTCGTAGCGGAGGTCGGCTCCACGCGCCGGGCGGTTTCCCCGACGGGCTCCCCCGCCACCGAAGATATCGCCGAAGCCAAACAGATCGCCCAGGATATCCGCGAAGTCGGTGAACTGTGAGGGGTCGAATCCACCCCCACCCGCGGCCCCGCCGAGGCCCTGGTGGCCGAAGCGATCGTATCGAGTGCGCTTGTCGTTGTCAGACAGCACCGCGTACGCTTCCGCAGCTTCCTTGAACCGTTCCTCGGCTTCGGTATTGCCAGGATTCTTGTCCGGATGAAACTGGAGAGCGAGCTTGCGGTACGCTTTCTTGATATCGGTGATCGAGGCCTCTTTCGAGACGCCGAGTACCTCGTAGTAATCTCTCTTTTGAGTCGTCTGCATCGTTCCTGTCTTTGGTACGCCGCGAACGCAGGAGGGACCGGATCTATTCGTCCGGCTTTGCGTCCAGGTTCATTTTCATCGGGTTGTAGAGCATCACTTCGGTGAGAATCCGGGAAACCGACTGGAGCTCGTAGATCGCGTCATTGATCTTCTGTTTCGAGTCCGCGCTGACGACACCCCGTCCCATTTTCAGAATCTTCTCGACCTTCTCCCGGTCCTCGTTGTTGAGCAGTTTGCCAAACTCGCGGAAGACTTTCTCATTGGTGTAGATCATTCCTTCGAGCTTGTTCTGAAGGGTGCGCAGCTCTCGCCTCGCCTGGTCCTGCTTGGAATGCTGCTGCGCTTCCTTGATGAGACTGTCGATCTCTTCCTGCGACAGTCCGCCGGCAGGATTGATCTGAACGCCGGTCTCCTGACCCGTTGCCTGATCCCGGGCCGTCACGTTCACGATGCCATTCGAGTCGATGGCAAAATTGACTTCGATCTGGGGAACGCCTCGAGGGGCCGGAGGAATCCCGACCAGGTCAAATTTTCCGAGTGACTTGTTCTCTCGGGCGAATTCGCGCTCGCCCTGGAGCACGTGCACCTGCACCTTGTTCTGGTTGTCGGCGACCGTCGTGAAGATCAGAGAGTTCTTGGTCGGAATCGTCGAGTTTCTTTCGATGATCTTGGCGAAGAGGCCGCCCTGGGTCTCGATTCCGAGAGAGAGCGGCGTCACGTCGAGGAGGACCATGTCCTTGACCTCGCCGCTCATGATGGCTCCCTGGAGCGCCGCCCCGATCGCCACGACTTCATCGGGATTGATCGACCGGTTCGGCTCGCGGCCGAAGATCTCGGTAACGGCCTGCTGGACGCGGGGCATCCGTGTCTGGCCGCCGACGAGGATCACTTCCTCGATCTGGTTCGCCTCGAGACCGGCCTCCTTGAGGGCGTCGCGGCACGGCTCGATCGTCTTCTGGATCAGCGGCTCGACGAGCTCTTCCAGTTTCGTCCGGGTCAGGACCCGATTGAGATGTCGCGGTCCCGATTCACCGGCCGAGATGAACGGGAGGGTGATTCTCGCCTCTTCTACCTGGGAAAGCTCTGCCTTGGTCTTCTCCGCCGCTTCCTTGAGACGCTGCAGAGCCATACGATCCTCACGAAGATCGACGCCGGTCTCGTCCTTGAAACCCTCGACGAGCCAATCGATGATCGCCCGGTCGAAGTCTTCTCCACCGAGGAACGTGTCACCGGAGGTCGAGAGAACCTCGAACAGACCTTCATCGATCTTGAGGATCGAGATGTCGAACGTGCCACCACCGAGATCGTAGACGGCGACGATCTGGTTCCCCTTGTTCTCGACGCCGTAGGCGAGCGCCGCGGCAGTCGGCTCGTTGATGATGCGGAGAACTTCGAGTCCAGCGATCCGGCCCGCATCTCGAGTCGCCTGCCGCTGCGAGTCGTCGAAGTACGCGGGAACTGTGATGATCGCTTCGCTGATCTCCTCTTCGACGAACTCGTTGGCGAAGGCGCGAATCTCCGCGAGAATGAACGCGGAGACTTCCTCGGGCGAGAACTCGCGCTCGCGAATCCGTACCTTCACGTCGCCGTTGCTGGCCTCGACCATCTGATACGGCAGGATCGCCTTGGCACGGACCGATTCTTCGGAGCTGTACTTCCGCCCGATGAGTCGCTTGATGGCGAAAACGGTGTTGAACGGGTTGGTAATCGCCTGCCGCTTCGCGATCTGTCCCACGAGGCGCTCACCGTCCTCGGTAAATCCGACCACAGACGGTGTCGTACGGCTCCCCTCCCGGTTCGGAATGACCTGGGGCTCCGTGACGCTCACGATCGCCGCACACGAGTTCGTCGTGCCGAGATCAATTCCGAGGATCTTTCCCATTCGCCCCTACTCTTCCTCTCGCTCCCCGTGTTCGCCCTGAGCTTCCGCGCTCTTCTCCGGACCGCCGACCGCGACCTTGACCATTGCAGGTCTGATCAGCCGGCCCTTCAGAGAATAGCCTTTCTGCAATACCTCCACGACCGTGTGCGCCGGGACGCTCGGGTCTTCCACGCGCTGAACGCCCTCATGGATTTCCGGATCGAACTCCATCCCGGTCCGGTCATTGACCGTCACGCCCTGATGCCTCAATACATCGATGAGCTGATCGTAAATCATTTCGACGCCCGAAAGCATCTCCGAATCGGGATCGTGCACGCGCCCGCTCTGGATGGCGCGTTCGAGATTGTCGAGGACCGGAAGGATTTCGCGGATCATCTCGCCCACGGCCATACCCCAGGTCTCGATCCTCTCCTTCTCGGTTCGTCTCTTGAAGTTCTCGTGATCGGCCAGAATTCGCAGATAGCGGTCCTTCATCTCCTGGTTCTCGGCCTTCAGTCGCGTCGATTCGTCCGAACTATCCGCCGGTGCGAGGCCAGTCGGCTCGGAGGATCCGCCCTGTCCGGCAGCCTCGACCTCTTCGAGCAGCTTGTCATAGCTGATCTCGTCGCTGTCCTCC
The DNA here is from genome assembly GCA_963829355.1 of uncultured Acidobacteriota bacterium. Lineage (GTDB taxonomy): Bacteria > Acidobacteriota > Thermoanaerobaculia > Gp7-AA8 > JAHWKK01 > CAWHHZ01. The sequence goes on from CAWHHZ010000005.1 coordinate 47,950, forward strand.
AGCACGTACACATCGTCGGCATCCGAGACCTCTTCCGGTTTCGGCGTTGCCAGATCGTCCGGTTTCTCATCCACGATTAATACTCTCCCTTGCGTTCTTCTACTTTGCGGCCCAGCACCTCACCAAGGTACTCGACCAATGGCATGATCCGGCCATAAGGCATTCTCATCGGACCGATGATACCTACCAACCCCACCGGTCCTTCCTGATTTCCGTATCGCATCGCCACGAGACTGAAGTTGTGCTTTTCAGTGAATTGGCTCTCCGCGCCCATCACCAGTTGCAATCCGGCCCCGTCGAGCAATTGGCTGAAGATCTCGACGAGACGCTCCTTTTCCTCGAGCGCATGCAGCGCCTTCCGGAAAGCCTCGGTCTCAGCATACTCGGGCTTGTCGAGAATCGAGGAGGCTCCCTCCAGCACCAGATCGCGGTCTGAAGGATAGCCATCACCGATTGCCTCGAACCCGATCGAAGCCGTCCTGCGCGCCCCCTCATCGTACCGCGCCCTGTCCTCACGGAGGACTCTCGACAGTCGTTCCTTGATGGTCAGGAGATTCTGTCCGCCGTACTCGTTGGTCAGGCGATTGCTGATCCGTTCCAACTCCTCCCGGGTAAGCGAGAACGTCGTGTCGATGACCCTGTTGATCACGATCCCGTTCGCTCCGACGATCACGCACATGAACCGCCGTTCGGCGACCTGAATCAGATCGATGCTCCGCATCGTGAGCTGCAGCAGACTCGGAAGAAAGACGATGCCGACCTGATTACTCAAACGCGCCAGGAGGCGGGATGACTGGTGGAGAATCTCCTCGAGATCTCCGGCCGCCCCGATGCTGACGTCGATCGCCTCGCGCTCGACCCGACTCAACTGCGTCGACCGCATCAACTTGTCGATGAAGTAGCGATATCCCGCTTCAGTCGGGACGCGCCCGGCCGAGGTGTGAGGATGACGGAGAAATCCGAGATCCTCGAGATCGGCCATCGCGTTTCTCAGGGTCGCGGAGGATAGCTCGAAGCTGCCGCCCTTGACGAGCGATCGTGAACTGACCGGCTCGCCTGTCGACACGTGCTGAACAACGACCTCCCGGAGGACGTCCCGCAGTCTCGTATCAAGGCTATCTGCTTGATCTTCCGTCATTTATTCAAACCTCGCTGGCACTCTCGACCTCAGACTGCCAACGCATTTCAACGTTCACTGCACGATGACGATTCCGCTGCTCGCGACCCTCGCTTCACTTACAGATAGATATCGACGCTCGCCCGTTCGCGCAACTCCGTGGTCCACCGGTCGATCTCCTGTTCGAGCTGTTCCGACTTCAAGCGGTTTCGGATGTCCTCTCTTACGGCACTGATCGGAAGCAATGGTAGTCCCTTCTCGAGCCGCTCTTCGACCCAGACGTCGCGATAGTAACGTTCGATCTCCTCGAGCGAAACGAAGATCATCGGTGAGAAACGTTCGTTGATGTATGCCTCGACCTGGATCTGTCGCTTTGCAATCGCCCGGAGTTGTGGGAGCGACACTTCGGCTCTGGCGAGTGCCGCCATGAACGCCTCGTCCGATTCGAAGCGAGAGCGCACCTCCGCGACGAGCGCCTCGACCTCCTCCGCCGATACCTCGATTTCTCCGAACCGTAGCACATCACGATAGCGCAGCATTTGAGCGATCATGTTCGAGAGAATGCGGCGCCGGTACTCCTGTTCACTCTCGTCCGGCCGCTGCACGAAGAACCGGACGAGCGCGAGCTGGTCGATTTCGCTCGTCGTGATCGCTTCATTGTCGACGATCGCGGCAATCCGATCGATGATCTCCCCCGAGGCGGACCAGGAGAGGGACGCAGCAAGCGCGAGTGCAGTCATCAGCCGCATCACGGTCATTTTCGATCGAGGATTCAAGACATTTCCTTCACTTGTGTCAGCATTTTACCTTCCAACCAGTTTCAGACCGCAATCAAGGCTCTCGAATCATCGTCACTCACTCGCCGATGAGGTCGAGAAACTCGCGTTCGGTGACGACCCGGGTGCCGAGCTCTCTCGCCTTGTCGAGCTTGGAGCCGGCATCGTGACCCGCGACGAGCATGGCGGTCTTCTTCGAGACGGATCCCGAGGGGCGTCCGCCGTGCGCTTCGATCAGGGCGTGAATTTCATCCCTGGTGCGGCTCTCCAGAGTTCCCGTCACCACGATCGACTGGCCCTCGAGCTCGCTCCCTCTCCGCCGGTCTTCGACCGCGAGTGGTGCGACACCGAGAGCCTCGAGCCGCTCGACGCGGTTTCTGTTCGCCGGAAGAGAAAAGTGGAAGATCACCGAGTCGGCGATCTTCGGCCCGACCTCCGGGAGCGCAATGAGATCCTCGGAGGATGCCGCGACGAGCTGGTCGAGAGAGCCGAAGCGTGTCGCCAGGACTGATGCGACACGCTCGCCGACGAACCGGATCCCGAGTGCGAAGATCAGACGGTACAGCTCGACCTTTCGAGACGAATCGATCTCCGCGAGCAGGTTGTCCGCGGATCTTTCACCCCACCGATCAAGCGCGATCAGATCGTCTCTCGTAAGCTCATAGATCGACGTGTAATCCGACAGGAGACCCGCGTCGACGAGCTGGTCGACTACCTTCTCTCCCATACCTTCGATGTTCATCGCTTTTCGGGCCGCGAAATGAATGATCGCTTCCCGCACGATCGCAGGACATCCCTGGTTGACGCACCGGATGGCGACTTCCTCCTCGAACTTGTGCACCGGCTCACCACATACCGGACAGTGCGAGGGAGGCTCGATCGGCGTCAGCCCGGCCGGGCGTGCATCTTCGACGACGCCGACCACCTTCGGGATCACGTCGCCAGCCTTCTCGATCATCACCGTGTCACCGATCCGGACATCCTTCCGTGCGAGCTCTTCGTAGTTGTGGAGTGTTGCCCGCTGCACGGTGGAGCCTGCGACGAAGACCGGCTCGAACACCGCCACCGGCGTGATCGCACCCGTTCGTCCCACTTGCGCGATCACGTCCTTCACCACGGTGCGAACGGCTTCGGGAGGATACTTGTAAGCGATGGCCCAGCGCGGCGCTTTCGACGTGACACCGAGCTCGGCACGCAGGCCAACGTCATCAACCTTGATGACGACGCCGTCGATCTCGAATGGAAGGTCGTGCCGGTGGTCCTGCCACGTTTGGATGAAAGACCTTAGATCGGCGAGACCGTCACACCGGATCCGCTCCGCGCTCGATGGAAGGCCCAGGTTCTCGATCAGGTCGTACATCCGGGACTGCGAGTCGACTGCTTCATCTCCTGCCGATACGAGGTGATATACGAGAAGGCTCAGACCCCTTTCCGCCGTCAGTCGAGGATCCTTCTGTTTCAGTGACCCTGCCGCTGCATTCCGCGGGTTCGCGAAGGGTGGCTCTCCCGAATCGTCCCGCGCCTCGTTCAATGCCTCAAACCGGCTCTTGCTGAGATAGATCTCCCCCCGTGCCTGCACACGCCCGTTCTCCGGAATCCTCAGCGGAAGTGAGCGGATCGTTCTGACGTTCGCTGTGACATCATCGCCTCGTCGTCCGTCGCCCCGCGTGGCAGCACGAGTAAAAGAGCCATTCTCCCAGAGCAGATCGATCGAGACGCCGTCTATCTTGAGGTCCGCGAAGTATGTCACCTCTTCCGTGCCGCTCCCCTTCCGGACTCGCTCATCCCACTCCTCTAGCTCTTCCCACGAATACACATTGTCGATCGACATCATCGGAGGGTGATGGCTGACCGACGCAAACCCGCCAGACACTTCTCCCCCGACCCGCTGAGTCGGGGAATCGGGCGGGACCGGCTCATCACTGGCGGCTTCGAGCTCAGCGAGCCGCTTCATCAACTGGTCGAACTCGAAGTCGCTGATCTCGGGGGCGTGTTCCAGGTAGTACAGCCGCTCATGACGGCGTATCTGTTCTCGGAGCGTTTCGATATCGGGAGTCTTTGTCATTTTCAGCGGTTGACGTCTGTGCGAAATTCCGGCCCGATCTGCCTGAGCCCCGGGATTTTACAACCGATCTGGGCCGATTTTTGAAAGCAGGACTATTCAATGCGCCCTACCGCCAATGCGCGGCGGTGGGCGGAGAAGTTGTCGCGTCGGTATATTGCGGGCGACATTTGAAGATCAGATTCCGTATGGGCACGGTAAGAAAGATTGACGGACAGGGACGAAAGATCCTCGTGGTCGACGACGACCTCGCCATACGCGTGTTGCTCGATGCGGTACTCAAGCGGATGGGCTTCGAGGTCATGGTGGCCTCCGATGGCAAGACGGCGCTCGATCTCAACGAACGCTACGATTACGACCTGATCCTGCTCGACCTCATGATGCCGATCATGAGCGGATATGAAGTCCTTGCTCAGATCCCGGCTCGAAAGAAGCCTCACGTCATCGTTTTCAGCGGTGTGGACGACACCAGCTCGCCTTCGATCCCGCAGGAGAAGATCTGCCAGGCCATCAGGAAGCCTTTCGATCTGGGGCTCTTCACGACCACCGTCGCGAGTTGTATCGAGACCGGTCACGGCCCGGCAGACTCGTCCTCACCCTCACCCGAGACCGTACGCGCCGACTCCTGACCCAGCGCCCACCGGAGCTGGCGGATGATTCCGAGGAGAATCGTCACGTCCCTTTCCGACGGCTCGCTCCTGCCGAGAAGCGCACGAAGCTCGCGATACGTCACGTCGGGGTTCTGCGGGTTCAGAAAGCCGATCTGCAGCAGAATCTCCTGAGTCGATCGATGGACCCGCTCGAGCTGATCGTGAGTCGCGCGAGAGCTTTCCTTCTCCTCGGCCGCGTTGACGTGACCTCCCCCGGCCACGGAGACCTCGTAACAGAACAGGGAGACCGCCTGTGCGAGATTCATCACCGGAAACGCGGGTGAGGTGGGAATCGCGGCGTGCTCCCGGCAAAGATCGAGCTCCTCGCTCTTCAATCCTCCCCGCTCTCTGCCGAAGACGATCGCCATCTTCTGACCCGCCGGCATCCCGCTCCGCAGAGTGGCAATTTCACGCGGGGTGCGCGGAGGGCGTTCCGCCCTTCCTCGTCCGGAGGTCGTGGCGACCGCGAGGTGAACGTCGTGGAGCGCCTCAGCGAGTGTCTCGTGTCTCGCCGCGCGGTCGACGACATCCTCCGCTCCACTCGCCCACCACACCGACGCTTCATCGAGCTCCCGTTGTGAGCCAATGATGGCCAGGTCCTCGAACCCGAAATTCTTCATCGCCCGAGCCGCTGCACCCACGTTCCCGGATTCCCGCGGCTCGACGAGGACGATGCGAACTGACGAGGCAATACTCATGATCGTTTCATTCCAGATTGTCATCCTGAGCCGCCGGAGCGAAGCGGAGGACGGTCGAAGGATCGCGTGGAGTCATACTCGCACTCGGTCCCAGCGGCAATTCCCCTCGAGTCATCTCGTACGCGATCCTTCGCTGCGCTCAGGATGACAGCTGCTCCGGAGGTGCGTTTGGGCCGCCGCAACCTCAGTCGTTGTCGATCCGGTAGTTCGGTGCTTCCTTGGTGATGACGACGTCATGCGCATGACTCTCACGAAGTCCCGCGCTCGTGACCTGCAGAAAGCGCGACCGCCTCCGAAGATCGTCCACCGTCCGGGAACCCGTAAGTCCCATACCGGAGCGAAGCCCACCCACGAGCTGGTCGACCATGGCGGCGAGAGATCCCTTGTACGTGACCTTGCCCTTCGATCCCTTCCGGAACGAGCTTGGTCACGTCCGCATCTTCCTGGAAGTACCGGTCCTTCGATCCCGACTGCATGGCGCCGATCGATCCCATTCCGCGATACGCCTTGTAGGTTCTTCCCTGATAGAGGATCGTCTCTCCCGGCGCTTCGTCGGTCCCGGCAAACAGCGATCCGATCATGACCGTGCTTGCACCCGCAGCGAGAGCCTTGACGATGTCGCCGGAGAACTTGATTCCACCGTCACTGATGATCGGAATGCCGTACTTCTCACCGACGGCGACACAGTCCATGACGGCGGTCACCTGTGGCACGCCCGCTCCCGAGACGACTCTGGTCGTACAGATCGAGCCCGGTCCGATGCCGACTTTGACCGCGTCCACGCCGAGGTGAATCAGATCCTCGGTTCCCTCGGGAGTCGCAACATTGCCGGCAATCAGAGGGGTATCGGGGAAGTAGCGCTTGAACTCCTTGATCATCTTCATCACGCCGTCGGAATGCGCGTGAGACGAATCGATCACAATGACGTCGACCTTCGCGTCAATGAGCGCACGCGCACGATCGAGACCTTCCTTGCCGACGCCGACTGCCGCTCCGCAACGAAGGCGACCGAGGGGATCCTTCGCGGCGCTCGGATACTTCCGCGCCTTCTGAATGTCCTTGACCGTGATCAATCCTTTGAGGTCTCCGCGGTCGTCGACGACGAGTAGCTTCTCGATCCGGTGATGGTGAAGCTTCTCCTGAGCCTCCTCGAGCGTGGTGCCGACAGGGACCGTCACGAGATCATCCTTCGTCATCCTCTCGGAGATCGGAAGATCGAACCGCGTCTCGAACCGCAGATCCCGGTTGGTCAGGATCCCCACGAGTTTTCCCTGCTCGTTCGTGACGGGCACGCCGGAGATCTTGTACTTCTCCATCACCGCAAGTGCGTCGGAGATCCGCTGGGTGGGACGCATCGTCACCGGATCGACGATCATCCCGGCCTCCGAGCGCTTGACCCGATCGACCTCCTCGGCCTGCTGCTCGATCGTCATGTTCTTGTGGATGACTCCGAGACCACCCTGCTGCGCCATCGCGATGGCAAGGCGCGCTTCAGTGACCGTGTCCATCGCCGCGGAAATGATCGGTACATTGAGCTGAATGTCACGAGTGAGGCGCGTGGTCGTGTCGACGAAATTGGGATGGATCTCCGAGCGGGACGGGACGAGAAGAACATCGTCGAAGGTGAGTGCTGGCGACGAATGAACGAACCGGCTGTACGGATCGAAGACCGCGTCTTCCGCGGTCTTCGCTTCTCTGATATCTGGTTTGACTTCGCTAAGTGTTCTCTCGTCGCTCATGGAAGGCCCCCGGGTGTGGAGTATAGAACACGACTCCGGGACAGCGTCATTTCAGAGGTAGAACGGAGGCGGAGTGGACGGGACCAGCCCTGTCATCCTGAGCCGCCGAAGCGAAGCGTAGGACGGTCGAAGGATCGCGTACGCCATGACTCGCTCGAACTTCCGGCGAGTATTCGGGGGCGGAACGGGAACGGGGATACGGGAGACTGGGAACGGTGGGAACGGGGACTGGGTGGGAACGGGGACAGGTCTTCGGTCGACGATCCGTTCTGCTGCTTGTAGAAAAAGGCGCTCAATCGGCAATAAAATCTACTGCTCGTAGAATCGACCACAAACCAAAGATCTGTCCCCCGCTTCCCCGTTCAAGATCTGTCCCCCGCTTCCCCGTTCTTCAGCCTTCAGATCGTTCCAACTCGATCAGTTTCACGGAGAGGTCGCCGGACACATTGTCACGGACCGCGATCGAGAGGCGCCGCGTGTCGGGCCGAACCCTGACGGAAAACTCGTACTTCACCCTGCTGTCTTTTTCGACCCTCGACGGGGACTCGATCGGCTGCTTCATCTCGACCACGTCACTGGCGTCGCCGAGTACTCGTCCGCCGGACAGGAAAACGGAGAACGAGCCTTTGACCCCTTCAGTCCCCGCAGGCAGAAAGACCAGATCGCCAGCGCGGATCGAAACTTCCACGTCGACGATGAGGAAACGTCCATCCCGCCTGCTCTTCGTCACATCGACATCGAACGATGGAGTCTGCTGCCCTTTCATCTCCGGAAGGTAAAGCGTCGAGATTACGAGATCACGAATCGTGCTCGCCTCCGAAAGGCGTACGACCGACTGGCGCGCCCGCACACGATACTTCCGGTTCTTCGTTGTAACTTCGATCTTTCGAGGCTCGTCCTCGCTCCCAGGCGATATGCGGTACCCGAGGGAGTAGTACGAATCGAGTCCCTGAGCAACCTGTTGCAGCACCGTTCCGCTTTGCAGCCCGGACCCGGTGAGACCGCCGGTGCGTTCTGCAAGCAGCGTCAGCCCCCCTGTCTCGTCTTGCGCACGCGCATACGCTGTTGACATCGGAGATGGAGCAGTCGTCCGCGGGAGAAACCCACCCTGATCGGGGCCAATGAACGAGTCGCGTGGACCCGGTGGATGGAAGGCGTGAATTGTCATTCCGTACGCGTTTGCCGTCACGGCGAGCTTCTCCAGGTCCGGGCCCGTCAGGCAGTCGTCCGCAGGCTGAAGCGACAGATCGTCGCTGGCAACGATCACCACCTTCCGCATCTCCACGCGAGACAGTGACGTCAGGACATTGCGCAACTCTCTCGCCTTGCGCTTGATCATCTGACAACGCTCCTCGGCGAGGAGCCACTCCTGAAACTCACTCTCCGCCACAGCGTCCGTTTCGATCGCCGTTCCGAGCTCGCTCGAGATCTCCGCGTCGCGCTCGGACTGTACGGCGGACTGCTCCGCAAGCGCACGAAAAATCTTCACTTCGCGCTTCCCGTACGGTTCTGAAAATCCATTCAGGACGATCTCCACGCGTTTTCGATCAGCGGTCGGCGCAAGCAGAGTGTGAACCCGATGATTCCATGTAAGAACCGTCACCAGGTCACCATCGCGAAGTGCTTTATCCAGGAAGCTCTCTACACTCGAGAAGAACCGCTGCCGCCGACTCGGCTCGATGTCGCCTATATCAACGAACAGGACGATCAATCGTGGCAGCTTTGCCGACGCAGCCTGGGCCGTTTCGAGATCCTCCGGTTCCTCGGCCCGGGCGGCGGTTGAAGTCGCATCGAAGGCTGTGAAATTAGTGATTGTCTGAAGCTTGCCGTCTTCTCGGATCTCGAAGTCATCCGCAGTCAGGCCACGGACTGGTTTACCACTCCTGTCGGTGACGACGACATCAACATTCGTGATCATGACTTCGACTCGCTCCGAGTACTGCGCGGAAACAGTCGTCGCACACAGGATCAGCGCAAAAACAGGAAGAGCAGAGAGTGGCAGCTTCACGACGGCAACAATTGTACGCTCCCCGTTGCAGTGCCGGGGCGAAGGACGTGGACGGGGACAGGTCTTTGGAGGAACGGGGACAGGTCTTTGGTTGACGGTCCGTTCTACTGCTGGTAGAAAAAGCCGCTCAATCGGCAATGAAATCTACCGCTCGTAGAATTGACCCTAAACCAAAGACCTGTCCCCGTTCCTCCTTGCCCCCAATGACTCGAGCCGAATTTCGGGCCCGGTAGGCTCCACGCGATCCTTCGACCGTCCTCCGCTGCGCTCCGGCGGCTCAGGATGACAACCGGGGTATTTTCAGCGCAGCGAAGGATCGCGTACGAGCGCTTCTAATCGTGGTGCCTCAGCCGTGATCGACAATCGTCTGCAGGATCGTGTTCTGGAGCTGGTACATCGGGCCGGTCCATGTGGGGAAGTCGTTGTAGAGAAGCGAGAAGGCGTACACCTTGCCGCTCGTGGCTTTCACGTATCCGGTCAGGCCGACGACCTTCGAGATGTATCCGGTCTTCGCGTAGATGTTTCTCTTGTACGGCTCCTGGTTGATGCGCCGCCGCAACCGGGAAAACGTTTCGCCGCTGTACGGCATGGAGCTCAGGAACACCATCCGGTGATCGCTGTCCCACATGTGCTGGAGAACCTCGATGAAGGCCGAGGCCGAGACTTTGTTCTCGCGGACATACCCGAACCGTCGGTCATCGAAACCTGGCCCGGCCTAACCCCGACGGTCCCGGTCATCCACGTCTCGACCACGTCCGTACCTGAGTCCCAGGAGCCCCCTTTCCCTTCTCGGCGCCAAGCGTCTTCAGCACCTGCTCGGCGTAGTGGTTCTGACTCTGCTTGTTGATGACGTACACAACCACGGGAAGAGGTGTGTCCACCACATCGAGGACCCGCCAGTCGTCCCGCGGATCTTTCGGCGTGAGAATCGGCTGCCCCTCGAGCTCCACTCCCCTCTTGATCAAGGTCTCGTGAAGTGCGTTTCCGAAGTAGTGGACGGGATACATCACGGTCACGGGGATCTCGGTCGGTCCATCACCGGGCCTCACGTTCCCCTTCACGATGATCGTGTTGGAGCCCGGCTTGCGTCCGACGTAGACGCCGCGTCCGGCCCGTTGGGTCACTGAGGAGTTCTCGATGGTGACGAACTGGTTCGGCGGTTCGAGCTCCACCACGCCCTTCTGTCCCGGGCTTCCCGGCTTCACCCTCACGATGACCGTCCCCTCCTGCAGCGCGGGGGCGGAGACTGGTGCTTCGTACCAGAACACGAGCTGATCCGCGGGCCAGCTCGGATGAATCCACTGATCGTCGAAGTACCCGTACTCGATGACCACGTCGCCGGTGATGCGCTGGATTCCCTCGCGGCGCAGAGCGACGATGAGGTTCTCGAAGACAGTATCCGAGGCCTTGTCGTAGAACCTCCCGCCGATGGTGGGATCGCCGCTCCCTTTCACCAGGAGGTCTCCATTCAACGTGCCGTTCGAGACCGATCCCCGGATGAGGAAGGTGGTCGTGAACTCAAGTCTTCCCCGAGCAGATCGAGTGCCGCGGCCGTGGTGAGCAGTTTGAGGTTTGACGCTGGGGTGACTGGCGTGTCGGGATTTTCCGCGGCCACCACTCGACCGCTGTCGAGCTCGACGATCTTCACGCTCGATCTGGAGCGGCGCGAGAGTCCCTCATTGACGAGAGGCCGAAGCCTGTTCTCGAGCGATTGCGCCGCAATGGCAAATGAGAGGGTCAGAGAGAATCGAGAGGGTGAGCGTCCGCGCGAGTGAATTCACGGCAGCGACGACTGCAACTGATATTCCACAGTCATGGACTCCTGACGCAGACACGGCACTAGCCCGCATTTCTCACCAGGTATCGTAGCGAGGCGGCGGAGAGTGGTGCGGATGCAAGGCGCGCGACGGTTCGGCCCCGCAGGCATAGTCGACACTATGTAGAGCGGTCGGATGGCGACGCAGCAGCCGCGCCGCTATCGGTCGCCGCAGTCCATAGCTGGTGAGAAATGCGGGCTAGATGCGTCCGAGTCTGTCGTAGGGCTGGGAAACGCCGAACCTCAGCCGGTCGCGCAATCGGGCGGGACAGCGACGTGCCACTCTTTCCACGATCTCCCGTGGGCGGTCTCTGAGGCTGAAGTCGGTGAGGCAGATTACCTCGTTTTCGAACTGGTCCGAAACTGCAACAGGTCATCGAGATGGATGTGACGGTACTGCGCCGCCCGATCCTGATCGCCGTCGGCTGTGAATGAGCATTCGATCATCAGGATCCGCGACTCGAACAGCGCTCCTCCACGCTCGAGAATGAGTCGATCCGTGTCTCCGGTGTAGAACAGACGGGACATCAGCCGCTGATCCGTGACCTTCTCCCCGGCCTCTCGCCGATTGCGGATCTCCGCGGCCTCGAGACCCGCCAGTTCTGCGCGGAGAGTCTCCCGGCGTTCGAGCACCTCCCACGCCCGCGCAGGGACTGAATGGGTCGCCCCGTGGGCGCGCACGACCGCATCGCGCCGCAGCTCGAGCTCATCCCCGACGGACACCCCGACGAGCTCGAGGTGGTACTCGGTGCTCTGCAGCGATTCGTGCGCCTTCACCAGTGCCTGAAAGCCGCTCATAGATTCTGCCGGAACGTGGATGCGCGAGGGAGAAAGCTTCTGGAGCTTGCGCTGTGCGGCGTGGAAGGGAATCCCGAGGGCATGGTCGACGTGGGCATGGGTGATGAACACGTCGCGAACTCCGACAAGGAAATCGGGGCACCGTCCGATGTCGAGCGCGATGCCGAGCTCCCGCACACGAAAATAGGTCTCGTTGCCCGCGATCGACTTTCCTTCGATCGTGAGTCCGTCATGCTCGAGCGTGGTTCTCAGCTCCCTGGTGTGAGTTCGCATAGAATTCGCACTGCATCCTTTCGCAGATCCGAGAGTAAAGGAGAACTGTTCTGCAGACGAAGCAATTCACGTACGAGGAAGCCGTCGATCTTCTCCCCGAGGTCATACGTATCACTGAAAGAGCGGTCGAGGAGGCGACGGGACTCCTGGGGAAGCCCCCCATGGAGGAGCCTTTCGAGGTCGATGAGGGAAAAGTCGACGAGTTGCGGCAGGTTCTGAGAGAATGGACCGAGAATCTTGTGACTCTCGGAGTTGAGGTCAAGGGGCTCTGGCTCGTGGATTTCGATAGCGGAGGGGGCTACTACTGCTGGCGCTACCCCGAGCCCGCGCTCGAGTACTTTCATACATACGAAGAAGGATTCACTGGTCGTGTCGCCCTGAACTGAGACTCGTTGGCTCTCGGATGGACGCGCGAGCCGTGCATGTGTTAAAAACTCCCCACCTGAAACTGAATTGATCTGGAGGCATTTGAATGTCCGTAGAAGAACGAGTGAAATCGATAATCGTCGAGCAGCTTGGCGTCGACGCCGAGGAAGTGACCCCCGAGGCTTCGTTCGTCGAGGATCTCGGAGCGGACTCGCTCGATACCGTTGAGCTGATCATGGCGTTCGAGGAAGAGTTTGGAGTCGAGATCTCCGACGAGGACGCTGAGAAGATCCGCCGCGTGAAAGATGCGGTCGAGTACGTCAGCAAGAACGCCAACGCCGAGTAACTCCCTGAGGGTCCGGATTGCGATGAGATATTCGTCGTTATCCGGATCTTTTTTTATTCACGCGGAGAGATGAGTTTGGAAAAAAGACGAGTCGTCGTTACCGGGATCGGTCTGGTCTCGCCTGTCGGAGTCGGAACCGACACGACGTGGCAGGCACTGATCGAAGGAAAATCGGGAATCGGACCGATCACCAGGTTCGACGCCTCCGAGTTCTCCTGCCGGATCGCCGGAGAGGTCGAAGGATTCGATCCGGCGAACTGGATCGAGAAGAAGGAAATCAAGAAGTCCGATACCTTCATCCACTACGCGATCGCTGCCGCCCAGATGGCGTGGGATGATGCGAAGCTCGGCGAGGCAACCGTCGATCCGGAGCGACTCGGTGTCGTGATCGGCTCCGGCATCGGCGGACTTCCGCTGATCGAGTCGATGCACAAGACTCTTCTCGAGCGTGGACCAGGGCGGATCTCTCCTTTCTTCATTCCCGGTCTCATCGTCAATCTCGCGAGCGGTCACGTCTCCATGCGTTTCAATGCGAAGGGGCCGAACTCGGCTCCTGCGACGGCCTGCGCCACGGGAGCTCACGCGATCGGCGATTCATTCAAGATCATCGAGCGGGGTGACGCGGACATCATGTTCGCCGGAGGCGCGGAAGCGGTCATCGCCCCACTCGCCGTCGGCGGCTTCGCGGCGATGAAAGCACTCTCCACGCGCAACGACGAACCCGAGCGCGCCTCGCGGCCGTGGGACGTCGACCGGGACGGCTTCGTGATGGGAGAAGGCTCAGGCGTTCTGATGCTCGAGGAACGGGACTCCGCGATCCGCCGCGGCGCGAGGATCTACTGCGAGCTCGCCGGCTACGGCATGTCGAGCGATGCGTACCACATCACGTCGCCCTGTGCAGATGGTGAAGGCTCAG
>CAWHHZ010000006.1:0-120000 GCA_963829355.1 uncultured Acidobacteriota bacterium
ACGACTGAGGACTGGCGACTGCACCTCTACGCCCCCTGCCTCTCCGTTTCGAGCAGATCTTTGAAGATCTCCTTGTCGATCGCCTTGTCGTAGGCGGCGCGGGCGGAGACTTTTCCTTCTTCGAAAAGCTCTTTGATCGACGCGTCCATGTCGATCATCCCTTCCTTGATTCCCATCTGGATCAGTGAGGTGATCTGACCGGTCTTTCCTTCACGGATCATGTTGCCGAGTGCGGGAGATCCGAAGAGAATCTCGAGTGCTGCCACGCGGCCTCCGCCGACCTTCGGGAGCAACTGCTGCGCGACGATCGCCCGGATGGTTTCTCCCAGGACGTTGCGGATGCCTTCCTGTTCACCGGCAGGGAAGACGCTGATGATGCGGTCCATCGTCTTTGCGGCGTTGTTCGTATGAAGCGTGCCGAAAACGAGCGTCCCCTTTTCCGCGGCGGAGAGCGCCATTGCGATCGTCTCGAGGTCACGCATCTCACCGACCAGAATGATGTCGGGATCCTCGCGCGCCGAGGCCTTGAGCGCTTCCGCGAAACTGATCGCGTGGGTACCGATCTCGCGCTGGTGAATCAGACACTTCTTGTTCGGGTGGACGAACTCGACCGGATCCTCAATCGTGATGATGTGGAGCGTTCTGGTGGTGTTGATCAGATCGATGATCGCCGCGAGGGTCGTCGATTTTCCCGATCCCGTGGGGCCGGTCACGAGAACCAGTCCACTCCGAAGCGCGGTGATTCGACGGACCTGCGGAGGAAGCCCGAGCTGATCGATCGTCATGATTTTTGACGGGATGATGCGGAAGACTGCGCCGCTCCCCCGCTGCTGCTGGAACACGTTCACGCGGTACCGGGCCACTCCGGGGAGCTCGTACGAGAAGTCCAGATCTCCCGAAGCCTCGTACTCCTTCCACAGATGCTGGGGGGTCACAGGGCGAAGCAGGTCGACGAAGTCAGCCTGCGAGAGAGTCCTGTAGCGGATCGGTTCCATCGTGCCGGAGACGCGGAGCATTGGCGGACGCCCTACCGTGAGGTGGAAGTCCGAAGCTCCGCGGTCATTCATCAGCTTGAGAAACCGGTCGATCTTCTGAAGTGGCTGTTCCATCAGCGCCTCACACCATCGTCAGCGACTTGAGGAAGTCGTCCGACACCATCTGCGTGAAATCCTCTTTCTTGTCCGCGGCCAGATAGGCTGTCTCCGGTGTGATCTGCTCTCTCCGGAGAAGATCACGCAAACCCTCATCGAAAGTCTGCATGCCGCGGGAGCGTCCGATCTGCATCGCCGAGTAGATCTGATACGTTTTTTCGTCCCTGATGAGATTGGCGATCGAACTGTCCCCTTTCAGGATCTCGTAGCACGCCACGCGCTGATGCTTTTCTCTCGCGGGCAGCAGCCGCTGAGCGGTGACATACTTGATCGATTCCGAGAGGGAGGTTCTGATCTGTGCCTGCTGATCGATTGGGAAACTCGAGATTACGCGATCGATCGCCTTTGGGGCACTCGTCGAGTTGATCGTGCCCAAGACGATATGGCCTGTCTCAGCGGCCGTGAGAGCAAGCTCGACAGTCTCGTTGTCGCGCATCTCGCCAATCACGATCACGTCCGGGTCCTCGCGCAGCGCCGCACGCAACGCACGCGCAAACGACTGCGTGTGCGTTCCGACCTCACGCTGGTTGACCAGGCAGTTCTTGAACGGGTGAACGAACTCGACCGGATCCTCCAACGTCAGAACGTGGTCGTGCCGCGTCTCGTTGAACAGATTGACGAGGGCCGCGAGCGTGGTCGACTTACCAGAACCGGTCGGGCCGCATACCAGCACGAGTCCCTGATGGTAGTCCGCGATCTCGGCGAGTCGCGGCGGGAGTCCGATCTCGGCGATCGTCGGCGGCTTCTCCGGGATGACGCGAAAGACGCCGTTGTATCCCTTCTGATCGAGAAAGATGTTGGCCCTGTACCTCCCCGCTTGCGAGATGTAGTAGCAGAAATCGAGCTGCCGGTCCCTCAGCAGCCTCTCCCACTGATCCTCGGTGAGGATCTCCCGGATCATCTCCTCGGTCTGCTTCGCCGTCAGAGGTTCACCCTGCGCACGAAGAAGCTCTGCCGCGATCCGAACGATCGGCGGCTGCTCGACAGCGAGATGAAAGTCGGAGGCGTTCTGATTTCGAGTCGCCACGAGGTACTGATGCAGCCTCGGCTCACCCTTCCCGGAAGTTGCCATCAGCGCCGCATTCCGAAGCTCTTTGCCATCGGCCAGGGGCTTCGAGTCACGTGCCGCGATCTCTTCCGCAATATCGAGTGCCCTGCCACGAACGGCTCGGTTCGGATCGCTTTTCGCCGAGTTTCTCACCGCGTCGATCACCTTCGGGTGATTGAAATGCTTGAGCGCCTGGAGAACCTCGATTCGCACTTCCGGACTCTTATCGGCGAGCAGGTTTCCAAGAGCCGGAAGGGCACGATTGTCAGCGATGCGGCCGAGTGCTTCGACCGCACACCAGCGGACATCCGGATCATTGAGAACGCCGATGATCGGCTCGACCGCGCGTGGATCCTTGAACCGGCCGAAAGTCTCGACCGCAGAGATTCGAATCCACCAGTCGTCGTCGGAGAGCAGAGGGATCGTGGCCGGAACGATGCGTGGGTCGTCGAAGGTTCCGGCGATCGCGAGCGCTGCCGAGCGTATCTCCTGATCAGGGTCGCGCAGAAGCTCGATCGTCGGCTCGAGCAGATCGGGACCGAACTCGCGCATCGAGTCGAGCGCACGGTCGCGCGCCCAACCGGCGAGACCGCGTGCAAAGGTGATGTAGCGTTTGATCAGCTCGCTGCGGTTGCTCATCCCCAGAAGGATCTTGAGCACCGCCGAGCGCGTTCCCGGATCTCCTGAAGCCATCAATGGCAGCAGCCTGTCGGCAAACTCGGGACCCTTCCCTTCAGACGCTTTCGTCAGAGCCTGCACGAGGATCTGCTGGGTCGAGTACGTAGCAGTCGGGAGCTGATCGACGAGGATATCGACCGATGCGGCCGGGGCGCTTTTTGCGAGGACCTCGAGGGCCTTGTCCCGAATCGTCCGCTCCGGGTCGCTCGCCAGCTTCTGCCAGCGCACGAGCGACTTGTCGGAAAGAGGGATGCTCGCGAGACGATTGAGCGCCGTCATTCTTCCCTCGAGCCGGGAGCTCGTCGCGACGAGCTGCCACAGGAGAGGCTCGACCTCGGCGGAGACTGGTGCTTCCAGAACGATTCGAGTCGCCGCCTCGGCGATCTGCTTGTCCTGGGATGCGGTGTGCTGAATCAGTCGCGCCTCGACCCCCGGAATTCCGAGCATGAACAGCGTCGAGGCGGCCGCCTTGAACGCTGCTTCAGGTTTTCCCTTCGACTCCGCAACGAAGAGATCGACCGTGTCGGGGCTCTTCATTCGCTTGAGCAGCGCCACACCCATATCGCGGTAGGCGCGATCCGGCCGGAACAGCATCCAGACAATGTCGCGCGGCTTGAGCGCGTCGAACGTTGCGAGACGCTTGAGGAGCTCGTCGCGTTCGTCGGTCGATTGAAACTCTTTCGCGGCGAGACGCTTGAGGACGTCCTTGAGGTCAGATGAAAACATCGGAAGAGGCAACTGACTTACTCCTTTCGAGGAGTGCTGCTCCGCAAACTCGAACTGTCATTCTGAGCCGCCGGATCCCGCGAAGCGGGAGCAGGACGGCGAAGAGTCGCGGTCAAGCTCCCTCGAGTCGACTTCACGCGATCCTTCGCTTCGCTCAGGACGACACCTCTGAGCCATGACGATTCTACCGCGTTCACCGCTTTATCATGGCTCCGGATCCGATCCCTCCTCCACACCCTCGAAGAGGAATGTCGAGAGATAGCGCTCTCCCGTATCGGGGAGCATCGCGAGAAAAACAGAACCTTCCGGCGCCCGCTCAGCAACCTTTCGCGCGGCAGCAAACGTTCCGCCCGCCGAGACGCCGCAGAAGATTCCTTCCTTCGTGGCGAGCTCCCGCGCGGCATCGCGAGACTCCACGTCACTCACCTTCACAATCTCGTCATAAACTTCACGATTCAGAATCGACGGAATGAAGTCCGGCGTCCATCCCTGGATCTTGTGAGGATTGAATGGCTCACCGCTGAGCAGTGCCGCAACCTCCGGCTCACACATGATGACCTTGATGTCGGGGCGGGCCTTCTTCAGAACCTCTCCTGCCCCGGTGATCGTGCCCCCGGTGCCAAAGCCGGAAACGAAGTAGTCGAGTCTTCGACTCGTGAAGTCGAGCAAGATCTCCGGGCCTGTGGTGTTACGGTGATAAGCGGGATTCGCCGGATTCTCGAACTGCTGCGGCATGAACCATCCATGCTTCTTCGCGAGCTCATCGGCTTTCCTCACCATCCCGCTCCCCTTCTCCGCGGCCGGCGTGAGGATGACCTTTCCTCCCATCGCGCGAATCAGTTTGCGACGCTCGATCGAGAACGAGTCGGCCATGACCGCGACGAAGGAATAACCCTTGACCGCGCACACCATGGCGAGTGCGATTCCGGTGTTTCCGGATGTCGGCTCGACGACAGTCATCCCAGGCTTCAGGCGGCCACTTCGTTCCGCCTCCTCAATCACCCCGATCGCCAGCCTGTCCTTGACCGAGCTCATCGGATTGAACGCCTCGCACTTGACATACATCTCCACGTGGTCGGGCGCGATGCGGTTGATTCTGATGACCGGTGTCCGGCCAACTGTTCCGAGAATACTGTCGTAGATCACTGTGATGCCTCCGAAAACTCCTCGCTACATCGTTTCCTGTTGGTGAGAGTCCCCAATCATACGCGACTCGAGATCGACTGATACTGGAGCCATCTCAAAAGGCAATGGTGGCCGAATCCTTGAATTCCACCTTCTTCATGTCCGAAATCATCAGACCAGCAGCAGAATGGAGCGCTACCCTTCTCGAGGCAGCCGGAATCGCAGTCATCATCGCCATGGCGATCTACGCCCTCGGCTCCACTCTGTTCCAAACCTTCGGATCTTCGAAGACGCACAAGGTCTACGAAACCGGCCGACAGATCCTCGGGCGTGGAATCCTGTTTGGTCTCGAATTTCTCGTCGCCGCGGATATCATTCATACCGTCGCAGTCGATTTGACCTTCAGGACCGTAGGCGTTCTGGCGGTGGTCGTTCTCATCCGAACCTTCCTCAGCTTCACCCTCGACGTCGAGCTCACCGGTCACTGGCCCTGGCAACAGAAGAGAGAGTGAGGCGGGGGGAGAGAGTGGTGGGTCGGGCCGCTGGCCCGATGTCCCGGGGCGTCCCGCCCCGGCGACTGTTCCACAAAGTTGAGCGACACGAGGAACCGTCGATCCACTCCAGAGCCGTACACTCTGGTACAGCCGTGCAGGCGGGACGCCTGCAGGCATCGCGCGAGACGCGCGACCCACCACCACGCGAATCAAACTCGACCCACCCAAGGCCACTCCTGAAGTCCAGCCTTTTCCGGATTGCGCAGGACATACCTGTTGGCACGTTCGAGATGTTCGGCGGAGCGGACGAGAGTTTCGTAGCTGTCGTCCTGCCAGAACTTGCCGCTCCTCCTGAGGATCCGGTTCGCCTGCTTTGAGGTGAAGGACTTCCAGCCACCCGTGATCTTCCACCAGGGCCACTCCGGCTGCGGCTGAAAGACGACATGCACGTGATTCGGCATCACGCAGAAGCTCTCGACATGGTATCGCTGATCCTGAAAGTGAAGGAGCGCCTCCATCACCACCTGCCCGATCTCCTGAACCTTCAGTTCGCACCTTCCTCTCGCGCGATCCATCTCGCTGAAGATTTCCAGGCGGACCTGCTGTTCGATCTGCCGATGGTCGACTGCGCGCACAGTCCCGAACCTCTCCCGGGCTTGATCGAGCAGGTTCCGCCGGAGCGCAGCCATGCGCGAGAGGAAGTCTTTACCGACCGCATCCGCAAGACACCACGTGACGAAATAGAGCCCGCCCGCCACATCCACGTGAGGAAGATGATTCCTCCGCCGAAACTTCGCTTGATCCCATGAGAATTTTTCGCTCTTCATCGTCCGAGGCTACCTCGGGCGATCAGACTTCCACGAGAGGTAGACACGTGCACGAGGAGTGGCCGCTGAAAAGGCGCAATATTCTCCACCATCAGTAGACGTGAGGCGTGTGGGTCGCGCCGCTGGCCCGATGTCCCGCGGCGTCCCGCCCCGGCGACTGTTCCACAAAGTTGAGCGACACGAGGAACCGCCGATCCACTCCAGAGCCGTACACTCTGGTACAGCCGTGCAGGCGGGACGCCTGCAGGCATCGCGCGAGACGCGCGACCCACCTACGCGCGACCCACCCTACGCGCGACCCCCACAGAAAACTCAATCTACGGCGCTGGAGCGGGCGAAGACGTAGTCTGGGTTTTTCTCGCGCAGGGTTTCCTCGGCCCAGGAGCCGTCGATGAGGGCGACGAGGCGGTCTTCACTGTCGCGGACCCGGTTGACGCCGTAGGTCGGCCAGTGAATCTTCTTCTCGTCGACATCGATCTCCCCGTCGGAGCCTGAGATCCAGTATGCGGACTTGAACTGGAGCCGATCGAGATCAGTGTCGACGCCGTATTCCGAGGCGAGGCGGGAGCGGATCAGATCGAACTGGAGCTCTCCCACCGCGGCAAGGATCGGATCACGCTGCATCGGATCGCGGAAGACCTGAATGGCGCCCTCTTCCTCGAGCTGCTGGAGACCCTTCTGAAATCTCTTCTGTTTGTCGACGGCCTTCGCCCGCAACCTCGCAAAATGCTCGGGAGCGAATCTGGGCAGCGGTGGAAAGCGGAGCGGCTTTCCTTCGCAGACCGTGTCGCCGATCACGAAGAGACCCGGATTGACGAGCCCGACGACATCGCCCGGGAACGCCTCTTCGGTCGTTTCCCGCTCTCGCGCAAAGATCCGATGCGCGCGTGGAAGTCGCAGTTTTCGGCCGAGACGCGGGTGCTCGACGCTCATGCCGGTCTCGAACCGACCGGAGACTACCCGCATGAATGCCATGCTGTCGCGATGCTGCGGATCCATGTTCGCCTGCATCTTGAAGATGAACCCGGAGAACTGGTCACTCGTCGGTTCCACCATTCCGGCGTCGCTCTTGCGCGGCATTGGCGGCATCGCCAGAGTGCAGAGCGCATCGAGAAATGTGCCGACGCCGAAGTTGTTGAGCGCACTGCCGAAGAACACCGGCGTCTGCGTGCCAGACCGAAACGCCTCCCGATCGAACGTTGCTCCCGCGATCTCCAGGAGCTCGGCCTCTTCGCGCAACTCCCCGTAAAGCCGGTCACCGATCGCTGCCTTCAGCTTCGGGTCGTCGAGTCCCGCATCGATCGTCTCGATCGCACGATCGCCGCGGGCGCCTCGCTCGAACCGAAGCACACGCTGCCCCTCGAAGTCGTAGACACCCCGGAACGTCGGCCCGATTCCAATCGGCCAGTTCCGCGGCACTGCCGACATCTCGAGCACCTTCTCGATCTCGTCGAGGATCGCCATCGGCTCCTGACCCGGCTGGTCGAGCTTGTTGACGAACGTGACGATCGGAATGCCGCGATCACGGCAGACGGCGAAGAGCTTGAGCGTCTGAGGCTCGACACCTTTCGCCGCGTCGAGAACCATGACTGCCGTGTCGACCGCCATCAGCACGCGGTACGTATCTTCGCTGAAGTCCTGGTGACCAGGAGTGTCGAGAAGGTTGAACCGATAGTCGCCGTAGTCGAACTGCAGAGCAGTGGAGGTGACGGAGATGCCGCGTGCCTGCTCCATCGCCATCCAGTCGGAGCGGGCATGCTGCTGCTTTGCCTTGCGGCGCACGGCCCCGGCGAGCTCGATCGCTCCCGCGTACAGCAGAAGCTTCTCGGTCAGCGTCGTCTTGCCGGCGTCCGGGTGAGAGATGATCGCGAAGCAGCGGCGACGCGCGACTTCCTTTGCGATATCCGATTGTGTCGTGGTTGTGGCCTGTTCCATAGCGTCCGCCAATGAAACGCTTTTGACGCGTACGGATTCCTCTCGCACTGCGGAGCGACCGGAAACCCTTCCGGATAATCTGCTTCGCATCCTCCTGCGTCCGCCGACAACGAGGCGACTCGATAACCCGGCGTCGAATCTTCCGTAGTATAAAGGGACAATAAACTGCGCCGGGAACACCATCAGTTTGTGTTCGAATTCGAGCCCCGAACCGCGGAAAACATCCTGAATGCAAATCATCCATGAAGGAGAGTGTTAGTGAATGAGCTCAATGAAGGAATGGACCGGTCATCCGGCACGATGAACGGAAACCGGAGCGGCAAGAATGAGACCTGTTCCACTGCCACGAACCACGGAAATCGGATCCCGCGCACATTTCGACGCGCCCTCATCGGGAACTCGCTCATCTGGGCAGCTCTGATGATCGCAACAGCTCTCGTGCTGACCTCGTTCGACAATGCGAATGAGGTTCTGAGGTATCTGTTGCCGGTGATTTACGTTCCGCTGTGGTTCGCATCGGATCAGCTGCTTCGAAGCGTCATACGCCAATCAACGGAAAACTGACCCTGACATGGCGGCGGGAGCGTCGCATCAGGAGCGCCGGGACCAATTGCAGGCAGGACTGAAGTAGACTCAGAGTGCGGATCTCTGCCTCTTCCGGGACCGTTTTTGCACCGAGGGATCTACTTCTATGAGCGAACAACCCACCACCACATTCGAATCTCTCGGTCTTCACTCGCAGATCGTGGCGACTCTCGCTGACCTGGGCTACGAGGCCCCGACGCCGATCCAGGCGCAGACCATCCCTCTCCTGCTCTCGGGCAGTGATGTCATTGGACAGGCGCAGACGGGCACGGGCAAGACCGCGGCGTTCGCACTCCCGATCCTGAACAAGATCGATCTGGGCAGCCACGCGACGCAGGCACTCGTGCTGACGCCCACCCGTGAGCTTGCGATGCAGGTGGCGGAAGCGATCCACACCTACGCCAAGAGAATCGGTCCGGTCACGGTCCAGCCGATCTACGGCGGCGCACCGATCGGGCTTCAGCTCCGCCATCTCAAGCGCGGCGTCCAGGTCGTCGTCGGGACGCCCGGGCGCGTGATCGATCATCTCGGACGCGGATCACTCGATCTGAGTGCGGTCAGCATGCTGGTGCTCGACGAAGCGGATGAAATGCTTCGCATGGGTTTTCTCGAGGACGTGGAGAAGATCCTGTCGGCGGCTCCGGAAGGGCGCCAGATTGCGCTGTTCTCGGCAACGATGCCGAACGAGGTGAAGCGGATCGCGAAGACACACCTCAGTGAGCCGCAGCGGGTGGAAATCGAGCACAAGGCGATGACCGCTCCCGCGATCGAGCAGAGATTTCTCAATGTTTCCGAAAACCAGAAGCTGGCGGTCCTGACACAGATTCTGGAGCTCGAAGCGAGCGACGCCGTTCTGATTTTCAGACGCACCAAGCTCGGCGCGGCCGAGTTGGCGGAGAAGCTCGAAGCGCGCGGCTTTGCGGCTGTCGCTCTTCATGGCGACATGAATCAATCGATGCGCGAGACGGTCGTCCGGAAGTTGCGAAGCGGGCAGGTAGAGATCGTCGTGGCCACAGACGTTGCGGCACGCGGACTCGATGTCGAGCAGATCGCCCATGTCGTGAACTACGACATCCCGAACGATGTCGAGGCCTATGTTCACCGGGTCGGACGGACGGGACGCGCGGGACGGAGCGGCATCGCCACACTCTTCGTGACGCCGCGCGAGCGCCGCATGCTGCGCGACATCGAGCGCTATACGAAATCGACGATCGCTCCCATGAAGATCCCGACCCAGGCGGACGTCGCCGCGAAACGGACTGCTCTGCTCAAGGAGAGCATCCGCGGCGAGATCGGCCGTGGAGATCTCGATCTGTATCTTCAACTGGTCGAGCAGCTCGTCGATGAAGGACCTTTCGACATCGCCGAGGTCGCCGCTGCGGCGGCGCGGTTGTCGAGCGGTGCCAAGGAGGCCTCCGGAGTCGCAGAGGCCGTCCCACCTCCCGAGCCGGACAGGAAGAGCGGCCGGGGCGCGAAGCCGTCCGCTGGCCGTTCGGCGGAGAGACCGCGGCCGAAGTCGGGTCCTCCTCGCGATACCGGAGAGCCGAAGGTTCAGTTGATGATCGGTATCGGTAAAGCGGCCGGTATCCGTCCCGCTGATGTCGTGGGATCGATTGCCAATGAAGCGAATATCTCGGGCAGCGACATCGGTCCGATCGATATCCGCGACGAGTTCACGCTCGTGATGATTCCCGAGAAATATCAGGAGCACGTGGTTTCCGCGCTCCAGTCCGCCCGTTTCCGCGGGAACCGGTTCGACATCAAGGTCGCGCCAGCCGAATCGCCGTTCCATCGACCGAAGCCGGAGCGATCCGGAAAACCCGCTGACCGACCGGCGCCATCGCGAGCACCGCGGAAAGCGGGTCCTGGCAAGCCGTCGTACAAGTCGAAGACCGAAGGGAAGGGCCCGGCGAAGGGGAAAGAGAAAGACAAGTCAGCGAAGCCCGCGAAGTCGCCCTTCTATAAGGGAATCGGCGGCAAGGATTCGGCCAAGGGCAAGTCCAAAGGCGATCGCAAGCCCCCGAAGAAACACCGCAAGGGCTGAGGATCGCCTCAAGCGGAAAACAGTCATCCTGAGCCGCCGCAGCGCAGCGGAGGACGGTCGAAGGATCGCGTTCGGTCCGACTGTCAGGACGGAATGAACGTGACAGTCAGGACGCACCCGATCCTTCGCTGCGCTCAGGATGACCCCTTACCGCTCCTTGGTCGTTCCCGGTACCCCACTCAGCGCTTCAATCGTTTGGTCATCTCGACGAGACGCCGCGCCTGATGCTCGATTGCGGCCTTCGCCTTGTCGTCCACGGTACCGTCCCCCGAGGCCGTGATGCTGGCTCCGTAAGGGTTGCCACCGCTCGCGAAGACCGTCTCGTCGGTGTAGCCGGGCGGAACGAGAATCGCTCCCCAGTGCATGAAGGTGATGTAGAGCGTCTGCAGGGTCGTCTCCTGACCGCCGTGAGGGTTCTGCGCGCTGGTCATGGCCGAGGCCGTCTTGTCGGCCAGCTTTCCTGCCATCCAGAGCGGGCCGAGCGTGTCGATGAACGATCGCATCTGGCTGGCGGCACCGCCGTAACGCGTCGGCGAGCTGAACAGATAGCCGTCACTCCACTCCATGTCATCGGGAGTGGCGACTTCGATGTGGGCGGTGCTCTCGGCGTGTTTCGCCCACGCTTCCTGTGCTTTGACGACTTCGGGCGGCGCTGTTTCCCTGACTTTTCGAAGTCTCACTTCCGCTCCCGCACCCTTGATCGCCTCTGCAGCGATCTCCGCCATGCGGTGGTTGGTGCCATAGGTGCTGTAATAGATGACCGCGATCTTCACACTCATCGTTCAGGTCCTCCTTCTCATCGGGTTCAGGGAATAGTGGGACCAGTCGCGTTCTCAGCGCCGGCCGATGACGAAGGGGTGCGAGGGTGGTGCCGGGACGAGAGTGCCGTCAGCCCTCCTTCGTCAGTCCTGCCTCCCCTCGACTGCACTCAGAAGGACTCCAGCGGCGAGAGCCAGGCGCGGGTCGAGCTCTCCGCTCCGGTTGCCGCTGAGGTCGACGACGAGCTTGAAGACGAACGGGTTGAAGTTCTGCCGCATCGTCCCGACTTCGCGGCCGTTGACGGTCACCTGGTATTTCTGAGGAAGAACTTCGAGGATCGTGCGGCGCAGGAAGGCCAGCACCTGACTATCCTCTTCGATCATCCCGACCTCGCGTCCTGCGGGATCCATCAAGGTCCAGCGATCTCGCAGCAGCGATCGAAGCCCCTTGCGCTGGAGCGCACCGACGGTTGTCCCTGTGCGCGACTCCTTCACGTCGTAGATCGTCGAGAAATCGAGCCATGATCTGGCGGAGATCACGAGCAGTTCCTCGCGCATCGATCTCGTCGCTGTAGAGACGAACATCCTCCCGCAGCTTGAACGCTTTCATTTTTGAGTACAGCACGACGTTCCCGTGCTCGTCATAGATGTGGAACGCCCCGCCAAAAAGCTTGAGGACCTTTCTGCGGATCGTGTAGTGCGAGTGTGTGAAGCGGGTATCGCTCATCTTTCGGTCCTTTCTCAATCGGTCCTTCGATCAGGCTGGTGGAGAACGCTGGAACCACTCACGGCGAGCCTTCGGATGACTGATTCTTACACAGACCTGCGGAATGATTCTTCGACGCCGATGGAGACGGTGTCGGCAACACCGTCGGACCCGTCAGCCGGCTCCGGGGATACGGGAATCTCCGGTTCCGATCTGGCGGCTATCGGATCGTACCGGTGAGGATCGTCCCTGACATTTGGAATTCCGGAGTCGGAGGTTTAGACCAACTACAGAATAAGAATGATGCGTCTCCGGTTCACTTGAGCAACTCGCCCTGCTGTTCGGCATCACCCCCCTGAAACCCTGACAGTGTGGCTTCATCTTTACACTGTGGGTCCACGAGAGAAATCGTGTGATCCGAGAAGGGAAACACCCACCATGTCTTTCAACAACCTGGGGCTCACGCCCCGTACGCTTCGCGCCGTCGAGCGCGCAGGCTTCGAACAACCGACTCCGATTCAGCAGCAGTCGATCCCTCTTCTGATGGCCGGCCGCGACCTGATCGGGATCGCACAGACGGGCACGGGCAAGACGGCCGCTTTCGCTCTGCCGATTCTCGAGCGTCTCACCGCCGGAAAGAGCATGCGTACACCACGCGCTCTCATCGTCGCTCCGACCCGTGAGCTCGCCGCTCAGATCGCAGAAACCTTTGCCACGTTCTCCGTGGGAGGCCATCTCCGGACTACCACGATCTTCGGTGGCGTCGGCGAACGTCCGCAGATCACCGCGCTCCGGCGTGGCACCGACATCCTCGTCGCGACACCGGGCCGGCTCCTCGACCTCGCCTCGCAGAGAGAGATCGACTTCTCGACCATCGAGGTCCTCGTCCTCGACGAGGCAGACCGCATGCTCGACATGGGATTCCTCCCGCAGATCCGGAGAATCATGAAGCAGATTCCCACGGATCGTCAGACGATGATGTTCTCCGCGACTCTCTCCCCCGAGATCGAAACAATGACGAAGGAGTTCCAGCGGTCGCCCGAGCTCATCCAGATCGGCGTCCGGAACAATCCCGCGGAGACGGTATCGCAGACTCTCTATCCGGTTGCAAAGTCGAAGAAGATCGACCTTCTGCTCCATCTTCTGGAAGACGAGGATCTGGAATCGGTGCTGATCTTCTCCCGCACGAAACACGGCGCGGACAAGATCGCCCGGAAGATCGAGGGTGCCGGAATCAACGCGGAGCGGATTCACTCGAACCGCTCGCAGAACCAGCGCACCGCAGCTCTCGAGAAGTTCAAGTCGGGCAAATCGCGTGTGCTCGTTGCGACTGACATCGCGGCTCGCGGCATCGACGTCGAAGGAATCTCTCATGTCATCAATTTCGACTTTCCTCCGCAGCCGGAAGACTACATCCACCGGATCGGGCGCACAGGGCGTGCGGAAGCCTCCGGCAGCGCGTGGAGCTTCGTAACCTCAGAGGACCACTCTTCGGTGCGTGCCCTGGAGAAGACGATTCGCAAAAGCCTCGAACGGCAGTCGATCGAACGGTTCACACAGGAATCGGCGCGTGTTGCGGCGAGTCACTCGGACAGACCAGCCGACCGACAGCATTTCGCGACTGCCCGGCCGAGTGGTCCCCGGCAGAACCGCCGCCCGTCGCGCAATTCGCGTCCCGGCTCCAGCTCACGACGAACCCGCTGACGATTCCCGGCGCCCCGGCTGCAGCCACAAACTGAAGCCGGGGCGCTGCGCGGCATCGCTCCAGGGACGAGCACAGCTCCACGCGATCCTTCGCCGTCCTTCCTCCCGCTTCGCGGGATCCCCCGTTCAGGATGACGCCCGTTTCTCACAGCTCCGAATCTCTCCACCTGCTCTCAGATATTCGTCCAATCCGTCTCTTCCTCTGGAACGTCAGTTGCACTTGTTAATCATCACTTATTTGATGTTTCACAAAGACGTCGTCAACAACAGAGGGAGGTTTTATGGAAAGAACAGATCTCAATCCACCGCAGCGAGGGTCCACATCCCAGAAGGCGAAGCGAGAAGCAAACGAGGTGAAGAACGATCTCAAGGACGAGGCCAGGCGTAAGGCTTCCGATCTGAAGCAGAGCGCAAAGAATCAGACGCGGGAAACGGCACAGAAGGCCAAGCAGGAGGCCTCTTCACGCCTCACTGCCTACGCGGAAGCAGCACGAGCGGCAGCGCGCACTCTCCGCGAGAACGACGAGTCGACTGCCGGAGAGCAGGGTGAAGCGGCAGCCGAACAGATCGATCGTTTCGCGCATTATCTTCAGAACAAGGACACCGGCGCACTCCTGCGCGACGTCAAGACTTTTGCGCGTCGCAATCCCGAATGGTTTCTCGGAGGGACGCTCGTCGCAGGACTCGCCATGGGTCGCTTCCTACGCTCATCCGCTCCCGATGACGAGCGCGATCGCTACGGATCGCTGAACGCAAGTCCCCACCTGCCCGCCCGCGTTCCGGAAGACGTGCCTCAGCGGCCGGGAGCTCATTCGGCATCCCCGTCGATGAGCCGAGCCACGGAGAGAACCGAGTCGACAGCCGGAACAGTGAGCGGGAAAGGGGTAAGAGAATGAGAGAAACTCCTCGCGACGAAGTCACAAAGGAACCCTTCCATACCCGTGCGACCGAAGTGGAGGAGAAGAGCCGGACCAATTCCGTCGGCGACCTCCTCAAGGAGCTGACGGACGAGTCGAGAACTCTGGTCCGTCAGGAAGTCGAGCTGGTCAAGGTCGAGATGTCGGAGAAGATTGATCATCTCACCAGCCAGGCGACGTCGATGGCCGTAGGTGGAGCAATCGCATTCGCCGGCCTCATCGTGCTTCTGTTCGCAATCTCCGAAGGCATGACCGCACTGTTCGCACAGTTCATGTCCGCCGAGCTCGCGATCTGGCTCGGG
Source organism: uncultured Acidobacteriota bacterium (assembly GCA_963829355.1). Taxonomy (GTDB): domain Bacteria; phylum Acidobacteriota; class Thermoanaerobaculia; order Gp7-AA8; family JAHWKK01; genus CAWHHZ01. The sequence goes on from CAWHHZ010000006.1 coordinate 15,001, forward strand.
CCGCTGGTCCTCGCGATCGTCCTCGCCGTCATCGGCTATTCGATGATCAATAGCGCGAAGGAGAAGATGCGAGAGACGTCACTGCGCCCTGAGAAGGCAGCGTACGAAGCGAGAGAGACGAAGAACTGGGCAAAGGAGAAGGCACGTAATGGCTGATAAAACGAAAAGATCGAGTGAACAGATACGAAAAGAAATCGACGCAACAAGATCCGAGATGGATTCCACCGTCGATGCCCTCGAAGACAAATTCTCACCCGGTCAGCTGCTTGACCAGGTCACCGGAATGTTCGGGGGATCCGGAGGAACCACCAGCAGCGTCACGAGAACGCTTCGCGACAATCCCGTACCGGCAGTCCTGATCGGCACGGGCCTGGCCTGGATGACGATCGACAGTCTGACTGGACACGACGACGAAGAGAGCTACAGGCTCCGCGCGCGTTATGGCAGGTCTGGCGCCCACCTCGACGAGTACGGAGAGCCGTACTACGCCGAGTACAGCAGCGAGCTCGATGAGCGCCACACTGAATCGAAACCGGAACGAGCGAAGGAGAAGCTCTCCGACGCCGGTGACTCGATGAAACACGGTTGGGAATCGGCGAAGGAGAGCGTGTCCGATGGAGCAGAGTCGGCAAAGAACAAGATGAAATCGGGTACATCCAGTGCCCGTGAGTCGCTATCTGATGCCGGTGAGTCGATGCATCACACAGCCGACCGGATCCGCCGGAAAAGCCGTCGCGGCGTCCGTCAGGCCCGCCTCGGGTTCTGGCAGGCAATGGAAGAGAACCCACTCGTGGTCGGAGCTGCAGCGATGGCGGTCGGACTGATCGCAGGTCTCACTGTCCCGACGACCGAATGGGAAGACGAGACGATGGGTGAGGTCAGCGATCAGCTCAAGCATGAAGCAAAGGAGACTGCAAGCGAGGTCGCCGAGAAGAGCAAGAGGGTCGCCAGAGAGGCAGCTTCCGAGGCAAAGCGCGAGGCTGACCGACAAGGTGTGGGAGCTTCCCACATGGCCGACAAAGTGAAGGAAGTCGCGCGCTCTGCAAAAGACGCCGCGAAGGAAACGGCCCGCGAGGAGAATCTCACGCCCGAGCGCGCGAAAGAGCGTGCAAAAGAGGCGAAGAAGAACGTCTCCGACGAAGCCCGGCGCTAACGTTCGCCAACGCTGACGGGGAGACTCTCCTCCCCGTCAGTGCACCGGACCCGCCGCCGTCAACCCGGAACTTCAGCGAAACGGCTGGAGTATTGGCCCCGATTCATCAAGCCGCGCAAAATGGCAAACCTCACCTTCCGTCGCCATCTGAAATTGACTTACCATACGCGCTTCGGAAATCCGTTTGACGGAGGATTTTGTCGATGTTTCACAAAACAACATTTTTTGCGATCTGCGTTCTCCTCATGATTCTTCTCACAGCCTGCACGAGCGGATCGTTCAGCGACTATGACATCCGGGACGCTCAGGGACTACCGGAGCGATTCGTTCTGCACGATTCCATCGGCGCAGACGAGCAACCATCGTCAGGAGAATGCCGCAGCCCTCTCGTCGATCCTCGAAATGGTTTGACGATCGATTTGATCCGTTCGATCCCGGGCCAGGGCGATTACACGGTCACTCAGGGCGCCTTCGGCGTCGGCGAAAATGAACTGCTGCGAGTCGATTGTGCAACAGGTGCGGCGATCGGTATCGTCCGGCGCTGAGCGACGGCAGCTTGTCGTAAACATTCCGCAAATGCCCGTGCCGTTCATCGCAAAGCGCGACAGAATGTCTCCAAACCGCCACATAACAGGGGAGAGAGGTATCCTCATGAATGTCGATCCAGCCGCCGACGTATCGGCTTCCCCCACACGGCTTGCCACGACGAGCGCAAGCCATGAATACGGCGTCGTCGAATCGCTAGGACTGCTCATCCTCCGCGTCGGAGTCGGCGGCTACATGGCCACCCACGGATGGGGAAAGTTCCAGATGGTCATCGCGGGAGATCTCGACAAATTCGGTGATCCGATCGGGATCGGAAGTGCCGCGAGCCTGAGCCTGATCATGTTTGCAGAGTTTGTCTGCGCGCTGCTGATCATCGCGGGAGCCGCCACCCGTCTTGCTGCGATACCACCCGTAATCGGGATGGGGGTCGCTGCATTCGTTGCACATGCCGGCGATCCATGGACCGCGGGAGCCGGCGCCAGGCTTTTCATGTCGGGAGAAGCCCAGTCGTGGGCCAGCAAGGAGCCCGCGCTGCTTTTCCTCTTCGCGTTCCTTGCCCTCGCGTTCACCGGAGCAGGGCGATTCTCGGTCGACGCTCTGGTGCGACGGTGGCGGGAGGGTCGCACGTCGGGCGCGATGTAATTGCGTGCGGCGTCTCCGACGAATTGCAATGTCCTCAGCTTGCGGAGGGCTGGAGCCCTCCGCGAGTCGGGGCTGAGCCCCGCCCCCCCCTTTTATCGACGGCGCATCGGCTGGATGCGGCCGTAGGTCAGAGAGCGCCAGAGCCACTCCGCGGGACCGAAGCGCCAGCGACTGATCCACCACTCGCTGAGAGCGAGATCGATTGCATAGATCGCGATCGCCACTACCCACAGCGCCGCCGGCCCGATGCCGTAGAGCCCCAGGCCGTAGCTGTAGAAAAGCATCGTCGCCAGAATCGACTGGAGTAGATAATTGCTGAGAGCCGTTCGGCCGACAGCCCCTGCACTCTCGAGACGGTGCAGCCACTTTTCTTCCTGGCAAACCAGGATCACCCACGCCACGAAAGCGATACTGAGAGCCGGATTGCCGAGCGCCTGCAGAAGATAAACAGGGAGCAATTCCGGTGTCGGCGTCAGCAGTGACACCGACAAACTCCACCGGAGGATCTCCGCGGTCACATTGCAGGCGATCCCGATCGAGAGCCCGAGAAACACCGCCAATCTGTAGCGTGGCAACCACTCCGGCAACGGCTGAAAGATGCGCCTGCGCCACGCCATCACTCCAAAAAGAAACAGGCCGAGCAACTGCGGAATCATCACGAGCGAGTAAGACCAGTTCTGCTCAACGGCGTCGTCGACCCGCTGCCTCTGAATCTCGCTCCAGCTTCCCTGGCCGTAGATCTCGACAACGGTGGCGAGTTCCTCCGCCGAAGGAACCGGCTCGTGCGACATCGGTTTGCCAGTCATCAGAGGGAGGGATGTGACCAGCACGATGAGACCGATCGGCATCAGGTAGAGCGCAATACCCCAGAACGTGACCGACAGATCGTCGCTCCGCCTGAAAAAGAGCAGAAGCAAGCCCGTCAACGCGTAGGGCAGCAGAATATCCCCCCACCAGATCAGCAGGCCATGCACCAGACCGATCACGGCAAGACCCGCGAGTCGTCTTGCGTAAATCCACCCGAAGTCACTACCCCGCGCCTCGGCCCGGCCCAACTGCACAGCAAAACCGACTCCGAAGAGAAAGGAGAAGATGGCGATGAACTTCCCCTGGATGAAGATCTCCACGATCACCTGTGCCAGCCGGTCGGCGGCACCTGGCCACATCACAGCCGAGTCGACGTAAACTTCAGCAGGACCTGCGAATCCGCGGATGTTGGCCGCGATGATTCCGAACAGCGAGAGTCCCCGCAGGATATCGATTGCGGCAATCCGCTCATCCGCCCGCACCGGCTCCATGACCGAGCCGTGAGAGGACTCTACAGCGGACTCGCTGGGATCGACCGTCATGAGCCCGCGATTCTAACGCGGATAGGCCGCGACCGAGAGATGAGGGATTACTGATGCGACTGCAGAGCGCTGCCAGCCAGGACGGTCTCGAGAACGACCGCATCCGACTCGTCGAGGACCCTGTTGACGTCATAGATCACCCGCAGCCCATCGGGGGTCCTGACGAGCCCCTTCGCCGTGAGCGGCTCGAGGCTGTCGATCTCGACCCACTCGGCGGGCACCTCCATCATGCTCACGACCGAATCGACATCGAGCGCGATGAGACGTCGCGCAGATTCAGCGATGATGAAGTGTGCCGGAGCCGAGCTGCCGCGTGAGCCGAGGCCGAACCTCGCCCTGAGGTCCACCACCGGCATCGTCACACCGAGGTATTCAATCGCTCCCTCGACCATCGATGGAGCTCCCGGCAACGGGCTGACATCCACGGCCTTCGCGATCTCCCTCACGACCATGGCAGCGATTCCGTAGGTCTCTCCCGCGAGCGTGAACGTAACGATTCCGACTGTATCCATACGGTCCTCCGGCAGCACGAGCCTCGCAACCACAGGCTCCGCCCTCTGTCGTTTGTCACAGTCGATTCTGCCCGCCAGTTCTGGATGGATCGAGTGCAGTGGTCACAGCGAGGTGTGACGGGCGCCCGCGAAGCAAAGCAGAATGGCCGCCTCTATCCCCGCGAGTCATCCTGAGAGGGGGAATGACGCCGCTTCGCTTCGCCAGTGGAGTGAAATGAACTGTCATCCTGAGCCGCCGGATCCCGCGAAGCGGGAGTAGGACGGTCGAAGGATCTCGTGGAGCCTACCGGCCCGAAGTTCGGCTAGAGTCAGGACGTACCCGATCCTTCGCTTCGCTCAGGATGACAGTGCCGGGTAATGCGTTACCGGCGTCGCCGGCCCGCCTCACCAGGCGATGCCGTGATCTTCTCCGTGATTGCTCGACGCTCCCCACATCGTTCCATGGTCTGTATCGAACCAGATACCGTTGATCGGTCCGGAGGTGTGGGTCGACATATCGATCCGGTATCCCATGTCGTGCAGCTTCGACCGGACCCAGGGTGGCGTATCCGAATGAACCACGACCCTGCCCGGATCGATGTCGTGGGCGCCGAACGAGCTCCTCATCTGGTAACTGTTGAAGTTCGCGGCCTCGGCGGCCTGCTGCGGGCTCATGCCGAACTCGACGATGTTCAGGAAGAACTGCAGGAGGTTCTGATCCTGCGTATCGCCTCCCTGGACCGCGAACGACAGGAACGGCTCACCATCTTTCAATGCAAGGGAAGGCGTGAGTGTGACGCGCGGACGCTTCCCCGGTTCCACGACATTGAACGGATTTTCTGCCGCGTCCAGAACGAAGCTCTGCATCCTCTGACTCAGACCGATGCCGGTATTGCCCGCGATCACTGCCGGAACCCAGCCCCCGCTCGGCGTGACCGAAACGACCCAGCCGTTCTCGTCTGCAGCCTCAATCGATGTCGTACCCGCCCGGAACGATTGCTCGAACTGTTCGAGCAGGGCCGCACTCGGAATCGCGGCCGTCGCGGGGAACTGCTCGAGCTCCACCCCCCACGGATTCTTCTCGCCCTGGAACGGATACGGATCTCCCGGAGCGGCATCGGGATCGTTGCGACCGGGATCGATCTGCTCAGCACGGGCGCGCGCGTACTCTTTCGAGAGCAGCCCCACGACCGGCTCGACCGGGGGAAACGCTGGATCGCCGTAATAGAAGTCGCGATCCGCAAACGCCAGATTCATTGCCTGATAGATCGTGTGGATGTAGCGCGCGCTGTTGTAGCCCATCGCCTGAAGATCGAAGTTCTCGAGGATGTTGAGCGTCTGGAGGAGTGCGGGCCCCTGGGTCCAGACCGTCAGCTTATAGACGTCGATGCCACGATAGTTGGTCGAGACCGGCTCCTCGATCTTCACTCCCCACGACTCCAGATCGTCAGTCGTGATGAGCCCTCCCTGTTCCTGTGTGCTCCGGGCAATCTCCTCGGCGATGTCCCCCCGGTAGAAGCGGTCGTACGCGGCATAGATCGCCTCCTTCCGCGACTTGCCCGCCGCGAGCGCCCGCTTCTCGGTATCGACCAGCTTGCGAAGTGTTGCGGCCAGATCAGGCTGGCGAAAAATCTCACCCGGGTACGGTGCGGCTCTCCGCTCGCTCTTGATCGCGCCGATCGCCTGGTCGTGCGCAGGCGCGGCACCCGAGCTCCCGGCGACTCTGCTCTCCGCACGAACTGGTGTTGCATCATCCGCGTGCACGAGGAACACCTTCCTCGAGTAAGGCCACTGCGCGATCCGCTCTTTCTGCGCTTCGATCCGGTCGGCAGTCTGCCTGTCGATCGCATAGCCATCAGCCATTTCGATCGATGGAGCCAGGACATCGGCGAGTGAGAGTGTCCCGTACTCGGCGAGCATCACCATCAGTCCGCCCGGAGTTCCGGGAGTCGTCGCAGCCAGGGGACCATACTCCGGGGGATACTTCATGTCGCGATCCTTGAAAAACGCGGCTGTGGCACCTGTGGGAGCCACTCCCAGAGCATTGATCCCGACGACCTTCTTCGTTCCCGGATCGTAAATGAGCGCCTGAGTCTCCCCTCCCCATCCGAGGGTGTCCCACATCGTCGAAGTGGCACCGAGCATCGCGCATGCCGCGTCGACCGCGTTGCCGCCTTTCTGGAACATCATCGCCCCCGCCGTCGCCCCGAGCGGCTTCCCGGTGATCGCCATCCAGTGACTGCCGTGCAGCGCGGGCTTCTCGGTCCGCTGAGCGAACAGAGGCGGGGCAACAGCCAGAAGAACAATGAGAGCGAGGCGGGATGTTTTCATGGTGATCCTCCGGCGGAGATTATGTCACTACAGTCGACAGTCATCAGTCGTCAGTCTCAGTCGTCAGTCGTCAGTCGTCAGTCGTCAGTCGTCGGTTGTCAGTCGTCGGTTGTCAGTTGTCAGAGCGGGTTCCTCTGAATTCACTAATCTGTGGACCGACGACTGTGGACTGTCGACTTCCCTGGAATTTGTCGTGCAGGGCAGCATTGAATATGAACATGAAAACGATTCCCTTCCTGCTCCTTCTGATCCCGCCATGCTGGTCGCCGCGGAGGAGCCAGTTCCTCCTTCAACTCTGAATGATCCTCCTGCAGACGCCGAGCATCTCGAGAGTGGACTGACTACTGTGGTTCTGGAGAAAGGCGAGGGAACTGAGTTCCCGACGGAGACCGACATCGTGAAGGTCGACTATTCGGTCTGGCGGAGTGACGGAACTCTCGTCGCACAGGTACCGGGTGATCGATCCGTGGCGGTGCCAGTCTTCGAGATGCTTCCGGGCTGGAAAGAGATGGCGATGATGATGGTCGTCGGAGAGACGAGGCGGGGTTGGGTGCCGGCAGAGCTGGGCGGCGGAAAGATCCCTGAGGGTGAGCACTTTCTCTTTGACACGCGCCTGGTCGAGATCATCCCGTTTCCGCTTCCCCCTGAGAACCTCACTGAACCGCCAGCCGACGCGGCCCGCACGAAGTCTGGTCTCGCCTACCGTGTTCTGGAATCAGGGAAAGGGGGCGATCACCCCTCGCGAGGCTCGGAGGTCGTCGTTCACTACACGGGATGGACGAACGATGGAAAGCTCTTCGACAGCTCCGTGATCCGAGGGACACCCGCTTCCTTCAGCCTGCGGAGTGTCATTCCAGGCTGGACCGAGGGCCTCCAGCTCATGACTGTCGGAGAGAAGACGAGATTCTGGATACCTGCAAAACTGGCCTATGGAAATCAGAAGGGAAAGCCGCAGGGAATGTTGATCTTCGACATCGAGCTGCTCGACATCAGATAGGAGCGGAGTCCCGAGGAGTCGGAATCCTGCGCTCCTGCGCAGAGCAACTCACGATTTGCTCTGGAAGGGCTTTGCCGATGAGCTGCTTCTGATCGCCTGTCATCGGCGGCAGGGCGTCGGGCGAAAACCATTCCGCCTCCCTGACCTCGACGCTGTCGACGGAGGGCTCACCCTCGATCCGGCACCGATAGATGATCTCCAGCTGCCGCGTCTTCGGGAATGTGCGCACCAGGAGCAGTTCGAGCTCGACCGGTTCGACCCCGAGCTCCTCCTTCAATTCCCGGCGGATTGCATCAGCAGGATCCTCGCCCTTCATCAGAAATCCTCCCGGCATGCCCCACGGTGCTCCGCGCCGAAACACGTGGTTGCACAAGAGGATCCTGCCCTCTTCATCGATGGCGGCGGCCGCGACAGATGCGACGAAATGGGGTTCTCCGAACCAGACTGACAAACGTCTGACCGACCGGGGAGCCATGGCCCAGAGCCTGTGAAGAATTCTTCTCAAGATTCATAGTCAATCCAAGTGCCGCGCCATGTCGGGCAGAGCCGCGGAAGATGAGCTTGAATGGATGATCATCCTGCGATCACGATTCAGGGATGAAACGAACCCAATTGACCGTACTGGAGGCTCTGCTGCGGTCGCTCACGCACACCAGCTGTCACGTCGGGCAATGATCTTTCAGCAAACACCTTCGTGGCGCCGGCTGGGAGAACGCCAGTATCCCTCCCGGCGGATCGGCCGCGTACAACGCCAATCCGACGATGGAACGCTGACGCCGGTAGCGCCTGGCTCCCACCCGGCGGAGAGGCGGACACCCCCGGCCACCGTGTGCGCGTCGCCACAGTGGGAGCCTGCGCTCCGCCTCCACGGGGCCGGCGCTCCGGGGCGTCGAGCTTTCTTGCATTCATTTCGCATTGTCTATCCCGTACTAAAGGAGGACATATGCCAAATGCATGGAGCAACAAGGATGAACGCCAATACGATCACGTGAAGGAGAGCGAGCTCGAACGGGGGAAGTCGGAAGACAAGGCTGAAGAGATTGCTGCGCGGACGGTAAACAAGCAGCGCCGCGAGGAAGGACGAACGCCGAACAAGACGACACAGGGGACGGGGAATCCGAACCGGTCACTCGACGATCGAACTGTTGAGGAGCTGAGAAATCGGGCGAGTGAGCTCAACATCGACGGCCGGAGCTCCATGAAGAAGGACGAGCTCGTCGCCGCGATCCGGCGCAAATCATGACCATCGAGAACGACACGACTATCGAGCGATGCGATGGATGTGGGTTCGAGATCGAGCGCGGCGCCGCAGGATGCCATGAGCTCTTCGAGGAGCTGCTCGCGCAGGATTTTTCGAATCCACAATACTTCCACGTTCACCGGATGATGGTCGATACCTATTGTCTGCAGCATCCGGATCGGTACTGCCGTTCGGCGAAATCTCTCGCGGCTCATCTCGGTGGAATCTGCTCGATCCTCGAAGGAGATGCAGACGCGGCCATGGGCGCTGAAGCCGTCCGGGAATGGCTCGATGGTTCTTCACCCGTCGAACGCCCGGAGGTCCCCTCTTCCCGCGGAGATCTCACCATCGCTCACATCAGGGAGAGCACCTCTCCCGAGGAGCATGCCTCGCGCGTCGAGGAGTGGGCGCGATCGACATGGCAGGCATACGCGACACTTCATGAGCTTGCCCGCTCATGGGTCGAGCAAGCGACGTCTCAGCAGTCCGGTAGTACGTGTGCCGATGGGCGCCGTGCAGGTAAGCGAGTGCAGTGTCGCGTAGACACTACACTAGACGCGTGCGCCACTCTCTGATCGTCGCGTTCCAACTCGCTCTGCTTCTCGGCTTCGCCGCCGCGGCGGCCGCAGCACTGCCCCCGCTACGAATCGATGCGCCGGCGACGATGCTCCCCGTCGCCCGGCAGATCGAACAACTTCCCGGCGCCAGTCTGGAGATCGTGAACCAACTGATCGGCGCACCGCCTGGTGGCGAGCCGATCGACATTCTCCTCGCTCCCGAAGATTCGGCACTCGCAGCCCGGACGCCCGAATACGTCAACGGTTATGCCATTGGCGAGACTTCGGACATCGTTCTGTTCCCGGCACGTGCATCGACTTATCCCGACGATGGACTGCCGAACCTTCTCCGCCACGAGATCGCCCACATTCTCATTCACCGCGCGTCGGGGGGAAGGCCGGTTCCGCGATGGTTTCACGAGGGGCTCGCGATGACGGCGGGAGGCTCGTGGGACCTCGAGGACAGAACCCGCCTCACGCTCGGAATGATGAACCTCGACGATCTCGATCTGGCGACCGTGGAACGAGGCTTCGCGGGAAGTGAGTTCCAGGTCCACAGGTCTTACGCCATATCGACGGCGTTCACCCGCCACATCCTCAATGAGCTCGGCGCTGATGCTCCAAAGAGAATTCTTGAAAAGGTGGCAGAAGGACTTCCCTTCGATGAGGCTTTCCTCGACGCCACGGGACGGGCACTCCCACTCGTCGAGCGCGACTTCTGGAGAAGCACGAAAATCTGGAACCGCTGGATACCCTTCGTCACCAGCTCCATCACGCTCTGGACCGCCATCACATTGCTCGCACTCTGGGCGATCCGGCGGCGAAGGCGTCGTGATGCAAGGATTCGTGAGCTGTGGGAGCTCGAGGAGCAGAGGATCGCTCTATATGACTCCAGCGTCGTTGAGCACCCGAAACGCGACGAGTGGGTTCACTGACCTTTGAGCCTCTCCCCGCCCCCCTGCGATATAGTTGAGGCAAGCAGTGAGTGGAGGGGATGATGCCACCGATTCCGGCTTCGATATGGTCCAGGCTCAGCGACGGAGCTGAATGCCTGCCCCGGGCGTGCGCCCGTGTCAGTGAACAGTTCTACGTCAATCAATTGCTCCTCGCCGGCAATCTCCTGATCGACACGATCAACGGTGCAAGGGAGAACGTCAACGCGCACATGGTCACGGAGATCGAATTCGCACTCAACGACGTGCAGCAGTTGACCGAAGAGCTGATGCCGCGGGAGAAGGCTCACTTCGAGCGATGCTTCGAGGCATTGCAGGCGGCAATCTCCGGCCTCAAGGAGCTCGCCCCGTTCCCGGAGGTCGAAGGACCCTTGTCGCGTCTGCGAAAGAAGCTGGTCGGACGGATCGACGCCAATGAGCGTTCGAAGTTCGCGCCACCGGGCACACCGAAGGATCCGCTGCCCCATCCACCGGCGTCGATGCAGGCGGAGGCGGAACAGATCAGCGCGGATCTGCGTCACGCCGGGTTCGAAACTCCCGTTCTCGACCGGCTCGCCCGCGATCCCGAGGGGTTCGAGATTCGTGACTGCGATGCACTGGTCAAGGAGATCGACACGATCATCTAGGCCCCAGATGTCATCCTGAGCGCAGCGAAGGATCGCGTGGAGTCATACTCGCCCTCGGTTCCCCCGCAATTCACTTCGAGTCATGCCGTACGCGATCCTTCGCTTCGCTCAGGATGACAGGCGGAGCTCGATCTGGGCCGGCCTGCCGAGGTGAGTGCGAAGCGCGAGAATCTGCGAGAGGTGACGCTCTCCATGATCAGCGTACAGCTCGAGCACGTTGCCGGAGAGTCATCTCTCCCCGCTCCGGATGGATGGCGGTTCTCTTCCATTCCTCCCCGCTCGCCCGCCAGAAGATCGCGCCGGTCGTCTCGCGAAGAAGCTGGAAGAGATTGAGACGCCGCTCCAGATCACTCCGATCGAGCGAAGAATAATCGAGCTCATCCGCCCATGCATCCTGATCCCATACCGCGAAGGCCGTCCCGGGCTCGGCGAAAATCTGTCTCGCTCGCATCGCTCCCACGATCTCCGCATCGACCAGATGGGCCACGATCTGTGCGATCGACCACTTCCGCTCTGCCGCGTGTGCATGCAGCTCATCGTCCGAGAGATCGGCAATGGCCTGACGCACGCGATCGGGGGCGGAAGAGTAGGCCTCGAGCAGGGTCTCGTTCGAGAGAGACGAATAGGTCTCGGAAATGTTCACAGACGATTCCTCCAGCGGCTGATTCTACAGGAGTGACGGGGAAGAGAAACCGGGGTGATCCCGTGGAGTGACGTTCTTCTATGCGGATACTTCATTGAAGCAGTTCGTCCAGTGCGGGCTTGCTGAGGGCTGGAGCCCTCCGCGAGTCGGGGCTGGAGCCCCGACCCCCTTCAGGCTCGCCTGCGTCTCAGGGACGAAGGCCGATGTAGCGGCCGGACGGTCGAAGAGGCGCGGCACGCGAGTATTGCTCGATCGCATGAGCGATCCAGCCGATCGATCGACCGAGCGCCTGAATCGTCAGCGGCGCATCCTCGGGAAGCTCGAGAGCGTGACCGAGCGCGACCAGCGCGAAATCGATCGTCGGCTTTTCGGAAAGAACGACTTCGGCAGCACTCACGATCTCGTCGATCCGCTTGAGCTCCCGCGATCCCTTCGCCGCGACCGGCAAACGGCTGAGAATCAATGCCGCTCGCGGGTCCCCGTGCGGGAACAGTCGATGCCCGAATCCAGGAATCGAGTCACCTCTCTGCAGGTGAGATTGAATCACCGACTGCGCCTCGGCAGGGCGATCAGTCTCAGCGAAAAGGGCTGCAACACTCGACATCACACCTGCATGCCGCACACCCTGCAACGAGGCCAGCGCTCCCGCCACGACTGCATACGGACTCGATCCAGCCGAGGCGACGGCCCGGGCCGTGAAAGAATTGATGTCGATCCCCTGGTCCGCCGACAGAATCAGGGCCAGCCGAAGCAGATCGGTTGCGCGCTCATTGCGCGGCGCCCACGCCTCCTGCAGCGTCTCCGCAATACCAGAGATGGCGAGTGTTTCGGCCCCCGCGGCAACAGCAGTCAGGAGCTGCGTGATCCTCGCTCCCGTTCGCGCTGCAGCGTCCGGTGTGACGTGGTAAGCCGAAGGATCGGCCTCGGCGACCACGGGAAGAGCGACCTGAAACGCATCAACCCGCGAGAGATCTCGCACCGTGTCCGAGACCCGCTCCCACTCTTCCGGAACCGGTGGGCGGCAGGCAAACAGCTCTGCCACATTCTTCGTGTCTCCCGTCCACAGAAGCGAGGCCACTTCTCCGACACTCGCACTTTGCGCCAGCGCCAGCGCGTCCTGTCCCCGGTACCAGACCCCAGTCTCCGTCACGAGCGTCAGCGAGGTGTCGATCGAAAACGTGCCGGCGCCGTCGGGAAGCGGTATACCGGGTGCAGTGTCCCTCCGCCTCCCTCGGTTCTTCATCCTCACGACGTCCTCGGTGAGATAGCGGCGCTCCCGCGACCCGGTCACCGGCTCACTCCGCAACAAACCGCGGCTCACGTACGAATACACACTCGAGAGCGAGATCCCGAGCTCTTCGGCAACTTCCTGCGCTGACATTGATCGCTGCACTGGAAACCTCCATCAACGTTGACAATTTAATCAATGTGAGAAGAACAGCGCAAATTCCAGTCGATGTTGACCGAGTGAACTTTGTGGAGCCGTGAACTGGGCGGACGGGAAGAGTGGACGGAACCAGAGCAGCGGCCCCGCACGAGTTGCGGAAGAGAGCTCAGTCCGCTCCTTCGTCCACTCGTCTGTCCACGCTTACGTCCAGAATGTCCACGAAAGTCCACCAGGTCCACCAGACCCGGACAACCCTACTCGTAGCGCAGCGCGTCGATCGGGTCGAGCTTCGATGCTTTTGCGGCGGGATAGATGCCGAAGATCACTCCCAGGGCGCCGCAGAAGCCGAAGGCGACCAGAACGGCCCAGAGCGGAGTGTGGACGGCGGGGAAGTCGATCAGGCTCTCGAGCCACATCTGGACCAGTCTCGCCAGCAGCATCCCTCCGAGGATTCCGAGGATTCCGCCCGCTCCTGAGAGTGTGATTGCTTCGATCAGGAACTGTATGAGGACATCCTGACGCCGCGCACCGATCGCTTTGCGGATGCCGATCTCCCGCGTCCTCTCGGTCACGGACACGAGCATGATGTTCATGATTCCGATTCCGCCGACGAGCAGCGCGATCCCGACGACCGCGCCCATGACGAAGGACGTGTTGGTCAGCACTGACGATACCGTCTCGAGGATCTCTTCCTGGAGGATGATCCTGAAATCGTTCTCGTCGTCTTCCTTGAGGTTGTGACGCGAGCGCAGGATCTCGCGGATCTGATCCTCGGCGAGGTCGATTCTTTCCGCGCTTCGAGCCTGGAAATCCAAACGGATCGATCTCATGCGCTCGGGCCCGTAGACCAGTCCCGCCGTGGTGAACGGAATCAGAACCAGATCGTCGCTGTCCTGGCCGAGTGTCCTCCCCTTCTTCTCCATGATGCCGACGACCGTGAACGCCGCGTTGGCAATCTGAATCTTCTTTCCGATCGGATCGTCCTGAATGCCGAGCTTCCGGGCCGCTTCGATTCCTATTGTCGCGACTCGTTTTCTCGCTTCCATGTCGAGAGGAGTGAAGAAGCGTCCCCGCTCAACCCAGTGGTTGACCACCTCCTGATACGAGGAGCCCACCCCGAGCAGCTGAGTCTGGTGGGTCGTGTCGCGGATCTTTGCTTCGGTCGACGTGAAGAAGATCGGCGTGAACTCACGGATCTCCGGGGCCTGTTTGACGAGGGCGACGCCGTCCTCGTAGGTCAGGTCCGGGATCCGTGCCCCCATCGAGTTCCGTTCTTCCCCGGAGTCGGGAACGACCAGAATGTAGGTGGCACCCACCCCCTGCAGATCCGCCTCGATCGTATGCTCGAGTCCCTGCACCACCGACACGACCGCTATCACGGCCGCGACACCGATGATGATTCCAAGCGTCGTCAACACCGACCGCATGCGATTGGCCCAGATGGCGCTGAGAGCGATTTTGAGATTTTCGGAGAACATTATTGGGTCATTGAGTCATTGAGTCATTGATCTTTCTTGTCATTGGTCGTTGAGTCGTTGGGTCATTGCTTGAGTCATTGCGTCGTTGAGTCATTTGGGTCATTGGGGAGTTGGGTCATTGAGGCGTTGTGTCGTCGCATCACCTGAGTCATTGGTCATTGCTGTCGTCTGGCTCCTTTAAAAGCAACAGCTGTAGATCATGTTCCAGCTCTGGATCTGAGGCCTCATCCTTCACTGCCGGTGAGCTGAGAGATTTTTTCATGCGATGAAGGAGTCTTCCCGCGCTGGCTAACTTGTCTTCAGCAACGACACACTTTTCGGAGGAGGTGAATCCCAATCTCACGGATACTCTGATCAGGCTCACCGCCTCATGCTGAGACCGAATGGCATAACGAATGAACCTGATCAGCTCGCTGTCCGAATCGTCCCCCGTGCCCTCGGCAATGTTCGTTGGAATCGACACGACTGCTCGGCGGAGCTGGCTGGTCATCCCGAACTTCTCTTCCGGAGGAAAGCTGTCGCTCAACCCATAAACAGCTTCACACGCATCGACGCTCTTCTGCCAGACGAATAGCTTTTCAAATCTGTACATGCCCCCCACCGTTGATCCTCTCGCAACCTCGACTCAATGACTCAACGACTCAATGACTCAACGACTCAACGACTCAATGACTCAATGACCCAATGACCCAATGACTCAACCACTCAATCAACCACCTTTCCATCCCGAATATGAATCACCCGCTGCGCTTCCTGGGCGACGTCTTCCTCGTGGGTGACCATGATGATGGAGTTGCCCTGGGCGCTGAGGTCCCGGAACAGGTCGAGGATCTCGCGACCGGTCTTCGAGTCGAGGTTTCCGGTCGGCTCGTCGGCGAGAAGGAGTGACGGCTTGTTGACGAGAGCGCGTGCGACGGCCACGCGCTGGCGCTGACCGCCGGAGAGCTCGTTCGGCTGATGGTTCATCCGGTCCGACGAGTCCGACCAGACGCAGAGCTTCCTCTGCCCGCTCACGTCTCTCCGCCTTCGTGATTCGGGCGTACACGAGGGGGAGCTCCACATTCGCGAGCGCACTCGTGCGAGCGAGAAGATTGAAGGTCTGGAAGACGAACCCGATCTTTCCGTTCCGGATCGCCGCGAGCTCATCATCATTGAGCGTCTCGACTGCAACGCCGTCGAGCAGGTAGCTTCCGTCCGACGGTGTATCGAGACAGCCGATCACATTCATCAGCGTCGACTTCCCCGAGCCCGAGGGGCCCATGATGGCCACGTACTCGCCGTAGTCGATCGTCAGATCGAGCCCGTTCAACGCGTAGATTTTCTGCGGACCGAGATCGTATATTTTCGAGATCTCGCGCATCGCGATCAGGTGCTCTGCTTCACCGGCCGGCCGGGGCTTCCTCGCTTCAGTCGTTACTGTCATTGGCTGTCCTCATTTTCTCCATCCGCATTTTCGTCATCGCCAGAATCAGCATTCTCTTCTCCGACAGTCACCGGATCTCCCTCTTGTAGACGCTTGAGCGTCCGGAAGGGTCCGGTCACCACCGTGTCCCCGGCATTCAATCCACTCGTCGATCGCCACATGGGTCGCGTCGGAGATACCTGTCTCGACCTGTTTGAGCGTCACCTTTCCCTCTTCCACGACCGGCACGACTTTCACCTTCTCGTCGGAATCGTCACTTCTCGAGATCCCGCTCGATCACACTCTGAACGGGAATCGCCAGCACGTCGGAAACCGAGCTGGTGACGATCTCGACCTGCGCCGTCATCCCCGGTCGCAACCGATCGTCAGGTTCCTCGAGAAGAATCTTCACCAGAAAGAATCGCAATCCCGAGCCCGCCCCGGCCCGCCCCGTGGCAGAACTGCCGATCTCGACGACGCGTCCGCTGTAGATATGATCGGACACCGCATCGACCTCGATTCTCGCCGGCTGCCCCTCCTCGATCCCGACGACCTCCGTCTCGCTCACCTCGGCCTGAACGAGCACCTCGGACAGATCGGCGAGAACGGCGATCACGGAGCCCGGGATTGTTCATCGTCCCCGTGATGACGACTTCTCCCTCGCGGGCGTTGAGCTGAACGACTTTGCCGGAGATCGGTGCATCGATGGTCGTTCGTCCGAGATCGTCGCTCGCCTGCGTCAGAGCAGCCTGAGCCTGCCGCACAGACTCCCGCGCAGCGGAGAGGTTCGCCCGTGAATTTTCCAGATCGAGCCTCGACTGCTCATACAGATCCTCCGCCTGGATTCCCTCGTCGCGGAGACTGCGGGTGCGGTTGAAGTTCAGCTCCGCCTGATCGAGATTGATCTGTGCGCGACGAAGCTCGATCTGCCTGCTGGCGACCTCCGAACGCATGCGGTCGCGCTGCGCTTCGAGCGCCACTCTCTCGAGCTCCACGAGCTTCTGTCCCCGCTCGACCCAGTCCCCTTCCTCGAAGTAGATCTTTTCGATCTTCCCGATCACGTGCGCGCTGATATTGACCTTGACTTTCGGATCGATCTCCCCCGGTGCTGATACGACGGACTCGATGTCGCGGGGCTGCGCCTCGGTCACGTAGACCTTCTGACCCTTTTCCTGGTCAGACATCACGCTCGCGACGACGACGATGATGATCAGAAGGACCACCACCGCCGCGATGATCAACTTCCTGTTCAACTGAATCCCCCCATGAGCATCGCCATCCCGACCTTGAAGAGAACGACGACGAGGTAGAGCCCCACGACGTAAGCTCCAACTCTGGCAGCAGTGAATCTGGTGACGACCGCGAAGCCGATCGACAAGAGCACGATCGTCCAGATCGTGAACAGATCGACCGAGCTCAGGAGCGCAAACAGAACGGGCGAATCCGAGGAGCTCGTCAGAGCGCCGAGGTTCGATTTGAGAATGGCGCTCGCCATGCGTGCGTCAATCGTGGTCCGCGTCGTCGCGATCGCCGTGGAGATGATTGCCTTGATCAATTGAGGCGTGAACGCGTAGATCGTGACTGAGAACGACTGCCGGAAGGTGTTCTCTGCACCGAACGCATGCAGGCCGCCCCACATGAGCGACCGCCACCACGAGGAACATGAGAGGGACGGATGCGACGGGGGTGTAGAGCGCCCATTTCCTCCCCGCTTCAGCACTCTCCATCATTCGATCGAGTTGCTCGTCGCGCTGCTTTTCGCTCATTTGCGAGCGCTTCTCGAGCATCGCTTTGTACATGGGCTCATAGTCGAGGCGTGGGACGAGAATCATCGTTGCCCCGATGGAGATCGCAATCCAGATCAGGAGCGGCACGAGCCAGTCGGGCCGTCGTGCGATGCTCTCGAACGTCTCACCTGGTGAGATCAGCACCCCGAAAAGGCGCGAGAACGGATTTGC
Organism: uncultured Acidobacteriota bacterium; assembly: GCA_963829355.1. Lineage (GTDB taxonomy): Bacteria > Acidobacteriota > Thermoanaerobaculia > Gp7-AA8 > JAHWKK01 > CAWHHZ01. The sequence goes on from CAWHHZ010000006.1 coordinate 32,754, forward strand.
CGGCCCTTCGGGCTGACCGGAAGACCCTGGCGTCGGTCGAAGCGACCGGCATCGTACCTTCTGGATGGACTGGATGTTCCATGACTCTCCTCCTGAATCAGGGCGAACTTCAAAGCAGCGTCTGGCTCCACCCTCCGTGGAGCTTTTGGACGACAATCGTAACCGGTACGGCCTCCGTACGCGCCGAGAGGGGCCGGCCGGCCCCTCTCGCAAAACGTCATAACCGATTTCCGGGCCCAGGGCTCGAGAACGGCTCCTCAGTCGGCCCAGTACCCGTAGTTCAACCAGCGCACATCCTTCCAGCTCGCAAACATCGCCGGATCCAGATCCGGGCACATCGACCTCGATGTTCTTGTAGTCGAGAAGATCGCCGATCGCATCGTGATACGAGGACACGGCCTGGTTGTACGCCACTACCGCTGCGATCTCGCGACTACGTGAGTCGGACAGGTCCTGCTGGACCTGCAGAACCTCGAAGTTGGTCGTCATACCGTTGTCGAATCGTTTCCTCTCGGCACCGAGGTTCCGCTCGGCAGCTTCACGGGCCGCCCGCGCAGCGACGATCTGTTTGGCGAATCGCTCGACGTTCCGTGCGGCCTGACGAACCTCGACTGCAATATTCTGACGGAGCTGCTCTTCCGACTGGAGCTGACGCTCGACCTGATACTCGGCACGCTTCGCATCGGCGCGCGCTCCGATGTTCCGGATCGGAACGCCGAAGTTGAAGCCTACCGTCCAGGACGGAAAGTCGATCCCCGCGACCTGGTCGAACGCATCACCATAGCCGCCCGGGATCGTCCGGATGATGTCTCCATTGTCGTCGCGGATGATTTGAGTACCACCGATCCCGCCCGCGCCGTAGTCGACATCGAAGTCGAGCCTCGGGAGCACCTGGTTACGGAAGTAGCGATAGTCGATCTTGCTGTTCTGCGTATCGAGCCCCGCCTGAAGGATCTCCGGCCGCAACAGATACGCCTGCGCAACCGCCGCCTGCGAATCGATCTCTACCAGCTCTGCATCGAGATCCGTGGTCGGAACGATCGGACGGTCCCACTGATCGGCCGGAAGGTTCATGAGCGCCCGCAGGCGGTCCTCCGCATCCCTGACCTGCGCCTCCGCTACGATCACTTCCTCTTCGCGCGTCGCGATCGCGACTTCGGGCTGGAGGATGTCGAGCGGAGCCGAGGCGCCGACGTCGATTCTGATCTGCGTGATACGAGCCTGGTCACGAGCGAGCTCGCGCGACTGGCGCTTCACGTCCAGATTCTCGCGAGCGAAAATCAGATCGTAGTACGCCATGTCGACCCGCAGGATCGTGTCCATCAGAACCCGGCGGAACTGCTCTCTGCTGATCCCCATGTTGTTCCTGGCGATCGTGATCGAGCGCATATTCACGTCGACGCCGAAATTCCTGAGAAGTGGCTGCGTGAAATTGAATCCGAGCGAAGAGCCGTAGATCGGGATTGAACCTCGAAGTGGGGTTGTTCGTGTCGCTCTTCGAATTGTTGAATCCCACACTATAGGTGCCACCCGTCGGCAGCAGCTGCTGGACACCGATGTTCGCCACGTCCTCGTCGACAGCCGACGCTTCAATGGTCGTCCTCGCAGGATTCTCCCGGGTGGAAGTACTGATCCTGCCGTCCGTGTACCAGTCGAAGATCGACTCGGAGCCACGCGCACGCTGCCGCGACTCGAGGTACTGGTACTCCTGAATCGAGACGCCGAGGTTTGCGGCTGCGGATGCACTCACCGCCTCCTGCAGTGTCAGTCGAATCGCACGGGCGTCCTCGGCCGGCGCCCGCTCCTGCGGAACCTGCGCCGAGGCTCCGAGCGCCAGCAGACAGAAAAACGTCGTGAGTATTCGTGGTCTTAGTCATGAAATTGATCCTCCTCGTCACGCCCTCAATACGAAGCGAACGGCAGATGGTTTCGTCGGCAACCGATTTCCGGACACATTCCTGTGGGTAATTTCACGAATTTTCTCTCCGAGAGCTCCACCTGCGAAGGGATTCGGTCCGGCCAGCGCAACATATGGGATTCCTGGGGTGGAAGCAAGAGAATCGCAGGCGCCCGTGTGGGTTGGACGTCCGACCCACACGGGAACCCGCCCACACCGATTGCCCGCTCACATGATCTGCGTCATACCGCCCCATCCTCTCGTCAGCGACACTGTCTCAGGAACGGCGGGCTGTCGCCCGCATCAGAGAGAGAGGAGAACACCCAATGACCATCACCACTTCAGAGTTCGATGTCACCACCCCGGTTGGCGACATCGCCGCAAAGATGCCTTCATCCACGCGAATTTTCCAGAAGTTCAAGATTGACTACTGCTGCGGCGGCAAGATGCCGCTCGAGGATGCCTGCTCGCGCGCCGGCGTCGGTATCGACGTCCTGCTCGGTGAGCTCGAGGAGCTCCAGAAGGGCCCGGAGGAGCGGAACTGGTCGGAAGCGCCGCTGAACGAGCTATCCGACTACATCGTCCGCAAACACCACGTCTACACCCGCGAAGAGACCGAGGCTCTCGTCGTCCTCGCGAACAAGGTCGAACGGGTTCACGGACCAAATCACGAAGAGGTGATCGAGGTCGCGGCCATCGTTCGTGAGCTCCAGACCGAGCTCTACGAGCACATGATGAAAGAGGAGCAGATCCTCTTCCCATTCGTCAGCCAGCTCGAGCACCAGATCAGCGTCGGCTCGGCCGTCTCGCAGCCCGGCTTCGGAACCGTTCAGAACCCGATCCGCATGATGATCTCCGAGCACGATCAGGCCGCGGAGATGCTCCGACGCCTCCGGGAGATCACCAGCGACTATACGCTCCCGGAAGGGGCCTGCATGAGCTTCCAGGCACTCTACTTCAGACTTCAGGAGCTCGAAGCCGACCTCCACCAGCACATCCACCTCGAGAACAACGTCTACTTCCCCAGAGCGGTCGAGCTCGAGCAGTCACAGATGCGCAGCGCGTAGTCAGTCGTCGGTCGTCAGTCGTCGGTCGTCAGAAAAAGACGGCTGATGACCGACAACAGGGCGTGAAAGCGTTTAAGGAGGAATCAAGAAGGGCCGGTCCTGCGACCGGCCCTTTTTGTTCACCGTCAGAAAACGACATGCGGCAGATCATTCAGAGGGAAGGCTCTCTGGTCGGAGATGATGTTGTACTGGTTGTGCGGGTTCGCCCGCTCCCATGTCCGGCAGGTTTCGGTGTCGGTGATCGTGATCCAGTACTCGTTGTTCGTGAGTCCAGCCGCCGTGACCCGGCACTGATCATTGATCCCGACGCCCTTGAACATCTTGACGACGAGCCAGGTCTGTCTTCTGATCGGTTGTATCCCTGACCCTGGAAACCTGGCGCGACTGTCAGACTCGCCAATTTGTTCTGCCTTCCTCTTCGTGAAACACTCGAAGCATCCGCACCAAGTGAAAGGAGAACCGAGATGCCAGGAACATTCGTGATCGAAGAGTCCAGGAACGGGAAGTTCAGGTTCAACCTCCGAGCGGGGAACAACCAGGTCATCCTCACGAGCGGCACCTACGTCGCGAAAGCAGGCGCGCTCAATGGAGTTGAATCCGTTCGGAAAAGCATCTCCGACGATTCGCGCTTCACTCGCAAGACTGCGAAGGATGGCAGCGCCTACTTCGTCCTGACTGCCGCGAACGCCGAGGTCATCGGCAAGAGCGAGATGTACAAGTCGAAGTCGTCGATGGAGAACGGTATCCGTTCGGTGAAAGCGAACGCGCCGCAGGCGAAGCTGGTCGATCGCACGACCTAGCCGGGGCTGCAAAAGGGGAAGGAAATGGTGGAGCTGATCAGGATCGAACTGACGACCTCCTGAGTGCGATTCAGGCGCTCTCCCAACTGAGCTACAGCCCCACTTCGGGAAGATTAATGTTTCGGGACACGGGGAAATTCCGGGATGGGTCGTTGAGGTCGTTGCGTCATTGAGTCTTTGAGTCGGGGTGCTATGGGGAACGCGGTCTCAGCGGATGTCGCCTACGCCCGCAGCACCTCACTCGCCCATCCGTCAATGACTCAACGACCCAAGAACCTCAACGACCCAACGACTCAATGACCTCAATGACTCACTGAAAGGTGTTGCAGGCTCCTACGTCGCCGGTCTCGTAGCCGCGGCGGAACCAGCTCAGACGTTGCTCCGAGGTGCCGTGGGTGAAGGTCTCGGGGCGGACGGCGCCTCCGGACTGCTGCTGGAGCGCGTCGTCGCCGATGGCGCTGGCCGCTCCGAGTGCCTCTTCGATGTCTCCCGGCTCGAGGAAGTCTTCGCCGCGCATCTCGTGCGCCCAGATCCCGGCGTAGCAGTCAGCCTGCAGCTCCATACGGACCGAAAGCTGGTTTGCATCGGCCTCAGATCCGACGGCCTGCCGCGAGCGCACCTGGTCGGCGATCCCGACGAGGTTCTGGACGTGATGGCCCACCTCATGGGCGATGACGTACGCCTGCGCAAAATCCCCTGGCGCGCCGATCCGGTCGCGGAGGGTCTCGTAGAAACTCAGGTCGACGTAGAGCTGCTGATCGGAAGGACAGTAGAACGGTCCGACCGATGCGCCGGCGACACCGCACGCCGACTCGACGGCGCCGGTGAACAGGACGAGTTGTGGCTCCCGGTACGTCTCGTCGAACTCGCGGAACTTCTTGTTCCACACCTGTTCAGTCTCCCGAAGAACGACAGAGACCATCTCCGCGAGCTCGTCGCTCTCCTGTTGCGAGATGGCTGGACCGCCCTGCGATGCCGGCTGCTGCTGCATCACGATGCCTGGATCTCCGCCGAGGAAGTAGACGACGAGTGCAATGACGAGCGCACCGAGCCCGCCTCCAGCCATCACCGGGCCCTTCATGCCACGCCTGTCCTGTACGTTGGAGCTACCTTGTCTTCCGCGCCATTTCATAGTTGGGGTCCTTGAGTTATTGAGTCGTTGAGTCGTTGAGTCGTTGAGTCGTTGAGTCGTTGGGTCGTTGGGGTCGAGTCCTGTCGAATGTCGTGATTTTGCCCTACACGTTCAGCATCGGTTCGCATTCTTCCGGGATGTCGATCTCGGAGATGAACCGGTCTGAGGGCTTTGCCAGGAAGAAACCCTGGAGCAGGTCGACGCCGAGCTCCCGGCACCAACGGTACTCCTCGGGAGTCTCGATCCCTTCCGCGATGGTCTTTGCGTTGATCTTGTGAGCGAGCTCCACGAGCAGCTTGATCAGATCCTGCTTGATCGGCTCGCTGCCGATCGTCGAGATCAGCCCTTTGGTGATCTTCAGGTAGTCGGGTGCGAGGGAGGCGATTGCTTCGAGCGATGCGTAGCCGGATCCAGCATCATCGATGGCGATACCGACGCCGCGCTCGCGCAGCTTCTGGAGGATGTCGCGAAAGGCAGAGTAGTCCTCGATCCACGCGCGCTCGGTCAGCTCGAAGACGAACTGCGTCGGATTCTGCGCAAAGAATGTGACCATCGCATCGAAGTTCTCCGCAAAGGCCTCGAGCGTCTCGGCCTCCAGATTGATCAGACATTTCCTCTCGATTGGACCGCTCTGCTTCTTGAGATTCTGAACCATCGATTCGATGGCCACCTTCTCCAGATCCCAGGCCATGCCGTTCTCTCTGGCGAACGCGAAGAGCATGTCGCTGTTCCGGAAAGAGCTCGCCTCGGGGCCGCGTGTGAGCAGCTCGTATCCATAGATCGAGCAGTCGGCAGCGTTTACGATCGGCTGATAGACGGTCGTGACGCTGCTGTCCCGGATGATCTCTCTCATCTCCTCGACCATTTCCTGCTTCCTCTTCTTCTCCTCCTGTCGAACAGCATCGGAAGCGAGCTGAAGACCGCGGTAGATCTGGCGCTCGAGCCGGATCTGCGGGGAGTACGTGATGATCGCGCTCCCTACGAAGAATCCGATCTCGCCAGCTGAGAGGTGCGGGAAGCGCGCTCTCATCGTTTCATTGAGCCGATCCTGAATCTCGGTCGAGGACGTATTCATCATCGCCTGAAAGGAGCCTTCCTCAGGGGGCGGCAGGAACAGAAAGAATGCAGACGACCCGACCCGGTTGACCGCGGGCAATGCCGTTCGATTGTCAGCTTCCTTGATGATCACATCGGCCGCGCGGCGGAGGAACTCATCGAAGAACGCCCAGCCATACTCTTCCTCGATCCTCTCGAAGTGCTCAATGTCGACGTGGAGGATTCCGAGAAACTGCTTTTCGATCAGCATCTCCCTGATCTTGGCCATTGCGAGAGAGACAGCCGGCAGACCGGTCGCAGGATCTTCGAGAAGATCGTCGACCTCGTCCTCCAGATGGCCCCCACGTGCTTCGAGCCGCCGGCGCTGTGCTAGATCGAGAAGCCTGCTCACCCGCCATGTCACATCGTTCTTTTCGAATGGCTTGACGAGATAGTCATCCGCCCCCGCCTGGAGACCGGTGAGCCGGTCCCGAACATCACCTCTAGCCGTGATCAGCACGATCATGATGTCCCGCGTACGCCGCACTCCCTTGATCGCCTGGCAGACGTCCCACCCGCTCCGCCCCGGCATCATCACGTCGAGCAGGATCATCTCAGGGATCTCCGCACGGGCGATCTCGAGTGCCTCGTAACCATCACTCGCCACGAGAGTTTCGACCTCGAGTGGCTCGAGGTACTTCTGGAGAAGACGGACGATCGAAGGATCGTCGTCAGCGATGAGAATCTTCGGTTGGTGACTCATAGACTGTGTTCGATTATGCTTGATTCAGGCCACGCTCGAATCCGGAGGGTGGCGAGAGACCCGCATGCGCAACGTGCACTCATGATCAAGTTCGGAACCTCGGGGTGGAGAGGCGTCATAGGCGAGGACTTCACCTTCGAGAATGTCAGGCTCGCGACACAGGGAATCGTCAACTACCTGGAGACGGTCGATACGGACCGGGATGCCGGAATCGTCATCGGTTTCGACACACGGTTTCTGAGCGAGAAGTTTGCCTATGAGGCAGCGCGAATTCTCTCCTACAACAACTATCGTGCCTTCCTCTGCAGTCGCGACGTCCCGACTCCGTGCGTCGCCCACGAAGCAATACGGCGAGGCGCTGCCGGCGTCATCAATTTCACGGCGTCGCACAATCCTCCTGAATACAACGGCCTCAAGTTCTCGACGGCAAACGGGGCACCTGCTCTCCCGGAGGTCACCAGAGGTATCGAGGACGAGATCCGGACCCTCGAAGAATCGAAGGAACTGGTCGACGTCTACGCAAAGGAAGAACGAATCGAAACGATCGATCCTCGCGAGCGCTATCTCGCCACACTCCGCGAGATCATCGATGTCGAAGCAGTCCGCGAGAGCGGCCTGACCATCGGCGTCGATCCGCTCTACGGGACCGCGCGTGAATATCTCGATTACTTCCTCCTCTCGACCAACGTCAGAATCAAGATCATTCACAACTACCGCGATCCGTACTTCGGTGGCTATTCGCCCGAATGCAGTCAGAAGAATCTCGCGGAGCTCCGGAAGCTCGTTCTTCAGGAGAAACTCGATCTCGGTCTTGCCACCGACGGTGATGCCGATCGATTCGGGATCGTTGATTCACGCGGACGGTTCGTCCCCGCAAATCTGATCCTCGCTCTGCTCGCTCTCTACCTCAAAAAGAATCGGGAGTTTCCCGGCGGTCTGGCGCGGTCGGTGGCCACGACCCACCTCATCGATCGAATCGCCCGCGACCTCAACGTCCCGCTCTACGAAACACCGGTCGGATTCAAGTACATCGGGGAACTGATTCTCGAGGACAAGATCGCGATCGGTGGCGAGGAGAGCGCCGGACTCTCGGTCTGGGGACACCTCCCCGAGAAAGATGGCGTGCTGGCATGTCTGCTGGTGGCGGAGATGGTTGCCGTCACCGGAAAGAAGATCGACGAGCTCATCAAGGACCTGTACGAGGAGTACGGGCCGCACTTCAGCAAGCGAGTCGACCTGCGGCTCACGAGCAGCCTCCGGGAAAGCGTCGGCGCCCGACTCGCGAGTCCGCCCGACATGCTCGCGGGCAGGAAGATCGTGAACGTCAACACCATCGATGGCGTGAAACTGGAGTTCGACGACGAGAGCTGGCTGCTCTTCAGGATGTCCGGCACCGAACCAGTCGCCCGCCTCTACGGAGAAGCATGCAGTCCAAAAGATCTCAAGAAGCTGCTCGACGCAGGGAAGAAGTTCCTGAAAGAATCGTAAGAGGAAAAGGCACCGTCATCCCCATAGCGCCGCGCAGGCGGCGCGACACAACCCAGCCCAGCGGCGTAAGCCCCGGGGAGATGATTCACTCCCAAATATCCCAGTCCGCGCAGGCGGGCGACACGCGATTCCTTTCGTGGCCGCAGGGTCTATTCGTGGTCCATTCTCAGCTTCTTGTCCTCTGCGACCGGTCCTTCGCCGATCTCACCGAGGTATGCGCGGCGGGCGGATTCACGATCCAGATGCGAGTAGACCGTCCCCTCGGGCCAGACGATCATGTTCGGGCCGTAATCGCAGAGATCGAGGCATGAGACCGAACAGACACGGATGCGGGGCTTGTTTCCCATCTGCCGGTTGAGGTCCTTCAATTCATGCCGGAGCGATTCTCCCCGATCATCCCCGCGCTCGGCCGCGTTGCATCGCCCTCCTGTACAGATGACGATATGTTTCTCGAACGGATATTTCATGCGTTCGGGATCTGATCAGTCTCGAAGAGAGTCTCGATGTACTCGTGCGGGTCGAAAGGAATCAGATCATCCATCCCCTCTCCCACGCCGATGTAGTAGACCGGTACACGAAACTGACGCATGATCGACAGGATCACGCCCCCCTTTGCGGTGCCGTCGAGCTTGGTCACCACGATTCCCGTCACGCCCGCCGCTTCAATGAATGCACTCGCCTGTGAGAGTCCGTTCTGTCCCGTCGTTCCGTCGAGAACCAGGAGAGTTTCGTGCGGCGCGTCCGGCAGTTCCTTTCCGATGACACGACGAATCTTCGACAACTCCTCCATGAGGTGCTTCTTGTTGTGCAGACGACCTGCCGTATCAATCAGGACGACATCGCTCCTGCGGGACTTCGCCGCCGCGATCGTATCGTGCGCGACGGCGCCCGGATCCGCACCGGCCTTGTGCTTGACGATCGGCACCGACACGCGATCCGCCCACATCTGCAACTGTTCGATTGCAGCCGCACGGAACGTGTCCGCTGCCCCGAGAAGAACAGAGCGGCCTTCCTCTTTCCAGCGACGGGCGAGCTTCGCGATCGTCGTGGTCTTGCCGGTCCCATTGACACCGACCACCAGAATGACGAAGGGAGCGATCCGGCCCACATCGAGCCGCTGCTGACGCAGATCCTCCGGAACCATCCTCTCGGTTTCCTCACGCAGCGCACGCGACAACTCGTCGACGGTCCTGAGCTCCTTGCGGCGGACCTTCGCCTCCATCTCGTCCATCAGTTCCATCGTCATCTCGGCTCCGACATCCGCACCGAGAAGACCTTCCTCGAGAGCATCCAGGACGGATTGGTCGATTCCGAGAGATGGCTCGAAGGTCTCCTTGACCCGCTCGATCATCTCTGTATGGGTCATGAAGAGTCCACGCTTCAGTTTCTGTAGTAATCGTTTTTCCTGTGCCATGCGGAGTCGGATAACGAGACGGAGCGGGAGGGTATTCGCGTGGTTTGAGTCTTTGAGTCGTTAAGTCATTGAGTCATTGGGGTCATTGAGTCGTTGAGTCATTGAGTCGTTGGGGTCATTGAGTCATTGAGTCGTTGGGGTCATTGAGTCGTTGAGTCATTCAGTCGTTGAGTCTTGAGTCGTTGAGTCGTTGCGGTCATAGGGTCATGCGGGGATGATAGGCGGCTGCCTGGCCAGATCGCGGTTGGAGAAAGCTCGGCCAGAGCCCTCTCCTCCCTCGCGGAATGGCTCAACGACCCAACCGAACAATGCCCGAACGACCCCACGACTGAATGGCTCGACAATTCAACGACTCAATGACTTAATGACTCAACGACCTCAACGACTCAACGACTCAATTCAGAAGACAGCGGTGAGGATCGCCCCCAGCACGAGAACGCCCGCGAATGCAACGGAGATCCAGAAGGTCTGGACGGTCTGGCGGTGAATCTCGACCGGCTCACGCACTTCTCCGAGCAGATACTGAAGATACTCGACCCGCCGCCGGATCGGTGAGATCTTCCGCTCTCCCGACACATCGGGATAGACCACCGAATTGTGGTCCGGCACCATCACGACAGGAATCATGACTGCCCCTCCCGCCGCCGAGATGTAGTCGTTCAGGACCCCGTGGTGCGGTACACCGCGCTCGGCGACGATGCAGACGTATACGGTCGTCGTCTGGAACACCGACAGCGCCTGCCTCGCCCTGCCTCGTGCCTTGAAGAGCTCGGTAATGCCACGCATCGCCTGATCGAGGATCTTCTCATCGACCTCGGGATGCTCAATCAGAATGACGACGGTTTCACCCTCGGCGAACAGGACACGCTCCGACCGTGCCCAGACCTGCTCACCGAGGCCTGACCACTCGTCTTCCTCGTGGACCGCCCGGAAGTTCTCGCGCACGAGGACTTCTCGCAGTCGCGATACGGGACTGTGCTCGTCGGGTGATTCGATTGGTTTACTTGTCGTCAACATGAGACTCGACCAGGCGAATGAGATCGTCGAATTCAAAAGGTTTGCCTAAATGAGCATCAGCACCACACGCCCCGGCTCGTTCGGCGATGTCGCGGTCTCCGGAAACCACGACGAAACGGAATCTTTTGCGTCTCCTCATTTTCTTTCAGGTGGCTGCAGAGCTGGTCCCCCGAGAGGCCCCTGACTCCGAGATCCGCGAACACCATCTCGACTTCATGACTCGACAGGTACTCCAGCGCCTTCTGACCGTCGCCGATCGTATGACTTTCACGGCCAGACCGTTTCAGGATCAATTCCATCAGCCTCGCCACCTGGATGTCGTCCTCGACAATTAAAATCACAACTCGATCCTCACTCGAATTCAAATCTGACGCGCTTCTGGAGATGTGCAAGCAGAGCCCCGATCAGGGCTCCGGAGACATTCCAGATCACGTCGTTGATATCCATGACCCGTGTCGGCAGAAAATACTGCCATGCCTCGACCAGCGAACTGAACCCGAAGGCCAGCATGAAGACCAGGACGTACGATTCGATCACCATGCGTTCGTCGTCGTCGAGCAGCACGAAGAGCAGAAAACCCCATGGAACGAAGATCAGCATGTTCATGATGATCGGCATTCCGAGCTCCACCATCACACGAAAGGGAAGAGATCCCTCGTTGAATTTCTCCTGAAGAATCTTCAGCTCCCGGAATGGTTCCGGATCGACCTTCTTGTACGACTTGCCAGACAGAAGAATCGTCACGGAGATCAGGGCAGCATTCATCAGAACGAACAGCACCGCTGAAATCCGCTTTGAAATCGGCAGAGTCCTTACCCGTTTCTTCGTCATTCCTGTCCATTATGAGCCCGACGCGCCCGGCGCGCGCCCGATCAGTCCTCGGTCGTCAACCCGTCCTTAGATTCTCCCGCATTCCGGCATCGAGCAGTTGTCTCGAGCTGAAGAGGTCGCCGAGAAAGCTTTTGACAGACCGGCCGATCTCTTCCTGGTGCCGATCGAGACTGCTCAACGTATCCGAAAGCTTCACATTACCGCGTGTTCTCATGGTCATTTTCTCCAGAGCCGTTCTGATGCCATCCTCGCTCGCGTAGCTCTCGAGCCACTTTCCGGCGACCATCATTCGAGCGACTCTCGCACCGTCCGGCGGAAGCCATTCGGACCGCTCGACCAGTACCGCCCCCACCCGATCTGAGAACTTCTCCAGCGACTCGTCCGATACCCAGTCGCTCCACTTGTGCGCCAGCAGGTGATCGATCAGCATGTCCGCGCCAACTCCAGAGTAGAGACCGAGCGATGGACGCAGTCTGGCTCTGATTCGCGAGAACGACTCATGCTCCTCGGCGAAACCGTCGATCATCCGATGCAGCCGGATGCCCGCCCGCAGCTCCGCACGCTGCTTGTCGAGCCGGCCCCGACAGAAGTCTCCGGCGAAGCTCCCGACCAGAAGAGATTCACCGGAATCCCCCGCGAGCAGATGCGCCAGAAAGTTCATGCGGCTCCTCGATCTGCAATTCGTCGCGGTTCAGTGACGTGTCGTGACAATTTCCGGTCCATCTGTTTTTCGACAAGGCACTCCAACTCACTTTCCATGACCGATACTAACTTGAGAGGTTGTGATTGCGTGATGTCGAGTGTCGAACAAATGACAGCCACAGGAGGGCGCACATGTTCGAAACCAGTTCCATCAGACGCGACAATAAGATCCATCCCTTCACCCTCGCGATTGCCGCGCTTCTTCACGTCGCGGCGATCGCTGCCGTGACCTTCGTGACCGTCTGGGATGTCGCCATTCCGGACGACGCCCCAGCACTCAAGTCGTGGGGCTTCAGGTGGCTGCCGGGCCTCCACCGCCCGTGATCTCTCGAGGGAACCCAGAGCATGCGCGCGAGCCGCGACGAGACCCCGCCCATGAAAATCAGCCCACGATCGAAGCCGATTCCCGTCGAGGTTCCTCTCATCACCGCACCTCTCGACACGGCGATCGGATCGGAAGGGGAAGGCGAAAGCTTCCGACGAGCCATTCGGTCATCCTGACGGAGCAATCACGGGAGATCCGGAGGGAGACATCCTCGGTACGGGAGACTCCGTAGATCAGAACCCGATCACAGATGGCGAAACATACGACGTCGGCGCAGGCGTTCGCGCTCCCGTCATCGTCCAGAGAGTCTCTCCGAAGTATCCGCCGCTCCTCGAGCGGATGGGCATCGCGGGAACCGTCCGGCTGGAATGTGTGATCTCGAGGAATGGTACGCTCACGGATATCAGGGTAATCGAGACATCTCATCCTCTGTTTCGCTGAGGCGGCCATGTCCGCAGTCAGACAGTGGAGGTTTCTGCCAGGCTCCCTCAATGGGCGATCGGTTTCGACGAGGTTCGACTTTACTGTCACATTCGACGCGCGGCGATGACTGGTCTGGCAGGCGTAAACGCTGCTGGACGGGTGGCGGCCTGGGTGCCGCCCCTCGTCCGGCAGCGCGCTGGCATTCCCCGTTCGACTACGTTTTCTTTTCTCGGGAGCGATCCGGCGGAACGGTATTTTCTCCCGACTTGTCCTTGTATTGCCGCTCCTCGGATGTGTCCTTCTCGTCCATCGAGGGATTCGCGTCCGGCGTTCTGTCGAGCGGCTTGTCTGTTTCACGATTATGCCGATCCTTCATCTGGTTCCTCCGTAATCCACAGATGCCGCAAACGTGCCGGTGATGACGCCGTCAGGCTGAGCGGCGCCGTTCACCGGATGATCTCGACGGACTCGCCAAAGTCCAGAATTGCGAACTCCCCAGCCAGCCCCTCTTCGGCGATCTGCGCGCGGAGAGCGTCGATCGCCTCTGTTTCGCCGTCGTCTCCGAGAAAGAAGGTCCCGTAGTGCATCGGAATCGTCTTTCTCGCACCGAGAACGCGATGAGCCTCGACCGCCTGGTCGGGGCCGATATGGACCGGTGACATGAACCAGCGTGGGCGGAACGCACCGATCGGCAGCATGGCGACGTCAGGTGGCCCAAAACGCTTTTTGATTTCCGCAAAGTGATCGTCCCAGCCCGTGTCTCCGGCGAAGTATGCACGTCCCGACGGTCCGCTGATCATCCAACCGCCCCACAACGCCACATTCCGGTCACAGATGCCGCGAGCGGAAAAGTGCCTCGCTGGAACGAAATGGACGTCGAGTGGCGGAGCGGCCTTGCTCCTCTGCCACCAGTCGAGCTCGATCACGTTCACGTCGAGACCCGCATCTTCCAGAACGGACCGGTTTCCCATCCCCACGAACATCATCGGACTGTCTCTTTTCGAGAGTCGCCCGAGAGTCGGCAGATCGAGGTGGTCGTAATGATTGTGACTGAGCACGACCAGATCGATTGGCGGAAGATCTTCGAACCGCACACCGGGCGGTCGCCGTCGCTTCGGCCCGGCCCACGACACGGGACTGCACCGCTCCGCCCAGATCGGATCCGTCAGAATGTTCACGCCGTCCATCTGAATGAGCAGCGTCGCGTGATTGATGAATGTCGTTCGGATCCCCGAGTGAACTCTTTCGGGAGGAGGAGACGCGGGTGGTGCGTCGGTCCAGTCACGCCACTCTCCGGGATCTCTGCTGAGCTGCCATTTCCAGAGATCGAGGGCTCCGTGCTGGAAGGGCCGGATGTTGTGAAAACGTGATCCGTCGAAATGATCGGTCCGCGGACCGCGATGACTGCTGCGTTCGGAGCGGCAGCGGAACGCCAGGACGCTGCCCGCCGCCCCCGCCGCGACCAATGAAAATATCGTGATTCGTCTCATGCGGTTCGAAAGAAGAAAGATACGCGCCAGGTGTGATCCACGGGATTCTGTGTGGCGGAAGCTGGTCCGATCGATCCCGCCGCCCAGATTCCTCTCTTCGCTTCGGAATGACAGCCCGGTGTTTTGAGAGATTTGGAACTGGCGTCATCCTGAGCCGCCGAAGCGCAGCGTAGGACGGCCGAAGGATTGCGAGATCTACCGACTGTCAGGACGGAAAGAACGCGACAGTCAGGATGTACCCGATCCTTCGCTGCGCTCCGGATACGGGCTGCTGCTTCAATGGTTTACGAAGAGTTTCATTAGCGGCCTTTTCGCGACACGTCGCGTTGAAGGAGCTTTTTTCACACTCGCGGTCGATGCACCGCATTCCAGCGTCCTCGGTTGTCCTCGGTTGTACGAGAATGCATTGCGGGGTCATACTGTTTGCAGAACACCGTAGCGATCCTGTTGGGGAGTAGCCAAGTGGTTAAGGCAGCGGTCTTTGGATCCGCCATTCGCAGGTTCGACTCCTGCCTCCCCAGCCATCCCCGCTCTTCAGCGACTGATCCCGAGACGCCGCGCCAGCTCTTCTCGTCTTCGGCGACTCACCGCCAGCTCTCGTCCGCCGCGCAATCTGATCGCATAGTCGCCGCCGGCCCCCCTGAGAAACCGCTCAATCCGGTCGATCTGCACGATCGTCGAACGATGAATTCGTACGAACTTCGCGGGATCGAGGCGTTCCTCCAAAACGTGCATCCGCTCTCGGATGGCGAGGGACTTGTCCCCCACATGCAGCTCCGCATACGGTCCGTCGGCAGAGATGTAGTCGATGCGGTCCACCGGGACGAATCGAACCTGCCCCCGCGTCTCCACCGGAATGTTCTCTGCCCACCTTCGATCCTGGTGCGGAGCGCTCTCGGTCCGAGTGGCACCTTCGCCGTTGAGAACCTCGAGCAGGCGTCGGGTCATCGCGCCGACTTCTTCGAGCTCGACTTTCCGGCGAGCCCGTTCCAGCGCCGTTTCGAACCGGTCGTCATCGAAAGGCTTGACCAGATAGTCCACAGCCGCGAGATCGAACGCATTCAACGCAAACTGGTCATAAGCCGTGACGAAAATCGTCGATGGCATCGACTCTTCTCCGATTGCAGCCACGACCTCCAGCCCGGTCATCCCGGGCATCTGCACATCCAGAAACACAAGGTCGGGGTCCTGCTCCGCGATGGCCTCGACCGCGGCACGGCCATTGTCGATCCGTCCCACGATCTCCACATCCCCTGCCTTCTCGAGAAGATCCTCGATCCGCTGCCGCGCAAGAGCCTCATCGTCAATGATCATGACGCGCAGGGTCGTCTGACCGCTCACGGCCTTTCCCCCTCCCCTGCGTCACGCCACGGGATCTCGATCGTCGCTTCGGTTCCGCCTCCGGCAAGCGTTCTGAGCTGCAGCAGGCTCAACTCCCCGTACATCTGACGCAGCCGCTCCTCGGTGTTTCGAAGCCCAACCCCGGAGGAGGGCTCCACACTCGCCACCGGGGCGTCGCTGCCGCTATCGGCCACCGTGAGGATGAGACGCGAGCCGCCTCTCCGTACGCGGATCTCGACCCGCCCGGAATTGCTGCTGACACCGTGCTTGATGGAGTTTTCCACCAGGGGCTGCAGAATCAGGGTCGGTACGAGTGCCCGTTCGACTCCGGGCTCGACCTCCCACACGATCTCCAGACTTCCCTGAAACCGGATCTTCATGATTTCGAGATAGCCCCGAACGAATGCCAGCTCCTTCTCGAGGGGCACCTCCGCCCGCGAACCCTGATCGAGCGTGTACCGTAACAATTCGCTGAGCCTCGTGATCATTTTTCTGACGCCCGCCGGATCCCGCTCGACGAGAGCAGAGATCGCATGCAGCGTGTTGAACAGGAAATGAGGATTCAACTGCATCCTCAATGCGTCCAGACGCGCCTCGGTCAACTGCACCTGGAGCGCCGCAGCTTCCTCGCGCCTGGCTCGTTCACGGAAGACGTAATCGCGCGCGATACCCGCAGTCAGTACGGCGATGTACATGACGGTCTCGTGAAGGAACCACAGCGGGCTCGAGCCTCGGCCGCTCAGAAACAGCCCGCCACCGCCGCCGCCATGGCCCCCGCGTCCCGGTTGCAGACGCACGGCAAGCAACTGTCCTCTCGTCACGTCCAGAACGGCTTCGACCCCGAACGCACAGCGGCCCCTAACACGATGTATAGAAACGCTCGCCCACCCCAGTTCGAGCGATCGATCCCATACCTGCTCGTCATCCAGAACACGATCGGCGTGAGCAGCGCCCACGTGTACGCCTCCGCGAAAGACATCAATACGGGCATGTGCAGCCGTACAGGGAGAGCTCCCGGCGGACGATCCATCAGGCGGTTGAGGGACGACACCGATGCGAGCAGCGTCCAGAAGAGAAGAATGAAGAACAGCTCTTTCCACTCCGGCCACTCGTGCCGGAGCAGCTCCCGGTTTCATGGACTCTTCCATCGCCATTTCCGAGACAGCATACGCATTCCGAGGGAGTGAAGAAACGGGAGCCGCGTGATTCCGGCCTTCCGAGGCGACCATTCATTTCACTCTCACGACCGTTCGTGACATCGGGATGCCACTGGTGCATCCGGCGAAAGAACTCCTCCGTTGGATGTGTCATGGTTTGCGTATGGCAGCGCAACCAGAAACC
Organism: uncultured Acidobacteriota bacterium; assembly: GCA_963829355.1. Taxonomy (GTDB): domain Bacteria; phylum Acidobacteriota; class Thermoanaerobaculia; order Gp7-AA8; family JAHWKK01; genus CAWHHZ01. Next base: position 49,820 of record CAWHHZ010000006.1, read on the forward strand.
TCTCAACCGAACAAGGAGAGACTCATGAAAAAGACGATCATCACAGTATTTGCGGTCCTCATCCTCAGCACTTCGACGGCATTCGCGGGACCGGCTCATGGTCGCCGCGGCGATCGCGACGGGGAAGGTCCCGGGAAGCGTGCCGAGGAACATATGACGCGCATGTTCGACCGGCTCGATCTCTCGGAGGCACAGCGGACGCAGATCATGCAGCTTCGTGATCAGATGCGAGCCGAGGCCGCTCCACAGCGCGATGCGATGCAGGAGACGATGCAGGCGCTGCGAGATGCGAGACAAAGCGGCGACCAGGCGAGGATCGACGAGCTGAGCACGAAGGCTGACGAGCAGCGGGCCGAGATGGACGCGATGAGAGAATCGCACCACGCAAGACTTCTCGAGATTCTCACGCCGGAACAGCAGGAGCAGTTCAAGGCGATGATGGACGAACATCCTGGAAGAGGAGGGCAGAGGCCACGGCCGCGGGCACGGCAGACCCTGAGCCGTTCCACATTCCCGTTGTCGAAACATCTCGATCCGGCGCCACGGCGCCGGATCTTTTTTTGCTCACAACCTCGATCCGTCCGACCAGTCATCCTGAGAGGCTGTGAAGGATCGCGTACGACATGACTCGACGTAACTCGCGCAGGAATCGACGGCGAGGATACCGGGACGCGATCCTTCGACCGTCCTCCGCTGCGCTTCGGCGGCTCAGGATGACTGAACTTTCCGTCGACTGAGACCGGGACGAGGACTGACGACTGACGACTGACTAAATCGTCTCGGCTGGCATCAGCCGTACATCACGAATCAATCGCTGCGCGTTCTGGCGCGACTCTTCGTCGGCGAATGCACCGACCACGGTCGATCCGGACCCGCTCATTCTGGCCCAGGTCGCTCCCGCGTCCACTAATTGCTCCCGGATTCTTCGTAGCCGCGGGAGGCGCTCGAAAATTACCTCCTCGAAGTCATTCACGAGGACCGGCTCATCAGGAAAGCGCTTACTCGCCAGGACATCCCTCAGCCGGTCACGACCGAGGTACGGTTCCGGTGGTACAGGACCTCTTCCCAGAAGCGCGTATGCCTCTGCGGTCGAAACCCGCTCCTCCGGAAACGCGAGAAGCAGCCTCACCTTCTTGACGGCAGGCAACGGCTCGAGTTGTTCGCCGCGTCCTCTGGCGTAGGCCGTGCCGCCCTGGAGAAAGAACGGGACATCCGACCCGAGATCGGCAGCAATTCCGGCAAGATCATCCTCATTGACCTCCGGCGCGAACCTGTCCCGGAATGCACGCAGGATCGACGCGGCATTCGAGGAGCCTCCCCCGAGCCCCCCTCCCGCTGGAATCGATTTCTCGATGTGAATCGAGAACGGGGGAACGTTCGCGCCCGCCCTCCCGAGTTGCTCGAGTGCCCGGGTAACGAGATTGGACGAATCGACCGGAATGGCCGGATCGCTGCAGCTCAGCTCATACTCATCTGCCGAATGGCAGACGATCCGATCGCCCAGGGAGATCGTCTGAAAGATCGTTTCGATCTCGTGAAACCCGTCATCGCGGCGGCCGGGAACGCGCAGGATCCAGTTGATTTTCGCCGGTGAGAACAGAACCATCTCTTCCCGGGAACTGGTCATTGCACGACCGTCTCCCAATGCTCAGCTCTCCGGTAATCCTCCGGTATCCTCACGGGCTCGAGAGTGACTGGCTTGAAGTCGAGGTCGAGATGTTCGAACTGCACGATACGTGTCGGATCGATCGAGCTCGAAATGGCGAGCCGCGAGGGAGGGATCGACTCTCCTTCGAACCTGATGAGAATCTCCTCGTTCCCCAGGGCGAGCGCGCCGCTGACGATTCCGGTCCGGCTGATGACGAGCGTCAGCGGTCCACTCGACAACCGTGTCAGACCGTCTGCGACGCTCTCCTGCGTCACGCGAGCCTGGTCGGTCCACGGAGGCAGACCGGTCAGCAGATATGACAGTCCCTCGACCCTGAACGCGTCAGCCAGCGGATTACCGCCCGAGAGCTCTGCCAGGTCCCCCTCCCAGTAGGTGTTTCGCAAATGATTGACGAGGGTGATGCGATCACGCTTGATCATCACCTGAGCAGCGGTGGTCCCGAAGGGAGTCAGTGCGGACAGGGTCATCGCGCCATCCGCATCGACCAGGACCGACGCGCGAAAGGACTGACCGCCCTTTCCGGTGACGCGAACATTGGCAAGGCTCGAAGCTCCTTCGAATTCACGACGCTTTTCGAAGAGTCTGTCGACGGCCTCGTTCGTGGTCCGGGGAGCTGAGCTGCAGGCAGCGATGAGAAGCGAGAGAAAAAGCGTGACGAGCGGCCGGTGATTCATGGTCGTGGCATTCACGGCGGGTTCTACTGCGCGAGTCGTGCCGCGAGCTTCTCCTCGAGCAGATTCATCTTGCTGCGTAACGCTTCCTCGTCATCTGGCTCGAGGGACATCGCCTGCTCGTAGCGGTCCATCGCCCGCTCCAGATCACCGATCTGCACGAACAGGTCTCCGAGATGCTCCTGAATCGTCGCGTCATCCGGGATGAGACCGGCGGCGTCGAGCAGATGCTTCTCGGCGAGATCGTACCGTCCAAGCTTGTAGTAGATCCAGCCGAGAGAATCGATGTACGCGCCATTCCGAGGACTCTGTTTCACGGCCTCCAGAATCAGATCTTCGGCCTCCTCGAGCCGGACGCCGCGATCCGCCCACATGTAGCCGAGATAGTTGAGAGTCGGTGCATGTCCGGGCTCCCTTTCGAGAACCTTCTGGAACGTCGCTTCGGCCTTCTCCACATCTCCCGTCCGCTCGTAAGCAGCGCCGAGCTGGAAAAGAAAGTCGATCTCGTCCTTCCACTGCGGATCCATTGCGTGCAGGACATCCAGGACGTCCTCGAAACGATCCATCTGGGCGTACATCTGAGCCGCCGTCAGGCCGCTCTCGAGACTCTGCGATGCCTGTTCGAGCGCGACCTTCCGAGCCGCGTCCTCCCGCCCAGCCAGCACGAGGAACTCGATCTTCCGGGCGTTGAGCACCGGCGCGTCCTCGACTCCACGCGTCAGATCATCGAGGATCTTCAGCGCCTCTTTATACTCTTCGTTCCGGCGAAGCACATCGAGCGAAATGTTGACCGCCTGCAGATTCACGATGCCATCGGTCTGCAGAACGCCGCGAGCGCGGGCCAGCGCTGCATCGTAGTTGCCGCGACGGTGGTCGATCGCCGCGAGCTGCGTCGCCGCCATGGCACGCACCCTTGGCGGCATGTTCTCCAGCTCGAGGAGCCGATTGAACTGAACCTCCGCCGTGTCGATGTCGTCGAGTGCAAGCTGATTCAGGCCGAAACTGATGATCAGCTCAGGATCGTCAGGCCTGATCAGGAGCGACTTGCGGTAATAATCCTCAGCCTCGGCGTACGAGTGCAGGTCCGAGAGGACTTCCGCAAGCATGAAAGTCGAGGCTGCGTCCGAGGGATCCTCCGCGAGAAGTGACTCCAGAATCTCGCGCGATTGTTCGAAGCTTCCGGCCCTCATGAGCAGATATGCATGCTGGCGCCGCATTTCGATGTTCCCCGGCTCCTGCTCTTCCAGTACCTCCAGCAGAGTGGCCGCTTCCGACCATTTCCCCTGCTCCTCGTAGATGTCGAGCAACTGCGAGATTGCCGGACGGTAGTAAGGCTCCTGCGCGATCACTTTCTCGAGATAGGTCGCGGCTTCATCCTTCCGGTTCAGGCGCAGCATCACCTGCGCGTACTGGTAGTTGACCGAACGATGATCGGGCATACGTTCGAGCAGACCGTCCAGAATGAGCTTTGCGTCGTCGGTGCGTCCAAGACCGAGCAGAACCTGGGAAATGGTCAGCGCCGTAGCGAGATCATTCGGCTGAGACTGATACGCCAGGGTCAGCTGCTCGAGGGCTTCCTCGACGCGCGCCCGGTCGCCGCCACTCCGGTCGAGGAGCATGCGTCCCAGGAGCTTTCTCGCGTCGTAAAACGCCGGATTCAGCGAAATGGCCTCACGCAATGAATCCTCGGCCTCACCGAACTTTCTGAGGGCGGCCAGAGCTTTCGCCCGCTCGAAGTGGAGGACCGGATTCTGCGCGTCCTCAACGAGGAGCTCATCGAAGATCTCGAGCGCCTGCTCCGGGTGCTCCTCTTCAGCGGCCAGTGTTCCCTTCATGAAACGGGCAGCATCCTCGGCCTGCTGCGCCATCAATGGAACCGCGCAGGCCGTGATGAACAACAGAATGGACAGGTATCTCGACAAAGGCTCTCTCGGCATCGTTCGGGTCAACAAAGTCGTCACAGCTCCTCTTCCTATCCTATTCTGACGGTCCCGCACCGAGAACGGTTACAATATTCGTTTGCTGCTACAGAATGGGAGTTGCCGTTGACGCTCGAACGCCTCGAGATTAAGACTTTTCCAAATATCATCCGCGACATTCTTCAGGAGAGGCGGTCAGGCCTGCTCACGGTCGTCGCCGGCAACGCCCGAAGGTTGATCCACTGGGCCTACGGAGACCTCGTCCTGGTCGAATCGAGCCGCGAGGAGGAGATGCTCCGATTCTTTCTTCGGAAAAAGGGCCTGATCTCTGCCGCGGATGAAAAAGAGCTCGAGGAGGTTGGCTCGCGCAATGTCGTTCTCCATTTTACGGAGGTCGAGATGGTGCCGTCCTCGGTGCGTCACTCCCTTCTTCGCGACTGGATCGGCTCTGTAGTAAACAGTCTCTTCTCGCTCGATGCCGGCACGGCAGTTTTCGACGATGGCGATCCACTCGCCCCCGAGCAGCGGGTGTTTCTCTCGACGCCGGCGCTCGTGCTCGAGGGGGTTCGATCGATTCAGAGCGGCCTCGTCCTGCGGACGTCGCTCGGAGACCTGAAACGAAAGATCGAGCCGGTATTTGATCCTCCCTTCGAGATCGAGACACTCCCGTTGACCTCCGAGGAGCGTGATGTCGTCCGCAGCGTCGAAGGACCGGTTGTCCTGCAGGAAATACTGAAGAGCTCTCCGGCCTCTTCGGTCGTGGCCAGCCGCACGGCGATCGCCATGTTCACGTTCGGCCTCTGGCGGGACGTCATCGAGCGGCCTCATGAAGAAAGCAGCTTCGACACGACTGCGCGCGACATGCAGATTCTTGCGGCGATCTCAGGAGATCAGCGAGCGCTGCGCGCCGTCGCTCTGTCCCGCCAGATGGAACGCATGGACCACTATGGCTTTCTCGACGTTCCGCGCGCAGCGACGCGGACGCAAATCATCATGAAAATCGAACAGATGCAGCAGCAGTTCGTGCCTGCCACCTATCCCGCGGCAGCGAAAGATGCGGTCGCGGCGATCCGGCAGCGTCTCGATGAGGCGACGGCCCTGTTGGGCGATGCCGACAAACGCAGCGCATACGACGAACTGCTGGAGAGCAGGGTGACGGGTGCGTCGCATCGTTCGCTCGAACAGCAGGCGGCCCGAAGATCGCTGGCGCGACAGAACTTCCGCAAAGCTGACGAGCTCTTCATCAAGGGTGACTATCACACTGCAACAGTCCTCCTCCAGCAGGCCGCGAAATTCGATCAGAAGAATCCTGAGATCTTTCACCTTCTCGGGATGAATCAGAAAAACAATCCGAACTGGCGCCGCGCCGCCGCCGACAGCTTTCATCGCGCCCTCTCGCTCGATCCAAATCGGATCGACACGATGATTGCGCTGGGAGACCTCTACCTCGAGCAGGGTATGACCGCCAGAGCTCGCAATTTCTACGAGGACGTTTTGAAGATCAACCCGGAGGACGAGCTCGCAAAATCACGACTCAAGAGAGCAGAGAAAGAGCCTGGCCGGAAGAAGTGAGAATCGGACCTTTCTCACCAGAGAGTCACAGAATCAGGCGCGAGGCGGCAACGACGACAGAACCTCAATCGCCCACTGCCTGATCGTCTGTTGGACCACTTCGACCTGGCGGCCGAAGAAGTGATCAGCTCCCTCGACGATTACAGTCTCGGTCTCCGGCCACTGGACCGACATCTTTGCAAGCTTCTCCGCGTCTCCGAACTCATCACGATCCCCCTGGATCACGAGCTTCGGCTTCGGGCATGAACGCAGGTACTGCATCGAATACTTGTCGATCGGAGCCCCGATCAGGAAAATCGCATCCACGTCGGGAGAGTCACAGGCGACGCGGCTCGAGACCCACGAACCGAAGGAGAAGCCGCCCGCGATCAGGCGCTGGTCGGGGTGTTTCTTTCGCGCCCACTTGAGAGCTGCCTCGAAGTCCCGCTGCTCTCCCTCTCCTTCATCGAACCGTCCCTGACTCGCACCGGCTCCACGGAAGTTGAAGCGGACCGTCGCCACGTCCGCTTCTTCCAGTCCCTTCGCCGCTCTGAACACGACCTTGTTGTGCATCGTGCCGCCATGGGTCGGGAGCGGATGACAGACGATCGCCACGCCGGCGGGCTCGGGAATCTCGCGGTAGAGCGCCTCGAGACGCCCGGCGTCGCTGTGAAGGTCGATGTGTCGGAGAGGTTTGGGATTCATGGGACCTTTCAGTACGGTTCGGCGGGCGGCGGAGAGAGTCGCACGAGCAGTCGCCCATTGGCCACTCGCACATCGTGGGTCAGAACAGCAAACTTCGAGCCGCCGGCATGGCGTCCACTCCGCAGATCGAATGACCAGAAGTGCCACGGACAGACGATCTCGCAACCTTCTACATCACCCTCGCTCAGCGGACCTCCTCGATGAGGACATGCGTCATCGACCGCGAACCACTGCCCCTCGATGTTCGCGACGGCAACTTTCCGATGTTCAACTACATAGCACCGGACCTTCCCCTCGGGGATCTCCTTACACGCGGCGACATCATGAAATTCGGACACTCGTGAACACCTCAACGGGCCGCACAGCATATCGCAGTCACGCGAGCGCCACCCCACCAGACCCAGGGCGAGGAGCAACCCAACGCGATCCTTCGCTGCTCTGCAAATACCCCCGCATGTCATCCTGAGCCGCCGCAGCGCAGCGGAGGACGGTCGAAGGATCGCGTACGGCCCGACTGTCAGGACCGAAAGAACGCGACAGTCAGGACGCACCCGATCCTTCGCTGCGCTCAGGATGACAGCCGCTGTTAAACGATCACTTTCGGAGCGAAGCGGTGAATTCGCGGCCGGCACCGCGCTGACCGGCCGCCCGGACATACAATGTCACCGGAGGTTTGGACATGAAAAGGAATTTGGCTCGGATCGTCCCGTTGATCTTCATCGCTGCTGGCTGCATGACCGCGGCCGATGACGGACACGAGGGTATTGAGATCACAATGAAAGAGAACGGAGCTGTAATCGCTCCAGCTGAACAGACTGAGCTTGCACCACCCGTGGCAGCCAGACGGCCGCACCGTCTCGAGTCGCGCAACCAGGTCAGGAACGATGACTACTATTGGCTGCGGGACCGCGAGAACCCGGAGGTGATCGCCTACCTCGATGCCGAGAATGCCTACCTCGACGCGATCATGAAGGATTCTGAAGCGCTGCAGGAGACTCTCTACGAAGAGATGGTCGCGCGAATCCCCCAGAACGACGAGTCAGTCCCGACGCGCGATGGCGGCTATTACTACTACAGCCGCTATCAGGAGGGGCAGGAGTATCCGATCTACGTACGCCGGAAGGGTTCCATGGACGCGGCCGAGGAGATCCTCCTCGACGCGAACGAGCTGGCGAAGGGACACGAGTTCTTCGACGTGAAAGGCGTCTCGGTGAGCTTCAATCACGACATACTCGCCTTCGCAACGGATACTCAGGGGCGGCGGAAATACGATCTGCGCTTCAAGGATCTGCGTTCGGGAAAAACCCTTCCTGACGTCATCGACGACGTCACTGCAAACGCCGCATGGGCAAAAGACAACCGAACGATTTTCTATACGCGTCAGGATCCCGATACTCTTCGATGGAACCAGGTTTTCCGGCATGAAGTCGGTACTGACCCCGCGAGCGACGAGCTCGTCTATCAGGAGGACGACGAGACCTTCAGCTCGTTCGTCTATCGCACCAAATCGAAGGAATACATCGTCATCGGCTCATCACAGACGATGGGTGACGAGTACCGGATTCTTTCCGCCGACGACCCGAAGGGATCATTCCAGATTTTCGTGCCCCGCGAACGCGGCCACGAGCATTCGATCGAACATGCCGGCGACTTCTTTTATATCCGCACCAATGATCACGCGCAGAACTTCCGTCTGATGAAGACCCCTGAAGATGCGACAGGCCGGGAGAACTGGACCGAGGTGATCCCTCACAGAGCGGACACCTTTCTGGCTGGTTTCGACGTGTTCCGGGACCATCTCGTTTTGTCGGAACGCTCCAATGCCCTGACCCATCTTCGCATCATCCCCTGGGACGGAGGAGGCGATCACTACATTTCGTTCGATGAGCCGGCGTACGACGTATCGTTTGGCGAGAATCCGGAGTTCGACACCGACATCCTGCGATTCAAATACACATCGATGACGACTCCCACCTCGACCTATGACTACGAGATGTCCAGTCGGGAGCGGGAGCTGATGAAGCGTGACGAGGTTGGCGGAGGGTTTGATCCGGCGAACTACACGACCGAGCGCGTCTGGGCGACCGCCCGGGATGGAGTCCGGATTCCGGTATCCATTGTGTACAACAAGAATGTTTACGAGAAAGACGGAGATCACCCCTTCCTTCTCTACGGCTATGGCTCCTATGGCCTGAGCATGGATCCCACGTTCAACTCGAGCAGGCTCAGCCTTCTCGACCGCGGATTCGGCTACGCAATCGCGCATATCCGCGGCGGCCAGGAGATGGGCCGGGAGTGGTACGAGAGCGGAAAATTGCTCAACAAGAAGAACACCTTCACAGACTTCATCGATGTGGGTGAGTTTCTGATCGAGCAACGGTATGCAGATCCGGACGAACTATTCGCGGTTGGCGGAAGCGCTGGAGGCCTGCTGATGGGCGCTGTCGTCAACATGCGCCCCGACCTGTGGGCTGGTATCGTCGCGGCTGTTCCCTTCGTCGACGTCGTCACGACGATGCTCGACGACAGTATTCCGCTCACGACGGGCGAGTACGACGAGTGGGGCAATCCCAACGATCCTCAGTATTACGACTATATTCTGTCTTACTCGCCGTACGATCAGGTGGAGGCAAAGGACTACCCGCCGATGCTCGTGACGACTGGCCTGCACGACTCGCAGGTCCAGTACTGGGAGCCGGCGAAATGGGTGGCGAAGCTTCGTGCTCTCAAGACCGACGACAATCCTCTTCTCATGTACACGAACATGGAGGCAGGCCACGGAGGAGCGACGGGACGGTTCAAGAAAAACCGGGACACGGCCCGAATGTGGGCGTTCCTGCTCGGGCTCACCGAGAAACAGTAGGTCCTGCGCATCAAAGGGGAGCCGCGATGCGCGGCTCCCCTTTTCTCGCACTTCAGTAGCGGCGATCCCGACCGTGCAGCTCGTCCACATCGCGGGCAACGAGAACACCCCGATCAAGTCGTCCCTCGACTCTCACCACGTCCCCGACTTTCACCTTGTGCATCGGGGAGTGCCGCCCGCGTCCGTCGAGCCGGCGCAGATCGACGATCAACTCCCGGCGTGCGTCGATCCTCAGCACCATCTCATCGTACCGGCGGTCGATCCTGGCCACCCGTCCTTCCACCGAGACATCCCGTCTGGTGTCGCGGTCGTATCTTCGATCGCGATCGTAACGATCATCGTAGCGATCCCTGCCCTGATACGGTCCGTCATGGCTGATACTGCGAAGCACCTCGATCGAGCGGGCCCGATACCGGTTGCCCTGATGGTCGTCGAGGTCGACTCGAATCAGGTCCCCCCGTTCGAGATCCCGAACCCGGTAGGCGCGCCCCTGGTACCACGCTTTGATTCCGCCGTGCGCCTCGATCCGAATGGTCTGGCCCCCGGTCCGCAGGAAGACATCATCGCCATCGCGGGTGACGTCGGCCACGACGCCCTCGATCACATCCGGCGCCCGCACGTCCATCCTCAGATCAGCCTGCGCTGTCCTCAAGTCGGGACGCTCTTCACCCGAAGCAGACACGCCAGTTACGGAGAAAACGAGCACTGTGGCTGCAATAAGCCATTTACTATCAGATACTTGCTTCATCTCGATCCCCTTTCATGTTCATTCAACACTGTGAATGACTGGGCAATCGAGACGCCATGGTGGAGAAAAAGGCTCGAGTGACGGCGAGGACGGCGCCGAAGTTCGGCTACCCGATCCTTCGCTTCGCGAGACTGTGTGAAAACCGGATGAGCAGTCGCGGCCGCTTTCTTTGGAGTGCTGAGCTCGCCGAAGGACGAGCTCAGCTTTTCATCGCACCGCTTGCAGACTGCGGCGCGTTTCAAATTGCAGGGGAAATCTGCGGATTTTTGCCGATTGCGACCTCGATGGCGGTTGCCACGGGATTCAAAGCGGTGCTCGTCCTACGGCGAGCACCGCACTCCAAATCACATCTCGATGGGCGACGAGTTTTCACACAGCCTCTCGCTCAGGATGACAGCAGGTTCTTAAGCTCCAATCGCCGCAACGCGTCGTAAAAAGACTCCGGATGACTCACTCCCCCCAGAGTTGCTCCAGACGTTTGTCCCGGCCACAGCCGTAGCGGTAGAACTTGTACCGCTTCGGATTCTTCATGTAGTAATCCTGGTGGTAGTTCTCCGCGGGATAGAAGTTGGTGAACTCCGTAATCTCGGTAACGATCGGTCGGTCGAACCGGCCCGACTCCTCGAGCTGCCGCTTCGACTCGAGCGCCAGATCGTGCTGTTTCTGGTCGTGATAGAAGATCGCGGATCGGTACTGGCTTCCATGATCGCAGAACTGCGCGTTCGGCGTCAGCGGATCGATGTTCCGCCAGAACACATCGAGCAACTCGGCGTAGCTGATCTTTTCCGGATCATAGGTCACCTGCACCGATTCGGCATGACCGGTCCCGCCTGCCGAGACCTGTTCGTAGCTCGGATCGGCGATCCATCCACCCGCGTAGCCCGATGTCGTGGATACGACTCCATCGAGTTTGTCGAACGGCGGCTCCATGCACCAGAAGCAACCTCCCGCGAACGTCGCGACCTTCAATCCGTCGGCGACGTCGGGAGTCGTGGCAGGGATCTCGCCGACAGGGGGCGCAGAGACCGCCTCCTGTGGTGCCGGATTCGTGTTGCCGCAGGCAGCGGCGATGAGTAGTGACAGAGCAAGGCTGACGATCTTCATCCGTTCTCTCCCCTTCCGGCTCTCGAATTGATCCTGCATCATTCACAAACTCAGTATGGCCCGGTGAACTTCCGTCGCATGGTTACGTGATAAAAAACGGGAGCCTTCTCAGGCTCCCGTTCGAACTCTTCGTGATGCAGTGGGCTGCGTTACTTTCCGCTGAACTCCGGCGTCCGTTTGCCCATGTAGGCTCCGAGGCCTTCCTTGGCGTCACTACTTTGGAACAGGTGCTGTTGCAGCTCGCGCTCGAGAGCGAGACCCGATTCCATCGGCAGGTCGATACCGCTCTGGACAGAACGCTTGATTCTGCCGACCGCGCGCGAAGCCTTGTGAGGCGGGACGAAGGACTTCGCGTAGTCCATGACCCGCGTCCACCAGTCTTTTCCTTCCTCGTCATCCCAAACGTAGTTGACGAGTCCCAGCTCGGCGGCCTCTTCAAACTCCATGAGGTTTCCTTCGATCATCAGCTGGATCGACTTCGTCTTGCCAACCATACGCGCGAGACGCTGCGTTCCACCCGTTCCCGGAAGCACACCGAGCGTCACCTCCGGAAGACCGATCTTGCCGGCGCCCTTCCTGGCGATCCGCATGTCAGCCGCCATCGCGATCTCCATTCCTCCGCCGACCGTATGGCCGTTGAGAGCGGCGATGACGAGCTTCGGTGTGTGCTCGAGGCGAAGAAGTGTCTCGTTCGCGTGGAGGCAGAAGTAGTACTTGAAGCCCGGAGTGACCTCCGAGAGCATCTTGATATTGGCGCCAGCGGAGAAGAACTTCTCTCCCTCTCCGCGCAGGATGATCACGTGTACATCATCGTCCATGCGGGCGGTGAGAATCGCTTCATCCAGCTCCCGATTCATCTCGTAGGTGTAGGTGTTTGCCGGAGGATCGTTCAGCGTGATGATTCCGACGCCCGCCTCTGACCTGTAATCGACAAGATTTCCCATTGTTTGTTCTCCTGTATTGTGTTTTTGAAGCCATTCGTCTGTACGGCTTGTTGAAATCGGTTCTGAAAATCCGGCCCGGTGGAAAGGGGCCTACTCGTCTCCGAACGACACGCCGAGATTTCTTGCCGTCTTGACGATTTCGCTGTTCGGATCGACGAGTTTGGGTGAGGCCACCGCATCACGCAACGGAACTGACACGATACTGTCGCCTCGAAGGGCGACCATCTTACCAAAGTCGCCCTCGTGGACCAGATCCATGGCTGCAGAACCGAAGCGGGTCCCGAGAATGCGGTCGAAGGCGATGGGTGAACCGCCGCGCTGAACGTGTCCGAGCACGGTGACCCGGACTTCCATGTCAATCTCCCGTCTCAGCTCGTCTGCTACCTCGTATGCGACACCACCGAGGCGCTTCGACCGGCGATCGATGAACGTCTCGACACCCCCGACCGGCTTCGCCCCCTCTGCCACCACGATGATGTCGAACAGGGAGCCCCTGTCAAACCGGTCCCTGATCCCCTTGACCACACAATCGGGATCGTACGGGATCTCCGGCAACAGGATGATATCCGCTCCACCGGCGAGTCCAGAGTAGAGCGCCAGCCATCCGGCATTGCGGCCCATGACCTCCACCACCATGACGCGGCCATGGCTCTCAGCAGTCGAGTGAAGACGGTCGACCGCCTCGGTCGCAACCGACACGGCACTCATGAAACCGAATGTATAGTCGGTCGACGCAAGATCGTTATCGATCGTTTTGGGAACTGCGACGATCGGCAGTCCCAGCTCTGAGAAGCGGTTCGCGATCGTCAGTGAACCATCCCCGCCGACGACGATCAGCGCGTCGAGACCGAGCTTTTTCACGTTCTCGATGATCTTGTGCGACATGTCGTGTCGCGAATCACCAAGCGGAAAATTGAATGGATCACCTTTATTCGTGGTCCCCAGGATCGTTCCGCCCTTTGGGAGAATCCCTTTGATGGAGTTGCGATCGAGCTCGCGCCACGCGGGCTCCATCATGCCTTCGAAGGCGCGCTCAATTCCGATGACTCGATATCCGTATGCCTCCGTGGCGGTCTTCACCGCGGCTCGAATGACTGCGTTCAATCCGGGGCAATCTCCCCCCCGGTAAGGATTCCGACTGTTTTGGACATGCCTCTCCCCAGATGCGTGGAGCGTACCACGACGAAAAAGTCGTCAGTCATCAGTCGACAGCCGTCAGTCGACAGAGGGCTGATCAGTCCTATGGCCAACTCTCCATTCTCTGAAAAACGGCCCCTGGTGCCTCCTGCTCTGACGACTGATGACTGATGACTGACGACTGAAGACTGACGGCTGTGACGACTGACGATGTCGACTGACGACTGCTGACTGACGACTGACGACCTGCTCGAGTCATTTGGCATCTGCATTGCGATTACCGGCGCAGGTGCGACCTTTTGCCGCACCGTCAAGGAGGGTTTGAGATGGATTTAGGAAATATCATCTGGTGGATTCTCATCGGCCTCATCGCTGGGGCTATCGCAAAGATGCTGATGCCTGGGCGGGATCCGGGTGGATGGATCATCACCATTCTTCTCGGAATTGCAGGCGCTTTCGTCGGCGGCTGGGTCTTCGGCATGCTCGGTATCGGAGGCGGTGGCTTCGTCACACTTATCGGTGCAATCGTAGGAGCCTTGATTCTGCTTGCCATCTACAGAATGGTCGCTGGCAGACGAGTCTGAACCAGTACCCCCTGTGAGGGCAGGATCCCTGCCCTCACGGTGGCTTCCTCGCCTGTCATCCTGAGCGCAGCGATGCTAGCGACGCTTCGACTCGGGAATCGGCTCTCCGGCGAAGTGGCACGCCGCAAATTGTCCCGGGCGGTGCTCGACCAGCGGGGGAACTTCTTCCGAGCAGATCGGGAACCGCGCGATCGGACAGCGTGTATGGAACACGCATCCGGATGGCGGATTGATCGGCGTCGGTATGTCTCCCTCGAGGAAAATCCTCGATTTCTTCCTCGCCGGCTCCGGCACCGGGACCGCGGATAACAACGCTTTCGTGTACGGATGAAGGGGCGTCGTGTAGAGGGAATCCCTGTCAGCCGTCTCCATGATCCTTCCGAGATACATGACGGCCACTCTCTGCGAGATGTGCTCGACCACCGCGAGATCGTGCGCGACGAAAAGATACGTGAGTCCGAGCTCATTCTGCAGATCCATCAGGAGATTGACGACCTGGGCCTGAATCGAGACGTCGAGAGCTGAGACGGGCTCGTCGAGAACGAGAAACTTCGGGTTCGTGGCGAGCGCCCGCGCGACTCCGATCCTCTGCCGCTGACCACCCGAGAACTCGTGCGGGTATCGTCGGGCGTAGCTCGGATCGAGCCCGGTCTTCTCGAGCAACTCCGCAACCCTTTCGCTTCGTTCCTTCTTCGAGAGGCTCGTGTGAATCTGAAGTGGCTCACCCACGATACTTCCCACCCGCATACGGGGATTCAGTGACGCGTACGGATCCTGAAATACGATCTGCATGTCCTGCCGCTTTCGCCGCATGTCACCCGCGTCGAGCTCGGTGATCTCGGCGCCATCGAACGTCACTGTTCCGGACGTCGGCTCGATCAACCGGAGAATCGTCCGCCCGATCGTGGTCTTGCCGGATCCTGACTCCCCGACGAGGCCGAGAGTCTCTCCCGGGGAAATCGCAAAACTCACCCCGTCGACCGCCTTCACGTTGCCGACCGTGCGCGAAAGGATTCCCCGTTTGACCGGAAAATACTTCTTCAGATCACGCACGATCAGCAGTGAATCCTCGCGCTCGCCCGGGACCGTGTCAGTTTCCCGTGCTACCAGTGCCTGCTCACTCATGACCGGTCCGGATCCTTTCGCTCGCCGTACAGATAGCAACGCGCATCATGGTCGTCGCCAACCATCATCCGCCCCGGCTCATCTCCTCTGCAGATTTCCATCACGTCCGGGCAACGCGGATTGAACTTGCATCCGGAAGGCAGATTGCCGATCCCCGGGACCATCCCTGCAATCGTCGACAATCGCGCGGGTCTCCCGTCCGCTTCGGGCAGCTTCGGCAAGGAAGCGAGCAAACCCTGGGTATAGGGATGCTTCGGATTGTCGAACAGCTCCACCACGGGGGACTCTTCGACCACGCGTCCGGTATACATCACCACGACCCGCTTACAAAACTCGGCAACGACGCCGAGGTCGTGGGTAATCAGGAGAATCGACAGCCCGAGACGCTCCTGCAACTCAGCGAGGATCTCCATGATCTGCGCCTGGATCGTCACATCGAGCGCGGTGGTCGGCTCGTCCGCAATCAGCAGGTCAGGGTCACACGAGAGCGCCATGGCGATCATCACCCTCTGCCGCATGCCTCCCGACAACTGATGAGGATAGTCATCCAGACGCTTCAGCGGATCGGGAATCGAAACCAGCTCTAGCATCTCCCCAGCCCGGCTCCACGCTTCCCGCTTGCTCACCTTCCGGTGAATGCGAACCGCCTCGGCAAGCTGATCGCCGATGCGAAAGACCGGATTGAGCGATGTCATCGGCTCCTGGAAAATCATGGCGATCTCATTGCCACGAATCTTCCTCATCTCGTCCTCGGAGATTTTCACCAGATCGCGGCCTCGGTAGAGAACCTCCCCGCCGACAGTCCGGCCTCCCCTCGCCAGGAGCCGCATGATCGACATGGCGGTCACACTCTTCCCGCTGCCGGACTCTCCCACGAGCGCTACCGCCTCACCCTTGCCTACGCCGAAGGAGACCTTGTCCACTGCGATGAGAAAGCCGGTCTCTGTCGAAAACCCGGTCTCCAGGTTTCTCACGTCGAGGACGAGCTCTCTCCCCGTCTCTGACTGTACCTCCCGGCGAAGGGCTGGTTCCGCAATCGTCGTCACGTTACTCCTCACGTTAGAAATTTCGATGCCAGCGGGATTCTGCGAACCATCTTACGTGCTTCGGGAACACCTGCAACAAGCGTCCCCGCCAGGTAGAGAATCCCGAAAATGACGGCCACGGCCATCGCGGCAAGGATCCTGTCGATGCCAAACGAGTCGATGATCCTCTCCTCGACAAGGGGAGCCAGGGGGCGGCCGATAAACCACGAGCCGACTCCGGCGACTATTGCAGCGAGCAGAAGCTTCAGTTCGTTGCGCCAGGCCGTTGCGAGTGAACCGATTCTCCTGGCTAGCGACCGGCGCAAGAGCAGTAGCTCGGCCCATCCGCCGATGACATTGCCGAGCGCAACGCCCAGAACGCCCATCGATACCGTCGCGGGAACATCAGGATGGATCTCGATCAGCGGAATCCGCAGCGTGCCCGTAAGGAAGCCTACGAAATACGGTCTAAACGGTACGGCCAGCAGGTACCCGAGCGCCGCCGCTGTTGCGACGCGAACCGCCGCAATCTTGAGCGGTGTCTTCGTGTCCCGGACCGCATAAAAGGTCGAAGAGTAGAGTCGTCCGAGTGTGATCGGCAAGAGGCCGAGTGCGAAGGCCTGGAGCAGATACCACGTCAGGATCGTGTCCGAGCGGTCGAATTCTCCCGTCTGGAAAGCACCGGCAATCAGCACGTCTCCGATGGAGATGAAGGCGACCGCCGAGGGAATGACAAAGAATGAGATTTGCCGCAGCCCTCCCTCGAGCCGCTCCCTGAGTCGGCGATGAACTTCCTCACTCTCTCCCAGAACACTCGACATCTGGGGTAGCTCGGAAGCTGCGACCGACATCCCGAAAAGACTGACCGGCAACAGATACAGAATCTGCGCATATCCGAGTATGGCGACGACCGGAGCACCCAGGAGTGTCACGATGATTCCATCGATGAAGGCACTCACCTGAACGACGCCACGCCCCGCCACCACCGGCAGAAAATTGCGAGCGACTTCACGGACCGGCTCGAGAACGGTATCGAGGCGGAAGGTCATCTTCGGCGCGTACCGGATCACGAAGGGAAGCTGAACTCCGAATTGCAGAGCCGAGCCCACCACCGTGCCCCAGCCAAGAGCGATCGACAGCGAGCGGTCCGCCAGCCTCGTTCCAAAAAACACCAGAGTGGCGATGATCGCGATGTTCCACAGCACCGGCGCCACGTAGGAGAGAAAGAACTTCCTGTGACTGTTCAGAATCCCGAGGCACCAGGCCGACATCACGAGGAGACCTGCGCCCGGAAACAGGATTCGGACCAGCGCGATCGTCAGCTCCCGCACCTCTCCCTGATAGCCTGGTGCGAGCAGATCGACAAGCAGCGGACTCGCCAGCACTCCCACCAGAACGATGATGGAAACGACCAGAGTCAGGAGAGCCGCGATGGCCCCCGCCAGTCTCCCCGCGAGCTTGTCATCCTCCTCTGCGATCAGTTTCGCGTAAACCGGTATGAGCGAAGCGGAGAGAACACCTTCGCCGAAGAGATTCTGCAGGAAGTTCGGGATGCGAATCGCAGCCCGGAAGGCACCGAGCGCGTTTCCGGTGCCGAAATAGTGGGCCAGCGCACGCTCTCGGATCAGACCGAAGATGCGGCTCAGAAAGATCCCTACACCAACGAGGAGAGCATACGCTTTCGGCCGTTGATCCTTCTCCTGGTCGCCCGTCTCCTTCACCACCATCGGCTCCCCCTGTTGCGGAATTCAGGCCGAGTGCGCAAAGTTGAGTCGTTACACTCCGATCGTGTTCGTTTCATCGTCAGTTTGTGGTCGATGGAGCCGATGATATCGTCAGCGACGAAAGTATGAGCTCCTGTGGTAGTCGGAGAATCTCCGAAATCAGCCAGACCGAGCACAACAACCGTCACTGAAACTCGCCAACCATGCCCACCCAGAAGCCGATCATCATTGCCGGAGCAGGTCCCTCGGGACTCGCTGCGGCGATTACACTTGCACGTGCCGGCCGCACCGTAGAGGTCCACGAGGCAAAGCCGGACGTCGGCAGCCGCTTCATCGGCGATCTTCAGATCATGGAGAGCTTCTCGGAGCGGGAGCCGATGCCATCGTTTCTCGATCGTATCGGGATCGAGCGCAACTTCTACTTCCGGCCCGCCCGCAGATCGACCTTTTTCGACCACCACGGAAAGCAGCGCGAGGTCTCGAGTAAGGAACCGTACGGGTACTTCATTCGTCGCGGTCCGTTCGAAGGGACGCTCGATCGCGGTCTCCTTCAGCAGGCTCTGGGGCTGGGCGTGACCGTCCGATTCGAGAGCAGGATCAAACCTGATGAGGCCGACATCGTCGCCACGGGTCCCGCCGCCCCGGACGGTCTCGCAAAAGAAATCACATTCGACGCCGACGGTCCGGAGATCATCGACGTCTACTTCGACCATCACCTGGCACCTGGCGGCTACTTCTATCTGTTCATCCTGGACGGTACCGCGACCTTCGGCTGTGCGATCGTGTCTGACTTCAAGAACATCGATCGCTACTTCGATCACGCTCTCGCACGGGCGATGACGCTTCGCGCTTTCGACCCCGACCGCAACCGCCGCACTGGCTACTCCTACATGAACTTCCACCTCAAGGACCAGGCGACACGCGGTCAGTCGCGATTCGTCGGCGAGGCGGCAGGATTTCAGGACTACCTCTTCGGACTCGGGATCCGCTACGCGCTCACCACCGGACACCTGGCCGCACGCAGCATCCTGGAAGAGATTCCTTTCGATGCGCTATGGCAGGAGGAGATCGCACCGAAACAGGTCACAAGTCTCGCCAATCGTTTCCTGTACGAGGTGGGTGGCAACTTCGGACTGTCGATCTTCACACGCGATGCGGGACGCGCCCGGGATCTGCGGGAGTATCTCTACAAGTGGCATCATCGGAGCTGGTGGAAAACTCTTCTTTCCCGGGCGGTTCGACGGTTCTGGCGGCATGACGGCAAATGCCTTCATAAACCGGGTGATCACTGGTGCCGGGCGCGGAGTACACAGCTCACGGTTCCTCCACTCGGGCCAGTGGAACCTGCGACTCCCGGCGAGAAGATCGGCCACACTGCGGAGAAGGTCGCGCCATGACAGTCGTCGAAGAGCGTGCGGTTGCAGATCCTTCCAAGGCGTCGATCGAGCAGGCGTACGCATACTGTCGCACCCTGACGCACAAGTACGGCGCGAACTTCTCCGTCGGGTTCCGATTCCTCCCAGCGCCGAAGAGGCGCGCCGTGTACGCCGCATATGCGTTCTGCCGGCTGGCGGATGACATCGCCGACGATCCCGGGCTGGCGATCTCCGAGCGGCTCGACCGATGGCAGGCTGAGCTCGACAGGTGTTACGAAGGGAGACCGGGGCACCTCGTCACGATCGCCCTCGCAGACTCGCTCAAAACCTTCGACGTCCCGAAAGCCGCCTTCGTCGATCTGATCGACGGATGTCGTCAGGATCTCGTGAAGACCAGATATGAGACCTTCGAAGAGCTCGTCGAGTACTGCCGGCTGGTCGCCGCATCAATTTCCGACATCTCCCTGTCGATATTCGGATACAGCAGAGATTCGGCGATCGATCACGGACGCGACCTTTCTACTGCACTCCAGTTGACCAATATCACCCGCGACATCGGAGACGATCTCGAACGCGACAGAATTTACATCCCGCGCGAAGATCTCGTCCGCTTCGGTGTCCCGGAAAGCGACCTCCTCGCTCGCAGGAAGGACGAATCGGTTCTCGAGCTGGTTCGATTCCAGTCTGCGCGGGCTCGATCGTACTTCGTGAAGGCCCAACCTTTGATCGAAGAGATCCACAAGGACGCCCAGCTTCCGGTGACGCTCATGGGATCGATCTACTCCACCGTCCTCGACAGGATCGATGAACATCCGCTGGTTGTTCTCGACCGTCGTATCTCCCTCTCGATCCCGGGGAAGATTCTCGTAGTGCTGAGTCGCATTTTCGATCGCCGTTTCGTCAGGTAGTCACGCTCCTGCGGACCCATTCTGGCTATCCCTCTGCGAGCGCGAGCACAGGCACCGACGAGCCGAGGACGGCTCCTCGTCATCGGGCGGGGACGCCCGGCCCCCACAGAAGCTCATCTACCTGAAGTACGGTGCAGGGGCGATGAACGTTGCGTGATGGGTCGTGTTCGACAGCACGGAAGCGTAGACGATCACCTCCGGACGGCTGACATCCGCAATCACCGTGAGATCCGAGCCTTCGGTCAGGAGAGGAAAGAACTTCCGTAGCGGGCTATGCAGTAGCGACCGCGGGGCGATCGGGACCATGACCGAAGCGATCGTACGGCCGTTGACACGCTGGAGGGAGAGGGTGACGATCGCCTCTTCGTCTCCTCCGTTTGCAATTCCGAGGTTGGTGCGGAACTGTTCACTGACGACCAGACCGCTCAATCGCTCGCTCACGAAGGGCAGCGCTGACTCGTAGAGAGGAACGGGCTGCTGCGCCACCAGTTCTCCGTCTTTGTAGCCGAAAACCTCGACGCCGACCGAGACCGGTCCCGCCCCCATCGACATCACTTCGAGGATCGAGATTACTCCCGGCGCACCCAGAACACTTCCGACCAGCTCACCGAGGACCACAGTCTGGCCCGGGGCCAACGTCGTGAAGAAGAATGGCTCGTCCCCTCCCATCAGGGTCAGCCCGACGGTGATCTCACCCTGATTAGGGTTGGTCATTGCGAGTTGGGAGCGCCACTCCACCCCTCCAATGCCCAGAGTGTGTCCTACGACAGGCACCACGGATCGGTAGACCGTCTCTTCCTCCTGGGCTTCTGCCGGAACGCCACAGAAGATGGCTACCAATAAAACGAGAAGAAAAGACCGCCGCCACACACACTCAGTGTAGCGCGGCTGGAGAGTCTCACCGCCGGTTGTCATCATCCTGCGCAACACGACCTTATGACGACTGAACATCCCGCCGGTTACTGTACAGCACCTCTCACAACAGCCTCAGGTGATCGAAAAAACCCTTCAACATGTAGGCGGTCAATCCCCAGATGTCGATCGACTCCCACCGGAACGAGTACACCGGATATCGCCGGTCCTTCCATTTGACGAATCTCACTTCCGGCCGGTCCTCCCGGAACAGTGCGCTCAATGGGACCTCGAAGACCTCGACGACCTCCGATGGCTGCAGCACATACTCTGAGCCGGCCGGAGCAGTTCCGACCAGGGGCGACACGATGTAGCCACTCCTGGTCTCCACATCATCGAGCCGGCCAATAATCTCGATCTGCGAGCGCGGAATGCCCACCTCTTCTTCAGTCTCCCTGACTGCTGCGTCCTCAGCCGTCTCCCCGGGCTCCAGTGCTCCGCCCGGAAACGAGATCTGGCCGCCATGTACCGGAAGATCCATCGACCTCTGCGAGAAGAGAAGATGCCACTCGTCCTCCATCCAGATCATGCAGATCAGGACCGCGGCGCGACGCAGGCCATTCGGTTCGATGGTGGCCGCACAATGCCGCTCGAGCTCGGCGCGCAGAGTTGGGATGACATCGCGTCCCGGCTGTCTCAACTCGAAACCTCCGCCCTGAAGAATGGTTCATCATCCGCCAGGGGTACCCCCACCCATCCGTGAACGAGCGCGACTTCATCGCCAGAGCCCCGGAGTGTCCCTCTCAGCGTCGCCACATCCCCCTGACGAAGATCACCAGGAAGAGTCCACCAGTTGCTCTCGACTTCCTCTCCTTCTTTCAAAACTTTCACGATCAGCCTGTAGGAAGGCTCACCCCAGTTGAGCGATCGGATCGTCGTGTTGCCCTCGTTCCTTATGGAGAGCTCGATCGTGGTCGACCCGCCGCGCAGTTCGGCACGGAACGACTCGACGAGGAGCGACGGCATCAGACCGAGAGAGGAACGACCCACGGTTGATCTTTCGCGACTCGGTGGGACCGAGAGTGACTTTTCGAGAACATCGAGGTACTGGCTGGCTACGGTTGCGGGATCGCCATGGCTTGCGATCCAGCTTTTCTGCCGTCGCGCAATCTCGCTCGTTTCGAGCCTCCCAGCCATAAATTGTTCGAGCCTCTCGACCTCCAGCTCCCCCATCGGAATCTTGAATGCGACGTCGTCGGGAAGCTCGGAGAATTGTGCATAGTCGGAAACGGCGAGAGGCTTGCCTGCCGCAAACACACGGGCGATCGCGCCGGAGGACTCCCCGGCAGACGGATAGCGAAGAGCAACCACCCGGTCGACGCTCAGGAGTGCCTGATCGAACTGTTCATCAGTGGTCCATCCGGTCGAGCTCCACACATCCGGCGGAAGGTTGAGCCCGTCCGCCAGCGCCTCCAGATCAACATTCGGTGCCGGCTCTCCGACGATCAGCAGTCGGAGAGCGGGATTGATGCGGAGCGCACGCGAAAAAGCCTCGAAGACGACAGATGGACGCTTCGGCATCGTGACGAACCCGAACATCCCGATGATCGTGCTGTCCTCAGGAAATCCATGATCGCGCCGCAACTCTCGTCCATCCGGATCCGCGCCCTCGTTCAGCCGGTCGAAAGGATGATCGATCACCGCGATGGGAGTCGTGACACCCACCTCCCGAAGCCGGTCGCGCGACCATCGATTGTGGACGATCAGAGCTCGTGAGGCAGCCGCGAGCGCCGAAGATGCAGGAAAAAGAAAATTGCCGATCTCGAAATGATGTCCCGCCGCTCGACCACGCGCAAAGGCCTCGCCCCCGGCTCCATCGCTCTCTCGCAACAGTGATACGTAACCCTCCGCGTCACCTCGAGCGAGGGTCGCCTCCGTCACAAGGTGATGAAGGACCAGCTCGTGTAGCACCACGACGGACGGGTGGAGCCGGGCCTCCTTCCAGACGAACTCGTGATGAATGTTGTTCCCGATCTGACAGACGACGACGTCGAATGCCGATCTGTTCGAACGAAACTCTTCAATACCGATGACTGCGCACGGCACCTCCCCACTGACATCCGACTGATCCACCACCGCGGTCACCTCAGCCAGACGGGAGATCTCCGGCAGCAGCATCATGCTGTAGCTGGCAATCCCGGAGCGTACGGGCGGGAGGGGCGAGAGCCACGCTATTTTCACGAGCCGCAGTATATCGGAGGGTCCGGAGGGGAGCGCCGGAGAGAGGCGGTCACCACCGTCAGCAAAATGTGTGCTTGTTAACCAGCAGGCCGGACCACACGTATCAGTTACCGAAGGCGATCCACACACGCCCGAAAGGAGATCAACCCATGTCCTCATTTGAAGTGATGGTCCCGATCACCCTGTTTTCCGTGATCGGTTTCGTGATCTGGAGCTTCTTCAAGTCCCGACAGACAAAGCACATGATGGAAGCGCAGGCGCGGTTCCACGACAAGATCCTCGACCGGTTCGGCAGCTCACAGGACCTCATTGCATTCGTGCAGACCGCTGAAGGCCGCCGCTTCATCGAGAGATTCGGTGAACAACCAGCCTTGAATCCGCTGGAGAGATCACTGACGTCGATCCGGACCGGCATCATCATCACGTTCCTCGGAGCGGGGCTGATGACGATCGGTGCAATGCTCGGAATCAGATTTGACGAAAATGGTGCCCTTCTTCTAGGTCTCGTCGGCGTGTTTCTCGGCGTCGGGTTCCTCGTCGCGGCGTACGCGTCTCACAAGCTCGCCCGTCAGTGGGGGCTCTTCGACCGGAAACCTTCCGACGCCACCACTCTCTGACTCTGAATGCTCACGATCTCGATCATGCTCCAGTCGGTCACGGCGACCACACGCCCCACGATGGAGAACCATTCTCCGTCGCGTGGAGCGACCAGTCTCTCCGAAACCGAGTTCGAGCAATTCTACGGCGCCTGGTCGGGACCTCTCTACGGCTACCTGAACCGTATGACTGGCGATCACGCTCTCGCCGAGGATCTCGCGCAGAAAGCGTTCGTCCGGTTGCTGGGAGCAACGTTGAAAACGAAGGATGAGCCTGCACTCAAGAGCTACCTGTACAGGATCGCGACGAACCTCGTCTACGACCACTGGCGCAGAGGACGTGCGGAATCAGAGTCCGGACTCGACGATGTCGCACCACTCCCGACGCTCGACGCATCTACACCGACGCTACGGACCGACATGCAGAAACTGTTCGACAAACTGGAACCGAAGGAGCGGGCGCTGCTGTGGCTCGCACACGTCGAGGACGCGCCGCATCGCGACATTGCCGAGATACTCGACATCGGCGAAAAGAGTGT
The DNA here is from genome assembly GCA_963829355.1 of uncultured Acidobacteriota bacterium. Taxonomy (GTDB): domain Bacteria; phylum Acidobacteriota; class Thermoanaerobaculia; order Gp7-AA8; family JAHWKK01; genus CAWHHZ01. The sequence goes on from CAWHHZ010000006.1 coordinate 74,101, forward strand.
ACGCGTGATGCTGTTCCGCGCCCGAAAGAAGTTCGCCGCCGTACTCGAGGCGAATGGATACGGAGAACCAGCATGAATCGCCGTGGATGCAACGAAACCGAAAGACTCCAGAGACTGGACACGCTGACGCGGGAAGACCGCCAGCACATCTCTTCGTGCAGGCCGTGCGGCGAGTACATGACTGTCTCGAGCGCAATGAGCCTGCTCGCACGCGAAACCGCCGCGGGTCCTGCGCAGATGCCGCCCGCCGAGGTCGTCTTCCTGCGGGCCAGAATGGCGAGCCGGAGAAGGCTTGCCGCCGAGAGCGCCAGACCGTTGATGATGTTTCAGAAGGTGGCCTCGGCGATCATCACCGTCTGCTGGATCGCGTTCATCGCCATGCACTGGACGCCGTTCACACACTGGCTGAGCGGGATCGAGATCAGTCCTCTCGCCGGCATCCATTCCTCGAGCTCGCTGCCACTGAATTTCTTCTGGATGTTTGCGGCTCTCTCGCTGATGACCATGACCACGATGATTCACGGTGCCTGGACGGACGACCTGGCGTAGAGGGACAGATCATCTACTGTCATCCTGAGCGCCAGCGAAGGATCGCGTACGGACTGACTCTAGCCGAATTGCCGAGGGGACCGAGGGCGAGGATGGCTCCACGCGATCCTTCGACCGTCCTCCGCTGCGCTACGGCGGCTCAGGATGACAGCCGGTGGGGTGTTTTCAGCGCCAGCGAAAGATCGCGTACGAAATGACTCGACGTGAATTGCCGAGGGGACCGAGGGCGAGGATTACTCCACGCGATCCTTCGCTGCGCTCAGGATGACGGTGGTTATCCCTCGGCTGTCGTTCCCTTTGCCTGATCGTTCAGATACGCCTCGATGAACCCGTCGAGATCTCCGTCGAGGATCTTCTGCACATCCCCTGTCTCGTGCCCCGTACGGAGATCCTTGATCATCTGATACGGATGCAGCACGTACGACCGGATCTGGCTTCCGAATCCGATGTCGAGCTTCTCTCCTTCGAGCCGAGCCGCTTCTTCTTCCCTCTTCTCGACCTCGAGCTGGTAGAGCCTCGACATCAGCAGCTTCATCGCCGTCGCACGATTCTTCATCTGACTGCGCTCGTTCTGACACGTCACGACGGTGTTGGTCGGCAGATGCGTGATCCGGACAGCCGAATCGGTGACGTTGACGTGCTGCCCACCTGCTCCGGATGAGCGGTACGTATCGATCCTGAGGTCCTTGTCATTGATCTCGATCTCGATGTCGTCGTCGACCTCCGGGAAAACATGCACTGACGCGAACGAAGTATGCCGCCTCTTGTTGGCGTCATAGGGCGAGATCCGGACGAGCCGGTGCACACCCGACTCCGCCTTGAGATAGCCGAAGGCGTACTCGCCACGAACGATGAACGTGCAGCTCTTGATGCCGGCCTCATCGCCACCCTGGTATTCGACCATTTCCGTGCCCCATCCGCGTCGCTCGCAGTAACGAATGTACATCCTGAGAAGCATCTCGGCCCAGTCCTGCGACTCGGTGCCTCCGGCGCCTGGGTGAATCGCCACGATTGCCGGGCGCTCGTCATTCTCGCCCGAGAGCTTCATCTCGAACTCGATCTCACGTACACGAGTCTCGAGCTGGTCGACGGCGCGGCCGAGATCACCGCTTACGTCCTCACCCTCTTCGGAAAGCTCTCCGAAGACCTCGATCTCCTCGAGCTTCGTGTCGATCAACTCAGCCGATTCGATCCGGGCCTCGAGCCTCGCCCTCTTGCGCCCGACTTCCTGCGCTTTTTCCTGATCTGCCCAGAAGTCCTCGGAAGCCATCTGCTTCTCGATCTCTCCGAGCGCATCTCTGGCGGCAGCTACGTCAAAGATAACCTCGAATCGGGACCAGTCTCGCGCGAAGGTTGTCGACTCTGTCTTTAAACTCTTCTCTCATAACTCTTTCTCGATCTGACGATCACCGCCGCCGCAAGGATAGCAATGGCAATGATCGACGGTATGTCTCGGAATCTTACATACGGTGTCAACCCGCTGCGCAACTCCACATCGTGCAGAAGGATTCCTTCTGTGTCTCGGGGCTGCGACGTGACGAGGCGGCCGGCGGGATCGACAATGGCCGAGATTCCCGTGGTCGCCGACCTCACCATCCAGCGCCGGGTCTCGACTGCGCCGAGGCGCGCGGCGTTCAGATGCTGGCGCAGGGCGGCGCTGTCGCCGAACCAGGAGTCGTTCGTGATCGTGACCAGGACGTCCGCTCCGTTCCTGACCTGTTGGGAGACGATCTGGGGGAACACGACCTCGTAGCAGATGGCGAGGCCGTACGCAGCCTTCCCTCGAATCGGCTGATCGCTCTCGCCGAACCGGAACTCGCCCACTGCCCGAACGAGTTTCTCTGCGAAAAAGAGCATCTTGCGCAGAGGCACGTACTCTCCGAACGGCACGAGCCTGATCTTGTCGTAGCGTGCGCTCGTTTCGCCTTCCCTTACGAGATACGCCGAGTTCCAGATCGCAGACGGGTCTTCGGCGTCCTCGGCGACCGAGCCGAGGATGATGTCGATGCCATGGGTGAGAGTCGCCTCCTCGACCCAGCTCCGGTAAAAGTCCGTCATCGCGTAGGTCAGCGGCACGGTCGACTCGGGCCACACGACCGTGGCAGCACCATCTCTTCCAGCCTCGCTCGTCATCGCCGCCATCTGTTGAAAGATGCGGACCGTGTTCTCGGGGTCCCAGCGGGTCTCGAGCGGGATGTTCGGCTGCAGGACGGCGATCCCGAGCTTTCGTCCGTCGGGCTCGGTGGCTTTTTCGAGCAGCCAGATTCCAGAGGCACCCCATATTGTCATGAAGATCGCGACCGCCACGATCGTCCCGACGGAGCGGTTGACACCGGGCCGCATGATGATGAGCCAGGCCGCCGCTACGGAAGGAATGACGATCATCGCTCCGACGAGATAGGGGCCAGCGACCGACGCGAGCTGGACGAAAGGATGATCAATGATGGTGATCGCCAGAAGGTTCCAGGCGAAACCGGTGAGCAGATAGGTGCGCGCGTACTCGACCGTCAGCCAGCAAAGCGGGATGAGAAGCCACGGCCATGGTCGCTCATCCAGTCTCAGAGAGTGGACGAGCCCACTGAACGCGGCACCATACAGACCGAGAATGGCCGACATCGCCACGAAGATTGCGACACCGAGGGGCATCGGCAACCCGCCCTGCTCGGACATCACGGTGATCACCCAGGGAAGATTGATCAGCCACGCCACTGTCAGAGCGAGCCAACCGGCCCACGCCGCACTCCACCAGCCGGGCGACCGGACGGCAACGATGATCAACGGAGTGAGACCGAAGAACGCGAGTGCGGTAATTGAGGTATCAGGAAACGCGAGGGCGTACGCGATGCCCGAGAGCAGCGCCAGAACAGCGCGGATCCAGGCGCGCTCGATCGGGAGCAGACGCGTCTCTCCGTTCACTTCTTGAAGAGTGCATCAAATGCCGCGCGAGCGTCATCCGGTGTCTGCGCGCGGGCCTTGTCAGCATTCAGATCGCGCACGATCTTCGGCGCAAAATAGGTGCACTCGTTTCGCGAGTCCTTCGGCGAGACTCGAGCGGGAATCTCCTCCTCCCGACACTCCCAGCGCGTAGAGGTATCGAAATTCTTGCAGTTCGTACACGTGTGGAGATCGGCTTCGCACTCCTTGCACGTCGCCTCTGTCTCGACTTCTCCGAGACTCCGCTGCAGCGCTCCGCAGCGCGCACACTTGAACGCTTCCGGACCGAAGCCGCCCGCGGTCCGCCCGCGGGGAGCCCCCTCGAGACGTTCCTTCCGCGGCGGCATGTCGCCACCACCGCCCCGATTCTGCTTCTTGTCGAGGCCGGAATCCTGATAGCCCTTGTGGCCGTATTTTCGGTCGCTCATTCTCTGTCTCCGGGAGCGATGAGTAGTCGCAGAGGTTGCTCCAGATTCTTCTTCAGAGTCTGAAGAAATTCCGCTCCCATGGCTCCATCGACCACCCTGTGGTCGCACGACATCGTGACGCGCATCCGATCGCGAATGACCACCTGATCATTCTCCACGACCGGCTTCTTCACGGCAGCCCCCACCGCCAGGATCGCGGCGTTGGGCGGGTTGATGATCGCGGTGAACTCATCGATCCCATACATCCCTAGATTGGAGATCGTGAACGTCGCCCCCTGATACTCGTCCGGCTTCAGCTTCCGGTTTCTCGCACGCTCGGCGAGATCACGCACCTTCCCCGCAATCGCCGGAATCGAGAGCTGATCCGCGTTTCTGAGCACCGGAGTGAGCAGACCCTCGGGAGTGGCGACGGCAAGACCGATGTCGATGCTCCCGTGCATCTTGATCGCATCCGGCGTGAAGCTCGCGTTCACGTTCGGATGCTCGGGGAGAGAGAGTGCCACCGCCCTGACGACGAAGTCGTTCGGGCTCGTCTTGACCGGCTGCATCTCGTTGAGCTGCGCCCGCATCTCGAGCAGGCGCGTCACGTCGGCTTCGATCGTCAGGAAAAAGTGAGGAACCGGTCCGAGCGACTCGGCCAGCCTCAGCGCGATCGTCCGGCGCATTGCCGTGAGGGGAACGTCCTTCGTTTCGAGCTTCGACGCGGACGGCATCGGAGCAGGTGCGCCCGTGCGCGTCTCCCGCGGCGCCGCTCCGCCCTTCCCGGCAGCGCGTACATCGTCCGCGACGACCCGTCCGCCGGGACCCGATCCCCGAACCCCCGAAAGATCCACTCCCATCTCTGCCGCAATCCGTCTCGCCAGCGGAGAAGACCGAACGTGACCACCTTCACCGGCGCCCTCGGACTCCGGCTGTGGCGTTCTGCCGGTTTCGGGAGGAGGAGCTTTCTCCGGCGTCGAGGTCTCGGCCGGCGCAGATTCCTGCTGTGGGGCCTCGTCCTTCTTCGGCTTCTCTTTCTCTTTTTCCTTCGCGGGCTTCTTCGACTCTGCCTTCTTCGACTCGGCGGCCGCGCCAGGCTCTTCGTCACCGATCACGGCGAGAGTCGCACCGACCTCCGCCATCGATCCTTCCTCGACGGCGATCCGCGTGAGCGTGCCAGACTCCTCTGCCTCGAGATCGAGATTGACCTTGTCGGTCTCGATCTCGAGCACAGCGTCGCCCTTCGCGACCTCGTCGCCCACCTGCTTGTACCAACGCACGACCTTACCTTCGGTCATGGCGTCGCCCATTTTCGGCATGAAAATCTCGCCCATAAGTCCTTCCTAGTCGGTTCGAGCCGAAGCGGTATCCCTCATCGGCGATCGAGGTACATGACCCGGCGTACGGCCGCGATGACATGCTCTTCATGCGGCTGCGCCAGCAGCTCGAGATTGCGCGCGTACGGCATCGGAACATCCGCACCCGTCACACGCTCCACGGGGGCGTCGAGCTCGTCGAACACATTGTCCATGATCGACGAGGCGATTTCCGCGGCAGCCCCGAAAGGCTTCCATTGCTCCTGAAGCGCAACGGCCCGATGAGTCTTCCGTACGGATTCGTATACCGGATCCATATCGAGCGGCCGGACGGAACGAAGGTCGATGATCTCGGCCTCGATCCCCTCTTCGGCAAGCTGTGCCGCGGCACTCTGCGCAAGATGAACCATCTTTCCAAAACCCACGAGCGTGACGTCGCTACCTTCCCGGGCCACACGCGACTTCCCGATCGGCACGAGCAGATCGGGGTCGTCGGAGACTTCCCCCTTCGTGCCGTAGAGCGCCGCATTCTCGAGGAAGATGACCGGATCACGTCCCCGCAGAGCAGTCTTGAGCAGACCCTTCGCGTCTGCTGGCGTGGCCGGCGCCACCACATGCAGTCCGGGAAAGTGTCCGTAGAACGATTCGAAGCTCTGGGAATGCTGCGCGGAGAGCTGGACTCCAGCTCCCTGAGGACCACGGATCACGATCGGGATGTCCACCTGCCCGCCCGAGAAGTAGCGGATCTTGGCGGCATGGTTGAGAATCTGGTCCGCGGCGACCAGCGCGAAGTTGAATGTCATCATCTCGACGACTGGCCGCATGCCGAGCATCGCCATTCCGATCGCCGTGCCGACCATTCCCGCCTCGGCAATCGGTGTATCCAGAACGCGCGTCTCGCCAAACTCCTTGAGCATCCCCGCCGTGATGCGGAACGTCCCTTCGTAAACTCCGATGTCCTCACCCATGAGGATCACCGACTCGTCCCGGTTCATCTCCTCGATGAGTGCAGCCCGGATTGCATCTCGATAATTGATCTCAGGCACGCCAGTCCTCCTCGGGGTCGACATCGCCGCCATCCTCGACAGGTGCGAGCACGTCCATGTAAAGCTCCTCCGGGTCGGGCTGATCGCTCTCCTCGGCGAACTTTACCGCCTCCTCGACCTCCTGACCGGCCCATTCGTTCATCTCGGCCAGATCCTCGTCAGTCAGTCCGCACACTTCCTTTAGACGATTCGTGAGAATGGTGATCGGATCCCGCTTCCGATACTCCTCGACCTCGTCCCGCGAGCGGTACGGCTGGAACAGATCGGCCGCGCCGTGTCCCTCGAAGCGATATGTCACCGCCTCGATGCAGTAGGGCCGGCCGGTCTCACGAATGTGAGCGATCACGCGGTCGGCAACGCCTCGCACGGCGAAGACGTCCTGACCATCGACCTTCTCGTTCGGGATTGCATACGCATCCATTCTCGAAGAGAGGTCCGTCACGGCAGAGTGCCGCTCGACCGACGTGCCCATGGCGTAGTGATTGTTCTCGATGATGTAGAGGACCGGGCACATGCCCTTCTTGCCCCATAGCCCCGCCATGTTGAGCGCCTCGTGAAAGGAGCCGATGTTCATCGAACCGTCGCCGAAGTAGCAGAGGACGACATTGTCACTCTCCCGGTAGCGAAGCGCATAGCCCGCGCCCGTGGCGAGAGTCAGATGTCCGCCGACGATTCCATATCCGCCGTAGAGACCATTCTCCACGTCGAACAGATGCATCGACCCGCCCTTGCCCTTGGAGATGCCGGTCTTCTTGCCGAAGATCTCCGCCATGACCTCCTTCGCCGGAGAGCCGGCGAACAGCGCATGGGCGTGGTCGCGATACCCGGCGAAAACGATGTCTCCCTCTTTCATCGCCGTCATCGTTCCCGACACGACCGCTTCCTGCCCGCTGTAGACGTGCAGATAGCCGCCGACCTTGCCCTTGCGGAACGCTCGCTCGGAGGCTTCCTCGAACTTCCGTACGAGGATCATCCGGCGAAGGATGTCGGACCACTCCGGCGCGCAGACGTCGACGTCGGAGCCCTGCTTCGGGGAGGTCTTCTTTTTCGAGCGGCTCTTCCCTGCCTTTCCGGAAGTGGCCGTCTTCGTAGATTTCTTTTCTGATTTTTTCTGAGCCATAGGCTTTGAGCTCCGTTCAATGCCCGTTTACGGCATCGTCGGTCTTCATTCAGTTCCCTTTGCGCAATACGAGCGAGACTAGACGCGCGATCTCAACGTGCCGAGAATCCGGTCATGAGTCTCGCGCTGTGCGCATGACAGATCGCGATCGCGATCGCGTCCGCGGCATCGGTCGAGATCTTTGCACCGTCGATGCCGTTCACCAGCAGCCGCACCATTCTACCGATCTGCTGCTTTTCCGCGCCACCATACCCGACGACCGCACTCTTGACCGAGCGTGGCGAGTATTCGTGAAGCGGCAGCCCCGCCGATTGTATGGCGAGGAGAATGACACCTCGGGCCTGAGCGAGCTGGATCAGGCTCTTCGGATTCAAGCCGGCGAAAGGCGTTTCCACCGCGACCGCTTCAGGCGCCGAACGAGCGATGACTTCAGTAATCCCGAGATAGATCGTCTCGAGCCTGGCCGAGAGCTCATCAGTCCGCTTGGTCCTGATCTGGCCCTGCTCGATCAGGTGCAGCTTGCCCTTGACCGAGTCAATGACCCCGTAACCGGTGACGACCGAGCCTGGATCGATTCCAAGGACTCTGCGGGGGAGCTTCGCCGCAACTCCGGATTCTCTGCGAAGTCGGATCTGTCGGCTCAATGTGCTCCCTCCCCTTCAGCCACTACGCCTCGACCAGAAGCTCTTCCGGGATATCGAAGTTCGACCACACGTTCTGCACGTCGTCGTGATCGTCGAGTGCTTCCACGAGCTTCAGGATCTTCTTCGCCTGCGACTCGTCGTCAATCGCGATGTAGGTCATCGGGAACTGCCCCAGCTTCGCTTCGATTGTCGGGATTGCAGCCCCTTCCAGAGCCTTGCTCACGCTGTCGAAACTCTGCACGTCCGTGTACACGGCATACGTCTCCGGATCATCCGTCTCGAGATCCTCGGCACCCGCCTCGAGAACGACCTCCATCAGCTTGTCCTCGTTGACGGCTGACTTTTCGATTGCAAAAAAACCCTTCTTCTCGAACAGATACGACGCCGAGCCGGGTGTCCCCATGTTCCCGCCGTTCTTTTCGAGTAGATGGCGAATCTCGGGGGTCGTGCGGTTTGTGTTGTCGGTCATCGCCTCGATGATCAACGCGACGCCACCACTCGCATAACCCTCGTACGTAATCTCTTCGTAAGCCTCGCCCTCGAGCTCGCCCGTACCCTTCTTGATGGCGCGCTCGATGTTGTCCTTCGGCATGTTCGCGGCCTTGGCGTCATTGACCGCCGTGCGCAGCCGTGAATTCGCCTCGATGTCCCCGCCACCCATACGGGCAGCGACCGTGACTTCGCGAAGGATACGGGTCCAGAGTTTGCCGCGCTTCGAATCGGCGGCGGCCTTCTTGTGCTTGATGGTGCTCCATTTACTGTGGCCGGACATACTGCAGAAGTGCTCCTGTCAAATTGAAATTGATCCAGATTCTGCGCACTCGCAGGACCAGGAACGGAAAACCGTTCGCGCGGAAAGCGGCCCGGGGTGCAGCGTAGTGTTCAGCATAACACCAGAAAGGCCCGGAAGATGCCAGAGAGGCGCGTCAAACGTTAGTCCCCGGTCCTTGGTCCTCGGTGGTCAGAAGGCTTTTCGCTCAGTCTGTCATTCCGAACGAGCGAAGCGAGGAGGAATCTCTTCATGCGCAGCACTCCAGTGCGACGGATGGAGCCGGCCTCCTACTCGGACACGTCCGCGAACCGTGCGAGTTCTGCGACCAGCGCAGCAAAATCCCGCAGCGCGTTTCCGATGCTCTGCCGAAGGATTGACATGTCGATCTCATCGTAGAGATGCACAAGCACGTTTCTCATCCCCGCCGCATTCTCCAAACGGCCACTGAGATCAGATCCGATCAATCCTTGTTCCATCGACTTGCGAAAAACGTCCCTGTAGGAGCTTGCGATGACCCCACGCTCACCCAGAAGATGCTGAAGGAGATCGGCAGATGCGGTCGCCAGGAGCTCCAGAATGCGCTCGATCTCGTAGTGGCGAGCCTTTACCTCTTCCAAAGACGCGCCCTCGTGGGGCTGGAGGTCGCGAAGAAGTCGTCGCAGAATATTCAGCTTGCGCAGGACCACCTCAGGAGCCATCACGCACCTCCCCGACGAAAGCTCGCAGTTCTTCGCGCGCCGCACGAAGGAACGGAAGTGCATCCTGGTAGGCCTGCCACAACCTTACCCGAGCCTCGATCCAGTCTCCCGAGCGTGACTCGAACAAAGCCTTTCCCTCGCGAGCGATCTGCATCCCCAGAACGGGATCCAGATCGGGTGTGGCGAGAACCAGTTGGACGTCTGTGTCGACGAATCTCGCAAGCTCACGGTGCCACTCGAGGAGCTCCTCCATCGCAGCCGGCCGCAGTGTCCAGATCGCCAGATCGGTATCGCTGTCCTGGCGCATCTCGCCACGTGCACGCGAGCCGAAGAGAACCGCCAGTCGCACCGGATGCTCGCAGCACCATGCTGCGACATCGGATGAGAGTCGATCCGACTGGTTCCGATCCATGGATCCGACTATAGCACCGCTCTTACTCTCTCATACCGACCGAGGATGATCCGGCGCTACATGGAAGCCGCGACATGCCTCTATTGTATGCAAGTCGCCACCTCGGGACTGGAAACTGGTCGCCGACTGACCCCACCCCCATAGGACACCCTGGCCAAAAGCTTATGACTAATGACAACGACTAACGGCTAATGACTCCCCTACTTCCCCTTCATCCCTTTTCTGCTTCGCATCAGGAGACGGATGGGGGTACCGGCCAGTCCGAGGACCTCGCGGAACGTGTTCTCCAGATAGCGCTTGTACGAGAAGTGGAGCTGCTCTCCAGAGTTGGAGAAGATCGCGATCGTCGGCGGGGAATCATTGACCTGGGTCGCGTAGTAGAGCCGCCGCGGACGCCCTGCCGCGAGAGCCGGCGGATGGTGCCTGGAGACCGCACCCTCGAGAATCTCGTTGAGCTGCGAGGTCCGGAACCTCGAGCGGTACGCCTCCGCAATCGAGTCGATGATCGGAAACAGCTTCTCCACCCGCCGTCCGGTCTTCGCCGAGATGAATTCGACCGGCGCGTACGCGAGAAACTTCATCCTCCTGCGAACCTCCGACTCGAACTCCTTCGTCTTCTCCGGGGACCTCTCCACGATGTCCCACTTATTCACGAGAATGATCGCGGCCTTTCCCGCATCCTCGGCGTACCCTGCCACAGTCGCATCCTGCGCGGTCACCCCTTCAACCCCGTCGATCACGACCAGAGCGACGTCGCATCGCTCGATCGCCTTCCGCGCAGAGATCACCGAAAGCTTCTCCGCAGCATCCGTGGTCTTTCCTTTTCTCCGGATCCCGGCCGTGTCGATCAGGAGGTACTGCTTCCCCTCCCGCTCGATCAGAGAGTCGATCGAGTCACGCGTCGTGCCCGAAAGATCGGAGACGATCGATCTCGACTCCTTCGTCAGATAGTTCAGGAGCGATGACTTTCCGACGTTCGGCCGTCCAATGATCGCCAGGGCCACGGGCCGATCGGCATCCTCATCGACATTCTCCGACTGCGGGACCAGCTCGGCAATCCGATCGTAGAGCTCGTCGAACCCCGTTCCATGCTCGGCAGAAATCGTCGTCAGATCGTCGAAACCGAGCTCGTAGAACGTGTACTGCTGATCCCGTGCGGCCGTCGTGTCGATCTTGTTGACGAGAACGATCGTCTTGTCGGCATGGGGGCGCAACCGCTCCGCGACTTCCCGATCATCCGGAACCACGCCCGCCGATCCGTCGACCAGGAACACGATCAGATCCGCGGTCGCAATGGCCGCATCCGCCTGCTCCCTGATCTCGTTCGCGAATGCGGACAGAGCGTGATCGCCGTACTCGAGCCCGCCAGTATCGATGAGCTCGAACACCCGACCGTCGTCCAGCTTTACGACGTCGACCAGCCGATCCCGCGTCATGCCCGGCATGTTGTGCACGAGCGCACGCCTCCGACCGGCGATCCGGTTGAAGAGCGTCGATTTGCCGACGTTCGGCCTGCCTACGATGACGATTCGATACATAGAATTGAACGATGAACGATGAACGATGAACGATGAACGATGAGCTAATGCTGAATGCTGAACAGTGAATGGTCTGTATGGAATTCTGGTGAGCTGGCTTCAGAAGATGATCAGCGCCAGAACGAATGCGATCGATGCTCCCACCAGCGTGTTGAAAAAGTTCAGCGCACCGTTCGGGACACGGTCGATACGCTTCCGGTTCCAGCTTCCGACGACGCTCTCGATCCACGAGCCTGCGATTGCCGCGCCGGCGATGATGAATGCCGTCCGTCCCACCGGCAAGTCGAGCGGAATCATCCACGCGCCCGCCACGGAAATGACCACGGCTGCGACCGCACCAGCAATGGTTCCCTCCACCGAAATGGCTCCCTCCGTCCCCACCGGCACGGGTTTCAGGGTGAGCGGAAGAAACGCCCGCTTCCCGTACAACTGACCGATCTCGGAGGATGTCGTGTCGGCAGTCGCCGTCGCCAGCGCAGCGATTGCGGCGATCCAGAACAGCCGAGGATCGAGTGTCGATGCGGAGATCGAAAGCGCGAGGATGGCCGCCACACCCACGTTCGAGAACGCGTGGCTGAATCCCCGCCGGCCGCCGGCCTCCTGCGCAAGCCCGGCCGAGCTCTTGTCCTGATACCCGAGCTTCGTGACCGCAGACCCGATCACGAAAAAGATCAGAAGAACGACGTAAAGCTGCCAGCCGGCATATGCGATCAGGATCGAGCCCAGCACGAATCCGCCGATCATCCCCGACACGCTCACACTCCTCGTGACGTAGCCGACGCCGGCCAGAAAGGCGTTCGCAATGATCCAGACGAGGGCGGTCCGGTCGAGGATGGCGACAGGCATCCCCCCGAAGGTCATCAGGAGCGCAAGCGACAATCCGCTGGCCAGCGGGACGACCAGGTTGTCATCCACATGCAGGGGAAGCGACTCCGCAATCGCCGCAACCAGAACCGTCACGATCACAATGATCGTTTCGGCGCTCGACGGCCGCGTGCCTGTCACGAACCACCAGGCGAGCAGAGATACAGGTGATGCAACGATGATAAAGGCGATCAGCCCACTCCAGCTCTTCTGCCTGTTCCATGGCAACGGCGCCAGTGGCGCATGCCGCCCCACGACCGTCGCCATTCCGTCGCCGAATCCGAGAATCACCCACGCTACCGCGGCGAGCTCCGGCCTCGAGAAGAACGCAAGGATCAGCACGAGGACCGCGAGCGGATAAAGAACGATCCCGAGGTCGTATCCGAGACCGGAACGAGAGATGAAGCTCCCTCCGACACGCCGCAGGACGAAGCGATTGAACAGAAGCGCGCACAGAGCCACCACGGCGGCCTCAGTCGTGCTCAGCCAGCGGAGCGTGAACGCGAACAGACCAAAGAAGATGTGGACGACCTTCCTCGCGTCCTCTCTCGGAAATTCTCTCATCCTGCTTAGTGACTCTCCACGAACGACTTTCCGGATCTACAAAACATGAAAGCATCGTCATCCTGAGCGCCAGCGAAGGATCGCGTTCGTCCTGACTCTAGCCGAATTTCGGGCGGTAGGCTCCACGCGATCCTTCGACCGTCCTCCGCTTCGCTCCGGCGGCTCAGGATGACAGCCAGGGGCATGTTCCGAGCAACAGCGAAGCGGGCTCGCTCGGGATGACGATACGCGACAACACCAGTTCTTGCCCGCCGTCCACGTTCATCATCGTCCATCGTTGCCGTACAATACCCGACGCTATCGTCGAAATGACAGAATCGAATCCACTTCTCTCCGTCATCGTGCCTTGTTACAACGAACGGGCGACCGTGCGTGAGCTTCTCTCGCGCGTCCGCGACGTCGACGTGGACAAGGAGATCATCGTGATTGATGACCAGTCTACCGACGGATCGAGAGACATCGTCGCCGCGCTCGCGCAGGAGTGGCCCGAGCTGCGCCACTTCATCCAGCCCACCAACCAGGGGAAAGGTGCCGCGATCCGGCGCGGGATCGAAATGGCGCGCGGTGATCTGATCGTCATCCAGGATGCCGACCTCGAGTACGACCCGGAAGAATACCCGAAGCTGATCAAACCTATCCTCGACGGGCATGCCGACGTCGTCTTCGGTTCGAGGTTCGAAGGGTATCCCCGGCGCGTCATGCTCTACTGGCACACTCTCGGGAACAAGCTGCTGACCTTTCTCTCGAACATGACCACCAACCTCAATCTCACGGACATGGAGACCTGCTACAAGGTGTTCCGCCGCGAAGTGATCCAGTCGCTCCATTTGAAATCGAATCGCTTCGGATTCGAGCCGGAGGTCACCGCAAAGGTCGCGAAGCGCGGATACCGGGTCTACGAAGTGCCGATCTCCTACCACGGACGCGACTACTGGGAGGGGAAGAAGATCAACTGGAAGGACGGCCTCAGCGCCCTGTGGTCGATCTTCAAGTACGGCGTCTTCGTGGACGTCTCTAGTGAACCACAGGGATATCTGACCGTTCGGCGGAAAGATCGGCTCGCGCGTTACAACCGATGGGTGTGGAACCGGATCTCCGGACACGTGGGCGATCGTGTTCTCGAGCTCGGCGCAGGAACAGGCTCGATGACCCGCTTTCTGTACGGCCGCTCTCTCGTCATCGCTGCGGACCGCGAGCAAGGCTATGTCGACCGGCTCCGCAACGCCTTCCGCCGGCGCCCCGGAGTGGAAGTCGAATGGATCGACCCTGACGGCAGTCGATTCGATTCCGAAGCGCTTCGAGCACGCCAGCTCGACACGGTGCTTCTCGTGAATGTCCTCGAACATCTGGAAGACGATCAGCTAGCGCTATCCCGGGCCTTCGAGATCCTCGTCCCCGGAGGCAAGGCCGTGATCTACTCACCCGCGGATCCCGATATCTACGGACCCCTCGACATCGGCGTCGGACATCGCCGCCGCTATGCGCTCGAGGATCTGGAGCGCGGGCTGTCGAATGCTGGCTTCGCGATCGTTGACACCGGACACCAGAACGTCATCGGACGCGCCGGCTGGCTCCTCAATTCCCAGATTCTTCGACGCCGCAACCTTCCCTCGGCTCAGTCAAAGTTCTTCGACCGGCTCGTCCCGCTCTTCCGCTGGATCGACGGACGCAATCCTCGCAAGGGGCTCAGCGTGATCGCTGTCGGACAGAAGCCGGAGGCGGGAGCATGAGTAGACGCTGCGCACTCATTCTCTGCGGAGGGGCCGGGACGAGGCTCTGGCCGCTGAGCACCGAGGAACGGCCGAAGCAGTTCATCCCTCTGATTGGGGATCGTTCGCTCTTTCAGCAGACATTCGACAGGCTCGTGGAGGCCGTCGGAGCAGAATCGATCTGGGTAGCGACGGTCGAGCGCTACGTCCCGCTGATTCTCGAGCAGGTTCCCGTACTGCAGCGGAACAGAATCCTGGTCGAGCCGGCCCGACGGAACACAGCTCCTGCGATCGCCATGGCCCACGCGCTGATCTCGGAGAGCATTGGCGAGCACCGTCTCGGCGTCTTCCCTTCGGACCACTACATCGCCGACCCCGAAGCCTTCCGATCTGCCGTCGAGGAGGCGTTTGATTATGTAGAAGTACAGGAACAGCTGGTGACGCTCGCTATCCCACCGACGAAGCCGGAAACGGGATTCGGGTACCTCGAGCTGGGTGAACCGGTGACTGGACGCATCCGGCGAGTCCGGAGCTTCGTCGAAAAGCCGGATGCCGATACCGCCCGGTCCTACCTCGAGTCCGGGCGCTACGCGTGGAACGGCGGCATGTTCGTATGGGAGAGCGATACATTCGACGCTGCCCTCCAACGGCACGCTCCCGAGATCCGCACTCTCGCCCACGACATCGCCGTCGCTCCGTCGGAGCTCGAGCGCCTGTACTCTCAGATGCCGTCGGTATCGATCGACTATGCGCTGATGGAAAAGGCGGACAATGTCGTCACCGTCGCCGCCGAGTACGGCTGGTCCGATGTCGGTTCATGGAGCGCCGTCGCAGAGCTCAGCCCCCAATCTTCGGAGGGAGTGATCCTGGTCGGGAGTAATTCGTGGGTCAAAAGCAGTTCCGGTCGCACGATTGCCGTCGCCGGCGCGGACGATCTCATCATCGTAGAAACCCCCGATGCGCTCCTGATTCTCCACAAAGACGCCGGAGACCGGATGAGAGAGGTGGCGGAGAAAGCAAACGATGAACGCTGAACGATGAAGGATGAACGGGGGCGGTCATCCTGATTCACGACAAGGCTTCACTTCGTCAATAACCGTCCCTGTCATTCCGAAGGAGCGGCTCCGCCGCGACTGAGGAATCCGGGCGGGGGCAAGCCGCAAGACGGCCCCACCTCCCAGATTCCTCGCTCCGCTTCGGAATGACAGGCCCGGTCGTCTGATTAGCTTTCTCAGATTCAGAGCTCGTCGTTCCTTTCATCGTTCATCGTTCATCGTTCATCTTTCATCGTTCATCTTTCATCTTTCACCGCTCATCGTTCATCGTTCATCTTTCATCGTTCCTGAATATGTCTGAATTCGGCCACATCGCCTCAATCGCCTTCATCGCGCTGATCACGCTCGTGAATCCGCTCGCGATCGTACCGTCGTACCTCGCCCTGACCGAGGGGGCGTTGAGAGCGTCGCGTCCAAAGGTGGCGTTCTACGCCTCACTGTCGGCGGTCGCGGTGCTGACGCTTTTTCTCTTTGCTGGAGAGTATCTTTTCCGATTCTTCGGCATCACCATCGAAGCATTCCAGATCATGGGTGGAATCCTGTTTCTGACCAGAGCGCTGCGGAACCTCGTGGCGGACGAGCACCGGTACGACCCGGCGGTGCCGAGCTGGGACGACGAGGCGAGCCCCACACCAGATCACGACGGCGCCGATCCTCTTTCCGTCGCAATCGTGCCGCTGGCGGTCCCGATGCTCTCGGGGCCGGGCGCGATCAGTTCGGTCATGGTGTTCGTCAACCTCTACAAGGACGTCGGGCAGCGCTTCGCCGTGATTGCCGCGATCATTGCCGTCGGCATCGCGTCGTGGATCACGATGCTCGCCGCGGCTCCCGTGTCCCGGATCATGGGTGAGCGCGGTCAGGCAGTCTTTGCCAAGATCATGGCTCTGCTCCTCGGAGCGATCGGGATCCAGTTCATGATCAACGGCATCACCTCGCTCATCAGAGGGTGAGGTTGCGCGTCAGACAGGACCCCGTCAGGCCTCGTCGCGGTGAACCGTATCGGGTGAGAACGCCGGCAGGCAGACTGCGATGTACTCGGCTCCCCCGCTCTCGGGTGTGCTGTAACGCACCCACTCGCCGGGCTGCGTCACCACTGCCTGTCCAGCTCTCACGACCAGAGAGCCGGATTCGTGCTCGACATGAAGGGCGCCACCGAGGACGACGGTAATTTCCTGAAAGGCAGGCGTCTGTCCCGGCTCGCTCCATCCCTGCGGCGACTTCATCCGAGCGACACTCACCGCATGGTCTCCGGTATTGACGCGCCCGACGAACTCCTCGATCCGCTTGGGTGGCTCACCTGCTGCCTCGACAATGGTTGGAGCTTCAATCACTTTCGGCATCTCATTTTCCTCCCTCAGCCGAAAATCGCCGTGGCGTTCCCGTAAAGCACCTTGCGCTTCGACTCGTCCGAGAGCTCGAGCGACTCGAACTGTTCGATGTTCTTCTTCATCGATACGACCCCGGGTGAGGGCCAGTCCGTCCCCCAGAGAAGTCGGTCGACGATCTGCTCGAACCGCGGGAGGTATTGCGGAATCTTCAGCGGCGGGATGCCGGAGAGGTCGATATGGATGTTCGGATGCCGTCGCGCCAGAAAAAAAGCGGTCTCCCCGTACAGCGGCCGGCCTGCGTGAGCAAGGATGATCGGTATATTCGGGAAGTCGACTGCGACATCATCGATCGCCATCGGGTCGGCGTAGACATTCCGTGCGCCGGGAAAGACTGAGGTTCCGGTGTGGAACATGATCGGGACCGCTGCCTTGTCACACTCCTCATACAGCTCGGCGAGGCCGGGCAGCTCGAACCGGTAGGCGTTGGGAGAAAAGAGCTGGTGCGGCGGGTGGATCTTGACCATCCGTATCCCGAGGTCGAGCATGCGTTGCGCATCGCCCCTGACGTCGCCTGAGTGAAGAGGGTTGACTGAACCGACGGGAAGCAGCCGGTCGCGATGCGACTTCGTGAAGTTGGCGATCCAGGGGTTCACGGCGGAAGTGAAGCCCATCACGTCGGGAGCGACGTAGTTGATGCAGCAGGCTCGCTCCACCCCGTTTGCATCGAGCTCACGCAACAGAGCCTCGGGGGACTCGAGCGTCGCCTTCACCCCGCGATGAGCCTCATCATCCATCAGCGCGAGTACCGAAGGCTTCATCATCTCCCACGGCTGAACGTGGATATGGACGTCGAATACGGAGTGGTGGGTCGTTGAGGTCGTTGAGGTCATTGGGTCATTGAGGTCATTGGGTCATTGAGGTCATTGAGTCATTAAGGCTGTTGAGTCATTGGTCATTGGGGGTGTTGAGTCACTCGGGTCGTCGAGCATGGTGTCGAGGCTGGCTGAAGCGATCGGCGAAGCTCTGCACGCGGCTCCCTCAGACCGATTGGCCGTGGCGAAAGACTACTCCATTACGCTGACCTCTGCGCGCCGCGATCTCGACAAACCCCAACTACACAATGACCAACGACTCAATGACCCAACGACTCAACGACTTAATACAACGACTCACCCCGGCATCACGAGCCGCATGCAAACGGCGTCATCGGGACACGCGCCCTGCAACTCTGCGGAGCCGAGAAGTTGCGGATGCACCTGATCGCGATCGATTGTCTTGAATCCGCGCCTCCGGAAGTATGGTTCCGCATCGATCGTCAGGAGGTAGAACTCCCGCAGCCCGCGCGACGCAAGACGGTCGATCACCTCGCGAACCATTCTCCGGCCAAGCCCCTGTCTGCGATAGTCGCTGCGCACGGCGATCGATCTGATGAGAGCCGCAAACTGATACGCCTCCGAACCGCCACAACTGACGAGCTCTCCATGATCACGGGCGACGACATAAGTTCCGACGTGATCGTCCACACCGTCGGTGATCAAGGAACACTCCTCGAGCAGGCGGAGGATCTCCGAAAGATCTTCGGCGCGCGCCGCCCTGATTTCAAGCTCATCGAGATCGATCTTCATTGACCATCGAACGATAGTCGAACGGCGACCTTTGCTCAAGCTGAAGCGTAGGGCAACTTTCGGTCCCTGATCCCGTATTCAGAGAGAAGAAGAAACCAGGAGGACGAATGATGACTCGAAAAGTAGCAATCGCCGCGATCGCCCTCACGGCCATCGCCACTGCCACTGTTGCCTATGGCGACTGCGACCATTCCAGAAAACTCGCAATCTCACCTGCCGACGCCGCCGGCGTCAGGCTCGTACGGATCGATGCCTCAGCCGGTTCGCTCGAGGTGATCGGGTCCAGTACGCAGACGACGATCTCTGCGGGAGGTCGTCGCCTGCGCATCGACCGAATCCCGGCTCGAAGATATCGAGCTCACCTCCGATCGACGGGGTGACGAGCTCCGGATACGGGTCGATATCGAATCGACAAGAGGGGTGTTTTTCCGGAGGACCTACGCCTATCTCGATCTGAAGGTTCAGGTACCCAGTGGAATGTCTGTGGAGATCGACGACGGCAGCGGTCGAGATCGACGTCCGCGATGTTGGGGCGCTCGATATCGATGACGGCTCAGGCTCAATCACGATCCGAAACGCTGGCACCACGACAATCGACGACGGATCAGGAAGCATCGACATCGCAAACATCACTGGCGATCTCTCGATCGAGGATGGGTCGGGAGAGATCGACGTTCAGCAGGTATCCGGGACGGTGCGAATCGACGACGGATCAGGATCGGTCGAGATCACCAATGTCGGCGGCAGTGTCATCATCGAGGATGATGGCTCCGGCTCGATCCGGGTCACCGACGTCCGAGGCGATCTGCGTGTGGGCGATCACGGAAGCGGAGGCCTCTCCTTCGACCGCATCGATGGCAAGGTCAGCGTCCGGGACTGAAAAAAGAACGATGAACGGGGAACGTGAGGCAGCTGAAAATGTTAGGAGCGGGGCTGTCGGGTTCGAAGAAACTGTCATTCCGAAGGAGCGGCTTCATCGCGACTGAGGAATCTCGGTGAGTGGGCGACAACAGCCCGACGACGTTCCCCCACCCAGATCCCTCGCTGCGCTTCGGGATGACAGGCCCGACCAAGCCTGAGCCTTTCTGGAAGCGCAGCAATCGCATGAACTGACACCAAAGTAGTTTTCATCTTTCATCGTTCATCGTTCATCCTTCATCGTTCATCCGTTCATCCTTCATCGTTCATCGCTCCCCCACCTCCCCGTGCCGGAAGCACCCCACCAGATGATCGTTGACCAGGCCGGCCGCCTGCATGTGCGCGTAGACGATCGTGCTGCCGACGAACTTGAATCCGCGTTGTTTCAAATCGCGGCTGAGCCGGTCTGAAATGTCGGTGCTGGCGGGAACGTCGCTCAGGCTCCTGCGCCGGTTTACGATCGGCTCCCCATCGACAAACGACCAGATGTAATCGCTGAAGCTGCCGTGCTCCTCGGCGAGATCGAGAAACGCACGAGCGTTCGTCACGGCGGCTTTCACCTTCAACCTGTTGCGCACGATGCCGGGGTTCTGCAGGAGCGTCTCGATTTTTCGCTCGCTGAAACGCGCGACTTTTTCGGGATCGAAGCCCGCAAACGCCTTCCGATAGTTTTCCCGCTTCCTGAGGATTGTCAGCCAGCTCAGCCCAGCCTGCGCACTCTCGAGCGTGAGAAACTCGAACTGCCCCCGGTCGTCCCGAACCGGCACGCCCCACTCCTCGTCGTGATAGCGGATGTAGAGCTCACCACCGTTGAGGCACCAGTCGCAACGTTTCACCGCCGCCGGATCTTCTCTCTTCTTCAATGCAGTCTCCGAATCGGAGCAAGGTCATCCTGAGCGCAGCGAAAGATCGCGTACGTCCCGACTCAGGCGAGCTTACAGCGTGCCCCGTCTGAAGCCCATTATCGCAGGGCAAACACCACAGTCACCACAAATCGTCTCTCCTCGCTTCCCTCGGATACGGGGACGTTACCCACCGAGGCGTCCTGAGCCATCTCCATCCGCGCGGAGGCGGCGTACATTCTCGGAACTGGCGGACCATTCGTCACACCTTCCGAGATCGAGAGGGCACGGCCGATCGTCCTGCCCGCCGCGGCCGCCAGCGTCTCCGCCTTCACCTTCGCATTCTCGAATGCTCGCTTGAGCCCCTCGGCCTGTCCAGCCGATGGATCAGAGACGACGAGTGAGAGTCCCGGATGCCGTGTTCGCCCCGGCATTGATCGCCGCCTCCAGCAGCCGGCTTGCGACGGCGGGATCTTCTTTGCGAACCGTGATCGAATTGTTCACCTGATATCCGATGATCTTCGGCTGACGTCCCTCCCGATACTCCTGACGCGGATAGATCGAGTAGTTCGACGTCTGGATCTCGGATGCCTCGGCCCCGGCGGATTTCAAAGCCGCGATCACGGCAGCCACCTTCTGGTTGTTCTCCCGCACTGCGTCCGTGACGCCGGGCGAGAACGTCTCGACTCCAATGTTGAAGACGACGCGATCGGGAGTGAGCTTGACGAAGGACTCGCCGGTGACCTCCACGACCTCCGCCGTGACCGGGGGACCTGGCGGGTTCAATCGCAGGCTGGGGTTGCGGGTATGGCTCGGATTGGGCATGGACGCAGGCGGAAGTGATGATCGAAGCGAATATGATCGAAAGAGCGCGGTTCATTCAGTTTCTCCCTTGTAGTTAAGTGGAACACGAAAGAAGGATCGATCGTTCTCAGGCCTCAGTAGCGGCAATTTCGATGCCGCCTAGGCACGGCTCATCAGCCCGTGCCCCGAAGCAGGGCGTCACGAGATATCCTTTCGGGGCGACTTCAATCGAGGAGACATTGAATGGCAGATCCGAACGACAAGGTCCCGGGCCAGGCGGCTGGCTCATTTTTCGTTGATACACAATGTATCGACTGCGACCTCTGTCGAGAGACGGCTCCTGACAACTTCCGACGCAACGACGAAGAGGGCTTTTCGTACGTCTACAAGCAGCCGGAGACGGATGAGGAGAAGGAGTTGTCGCGCGAAGCGCTCGAGAACTGCCCCGTCGAAGCCATCGGCAACTCGGACGACGACGAGTGACGACCGCTGATGAAGCGGCGATGAGTGACGAAGCCTGGTCCTGAGCGGACATGGCGCCTTACTCCGCCAGTGAAGTGAGATAGCCTTCTGTCATTCCGAAAGGAGCGGCCTCATCGCGACTGAGGAATCTGAGAGGGGAAAGGTGGCTTTGTTCGGTCCCCCACCCAGATTCCTCGCTTCGCTTCGGAATGACAGCCCTTCTTTTTAGGAGCTTATAAAGGGACCATCAGCAGATCGAACGAGCCCGGGTCTCGTCACATTCATCGTTCATCGTTCATCGTTCCGTCAGTGCGTCTTCGTATCGTCGGATACTTCCGACTTCCAGTCGTCCTGGAGGAGTACCTCGACCAATTCCTGCAGCTCTTCCATATGGAAAGGCTTCGTCAGAGCGGCCGTGAAGTTGGCTCCCTTGGTGACCGACAGGATCTCACCTTTGCCGGAGACGACGATGACGGGAGCGTCGGAACCACGACTGCTGTACCACGCGATCCACTCTTCTCCGCTCATGCCCGGAAGGTTCAGATCGAGAAGGATCAGCTTGACGTCGGGATGTTTTTCCAGTTCCTTGATCGCTTCGGACGCGGATCGCACCGCTGTGATCTGATACCCGCGTCGCTCAAAAAATGCTACGTAAAGGTCGAGGACCTCGGGATCGTCCTCAATTGCCAGAATTCGTTCTTGCATCAGCACCTCGATGATGCACCCTAAAGCGAAGTACGTACCACTCATAATAAACAGGAGCTGAAGAGATGGGCCTGATTCTATGGATCGTCGCCGGACTGGTCACATTCACGTTGACGAGGTTCATCGAGACCCGCCGTCGCGGCTGGCTCATGGAGCTGCTGGTTTCGGTCTCGAGCGCGGTCGGCGCGGGGGTAGTCGCAACCGCTCTGGACTTCGGAGGATGGGCGGTCGCCGACGGCCGCAGCTTCGCGTTCGCCGGGGTCACGTCCATGCTGTGCGTCGGGCTCGTCCGCTTGAAACCAGCCACCGGGGATTCATAATGGTGAGCCCAACACTTCCCGGAAAGGATCGCGGCGAAGCACTCTGGAGAGGGAGAGAAAGATTCGTCCGCTGGGCGCCAGCCGTAGCTTTCGGCCATGCTCCAGGCCCCTGCGGAAGAAGTAGTATCAGCACGTTTTGAACCCCTGAACTCTTGAACCCTTGAACTCTTGAACCCTTGAACCTCTCAGCCTCTGAACCTCTGAACTCCTGAACTCTGCGGTTTGCGGCAATGACCGCAAATCAACTGACACCAATGCCCTCGCCGATCGATTCCAGCCCATACGTCTTCAAGAATTTCCCCGGCAGCTCTCACTGGCTTCTGATCCGGGCCATCCGGCGAACGCCGAAGTGGTCCGGTGCGCTCCTCGACATCGGAGCCGCAGGCGGAGAGCTGGCGAGTGTTCTCGCGGAGGACTTCGACCGTCTGATCGGGATCGATGGCGATCCCGCGCGGGTCGAGGCACTCGCCAGGGAGCTGGACCAGGGGTTCATCGCGGATCTGAATCAACTGACGCGACTGCCCTCCGCGATTGCCGTGATCCTCGCCGACGTGCTCGAGCATCTTCCGGCGGCCGGTCCGCTCCTCGAACTTGTGCGCGACTCGATTACACCTGGGACGGGTCGGCTGTTCGTGTCGGTGCCGAACGTTGCAAACGTCACCGTACGCCTCGCGCTCCTGTTCGGGAAGTGGGAGTACGCTGATCGTGGGATCCTCGACCGGACTCATCTGCGGTTCTATACACGAAAGACGATCAGCGAGGAGCTGACCGGGCACGGGTTCGAAGTCCTGAAGATCGAGGCCACGACGATGCCGATTCGACTCGTGCTCCAGGACAAGGCTCCGTCAGCGCTGATCCATGTGACGGAGAGGATCCTTCTCTCTCTGACGCGGCTCGCTCCCGCTCTTTTGGGATATCAGTGGGTGATCACGGCGCGACCGAGGTGATACCAGTCCCTGCGACTGGCTCGTGCTTTGCTTCGATCGGATAACTGGAGGTTGAACAAACTATGACGAAAACGAGAATACTGACCATCACCGTCCTGCTGGCATTTTTATCGATGCCGGCCTTTGCACAGTTCGGTGAAGAATGGGACTTTGGAATTCGAACCGGAATGTACATCGATACCGGTGACCCATTCATCGGCTTCGAAGCCCTCACCCCGATCACCGGCAACTTCTTCTTCAATCCCAACGTAGAGTGGGTCTTCGTCGACGGCGGCGACCTCGCCACCATCAACGCCGACGTTCACTACGATATCGACCTCAACACGGACTACTACGTGTGGGTCGGGGCCGGCGTGGCAGGCATCTACGACAACCTGAACGAAAGTGAATTCGACGTGGGCGCCAACCTCCTCGGAGGAATCGGCTGGCAATTCGGAACCTGGATTCCCTACGCCCAGGCCAAAGTCCTGGTCTCCGACGCCAACGACGAAGTCGTCGGCGCGGTAGGCGTGAGATTCTGACCGACACGCATCAACTGCATGATCAAAATGAAGAGCGGCGGGGAAACCCGCCGCTTTTTTTGTGTGGAGAAATCACTCCGGCTCCAGTTCTCAACATCTTTGAAAGACTCGAATGGACTAGCGGGTTACAATCGCTCCAGTTTTGGAGAACGTATGCGGAATTTGCTTGCATTTACTATCGTAGTTTTCGCCGCCCCGGCCGCCTATGCCTATCTCGATCCCGGAGCGGGCAGTATCGTGCTGCAGATCATTCTGGGAGGCTTGGCAGGAGTAGGAGTGGCGTGGAAACTCTTCTGGCATCGGCTACGGGGGCGGTCGAAGCCTGGTGTACCGCCGGAAGATGTCGAGTAGGTCCTTTCTCGTGATGAGTCGATCGACAACCGTACTCGCGGCAGGAGTCCGCTCGCGGCGGGTCAGGGATCGGTAGATTGGATGAACGATCTCGAATCGGATAGCGAGAGGGTTCAGGAGCCCGGCTCCTACAGAGATCGCGATGCGCGAGTGTTCTTCGAGGGAGAGCGTGTCTTACGCGCCTTGTCTCCCCAAGGGCTGAGCGACTGGAAACTGCTTCGAAACAGCGGGCTGTTCGGGCGTCTGTGTCGGGAGCAGAAAATTGTCGAGACTCGGCTCCTCGACGGTTACCCTCTGGAGGCCGGGTGGGCCGGAATTCTGGAGCATGAACGCCTCGAGAATCTCTCGTATCCCTACGAGTGGCCGTTCTCCATGCTCAGAGATGCAGCAGTGCTGCACCTGGAGATCCTCGAGATGGCCTTGGCAGAAGGCCTCATCCTCAAAGATGCCACTCCTTTCAATGTTCAATGGCGAGGTAGCCGCCCTGTCTTCATCGACACGAGCTCGTTCACGTCCTTCACGGAGGGCGAGCTATGGAGTGGCTACCGGCAGTTCTGCGAGCTTTTCCTCAATCCGCTCATCCTGTACGCCTACAAGGGAATCGACTTTCATCCGTGGCTGCGAGGAAACATCGATGGGATACCTGTGAAAGAGTGTGCCGCTCTGATGTCGAGTCGTGATCTGCTCCGCTCCGGAGTCGCAAAGCATGTCACGCTCCATGCGGCCGCTCTCAAGATGGTCAAGGCCCCGTCGACATCGATCTCGTCAGAGGTGGCATCCTCCTCTCCTGAAACCAGCCCCCTCATCCTCGGCAACATCGCTTCTCTGAAGAAGACTCTCGACAGACTTAAGATGACTCGTTCTTCATTCTGGACGGGGTATTCCGATGAGAACACCTACAGCCGGGATTCGACCGAAAAAAAGGAACGGTTCGTTCGACGTGTTCTGGAAGACGAACCGTCGAAGCTGGTCATCGACTTCGGATGCAACACGGGGTTCTACTCACGTGTGGCCGCTGATTTCAGCGAATATGTCGTTGCGATCGACACCGATCATGCTTCTGTCGATCAACTCTACAGAAATTTGCAGGGGCAGGAGACAATACTCCCCCTCGTGTTCGACATCGTTAACCCGTCGCCGGCTCTCGGCTGGCGACGAAAGGAGCGCGCCGCGCTGGAGGAGCGAATGAAGCCGGACGTGATTCTCGCACTGGCGCTCATTCATCATCTGGTGATTGGACGAAACGTACCCCTGCCGGAGGTCATAGACTATTTCGCGGGCTTCCGATGTAAAGTGGTCATGGAGTGGGTGTCGCGCGATGATCCGATGGTCAAGGCGCTTCTGCTGCAGAAGAATGAGCCCTTCGACGATTACGATTTCGATAGATTTCAGTCAGAAATCCGGCAGAGATTCGAGGTCGTTGAATCGGAAGAGCTTTCTACGACCCGTTCGCTCTATCACCTACTGCCCCGGAACTGACGGGCGAGACTGAGAATCCTCGCGACTCCAGCTCCCTCACCAGAAGCTTTCTCGCAGTCGCCGGATCGACTGTTGGTCCTGACGGATCGGTGTGGTGCTCCACTCGTCCCTCTATTAGCTGGCCTGTGACGAGGTTCAGCTCAAAAAACTGATCTGACTGGATCAGCGTGGCGGACACGAGGCCATAGTAGGGGGGCCCCATATAGGACAGGACGGTCTGACCCGGAGCCACTTTGTCCTGATCCGCGACCCTCCAGCTCGCGAATATCGGGCGGAAGGGATCGAGATCGCCCAGCAGAGATTCTCCCTCCATCCAGGAAGGAACCGGTAAACCTGTGTAACTCAGAATCGTGGGAGGCAGATCAATGAGCTGTGCGTTAGGGGTCACAGTTCCAGCGGACTCCCCCCGTGGGAAGCGGATCAAGAGAGGAATCCTCCCGGTCGTGCCCCATCGCGGCGTGTGATCCGACGTAACAGCAATGATGGTTTCATCAATGAGTCCTTCCGCCCTCAATGATGAAATGATCTTCTCGATATTCTGGTCGGCCTCCCTGATCTCTCCGTCAAAGCGGCCCCTCTCATCACCTGCCCCCAGTTCCCCGACAAATGGAGTCTCCGGGTTCCAGCTACAGCAGTGAGTGTCGAGCAGGTGGACCTGCATGAACCACGGAGGACGCAGTTCCCTGATGAAGGAGACTGCCGTCCGAACTCTCCTCGCGTCCTTCCAATAGAGAGACTCCCGCTGCTGGACGACATGAGCATGATGATCGACCATCCTGCTGACGCCGAGAATGTGGGACACCCGCGACGTGAGGCGCTCGGCCACCGCCCGCCTAAAAATGGAAAGCTCCGCAGTCTCGCTGGACACACTCTGCACTCCGAGCGACTCCGCGAGCTCCGCCAGTTGCACCTGTTCCCACCTGTAATTTGCGTAGTCGAAGGCGTCTGCCGCACCGGCGTCCTCCGCGTCTGCGTAATGCCGCATGGTGAGCTGGACTGTTGTGTAGCCATGGCGCTTCAAGATACGAGGAAGGTGCTCCACCGCATCGGTGCCGCGCAACACCTGAGGCGGATAAAACACCCTAGTGGTGAATGGAAGCTTCCCCGTCAGAATACTCATGAGTGAGCCATGCGTCGTACCAGCGTTGGTGAAGGCGTTCTCAAAAAGCAGCCATTCTTCTCTCATGGATGCGAGAAACGGAGTCGTTTCCCGGTCGTATCCATAGATAGAGAGACGTTCGGCGGGAAGGCCATCCGCCGAGAGAAAACAGAATATTGGGACGGAAATCCATCGACTCCTGTTGGATCGGTGATTCTTCGGTCGGTAAATCCCCACCAGAAGATGAACGACTATCTCTCAGCACCAGCTCGGAGCCGTAAGAGATCCGTTCCATATCCGGCAGGTATATGCTCGCCACGGCCGCAGCGACAGGCAGCAGCAGAAGCGCAACGATCAGCCCGCGTTTGCGACCAGAGCTCCTTCGCACCAATTCACCCGTATCAAAGAGAACTTTTGCTGCCACTGCCAGTGCCGCTGCGAGGACGAGCAGATACAGCCAGCGCAGAATCGGACCTGACTGCACGATGCCGAAGTCGAACAGTACGTATGTAAAGTTGTCCAGGAGCATCAGCAAAAGCGAGCCCAGGATGGCCGCGGAAGGCAGCAACGCAACGATTCTCCATCGCCACGGCAGCGCCAGGGATATCGCTGCGGCGATCACCTGCGCTCCCACGACGAGGGCCATGAACGGTGCGGGTGAACGTATCAGTATCTGGATCTGATCGACCCATCCCAGCCCGGAGATCATGGACGGTTTGGTCGCAAAGAACAGCCATTCGAAGAACAGGTACAGGTAGAGAACCAGAGGAGCTAGAGCGAGGGAAATCGCAAACCAGCGAATTTTCTTGTCGAAGCTCTCTGCGCTCGAATGGCTCATCGGGGTGAGGGCAATGGTGCGGCGAGAGTTTACCGGATCTGAAGCGGCCGGTTTCCGGAACACCTACCCTGTCAACTCATAGAATCTAGGCAAAGGAGGCGCGAGGCTCTCAGAGCAGAGTCACCGAACTTCCGACAAACAAATATCTCATTCGTCGCTATGTGGCTCAAAGAGTACAGCGAAATGAGGGCGGGATCGCAGTCAGCTGTTCTGATTATCTCTACGAGGAATCCCGCGTCTCCCAGGCGCAAGCTGATATCCATGCCATAGAGCCTCACGTGGTCCGCCTGAAAACTTCTCTTCCCGCTCCACCGGGCTTTTTACCGGCAGGATCCTCGACCGTTTTCAGCTTCCAGACCGGAACTTGGACTACGCACACTCCGTCCTCTTTCAGGACGCGGCACAGTCTGCCCATCGCACGAGCATCATCCTCCACATGTTCAAGCACATGAGAGCACCAGATCAGATCGAAAGTCTGGTCGTCGCGAGCAATAGACCTTATATCAATCTTTTCCTGGCCCCGTCGAGGCTCGAGATCACCCGCCTCGCAGGAGCCGAAATTGATCGGAGCCAGCCTTCAATCATCGGTTCCGGGGTATGTGAAGTGTACTCTCAGCGTACGTGAGCCGATCCCGCAGGACGACATACGCCAGGCGGTGACGCTCAGCGGACCCACATTTCGGACAGATAGAATCATACTTGTGTTTCCTGGGATGTGTCTCGCAAGGAACTGCCAACCGCTCCATCCGCAGAGAGGGCATCGCCTCTTCGAGCCCAGCGAGAAGATAACTCGCTGAATCCAGCGACGGATCATCTCAAACCCTCTTTGCATTCAGCCACCGCTTCCGACCAGCTCCCGTTAAAAAACCGGACCGTAAAGGAAGACATATTTCATCCATTCATGAATAAACGTATAGCAGGTTGCTCCCATGATCACCAGCAAGGAAATCGACTCGTGCCGTTGAACCCTATGTAGTAGTCTTTCAGCTTCTGTTAATGCATCCGGCCGAGGAGCCATCGAAGTGGCAATGTTCAGAAGATTCTTGCAGCAGCTTCATCGACGGCCTATTACGAAGCTGGTCCTGCAAAACGCCTCCTGGATTCTCGGGGGCAGATCTTTCAACTTCTGATTGCATTACTAATCGGCCTCATGGTCGCGCGATATCTTCGGGCCACAGCATTACGACCTCTCAGCTTTGCTGTGGCTTTCGTTGGGCTCTTTTCTCCGGCAGCTTCTCTGGGTTTGAACGCCATTTTGACCCGAGAGCTAGTTAAAACGAATGATGAGCGAGAAATCCTCGGCACAGCATTCTGGCTACGACTGACGTCGAGTACATTTACCGCAGTTCTCGCTATTACGTCGCTCGGCAATCCGACCAGGCGACGATCAGCTATTCATCTACGTTCTGCTACTTGCTACAGCTGGAATCTTCGGCGGATTGCAGGTTTTTGAGTATTGGTTCACCGCACACTATCTTTCGCGGATTTCTGCCATCGCCCAAATGCTTGTAGCATCAGTCGGAGCTTTGGCGCGTCTCCTCGTCATATTCGCGGGCGCAGGTCTGACGGCATTCGTGTTGATCACTGCGTCCGAAACAGTACTATTGGGTATTCTGCTCGTCCTTTTCTTTCTCGCACGCCGCAAATATCCGTTCTTCCTCTACGTCCGCACTTCGATGGCCGCGCGTCTCCTCCGGAGCTCCTGGCCACTCATGTTGTCCGCAGCCGCTGCTTCGATCAACCTAAAAATTGACCGGTAATGCCGGCAGAGGTGACGGACATGGCGAGTGTCGGAATCTATAGTGCTGCATCCGTCGTCTCGGAGGTGTGGTACGTGTTGCCCACAGCCGTCGCCACGGCCGCATTCCCCGCCCTTCTCACTGCTCGTGAGACAAACCTGGTGTCTTATCGCAACCGGGTTCAATTGATGCTCGACATCTTTGCCTGGGGAGGACTCTCGATCGCAACCGTCATTACCATCTTTTCAAAACCAATCATTGTTCTGCTGTATGGGGCGAGCTACCTCTCGGCTGCCCCAGTCCTTGCCATCCACGTGTGGGCTGCTGTTTTCATCTTCATGCGAGCTGTACTCAGCAAATGGATCATCGCCGAAGGACTCGAAAAGGAATCCACGACCTCCCACTCACTCGGAGCAGCAGCGACGTCCAATCTAAACCTGTACCCATTCCCCGGTTCGGTCTGCAGGGCGCGGCAGTCGCCACATTCCTTTCGTACGCCATCGCGTCCTATTTCTCCCTTTTTCTTCTGCCCTCCACCCGCCCTTTCGCCAGACAGATGACAGCCGCCCTCACTGCTCCGTTGCGCTGGGTAGGGCGTTAGGATAAGCACAGGAGAGCCCATGAACCGCCTGAGAACAGTAGTGTCGAGTTCAGTTCAAATCGTTGGGAATGTGCTGCGCAGGATAGCACTGCGAGTCGCCGCCCTCAGTCCAGTTGCATCGAGAGCCTACTATGGCATCTTCTCTGGACGATTCTCCCGCGAAACCCAGGCCGTCGCCTCTGGGATCAGCAGCTATCACGAGGATCTACAGTCCGAGAGTTCCTCGAGTGCTCTACTTCGCCGCAACATTCATCGACTGGAAAAAGGTCTGCTGATGCGGCCTCGGAAAAGCGTTTTTGCCACTGACTACATCGAGGAGACTGTTGCCTCGTTTGAAAGACTGAAGCGATTCCACAGCACAAGTTCCTCTGAAGACGGTGAGTTGAACTGGGCAGCCGATGTGCTCGCGGAGTATTTCGCAAATGTTGAAGATCATCCGCAAATTGCCAGCGCTCGGAAACTCGTTCCACACTTCTCACGATTCCCGCAGAACTCCGGAGAGGATCCCTCACCGTCGGGTGATCAGCACAAAGGCGCTGCCGAGCTATGACCAGCTGTTGAGTCTCGCCAAGCAGCGCCGCTCGGTCCGATGGTACCTCGACAAGCCAGTTCCTCGGAATCTGCTCGACCAGGCGCTCGAGGTTGCGCGGTGGTCACCCAGCGCGTGCAACAGGCAACCGTTCACATTCAGAGTTTTTGAAGGCGCCCGAGCGAGGGAGATAGCCTCGCTCGCCATGGGTACAGCTGGATACAGCAACAATATCCCGGCTCTATTGGTGCTCGTAGGGCATCTCCACATGTTCCCGTTCGAAAGAGACCGCCACCTCATTTACATCGATGGCTGACTGGCCGCAATGTCCCTGATGCTGGCTCTTGAGACTCTGGGCCTCAGTTCCTGCGCCATCAACTGGCCCGACATACCGGAGTGGGAGGATGCCATTGGCGCCGCTCTTGAGCTCCGACGAAGCGACCGTGTGATCATGCTCGTCGCAGCGGGGTTCGCCGATCCCGAGGGGCGAGTCGCTTACTCCGAGAAGCGACCTCTCTCGCAGTTCAGGATCTTCTCTAATGGCGATTGAGGTCCGGGGAGTCAATCCCGCAAACAAGGGTCCATAGGTGATGCTGCTGGCGATCATCGAGCAGATGAAACGCCGCTTGAGCGGTCAGCGTCTGGCGGTCGCGACCAACGTATTCACGAGAGAGCAAACGAATGATCTCGAGCTGGATCGTCTCTACGTTCCGACTCTTGAATTCGCGCAGAATCTCCGGCTGCAACATTTCGTGCCGGCCCGACTGTTGGCAAAGTTCGGCCTTCTCAATGATGCACACGTCGATGTCGTTCTGGATGCTTCCGGATTTCAGTGCGGAGATCAGTGGGGCACCCCACCAATGCAGCGGCTCGCGCAAGCTATTAAAGGTCCTGCAGCAGAGGACGTCCGTTCATCATGCTCCCACAGGCTTTTGGTCCCTTCTCCGGAGACTCGCAGCGCGAGCTCATGAGGGGAATTGCAGAGAAAGCGACCTGGATTTTCGCTCGCGACGAGAGTCTCTGGGGCATATAGCCGAAACGGGCGCTTCACTGCAGAGAATCAGTGTATCCCCCGATTTCACTCCTCTGTTGCCGGCGGTGAGAATCGAGGAATTCCGGCCCTACGAGAATAAGATATGCATTGTTCCCAACTACAGGATGGGCTAGACAGAGTGTCCACCGAATTGGCTGACGCCTACAAAGCCTTCCTGCAGTTTGTCGTTGACAGCTTGGACTCCGCAGAGGAGGAGTACTTTTTCCTGATCCACGAGTCGATTTCGGATGAGGCGCTGATTAAGGACCTGCGTCTCGGCCGCGACCCTGCGATTGTGATGCATCACAATCCGCTCATAATAAAAGCAGTCATCGGAGACTCGCGCTTTCTGATCGGCTCCAGATATCACGCTTTGGTGAGCGGACTCTCCCAAGGAGTGCCCAGCCTCGGGACTGGATGGAACCACAAATACCCTACGCTGTTTGGGGATTTTGGAATGCCACAGCTCTACCAAGCGGACATAACGGACCTTCTTACCACAGCGAGACTACTGAAATCGCTCCGGCAGCATTCTCAACGGGAGCAGGTGAGCCTTGAACTGCGAGCGCACACTGCACTCATTCACCAACAGATCATGGAGATGTGGGACCAAGTGGAATTGCTCCTGTCCCGAAATCATCCCGCTGCAGCGCCATGAGATAACGGAAGGCCCCGTGGGCGGAGAGAACAGGTATTCGGAGGTGGTGTTGCGGGCATTTTCGCCAATGCCACCCGACGTACCCCACTGGTGCGCTGGCTAACGAACGATCTGTTTCAACTTTGTACCACACGCCTGAATATGGCAATCAACCGAGAAGCGTACAGCTCGGTCGAGTACTCCCGCCGTGCCTTTTCCAGCGCTCCCTCAGAGGAGTCGCTCGTAGAGCGATTTTTTCCCCGATCAGCCGCGCCATCTTATCAACGAGCTCTGAGGAATCACTTTCATACAGAAGCCCGGTTTTCTTTGAGTCAATGATCTCGAGAGTGCCTCCCGAAGCAAGTCCGATAACTGGCAGCCCTTTCCCCATTGCCTCCACCGTGACGCGACCGAAGGCTTCATGACGAGAGCACATGAGCAGCGCATCCGATGCTTCAATATATCGGCCCGATCTCCGCGACGAATCCGGTGATATCTACGCGGTCGCTCACGCCGAGCGACCGCACGACGCGCAGCAACTCCTCAGTCTCTCCGTCCCCGGCGATGATGAGCCTCACCTGCGGATGTTCCTTGCGCAATTGCGCAAGCGCACGAACCGCTTCGATCTGTCCTTTCTCTGGTCTGATAACGCCGGCGATCAAGAACACGAACGGTCGCTCCCTCGGGAAGGATCGACCCTCCACAGCGATGTCGGAAGCCCAGACGACGCCATTCGGGTATCACCTCGATCTTTTGATCATTGCCGAAGAAGTGGATTCGAAGTGCTCTCGAGTTCGTGACGACGGCATCTGCCGAACGGATAGTTCGGATCGCCGCATCGCGCCCAACTACGAAGTCGACTCCATAGTCCGGTCGGCCAAACTCTCGCAGATGCCAGACATGCGGGAGTCCGAGCCGGCGCGCCAGGCGATGTCCAAAATCGGTCATACCCGAATTGGTGTAGACGACATCGAAATCTTCCAGCGATCTCACGACTAGATGTTCCATCGCCGTGTTCCTGACTTTGTGAGAGACCAGTCCGACCAGGCGGCGCAGTGTACTTGTCAAGAACGCCGTTTCCAACCTCGTAGTACCACGGCCGAAAACGGCGGACGGCCCATGACACCTTTCGCTTATCAAGCTCGGCACCCAACGCTCCTCGTCTGGGCATCAGCACATGGGCAGAGATGTCTTGCCGACTGCCATCGAGAAAGTCGAGGAGTGAGCGATTTGCACCGTAAAGATGGGGGTAATGAGTCACGATCAGAGCTCGAAGCAGCCGCGACTGTTGTCTGCTGGGCTCAGACCTCAATCTTCCCTCCGAGCAACCTCGCCACCGGAACGTGTCAGCCACGTCAGCTCGAGGATCGGGTGTGCCGACTTCATGTCCGTTCTGGTTCGTGATCGGCGAAGCACGTAGATGGACTCACTCCCCTCCCCTTCAAACCGCCTCACGGGCTCCAGAACATCGTCGAGCTGTGTCCTCCCTGCAAATCTACACGGCTATTCTTGCTGATACACGAGCACGTAATCAATCGGCAGTTCTTCCAGCATTGCTCTCGTAGTCTCCGGATCCTCGCGACACAGCGTCCAATGAAAGTATGCGTCGTCCGTCCACACCGATAAAGTCTGTGCATGTGTGGTTAGAATCACAGGAGGACTCTCGTGAGCCTTCTCGATCCAGTCGATCAGCTGAGATTCTGCGCCGGTCGGCCCAGGAAGATCGCGAGCGATCAGGACAGAGGTTTTGAATGCACCGCCGAGGATCGAAACCGCCAGCAGTACGATCGATGTCCATCGAAGAGATTTGGACGACCGGAACAGCAGGTACGGAACAGCGACCAGAAGAAGGAAGATATATGGCAGACCATGCCGCCATGCGAACAACCACGGATGGAAGAAAGTCTCATGGTACAGGTTGAGCGAGCAGGAGATGAGGTTCGCTCCGGAAATCCCGCAGCCATGACTGCGATTGATTCCGGAGGAGGCCGCAGGAAGGCCGCTTTCCGCAATCGCCAGAGAGCAAGAATACCAGCGAACGGCGCGAGGAAGATTGCAGGGCCAAAGAGCTTTACGTACGAATCCGGGTTGGCCAGAGAGAAGCTTACGGCAACCCCCTGCAAGCGTTCCTTCAGATAGCCGGACCATCCGACAGGCTCGACCCACATCTGAAATGCCGGGATGGAAGCGCGATCCAGCGGAAGAGTGTGAATGAATCTGTACCACCACCACAGACCGAAGAACGAGAACACTCCGAGGAAAACGAGGGACGGTAGCCTGTAGCGACGCTCGAACAGAGAGTTGATGATCAAGGCGGCACCGATCCCGACGCCCAGCACGATCATCTGAGAACGTGCCAGAAACGCGAGGCCGCACGCAACCGCACACAAACCCACGAACGCGACCGCCCTCCGTTCGGCGCTGTAATCGAGCAGGAGAAGAGCGCCGAAGGCCAGCAGAAACGCCAGGCCCTCCGTGTACGGATGACTGGTCGCGGCAAAGAAGATCGTATTGAGCCCGAGGAGCAGCACGAAAAGATGCCCCACCTTCAGTTGGATGACCCCGACATCCACGAGATCGCTGTCCCTCGCCAACCTCGTGCTCAATCGATTGGCGAGAACATACAGCAGCAGCAGATCGAGGATGTAGAAGATCGGGGGAAGTAGCTTTGCGGCATAAACATCCCCGAGGACGCGGCCGGCATATCCGAGAACCAGGGGCCACAGCGGGTAAATCATCATTCGCTGAGGAAACGTGGCAAGGCCTTCGTGATAGAGCGAGACGTTGGTGACGACACCCTCTCCCTGACTCACGTTTCGGGCGAGCTGGAAGTAAAAGCTGGCATTGAGCCCGTAGGGGCCGGTGCCGATGTCGTACGACAGCTTTGCAAGGCCCAGCCCGGCCAGAATCAGCAGCAGAAGCATCCACGCTCTCAGGTCACTGCCTGGTTCCTTCGCTGAATCCCGGCTCATCGTCCACCTACGATACAACAGCTCACCACCCCTCTGTGGGGACGTCGAAGCTGCATCCGGCATGGAGACACTGAGCTCATTCCCCGCTACACTAAAATGGGGAGAGGTCCACCATTGCAGAGAACTCTGTTCATCGTGCCGGCGTATAACGAGGAAGAATCGATCGACCGCGTCATCAACGAACTTCGTGGCGCCTATCCCGATTCTCGAGCTGTCGTGATCAATGACGGCTCGACCGACCGTACCTCCAGAGACTGCTCGTGCGACGGGCGCGCTGGTCGTCGATCTGCCGTTCAACTGAAGGAATCGGTGCGGCCGTTCAAACGGGGTTCATCCTCGCCGCAAGACATGGTTATGATTTTGCGGTGCAGTTCGACGGGGACGGACAGCATCTCGCGACTGAGGTCCCGAGTCTCCTGAAGCCGATTCTCGCCGGCGAAGCGGACGTCGTCATCGGCTCGCGGTTCCTCGAGAACGGCAAGTACAAACAGCCCTCTGCTCCGCAGAATCGGCATCTCCATCTTCTCTTTCGTGAACACGATGCTGATACGGCGGAGGATGACCGACACCACATCCGGTTTCCGCGCCTACAACAGTGAAGCGATACGCTATCTCTCGCGAAACTACCCACACGATTACCCCGAGCCCGAATCGATCGTCACCCTCGCCCGCGGTGGGTTCAGAATTCTCGAGGTCCCCGTGATGATGAAAGAGCGCGAGACGGGACGCTCTTCTCTGACGCTCATGCGCTCGATCTACTATGTGAACAAAGTCCTGCTGGCGATGGTGATCGGCATTACCCGCCGAAGAAAGAGAGGGGCGCTCCGATGAGCACTTCGACGATCCAGATTCTAAGTGTGATCGGCAGCGTCGGCGTGATGCTGCTCGTGAAAACTCAGCTGATACGCCGGCGGAGATTGAGAGAGGAGTATGCTCTCCTGTGGTTCGTCTCGAGCATCCTCCTCATCGTGCTTTCGGTGGAGCGTGATTTTCTCGATACCGCTGCACGACTGCTGGGAGTCGAGTATGCGCCTTCGCTGCTTCTGCTCGGAGCGATCATAATGGGTTTCATACTCTCCATGCACTTCTCCATCTCTCTCACTCGCTTGTCGGAAGAAAACAAGGCGCTCGCACAGGAGGTCGCATTGATGCGTCGGGACCTCGAGCTCTCGACTTCCGGCCAGGCGCAACACACACAGGCACGGGAGTAAGCAGCTCCGGTGGCCCGATCCTGTTCGTCCTCGAGCATTACTACCCACATGTGGGTGGAGTGGAGACCCTCTTTCGACATCTGGTGCAGGAGTTGGTCAACCGCGGGCATGAGGTGGAAGTCATCACCGCTGCCATGCCGGGCGCCCCCGCCAGCGAGACCCTCGAAGGAGCGAAAGTCACGCGCGTGCGATGTCCCTCTCTCGGACGTCGCTATGCGTTCACTCTACTCGCGATACCCGCGGTCGTGCGCGAGGCATATCGCAGCGATGTCATCCACACCACGACGTACAATGCAGCGCTGCCAGCATGGCTGGCAGCGAGGATCGCGCGCGTGCCGGTAGTCATCACGGTGCACGAAGTGTGGGCAGAACAGTGGAACCGCCTCCCCGGGCTCAACTGGCTCTGGAGCTGGGGTTTCCGCCTGTTCGAATGGCTCGTTCTGAACCTTCCCTTCGATCATTACCTGTGCGTATCCCGTCACACCCGTGAACGGCTCATTCGCCATATGACGGTGAGGCCGGAGCAGACGAGCGTCAGCTACCCACCTTTTGATGGGACGTTCTGGAGTCGTCACTCATACCCACCAGGCAAGGCCGCTGAAGAAGGAGCTGGGGAGTGCTCTCCCTAGCCACCCCTTTATCTCTACTTCGGACGAGCAGGCTACTCCAAAGGGATCGAGTACCTCCTCGACGCACTGGCGATCACGAGCAGGAAAAACGGTCCTCCTTCTGGTGGCCCTGATCCCGAGAGAGCCGCAGTCGCGTTTTGCAAAGGTGGTTCAACAGATCGAGCAACTGGGAATCCGTAGCTCCGTGATTCTTCTGGAACCTGTGCCGATCGAGGAGCTTCCTTCGTACCTGCTGGGCGCCGACATTGTAGTCATTCCTTCACTCTCCGAGGGATTCGGTTACTCCGCGCTGGAGGCAGCAAGCCTCGGCTGCCTCATCGTCGCAACATCAGGCCACTCTGTAGAGGAGATCATCCCGGACAGCGCGAGGTTTGTTCCTCCAGGAGATGCTGAGGCGCTGGCAGAGGCGCTGATGGAGGCTTCTTCCGAATTTCGTCCTGCGCCTCCACGTGGTTTCACAATCGAGGAACATGCAGAGCGAGTCTTGGCCGCTTACACAGACGCAGGTGTCTCTCTCACGTCATGAAGGTCCTCATTCCTGCCGACGTCGTGAAAACGCAAAAGACGGGCGTGGAGGTCTATACCGTCGAGCTGATCAGAAGTCTCGCGACCATCAGACCAGATATCGAGCTCACAGTACTGGCCCGCCGAGAGGTTCTCGAGATCATCGGCGCCGGCGGCGAACACCGATGGAACTCTGTAACAGAAGTTGGTCCTCGTGAACTGAGCTCTTTCCAGATCATTCATTTTCCGACGGTACGATTTCGAGCGGCGTTGCTTCTCAGTGCCTCTTCCGAAAAAGTGGCCACAGTTCACGATGTCGTCCCACTGGTGGAAAAGGGGTATCACCACTTCAGATATCGGACATACTTTCGATTTGTTCTGCCGCTCCTGTTGAAGAAGATCGACCAAATCATCACGCCGAGTGAGTCGACAGCCCGGGACGTGGCAAGGCTGATGCGATTTCCTAAGAGAGAAACTGAGCGTACCACTCGCGTCCCGGTTCACTCGTCCGGCAGGCTCCATGGAGCGCGAGCCGATCATTCTCAGCGTCGGAACCATCGAGCCGCGCAAGAACACGCGAGGCACCGTTTCTGCCTTTATCGAGCTGAAGAGACGACAGCCGGAATTGCCACACCGACTTATCTGTATCGGCCGTCCCGGATGGGAGAATGATCATTCCCATCTGTCCACATCCGGTCAGAATGACATCGATATGGAGGGGATGGGTCGAAGACGAGGAACTGCGATCGCTCTACTCTCGCGCTCAGTTGCTCGTCTACCCGTCCTTCTACGAGGGATTCGGATTGCCCGTTCTGGAAGCCATGAGTCAAGGTTGCCCCGTGATCACCAGCAATCGTTCATCGCTCCCCGAGGTCGGCGGGCGACGCCGCGATCTGCGTCGACCCTTCTGACATCGACCACATTTTCGTCCATGCAATTACTTCTGAACGACGGCAGGGAATGGATACGCCGATCTCAAGCGGGGCTCGTGGCGCAATCGGAGCGTTCTCCTGGTCGCGGTGCGCGAGAGAGACGGTTGAGGCTTACCAGCGGATCAACAGGGGGGGATCGGGATCGTGGACATGACCCCAACGATCTCTCGTTAGCGGCGGGCCTACCCTACTGCCGAAGAGGTCACTTTTCTCCCCGTGCGATAGAATGAATAGCTCGAGATGCCGTCCGCGTTCGAGATGTACAAAAACCCACCAGCCAGCGTCAGCATATTGATACCTGTCCGCAACTATTCACAGTTCCTGGATGACGCGCTGGAAAGCGTTCAGGCGCAGACGTTCCGCTCATGGGAGTGTGTCATCATCGACGATGCGTCGACCGATGCCACTCCTGCGGTGATTGAGAAGTGGCTAGCGCGTGACAGGCGGATCAGCGCGAAGCGACTTCCGCAGCCTTCGGGACTGAGCGCGGCACGAAATCACGCCTTCCACGCCTCTTCCTCTCCCTTCATACAATGGCTCGATGCGGATGACCTTCTCGAGCCACAGGAAGATCGAGATTCACGCCCGCCTCCTGGAGGACAACCCGGATGTCGATGTCGCGTACGGATCCGTCCGCTACTTCCGGGATTTCAGAAAAGATGAACGGCTTCTATCCGCTGGTGGACGCCGGAGCCATTCATGGGTTCCTGAGCTGAACGGATCCGGCCCCGAAATCCTGGACCGCCTCCTCCAGCGAAATATCCTGCCGGTTCACTCAGCGCTGGTGAGGCGAACGGTTTATGGCGACACCCCTCCGTTCGATGAAAGGGTACGATCGGGAGAGGACTACCTGTCCTGGATCCTTCTCGCTGCGGCAGGCGCCAGGTTTTCTTACTTTGACGAAGAAGGAGCACGAGCTCTGATCAGAGTTCATGGTCACAACATGTCCAGGGATCGTCTTCTTCGGATTCGAGCGATGGCCTGCGCCGCGAGATTGTACGAAGGAAAGATTCGTGGGGAGACACCACCACTTTTCACCGCAGCACTGGCAGCAGAGGGTGCAATCGATGGTTCCCGGCTTTCCGCGGGCCGGAGATTTTTCGGAGCAGCCCGGGAAGCAGATACCGCTTTTGTAAAATTCAAATACTGTCTCTTTGCCGTCTCAGCACTCGTGATGCCGCGAAAGCTTCTGCCCTGGCTGCTGACGAGTCCTGTACCGGAGTGGATATACGCCGTAATGAGGAAATAGATTGGGAAGAACGCCGCTGATCTCTGCCATCGTCTCCACTTACCGCGCGGAGCGGTTCATCGAAGGCTGCCTGGACGATTTGCTTGCCCAGGATGTGGAGGATCTGGAAATCATCGTAGTCGATAGCGCCTCTCCGGAGACGGAGGGTGAGATCGTCCGGAGGTACCAGAAAGACCATCCCAACATTCATTACACGAAGACGGCGCAACGTGAAACCGTTTACGCCGCCTGGAATCGCGGCATAGAGATGGCGAAGGGA
Source organism: uncultured Acidobacteriota bacterium (assembly GCA_963829355.1). Lineage (GTDB taxonomy): Bacteria > Acidobacteriota > Thermoanaerobaculia > Gp7-AA8 > JAHWKK01 > CAWHHZ01. The sequence goes on from CAWHHZ010000006.1 coordinate 114,263, forward strand.
CGCTACGTCACCAATGCAAATACCGATGACCGGCACCACTCGAGCGCGTTTCGACGATTGACAGACGAGCTCGAAAAACGCCCGGCGTGCGCGATTGCGTGGGCTGACAGCGCCATTACGTTAGTTCCGAATCAGCGCTTTGACGACGCGGATCCACTCCGTATCTTCCGCTGGCCATCGTACGACCGACGTCTTCTGTTTGAGGCTAACTATGTCGGCCCGCACCCCGTTTGGCGGAGGGCCGTACATCAGCGCCATGGTTTTTTTGACCCTCGTTTCATCGTCGCAGGAGATTACGAGTTCTGGCTGCGCATATCGGTTCACGAAGAATTCATCCACGTTCCAGAATTACTCGGCCTCTACTTGCTCGACCGAAACAGTGTCGAAAACAGCAATCGTCCCATCAATAGTCTGGAGTCTGAGCTGGCGAGAGAGCGATACTGGAGCGCCGCCTGGGGCACGCGTCCTCGTCCTGGCGGGACATTCGTAGAACGAAGGTGGGGCGCGATGTGGCGAGCGTGGAGAAGAGGAGAAAAGATCCGCCCTTGAGTTTTCATGAACGAATGACTGGCGATTCTCCAGGCGCTGACGGTAGACGACCCGAACCGGCCGAGCCGCCGGTCCTCCCCGCTATTCTCACTATTGGACGCCTCCTGCTCCTCTCAACTTGCTCGGTCGTCGTGCTAATCGTGGCATACGCCGGCACGTACAGCAGGTACATCGCCGACGACTTTTCCACCGCGGCAGCAGTCAGGGATGCCGGACTTCTGGAAGCTCAGATCGAACACTACCACCGCTGGACCGGACGCTACTCAGCAACCTTGGTCACTTATCTTACTCAAATGGCTGGGCCGAAGGTCACCTCAGTACTTCCAGGTCTCTCCATATTTCTGCTGTCGATCTCAGCTTTTTCCGTCATTTCCATGCTGCCTCTCCAACGAGAAGGCGCGACATTGGAATCCCTGGCTCTGAGCGCAGCACTTATGTTTTCGCTCGTTACCCAGTCTCCACAGACTGTCCAGATATGGCTCTGGCTGTCCGGAAATCTTACCTACGTTTCGCCCGTGATCGTGAGCATGTTTCTCCTCGGTTGGGTGGCTCGATCCTCGAAAACGGAGGTGGTGTTGATGGTCATCCCACTGGTGGCCTTCTTCACTGCAGGCTTCAACGAGACCTGGACAGCGACGCAGGGAACCTTAGCCGCCGGCGCGGTCCTTCTCGCCGTCCTGATGCGTAAGAAGGGAAGACTTCCGCTTCTCTATCTGGTCGGTACCGTGGTGGGCGCACTTCTGATGCTGGCGGCCCCTGGTAACTCAGTCCGGGCAAAACATTTTGTCAGGATGGGTGGGTGGGAAGCTGCCACAACGACGATGATGTCCTCGGTTCAATTCATCATAGATGGGATCGGCACGCCGGGCATATGCGTCGTGTTCGCACTCTCAATACTTTTCGGTTTTGAACATACACGGCTCGAGCGTATCTCCAGGAAAGAGTCGCTTTCGATTTACATCCTGTTAGTTTCAGGGCTGATCACTTCGTTCGCTCCGGCATTGTTTGCGATGGGGCTTCAACCGCCGGCGAGGGCGCTCTTCGTCCCTCACGTGATGCTCACGCTAATGGCCGCTGTTGCCGGACTCCAGGCATCGTCAGCTCTTCGGCGATCCTCCGGTCGAACCTGCAGACTGGCCGGCATTGCCGCAGTACTTCTGGCCGTTCTGGTTTTCTCCACTGCGCTGCCACGCCAGGTCTGGCGAGCTCAGCGGATGGCTCAATTTGCGCGCGAATGGGATCGCATCGATGCAACCTTACGATCCGGTCGTGATTTTGGCTCGCGAACCCTCAGTGTCGATGCACCCCCTGGCCTGGAGGGACTCCAGTATCTCGATTCCGACGAGACTCATTGGACGAACCGAGGAGTGGCGAGATGGTACCGCCTGCACAGCGTCAGCAGAAGGACGATTCCTGCCCGCTGATAAGCGACCATGGTCGGTTCGGGAAGTTGAGTAGACTGTCTGGCGTCAATTAGAACTGCGGGTTGGCGACAATTAGAAACTGCGGGGTCGGGATCTCCCGGTTGATGTTGTCCTGAGCCGGAGGCTCAGGCGTGATCGACGGGCGGCCGTCAGGCCGCTCCCTTTCGTTTTTGCTTCTGCCTTTTTGCTTCTGTCTTTGTCTCTCGCGGCGGGCCCTGTGGGAATGTGGGAAACGCGGCTTCATCGCGTTTTCCACATTTCCATCAGGGCAGCTTCTCCTTTCTTTCTTTTTGGGCACTTTTTCTTTCTTTGTGAATAACCCCTTTTTCCACAGGGTTTTCCGCAGATCTGGTCATTCCCGGGTCTTCCGCGCTCGCTCCTTTGCTGCCTTCGCGCGGTAGCTGTCGGTTCCGAGCTCCACGATGACCGAGTGATGGACGACGCGGTCGATCGCAGCGGCGGTGGTCATCGTGTCCTTGAAGATCTGATCCCACTTCGAGAACACGAGGTTGCTCGTGATCAGCACGCTCCGGCGCTCGTACCGCTCGGCGAGAAGAGTGAAGAGAACTTCCATCTCCTCGCGGTTCTGCTGGACGTAGCCGATGTCGTCGAGGATCAGCGCCTCGAACCGGTCGAGCTTCCGTAGCTCCTGAGTGAGCCGAAGGTCGCGCTTGGCTGCAAGCAGCCGTTGCACGAGCTGGAAGGTCGGCACGAAGAGCACCGACCGGCTCTGGCGGACGAGCTCGTTGCCGAGAGCCGCGACGAGATGCGTCTTGCCGGTGCCGGGGTTGCCGAAGGCGACGACGTTGACGGCCCGCTCGAGAAAGCTGCCGTCGCGGAGCGTCGTGAAGGCCGCTCGTGCTTTGGCAGGCAGACGCTCGAGATCGTAGGTGCCGAGGGTCTTACCTGATGGAAGCTTCGAGGCCTCCAGCAGTCGCCGGACCTTGCGCACGCTCCGCTCCTCCGCTTCGATCTCGGCGAGCGCAAGCAGGTACTGCTCATGGGTCAGCCCCTCGGATCGCGCCCGGGTTGCGACCTCCGCGTACTCCCGGGCGAATGAGGGGAGCTTGAACGAGCGCAGATGAAGCGGCAGGCTCTCGAGTCCAGTCTCGCTCGGCGCTCTCACGACTCACCTCCGACCAGGCTCAGCTCGTCATAGAGCGTCAGATCCGGCTCGAAGGGCGTGCACTCCGGCACCTCGATCTCGGCGGGCTCGACCGCGGCGCGCACTTGAGCGTAGTCGCGCAAAGCAGCGGCCCCGAGCAGCGTCACCAGAGCTTGCTCGACCGCCTGTTCACTGGTCGACGCAGCCAGATGAAGGATCCTCACGTACTCGATGTCGGCCCGATCACCACGCGACTCGACCAGAGCGTCATAGGCGCGACGGAACACGAGCGTCGGGAACAGCGCTTCTCGAAAGCGGTAGCGCGCGAACGCCCCCGGCTTTCGAACAAGCGACCAGGCGATGTGACGGTAGTCGATCTCGACGCCTCCCTTGCCTCGACGGCGCTCCATGGTCTCAACCAGCCGGTCGGCGTACCAGACCTCGATCAGCTCGGCATAGAGGCGTACATCGACCGTCTCGCCGATGAGTCGCGAGTTGACCGAGTAGGTGTTGAAGGCGACTCGAATCGTCGAGAACCGAGAGACCCGAACACGTTCCCTCCGGAACTCCTCGAGCCCCATCGCCGGCAGCGGCTGCATGCCGCGCAGATCGTCGCCCAGCTTCCCGACAGTGCGCTTGTTGCGCGCGTGACGAATCTGTTCGAGGAACCGCTCATAGCCCGACCGGTCGTCGAACTCGCGGCTCCCGCGAAGGAGCAAGGCCTGCTCGATCGCCTTTTTGAACCGGTAATGCGACTGCTCGACGTCGCCGTTCTCGTGAGCCCGATACGGCGTCGAGCGGACGGGGCGGACGCCGTAATGGGCCATCGCCGCCGCGTAGCGCTCGTTGAATCCACGATCGCCGTCCTTGAGCTCGTGTGTCGCCGCCGACAGGTTGTCGGTCCGGTGCTGATGGGGCGCCCGTCCCAGCTCCCGGACAGCACCCTGGAAGCCACCGAGCAGCGCCTCGTACGTCTCTGAGAAGCTGATCGCCACATACTCCCAGTTCGAGTACGGCAGAACGAAGTGGTAGAGAAGATGATCGAAACTCTCGCCATCGATCGTGATCCCGAGCTCATTCATCGAGGTGAAGTCGCTCTGGGCGGCCTCACCCGGACGATGCTCCTGCGGGAACATCACTTCCTTCTGCGGGCCATGCTCGACGCGCCACCGCCGAACCCGCCGTTGCAGTGTCCGCAGCTGCCCTTCATGGATGCCCGCATCCTCACCCTCGAGCAGATGCTCCATGATCGTCTTCGCTTCGAGGCCCGGCGCCTGCTCGAGCATTGCCTCGATCCGGGGCCACAAATCCTCGAACGGGTCCTTACGCGTCCGGTACTCCCGTCCCGGCCGCGATCCCTGCGGTGGGGCTCCATTCCGGTAGCGCCGAGCCGTGTTCTCGCTCATGTCCGCTCGCAGCGCCGCTTTCTCCAGCGTCGCTCCCTCACTCAACTCTTTCATCAGTGTCTCCACTTGCCGGCGTGACTTCATCGCCCTCCCTTCGGAGAGGGGACTCTACGCGATCACCCCGGCGTCGTTCTGTGGAGATCCGACCCCGCAGATCTAATTGTCGTTGACCCGCAGTTCTAGTTGTCGTTGGCCCGCAGGTCTAATTGTCGCTGAACAGCTGCTCGAAGATCCAGCAGAAGAGCAATCCCGACCAGAGCAACCAGACCTGCTCGCGCCAGGGTTCGGCGGTGACCGGCGATGCTCACGAATCCGACGGAGCCTGTCAGGGCCAACCCGCAATACGCGACCATCGCCCAGCGGGCCGGTACCCTCAAGGAACGAAATGGCTCGACCGTGGAGTAGAGCGCAGCATGCAGGGGTGCGTGCAAGCCGAATGAGCCGACCACTCCGAAACCAATCAGCAGGAGCCCTACAGATAAAGCCATCGGTCTTCGCTGCGCGCTTTCTCTCAGTACGGGTGACCCCAGGCGCAACCAGCGGGGGACGGCAATCCAAAGCCGGACGAAAACGAGCAGGAGCGCCACCAGAGCCGGCACGGACCATGATCGCATTCCTTCAGTCGTGAGAGCCTCCGGCCTGCGCAGATAAGCTATGAGAGCCCAAACTGATAGCACAACAGTTCCCACGTCCACAAAATGGAGACGGCGCCCCGGATGTGGACCGGTACCTGGTGGCTCGTCTGAGCGATCGCGCACCCTCCATGCCAGTATGGAGAGTAGAACGATCACCACACCGGGAAACAGTGTTCGCTCCGGCTGACGGTATTCTCGATTCAACCAGTGCCAGGACTTGCTGACGGATGGAGCCACAGCCCAATCCACGACCGCAGCCGAGTAACGGGTCGTCTCGGTGATGTCACGCTCCATCCCATATTCGTCGGAAACGATCTTGTACGGCAGGAGAAAGGGGATCAGAGCGAGATTCGCCAGCAGAAAGGCGGCGGCTAGTATCGAAAGGGGGCTCCGAGCCGCCGGAGATCGCTGCAGACGATAAACCAGCAGCGCAACGGACGGCGCGACGACGAGACTGAAGAGGTACCAGTGGATATTCGATAGACCGTTGAGAAAGAATGCTGCAGCGAAGAGTATGGCGTGCCGGCGCTCACCACTCCGCAGGTAGAGCACGATCGCGGCAATCAGCAGCGGAATCCAGCCGGCCCAGAGGTGCTGGATGTGCGCAATGTGGCCGAAC
>CAWHHZ010000006.1:125000-341281 GCA_963829355.1 uncultured Acidobacteriota bacterium
ACCTTCCTCCGGTTTATCACCGGCAGTCCCCATAGAGTGCCCAGCCGAACTGCTGGCAACTATGAGCAAGGGTTGCGCTCGTTGCGGGACTTAACCCAACATCTCACGACACGAGCTGACGACAGCCATGCAGCACCTCCGCAGCGGCTCCCGAAGGAGAAGCCTCATCTCTGAGGCGGTCCACTGCAGTTCAAACCCAGGTAAGGTTCTTCGCGTTGCTTCGAATTAAACCACATGCTCCACCGCTTGTGCGGGCCCCCGTCAATTCCTTTGAGTTTCAGCCTTGCGACCGTACTCCCCAGGCGGAGTGCTTAATGCGTTAACTCCGGCACAGCAGGGGTCGATACCCGCTACACCAAGCACTCATCGTTTACGGCGTGGACTACCGGGGTATCTAATCCCGTTTGCTCCCCACGCTTTCGCGCCTCAGCGTCAGTTCCGGTCCAGCGAGTCGCCTTCGCCACTGGTGTTCCTCCCAATATCTACGCATTTCACCGCTACACTGGGAATTCCACTCGCCTCTCCCGGACTCAAGCCTAGCAGTTTGGAGGGCAGTTCCTCGGTTGAGCCGAGGGATTTCACCTTCCACTTGCCAGGCCGCCTGCGCGCCCTTTACGCCCAATAATTCCGAATAACGCTAGCCCCCTCTGTATTACCGCGGCTGCTGGCACAGAGTTAGCCGGGGCTTCCTCTGCGGGTACCGTCAAGCCTACAGGGTATTAACCCATAGGTTTTTCTTCCCCACTGACAGGAGTTTACAACCCAAAGGCCTTCATCCTCCACGCGGCGTTGCTGCGTCAGGGTTTCCCCCATTGCGCAAAATTCCCCACTGCTGCCTCCCGTAGGAGTCTGGACCGTGTCTCAGTTCCAGTGTGGCCGATCACCCTCTCAGGCCGGCTAACGATCGTCGCCTTGGTAGGCCATTACCCTACCAACTAGCTAATCGTACGCGGACCCCTCTTCAGACGAGAGCCGAAGCCCTCTTTGACCTTGCGGTATCATGCGGTATTAATCCGAGTTTCCCCGGGCTATCCCCCATCCAAAGGCAGGTTATCCACGTGTTACTCACCCGTTCGCCGCTCGACTCTATCGGAGAGCAAGCTCTCCAATAGGCCTCGCTCGACTTGCATGTGTAAAGCACGCCGCCAGCGTTCATTCTGAGCCAGGATCAAACTCTCCAGTTTTGTACTGTAGCTCTCCGAAGAGAGCAATTCGAGTTCGATTCTGTAACATCAGTCAAAACGACTGCTGCTATATTCGGAAGTTACTTTGTAATTCCAGACCATCCGTTGCCGGACAGCCTTACTTCATCAAAGGAATCACGTTGACTTTTTCCTTACTTCCTATTCAGTTTTCAAAGAACCGACCTCGTCACGAGGGCCCACCATTCTGACGGAACCGCGTACCGATGTCAACCCAAATCTTCCCAGTATCTGCTGACTGCTCGGAAGGTTTCGACCGACATCTGGTCGTCGTGAGGCGAACACCAAAAACGGCGCGTTGCCCGACGTTTATTCCCGACCCTCTGTTCTTTTTTCCGGCCCTGCTTCATCAGCCGGAAGGCCCGCTGCGCCCAGCTTCGAGCACACGCACACCGAGAGAATCGAGCGATTTTTCAAGGAACAGGACTGCGCCGAGACGCAAAGAAAGATAACGGGTTACCGGTGCTGCTTATTTCAAGCGATTGCCGCTTTTCCGGCGCTCCGCAGCTGCTGTTGTTTCGTGCAGCGAACCCATCTAACCCTGACCCATGGGGGTGTATTCCAGAAGGGGAGTATTTTCTCGGATTCTCCACGAAGAAAAGCGCATTCCACCGCCACCACACGACCATCAGAAAGAAAGCTCCGCAGGCGAACAGACCGAGCGACCACAACCAGATGTCGGGACGATATCGGATGCGTACGACCTCCGCACCCGCGGGCAGTCGAAATCCGATGAAGGCACCGTTCACAAGCTCGACGGGAAGATTCCGGCCTCCCGAGCTCACTTTCCAGCCCCTCACCGCCGTGAGACTCGTCGCGATGAATCGCCCGGATTCCGACGGCGGGATTCTCAACCGGTAGCTCGTCGGGCTCATGCGACCGATCCAGAACGAATCGACGACGTCATTCGTAACGATCCGTCGCGTCTCCCCTGTCACCACGATTCGCTTACGGAAGCTCTCCACAGCTTCGAGCGCGAGCCACACCTCTGATTCCCGCACGTACTCCACACGCTCCGGGGTGTAGGCCCGGGGCAACGCTTCCTCATTCCTCCACAACGATCCGTCGTGGCCATCATAAATCCGGCTCCAACCTGACGATGCCCCGTCCCATCCGGGCTCCGCCAATGCGAACTCCACGTTGAGAAAGTCGAGTTGCGGAGCACGTAGATCGGAGATCCTCTGGATGTCAGTGGCTTCGTCGTCGACGTCGAAAGTCTCGAGAAACTTCGTGTAAGGTCCCCACGCCATCGGATCACTTCCACGAACATCTTCCAGCCCGTACTGCGCCGCGCTGTTGGGGAGAAACATCCAGTCTCTCCCGACGATCCGGAACGGCTCGTCCGGCGCGGCATCCTCGAGCGCCTTCACAATGGGGAGCTCGGGCCTGTACAGCGTCTCCGGGACCGGAGGGTTGTACTCGGTTCCGAAGACGGTCAGCTCTACTACCATCACGACGAAAGCCGCCCAGCCGATCAGACTCCTCCTCTCCGCCGAGAATCGACTTCGGACCGCGATGACAGCGATCCAGAAGCCGACCAATGCGATCACACCGACCGTATCCCTGGGCTCGATGGTGACACCCCACTGGTGGACCATCACATACAGCGCACCACTCAGTGCAAGCACGCCCCCGGCGGCTGGCAGGATCCACTCCTCCTCCGAGGCCATCCGTCCTGCGACTCGCGCGGCGACGATGCCAAACAGTAGCGTCGCGCCGAAGCGCAGTCGGTCGTGAGCGATCCATGGAAAGAGCTCCACGAAGAGATGTCCTACCATCGTCCAGTTGATGGCGATGATCGTGAGCATCACACCGGCCGTCACGAACAGACGATCCCGCCATGTCGAATGCTTTGAGAAGAGTCCGGCAGGAAGAAGAGAGAGCGTGAGCAACCCGAGATAAGAAGAAGCCACCATCGGGTAGATTCCTATCCAGCTCCACGTGTCTCGGACGGGATGCCCGTATCCAGTCGGATTGAAGAAGATCCACAGCAGATTACGTGGGTAGACACCGCCGCCGAATCCTCCCGCACCGATCTCGTGAACACGCTGACTCTCGAGAACCTGCTCCAGCACAGGCAACCATGCCGGCGCGCTCACCAGCATCCCCGCGGTGACACCGGCCAATGCCACACCCAGCCCCCTGAGCGTCGCCGCACGCCCCGGCCGTGCTCCGGCGGGGGCGATGAGCTCGATGAGCAGCAGAAACGCCACCACGACGGCCGCGTGAAACACGGTCTCGGGATGGCCGGCGGACTGCAGGCCGCCAATCACCAGAGCAACAGCGACGAGCGAACCAAACCGAGGCCTGTCAATGCAGTGCAGGACAGCCCAGGCCGCCGCCGGTACGAGTACGGCCGTGGATGCAAGTGGGTAATAGAGGTAGACGGAAATGAAGATCGAAAGCGCAAAGACCGCGCTCCCGAACAGCGCTGCACCCTCGCCCACTCCTTCCCTCCGTATCAGCAGAAAGCCGAACAGGAGCGCCACGAATATCTTCAGCCCTCCCATCGCGATGATCTGATGCGGGAGCGGTACCCACATAGTTCCTATAAATAGAGGATAGAAAGGTGCCGATTGAGCATTTCCGAGGAGCGGGTATCCTGAAAAGGCCCACTGGTTCCAGAGCGGAGCTCTTCCCGCGATGATCTCCTCCCGAGCGGTCTGCATCCACGGGAGCATCTGCTTCGCCGTATCGTTCGCGTCCGGATTGAGGCTGTCGCTGACACCAGTCACTGCTCGATATGGATAGCCCCGCGCGACTTCATCGAGCGGAACAGGAATCCCTCCGAAGAATAATGGCTCGATCAGAAAAATCAGCGTCGCTCCGATCGTGATCGCGACGACCTCCAGGAGATGTCCTCGATCAGACGGACAAGGGCCGCGATCGCCAGCGAGCCCAGGATGATCGCGATCACAGAGAGGAAGGTACCGAGGGACATCGGATGATTATCCCCGATTCGCGTCATGAGCGATCCGGCCAGTGCCCGGAACACCACCACGCGATCCGCGACAGGAAGGCGCAGCGAGTTCAGGACCGCCTGCCGGGCGGGAAATCTTTCGCGGAAACTCTCGTTAACTCCACCAACTATGAATCGACCCACGCGCAAAATCACGGTAGGAAGCATCACGATCGGCGGAGACAGCCCGATTGCCGTTCAGTCGATGGCGGCGACAAAGACGAGAAACATCGAGGCGACCGCGCGCCAGGTGGAGCTGATCTCCGCGGCTGGAGCCGATGTCATCAGGATCGCCGTCGACACGGCAGGAGACGTCGAAGCGCTCGCCGAGATCCGCAAGGGCACGAACGCGAACCTTTCGGTCGATCTCCAGGAGAATTACAAGCTGGCGGAAAAAGTCGCGCCGTTCGTCCAGAAGATCCGCTACAACCCGGGACACCTCTACCATCTCGATCGCGACGTACCGGTCGAGAAGAAGGTTCGGTATCTCGCGGACGTAGCGCGCGACCATGGACTGGCGATCCGCGTCGGGGTCAATTGCGGATCGGTCGATCCTGCCAAGAAAGATCTCTATCCGGCAGACGACTCGATCAGCCCGATGATCGAGTCTGCCATCGAGCACTGCAACATGCTCGACGACCTCGGCTTCTACAACTACTGTGTCTCGCTCAAGGATAGCGATCCGAACAAGGTGATCGAGGCGAACCGGCGCTTCGCCGCAGAACGCCCCGAGGTCCCGCTTCACCTGGGAGTCACGGAGGCGGGGATGCCTCCCGACGGGATCATCAAAACCCGAGTCGCGTTCGAGCAACTGATCTCGCAGGGTATCGGCGACACCATTCGCGTCTCCCTCACCCTCCCCTTCGAACGGAAAGGTGAAGAGATCACGGTCGGGAGAAAGATCCTCGACGACATCGCCAATGGACGATTCCGTTCAGTACCGCGATTCGAGCAGCACGGTCTGAACATCGTCAGTTGCCCGTCGTGCTCTCGCGTCGAGAACGAAGCCTTCATCGAGCTGGCCGAGCGGGTCCGCGACGTCACGGCCTACGCAAAGGAACATGACATCACGATCGCCGTCATGGGTTGCCGCGTCAACGGCCCCGGGGAGACGGACGATGCCGATCTCGGGATGTGGTGCGCGCCGAGCTTCGTCAATCTGAAGCGCGGCACGACCGAGCTCGGCAAGTTTGGCTACGACGAAATCCTGGATCGGCTCCGGGTCGAGCTCGATACTCTGATCGCAAACAAGGCGGCCCTTCCCTCATGAGCCCTTCGACTCGTCACCGTCTCCTTTATGGCCTGATTCCGCTGATCGTCATCGCCCTCGATCAGTGGAGCAAGTGGCTGATCCGTACGAACTTCAGGATTCACTGGGATACGCTGACCATCATTCCGGGCTTCTTCGACATCGTGCACGTTCGCAACAAAGGAGCGGCCTTCGGGCTCGGAAACAGCGCCGGCCCTTCCGTCGTGCCCACTCTCCTGAACATTCTGGCGGTAGCCGTTTTCATCTTCGTCCTTGTCCTCGCGATGAAGTCACAGACGACAGATCGAATCCTGCAGGTGGGACTTCACCTCATCCTGGGGGGCGCGGTGGGAAATCTCATCGACCGGTTCACTCTCGGATCCGTCGTCGATTTTCTCGATGTCTACATCACCATCGGAGGGGTCGAGCGGCACTGGCCAGCTTTCAACATCGCCGACTCTGCCATATGTGTGGGGATCGGCCTGCTTCTGCTCGACATGTGGAAGAAACCGGCCGAATCCGGAGAGCGCACGAAAGCTGCTGCCTGAAGCACGCGTCGCTCGGGTCGCTTTGACGAACGCCTACCACCCCTGTTCTTCTGGGCGGAGGACTCCGATCGGTTCCCTCGTTCGGCCCGTCGGGCCATCCGGTTCGATCAGTATGGATCTGACTGCTTCATTCAGCTGGTTTAGCGGGAGCTTCCGCTAAGCCTCTCCAGAATCGTACGAGATGAATCGAGATCAAGAACACCACCAACGGCGTGAGGTGGCTCACGAGTCTTTCCCACGACCATGTCACGTGCCACACGAGATCGTATGGGCTGGTCGTGTACGCCATCATGTATGCGGCGAGCTGCGCCAGGATCACAGTCAGTGGGAACAGTTCCTCTCTAAGCATACGTCTGCCTGTCACGAGAACCGCGAGTAAGAGTCCTGTCCACATCAACCCTCGTCCTACGGAAGTCGCGGCGATGGCACCGAGCAGCTGGAATGGATCCGCGAGGCGGCTCACGACTCTCGACACAACGCCCTCTGATCCGAGATCAGACCCGAGGCCATAAACTGTCTTTGGTATCAGCCAGATCCACGGAATCGCGAACGCAGGCCACAGCGACAAGGCCGGGCGGAAACTCCGCTCGGAGAGCAGCACTCCGACTCCCACCGCGATGACCAGCGCGAGACCTTCGTTCTTTACGAGCGCCCCACATCCGATTATCAGTGCTCCGAGGTGCAAAGCGTGCGGCGCACGAGACTTCAGACCGCGGCGGATCAACAGCACCCCGGCAGTTGCGTACGCGGCAAACGGCCCCTCCGCGAGCCCGATCCAGGGAGAGAGAACAAGGCCCGAGACACCCAGCGTGCCCAGCGCCGAAAAGACATTGGAACCGGTCGCCGTTTTAAACTCACCCCTGAAAACGAGCAAGGCTGCCGCTCCGAACAACGTAGTTACCGCACCGAGGACGCTGTCGTCCCAAGATCCACCAAAGATTGCCACAACGTCATAGACGAGAGGGAGGAGTATCGGATAATCAACGTGAAACGCGGCACTCCAGGGGCTGGTGAGAAAGGAGAAGTCGATACCTCCGGCGATCCAGAAGGTCCGGGCTTTCAAGCCCCAAACGTTCATGAAGTCGCTCTCGGCAATCGGTGCGATCGTCGCGAAGAGAAAATGGCCGCCAATTACGGCGACGGTAAGAGAATCGAGAAGCAGCGAGTAGAGGCGCGGTGATACCCGTATCGACCGCGATTGTGAAGTGGAGTCCTCATCTCCTTCTCCACGAGGGCCGATTCGTTCCAGTCTCCACGCTGCCGCCCAGAACATCGCGGCCGCCAACATCGTGAACGGTACGAAAGTAGAGGGTTCCCATCCGGCACCCATCATCGAGAGAATCGCGAGCTCGAAGGCTAGCAATCCACTCCCGATGAGAAACGAACCACCCAACCATGAGGCCCCCTTTATGGCTGGATCTACGATCCTCACCACGGGAAGCCCCTGCAGGAGGGCGAAAACAACCAGCAGCAGCACCGCCGTCATCGACACCTCGCCAAAGTTCCGCCATGCCCCTGCCAGAGGCCCACGTAGCGAGCGGGATCGAGATCGACGTTCCAGGCTGCTACAAAGTCACCCGAGCACAAATTAGCGTCGAGCGACTCTCCCGCAGGATTCATCGTAGGAAGGATTCTCCGTCCGGCAGCAACGTAGGAGGCGCGGTAGAAAGCATATTCATAGCCCCGGTTCCAGTCGGGAGCAGGGATGACCAGAGCGACTGACGAGCCTTGGCGGCGTTCGCCGCGCCACCTCCTCGAGAAACGAGCCGGATCTCGGGCATCTTTCCGAATCGAAGCCGATCAATGTGTGCCGACGAGCGCGGCGCGATCCGATGAGAAGAAGACGAATATAATCCGGCTGAAAGGCGCCAGCCAGAATCATGATGCAGCGCAATCCCGGACACAAGCCAGACGCCATGACGAGGAGACGCTTCATCAGAGGCTGAGCATGCCGCTCAGACGGGGATCTCTCGGATCTCCCCTTCGACGACGATCAACTCCGGCTCGGTGATCTTCCGAACCTCATCCACGGTCACTCCCGGCGCCAGCTCCCGCAGCTCGAATCCTCGATCGGTGACATCCAGAACACAATAGTCGGTGATGATGCGGTCGACGCACGCAACACCGGTCAGAGGCAGTCGCACATTCTCGAGAATCTTCAGGTCGCCCTTTTTCGTCACGTGATCCATCGTGACGACCACGCGCCTGCGCCCCGGCGACCAGATCCATGGCGCCGCCCATTCCTTTAATCATCTTGCCCGGCACCATCCAGTTCGCGATGTCTCCGCGCCCCGAGACCTGCATCGCCCCGAGGATCGTCAGATCGATCTTCCCTCCGCGGATCATGGCGAACGAATCAGCCGACGAAAAAAATACCGCTCCGGGAATCGCCGTGACTGTCTGCTTTCCGGCGTTGATCAGATCGGCATCGACCTGGTCATCGACCGGGAAGGGTCCGAGTCCGAGAAGGCCATTTTCCGATTGCAGAATCACGTCCATCCCCTCCGGGATGTAATTAGCGACCAGTGTCGGCATTCCGATGCCCAGGTTGACGTAGAACCCGTCTTCGAGCTCCTGCGCCGCACGTCTCACGATCTGATCTCGAGTCAATGGCATCTTTCGGTCCCTTCTACTGTGCGTTCGATCCGCCGAAAACTCTTCTTCCCGTCTCGACGAGGCCCAGGATCATCATCACTGCACCGAATCCGGCGCCGAATCCGATCAGGCTGTCCATCTCCGCAAATCCGATCAGGGCAAGCAGCAGGCCCTCCGCGGCGACGAGAAGACCGAGCATGATGGTGCGATTCCTCTCAGACACTGGCCGCTTCCCTCACAGTCCGCTGCTCGATTCTCTTCTCCCGCGGCGCGACGACGAGACGGTGAACATAAACCCCAGGGAGGTGAACATGATCTGGATCCAGGTCTCCTACCTCGACCAGCTCCTCAACCTCCGCCACGCAGATCCTCCCTGCCGTCGCAGCGATCGGGTTGAAATTCCGCGCCGTTTTGCGGAACACCAGGTTCCCCATCCGATCGGCCTTCCAGGCAGCGACCAGCGAGAAATCGCCAACGATTCCACGCTCGAGTACAAAATGATTCCCCTCGAACTCGCGAGTCTCTTTGCCCTCAGCCACCGAGGTGCCATACCCCGCCGGCGTGAAGAAAGCGGGAATCCCAGCTCCTCCGGCACGCATCCGCTCCGCAAGGGTTCCCTGCGGGACGAACTCAACCTCGAGCTCTCCCTCGAGATATTGCCGGGCGAACTCATCATTTTCTCCGACGTACGAAGAGACCATCTTCCGAATCTGCTTCGTCTGAAGAAGCAGACCTAATCCCCAGTCATCGACCCCAGCGTTGTTCGAAACGCACGTGAGTCCTTTCGCACCGTTCGCGACCAGAGCGCTGATCAGGTTCTCGGGGATTCCGCAGAGACCGAATCCACCGACGATAAGCGTCATGTTGTCTTTGATGTCTCTGACGGCTTCCTCAGCAGAAGATACGACTTTGTTGATCATAGGAACGCACTCCCGGCCCCGGCTCGGGGCCCCAAGGAAGATATCAGATGGCAGCCGGAAACTGTAGATGACTACTCGGGCGGAGCTCCAGAGTCGAGGTGGCGAAAACGCAGGTTCGTTGGTCTGCTCGCGCCCGCCCGACATTGATTTCCTCTTTCCCCGATGGAGTGCCGGTGCAGCCCGACACGAGAATTGATGCGCAGACATTCTCGTGGAACGGAAGATGAATGTCCTGAAGAAGGTGAACGAGCGATGATCATGATCCTGCTCGGTATTGATCTGCCGGGAGACGGCTCCGCGGCAGGACTTGACGAGGCGCGATCATGAGCGGGGCTGATCTCACCGGCGCTGGCAGCGGAACCGTCACCACTCCCGAGGCAGTCAAGGCGCGGAGACGAGAGATTGCCGTTCTGGTGCTGCTCGTCTCGCTCGGATGGTTCGCTCAGGGCTCGAGAGCAATCTGGGAGCCAGACGAGGGCCGCTATACCGCTGTCGCTCTTCAGATGGTCCGGACCGGAGACTGGATCAATCCCAGGCTCAATCACGAGGTTCTTCACTTCACGAAACCGCCACTCGTGTACTGGCTGCTTGCGGGAGCATTCGAGACTTTCGGCATCAATGAGCTGTCGGCGAGGTTGCCGAATGCGCTCGCATGGCTTGCGCTCGTCCTGATGCTGACAGCTCTCGCCAGAAGACTGGCGCCGGACCGGCCGCTCCTGACGGCGGCAGTCTGGTCCAGCTCTCTCCTGCCGTTCGTCGCGGTCAATATCGTGACCACCGATCTGGTCCTCACCGCAGCTGAATGCCTGGCTGTTCTCGGTTTCGTCGCCTGGTGGAAGGATGGCCACGAGCGATCACGTCTGTACTGGATGTGGCTCGGTTTCGGCCTGGCCTTTCTCGTCAAGGGGCCTCCAGGCCTCCTGCCGCTCCTCCCGATCATCGCCTTCCTCGCATGGGAGAGGCCCACGGCTCAAAGAAATTCTTCTCCATCGCGGAATCCTGCTGTTCGTCGCGATCGGCATCAGCTGGTATCTGGTCGTCATCTATCAACGCCCCGACCTGCTCGACTACTGGTTCGGAGCGGAGATCGCAGGTCGCATAAGTGGCGATTTCAGCGATCGAAATGGAGGGCCGTTCGGATGGTTGGAGGTCTATGGACCGATCGTCGTGGCCGCCATGCTTCCATGGGTCGCGCTAGCGCCCCTCGGCCGGTGGCGCAATCTACTCAAAGAGTCCGAAGACCGGTTTCTCCTCATGTGGATTCTGCTCCCTCTCCTCGTGTTTGTTCTGTCCTCATCGAGGATGCCGCTCTACCTTCTCCCTCTCACAGTCCCCGCGGCTCTTCTGATATCGAGACATTTGCCGGTGGATCTCACGCAACGACGCTGGTTCGCGCCGGCCGCCGCGTTGTGGATCATGCTTCTCCTGTCGATCAAGATCGGCGCCGCATACTATCCCTCCGGTAGGGATCCGCGGGAGATGGCTGAGGCAATCCGTCAGGTTGCGGGACCGGTGGTCGAGGAGGTGCATTTCGTCGATACGAATGGATGGTATGGCCTGACCTTCTATATGGGGGTGGAAGTCGAGCAGGTCACCATGCGCGACGAGATAGACTCCAACCCGGCCTACCAGTCGGTCTGGGAACGGCTCCCTGACGAGCTCCGGGAAGACGCCGGGGATCGGGTGGTATATGTCGTTCCGAATCGACGCAGCGAGGACTTCGTAACGCAGCTCGAACAACGAGAACTGATCGCGCGCACGGCCCACTTCCGGAGCAGGGACGAGTCGTTCGCGATCTTTGGCTCCCTCCAGAAATCAGCAGACGAGCGTGTTCGCGTCAACGCCGATAGACTGCCAACATCCGCGAGCCCAGTGGTTCCCTGAGACAGAACTCTCGGATTCTCAGTTCAAAGTGGAAAAGCGGATCCCGAGCAACAACGAGCGTGACCGAAGCGCTCATCCCGCGTCGGGGTCGCCGGGCTCCCTTGATATTGTAGAGCGTCACATTCTCGTCTGTCAGGTTCGAGCATTTCAGGTGGAGCTCCCACGCTCGCCTCCACGGCATCCCGACGTAGAGATCGAGCCGGAGATGGTCGTCCGCGTAGAGGTCGGTCGAGCTGTCTTCGCCGATCGAGAAATGCGGCATGCGACCGCTCGAGATCGAGCTCGAGCCGTGGAGTGGCGTCGGCGTTGACACCTGTTACTAGCGGGAGAGCGAGATTCGGAACAGTCGCTCGGCTCCGCGGTCCTGGATCGAGGTCTCGAGATCGAACCTCAGCAGGTCGGACAGCGACCGGACCAGCGCCAGTCCGAGTCCCGAGTGCTCTCCGCTCGTTCGCGCCGGGTCCTTCCGCCAGAAGCGGTCGAACATCGCGAGGAGGTCCTCCTCGGTCAGATCGACCACGGGGTTTTCTATCTCGAGAGACATCCGGTCGCCGCCATTGCTGGCACTGCACGACACGGTACCGCCCGGGCTTGTGTATGAGACGGCATTGCTCAGCAGGTTGATCATCACGAGCTCGAACTTCTCCGGGTCCGTGCGGACGACCAGGTCCTCGGGGATCTGTTGATCGAGCCGGATCCTTCGGGCGAGCGCATTCTGCTCGAGCTTCGTCCACACCGTGTCGATCGTCTCGCGCACTGGCACGTCCTCCTCCTCGACCCCGACGTCGATCCCCGAATCGCAGCGCGCCAGCGCGAGGAGGTTATTGATCGTGTGCTCCATGCTTTCGGAAACGTCCTGTACATCGCGGAAGTACTGTCGGACACTCTCGACATCGTCAGGCCACTTCGCCCCGACCTCACAGAGACTCCGAAGCTCGGCCACCGGGGTCCTCAGCTCGTGCGCGACGTCGCTCGAGAAGTGCCGCTCCCGCTCGAAGGCGTGCTGAAGCCGGCCGAGGAGATTGTTCAGCGTGGTGACCAGAGGAACGATCTCCTCGGCGTCCGACTCCACCTCGATCCTGCTGTCGAGCGAGTTCTCGTCCAGTGCCGCTACCTGGCGACCCATCTCGTTGAGGGGCGCGAGGCCTCGAGGGACGATGAACCGGATCATCAATCCGATGGCGACGATCAGGAGAATCGCGACGCCCGCGATCGTCAGCCGGAACAGACCGATCGCTTCATCGAGCGATTCGGTTCCCTTCGCGATCACGAACGTGAGGACCCGACGAGTCGAGCCGGGAGCGAGCTCCGAAGGATCCATCGCCAGCTCTTCGATCTCGTTCTCGTCGTCCTCTTCCTGATCGCCCTCCGCCAGGTTCACGCCGTCGATCCCGTCCTCTTCGTCCTCGAGATCGATACTCAGCAACGGAACGAAGTCGACCTGAACCTGCCTTCCATCCCGCCCGTCCGGCAACATCACGTCCGTGATCCGCGGCTCGAAGGAACGAGTTTCGTCACGAGCGAGCGACTCGTTTCCGAGTGACCCGGAACGCTCGAAAACCGAGTCGCCGACCCAGAGCTGGTAGTACTCCGGCTCCTCATGGTCCTCGAACTCGGGCATCATGTCCGCGGAGAAGTCGAACTCGATGCGGCCTTCGTCCTGTTCGGTAAGAGCGATGAACGCCCGTGCCTTCGCCTCGAGTGAATCCTCGAGCTCTTCGGAGAGCCAGGTTTGCACCATGAACTGCAGTCCGAGCCCCGCAATCAAAAGCAGGATCGCGGTTCCAGCCAGCATGTAGGCGGACAGTCTCCAGCGTATGGATCGATTCTTCATTCGACGATGTATCCGAATCCCCTCCGGGTCCTGACGATGGGCGGGAACGCGCGCCGATGAATCTTCTTGCGTAGTCCGCTCACGAGGACCTCGATGACGTTGCTTCCCACCTCCGAATCGCTGTCATAGAGGTGGTCGAGCAGTTGTGCCTGAGACACCACCATGCCGCGCCTCAGACACAGGTATTCGAGCAGGGAGTACTCGCTCGGCGTCAGGTGAATCCGCTCGCCTTTTCTCGACACTGCCTTCCCCGCCGTATCAACGGTCAGATCACCAACCTCGATGCGAGGGCTCTTCTTCATGTACTTTCTGCGGATCAGAGCGTGGATCCTGGCGCAGAGCTCGTCGAACGAGAACGGTTTGATCAGGTAGTCATCTGCGCCGAGCTCTAGCCCGCCGACACGATCCTGGACCTGGTCCTTTGCCGACAGGATGAGGACAATGAAGAATTCGAGGAGGACGCCGATGAACAGGTCGTGTACGTCGTGCCGGAAAAGGAGAGCGGCGCGTTCGTGAGAGAGCTTTCTGAACGATGGCTGATCGCCCGCACGACTGACTTCCGGAGCCGGAACGAATCATTCGTCATCTTCGGTTCCCTGCAGAGCTCCCGTCCTTCACGAAATTGAACTGCTGACCAAAGGAAAAGGCCCGGAGTACGCTCCGGGCCTTTCGAACTTTCCGCGCAGTCAACGGACGATGCGCGCGCCATGCCGGGCCCGTCCTCTACATCATCTCGACGATCATCGCCGTCGCTTCGCCGCCACCATTACAGATGGCCACGAGTCCACGCTTGAGCCCGCGATCCTTCAGGGCATGCAGCAGCGTCACGAGAATACGTGCCCCGCTCGAGCCGACGGGATGGCCGAGCGCTACCGCCCCACCATTCACGTTCAGCTTGTCGTGAGGGATGTTTGCGTCCTTCATCGCCGCCATGGCGACCGCGGCGAAGGCCTCGTTCACTTCCACGAGATCGATGTCCTCGATCGACAGTCCGCTCTTGTCGAGGATCTTCTTGATCGCTCCGCCAGGTGCGGTCGTGAACCACTCCGGCTCCTGGGACATGGTGGCCTGCGCGACGATCCTCGCCATCGGTTTCAGGCCATTCGACTCGGCATATTCAGCCGAGGCGACGACCAGAGCAGCGGCGCCGTCGCTGATCTTTGAGGAGTTCGCCGCGGTTACGCTCCCGCCCTCCGGTTTGAAGGCGGGTCTGAGTTTCCCCATCTTGTCGAGAGGGGCAGCGAACGGCTCCTCGTCCTCTTCGACGACTGTGGTTCCCTTCCGCCCCTGGATCTCGACAGGATAGATTTCGCTCTTGAACTTTCCGTCCTGCGCCGCCTTCTGGGCGCGCTCGTACGACTGCTTCGAAAAGTCGTCCTGCTCCTCGCGAGTGAATTCATATTTGTCGACGCACGTCTCGGCGCACATTCCCATGTGCTTATCACCGTACGGATCCCACAGACCGTCGTGAATCATCAGGTCGATCGCTTTAGCGTGGCCCATCCGGAACCCCGCCCTCGCAGCGGGAAGGGCGTACGGAGCATTCGTCATGGATTCCATCCCGCCGGCGACGGCGATCTCGTACTCGCCAAGCCGGATGTCATTTGCGGCCATCATCACCGCCTTCAGCCCCGACGAACAGACTTTGTTGACGGTTACCGCGCCGGCACTGACTGGAACCCCGGCGCCAATCGCCGCCTGCCGGGCCGGCGCCTGACCGGCGCCACCCTGGAGCACCTGCCCCATCAGGACTTCCTGGATCTGCTCCGCCTTCACACCTGCTTTTTCGAGAGCACCCTTGATGGCAAATGACCCCAACTCCGGGCCCTTCAGTGGCGACAGTGCGCCCTGGAACGAACCGACCGGTGTGCGTGCAGCACCGAGAATCACGATTTCCTTCATATCTTCTCCTTCAACGAACGGAATTCGGAGAGTCCTGCGGAGCCTGGCTCGAGCGGATTCTCCTGGAGGTGTGCAGCGTGTTTCTCACCAACGTTGAACTTCCCCACCCGGTTCTCTATGATCCGGGCGGCACGCCGCCCTAGGAGTATTTCATGTCTACTACAGAAATTACAGATCAGAAAGTACACGTACAGCCATCCGAGGTGCATCGGGTCCTTTCCAGCCACATGCTCGCCGACGGGTATGACCTCGTCATCGACCTCGAGAAATCGCAGGGATCATGGATGTTCGATTCGAAGAAGGGCCGGAAGCTCCTCGACTTCTTTTCGAGCTTCGCATCGATGCCGATCGGCTACAACCATCCGCGTCTCAACAACCCGGAGTTCCGGGATCGGATCGCGAGTGTTGCGCTCAACAAGCCGGCCAACTCAGATCTCTACAGCACCTACATGGCGGAGTTCGTCGAGACATTCTCGCGCGTCGCCATTCCGGAGAGTCACAACAAGCATCTGTTTTTCGTCGAGGGAGGAGCGCTCGCGGTCGAGAACGCCCTCAAGACTGCGTTCGACTGGAAGATCCGCAAGAACCTGAAGAAAGGCGCCAGCGGTGAGCGGGGAAACAAGATCATGCATCTCCGCGAGGCCTTCCACGGACGAAGCGGATACACGCTTTCTCTGACGAACACCGCAGATCCCAGGAAGACGCAGTACTTCCCGAAGTTCGACTGGCCCCGCATCGACAATCCGAAACTTCGCTTCCCCGTCACTCCCGAGGTGGAGAAGGAAGTCGCCGAAGCGGAAGCGCAGGGCGATCGATCAGGCGAAGCAAGCCATCCAGGAGAATCCTGACGACATCGCTGCCTTCATCATGGAGCCGATCCAGGGAGAGGGTGGAGACAACCATTTCCGTCCCGAGTTCTTCCGCGCAATGCGTCAGTTGTGCGACGAGAACGACATCCTCATGATTTTCGACGAGATTCAGAGCGGTATGGGGCTGACCGGAAAGATGTGGACGTTTCAGCACTACGACATCGTCCCGGATCTGTTCTGCTTCGGCAAGAAGTCACAGGTCTGCGGTTTCGCAGCCAATGAACGGATTTTCGACATCGACGACAACGTGTTCAAGGTCTCCTCTCGGATCAACTCGACCTGGGGAGGAAACCTCGTCGATATGGTTCGCTCGCAGCGCTACTGCGAGGTCATCGAGGAAGAGGGTCTCGTCCAGAATGCCGCGAAAATTGGCGAGCTCATCCGGACCGGCCTCGAAGGTCTGGCCGAGAAACATCCGGGAATCTCGAACATTAGAGGCCGTGGGCTGATGATCGCCTTCGATCTTTCGAGCGGTGAAGCGCGCAACGCAGCACTCGAGAAGCTCGAAGAGAACATGATGATGGCACTGCCGGCTGGCGGTCGATCGATCCGGTTCCGCCCGCACCTCAACGTGACCGAGGACGAGGCTCGCGAGGGGATCGCACGTCTCGACAAGACGCTCGGCCAGCTCTAAGCGGAGGGGGCGCAGCCGCGCCCCCTCCAGCTGTCATCCTGAGCGTCAGCGAAGGATCGCGTGAAGTTACCTCGAGTCATATTCGACGCGATTCTTCGCCGTCCTCCGCTCTCCGCTCCGGCGACTCAGAATGACAAGGTCTCGTTCCGGGCCTCGATCAGGCCCGATCGAGCAGGGTCGGTTCCGCGGCGAGCTGATCGTGCCAGTCGCTGTGAGGCTTCTTGTTCAGCACGATGTAGTGCCAGAACAGCTCGCCATACGAGTGCGACCGGAATCCTCGGGACTCATAAAACGGACCGAGCAGCTTCTGCAACCGCGGCAGGTTATAGAGCGGTACGCCCGGGAAGTAGTGATGCTCGAGATGGTAGTTCGAGCAGAGGTACGCGACGTCCCAGAAGAAGGAGCCTCGCAGCAGCGTCGACCACTTCGCCGGGTCATCCGGCTCGATATCGTAGTGCTGTCCGAGCCGGTTCAGGGCGAACGCTACTGGAAAGACCAGAAAATACGGAACGATGTAGATCTTCCATGCGATCCACCAGCCGGCGAAGACTCCCAGCGAAACCAGAACCAGAAGGTGCAGCGCGATCGTGAGGTTCCTCTCACGGGCGATCTGTTTCTGCTTGTCCTCGGAGTAGGTCGAAGCTTCCCGCCGCGCTGCGCGGAAGTAGATCACGAACAGTGCCGGCGTGAAGTAGAGCAGCTTGTACCATCGGGCGTTGATCTTCGGTGAGAGGTGATGACGCTTCGGATCATTCTCATCCGATCCCAGCTCGGCGTGGTGATCGAGATGCCAGCGGGTGAATTGCGAGGCAGAGATTCCGCTCGGCACAGCGTAGACATACCCGAGGATCCGATCCCAACGCCCCGGACGCTGAAACACTGCCTTGTGGACCACTTCGTGGAGCAGCACGGTGAAATTGAAAATGGCGAACCCGGCAAGAACCGAGAACGGCACCCAGAGGTACCATCGCTGGAAGGCCAGTGCACCGGCGATCCCCAGACCGAGGGCCAGGTAAAGACCCGCCGTCACCAGGAAGTGAAGCACCGGCCTTTTCTGGTGGAGCTTCCGGACCTCCTCGGCGGGGATCGAGCGGCCGAGCTCATTCCGGAACCCTGCAGTGTGTTCAGCGTAGTAACCCATCGTCTCTGTTCACCGAAACGTGCCGCCCGCAACCATTATTCG
Organism: uncultured Acidobacteriota bacterium; assembly: GCA_963829355.1. Classification (GTDB taxonomy): domain Bacteria; phylum Acidobacteriota; class Thermoanaerobaculia; order Gp7-AA8; family JAHWKK01; genus CAWHHZ01. Next base: position 142,780 of record CAWHHZ010000006.1, read on the forward strand.
GTTTGTCATCCTGAGAGGCTGTGAAAAAATCCAGCGTGCCCTGCGCTGGTGGTGCTTACGGTTCGAGCTCAAGGAATGAGGAGGAGTCGCGGTGGTTCCTCGGTGACGACGATTGACGCAGAGATCGGGCCGTAACCACCACCAGCCCAAAGGGTTACGGGCGGGGCGTCGCCGATCGCGTTGTCGCAGTTCCTTTCCGATGAACCACATCGCTGCGTCACTGCTTCGCGCGCTCGACGTCGCCGCGCCCGTAACGCAGGGTACGCTGGATTCTTTCACAGCCTCTGAGCGCCAGCGAAGGATCGCGTACGGCACGACTCGACCGAACTTCAGGCGAGGATGACTTCACGCGATCGTTTGCTGGCGCTCAGGATGACAATCGCGTGGTCGCAGTCTGACCTCCAGGCTCGAAGAAGGGAATGTGATTGATCCCGCTGACTCTCCGCTGAAGAATTCCCTTCCTTTCGACCCTATCGAAGGATAGTAGAATGATGCGCATATAGCGCAGGCGCGATGGGAGCGAGAATGTCATGACAGCAGAGCGGGATCGAGAGAAGCCTCTGATTCTGGCGGTCGACGACAACGAGCAGAACCTGCAGCTCGTTGAAGAATACCTCTGGCAATGGGGGTACGACGTCATCGTCGGACGCGACGGTGTCGAAGCGATCGAGTTGTTCTCGCAGCATAATCCTTCACTGATCCTTCTCGACGTGATGATGCCGCGCATGGACGGCTTCGAGGCGTGCTCGCGGATCAAGGCAACGGCCGAGGGTCGCCGCGTCCCGATCGTCATGCTCACTGCGCTGACGGCCACAGAGGAAAAGATTCGGGCGCTCGACCACGGGGCCGATGACTTCCTGACGAAGCCGATCAGCCGTCAGGAGTTGCGAGCCCGGATCGCCTCTCTCGTGCGCATCCGTGAGCTCCGGCGGGAGCTCGACTCGAGTGAGAACATCATCGTGACTCTCACGTCGGCCCTCGAACGCAAGGACCCGAAGAGCGCCGGACACGCCCAGCGCGTGGCGTCGTACGCCGGGATTCTCTCGGACAAGATCGGATTCAGCGACGATGACCGCGAGACGATCGTCAAGGCTGCATTGCTTCACGATCTCGGCATGATCGGCATGGAAGAGGAGCTGCTCGACGTCGACCACTCCCTTACGGAGGATGAAGTCAAACGCCTGCAGCAGCACCCCGTCATGGGAGCCTCGATCCTCAGGCCGATGAAGACCTTTCAGCGCTTCATCCCCGTCGTCCGCTGGCATCACGAGCGGCTCGACGGGTCGGGATTTCCCGATGGACTGCTCGGGGAGCAGATTCCGATCGAGGCGCAGGTTGTCGGGCTGGCGAACAGGTTCGACTCGATCCGCCACGAGAACCCGACCATGCCGCAGAACCAATGCCTCGAGCTCCTCCAGGCCGAAATGCGCGAAGGAAAATGGAGCGCCGAGCTCGTCGAGGTTTTCACGAGCGCTCTCAAGGATGAACCACTCGAATCTCCTCAGAAGCGATACAGGCTGAAGAAGACATTCTCCCATCCGAGACTTCTCCACGTGGACGATCAGGAAAGTAATCGACGCCTTCTCGACGCTCATCTCGCCGGAGAGGGATTCCAGCTGCTGTATGCACCGAGCGGCAATGACGCACTGGAGATCCTTCACCGGGAACGTGTCGATCTGATCCTGGTCGATCTTCACATGCCGGGCATGAGCGGCATGACCCTCATCGACCGGATCAGACGTCAGCCGGAGCTGGAGTTCGTCCCGATCATCGTGCTGACCGCCGAGAAGAGCGAAGAGACGCGCAAGCAGGCAATCGTAGCGGGGGCTGATGACTTTCTCAGTCATCCCGTCCACCGGCTCGAACTGACCACGAGGATCCGCTCGCTGTTGCGGCTGGCCGACTACCGATCGGATCTGGAGCAAACGGAGAACGTCATCTGCGCGCTCGCACTCGCGATCGAAGCGAAGGACGAGTACACGCGCGGACATTCACAACGCGTGGCCGATCTCGGCTACCGGTTCGCCACGCACCTCGGGTTCAACGACAACGAGGCGGCTCGGATCAGGACCGCGGGGCTGCTGCACGATATCGGCAAGATTGCGGTTCCGGAGTCGCTGCTCAACAAGCCGGGTCCCCTGACGCGCGACGAGTTCATGAGAGTCATCGACCATCCTGTGATCGGCGAGGAGATCTGCCGCCCGCTTTCGACCCTCGGGACGGTCCTCAAGCTGATCCGCCACCATCACGAGCGCTTCGACGGGCGGGGCTATCCGGACGGCCTCAAAGGAGCCAGCATCCCCCGGGAGATCAGGCTTCTCTCCATCGTCGACGCCTACGATGCGCTGACCTCGCATCGCGCCTATCGCACTGCACCCCTCACGCACATGGCCGCGATCGAGACGTTGCGACGGGAAGCTTCCGCCGGCAAATGGGACGAAACCGTCGTGGAGGCTTTCGCGGAGATGCTGGGCGACACACCGCCAGATTTCTCGCAATCGACTCTGCCCCTCCCCCGGTTGCAGCTCCAGTAAGACAGGCATCAGTCGTCAGTCTACAGTCGTCAGATGACACGCCGCCTGCACGGAGGGCACGAACCAGCACAGTGGAGTGGGAATCGCAAGCGCCGCAGCTCCGATGAACTGTCATCCTGAGCGAAGCGAAGGATCGCGTACGGAATGACTCGACCGAAATTGCCCAGAACTCACCGCGAGCATAGCTCCACGAGATCCTTCGGCCATCCTCCACCCGCTCCACAAGATTCCGCCGACTGCCGACTGTCGACTGAACTGACGCCTGTCGACTGATTTACCCGTTACAATGCCGCCATCCCTTCCGGGACGTGCAGCCAATCTCATGATCGTTATCCAGAATCCACTCGACAACACCGACCACCCGACCGAATGCGTCGCGACCATCGGCAACTTCGATGGACTCCACGTCGGCCACCAGACGATCATCAAGGGAGTGGTCGACCGAGCGAGTGAGCTCGGGGTCCAGGCGGTGGTCATTACATTCACACCTCACCCGCTGACGATCGTAGCCCCCAACAGGGTTCCTCCGCAGATTCTCACCCTTTCCCAGAAGCGCGAGCTCCTCGGGAAAATGGGAATCGACGCCATTCTGGAAATCCCGTTCACTCAGGAGTTCTCGCGATGGACCGCAGAGCGGTTCGTGACCGAAATCCTGAGGGACCGGCTCCGTGTCCGGGAGGTCCATATCGGAAAGGACTTCTGTTTCGGGGCGGGACGAACGGGAGATCTCGCGTTTCTCGAGGAGAAGGGCCGACAGCTCGGCTTCGGCGTCCGCGGAGTTCCCGCCGTGACGGTCCGCGGCATGCGTGTCTCGAGCTCCATCGTGCGGGACGCGATCGAGAAGGGAGCCATGCGGGTCGTCAAGACGTGTCTGGACAGGGAACACTTCGTCGACGGCCGTGTGGAAACGGGACGGCGTCTCGGCCGCAAGATCGGCGTGCCGACGGTAAACCTCGCACCGTCGAATCATCTCTTCCCTCAGTCGGGTGTCTTCATCACGACCAGCCACTTCGAATCGTTCGGTCGCACGTTTGCCGGCGTCACGAACATCGGTGTACGCCCCACCCTGTACGAGAACTACGCGACCACCATCGAAACACATATTCTCGATTTCAACTCGAATGTCTACGGCGATCAGGTGAGGCTCTACTTTCACAAGCTTCTCCGTCGCGAGCATCGCTTCGCGTCGGCAGTAGAGCTGACGAACCAGATCCGCAAGGACATCGAACGGACCAGACTCTACTTCCTGCAGAGGGGAGACTTTACGATTGATTTCTGAATTCCGCCGGGGCGCTCTGAGCGCTCTGCTACTTGCCCTCGCCATGGCCACCTTTCCCATCGCCGCACAGATGGTCGAGCAGGGCCCCTCCTCGCGCTACTACGAGACGAAGCCCGATTTCTCGTTCGACTTCCCTCAGATCGAGGAGGGAGGAGAGGTGCACATCGAGGCAGCGCAGCAGACTGTCCTCGGGCAGGACTCCCTGATCCTCGAAGGAGACGTCACTCTCCGCTATCAGGATGTGACGCTGAAGGCCGACCTGATCACCTACAACCAACTGACCAAGGACGCGACGGCCGAGGGGAACGTGATCCTCGATCAGGGATCACGCCGTATGTCGGCGACCAGGGCATTCTTCAACTTCGAGTCGAGCAGCGGAACACTGTTCGACGCGACGGCATCGCTCGATCCCTCCGTCTACATCACGGGCGACAAGATCGAAAAGATTGACGAGGTGACCTATCGGATCACGAACGGGATCTTCACTTCCTGCGAGCTCGGAGATCCGTCGTGGGCATTTCATCTCCAGGAGGGGATCATCCGCGTCGAGGACTACGCACGGTTGCGGAATCTGACCTTCCGGGCGAACGGCGTCCCCGTGATCTACCTTCCCTACCTCGTCTGGCCTACGAAAACTGATCGTGCGAGAGGATTCCTCATCCCAAAACCGGGATTCTCGAACCGCTTCGGCTCATACCTCAAGACTGCGTACTTCCTCCCGTACGACGAGTGGGCGGATGCAACGATCCACGCAGATGTTTTCAGCAAGGGCTTCGTGGGCCTCGGACTCGATGGCAGGTATGTTCCGAGCGAATCGATCAATGGTGAGCTCGACATCTACAGCGTTTACGACAACGAGTCCAACACGCTGGAATGGAAGTACTCCTATCAACATACGCAGGAAGGGTTGCCGGGCGGCTTCCGGGGAGTGATCGACCTCCACGACTTCTCCGATCTCCCATTCTTCCAGCGCTTCGAGCGCGACTTCGATCTGAACACGATTTCCAACATCTACAGCTCGGCCTACCTCACGAAGAACACGTCTGCGTATTCGCTGAACCTCCGAAGCGACCGGCGGGAGCATTTCCTCGGGCCGGAAGATGCCCAGGTTTTCGAGCAGCTCCCTGCCGTCCAGTTCAATCTCTATCCTCGGCGCGTCGCCAGCACTCCTCTGTACTTCTCGATGGAGTCCTCCGCCTCCCGTCTGCGCACCACATCGTCGCTGGAACCGGACGTCGAGTACTTCCGCACCGATCTTTTTCCTACCCTCTCGATGAGGGTCGACACGCCATCATGGTTTTCCGTCAAACCGGAGATCTCGCTGCGGCAGACCAACTATTCGAAGAGTCGCGATCCACTGACCTTCCAGATCAGCGATGAGGAGCTTTCGAGATTCTATGGGCAGGCCCAGGTCGAGCTCGTGGGTCCGTCCTTCTCCAAAATCTTTCAGCGCGAGGTCGGCGAGTTCACCCGCTTCAAGCACGTCATCGAGCCTCGCGTGCGATACCTCTACACGACCGATGTGGAGGAACAGAATCAGGTGATCCGTTTCGACACCGTCGATTCGCCATTTCTCCCGCTGGTCGATCAGTCGGTCGAGTACGCGCTCGTCCAGCGCCTCCTGGCGAAGACAGCGGATGATAAGTCTTCGGCGCGGGAAATTCTCTCTCTGACGGTCAAGCAGACTGCATCCCTTTCCGGGCCGTTCTCGACCCGTCTCGACGATTTGGGGAACCTGATCGAAAGCGACTTTACGCCCGTGTCGGTATCGCTTCGCTTCAATCCATACCGCTCACTCCGGCTCGACGCGTCCACATCGATCTCCGCCGAAACTCAACAGGTCGAAGGAGCGAGCCTCTCCGCGGGGATCACCGGTGAACGCTCCTACCTGAACACGACGTGGTTTGCCCGGTTTGCGCAGCCCCATTCGCTCATCTCGGACTCCAGCCAGATCAGGGTCGCCGCCGGAACACCGATCGTCAAAGACAGAATCAGGGCTGACATCCAGTTCAACTACGACATCGAGAAGAACGACATTCTCGAGCAGCGCTACCTTGTCGGCTTCTCCGCGTCGTGCTACAACATCGCCTTCGAAGTTCGCGACTTCCAGGAGTTCCGTGCGTTCGAGAACGTCGGCAGGAGTCGTGACTACCAGCTATCGATCAGCCTCAAGAACGTCGGCACGTTCGTCGATGTGAAGGGCTCGTTCGACGCAATATTCTGAGCAGTCGGCAGTCGTCGGTATCAGTCGTCAGATGGCCACTCCAATCGAAGGATGCCAGGTGCAGGCCGCAAAGCGGCCGACAGATAATAGCCCCCGGCTTCAGCCGGGGGGCGCGGTCGGATCTCTAGCAGTCGAGCCCGCGAAGCGGGCGACAGAAACCGCTGACGAGAGACGATGGACCATTCAGGAGCAAACATGACCAGATCCACAACGAAAATGAAGGGCCTCATACTCTCCGGCGGCAAGGGCACGCGCATGCGGCCGCTGACCTACACGTCGGCCAAGCAGCTCATCCCGGTCGCAAACAAGCCCGTTCTCCAGTACGGGATCGAGGCCATGGTCGCAGCCGGCGTCGAGGAGATCGCGATCATCGTCTCTCCGGAGACGGGAGGAGAGATCCGACGAGAGGTCGGCGACGGATCTCAGCTCGGCGCCCGGATCGAGTACATCGAACAGGATGAGCCGCGAGGTCTCGCGCACGCGGTCCTCATCGCTGAGGACTTCATGCAGGGAGCACCCTTCGTCATGTACCTCGGAGACAACCTCCTCCAGCACGGCATCACTCCGCTGGTCGAGGAATACCGCTCGATCGACTGCAATGCAGAGATTCTGCTGACTCCCGTTCCCGACCCGACCCAGTTCGGCGTGGCCGAGCTTGGCCCGGAAAATGAGGTCATCCGCCTGACCGAGAAACCGAAGGAGCCCAAGTCGAATCTCGCGCTAGTCGGCGTCTACATGTTCGACGAGACCATCTTCGATGCGGTCAAAGCGATCGAGCCTTCGTGGCGGAACGAGCTGGAGATCACCGACGCCATCCAATGGCTCATCGATAACGGGAGAACCGTCCACCCGCACATCGTCAAAGGCTGGTGGAAGGACACGGGGAAAGCGTCGGATATGCTCGAGGCGAATCGTACAGTCCTCGACACCCAGGAGTACGACGTCCGTGGAACAGTCGACGATGAGAGCCGCATCGAAGGAAAAGTCGTCATCGCCGAGGGAGCGCAGATCGTCGACTCTGTCATTCGTGGTCCCGTGATCATCGGCGCTGGCGCGCGGATCGAGCACGCCTTCGTCGGCCCCTACACCTCCATCGGCGCCAACTGCGTGATCCAGTCCTCCGAGATCGAGAATTCGATCATCCTCGAGGGCTCCTCGATCCTCAATGTCGACGGCCGCATCGAAGAAAGCCTCATCGGCCGCAACGTCACCATCCGCCGCCGCAAACGCCGCCCCATCGCCTTCCGGTTCATGGTCGGTGACAACTCCGAAGTTGGGATTCTGTAGGCAGGTTCAAGGGTTCAAGAGTTCAAAGGTTAAAAGGTTCAGAGTCGGGAGCTCCGAAGATCGCACATGGATCTCTCGTAACAGGTGCCACTCTGAGGCTTCCGTACTCTTGAACTCTTGAACCCCTGAACCTCTTGAACCCCTTGAACCCCTTGAACCCTTGAACTCTTGAACCCTTGAACTCTCCTCCATGGTTCGTAAATACACACTGAAACGTCCTGAGCGCGCGTCCACGTACAAGGTGCGATACGAGGATGAGCTGAATCAGGAGCAGCTCGACGTGGTGATGGCGGGGGACGGGCCGATTCTCGTGATTGCGGGAGCAGGCAGCGGGAAGACGCGGGCGCTCACGTATCGCGTGTCACGGCTGATCGAGGATGGAGTTCCGCCCGCTTCGATTCTTCTCCTTACGTTCACGAACAAGGCGGCGCGGGAGATGGTCTCGCGGGTGGAGATGCTGGTCACAGCCGATGCGCGGCAGGTGCGGGCCGGGACATTTCATTCGGTGGCGAATCGGCTGTTACGGCGTCATGCGGAGGAGCTGGGGTACCAGCGAAACTTCTCGATTCTCGATCAGGAGGATGCGAAGGAGATGATGGAGGCGGCGGTCTCGGCTCGCGGGATCGAGACGCTCGAGAAGCGCTTCCCGAAGGGCGACGTCCTGCTCGACATTCTCTCGTTTGCCGTCAACACGTCGACGACGCTCAGCCAGTACGTCGAAGAGAACTACCCGCAGTTCATCGGCTACGAGGATGACATCCGTTCGGTCCTCGCGACGTATCAGGAGAAGAAGCGGGCGGCGAACGTGATGGACTTCGACGATCTGCTGCTCAACTGGCTCCGGCTACTCGAGGATCATCCCTCGATCGCCGAAGCGCTCCAGAGTTCGTTCCGGCACATCCTCGTCGACGAATATCAGGACACGAATCGTCTGCAGGCGCGCATCATCGATCTGATGGCTCGCCACTCGCCGCAACCTGATGGTCGTCGGCGACGATGCGCAGTCGATCTACTCATTCCGCGGCGCTTCGTTCGAGAACATCATCACGTTCCCTGCCCGCTATCCGGAGGCGACTGTCTTCCGGCTGGAAACGAACTATCGCTCGAGTCCCACAGATCCTCGATCTCGCGAATGAGTCGATCACGAGAAACCGCTATCAGTTCCGGAAGGAGCTCCTCTCGATTCGTGATGAGGGTCCGCTCCCCGCCGTCGTCGGAGTCGATGACGTTCACGAACAGGCTGCATTCGTCGCACAGCGTCTTCTCGAGCTTCGGGACGAGGGAGAGGCGTTATCCGATCTCGCTGTTCTCTACCGCTCGCATTACCAGTCACTCGAGCTGCAGATGGAGCTGTCTCGACGTAACATCCCGTACGAGATCCGCTCCGGGGTCCGTTTCTTCGAGCAGGCGCACATCAAGGACGTTCTCTCGTACGTTCGGATCCCGGTCAATCCACGTGACGAGCTGTCGTGGAAGCGCGCGCTGAAGGTTCTTCCGAAGGTCGGCGAGCGTTCGGCAGCGGCGGTATGGGACATCATCGGCTCGGCTGCCGATCCGCTCAGCGCATTCATGCAGAAGATCCCGACGGTCCCAGCGCGTGCGGCCGGTTCAAGCCTCAAGAAGTTCCGTTCCCTGATGGAGACGATCTCGTCGCGCTCGATGATGAAGAACCCCGCGGAAATGATCCGCACCGTCGTCGAAGATGGAGGCTACGCCGATCATGTCCGCTCGAAGTTTCCTAATGCCGGCGCCCGGCTCGACGACATCGAGCAACTCGCCCAGTACGCACTCCGCTACGACAGTGTCGAGGAGTTCCTCGAGGAATTAACCCTTACGAACACGATCGCCGGCGAAGACGTCGCCGCGGTCGGCCCCGAGGACGAGCGTGTGATCCTCTCCTCGGTTCACCAGGCCAAGGGACTGGAGTGGCGCGCCGTCTTCCTCATCGGCCTCTCCGAAGGCAGATTCCCCTCGGCGCGGGCGATGCGCGTACCAGGGGGCATCATCAAGGCTCCACGGAAGCACTTTCCGAAGCATCTCCTCACCGACGGCGAAGAAGGAACCGAGCTCACGGAAACCGAAGACGTCGAGATCGTCGTCCCCGGAGAAGAGGAAGAACGCCGTCTCTTCTACGTCGCCGTCACTCGCGCTCAACAGGAGCTCTATCTGATCTTTCCCGCGTTCACCCGCGACCGGATGCAGATGGATGTGCTGCTGGAACCGTCGCGCTTCATCCGTGAGCTGCCGAAGGAGCTGTACGAGAAGTGGGTGATTTCGTGAACGATGAACGATGAACGATGAACGATGAACGGAGCACTATCCGTGATCATCTTTCATCGTTCATCGTTCATCGTTCATCGTTGTCGTATGATCCCCTTTCATGTCTGAAGAGGTTCGCAGCCGGGACGACTTTTCGTTGAAGTCCCTGCTCATCAGCCTGCTCGCGTCGGCAGGCGTGGGAGTGGTCATGTCGTATCTGTTCATTCCGTCCGGCGCGAGAGCAAGTACGCTACAGATCGCGTTGTTCGGCATGATCGGCGGGGTCCTGATCGGGCTGCCCTTCATCTATGTGGAGCGACTCTCCGGGCGCGCTCTGGACTCGATATCCAGGGACCGGGTCAGGATGGCCGCACGGTCCCTCGCCTATGTCGTGGCCGCTCTGATCGGCTTCGGACTTGGTTTCCCGGTGGCAGGGCTCATCGTCTTCGGGACCCTCATCACGATTCCGTACGCCGGAGGACTGTTCGTTCCTGCGATCTTCGCAGCGGCCGGCGGTCTCGCGATCTACAGCTACGGGCTTCTCCGGAGCCGGCTCGAGGCGAGTCTCGTCCGGATCAAGGAGCAGGAGTTTGCCGAGAAGGAGCTCGAGCTCGCGCGCTCGATCCAGCAACGTCTTCTGCCGCCTGAGGAGCTCGAAGGAAACGGCTACCGCATCGTTTCGCGAAACATCGCCGCGACTTACGTGGCCGGAGACTTCTACGATGTGTTCCACCTGAATGATGGGTCGATCGGACTCACCGTCGCCGACGTTGCAGGCAAGGGAATCGGAGCGAGCCTCATCATGTCGACCGCCAAGGCCATGCTTCCCCTGATCGCTGCTGATCGATCTGTCGCCGACACACTGCGTGAGCTGAACGTAAGATTGCGGCGCGATCTCGGCAGGAGAGAGTTCGTGGCTCTCGCATACGCCCGGTTCGATCCCGCTTCCGGCAGAGTGGAGCTCGGAAATGCAGGATTGCCAAATCCGTTTGTCCTCGGCGCCCGCGACGCGTCAGAGATTGACGCTCCCGGACCTCGCGTCCCCCTGGGGATGATGAAAGATGTTCCTTACGAGTCGGTCGTGTTCGATCTGGGAGAGGACGAGCGGCTGCTCCTCTTCTCGGATGGCCTCCCGGAGGCGCCCATGGGGGGCGACGAGCAACTCGGCTACGACGCGCTTCGGCAGATCCTCCTCGACGTGCCCGACGGTGACGGCTCATCGTGGATCGACGCGATGCTGAAAGCCATCATCTCGAAGACACCATCAGGTCCTGACGACGACTGCACTGCCATGCTTCTGGAGCGACGGCCGCTCGAGAGGTGATTCCAGCCTTCTGGTTTGCAGCGTGCTCTCGAGAGCGAAGATCACGCGCAATTCATCAATTCATTTTCGGAACGAATGAGCGATATAACCGGATTCGAATCCGTTCAGCGTTCATCGTTCATCGTTCATCGTTCCGAGGTCAGACTCTGTCACGGACATCGATGGACTCGGTGACGATCTCGGCGAGCTCCTCGATGTCGAATGGTTTTCTGATGACGCCGTGGACCCTTCTTCGATCGAGCTGAGCGATCAGAGAGTCATCGGCCGCGGTCATCACGACGATCAGCGCTTCCGAAACGATGCCCTCGTCCTCGATCTTCCGCATGACTTCAAGTCCGTCGATCTTGGGCATCATGAGATCGAGAAGGATCAGGCTGTATCCGTCCTGTTTGATCTTCTGGAGCGCCTCTGCACCATCCCTCGCCGTGTCGACATTGTGCCCATGCCTGCGAAGGACCGCGCGGACGAGACTCCTCACCCCATCATCGTCATCCACTACCAGAATCATCTTATCGTTTGGTCCCGTCATACACAGCTCCAGCACGGCGCTTCCCCGCCGGGCTCCCACTCATGCACAGGAAGTGCCTCATTTCACCGGCCGAAAAGATCCCTTTCTTGTTCCCTCGACAGCGGCGAGCAGATCGAGGAAGCGCGAGCGGCTGATCGTTCGGGCACCCAGATGCTTCATGTGCGGAGTCATGACCTGAACATCCAGCCACCGAACGCCCCGCTTCGAAAGGAGATCGATCAGAAAGAGCAGAGCGAGTCGCGATGCATCCGGGCGCAGGTGGAACATGCTCTCTCCGCTGAAGGCACCACCGGCGTCGACGCCGTACAGGCCACCAACGAGCTGATCACCCTCCCACGACTCGACGCTGTGGGCATGCCCCGCCCGATGCAACTCGACATAGGCCGCCTCAACTTCCGGAACGATCCATGTCCCGTCCTGATCCGGCCGAGGGATCGTCGCACACAGCCGGACGACCTCCTCGAAACATTGGTCGACTGTGAAGTGATATCGATCTCTCCGGCGTGCTTTGGCAAGACTGCGCGGGATGTGGAGCTCGTCGAAAAACAGTACCGCTCGCCGAAGTGGAGAGAACCAGCAGAGCGGATATCCTTCGATCGGCCAGGGAAAAATGCCCTTCGAATACGCGTCCACCAGAGTCGATATATCGAGATCCCCACCCAGAGCGATGATGTCGTGGGGAGCGTGCCGCGGATCTGGAAACTGCATTGTCGCTATTATGTCCCCTGCTGAGCCCACATCCGCAACGCATACCAACCAGGAGATCCACTGATGCCACCATTCATGACCAGAATCCTGCCCTTGATCATGCTCGCAATGCCGACCCTCGCGGCGCCGCCCGCTCTGAACGAGGCTGAAGTCGACCGAGCCGTGGCCATTCTGCGCGAGGTGCCGCTCATCGACGGCCACAATGATCTTCCCTGGACGCTTCGAGAGCAGGTGGGCGGGCGACTCGACGCCCTCGATATCGCGGCAGACACGTCTCTCCGCGAGGAGCCGATGCACACCGACATCCCCCGTCTGCGACACGGAGGAGTCGGCGCGCAGTTCTGGTCAGTGTACGTCCCGATGAGTATCAAGGGATCGGATGCCGTCAAGGCAGTCTTCGAGCAGATCGACCTGGTCAAGCGTTTCAGTGCGAAATACGACGAGACCTTCGAGATGGCCTATACGTCCGACGATATCGTGCGCATCCACGGTTCGGGCCGCATCGCTTCGCTGATCGGCATGGAGGGAGGCCACTCCATCGACAACTCGCTCGCGATTCTCAGGCAGCTCCACGCGGTGGGAGCGCGATACATGACACTGACTCACTCCGAGAACACAGACTGGATCGACAGCGCCACCGCCGATCCGGAGCATGGGGGACTCACCGATTTCGGAGAAGAAGTCGTCCGCGAGATGGTGCGCCTCGGGATGCTGGTGGACCTCTCGCACACATCTGCAGAGGCGATGCACGATGTTCTCGACATCACTCCAGCGCCCGTAATCTTCTCCCACTCATCGTCCCGGGCGCTTACGGCACACCCGCGTAACGTTCCCGATGACGTCCTCGTGCGGCTCAGAAAGAACGGAGGCGTCGTCATGGTCACCTTCGTCACCTCGTACGTCTCCGAAGAGCGCCGGCAATTCTCCGCCGAGCGCGGGGCGGCAGAACGACTCTTCGAGTCCCTGTACCCGGGCGATCCGGTCGGGCGCGCACGTGCTCTCGACGAGTGGGATCGAACCCACCCGATTCCAGAGGCAACGCTCGATCAGGTCGCGGATCATATCGACCACATCCGGGACGTGGCAGGCATCGACCACATCGGTATCGGTTCGGACTTCGACGGGATCAGCAGCACGCCACGTGGACTCAGCGATGTGTCGGCCTTTCCCGATCTGTTCGCCGAACTACTTCGTCGAGGATATTCAGAAGACGATCTCAGAAAGATCGCCGGGCTGAACGTTCTGCGCGTCATGCGAGAGTGCGAACGGATCGCATCCGAGCAGCAGGAGCGTATGGCTCCTTCCGAAACGCTCTTCGAGCCTCCGGAGAGGGACCCGGAAAATCGGTGAGGACTACCGCATCATCTGCGGCTGGCGAGCGCAGAGACTGCGGTCCCGGCATCCGGATCGATCTCGAATACCTGCTCGAGCCCCATCATCTCGAGTACTTTCCGCAGGTGATCCGACGGCCCTGAGAGTCTCACGTCGCCTCCCTCGTCCCGGCAGTTGCGCAGTGCAGAGACCAGTGAGCCCACTCCGGAACTGTCGATGCGCGTCACTCTCGACAGATCGATCACGATCAGGCGCTCGCCGCGGTCGACGAGATCGACCACGCACTCCTCGAACGATTCGACCGGCTCTCCCATGACCATCTTTCCCTCGGGAGCGATGACGGTAACATGGCCGTCTTTCCTCGTATCGATCTTCATGAAGATACCCGCGTCATCGGATGGCACTCACGATTCCGCGACGGTCACAGCTCCTGCGAGACGGCCTGTGCAATCTCTTTCGCTTTCTCCATCTCGGCTTCGAGATCGGATCCCGTGTCGACGCCGACATGATACATGCGATTTCCGTCGACGACGCTGAGCTGACGCAGCTTCGGCGCCCACATCGCCTTCTCTCCGACTCCTTCAACGGGTGTCAGATCAGCCTGGAACGTGATCTCGACATCTTCACGAGAACTGGTGATCCCCTCGGAGAGTCTCTTCATGGCGCCATCGAACGCGGAACGCGCTTTGGCCGCATCATCAAAGACCGGCTCGTACAAGGTGAGGGTCACTTCATTCGATGTCTGGAAGGACGGCATCTTCACATCCTCGCCGCGCATTTTCGCCTGCATGTACTCGCTCATCCGTGCGGCTTGTTCCTTCTGGAGCTCTTCGGCGTCCGGCTTCGGCCAGCTCACTGTGCAGAGCGGATGCGGGGAGTACTTCGAGAGAGACCTCGAGATTTCCACTCCCTCTGCGACATCGAAGTGCGCACGGATCAGAGCGTCATCGAGGATCTCGCACGGCGTCGAGTCAGTAGAAGCGGTTCTGCCAGTCTGCTTTTCCACTTCACGGCTGATTGCCTCATCGACATTGTCGGCAGTCACCTCCGCCGGCTCTTCACCTCCACAAGCGATGATCGTCATCGCAAACAGCACTGCTCCGCAGATCTTCATCATGCGCATCCCCACTACCTCCATCGTTCGATTTCCGGAAACCGTACGCGAAGGTCCATGCCGCGGTCAAACCGCAACGCGGTGGGCAGAAGATCAAACCGGGTCATGCCACAATGTTCATGGTGACGGAAGAGATCGACATTGTTGTGGTCGGTGCCGGGGCGGCCGGACTGATGGCCGCGATTTTTGCGGGCCGGGCCGGTGAGGGCCTGAGGATCGCCGCGTTCGATGGTGCGTCGCGAATCGGTGCAAAGATCCTGATCGCGGGTGGAGGACGATGCAACGTCACGCATCATGAAGTCTCCCCGAATGACTTCAACGGCAATCGGAATCTCATACGCAAGGTACTCAAATCATTCGACGTTCCAGCGACGCGGCGCTTCTTCGAGGATGAGCTCGGAGTGCGACTCAAGCGCGAGGAAACGGGCAAGCTCTTTCCGGTCACCGATCGAGCCGCTACGGTCCTGGAGGCTCTCCTCGGCGAAGTCTCGCGGGCCGGAGTCGAGCTTCGCCGGGAATGGCGCATCGAGTCGATCGACCCCACCGATGGCGAATTTCTTCTCCGTAGTCCTCGAGGGGAGGTTTCGACTCGCCACCTGATCATCGCGACCGGAGGGCGAAGCGTGCCGAAGACCGGCAGCGACGGCGCTGGGTACCAGTTCGTCCGTTCTCTCGGTCACACGGTGAGCTCCCCCTTCCCCGCGCTAGTACCTCTCACGATCAGTCGGGGCCACTGGATGACGACGCTGAGGGGAATCAGTCACGAGGTCGAGCTACGTCTTCGTGACGGCAACGGGAAGATTCTGGTCCGCCGCCGAGGATCGATGCTCCTGACGCATTTCGGCCTGAGCGGACCGGTGGTGCTCGACATCAGTCGCGACTGGATCGAGGCGTCAAGAACCTCGCCGGTTACCCTCGATGCATCGCTCTTTCCGGACGACGATTTCGAGAGCATCGACAACCTCATCCGTCAGTCGGCTGCGACCACGCCTCATTTGAGCGTGACCGGTCTTCTGGGCCGCACGATGCCGGACCGGCTTGCCGAGGCAATCGCTATCCACGCAGCAGGTCTGGACTCATCTGCCGCGATCGGAAAACTCAGCCGCGACGAGCGCAAGCGACTGGTACGATCGCTCATCGAGCTTCCCCTCCCGGTGTCCGGGAACCGAGGATTCGACTATGCCGAGGTCACCGCAGGAGGGGTTCCGCTCGAGGAGATCGACACCGCAACCATGGAGTCACGAGTCACTCCCGGTCTGTACCTGTGCGGAGAGATCCTCGACGTCGACGGCCGCATTGGCGGCTTCAACTTTCAGTGGGCCTGGGCGTCGGGAAGACTGGCGGGCGTATCCGCCGCAAAGGGTACCGCGCCTGGTTGAACGGCCGCTCGAAAGTCTTCACCAGGCATCATCATCAGAGAGCTTGGCCCGCCACGGTGCGGGACCGATGAAATCAGGCTCTGTCCGGTTCGAGACGGCGTCGTCCCGGAACCGAACAGCTGAGCGCGCGCCAGGAGCGGCTGCCGAGCCTCTTAATCTTTATCCTGCAACGAGTTAGACTGATCGTGCCCCCGCGGTACAGCCGTTGCGCTGAAAACGCTCCCATGAGCACTCTCGTTCAGGACTTCAGACACGCCATCCGGCTGCTGGCCCGCTATCCAGGTTTCTCGTTCATCGCGACTTTACGACCAACCGCTGAGAGGGAAATGGGACGATGACGGACAAGGTGAGTTCTTTTCTCCACGATCTCAAAATCTCCGGACGATCGCTGCGTCGGGCGAAGCTCTTCACGACGATCTCGATCGCGACGATCGCGCTTGCCGTTGCGATCGCGGGAATCGTGTTCAGCGTCGTCGATACGCTCGTCGTCCGGTCGCTTCCGTATCCGGATGCCGACCGTCTCGTCATGTTTCGAACACAGTTGCAGGACCGGGATGACTTTCCCACATCCACGGCGGAGTTCCTCGATTACCGCAACGATTCCGAAGCAACCGACGCAGCGGGAGCATGGGCCACCGACACAACGACCTTCCGAATCGGAAGCGGCGAAACTCAGGTCATTCAGATCGCCGCGATCACTCCTGGACTTCAGCCGATGCTCGGTCTCGAGACCCCGCTTGGCCGGTCCTTCCGTGAGCAGGAGGGAGAGGAAGGCGCCGAGGACGTGGCGATTCTCTCTCACTCCTTCTGGCTCTCGAGATTTGGCGGTGACCCTTCGGTGCTCGATCGCGATGACGTATCGATCGGCGACGGCCAGTACCGGGTGATCGGCGTCGCGGCGCCGGACTTTTCACTCCCCGGTACCTCGCCCTCGATCTTTCTTCCCCTCCAGTTTCCCGAATCTTCGGCGGGAATCGAGGACAGGAGTGGTCACTATCTGAACGTCATCGCTCGACTCGCAGACGGTGTGAGCTTCGATCAGGCCGTGGACGAATCGCAGCGGCTGATGGCGGCCTGGGAGAAGGTCTACGCCGGCGAGCATGTCCTGTCTCGCCCTGATCATCCGGCGAAACTGGTGCGGCTGGGAGAGTGGGCGCTCGGTGATGTCTGGGATTCGATCCAGATGCTGATCTGGGGAGCAGCCCTGATCGTCGTGCTCGCCTGCGCGAATCTGTCGGGACTGATGATCGCGCGTGGCGAGACCCGAAAGATCGAGCTCGGTGTCCGCACGGCACTCGGCGCAGGACTCGGTCGACTCATCAGACTGGTCATGACCGAGGTTACGGTGCTGTCGGTTGCGGGAGGGCTCCTCGGCCTTGTTCTCAGCACCATCCTTCTCGACTGGGTAGGGGCACAGGCGGTCGGCGAGATGCAGGTCGGCTCGCAGACTCTCTCGGCTGCGTCGATCGATCTCCGCCTGACATTTTTTGCGCTGCTCGTTGCGGGCGCCTGCGGAATCGCGTTCGGCGTTCTCCCATCGCTCGCGGCAAAGAACATCGACCTGTCGCGAATTCTGTCGAGCGGCGGCGGCCGCTCGCGCAGCGGGAGTCGCAATCTGCGGCGAGGCTTCAACATCCTCGTCTTCGTCCAGCTCGCGCTGGCAGCGGTGCTCCTCAATGGCACGATGATGCTGATCGACCGGTTCGTCGCCGCAACGGAACTCTCGTCCGGATTCGAGGCAGACAACCGCTTCGCGTTCAGCGTGCGGATGACGGAGGCTGAGTATCCGGACGAGAGTGTGCTCACGTTCTACGACCGCGCTCGAGAGGAGATCGCTTCGATTCCAGGAGTCGAGCGCGTCGCAGCCGCGCGGGCTCTTCCGATGAGACGACCCCTCGGCACCGAGGCCTTCATCAACGAAGGCAACGCTCTCGGGCGCGAAGCTGTCGCACAGCAGGTTGATTTCCAGACGGTCTCGGCCGAGTACTACGAAACGATGGCGATCCCGCTGCTCGCCGGACGCTCATTCGACGAGCGAGACCGGGCCGGTGCGCCGAAAGTGGCGATGATCAACCGAGCGGCAGCCGTCAGCTACTTCGGCGGCACAGGTGAAGCGATCGGAAAACGGATCATTCCACTCTTTATGGGAGGCCCCGGCGGTGACCCGTTCACCATTGTGGGTGTGTCGGAGAACGTGAGACATCTCGGACCGATCGGGGAGATCAGGCCCGAGCTGACTTTGCCAATGAATCAGGCGGAAGGATGGGTCTTCAATCTTCTCAGACGTGGCGAGCTCGTCATCGAGATCGAGCCAGGCGCGGAGGATGCGGTGATCCCGGAATTGCGCCGCACGATGGCCGCACTCGCCCCGGGCGTCCCGATCGATGAGCCTGGCTGGATGACCGAAGCTGTCCGGAACAGTGTCGCATTCGAGAGGTTTCTCGCATCGCTCACGACCGGATTCGGATTTCTCGCGCTCGTGATCGCCGCGGTTGGAGTCCTCGGGGTCGTGTGGTTCAGCGTCAACACACGGTGGAGGGAGTTCGGAATCCGCATGGCACTGGGCGAGACACCGTCGTCGATCATGGCTCTGGTTCTGAAGCAGGGGCTGCTTCTCGGCGCAGCCGGTGCCGCCACCGGTCTGCTTGCGACCGTTGCCGTCGAGCGGGTCGTCGCGTCCGTCATGCCGCTCGAGGGAAGCTCCAGCCTCCTGATGATTGCCGCGGCCAGCGCAGTGCTGCTCGCGACCGTGATCGTCGCGTGCCTGATTCCCGCCGTGCGCGCCGGCCGTCTCGATCCCGCCAGCGTACTCGGCGCCGATTGATTTGGCGGTTAGGCGGTAAAGATAGGCTTGGGGACAGAGGCTTTCAATGAGCACTTCATTGCACAAGCCAGATCCAGACGTGGGTATCGAGCAGTATCAAAGGCCTGCTTCCCACTCCGATTCGTCGCTGGCAGGCTCGAACGGTAAATCCAGCTTCACGGGCAGTCCCCGCAGGGGCCAGGTCGGTTCGATCGGCTCCTCAATCCTCACCGTCACTTCGACCTGCTGACTCTTTCGAACGGGAAGATCTTCGAGCTCGATTCGCCCATCCTCGCGTACGACGATCTCGATTTTCTTCTCTTTCATGAATTCGAGATTACCTCGGAGGGGAAGCCGAGGCAATACGAGCTTCAAACCCCCGACACATGAGGCTCCAAAACGCGACGAGAGCAGTCGGCTTCCGATTAGCGCCCGCGTAGCGGGCAGCAGCTTTGACTAGCCCCCGGTTCCACCGGGGGAACAATGCCCCGCCCCACCCCCCACGCACGTCCGTAGGACGGGCCGCTTTACATCCACGCAAAAGAGAAGGGTCAGGTCTTTGGTCGGCGACGACAACCGCCAATCACAGACCTGACCCTGGATTTCGAAAGAACGGTGTCAGCTGGTCATCGGAGGATGGGAGAGAAAGACGGACACTCACATTCATGCGACCCGTTCCCTCTTTGGTAAATCAGTCACAGTCAGAGGAAATCAGAAATTGAGCACTGGCTTTTCTACCTCTCACAAACCACGTGACAACATCCTCCTCAAACGTTATGGAGAATACGCGAGTCGCTCCAGATGATTGGATCGTTTCCATGATCCACGAAAGCGACACGAACCTCATAGCTTCCGGGAAGCGATAACCGTTCGTCGGCAAAGAAGCTATAAGGATCGTTGAACGGCAGGGTAAACTCGACCGTCTCGCCTGCCGCCACTGAAATGATCTCATGGCCTGACTCGTCTTCCCCAACGTACAAGTCCGGCAGGGGACGAATGTGACTGTCATCTGTCCCAAGGCCGGTCACAACGAACGCCTCTCCTCCAACCGGACGAGCTTCCATGACAAGCCTCGCTGGCATCTGAACGGGCACCTGCTGATCATTTTTGATCAAGAAATCCAAACGAGCAGATGTTCCCGGAAGAATTTCGCTCGGGCTCAGTTTCAGATCAAGAACCGCTTCGGCAGTAACATCCGCTGCGCCGTGAATGAAAAGCAGCGCGAGGAAAATTTGACCCATTGTCTTTCTCATTTCGCCTCCTCTTCCGTGTTGGGAAGTGGATCATCCCGCTCCCGAATCGTGATGTATTCGCTTTCCAGCGCTTCTCCGGTTGCGTGGAAGCCAACATCTCCATCATAAAACTCCGGCAGGGCACTATCCTTGAATTTAGCAGGTTCCAGGTAACTCGTCTGAGTACCATCATGAAGTGTGCAGGTACCCGACTTGTCCCATTCTCGAACGGCTCTCCGACGGCTGGACGGAACCGGAACTGATCGAAAATTATCCCGGTCTGACGATCGAGCAGATTCACGCGTGTCTCGCGTACGCAGCCGAGGCCCTGTCCGAGGTACAGGTCGACTCGATTCCCCTGAGCCGGCAGGGCGGATGAAGTTTCTTGCCGACGCGAATATCCCACGGCGTCTCGTCGATCGTCTTCGTTCGTCGAGGATTTCTCTCCGACTTTCCCGTAGTACGTAGCTTGCGAGGCCCCTCGCATGCCCGCCCACCCTCCCGCTCGGGGTGACATTTCTTGGGTTCATTTCACCCAGCGGACTTCGCCGCGCGTTCAGAGTCGGAGCGCCTGGCTCGGGTCGATGCGGGTGGCTCGGCTGGCGGGGCGCAGGCATGCGACGATGCGATCGCTGTCACGGCCACGGCGATGATCACGTACGTCACGGGATCCGCGGGCGACACCTCGTACAGGAGCGACTCGAGAACCGTCGTGAGCGCCGCGGAGCTGGCGGCTCCGATCCCGACGCCCGCGAAAGCCAGCACAAGTCCGCGCTTCAACACGCTGTTCCTGATCCTTCGGGGAGAGGCGCCGAGCGCCACGCGGATGCCGAACTCACGCATCCGCTGCCCGACCATGAAGGACATCACGCCATAGATACCGATCGCCGCGAGCACGATCGCAACCGAGGCGAACATGAGGAGAAGCGTCAGATTCAGACGTGGCGTTGCGAGAGAATCTCCCATGACTCCGTCCATCGTCGACGCTCCGTAGACTGCCTGCTCCGGATCGATCGTCCGGGCTTCCTCACCGATGACGACGGGAGCTACCGGCATGGCACCGCGCGCGACGACCGACATCGAGCGCTGACCGAACTGTGCCATCGGAAAATAGAGCATCGGCGGGGGCTCGGTGCCGACGCCGAAGTGGCGCACGTCCCCGACCACACCTGCCACGGACCACCACGGACCATCCGCGTCCAGTCCCCACAATCTGATCCGCTTCCCGATCGCCTGATCGCCGGGCCAGTACTTCTCCGCGAACGACCGGCTCACGACGACGACCGGCGCAGACGTCTCCGTATCGCCAGCTTCGAACGTCCGACCCTCGACGAGAGGGATGCGCATCGTTTCGAAGTAACCCGGCGTGGCAATCCTCGACTGCTCGAACGGCTTGAAGTCGGGAGTCGGTGGGATCCATCCTTCGACGCCAAATCCGTAGTCGGTATCGGAGCCCCCCAACGGAAGGATCGAGATCGCGCCGGCTCGTTCCACCTCGGGCCGCGACTCGACTCCCCGAAGAAGTCGGTCGTAGAACTGCAGCCTGCTCGCGTCATCCGGATAGCGATCCCGGGACAGGGCGATCCTCGCGGTCACGACGTTCTCGGTTCGAAGACCCGGATCGGTCGAGGTCAGATTGACGAAGGTCCTCACCAGAAGCCCGGCGGAAACCATGAGAAGGAACGCCAGAGCAATTTCCGCCACGACCAGCAACTGGCGCGCGCCGGACGCCCGCGTCGTTCTCGTCTCCGAGGTCAACAGGCGAGTCGATCGTTCGACGGGAATCGCTCCTGCCGAAACGAGCCCGAATGCGATCGAGATCGCAATCGAGGCGAGTATCGTGAATCCCGCGACCCGCCAGTCGACACCGATCTCTCCTAGATTCTGAACCGGTGCGGGAGAGATGGTCACGAGCATCGGTATGGCGAGCACGGCGATCCACGCCCCCGCCGCGCCACCGATGATTCCGGCAATCAGGCTTTCGGTCACGACCTGGCGGACGAGACGCCACTTGCGTGCCCCGAGTGCGAGTCGCGTCACCATCTCGTCCCGGCGCTTCCACAGCCGCGCGAGCAGCAGATTTGCGACGTTTGCACCCGCGATCAACGCCAGCACGGCGACGGCTGCCATCAGAATCAAGAGCGGCTTGCGTACATCTCCGACGAGCAGTTCGCGCAGCCCGAGCACGCTTGCACCCCAGCCGCTCCCCTCGGGATAGGTCTCGGGGTATTCGCGTTGGAGCGCACTCGCAATTGCACTCATCTCCAGTTGCGCTTCCTCCAGCGAACTCTGTGGAGCGAGCCTGGCGATGGCGTGACGGTTGTGCGCGCCGCGGTTTCCCGGCGCCGCGGGATCGATCTTCAGGGTGGTCCACAACTCCGACTCCGGTGGAAATTGCATTGACCGCGGCATGATCCCGATCACTCGATGCGACTCGCCGTCGATCTCGATGTTCGAGCCGACGATTGCCTCGTCTGCTCCGAAGCGTCGTGTCCAGATGCCGTGTCCGAGGAGCACGACAGACTCTGCGCCAGGTACGTCGTCGCTCTGCGTGAATCCGCGCCCCCTCTCGATGCCGACGCCGAGAACATCGAGGAAGTCCGCGGTGACCATGGCTGCCTGCAGGTTTTCCGGTTCTCCCCTGCCTGCGGTCATGTTCACACTCGTCTGCCGGTAGGCCGCGATCGCGTCCAATGACCGTGCTCGCTCACGATAGTCGAGGTACTCGGGGATCGACACTGACGAGTGTTCGAATCCACCGGCCCAGACCGACCCGATCGAAACGACCCGATCCTCATGTTCATACCCGAGAGGCCGGAGGAGTGCCGCATCGAGAACCGCAAAGATTGCGGCGCTGAAGCCGATCCCGAGTGCGAGCGTCACGATCACGACGGCGGCAAACGCGGGTTCGCGACGGAATCCTCGAAGAGCGAATCGTACGTCGAGCCAGAAATCGTGCATCAGGTCGTCCTTTCGGCGCGACCGCAGCTCATGGCGCCGCCGGGGAGTCGCCGGCCGCGTGCTCGGGGATCTCGAAGCCACTCTCGCGCAGCTCCTCCTCCGCCCCGGGTGCGTATTCGTCTTCCACGATCCTCCCGTCGAACAGATGTACTGTTCTCTCGGCGTGGCGCGCGTAGCGGGGATCGTGGGTGACCATGCAGATCGTGGCCCCTTCGCGATGAAGCTCGCGGATCAGCTCCATCACCATCTCACCATTCTTCGAGTCGAGGTTTCCCGTCGCCTCGTCGGCCAGGATGATCGATGGATCGCCGACGATGGCGCGCGCCACCGCTACCCGTTGCTGCTGACCTCCCGAGAGCTGCGCAGGATAGTGCTTCGTCCGGTGTGACATACCGACCCGCTCCAGCGCCCTCAGCACCCGTTCCTTCCGCTCCTGCGCCGGCATGTTCCGATACGTCAGCGGAAGCTCCACGTTCTCCTGCACGGTGAGGTCGCCGATCAGGTTGAAGCTCTGAAAGATGAAGCCGATTTCCCGGTTTCTGATCCGTGCACGGCTGGAGGTCGACAGGTTCTCGACCGGCTCGCCGTTGAGAAGATAGCGTCCGTCGGATGGCGAATCGAGAAGCCCCAGAATGGAGAGCAGAGTCGACTTTCCACAGCCAGAGGGCCCGGCGATGGAGATGTAGTCCCCCTTCTCGATCTGGAGATGGATCTCCGACAGAGCATGTGTCTCGACTTCGTCGGTGAAGAACACTTTCTTCAGCCCGTCGAGATGGATGAGTGGGTCGACACCATTCTGCATTCCTGGCTCCTTCAAGTGGCCGTTCGCCACAACCGGGCTCAATCGAGCCGTATCCGATCGTAATCGTCCCATGCGGACATGTCCGAGAGAATCACCTCGTCCCCCTCTTCGAGTCCATCGATGATCTCTATCGTACTGACCGACGTTCTTCCTATTTTCACCGTCACTCGTGACGCGGTTTCTCCGTCGACACGGAAAAGACCGATCGTGGAGTCGTCGTTCGCGTGCACCGGTCGTCCCGCATAAAGCACGTCGTCGAGGCGTTCGAGCTCGATCGTTCCATCGACGGTCAGATCGGGACGGGCTCCCCTGGGTAGCGGTCCCTCGAGAGATACGTCGACCGTGACCGTTCCGCCCTGAGCGGCGGGATCGATTCTCGACACACGCCCCTCGATCTTGCCGTTCCTGGTATCGATGACCGCGTCCTGGCCGATCTGAATGTCTCGCGCCTGCGTTTCGGCGATGCGCAACTCGGCCTTCAGTCGTTCCGGATCGACGATCTTCGCGAGCGTGTCTCCCGGAGCGACACGCTGCCCCACCTCTACCGCCACCTGCTGAAGCACTCCGTTCGTTCCACTGCGCACGAGCAGCGACTCGTACTGCTGCCGCTGAAACTCGTCCATCGACCGGAGCTGCTCAACATTCGCCCCCTGTGAGGCGAGCTGCGCCCGAACCGATTCATTCAACGCCGCGAGACGCTGCCGCTCGAACTCCGCGCGCCGCTCGAGCTCATCGGCAGTCGATACGGAAAGCCTGCGGGGAAGCTCCCCGAGGAGTCCCTCCTTTGCGAGCTCCTCGTCGGCCTGCGCTCGCAGCCGCATCTGCTCGGCTTCGGCTCGAATCCGCGCAACGTTCGACTCCTGCTCGAGCCGCTGTCCGTCGAGCCTTGCTTTCAGACTCTCGTACTCCGCCTGTGCCGCGCGAAGCCGCCACTGCGCCTCGAGCGTACCCTGAACGAGCCGAGGATCGGAGAGCTCCATGAGAACCGTGTCCGCTTCAACCCGCTCACCCGGCTGCACCAGGATCCGCTCGACACGTCCCTCGGTCGATGCCGGAATCCAGCGCATCTCCTCCGGAACGAGCGTTCCCGTGCCCCTCACCTCGCGCACCATCGGTCCACGCTCGACTTCACCAATCCATACCGTCGCCCGATCGACCGTCGGCGCTGCCGGCTCGAGCTGCGAGATCCCTACAGTGGCGAACACCACTCCGATCAATACGACCGCTCCGATGATCAGTTGCCGCCGCCGTTTGGTTCTCGCCAGATCTTCTCGTTTGATGTCCATAGCTCGTCCTGCATTGGATCTTCCGCAACGGAAGTGCCCATGAGTCTGCGAGCGCTAAACATCTTGTTTCTCTTCACTTACGTCGACACGAGCCTGGCGTGGGCACCTCGGAAGTGTCCGATTCCGGGACGTGAGCGCCCGATAGCGCAAACGGATGCTCCGACTCACGCCCCAAACCCAACGTCGGCATCCTGAGCGGCTCAGTACCGCCCTTCGCGACGTCAGTCCAGCGAAATGACTACAAAAATGTCACCCCGAGCGGGAGGGCGGGTGGGCATGCGAGGGGCCTCCCAGGCTACGTACTACGAAGAAGTTAGAGAGAGATGCCGGAAAAACGAGGAATCTGGGAGGAGAATAGAGTGGCCGAGCCTCCCCCACCCAGATTCCTCAGTCGCGATGAAGCCGCCTTCGGAATGACAGCGACGGAGTCATTTCAGGGTGTTGTTGCTACAACCCGGTTGCGCCAATGAAACCGCTCCGGATGACGGGTGTGTGCGACGCCAGCGATCGACTCTACAATCACCGTGGCAGCATCAATCGAGCGACCGATCCCTGCCGGTCTCTCCGCTCCTCCAGAGCGAGCGAGCCGCCATGAGCCTCGGCGATTTGTCGGCTGAGTACGAGTCCGATCCCCGTTCCGCCCGGTTTCGTCGTGAAGAATGGAACGAAGAGATTCGTTCGGCCCGACACACCTGGTCCTTCATCGAGCACTTCGATCTCGACCGATCGGTTGGAGAGTGACCATCGGATCGAGACCGATCCTCCGGTCTCATCTGCCGCGTCGACCGCGTTCCTTAGCAGGTTGATGAGTGCCTGCTCGAGCTGAGCGGCGTCGGCGTTGATCAAGACTTCCGGGCCGTCTTCAACGCTCACCTTCTTTCGCTGTTCGAGCGCCGCTGTACGCGTCACCAGTTTCGCGACGTCGACCGGCGCGAGCGTTGGCTTCGGCAGACGGGCCAGACGACTGTACGCCTCCATGAAGCGACGCAGTCCTTCCGCCCGTGTGGAGATGATTCCGAGCCCGCGATGGAGATCCTCCTCGAGCTCGTCCGGCACCGGATGGCGGGCAGTCGTGGCCTCGAGAGACGCTGCAATCGAGATGATCGGGGCGAGCGAGTTGTTGAGCTCATGTCCGATGACGCGGAGAAGACGCTGCCATGCCTGTCGCTCCTCCTCGCGAAGGGCGCGACTGACATCCGTCACGACGAGAAGCTCGTGCCGCAGACCAGTCTCGCGAAACTGCGACCGGTGAACGCTCCACCGTCCGCTGGCTCCCGGAAACACACGCTCGATCGTTGCTGGCTCTTTCAGATCGAGCAGAGTGCCGAGCCCCAATTCCTCAGCAGTCATCCCCGCCACCTCGTCAGCGGGCTGTTCCAGGAGGGATGAGCCTGCGCGATTCACGAGTCGCAGCCGTCGTTCGCCATCGAATGTGAAAATGGCGGAGTCGAGCTCATTGATTACCTTTCGAACGAGTGCCGTCGCTTCCCGTGCTCCGAGGCGCTGCTCGCGAAGCATCGCGCCCAGCTCGTTGATCTCGATGAGCACTTCACCGAGCGCATCGTCCTGCCGCGCACCGCGCGCTCGGAACGAGTAGTCCTCTTCACGAATCGAGGCGATCAGATTCGAGAGCGTCCGGAGCGGATACGCGAGGTGGGACCGGAGCACACCAGCGATGATTCCGGTCGCGATCAGACAGAGCAGAACGCCGACCCGGAGCACGTCGCGGGCAGGCTCGACCCACATGAGAAGCGCCGTGAGAAGAATCCATGGAACGGCTATGAGGAGAGCGAGAAGGACGATTCTCTTTTCATAGCCCGGTTTTCGGAAGCGCTCAAAGACCATATTTCTGCAGCCGCCGGTAAAGAGCACTGCGGCTGAGACCGAGGTCGTCGGCAGCCCTGCTCACATTTCCGTCGTTTCGCGCGAGAGCTTTGCGGATCAGGACGTACTCGACCTCTTCGATGCTCATGTCCTCGAGGCGGGTTCCCGGATCTGAGCCTGCCCGGAGACCGAGATCGCTCGTCCGAATCGCTCGTGCCGTGGCCATCAGCACCGAACGCTCCACGGCATGATCGAGCTCCCGTACATTTCCAGGCCAATGGTATTCGATCAGCGCCTTCATCGCGTTGTCCTCGAAACCGTCGATCGACTTCCGGTACCTCTTCGCATGCTGACGAAGGAAGTGTCCTGCGAGGAGCGGGATGTCCTCGCGACGATCGCGGAGCGGCGGCAGCTCGATCTCGATCGTATTCAGCCGGAACAAAAGATCTTCACGGAACCCTCCCTCGGTGACCTCACCGCGCAGATCGGCGTTCGTCGCCGAGATCAGCCGTACGTTGACGCGACGGGTCTGGGACGAGCCGACACGCTCGAGCTCGCCGGTCTCGATCACTCTCAGCAGTTTCGCCTGCTGGGACATGGCGATATTCGCGATCTCGTCGAGAAAGAGCGTTCCTCCGTCGGCGAGCTCGAACCGCCCGACGCGGTCGGTCTTCGCATCGGTGAATGCTCCCCTTACGTGTCCGAAGAGCTCGCTCTCGAATACCCCCTCCGACAGTCCACCGACGTTGACCGAGACCATCGGACGGGCGCTGCGCGACGAGACAGCGTGGATCGCCTGGGCGACGAGCCCCTTGCCGGTACCATTTTCTCCCGTGATCAGAATGTTCGCGTCGGAGGGTCCGACTCGCTCGACGATCTCCAGGACCGGTTTCATCGCCCGAGACTGCGCGATCAGACGCGGATACTTCTCGTCCCGGAGAATTCGATTCTCGGTCTCGAGCCGCTGCCCGCGACGGAGTGCTCTGCCGAGCTCGACCTGCGTCTTGAGCACGGCGAGGAGGCGGGCGTTGTCCCACGGCTTCTGAATGAAGTCGCGGGCGCCCCGTTGCATCGCCTCCACGACGAGCTCGATCGAGCTCCATGCCGTCATGACGACAATCGGCAGGGTGCTGTCGAACGCGTGGATCTGCGAGAGAAGATCCAGGCCCTCTTCCCCGGAAGTCGTGTCGCGGCTGTAGTTGAGATCGATCAGCAGCACGTCGAACTCCTGCGCCTCGACCGCGCGCAGGACCGCGAGAGGCGAGTTCGCCGACTCGATCCGAAACCCTTCAGGCTTGAGAAACATACGAAGCGCCTCGAGAACGTCAGGCTGATCGTCCGCGATAAGGATCGCGGGCGAGGGCGTCGCGGTTTCGTTTTTTCGTTCGGTAGCGGGCATTGTCGTCATCATGGGAGCTCGAGAGTTCAAGAGTTCAAGGGTTCAAGGGGTTCAGGGGCGCAGGGTTCAGGGGTTCAGGGGTTCACCTGAAGGTAGAAACTGAAAAGTGTGAAACGAAGCTTTCGAACTCTTCACTCTTGAACCCTTGAACTCTTCAAACGATCCAGCCATCCTTCATCTCCACGACTCGCTCACCGTAGCGGGCGAGCTCCTCGGAATGCGTCACCTGGATGATCGTCGTTCCTTCATCGTGCAGGCGCTTGAACAGGTTCATGATCTCGCGACCCTGATCGGAGTGCAGATTCCCAGTCGGCTCGTCCGCCAGAATGACTCGCGGATTTGCAATGATTGCACGCGCGATGGCAACGAGCTGCTGCTGGCCGCCGGACAATTGTGACGGGAAGAGATCTTTCTTTCCGACAATCTGAAAGCGGTCCAGCGTGTCGGCGACCATGGCTTCCCTCTCCTTTCGAGAGATGTCGCGGTACGAAAGCGGTACCTCCAGATTCTCCGCAACAGTCAGATCGTCGATGAGGTGATAGCTCTGAAAGACGAATCCGATCGAGCGTCTCTGGAGATCGGCGCGATCCTTTCGCTTCAGCGCATGGACCGGGGATCCGAAGAGGTGGTACTCCCCCTCATACTCGTTGTCGTACATCCCGAGGATGTGGAGCAGCGTCGACTTGCCCGCGCCGGAGGGGCCCATGATCGATAGAAACTCACCTTCGTGAATCTCGAGATCGATCTGCCGCAGGACGTAGGTTCTGCCTCCGGGCAACGGGTACGATTTCTCGAGACCTCGAACCGCGATATGACGTTCCTCGGCGTGGGGTGCAGTGACCGCAGACTCTGCTGACTTTCGTTTGAACATGATTTCTGCCGACCGCTCGCCACTGTCTCGAGGCAATCGCGCTGCCAGGGGCTATCACACGATCATGGAGAGGGAAGGTCCATCATACTGTTCGATACCGGGACGAGTGGTGTTCGGAATCGAGTCGACGGTCGGATCGGCGGCTTCAATTTTCAGTGGGCCTGGCCGTCCGGGCGGCTTGCGGGACTGTCGGCGGCAAAGACAATTCTGAGAGAGAAACAAAACTCAGATCGCCATCATCGCTGAGATATCCTCAGGACATCGGGACGCTCCAAAGAGGAAG
This sequence comes from uncultured Acidobacteriota bacterium, assembly GCA_963829355.1. Lineage (GTDB taxonomy): Bacteria > Acidobacteriota > Thermoanaerobaculia > Gp7-AA8 > JAHWKK01 > CAWHHZ01. The sequence continues at coordinate 172,210 of CAWHHZ010000006.1, forward strand.
CCCTGTCCCTTGTCGCAGCCGACCCCCTGTGCCGCGCCTCTCGCCAACTCCGACTCGATCCCCTCTGCGACCACGGCGACGCCCAGATCGTGGGCCAGTTCAACCATCGCCCGCACAATTCTGAGGGTCCGCCAGTCGGCGGCCGCCCTCGATACGAAGGAGCGGTCGATCTTGGCTTCCGTGATCGGAAGATCCCGCAGTCTGCACAAACACGAGTAACCGGTTCCGTAGTCGTCCATCGACAACTGGACACCCAGGGCCCGGAGAGCCAGCAGATTGCGCAGGGCATTCTGGCCGTCGAGCAGCGTATCCTCGATGATCTCGAACATGATTCGGGAAGGGTCGATCGATCTGGAATCAAGCTCCTCCCGGAGCCAATCGATGAAGCTGCCGTCATCGACTGTCTCCGCGTCCAGATTGATCGATACACACAGATCGATCTTCTGATCCCGCCAACGGACGATCTGATCGAGAACCTCGGACGTCACGTTAGCGGTCAGCCATTTCATCATGAACGCTTCTTCGACCAACGGAAAGAAGGCGGCGGGTGGCAGGAGTCCGAGTTTCGGGTCCTGCCACCGCGCCAGGGCTTCCACCCCGCATATTGCTCCGGTTTGAAGATCGACCTGAGGCTGATACTGAACGACCAGATTCCCGATTGCGAGAGAGGGTTCGAGCGCCGCCGGATCAATGTCGTGGATCGCCATGTTCATCAGTCTCCAGATCAGTTAGTGACGTCAATGATCTTGACGTCGGCGCCGGTCGATGCGCCGCTCGAGATGTAGCCGATCGCTTCGGCATTCGATCTGACGAAATCGATTACCTCCGCATCGGTCGCCAGCTCGGCGGGCGGGGTCGCACGGCCCGAGAAGATCATTCGCTGCCAGTAGCTCTTGACCGACGAAACATCCTTGCCGAGAACGCTACCGCTGAACTCCTCACGGATCGAGTTGCGGTCGGACTGATCGATCGGTGTCACGCTCCTGCCGTTCTGCCACCGAGTCGTCTTCTTCAGAAACAGATCCGCCAGTTCGGACTTCGAGATCGAGTCGACTGGATTGCTCTTGTGTACGATCAATTTGAATGATGCAGCCTCAGCCATCGTCGGAATCATTCCGACTGCCAGACCGATGGCCATGAGAATCGCAATTCGTTTCATGTTCGCTATCTCCCTCAGAAGCTGAACTGTGCGCCCACAATCAGCAGGTTGGATGTATCGTCGAGCTCATTGGTCGCAAGAGCGGTAAGAACCTCTTCGGTGGTTTCGGGAAACGCGTAGCGATTGCCCTTGACCTGGTGATAGCTCGCACGCACGACGAGGTCCGGCCGGAACCAGTAGTTCAGTCCGACGCCGAGATCGCGATGATCCAGAAGTTGCGGGAAGATTCCGGGAACCTCTTCGAAATCGAAGCCAGGAAGTGTGACGCTCGCCTCATCCCATCTCGTAGCGATCTGCCAGTTTTTGCGGAACTTCCAGGCGACCTCCAGATATCCGCCATCGACCTCGAAGTTGTTGCCATTCTTCAGGTGCCCCCACTCGCCGCGCACCCACAGCGCGTCGCTGAGATACTCAACATGCCCCGCGTAAACGTCACGACGAACCTGATCGAGGATCTCGAGACCCGGCGTGTCCTCACCCGAGAACGCCGATGCCCCTACGGTGAGGCCTTCAACAGGAGTCGAGACGTTGACCCGTCCGCCGATCGTGTCGTTGACCTCGTAGCTGAAGGTGATGGCTGGATCGGCGAAGAATTCGGGAACCGACGAGAGAAGGCCTGGGGTTTCGAATTCTCCTTCAATCTGGCCGCCGTACAGGTCGTACTGAATCCCCCAGTTGTTCCCGAGGTCGTATCGACCCGTCAGTCCAATGCCGTTGTAAGCCTTCGCGGTGAATCCGTTGGGGCCATACAGACTCTGTGGCAGTGAATAGAACGGACGAAGCGTACCGACGTCGAAGATCTCACCGTAGATTCCGAAGGGATGCTTCACGCGCCCCACGCGGACCTTTGCTGCATCGCTGAACGCCCACTCGGCGAACGCGAAATCGAGCTCGGCATCCTGCTCTCCTTCGGCCGAGTCCAGGAACACCTGAGCGACAATTGACAGACGCGGTGATGCCTTGGCGGAGAGATTGAGTGCAAACTCGGCGTTGTCGTACTCTCCGTCACCACTTCCGAGCATGTATTTGAATCCGTCAGTCTCACCGTACGCCCACCCGCCAAAGCCATGAATTTCGACGTTTCCAGTGGACTGACCGAAGCCCGGAAGCGCCACGAGCGCGAAGAGAAGGACGAGCATGACTCGCTGCGTCCCCTGCATCGGACCGTTTCCATTTCGTACTTGCATGTTGTCTCCTTATCGATTTGATCCGTGATCGGACCTCTCGCTCTGGAGCAACCTGGCTGCCGCTTCGTCGTGAACATTTAACTCATTCACAACAGGGTACTTATGCCTATTTTGTGACGATAAAACCGCCGATCGTTTCTCGATTTTTCGGGACGATTCGCGAGATCCGGTGAGCCAGCGCCAATCTCGATCACTCAGACTCGTCATCCTGAGCGCAGCGAAGGATCGCGTACGGGATGACTCGAAGTGAATTGCGGAGAGGACCGAGGGCGAGAATGACTCCACGGGATCCTTCGACCGTCCCTTCGGCTTCGCTAGGGGCGGGCCTTCTCTGAGCTCCGGCGGCCTCTAATGTGGGCAACAGCGAAGGATCACGTGAAGCCTAACGGCCCGAAGTTCGGCTAGAGTCAGGATGTACCCGATCCTTCGCTGCGCTCAGAGGCTGGACTGTTCATTTCACTCCGCTGGTGCGGGCGAAGCGGCGCCGTTCCCCCGCTCACGATGCCGGGCTGTTTCTTCAGTCTGGTCACACAGTGCGATCAGGGCCGCTGAATCGAGAATGATTTGATGCGGGACTCGAGCGTCGACGGACGGAGACCGAGGAGGTCTGCCGCACCTCCCCTGCCGGAGATCTTCCAGTTGGACCGCTCGAGGGCATTCACGATGTTCGTCCTCTCGAGCTCCTTCCACTCCGAATCCGTGATGATCATTCCTGAAGAGAGCTGCAGCGCCGTACCCGCTCCGTCGAGGTCACCATCGACCCGGTACGACATTGATTCGACGAATGGCTCGATCGGCAGAGTTCCCTCTGCATGGCGCGCGACAGCGTCAAACGCCATCGCTCGCAGCTCCCGGATGTTGCCTGGAAACTGGTAGCGGCCGAGGGCACGATAAAGCTCCTGTGGAACTTTTGGCGGCTCTTTCTTCAGGTCCTGCGCCGCCTCTCGCACGAAACGACCGATCAGAAGGGGCAGGTCTCCCATCCGTTCGCGCAGAGGCGGGATTCTGACGTGATACGACCGCAGCCTGAAGTACAGGTCCGTTCGAAGCTTCGAGGCATCCTGATGGGTTGCGGCCACTACTCTCGCCTCCAGACGCTTCGAAGAGTCGGCCCCCAGCGGCTGGTACTCACGCTCCTGCAACAGGCGCAGCAGTTTCACCTGAGACGCCTCGGCCAGATCGCCGATCTCGTCGAGGAAGAGCGTTCCTCCCGCGGCATTCTCGACCATACCTTTGCGAACTCCTGAAGCGCCGGTGAAGGCTCCGGGTCTGTGGCCGAACAGCGTGTCGGAGAACATCGTGTCGTCCAGGCCGGCGACATTGACGGCCACGAACGGGCCCCGCGAACCGCTCACGCGATGGATCGCTTTTGCGATCAGCTCCTTGCCAGTTCCGGTTTCTCCCGTGATCAGGATCGGGTGTGAGCCCCTGGCAACGACCTCGAGATAGGCGAAGACCCGCTCCATCGCCTGATCGTCCGTGACAATCTGGTTGAACGCCTCGGGACGCTCGAGAGTTTCGTTGAGCAGCTTCGACCGCAGTCCGCGATTCTCATCGACCACTTCCCGGTGTTGCATCGCTCGCTCGACCGTTGCCACGAGCTCTTCTGCAGAGGCGGGTTTGAGCAGGTAGTCCCAGGCGCCGAGCTTCATGCACTCGACCGCCGTGCGCGCATCCTGCTCCGCCGTCACGACGATCACCGGGATCTCGGGATAGAGCTCGGCGACCCGGGCGAGAACGTCGCGTCCGCCGATATGCGGCATCACGAGATCGAGCAGCATCACCGCCACGTCGTTCGCATCGAGAAGATCGAGCACCTCGCGAGGATCGCTGCTCGTGACGACTTCTCCCAGACCAGCGGATCGGAGCGTACGCCTGACGCTGTTCAGAACGGCTTCTTCATCATCGACGACGAGAATCGTCTCTGGCCTCGACTGACTCATTCGCTCTCCTCCCCTGATGGTTCGACCGGAAGAACCATCGTCGCAGTGGTTCCTTTTCCCTGCTCCGACTCGAATCGCAATTCGCCGTGATGTTCCTCGACGATCCGGCTCGAAACGGCGAGCCCCAGTCCGGTCCCTCCGGAGGTCCGTCGTGTCGTGAAAAAGGGATCGGTGATCCGATCGAGATCGGCTGGCGAGATCCCCCGCCCTTCGTCCTGTACCCGGACGAACACTGTCTGCTGAGAATCATCAGCGTTGCCGGTGGTGATGCGAATCGCGCGATCCGGATCCTCCAGTGCATCGCACGCATTCAGAACCAGGTTGATGATCACCTGCTCGAGCTTCTGCCTGTTGCCGCGAGCCGGAGGAAGATCGTCTCCATAGACGACGGTCAAGTGACGCGTCGAGTTCTTGAGACGGTTCGCGATGAGGCGCAGCGCTGACCGAACCACCTCGTTGAGCGACACCTCCGACTTCATGCCGTGCTCCGGATCGCGCGCGAAATTCTTCAGATCGGCGACGATCGTCTTGATCCGTTCGGCTCCCTGCAGGATCTCGTCGATGACCTGTGGAACCTCCTGTCGCATCTCCTTCCACTCGAGGCCCGCAAGCCGAAACGACGAGTTGTTCTTGTCCCAGTGCTCGAGGGCCGGCAGGGCGTCGTTCCAGGCATCACGCAACAGGGGCGTGTTGAGCATGATGAAATGGTTGGGATTGTTGATCTCGTGAGCGACTCCCGAGACGAGAATGCCGAGCGAGATCATCTTGTCGGCTCGTACGAGCTCATCCCGATGCCTCGATGCGTCCCGCTCGGCCCGTTTCATCTCGGTGATGTCCTGTAGCGTTCCGAAGCCCCCTGTGAGCGCTCCGTCATCACTCCTCGTGAAGTACCCCTGCGCCTTGACCTGCTTCTCCTCACCTTCGCTGGTCACCATCCGGAACTCGACCGGCTCTCCGATCGCTCCCCCCGGCTCGGATGCGAGAGAATCCCGAACGAGTTGCCGATCGTCCGGATGGACGCGCTCGATGAACTGCTCCATCGTCCATCCCTCGGCCGCAGGGTTACCCAGGATGTGGTTGTATTCGTCGGAACCGCTGATCCGGCCCTGTCTCGCCTCCCATTCCCAGCTGCCGAGCTTCGCCATCGCCTCAGCCTGCTCGAGAAGTCTCCGTTGCGACTCCAGATCGCGCTCGATCCGATTTCTCTCGGTGACGTCGACTGCGGACACGATGAAGCGCCACGAGGAAGCTCGAGGCTCGGTCCGCGCCCATCGCGTCAGGAGATCGACTCGTCTGCCGTCCTCGAAGACACACGTGAGCTCCACGCTGGTGACGTGACGATCCTCGAACAGAAGCGGCCCGACGGCTTTGAGTAGCCGTCGCAAAATTCCAGGCGTGAGGCCACCGAGCAGCCGCGGCAGCAAGTCCTTCCGATCGTCCACACCTACGATCTCGAGTGCGACGGGGTTCGCCTCGAGGACTCTGGAGCCAGCCGCCATTTCGCGTACCTTCTCAGGATTGGCTTCGAGGAGACTGAGCAGGTCCTGCACCGAGCGCAGGTTTCGATCGTGAACCGACTTGCGGAGCTCCGTCCAGTCCGCCATCCAGACGGCGATCGGCAAGTCGTTGAACAGTCCGCGGTACTTCTCCTCACTCTCCCGCAGCGCCTCCTCAGCTCCTTTCCTCGCCGTCAGATCGAGGGCGGTCACGGCGAACACCCACGGCTCATCATCCGAACCACTACGTGCCCATTGCAGGAGAAGATCCCTGTGCTCTCCGGCGTAGGTCGTAATCGGAAGCTCCACGCTGCTCATGCCGGCGCCTTCGAACAGGAGTGGCAGCGACGCTTCGACGATCCGCTCCGCTGCCACCGGCCCGTATCCCGCCGGGAACCACTCCTCGAACTCCTGAAGCGAGCCGGCCTGCACCAGATCGATCGCCAGCGGATTGACATCGAGCAGTCGTGTCCGGCGTCCGACAGTCGCAAATGCGCCCGGGCGCTCACGGATCAGCTCACGCATTTCCTCGGCCGTGCCGATCCCGAGACGGTTCAGTTCGGCGACTACGGCGCTCCAGTCCGAGATCCAGGCTGGAATCGGAAGTTCATGGAAGAAGCGGCGAAACTTCGCTTCGCTCGTCTCGACGGCACGCTCCGTCTCCTTCTTCTCCGTGAGATCCTGCATCGTGACGATGGAATGCCAGGGCGCGTCTGGCGATGCGGTGTGCGCCCAACGGATCAGCACTTCCATCCTGGTGCCGTCAGCACGGATCATCGGGATTTCCACCTGCGCACTCGTGACCTTACCCTCGAGGAGTGGGAGCACCGCCTTGATGACGGGCGGTATGGATTCATCCGGATACGCCTGAAGGTTCCAGTCGGCGAGCTCTTCCAATGTATCGACGCCAGCCAACCTGAATGCCAGTGGATTGGCAGCCAGCACTCGCACAGAGCGCACCCTGCGTCGAAACTCGCTGATCATCTCCGGGCCGGTCACCAGTTCGAAGCCGCCGGAGTGGAGGTAGTCGATCACCTCAGACCAGTCGACCTCCCATGCAGCGATCGGAAGATCATGAAAGATCCGGCGGTAACGGCTTTCGCTTCCGATCAGCGCCTCCTCTGCCGATCTCTGATCCGTGACGTCGCGGCCAACCGATTGAAGCTCGACGATCTGGCCAGAGTCGCCGAAGATCGCGCGGTCAGTCCATTCATGCCAGGCGACCCTGCCGTCGGGTCTCAGCACACGATGCTGATCGGTGGACGATGGATTCTCCGGGCTGAGTCGGGAGATTCGCTGACGAAATGCCGTCCGATCCTCTTTCGCGATGAGTGGAAAAAGCGAGGTGCCGAGAAGCCTCTCCCGACTCGTCTCGAAGTACCGGCAGTAGGCGTCGTTGACAAAGAGCCGGCTCCCGTTGGGGAGCCACCGCACAATGAAATCGCTCTGATCCTCCACAACCCGCCGGTAGCGCAGCTCACTCGATCGCAGAGCCTTCTCCGCTTCGAGGCGGGCTCCGATGTCCTCGACCAGCTCAATGCCGCAGATCAGCTCATCCGTCTCCGAACGGATGACCGAAGCCGTCACTTTGGTCGTGAGCTCTCGTCCGCCAGGGAGGATGAACCGGCGCACGACGTCGTAGTTACCGATCTCGCCGCTGCAGAGCCGGGACAGGAGCGAGTTGGTCATATCGTGATCGAGGTGATGGACGTACTCTTCCATCCGGGATCCAATGATGTGGCCGCCCTTGCGATCGAGCATCCGTTCGAATGCATCATTGGTCTCAATGATCGTCCCGTGAAGATCGATCAGGACAAAACCGACGGACGTGTTGCGGAAGATCTCCTTCAGGATCTCCTCGCTCCAGTCCAGTGGCGTCAGCTGGGTCATTGGTTCTCCGGATTGGGACGGATGGACCCGGGCATTCTACAAGTCCCGGGTCCTAACTCCTAAAGGAGCTCCCGAGTCAGTTTTTCTGCCAGCCGATCGCAACCAGGAAAGAAGAAACAAAGGCCCCGACATATGACGGATTCCGCACGTCTGGCGATCACTTCTCCATGACTCACGATACTGATCGCTCGACCGAGAAAGCGAACAGGAGAGCCTGAGCAATCTGGTCCACCGGCAGCACCTGAGAGGCCCCACCAATCTGGATCGCGGCCTGAGGCATCCCAAAGACGACGCTCGTCTCCTGATCCTGAACGATCGTCATCCCTCCACTACGCCTCATCTCCAGCAGCCCTTCCGCGCCATCCTTACCCATCCCGGTGAGCAGAACTCCGACGGCCTCCGTCCTTGCCGCCACGGCTGCTGAGCGGAAAAGGACATCAACGCTGGGACGGTGGCGATTGACGGGAGGCCCATCATGGAGCCTGGCGACGTACTGTCTCGGCCCCGTCCTGTCGAGAAACACGTGGCGGTTGCCCGGAGCGATCAGCGCGACGCCCGGCTCGAGTATTTCGCCGTCTTCGACCTCACGGACAGTCATCGGGGAGCTCTGATCGAGTCTCCGTGCAAAGGCTCCGGTGAAACGCGCTGGCATGTGCTGGACAATGACGATCGGCGGTGAGTCCGACGGCATTTGATCGAGAATCAGATTCAATGCCTCCGTACCTCCGGTCGACGCCCCGATGGCGATCAAGCCGGCGTTCCGGATCATCGGGCTCCGCGGTCCCCGCGCCACCGGGCGACGCGACGGAAGCGCCATGACCTTGTCGATCCTCACCTGTGCCGCGGCCCGGATACTCTGAACCAGATCCATCGAGCCGACGGCGAGGTCGTCTCCCATTCGCAACCGCGGCTTGGCAATGATCTCGACGGCACCCTCCTGAAGCGCACGCATCGTCACGTGGACGCCGCGGTCGGCCACACTCGAGCAGACCACTACCGGGATCGGGTTCTCCCTCATCACCTTCCGGAGAAACGTCAGCCCGTCCATTCTCGGCATCTCCAGATCGAGCACGATCACATCGGGCCGGATGCTCTCGAGCTTGCGAAGTGCGATCAGAGGATCCGCCGCAGTCGTCACGTCGATATCGGGAGTCTGGCTCAGCAGATGAACCATCACCTGTCTGAATACCGCCGAGTCATCGACGACGAGCACATGGAGCCGGCTCCGCGATTCGGAGGGTGCGATCATTTCGCCACCTGGTGCGTTCTCATCCGGTACACGGACGGTGCAATGGGAAGGAAGCGATCGAAGTAGCCGATCAGACTCTCAGAATGACCGAGCAGAAACAGACCGTCCGGCGCAAGTCGTCTGAACAGGCGGTCGAGCGCTCTGCGACGCGACTGCTGATCGAAGTAGATCAGCACGTTGCGGCAGAAGATCATGTCGAAATGACCTGTGTCCGAGATCGCCTCGCTGTGCAAGTTGAGTCGCTCGAAGCGAACCACTTTTTTCAGATCGGCGACGACGCGAATCTTCCCGTCATGCGAACGTACCCCTCTCTGAACGAATCGTTCACGATAACGCTCCGGAATCTCCCTTATCGCCTCGTACGGATAAACGCCGTTCCGCGCCAGGTCGAGAACACGCGTCGAGACGTCGGTTGCCACGATTTCTACTGACCAGCCGGGAAGCGCCGCGATGACCATCATGGCGATCGAGTACGGCTCCTGACCGGTGGAACATCCCGCGCTCCAGATCCGTATGACCCGCTCCCTCTCTCCGCTGTCTGCCACGGCTCGGATTGCCGGAAGGACCTCTCGATCCAGAAGCTCGAACTGTTTCGATTCGCGAAAGAAGCTCGTCTCGTTGGTCGAGATCCGGTTGAAGAGCTCGATCATCTCGTTCTGATCGTTCAAAACGTGCTCGAGATAGCTGCCGAAGCTCGAAAGATCGAGCGTGCGGACTCGCCGTGCCAGCCTCGCCTGAACGAGCTGGCGCTTCTGATCCGTGATGTGAGTGCCGATACCGCTCTCGATGATCGATCGAAACGTGCGGAACTCGCGATCAGTAAGCGGCGCGATCTCGTATGCCGGCAGAGGCTGGCCATTGTCGTCGTTCATGTCGGACCTCATCGTCTGACTCAACCCGCAACTGTCTCGATCGCTTCGGAATCGAGCTCGCGCAGATCTTCCTGTGCGATCACATGGCCGATATCGAGAAGCAGAACGATGTGGTCGTCGTCACTCCGGACGAGCCCCTGAACAGATTCCGACAGTGCCCGCAGACCAAACGAAGGCGGCTCCTGGATGTCGTCCCGATTCAGATCGATGACACGGTTCACGCCATCGACGATCACCGCCGTGACCACGACGTCTTCTCCAAAGGGCAGTTCCACGATCACCACACACGTCCGCGGCGTGAGAGTCGTCTGGGGGAGCCCCAGTTTGACTGCCAGATCCACCACCGGCACCACGGTCCCTCGCAGATTCATCACCCCTCGGATCCAGGTCGGGGTCGTGGGAACAGGCGTGACCATCCCGTAGCTCGCGATCTCTCGAACTCTGAGGATCGGGATCGCATATTCGGAATTGTCGATCACGAGAGTGAGCGCCTGCAGAACGTCATCACCGGTCTGCGCATCTGCCTCCCCTTCACCCGGACCCGACACGCGGCTGGATGATGTCGTTTCAGGGGCGGATTCGATGTTCTTTCTGTCCTTCTTCGCGCGCGGCGGGCTCATCGGTACGCCTCCCAATCGAGCTCCGAAGCGGCGGCGGCACCGGACTCCCCCATCAGAGCCAACTCGGGAAGATCGTAGCCATTCCGGCCGCCGAGCCGGATGCGCTCACGGGGCCCCGCCGGTGCATGCGCAAAGCCGAGGTTGAATATGTCCATGCGCTTGTTGAGAGTTCGCGCCTGACCAGCCAGCTCCTCGGCAGTCGCCGACAGTTCCTCCGCGGCGGAGGCATTCTGCTGGGCGATCTGGTCGACCATCGACATCGCCTGATTGATCTGAGCGACGCCCGACGATTGCTCGTTCGAGGCCGCAGAAACCTCCTGAACGAGCTCGGTGGTCTTGTGGATCGAGGGGACGAGCTTCTGAAGCGAATCTGCAGACCGCTCCGCAACCGTCACGCTCGCTCCGGCGAGCCCGCCGATCTCCTGGGCAGCCGCCTGTGAACGTTCAGCAAGCTTCCGCACCTCGCTCGCGACTACCGCGAAGCCGCGTCCATTCTCTCCAGCCCGGGCCGCCTCGATCGCTGCGTTCAGAGCAAGCAGATTGGTCTGGTAGGCGATCTCTTCTACGATCGTGATTTTCTCAGCGATCGTCTTCATCGCCGTCATCGTTTCGCGCACCGATTCGCTGCTCCCCTCTGCATCGCGCGCTCCCTGATCCGCCATCCGCGCCATCTCCTGACTGTTCGCGGCGTTCTGCGTGATCGATGCGGTCATCTGCTCGAGGCTCGCCGTCGTCTGCTCCACAGAGGCGCTCTGACTGCTGGTACCCTGGGACAGCGTCTGGGCCGTCGCTGAAACCTGCGACGACGCGGTCGACAAGGTCATGATCCCGTTGCGGATGTCTCCGATGACCTCGGCGAGGTTCTTGGTCATGTCACGAAGCGCGACGCCCAGCTGATCTCGCTCCGACTTCGGTTCGATCCTCGTGGAGAGATCTCCGTTCGCGATGGTTTTCGTGAGAGCGGCGGTCTCCTGGAGGTACTGGGTCATGTCGCGGAACGCGTGTCCCAGAGTGTCATGGGCTGCTCGTGGCTCAACTGTGGCACTGACGTCACCACGAGAGATCTGCTTTGCGGCAGCGGCCATCTCCTGGAAGTACGCGACCATCCGCTTCATCGCCTGAAGCAAACGGCCGATCTCGTCATTCGAGGTGGTGTCGATATCGACCTCCAGATCTCCCTCCGCCAGACGGTTCGCGACGTCCGCAGAGAGGCGAACGGCGCTCGTTACACTGCGGATCAGAATCACCGAGATGGCGCTGAGGAGCATGAGGCAGACGATGCTCACGCCGACGATCGACCACTGCGTCATTGAATGGAGTCCTCGCAGTTCGGAGAAGGCGCCCTGGATGTTGTCCTTCCCCTGAGATTTCACCTTACCCAGCGACTCCTCGAGAGCGTTGTAGCGGCCCCGCATCTGGTCGACGTCGGCTGCGAAGCTGACCCCTGTCTGCTCGTCGATCATCGCCACGGTCATCTCTCGTCCAAGCGTGTAGTAAGACTCGAAGAGCTCGGCGAGTCGGTCGATCTCACCCGACTCGACCGCGGGGTTTTCGCGTTCGAGCTCGAGACGGGCGAGGAAAGCGCTGCGCAGCTCGTCCGCCTCCTCCACCGCCGCATGATCCCGAGCCGCCGCCGCGTCCTGGAGCGTTCGCTGAATGGTGCTCAGGATCAGATCGAGATCATTGTGCATCTCGGTCACGGGGAAGTAGCCGACCTCGATCATCGAGCTGAGCCTCTCGGTGCGTGAGACCGCGAGAATCGTGCTGACGAGAATCAGCAGCAGGGCAAATGCCGCAACGAGCGGCATCAGCAGTATCTTGTGTGCGAACTTCATTCTGGAGAACATCATTCAGCTCCTCGTTGAGGTATTCGTGTGAAGACCGGCAGCTATGCCGTGGTCTCGCTCTGTTGCGGCCGGAACCAGTCGTTCCGGCTGCTTCTTTACTGTCGGCAGCAGTGTGGGAAGATCGATGATGAAGGCGATCCGGCCATTCGGAAGGATCGATGAACCGGAGAAACCGGGCAGACCCTGAAGGATCTTTGCGAGCGGCTTGACGACCGTCTGACACTCGCCCGTCACCTCGTCGACCACGAGTCCCGTGAGAGTGGCGCCGTTTCTCACGATCACGAGATTCTCCCGGCCTGGAATCGCCCGAGTCTGCGACGTGAGGTGCGTGGAGAGCCGGACGAAGGGAATCGTCCGGCCGCGAAAGTCGACGAGATCGCCGGCGGCGCAACTCTCGTCGAACCGACTCATCTCCAGAACTTCGACGACTGTTTCCATCGGGATGATGTACGGCTCACCGGCCACCTCGACCAGAAGTCCATCCACAATCGCCAGGGTCAGCGGAAGCCTGAGTCGGATCGTCGTGCCCTTTCCAGGAGACGTCAGGATCGATATGGAACCCTGAATCGACTCGATGTTGCGACGCACGACGTCCATGCCGACACCGCGTCCCGAAAGGTCGGTCACGGCGTCAGCAGTCGAGAATCCGGCCCGGAAGATCAACTGATCGATCTCCTCGTCCGACAGTGTCTGATCCGGGGAGACCATTCCTGCGCGACGAGCATGACTCACGATCCTGGCTCGATCGAGGCCGCGCCCGTCATCCTCGAGCTCGATCACGATCGAGCCTGCCTCGCGGGAACTTCGCAATACGAGCCTGCCCACCGGATCTTTTCCGGCGGCCGTTCTCTGCTCCGGCGATTCGATCCCGTGGTCGATCGAATTGCGAATCATGTGGACGAGCGGATCCCGCAGGTTCTCCATGATGGTCATGTCGACCGCCACGTCCTCTCCGGCCAGCTCGAGCTCGGCAGCTTTCCCGACTGATCTCGCCAGGTCACGGACGGTCCGATGAAACTGCCTGAAGGTCCGGCTGACCGGAATCATGCGGAGCTTCATCACGAGCTCCTGCATCTCGACGTGCAGTCGGCCAGCCTCCTGCTGCGCTTCGAGAATCAGGGAACGGGACACGGACGGATCCGATACCAGTCCGGTCACTCTTCCCCGTGCGATGCCGATCTCGCCCGTCAGATCGAGCAGCTTGTCGAGTGTCGCGAGATCGACTCGAATGCTCGTCTCGCGCCGCGCAATCGTCTTCGTGTCCCCGACGATCGTCTGCACAGTGGGGGATGATCCCGGTCCAGCCGAGAGCTCGCGCATCCGCTCCATGACCAGACGCTCGTCACTGTTGAGACTCTCGCGTCCTTCGATGCACTCCGGCACCTGTCGCCGGATGAGGTCGACCGCATCGAGCAGCACCGTCACCAGAGTGTCCGTGACCGAAACCGCAGACGATCTCACCTGATCGAGCAGATCCTCCATTACGTGAGTCAGCTCGCACACCGGACCGAGGTCGAAGATCGCGGCGTTTCCCTTGATCGTATGCGCGGCCCGGAAGACGGTGCCCACCGACTCCTCATCCTCCGGAGATCGCTCCAGATGGAGAAGTGCCTCCTCCGCATCCGCGAGTCCCTCCGCCGTCTCGGCCGAGAACGCCTCGAGCAGCGCTGCCATGGAGTCCGCATCGAGCATCTCAGAGATCCTTCACCTCGGTGCTGCCATCACCCGTGTTGAAATGAATTTTGCGCCCACGGCACCCACCAGTGAGCTCTTTTTCCAGCGGAATCCCGTGCTGATGCAGGAACGACAACGCAGTTTCAATGTTCCGAGGCCCCAACTGGAAATGATCACGCTGAGCCATGACGGCCCCACCGAAGACACACGCCCGAAGACGCGCCTTTTCCGCACCGAGTCTCAGGATCGAGTCGAGGAGCATCGGAAGGGCGTGGTTCGCATACTTCGGACTCGCATCCATCCCGGTCGGCAACATGAAGTGGTTCATACCGCCGACGCCCTGTCGCGCATCCCACAGACCCACCGAGACACATGACCCGAGAATCGTTGTGATCCTCACGGCATTGGCGTCCACATGCAGCCTTCCAGGGTAGAGATAGAGAGTCCCCATCCTCGGAAGAGCGCCAGGACGAGGGATGACCGGTGAGCGTCGATCGGACGTCGTCATGGTCATCTCGCCACTCCGGATTTCGAGCGCTCATAGAGTGTCGCGCAGTGAAGGGCAATTCCGGCCTGGCTGGCGAGCAGATCGAGCAGCTCCCTGTCGAGCGCCTCGATCACCTGATCCTTCTGGGGAAGCAGATTGAAGACTGCGATCACCGCGGTCACCTGCCCCTCCACCTTCAGAGGTATGCACGCCGTCACTTCACTCGACGTTCCGGGGGCGGAAAAGTGCGGCCTTCCGGTCGCCGCAACATTGCCGATCACACCCTGACCAACGGCGACGGTCTCGTATCCGGACGGCTTCTCCTGAAACCATCCGATCAGGTCGAGTGAGTCGCCACTGATCTCGAAGATCCCGAAGTCCTCGGATCCGATCAGATTGATGATGATCTCCTTCATCACTTCCAGGATCGTCTGCCGGTCGAGGCTCGCACGGAGCTGATACGCGGCGACGTACAGATTGGCGAGATTTGCGTTCTGGGACTCGAGCGCGATGAACTGGCCGGAGACCCTCTCGTTCAGTTGCTCGGTCTCACCGAGACGCCGCACCAGCGACGTGTGTTCCTCGAGATGCGACGAGAGCTCCTCGCGAACGTTCACGAGCTGCTCGAGGAGTCGCAGCTTCTCCTGCTGAAGCCGGTTGCGCTCACTCTGCAGTCCGACGACCTGTCGTCGCAGATTCTCGTTGTCGCCCTTGAGCTGCGCGAGCCAGCGATTCGTATCATTCCTGACCTTCTGGACATATGAGCCGTACTCGCCATTCTTCATCGTGGTCATCGCTCAGGCCTCGATCAGATCGCGTACTTTGGTGAGCAGTTCGACGCCATTGATCGGCTTCGTGACGTAGTCGTTGCAGCCTGAGGAGAAGCCGATTTCGACGTTCTCCTCCTCCCCGCGCGTCGTGACCATGATGATCGGCGTGTTCCGCAGCGCCTCGTTCATCCGAATCCGGCGGCATGCCTCGAAGCCGTCCATCTCCGGCATGATCACGTCGAGCAGGATCAGGTCCGGCCGCTCCCTCTCCGCAACCGCCACCGCTTCCAGTCCGTTGCGTGCCGTAACGACATCGAACGCCTCGTTCCGGAGCACCATCTGCTCCATCATGAGGGTCGTCGCCGAGTCATCGGCCAGTAGAATCTTCTTATTGTTCACTGTGCATCTCCTCTCAGTTCCGGTCTCGTTTCTCGTCAGTCGAGACAGACCATTACCCAAAGGAAGTGCCACGTGCTTAAAAGAAGGTAAACTATTGTGGAGTAGATACTTGTACGAACTTATCGGCCAACAGAGGGAGCACGCGCTCGCGGTTTTCCGAGATGATTCCCGAGAACTCGGGAGTGGTATGTGCGAATGTCCTGGAGCTGATCGGTCGGAGGACGGTGAGCTATGTAAGGGGGTGTGACCTATGAGGAATCCCCCCTCTCCCCTTCGCTATCTGGGGGCGGGGGGATCGGTGACTACGGCTGAGAGTCACCGGACGAAGGGAAGGATGGTCCGGCTTCTACGATTCGATGCTGTTTGACGGCAGACCTACCTCCGCCGCTGCGAGGAGTTGATGGGAGGGCGCAGAGGCCAACGGGCCATCCCATCCCCGTCCCCCCCTTTGAGGCGAGCGTGTGGGGAAAGAGATAAGCTCTCGTTCATCGAAACAAAATCAGCATCTTGGAACAGGCTGGAAGGAGAACTCCGATGAAAATGGTCCTCGTTGCCGCACTCACTCTACTGATGGTCGCCCCGACGTTCGCGGCAGACGAGTAATTCTGGAATTGTGGACTAACGGACAGCCCAACGGGCGCTGGTGGCTTGCGCTCGATGAGCTGGAGCGGTTGACCTTCATTCACGGGTGGCGTGGAGGTTACGACGCAGGTTTCTACACGGCCCCTAGCGTGGCCGGGGCGAACGAAAGCTGTGATCCCGTGGCCCTGGCTATGGACAAACGGGCTGTGCCCGCAGCTTTGCCTTCCAACATGATGTTCGGTGAGATCGAGGAGGAACATCTCAAAATGTCTAGAAACTGCGAGAAGTAGTCAACCACTTTCAAAAAGACTTCGGCAGGTGCGAGAATGATCATCCTTGGCGATATCACGAACAGGATGGTTCGCAATGAACCTGGAGGGGCAACTCGAGACACGGCATCGCCCGCTAGTCCTTGGCTGTTCTGATCCGGTCGCCGGGCAGTTTGAAACTTTCGTAGCCAAAAGCACTGCGGCCGATCCATTGCTGATATTCCGTGAGTACGCGGGGCATGAAATCTCTCACGCTCTCGAAGTACCAATCCCCGAGTTTGCTCTCGTAACCGTCACGCCGCAGTTTTCGGAGCAACTAGGGGCTCAGATTGGAACTAGTATTGATGCTGGCCAACACTTCGGCTCACTTCTTTTGGCAAGAGCGCCGGTGGCGCCCACATCACCACCCCTAAAGACTCAGGAATCGGCACTTCAGGCGGCGAGGATCATGGTGTTCGATTGCGCATTTCAGAATCACGACCGAACCACAGGTAATCCTAATTGCTTGGTTTCAGGGCAAAACTACACAGCGATAGACTTCGAACAGGCATTCGCGTTCTTGGATGATGACTCTCCCCCGCCTCCATGTGACCCCGCATCGATGCCCGGTATTCGCCACCATCTCTTCCGAAACGCCCTTCGGGGGAGAACTGATATTGTGGCCCAAGCGGTGCAGGAACTATTGAGCTTGGGCAGCGAGGTTTTCTCCGATCTCGGAGTGATGTTTCCGGAGCGAACTGCTGAGATTGAGCAGATATGGCAACATCATCAAGCTATCACGGGCGGCGGTAAGGATTTCTTGAATAGCGTGTTGGAACTGGTGAAAAAATGAAGACCTATACATACTCGGTGCTCCGCTATACCCACAGTATCGTCAGCGGTGAACAGCTCAACATTGGAGTACTTTTGTACTCGCCCGAGGAAAGGTTTGCCGAGGCAATCATCGAGAAGAAGTATGCTCGATTGAGCCGCGCCTTCTCATCGTTCGATCGACAGACTTATGCCCTGATGAGGGAATCTTTTTTTGCTGCACTAGCTATGCGGAAGAAGGCCCTGCAGAAGGGCGAACTATTTTCGAGAGAAAGGAGCGCTCGCGAGCTTGCGATGTCCCTGTGGCCCGGCGTGCATTCAACCTTCCAAGCATCCGAGGACAGCTTTGGGATGACCGAGGATTTAACCTCATCGCTCCACCAACTTTACGATCGATTTGTCGCCTCGCAGACCGTCACTGATCTTGAAAGTCGAAGACAGCCGGTCGAGGTTTGGCAGGAGTTTCAGAAAAGGCTTCCCCTTGACCTCTCGCGGGAAATTCAGCCGAGAGAATTTTCCTACAAAGAGTTCCATCAGAAGTTTGACCACACATACCAGAACGGCAGCCTTCACATTCTGGAACCGGTTTCTTTTGAGTATGCCGACAAGGACGGGCTACTCACGGCGGCCACGACTTGGCGAGGAAAGCTGGATTTTCTCCGGCCCAAGCTCGTCGGAACGCACCTCTACTTCCTTGCTGGTCGTCCCCGGCCCGAGCACGTAGCCGCTGCGTCAACCGCCACCGAAATTCTCACCGCAATCGAGCAGCTTTCGGTGAAGGTCGTACCGGAAAAAGAGTTCTCCAGCTTAGCCAACCAGTTACAGCAACTGCCTCATTGAACAGTGTCCGCCGCTGTGTCCGAGCACGAAAAAGCCCGCTCTCTCGAACGGGCTAAGTGTTTGATAGAAGGTTGGTGGAGCCGATCGGGATCGAACCGACGACCTCCTGAATGCCATTCAGGCGCTCTCCCAATTGAGCTACGGCCCCACATATCGGATCATCGAGGGACGTGAATGGTTTCACGCTGATCCGTTACGGGTCAAGAGTGACCCGTTGCAGGACGATTGAACCCGCGACGAAGCGGTGAAATTTCGCGTCGGCACCGTCACGACCCCTCGCATCTCCGGGATTTTCTGCCACCATCGTTCGTTGTATTCGGCGCGGAAGAATGTTCAGCGACTCACTCATCGAATCGGCCGGTCAGAAGCGGTCCACGCGAACGCTCGCGACGACGCTTGCATCGCTGGCGATCCACATCGCAATCGTCTTCGCGGCAGTCGCCGCCGGTTACTGGGTTCACGAGAATCCGGAGATCACCGAGCCGATCCAGGCATACATCATCGGCACCGCCCCCGCTCCTCCGCCGCCGCCTCCCCCACCTCCCGGCGGCGCAGATGCGGTCGAGCCGGAGCCTGAGCCTGAAGTTGAAGAGCCGGACCCTGTCGACCCGCAGGACACCTTCGTCACCCCTCAGGAGATCCCCGAGGATCTTCCGGAAATCACGCCGAAGAACACCAGATCGGAGCCTGGCGGCGTGCCCGGTGGCGTCGAAGGAGGCGTGATCGGCGGCGTGGTGGGGGGCGTCGTCGGCGGAGTCATCGGAGGCGAACTGGGTGGTCAACTCGGCGGGGTCCTCGGAGGGACCGGTACGGGACCGTACACTCCGGGAGGAAACGTGACCCCTCCGACGGCCGTCTACAAGCCGGAGCCGGGCTACACAGAGGAAGCACGCAAAGCGAGAACTCAGGGAATCGTCATCCTGGAGATGATCGTCGACGAAAAGGGGGACGTGCAGAACGTCAAGATTCTGAAACCTCTTCCTCACGGTCTTTCCGAGGAGGCAGTCAAGGCGGTTAAACTCTGGAAGTACAAGCCCGGGATGCTGGAAGGAAAGCCAGTGCCGGTGATCTTCAACGTCAGCGTGAGTTTCAGGTTGCAGTAGTCGTTGGTCGTCGGTCTTCAGTCATTAGTCTCTGATCATAGAACTCTTTCACTTTTCACGTTGAACGTTCCGCGAAAGGATCAAAATGCAGGAAACATTCACTCTGGTCGGCATGTGGGAGACGATGGGATGGGTGGCCAGAGGCGTCGTCATCGTGCTCGCCATCATGTCCATCTACTCGCTCGGTCTCGCAATCGAACGGGCTCTCCGCTTCCGCAAGGCGCGCAAGGAATCGGTCTCCGCGGCTGGCAGGATCAGCGAGCTTCTCGACGAGGGACGTCTCGAGGACGCCGACGATCTCACGCGGCGGACCGACTACCGGAACAGCCATATCTCTCGCGTCCTCGGAGCGGGAATCAGGCGATTCCGCCAGGCTGAACGAACCGGGACCGCCGACGAGCTCGATCGGGTCGCTGCAGCCAGCCGTGCAATCGAACGTGAGAAAGAGATGACGGTTGCCGACATGAGAAAGGGCCTCGGAAATCTCGCGACCATCTCGACTACCGCGCCCTTCATCGGTCTCTTCGGAACTGTCGTCGGCATCATCAACGCGTTCCAGGGAATGGCAGCCTCGGGTTCAGGCGGTCTGGGCGCCGTCTCGGCTGGTATCTCCGAGGCGCTGGTCGCCACGGCCTTCGGTCTGTTCGTGGCCATCCCCGCGGTATGGCTCTACAACTACTTTCTCGGAAAAATCGATCGCTTTCAGGTCGAGATCAACAATGCCTCTTCCGAGCTGCTGGACTACCTGATTCAGCGAGAGGCATCGTCCGGGAGAAAGACTGTGACCGCGGCCTCGAGCGCGGTGAGCTGAAACGAATGGCATTCCAGTCGAGCGGGTCCGGCGTCAAGGGCGAGATCAACGTCACACCACTGGTGGACGTCTGTCTCGTTCTTCTCATCATCTTCATGGTGGTCACGCCGATGCTCCAGCAGGGTATCGACGTCAAGCTCCCTTTCGGCCCACACGCCGAGAAGAAGCCAGGGGAAGAGGACGACCTCATGATCTCGGTCAAGGAAGACGGTACCGTGTTCATCGGGCAGAGCTGGGTGGCCGACGGAGATCTCCCCGCTTTCCTGGCGGCCGAGCATGATCGGGATCCCGCCCGCACCGTGATGTTCAAGGCTGATTCGCGACTCCAGTTCAAAAGGATCCGGGAAGTGATGAAAGCGGCGAACGAGGCGGGCTTTTCCAGGATTGCGGTCCTGACCGAGAATCAGGCCGGCGCCGCAGCCGTGGCAGCACAATGAGAAGAGAGAACGACATATGGCAATGAGCTCGGCCTCCGGCAGCAGACCTCATGGAGAGATCAACGTCACACCACTGGTCGACGTGGTCCTCGTTCTGCTGATCATCTTCATGGTCGTCACGCCGGTCCTTCAGATGGGTATCGATGTCGAGATTCCGCCCAAGGTTCAGGTCGAGGCGCCGCCGAGCGAGGTCCAGCAGGAGCAACTCGTCATCAGCGTCCATTCCGATGGCCTCTATCTCAATCGCGACCGGATGAAGGACCTCGATGCCTTCCGGAATACGCTCGCCTCGATTCTCTCATCCAGAGAGCCGGACAAGCGGGTGGTGTTTCTAAACTCTGAAGATGACGTGACGTTTCAGCAGACCGTCGCGGCTCTCGATGTGGCGCAGCAGGCGGGCGCAGTGAAGATCGGGCTTCTGACCGATCCTCCCCGGAGCCTGGATGCCAGTGCTCCGTCAGCGACCCCGGCACCCCGGTAATTCAGCAGCAACGACGGTCCGGGTGGAGTTCCTTGGAAGGATCGAGCGTCGGCTCGTATCCGAATAACTGCAGGCAAGAGAGAAGCCCGATAGAGCGGACCTGAGGCAGAAGAGCAGATCTGGAAAAGCGCTCTCCATCCACATCGGTTACACTACGCGCCCGTGAGGAGGCGAAAGGGATCTGGTGGTCCCCGCGGTCTTCAAAACCGTAGCGCCGGCGCGGAAGCGTCGGTGGGTTGGTTCGATTCCGACACGCCTCCGCCATTTTTAATGCTGAATGGCGGGCGAATGCTGAATGAGGAATGCTGAATGCTGAATGGGTTCTCCAGCTTGATGACGTTCCAGTCCATCGTCACAGCATTCGGTCGCTCGATGTTCGATACTCCCGCCACCCAGATCAGCTCCGCATTCAGTATTCAGCATTCCGCATTCTTTTCAGCATTCAGCATTCAGCATTCAGCATTCTCTGACCTCCCTCCCCTCTTCGCTCTTGCCGTCGCGTTCGGGCTCGGTGCCATCATCGGGAGTTTCCTCAACGTCGTGATTCATCGCTGGCCTGCGGAGATGTCGATCGTCACTCCGCCCAGCCACTGTCCTCGTTGCTCGAATCCGATCCGCTGGTGGGACAACATTCCGGTCGTGAGCTGGCTGGCACTCCGGGCTCGGTGCCGCCACTGCGGCGAGCCGATCTCCGCCCGCTATCCACTCGTGGAGATGGCGAATGCGCTCCTCTATGCAGCCATCGCCATGCACACGGGCCTCTCGCTCGCATTCCTCCCGATCGCCGCAGTCGCATCGATGCTGATCGTGCTGATCTTCATCGATCTCGATACGCAGCTCCTCCCGGACGTCGTCGACATTCCCGGAATCTTCATCGGCCTGCTGATCGGCTGGATGTCCCTCGGCGACTCGTATCCCCTGTTCCTGTCGAGCTCGCTGACCGACTCGCTGATCGGAGCCGCTGCCGGTGGCGGCCTGCTCCTCCTGGTCGCCTTCTCCTACAAGGTGCTTCGGAAGGTAGAGGGAATGGGACTGGGCGACGTGAAGATGCTCGCGATGATCGGCGCCGTCACCGGGTGGCAGGGCATCGTGCCGGTTCTCTTCGTGGCGTCATTCACCGGCGCGATCGTCGGAGTCATCTTCGGGATCAAGCAGGGAAGTGGTCTGCGCGTCGCCCTGCCGTTCGGTCCCTTCCTCGGGGTGGCCACATTACTTGTTCTGTTCTTCGGAGAGCCGATCGGCGATACCTACATGCACCTCATCACTTTTTGAGGCTCCGGACCCGCTACACTACCCGGGTGACACGCGCCCCCCGTTCCTACACGACCGCCGTCGGCTTCCGCCGGAACATCAAATGGTTCCTCGGCGCGCTCGTCGGTTTTCTGATCACCTTGATTCTCATGCTGCTTCTGTTTCTGCAGACGGTCCTGGGGGAAGCTCTGGAAACTGAGAGAATTGCCAGAGGCGCCCTACTCGACTCCGCTCGCGAATTGATTGACTCCGCGGGGGGCGATGCGGCGCCAGGGACGCCCGAAGCACGGCTGGCAGCAATACGTAGTCTGCGCGGAGTCGTAGGGGTCGAGCTGACGGGTCCGGGCGGCACGATTCTCCAATCCGGGCAACGTGGTGCGTCGACATCGTCAATGTCCCGTGCGACCGCCGGGGGGACGCTAACCCTCCACTTCGATCCGTCACCGGTCGAAGCCCTTCAGCGCCGGTTCCTTTCTCTCGCGGCCATCGTACTGGGTGCGACGATCCTCGCGGTCATTCTCCTCGTCCTTCTCCTGCCCCGGATTGTCAGACCGATCGATCGCATGCTGGAGGATGCCCGGGAGCTCGGAGAGAGAGACGTGCATCAGGCCGAAGACCACTACCTGATCGAGACGTTCAGGATGTCGATCGCCAGACTGCGCGAGCAGGAAGAAGAACTTCGACGACTCCACGAGTTCGAAAAGGCGCGTGCCGACGATCTCGAGCGCATCACCTCGACCCTTACACGCAGCCTCTCATCCGGTTTCATCGCACTCGACCCGACGGGGCGGGTCATCGACGTCAACCGGTCCGCAAAAGAGATTCTCCGCCTCGACGGAGATATCACTGCAGGCGAGATCACCGACATCATCGGACGCGGCAGCCTGACCGGCACGATCGAAGGCTCCTTCGCGAGTCGGGAATCACTCTCCCGGCAGGAGGTCATCGACGAACGCCGGGGAATCATTCTCGGCGTGACGACCGTCCCCCTCTACGACGAGAGCGACCAGTTCCTGGGCATGCTGGTTTTATTCACGGATCTCTCCAGCATTCGTGAGCTCGAGCAGAGGATGCGCGAGATGCAGGCGCTGGCCGACCTCGGACAGATCTCCGCGGGCATTGCACACGAGTTCCGTAATTCGCTGGGAACGATCCTCGGATATCTGAAGCTCGCAAGGCGGCAGGAGAATCCTGCGCAGAGTGAGGAGAAGCTCAGAAAGGCGGAATCAGAGGGGAATCGACTCGCCGACTCGATCAACGCACTGCTCGCGTTTGCGCGGCCTGTTTCGCTGGAGCTCGAACGGGTTGAACTCAACCTGCTACTCGAACGCGTCATTGAGAGACTTGCCACAGAGAGCAGTCATGTCGAGATCAGGCTCGAGGGGGAAGACGTGGAGCTCGACGCGGACGCGTCTCTCATCGAGACGGTTTTCGAGAACCTCGTTCGCAACGCCGTGGAAGCCATCCCTCCGGGCGAACCGGGGCACGTAACCGTAGCCGTCCATAAAGATCCAGGGGTGGCGACGGTTGAGATCACGGACACCGGGACGGGGATCGACGCCGAGCTTCTGCCAAAGATCTTTCTGCCGTTTCAGACCGGAAAGGCTTCCGGCACCGGCCTGGGGTTGCCGCTGGCGCGAAAAATCGTGCTTCTGCACGGCGGATCGATCTCGATCAGCCACACTTCAAACGCAGGGACGGAAGTGCGGGTCGAGCTGCCAGATTTGCGACCGTGACCTCGCCGGATGCTCTCTTCCGGGCACCATTGAGGAAGGCCGTTACGGCACCCGTAAATATATGCCGGTAACGGAACGTTTACCGCGCTGACCCGTCTACAGAGCGGGCACACGATCTATGGCGACATACGTATTCAGAGTAGGGACCCCCAAAGGCGACATTGTCGACCGAAAAGTCGAAGCATCGACTCTCGAGAAAGCACGAAAAGAGATCGAGAGCCAGGGACTCCACATCTTCGGCGTGAAAAAGCGCGGCTTTCGCCCTTCGCTGCGGCTGCGAAGCCGGGCACTCTCGACCGAGCGGTTCCTTCTGTTCAACCAGGAGCTTCTTGCACTGGTGCGGGCAGGACTTCCGATCGTCCAGTCGCTCGACATCATGCTCGAACGTCAGCAGGACACGACGTTCCGCAACCTGCTCGCTGACGTCCGCGACCAGGTCCGTTCCGGCGTCGCCCTATCCGACGCGTTTGCCTCCCATGGTGACATGTTCCCGCCGATCTACTCGAATTCTCTTCGCGCAGGTGAGCGTTCGGGCGATCTCGAAGGGGTCATCAAGCGTTTTCTCCGCTACCAGAAGCTGATCGTGTCGATCGGCAAGAAGGTTACGGGAGCGCTGATCTATCCGGCCGTGCTGATCGCGATATCGATAGCGATGATCTACATCATGCTGACGGTCGTGGTTCCGAAGTTCACGGAGTTCTACAAGGGATTCGATGCAGAACTACCGATTTTCACGCAGTTTCTGATCTCGTTCGCCTTCTTCGTGCGAAACAACTCGATCATCACTCTGGCTGCGGTGGGCCTTACGATTTTCTTCGTCCGCAGGTGGGGAAGACGAAGTCGGGACGGTTGATCCTCGACAAGGTCAAGCTGAAGGTTCCGTTTGCCGGAAGCGTCATCCATTCTTTTGCAATCATGCAGTTCACGCAGTCCCTCTCCACCCTGCTCGCAGGCGGCACGCCTATGGTCCCAGCACTGGAGACGGCCTCGGAATCCGTGACCAATTCTCACATTTCCTCAAAAATCAAGGGAATCATTCAGCAGGTCCGGGAGGGCGAACCGCTGTGGCTTTCACTGGAGTCGACCGGAGCGATGTCCTCGATTTCAGTCGAGATGATCAAGGTCGGCGAGTCGACGGGTGCTCTGGTCGAAATGCTGTCCCATGTAGGAGAGTTTTACGACGAAGAGATCGAGACCAGGCTGAGCCGCATGATGGCTCTGCTCGAACCGGCGATTCTGGTTCTGCTCGGTCTGGTGATCGCTGGTCTCCTCTACGCGTTCTACCTCCCGCTATTCGAAATTACAAAGGTGCAGAATGTCTGATTTTCCCCTGACCCGAAACGAGACCGGCACCGAGTCGGAATCGGCACGAGCGCGTCGCCTGGCCGAGCAGTACGGGTTCGACTTCATCGATGATCTCGATCATTTCACGGTCGATCACGAACTGTTCAAGGAACTGCCCCTCGATCTGATGATCCGGTACCAGTTCATTCCCGCCCATCGGGAGAACGGTCACGTCTCGATCGTCGTCGGAGATCCAACTGACGTTCTGAAGCTCGACGAGATCGAGCACCAGGTCGGGAGCACCTCTGAAGATTCAGGTGGCAAGTCCTGACAAGATTCGAGAGAAGCTCCAGAAGTCCGAGTCGACTCAACGCGTCCTCGACGAAGCCACCGAAGGCTTCCGGATGCAGCTCCTCTCGGAAGATGAGGAGGGTGAGACGCTCACGATCGATACGATCACGAAGGAAGATCACTCTCCGATCATCCGTCTGGTCGACTCGATCGTGTTCAACGCGATCCAGAGAAGGGCCTCGGACATTCACATCGAGACCCGCGACAACGAGCTCGTCGTCAAGTACCGGATCGACGGTGTGCTCTACCAGGCGCTCGATCCGATCGACAAGAAACATCACTCGACCGTCATCTCGCGTATCAAGGTCATGTCGGAGCTGGATATCGCAGAGAAACGCACGCCCCAGGACGGCCGTTTCAAGCTTCGTATCAACGGCCGCACAATCGACTTCCGCGTCTCGATCGTTCCCACCGTTCACGGCGAGGACTCGGTCATCCGTATTCTCGACAAGGAGTCGATGAACAAGGAGTTCAAGGATCTCCGGCTCGACGTCCTCGGATTCGACGAGGATCTGCTCAAGAAGCTTCGCAAATTTACCAGGGAACCGTACGGGATGGTGCTCGTGACCGGTCCCACCGGATCGGGTAAGACGACGACTCTCTACGCGGCTCTCTCCGAGATCCAGACGAGTGAGGACAAGATCATCACGATCGAGGATCCGGTCGAGTATCAGCTCCGAGGGATCACGCAGATACCCGTCAACGAGAAGAAGGGGCTGACGTTCTCTCGCGGGCTGCGCGCAATCCTGCGACATGACCCGGACAAGATCATGGTCGGTGAGATCCGGGACGAAGACACGGCCCAGATCGCGGTCCAGTCTGCCCTCACGGGACATCTCGTGTTCACCACCGTCCACGCCAACAACGTCGTCGACGTGCTCGGGCGGTTCCTGAATATGAAGGTCGAGCTCTACAATTTCGTCTCTGCTCTCAACTGTGTCTTGGCCCAGAGGCTCGTCCGCAGAATCTGCGACAATTGCAAGGTGCCAGCAGTGGTGACCAGGGAAATGCTGCAGGAATCTGCCCTCTCTGACGAATACTACGGTCATCAGTTTTACGAGGGGAGCGGATGCATCGAATGCAACGGCACCGGCTATCATGGTCGACTGGCGATCGCAGAGCTTCTCGACCTCTCTGACCGCATCCGTGGGCTGATCCTCGAAAAACGACCAGCTTCCGAGATCAAGAAGGCTGCTGCCGACGAGGGAATGACTTTTCTGAGGGACGCCGCCATCAAGAAGGTACTGGAAGGAGTGACGACGCTTCACGAGGTGAACAAGGTCACCTTCGTCGATTGATATGGCCAGCTTTCCACCAGACGTATTGCTGATCGAACAGCGCGGAGTCCTCTACACGAGATTCCAGCAGAACAAGGAAACCGAGCTGACGGCGATCTCGCGAGTTCCGCTCCCGGACTCCGTCTTCGAGCACGGAGCCCTTTCTCCTCTGCTCGCTGATCCGGTTCCACTCGTCGATGCACTGCGGCGTATCGCTGCAAACAGAAAGATCGAGAACGTGTCGGTTCTGCTCCCCGACTCCTGGTTCAGGCTTCACATCCTGACACTCGAGTCGATCCCGGACCGGTGGGCGGAAGCCGACGAGACCGTGCGCTGGTCACTCAAGCGGACACTCCCCTCGAGGACCGATGAGATGAGACTCGCCTGGCGTACGATCGAGAAGACCGGCAAGGGCGGACGTGTTGCCGTCCTCGGAGCATCGGAGGAGTCGATCTCCCGCCTCGAGTCGGCGCTCGAGACGGCGGGCCTGCGCCCGATACTGATCGAGCCGCTCGGTCTCAGTCTCTGGAACGCGCTCGCAAGCTCGATCGAGAATGACGGAGCCGAGAGGCTGCTTCTTCTCGCAAGAGGGAATGACATGGCGATCGTCCTGTTCCGGGGAGATCGGCCACTTTTCTACAGGTCGAAACGCATCTCCGAGGCCCACGATCTGGTCCAGGAAGTGCGTCTCTCCATCTCCTATCTCCGCAATCAGATCGGTATCGGATCCCCCGCGCTCTGCTGGGTCGCGGGAGACCGCGTCGGCGCAGATCTCCGTGAACTGATCTCGAGCGAGCTCGGTACACCGGTTCATCCGGTGGCCCTGCAGGACGTTGGGATACGTCCGGGCGCGATCGACACACGTGGTGAAGAGATTGCCGTAGTGGCCGCTATGGGAGTATTCGCCGCATGAAGCCGCTTCATCTGAACCTCGCAACCAACCCTTGGCAGAATTCGAGGCCGTTCTGGATCACCGTGGGCATCGCGGCCGCGGTCATCGCCCTTCTGCTCGTCAACAACGTACAGGCCGCGTGGCGCTACTACGTCGAAACCGAGGAGACGCGGGTCGCGATCTCCGAGATCCAGGCCAGAACGACAGCTGAAATGCAGGAGTCGAGACGTCTCGAGGGTCGACTCGAAACGATGGATCGCACTGAACTGATGCAACGGGTCGACTTCGTCAACAAGCGCATCGTCGAACGCACGTTCTCGTGGTCGCAGCTGATCGATCATCTCGAAAGGGTTCTTCCGAATGATGTCCGTCTGACGACGCTGCGACCGTCGATCGATGATGAGGGGCCTATCCTTCTGTCGATGTCGTGTATCGCGAAGGACCAGGATGCTTACGTCGAGACGATCAGGCAGATCACCGCAGATCCGTACTTCGAGAATCCGTATCCACTGTCGGAGACGTCTGAAGGAGGAGAATTGAAATTCACCCTTCGCGTCACTTACCGGCCCGATCCAGCAGGGATGGTGGCACCGTGATCTGGCAGGAAAGAAAGTGGTTGCTGATCGGTCTCGGCGTTCTTCTGCTGATCAACATCGTGTTCTTCGTCACCTACCGAGTCCGGTACGAGAACAGGATCGAGAGTCTCAACGACGATCTCGCGGTCGCCCGGGAGAATCTGAAAGAAGCGACTGAGCGCAGCCAGGAAACCCGAAAGCTCCTCGGATCGGTCGATCGTACGAGAGAAGATCTGGATCATGTCTACAACGACTGGTGGTCGACCCGGCCGGAGAGACTGGCCCCCATGATCGTCGAGCTCCAGACCCTGGCGACGAAGAGCGGGCTGAAACCGCCCACTCGCAGCTACAACTGGAGTGAACAGGAATCGGGTCAGACTGCTGGCGCGGAGACGCTCACAGTCGCCTTCCGGGTCGAGGGTACGTACGAGCAGATCCGAAACCTCATCAACCTCATCGAGATGTCTCCGCACTTCATCATCATCCAGCAGATCGATCTGGTGGATACTTCCGATGACGGGCAGAAGCTCGGGTTGTCTCTGAGCCTCAAGACCCTGTTCCGAAATGACGGACAACGGGAGCAGCCGACAGCATAATGGACCTGAAGAACTGGAAGACGTGGACGCTGCTGACCGGCGTCATTCTCGCTCTCATTGCGATCTATGCGTTCGCCTATCCGGCCGGTTTGCTCCGGGAAGTCATTCCTGCTCCGGCCACCGATGCGATTACGTCCGGCGACACGGCCGGCGAGAATGCCGCAGATCGGCGGAGAGTTTCGTCCGGCTCGAGCTGGTCGAACCGCAGACGTCGAGCTACGAAATCGATCGAAATCTGTTCGCCTTCGTCGCTCCTCCGCCTCCGCCTCCCAAGGCGGCGCCTCCGCCACCTCCCCCGCCCCCGGACGCTGACAAAGACGGTGTTCCTGACTCACGCGACAACTGTCCCGAGGTCGCCAATCCCGACCAGCAGGACATCGACCGGGATGGAATCGGGACCGCGTGCGATGACGCAGAGACGCCTCCGCCACCGCCGAAACCGAAGCCACCAGCTTTCGAGTGGAAGCTCCTCGGGACATTCGGACCTTCCGACGCTCCGATCGCAACCTTCTCGAAAGGTGGAGAGATCAAAAACATCCGTGAGGGTGAGGTGATCGAGGGCAAGTTCGTGCTGAAGAAGATCGGACTGGAGTCCGCGGTGATCGGCTATACGAAGTTCCCGAACGAAACGACTCGCGTGCCGATCGGTCAGTGACCGTTACGAAACGCTCCCTGAATCGTCATAACCGACGAAGATGATCAAATATGATGGACGGTTGCAAATGAAAATGATGAGACTGGCGACGCTCGCAGCGCTATGCCTCGTGCTCGCTTCCTGCACGAGTTTTCGCGCATGGGAAAAGGCGCAGGACTTCGAACAGCTGGGAGAGTGGGACCAGGCAGTCCTGCAGTACGAAAAGGCCCTCGAGCTCGATCCGGACAACATCCAGTACAAGATGGGTCTGCAGCGCGCCCGCCTCGAGTCGTCGCGGATTCACTTCGACAAGGGGAAAGAGCTCATGGCAGCCGCCCACTACGAGATGGCGGCTCTCGAGTTCCAGCTCACGGTCAAGCTCGACCCGACGAACCAGTTCGCGGCCGTAGAGCTTTCGAAAGCCGTCGCGGCAACACGCGAGCGAAACACCGGCGGCGGACAATACGGCGACATCGACGAGATGAAACGCCGCGTGACAGAGCAGTCGCGCCCACCGATGCTCAATCCGGCGTCGAACGAGCCGATCTCTCTGTCGTTCCCGAAGGAAACGAACGTCAAGGACATCTACCGCGCCCTCGGAAACGCGTTCGGCATCAACGTAATGTTCGACCAGCGGCTCACCGACGACAAGATCGCGATCGAGCTCCGGAATGTCACTGCTCAGGAAGCACTCGAGCGCGTGATGCAGACCGCTACACATTTCTACAAGGTCCTCGACGAGCAGACGATCATGGTCATCCCGGACAACCAGCAGACCCGCCGGGAGTATGAGGATCTCGTCATCCGCACCTTCTATCTCTCGAATGGCGATGCTGAGCAGGTGACCAACGTCGTCACGAACGATGATCGAAGCTCGGAACGTCTTCCCGCTCAAGGCACTCAATGCAATCACGATCAGAGATACTGCCGACAAAGTACTGATCGCCGAACAGATCATCGAGGCGAATGACAAGGCACGAGCTGAAGTCGTCGTCCAGGTCGAGCTCCTGCAGGTCGATACCAACAAGATGCGGGACATCGGACTCATCCTCGGAAAGGACGCCGTCGAGACTGGTTTCTTCGACGAGGCGGGGGCAATCAGTTCGCTGCCCTGGAATCAGGTAAGCAACCTCGGCACATCCGATCTGTTCGTCAACATCCCGACGGCCACTTACAAACTCCTCAAGACCTCCACGGAAGCATCATTGCTGGCACGGCCTCAGTTGAGAATCTCCGAGGGCGAGGCGGCAACGCTGCACATCGGACAGGAAGTTCCGATCGCCGTCACGACCTATAACTCGATCATCGAATCAGCCGGGCCAGGGCGGCACCGTCTATGCGCCTCCAACCCAGTACCAGTATCGCGACGTCGGCATCAAGATCTCGATCGAACCGCGTGTGCATCACAATCGCGAGATCACGCTGAAGCTCGCTGTGGAAGTATTCGAACGTGCAGCCTGGCGGTGGCGCCGCGGATCAGCCGACAATCGGTACCAGAAAGATCGAGTCGGTCATCCGACTCAAGGATGGTGAGACGAACTTTCTCGCTGGTCTGATCCGGAAGGACGAGAACGATGCTGACCGCGACATCCCATTCCTCTCGGACATCCCATGTCATCGGGAGACTGTTCTCGAATAGGGCCAAAGGACACACGCAGCACGGATCTGATTCTCACGATGACACCGCACATCATACGGATCGCCGACATCACTGAAGACGATCTGCGGCCAATGTGGGTCGGAACCTCGAACAACATGACTTTCCGGGGTCTCACGCCCCGCATGGAGAGCCAGACCAGCGGCGATCCCTTTACGCCTGCGCCAGGATCCGACAGCCAGTTCCAGAACCGTGTTCCGCCGACCGCGACTCCTGAGAGACCTGTCGAAGGGCCACCAATGCCGCCTCAGGTCCAGCCCGCGCCGGAGATCGCCCCTGAACAGCCTCAAACCGAGCGTTTCGATCCGTTCGACCGCCGGACGCAGAGCTGATGCGACTGCTGTCACCGATGAATTGGTCGCGGAAGATATTGCAACGGCCCAGCAGAGTATGGTCTCCCTCATGCCCCGGATCTCTGCGCAACCGGCGCAGATGAAGCTTTCACCGAACGACATCGCCGTCTGGTCGATTGTAGGGATGGATCTGGACCAGCTGGTAACTGACGAGATCGTGCTCGGCTACAACCCTGAAGCGGTCAACATCACGACGATCACGTTCGGGAGCGGCCTCGTAGTCAACCCCAATCAGCCTCCCTCGATCTCGATCGATCGTGAGCTGGGGGTCATTCGCATCAGGTCGGACGACGGAGCTCCCCTCCACTTCCGTTCCGGCGGAGAGATTGCGCATATCGCCATTCAGGCCGTGCTTCCGGGAGACAGCCCTCTGACGATCTCGAAACTCGATCTCGCGAGACCAGACGGCCGCGTCGTCGCCGCCACGGTCACCGGCGCAAAGGCACGTGTCGACTTCAACTGATGAAAGCGTTTCATTCACGGCAGGGCGGATTCACCATCGCGGAACTGATCACGGTCATCGCGATCATCGGGATCCTCGCTTCCCTCGCCCTGCCGGTCGCCAAGTTCGGACTTCGACGTCAGAAGGAGATCGAGCTTCGTGACCGGATCCGAAAGATCACGACTGCGATCGATCATTATCACGACCTGAGAGTGAAGGGGATCATCAAGGAGCAGGAACAGCTCGGCCAGGACGGCTATCCACAGGATCTCGAACAGCTCGTGGAAGGAGTCGAGCTCAGCGACGGATCCCGCGTCAAGTTCCTGCGTGAACGTGATCTCATCGATCCGATGACCAACCGCAAGGAATGGGTTACGAGATCGACCACGTGACGATCCTGAATCGAGCTTCACCGACAACAAGAACGTCTTCGACGTCCACTCGACCTCTTCAAAGCTCTCACTCGACGGCAAGACGCGGTACAACGAATGGTGACTATGTTGAACATCAATCGCATCGGAAAGACCCGACAGCGCGGATTCACTCTGATCGAGCTCCTCGTCGTGATCACGATCGTCGGGATCCTGGCGGGACTCGCCATGGTGAACGTCCGCAACGCACAGATCAAAGCCAAAGAGGAAGTGCTGCGCGGGAATCTCCATCAGCTTCGTGCGGCGATCGACAACTACTACGCCGACAAGCAGGCATATCCGCCGTCCCTGCAGGACCTGGTGCCGAACTACATCCGCAAGATCCCGCCCGACCCTGTCACGGAGTCTTCCGATACATGGATCGAGGTCTTCGACCAGCCGACTCTCGACGATCCGAGCTCCTGGGACAGTGGTTGGGGGTCTTCGAACTACGACGATCCCAGCACCAGCCTCACCCCCGGCGTCATCGACATCAAGAGCGGCGCCGAGGGCGAAACAATGGATGGGATCCCATACGAGGAGCTGTGAGAGTCAGTCGTTGGGTCATTGAGTCGTTGGGTCATTGAGGCAAGATCATGATCACATGCAAAGTCATCCTGAGCGAAGCGAAGGATATCGTCACTCCACTTCGAGATGAATCTGTAAGATCCTTCGCTGGCGCTCAGGATGACAAGCGGGCTAATGACCCAATGACTCAACGACGCAATGACTCAACGACTCAATCCGGTTTCACCCTGGCTGGATTGCTCGTCATCCTCACCATTCTCGCAGTCGTCCTCGCGTACACCGTGCCCACCAAGTGGTCGGATGTCAGGAATCGGGAGCGTGATCGGCAACTGATGTTCGTGATGGAGCAGTACGCTCGCTCAATTCAGGAGTACCAGAGGCGCACAGGGTGCGCTGCCGGTGTCTCTCGATAAGCTCGACGAGTTCAACAATCCTCGGGTTCTCCGCCAGCTCTACACAAATCCTCTCTCCGGAGAAGTCGACTGGATCCTCGTACCCCCCGGGACCGAAGGTGGGCCGGGAGCGCCGGGACAAGCCGATCCCGACGAGGCAGAAAAAGATCCGTTCGGTGACAAGAAACCGAAACCGGGTCAACCGGGCGGGGGCGCAGCAGGTGACTATGTCGGACCCTTCGTCGGCGTCCGGCCACCGCAGACCGGCGAGTCGTATCTCGAGTTCAACGATGCAACCCGCTACGAAGAATGGTCGTTCACGATCCAGGATCTCCAGGAACAGCAGGTTCCCCCCGGCCAGCAGCCCCAGCCCGGGCAGCAGCCTCAGCCGCAGAAGGGAAACGAGTGATTTGATCGTTGGTCGTTGAGTCGCTGGTCATTAATCGCTCGTCATAGCTCGTCATTAGTCGTTGGTCGTTGGTCCTGGAGCTCTCGGTCATCCCGACGAGCGGAAGCGAGGAGGACTCTCACGGCGGCGCTCTCGTGCCGATTTCACGGCGAGATTCCTCAGTCGCGATGAGACCGCTCCTTCGGAATGACAGGTTCTGACTGACACCTGACGACCCAATGACTGATGACTGACGACTAATGACTGTCGACTGACGACTGACGACTGACGACTGACGACTGATGACTCGGACGACTGATACACTACGCAACCTATGCAGCAACCTACTCTATCGCCCCCCAATGTCGTCGAGCGCACCCTTCCGAATGGCCTGACGATTCTCATCGAGCCGCTTCCGTTCGTTCGCTCGGTCTCACTCGGCTTTCTGATCCGTAGTGGGTCCTCCTGCGAAGCAGATGAGGTTGCCGGAGCGACTCATTTCATCGAGCATCTGCTTTTCAAGGGAACGACCTCCCGGACGACCGCGGACATTGCGCGGGCGATCGATGCACTGGGCGGAGAGGTCGACGCCTACACGCACAAGGAGTACACCGCGATCCACGCTCACGTACTCGACGAGCAGGCGGACGACGCGCTCGACCTTCTTACTGATCTGATCGCCCGCGCGCGCTGGAGCGATGAAGATCTCGAGATGGAGCGGAATGTCATACTCGAAGAGATCAAGATGGTCGAGGACACTCCTGACGATCTGATCCATGAGCTCTTTCTCGACAACCTATGGCCCGGACATCCTCTGGGACGACCGATCCTCGGACCTCCGGGAGGAATCGCCAGCCTTTCGCGGGAGGCGATCGAGCACCACATCTCCCGGGTACTCACGCCGCAGAACATCATCTTTTGCGCATCTGGAAACATCAACCCGGACTCGGTGATCGACAACCTCGCCGACGTCTTTTCTGCGCAGTCTGGTGAACCACCGAGAGCTCCGCTTCAGCCACCCACGCCGCGCCAGCACCTTTCTCTGCGGTCGAAGCCCGAGCTCGAGCAGGTTCATCTCTCCATCGGGAGCAAGGGTTACCCCCAGTCATCACAGAAGCGTTATGCCGCAGCGCTCTTCAGCACGATTCTCGGCGGAGGGATGTCATCACGGCTCTTCCAGCGCGTGCGCGAGCAGGAGGGGCTCGTCTACAGCATCTCCTCCTATCACACCGCCAACATCAACGCCGGCTTCGAGTCCGTCTACGCCGCCTGCAATCCCGACAAGGTCGATCGCGTCGTCGAGCTCGTGCTCGAGGAGATGAAGCGGCTTCGCGACGAGGGGGCATCGGCCGAGGAGCTCGAGTCCGCCAAACGAAACGTCAAAGGCTCGATCCTGCTCTCACTCGAGTCCACGGTCAGCCGCATGTCGGCGATCTCGAGGCAGTGGCACTACTTCGAGCAGATCTTCACCCCGGACGAAGTGATCGCGTCGATCAACGCGGTGACACTCGAGGACCTCGCCGAGGTCGCCAGCTTCACGATCGATCGCGAGACAATCTCCATGACGATGCTCGGTCCGCTGGACGAGCCGGGAATGACGCTGGACGATCTGAGAGCGGCGCTGTAGAAAACGGGCGAAGTTCTGTCACGCCTCTTGTCATCCTGAGCGCAGCGAAGGATCGCGTCCAATACTCCTCGAGTATGATTCACGCGATCCTTCGCAGCGCTCAGGATGACAGCGCTGATCGCCTCAGAGCTGTTGCCCGTCCCTCAGTGAACGCCGAGGAGTGCGGGCTTCCTGAACTGACGTGTGTTCGGCAGACACCGCTTGTGCTCGATGTGATAGATGTACTCGTCGCGGAACTTTCGAACCGAAGAGATCACGGGACCGATCGCAGCGTCGCCCAGCGCACAGAGCGACTTGCCGCCGATGTTGTCGGCCATATCGAGAAGCGTGTCCGCATCCTCGAATCGTCCCTCACCCCGCTCGATCCGGTCGAGAACCGACTCCATCCAGTTCGTCCCTTCGCGGCACGGAGTGCACTGCCCGCACGACTCGTGTGCGAAGAACTTCGACAGCCGCCAGGTCGACTCCACGATACAGGCGCTCTCGTTCATGACCATCACGCCCGCGGAGCCGAGCATCGAGCCCGCCTGCATGACTGCATCGAACGTGAGAGGAAGATCGATCTCGTCGGGCGTGAGCATCGGTGCCGATCCGCCACCCGGAATGACTGCCTTGAGGGGCAGATCATCGGTGATTCCTCCACAGTGCTCGTAGATGAGCTCCTTGAGGTTGATCGTCATCGGGAACTCGTAGACCCCCGGCTTCTTCACCTGTCCGGAAACACAGTACAGCTTTGGACCCGTGTTCTTCGGAATGCCGAAGCTCTTGAAGTAGTCCGCCCCCTGCTCGATGATCATCGGCACACACGCGAGCGTCTCGACGTTGTTGACGACCGTCGGCGCTCCGAAGACACCGACGACGGCGGGAAATGGCGGTTTCACGCGCGGTTGCCCACGCTTCCCTTCGAGGGACTCGATCAGTCCGGTTTCCTCGCCGCAGATGTAGGCACCCGCACCGCGATGAACCGTGATGTCGTGATCAAAACCACTACCGAGGATGTTCTTCCCCAGATAGCCGCGCTCGCGAGCCTCGGCGAGCGCCTGTTCGAGAACGACTGAGCCGTAGTGGAACTCGCCGCGGATGTAGATGTAGGCCATCTCTCCGGAGCCGATCGCGTAGGCAGAGATGATCATGCCCTCGATCAGAAGATGGGGATCCTGCTCGATGATGACGCGATCCTTGAAGGTGCCGGGCTCGGATTCGTCGGCATTGCAGAGCAGATAGATCGGCTTGCCGGTGTTCTTGGGGACAAAGCCCCATTTCATTCCGGTCGGGAAGCCCGCGCCACCCCGTCCGCGAAGCTCGGAGGCCTTCACCTCCTCGGTGATCTCCTCGGGCTTCATCTTCAGCGCCTTCTCGAGCGCCTTGTACCCGCCGGACTCGATGTACGAGTCGATCGACCGGGAGTTCGGTTTGCCAATGTTCTTCGTGAGTATCTTGAGAGGTTCCATCACTCGAGTGTCTTCAGGAGCTGACTCATCTTTTCGACGGTCATCTCTTCATGGTAGTCGTCATTGACCTGGACAACGGGGGCCGTGCCGCACGAGCCGAGACACTCCACTTCGAGAACGGTGAACTTCCCGTCCTCGCTGTTCTGCCCCGGGTGGACGTTCAGTTTTTCACAGAGATCTTCGTAGATGTCGTAGGCGCCGCGCAGCATGCATGGAAGGTTCGTGCAGACCTGCAGAAACTTCTTTCCGCGCGGCTTCTGGTTGTACATGTTGTAGAAAGTGATGACACCGAACACGTACGCTGGCGTGAGCTCCAGCACCTTCGCCACGTAGTGGATGACGTCGGGGGAGAGCCAGCCCCAGGCTCGCTGAGCGAGATGAAGGACCGGCAGGAGCGCTGCCTGCTTGTTGGGGTAGCGCGAGAGGATGTGATCGAGCTCCGCCTTCTGTTCCGGCGAGAACTCGTGGCTCTCGGCACCCGTCGGGTGTCGTTCTGCTGCGTAGGGATTATCGGGATGTAGATCTGCCATCGATCAGGTCCAGTCGAACGTGCCCTTTTTCCACTCGTAGAGGAATCCGAGCGCGATCGGAATCGTGAAGATGATCATCGCCCAGAACGGAAGCCAGACGATTCCATCTCCGCTGCGTGTCGTGTCGCGATAGATCACCGCCCACGGATAGATGAACGCGGCCTCGATGTCGAAAATGATGAACGACATCGCCACCTTGTAGAACTTCACGTTCATCCGCTTCCGTGTCACGTCGAGCTGAGGAACACCGCTCTCGTACGGCGAGAGCTTCTGCGGATTCCGCTGATGCTTTCCGAGAAACCAGCCGAGTCCGAGCATGATGGCCCCGAGGAGCAGGGCGAATCCGAGCATGAGGAGGATCGGGACGAATGAATAGGTCATGGTGAGGAGGTTGCTGAATTTCCGGGTGAAGAAAGCTGAATGAAGAGTTTGGCTTCTGAATGCTGCGGGCCCCTTCGGGCGGGGTCATCCTATAACAGACTCGGATGATTGGGAACCATCAAATCTCCGAGACACGATGCGCCGTTCACGCCGGGGCCCGACGGGAGCGGATGATCTCCGCTCTCTTCTACTCCCCGGTGCCCTCGAGGTATCCGAGGGCTTCCTCCTTCGACTCGAAAATCTTGAACACCGAGTCGAGTTTCGTGATCTTGAGGAGCGCGAGAATCCGGTGTGACGGATTGAGGAGAGCCATCTTCCGTTCCCGGTCCTCGAACTTCTGAAGGTAACCGATGAGCTCGCCGAGACCGGTCGAGTCCATATAGTTGATGCCTTCGAAGTTGATCAGCACGGGACCCGACTCTTCGTTGAGGACCTTTTCGAGAAAGCTGGAGAATTCTCTGGCACTTTCTCCGAGCTTGATCACGCCCTCGATGTCGAGCACCGTCACGTTGTTATGGCGATTCTTGATGATATTCAATCGTTCGCTCCAGTTGACCGATTGCGTAGCGACGAAGACTTCGGCCGTTGTGATCGAATCTTAACAGAATGGGCAGGTCGCTGGAACGGCTGCGGTCGCACTCCGTCCTGTCCGCTCGAATGAATCCGATACACGCTCGCAAAACCCCTTGAAAAGTGTCGACGACCGGGAGACACTACGCAGATGCCGCTCTCGATTCTCGTCGTTGAAGACAACGACATGAATATGCAACTCGTCGAGTATCTTCTCGAGGAGGCCGGATACCACATTCTGAAGGCCACGAGCGGTGAGGAGGCTCTGGAGATTGCGGAGAGATCGAGTCCTTCGCTGGTTCTGATGGACATTCACCTCCCCGGCATGGATGGATTCAGCGTTGCGAGAGAGATGAAGCAGCGGGAAAATACCCGATCGGTACCGATTCTTGCACTCACCGCCCATGCGATGAGAGGCGACAAGGACAGATTTCTCGAGGCGGGCTGCGACGGCTACATCTCAAAGCCGATTGACGTGAAGACCTTCATTCCTTCAATCGAACAGTATCTGAACGAGGGTGGAGGGCACGAGTAGACATGAGCCTTCTGATCCGATGGGTCCTCAACACTGCGGCCCTCTACGCCATTGCGCTCTTCGTTCCCGGGATCGACTACACGGGCAGCTTTCCGATGCTCTTCATCGCCTCGCTCGTTCTAGGACTGCTCAACGCGATCGTTCGCCCGATCCTCGTGATCCTGACGCTCCCGATCACAATCCTCACCCTCGGACTGTTCCTGCTCGTACTCAATGCAGCCATGCTCGGGCTCACGGCGTGGCTGATCCCCGATCTGCATATCAGCGGCTTCATCCCGGCCCTGATCGGCGCGATCATCCTGAGCATCGTCGGCTTCTTCACGAGCCGGATCGGCAAAAGGGACGACTGAGGGTCCGATACTGTCATCCTGAGCCGCCGGAGCGCAGCGGAGGACGGTCGAAGGATCGCGTTCGGCCCGACTCTCAGGACGGAAAGTACGCGACAGTCAGGACGTACCCGATCCTTCGCTGGCGCTCAGAGGCTGTGAAAGAATCCAGCGTACCCTGCGTTACGGGCGCGGCGAGTCTGAGCGCGCGGAGCAGCGACGCAGCGATGTGGTTCATCGGAAAGGAGCTGCGACAACGCGATCGGCGACGCCCCGCCGTAACCCTTTGGGCTAGTGGTGGTTACGGCCCGATCTCCGCGTCGCTCGTCGTCACCGAGGAACCACCGCGACTCCTCCTCGTTCCTTGAGCTCGAACCGTAGGCACCACCAGCGCAGGGCACGCTGGATTTTTTCACAGCCTCTCAGGATGACAAGATTCCGTGGTCCGGAGGCCGAGCCCTACTGCGCTTCGCTGAAGAACGTCTCGTCGAGCTCGACCGCGGCACCCTCTCGAAGATTCTCAACGGCGACGCGGGTCCAGAGCTGCTGCGCCTGAGCCGAGAGCTGGGCTTCGAGCTCCTCGAATGTCGGGATCTTCCTCGCGGTCACTTCGAAAACGTGGAATCCCCACGGAGTCTCGACCGGATCGCTGATCTCGCCGGTCCCGAGCGAAAAGATCGGATTCCGCCAGATCCGGCGGAGTCGAGTCCCGCCGCACCGGCCCAGCTCACCATTGCCGGGATTGTCGCCGTATTCGGCCATCACTTCCGAGAACTCCGCTCCTGACCTGAGCTTGGCCGCCGCCTCGGCTGCCCATCGGGCCGCCTCTTCTTTCGAGCGCGTCACTCCGTCCTTACCGAGCCGGCTGCCCGCATACGCCACGACGAGCTGTCTCGTTTCGGCCGTTTCGTAGTCGCTCTTTACCTCTTCGTAAAGAGCCTGAAGGGACTGCACCTTCCTGCTGCTGCTCGAGCATCTGCCGGACAGCCGCCTGCGCGAGCACGTTTTTCCGAACCAGCTCCCCCTCGATGGCTGATCGATCGAGCTGTTCCCGGACATCTTCGCGCTCATCCAGCCCCTCAGCTTCTGCCTTCTGCGCGAGCAGTTCGAGCCTGATCAGTTCCTCGGCTACTGCTTTCCTTCCCGCGGTCGAGAACATGGCCGCGCGCGCATTTTCAGGAAATGAGGCCAGGGCGAGCTCGAACTCGGCCTGGGTGATCGGCTCGCCGTTGACTCGGATGATGACGTTCTGCTCCTCAGCAGCCGGAGCAGCCCTCTCGCCGAGGAGCGCTTCCTCTTCATACACGTAGTCAGACGCATCGGCATGATCCGCCGCGTAATACCAGAGCCCGCCGATCGCGGCAGCCATGATGAGGAAAGTCAGAACGAGAGTCTTCATATCGACCCCCAAACAGCGAATCGCGAGTCGAAAATTCAGGGTGCGAGTGGATGATCATATGAACGGCCTCGACCGGGTGGACGTGGGTGGACCGAAGCGTGGACCAAGGAGTGGACGAAGGGAAGACTGAAATTCGACCACGCTTCTGTCCACGTCTTCGTCCACTCTTCTGTCCACCAGTTCCGCTCCAAGACTTTTCACTTTTTCCCTTTCTCGTTCCCGCATCATTGACCATGGAGCGCGAGTTCGATATCCTCCGGGCTCGTGAATTTCTTCACACGCGGCCGGACTCTCACCTGCCAGACAACGACCTTCTCCAAGGGGTCACACACCGAAGAAACGAACCACCCTTCCTATGGCTAAAGTTACGATTGACGGGATCGAAGTCGAAGTCGACGAGGGCACCAACATCATCGAGGCCTCGAAGCTCGCGAACATCCACGTTCCCCATTTCTGCTACCACCCGAGTCTCTCCGTCGTCGGACAGTGCCGTATGTGCCTGGTCGAGATCGAGGGGATGCCAAAGCTGCAGGCCGGCTGCTCCACGACCATCCGCGACGGGATGAACATCCACGTCCATAACGAGAAGGTCGACAAGGCCCGGAAGGGCCAGATGGAGTTTCTTCTCATCAATCACCCGCTGGACTGTCCGATCTGCGACAAGGCCGGCGAGTGCCCCCTGCAGGACTACGCATTCAATTACGGTTCGGTGGGCTCCCGCTACGGAGAATTCAAGCGGACTTATCCAGGGATGGATCGGACCGCAATCGGGCCTCACGTGCTGCAGAACATGAATCGCTGCATCCACTGCACACGTTGCATCCGCTTTACACAGGAAATCACGGAAACCGGTGAGCTCGCCTTTTTCAAGCGTGGAGCGGAGACCGAAGTCGGCGTCTTCCCCGGAACTCCGATCGACAACTGGATGAGCGCCTGCGTCACCGACATCTGCCCGACGGGCGCGCTCACGACCCGTGAGTTCCGCTTCGAACAGCGCGTCTGGAACCTCGACGCGGCGGAATCCGTCTGCAACGGCTGCGACGTCGGCTGCAACATTTTCGTCGAGTTCAAGAACGGCCGGATCTACCGCTACAAGCCGCGGGTCAACCCCGAGGTAAATGATCACTGGCTCTGCGACTACGGTCGTTTCTCCTACGAGCAGTACGAGACCGACCGTGTGGTCGTGCCGCGTATCCGGTTCGAGGGAGACGACTACCCCTCCATCGCCAGCTGGT
Organism: uncultured Acidobacteriota bacterium; assembly: GCA_963829355.1. GTDB lineage: Bacteria > Acidobacteriota > Thermoanaerobaculia > Gp7-AA8 > JAHWKK01 > CAWHHZ01. The sequence continues at coordinate 213,956 of CAWHHZ010000006.1, forward strand.
CCGAAGTATGGGAAGAGATGATCCCCCGGCTGCAGAAAGCGAACGGCTCGAATGTTGCCGTGATCACCTCCGCACATTCGACCAATGAAGAGGGATACCTGATCCGGAAGCTCTTCGGAGAGCTCCTCGGCAGCACGAGCATCGGCGTTCACGTCGATCCGATCGGTCCGATCAAGATGAGATCACGCACCGGCTGGCACGAGGGAACCCAGGCCGGGCCGAACCTGAGAGGACTTCAGGCCGTCGGCGTCGGAACCAGCAGCTCCCGGTCCGTAGAGTCCCTCATGAGTGATGGCGCCGAGGGAATCGAGATCCTCTACATCACTGATCCGTCCTTCAGTGAGCGCACGATGGACCCCGCGGTCGTCGCAAATCTGCGGAAGGCGACTTACCTGATCGTGCACGGATGGGAAAATCATCCGCTGACCGAGGTGGCGGACGTCGTGCTCCCATCGAGCATCTTCGCCGAGAAGAGCGGAACATGGATGAACTCGCAGAACAGGGTCCAGCGGATCAACCAGGCGTACCTGCCGAAAGGCGAAGCGCTGACTGACTTCGAAATTCTCCGCAGAATCGGCGCGAAGCTCTTCCCCGCCGACGAAACGTTCCGGAGCGAAGAACCGGAAGAGGTTTTCGAGGTACTGCGCGAATCGATCGACACATTCCGCGACATCGAGTGGGACGAGGTTACTGGCTACGGAACCCCACCGGTCGCATCATCACAATCTGAGCAATCAGAGGAGGCGCGCGGCTGACGTCCTCACCCGAGGGCGACCCGCCACAGGATCGAGATGGCATTCGACCCGACCGACATCATCCTCAGTCTCGTAAAGATCGGTATCGTTCTAGCCGTTCTGATCAACGTCACGCCGATCATGGTCTGGGTGGAGCGGCGCGGAAGCGCGCTGATCCAGGATCGTCCCGGCCCGAACCGCGTCGGGCCCCTGGGGCTCCTTCAGTCGATGGCGGACGCGGCGAAGTTCATCCTCAAAGAGGACATCATCCCCGCAAAGGCGCACAAGCTCCTCTACACCCTGGCGCCGACTTTCGGTCTGATTCCCGCGCTGACGACAATCGCAGTCGTCCCATGGGGCAAGGCCTTCGTCATCCCGGAGATGACGGTGTTCGGCAACACCCTGTTTGAGGGAGGGCGCCTCTTCGAGCCGATCATCGCAAACCTCGACGTCGGCATCCTGCTGATGTTTGCGCTTTCCTCGCTGGGAGTCTACGGACTTGCGGTCGCCGGGTGGTCGTCGAATAACAAGTACTCATTGCTCGGCGGCATCCGCGCCTCGGCGCAGATGATCTCGTACGAGCTCGCACTCGCCCTCGCTGCCGTCGGAGCGCTCATGGCTGCGGGCTCTCTGCGACTGACTGACGTCGTCTACTACCAGACCGGCTACTACATGCTGTTCGACGTCATCAAGCTTCCCGCCTGGAACATCTTCCCGATGTTCCTCGGATTCGTCGTGTTCCTGGTGGCGTCGTTCGCCGAGACCAACCGGCTCCCGTTCGACTTCCCCGAGGCCGAAGCCGAGCTCGTGGCGGGATACCACACCGAGTACTCGTCGATGAAGTTTGCACTGTTCTTCATGGCCGAGTACATGCTGATGGCAACGATCTCTGCGCTGACGGTGACGTTGTTCCTCGGTGGATGGGACATTCCGTATTGGGACGAACCCGCGACGGTATGGGGCTTCCTGCTCTCCGCACTCTCCTTCGGACTGAAAGTCACCTTCATGCTCTTCGTATTCGTGTGGATCCGCTGGACGCTGCCGCGTCTCAAGTACGATCACCTGATGCGACTCGGCTGGAAGGTCTTCATTCCCCTCGCACTGCTCAATGTGATCATCGTGTCACTTCTGATTGCAGTAGGCTGGATCTGATCGATGTTCGAATATCTGATATTTTTTCTCTTTGCCGCCGTCGCGATCATCTTCGCCTTCACGGTCATTCTCCACAAGAATCCGGTGGTGAGTGCGCTGTCTCTGGTCGTGACATTTTTTGCGCTCGCGGTCATGTACGTCCTGCTCGACGCGCCTTTCATGGCTGCGCTGCAGGTACTGGTCTACGCCGGCGCCATCATGGTCCTGTTCCTCTTCGTGATCATGCTGCTGAACCTGTCTCCTCATCCGGAGCCCAGGACGCGGCCGATCCAGCACTTTTTCGCCTGGGTCGGCGCCGCGTGGTTCGGCTTCATCGTGGTTTACTACCTGCTCAAGGCGGGATTCATCCGAACGGGCATTCAGTTGCCGTTCAGCGCGGGCCCTCGGGATGTGGGATACGAGCTCTTCCAGCTCTATCTTCTCCCTTTCGAGATGGTCTCGATACTTCTTCTTGCGGCCATCGTGGGCGCACTGGTACTCACGCAGCGGCCCGAGGGAACGGTCAAGCCACGTAGTCAGGAAGCGGACGTTGCTCCGGCCACCAAGGAGATTGCCTGATGATACCGACCAACTGGTTTCTGATCCTCAGCGCGATTCTCTTCACGATCGGAGTTCTCGGCGTTCTGACCCGCCGGAACGGAATCACGATCTTCATGTCGATCGAACTGATGGTAAACGCGGTCAATCTCACGTTTATCGCATACGCCCGCGAGCTCGGCTCGCTCCATGGACTCGTCTTCGTCTTCTTCATCATGGCGATCGCCGCGGCCGAAGCTGCCGTGGGACTCGCGATCTTCATCGCGCTGTACCGTCACCGTGAAACGATCGACGTCGACGAGGCGAATCTGATGCACTGGTAGCGGGGCACGACCCTCGCATCGAGTCGGTACCGGAGGATAGGTACCGACATGAATGACAAGAACAAAGGCACACCGGAAGAACGGGAGATTCTCGACGAGAATCGTGATGGTATCGACGACAACATCGAGCCACCCATTCCGGATGTGAGTAGTGGAAGTGAAAAGCTGGCGGATCGGATGCGTGAGAACAACAGCACCGATCCAACGCTCTCCGCGGGAGATGTGGACGCGAGGTGGGAAGCTGCAGATTCCACTGGCGACGAAGCAATCGCGGGGAGCCATGCCACGCCCGGACGGTCGGATGTCGACGAGATGGGCAAAGGGATGGGCGTGCAGTACCAGGACAATGAACCTCTCAAGCTCGGCGACAAGGAGCGAGCGAGGGACAAGGAACGGTGGGAGCTCGACCCCGCCTCCTCCGAGGGCTATCAGAACCGGAGCAGAGAGCTGGCGAGCGATCGGCCGTCCGACGAGAAGAAGGAAGAACGTTAGCGGACGCGGGGCCTGTACTCCTCGCGTCCGAACCAAGGACAACACGCGAGGAGGCAGGTCGCGGCGAAACCGGATGAGCTGAGCCGGGTAAGTCGCACCCCGTAGTTCGCATGCTCGATCATCTAGGCTTCATACCTCTGGCCCCCTTCGTCGGGTTTCTTCTGAGCGGTCTTTTCGGCAAGAAAGCCGGGAAGCCGTTCGTCACGGCGGTCGCAATCACCGCATCACTCGCCGCGGCGGTTCTCGGAACGATGGCCGTCGTCGACTACCTCGGGCACTACCACCACGGAGAGGCTCACATCGACCTCGTCTACACGTGGGTGGCTGCCGGGTCGGTCGGTGCCGACATCGCCTTCCAGCTCGACCCCCTCTCGATCGTCATGCTCATGACGGTCACCTGGATCGGTTTTCTGATCCACGTGTACTCGGTCGGTTACATGGCCCACGAGCATGGCTACTACAGATACTTTGCGTATCTGAACCTGTTTCTCGCCGCGATGCTGATCCTGATTCTGGGGAGCAGCTATCTCTTTGCATTCGTGGGTTGGGAGGGTGTCGGACTCTGCTCGTACCTCCTGATCGGGTTCTACTTCGAGAAGGACTTCGCGGCAGCAGCCGGCAAGAAAGCGTTCATCGTCAACCGTATCGGCGACTTCGGATTTCTGCTGGCGATGTTTCTGATGCTCCAGCACGTCGGGACGCTCGACTATCGAGGGGTGGCCGAAGGGGCGATCGCGGGAGCCATTCCTGCAGCCGCCATTCTTGCGATCTGCCTGCTCCTGTTCCTCGGCGCCACGGGAAAATCGGCGCAGATTCCTCTCTACATCTGGCTTCCTGATGCGATGGCCGGCCCGACGCCCGTATCGGCACTGATCCACGCCGCGACCATGGTCACGGCCGGTGTCTACATGGTCGTGAGGTCGAATGTGCTGTTCCGGATGGCGCCCGAAGCGATGATGGTCGTCGCACTCATCGGGGCCGCGACGGCTCTGGTCGCCGCGACGATCGCGATCGCGCAGAACGACATCAAGAAGGTCCTTGCCTACTCCACGGTCTCCCAGCTCGGCTTCATGTTCATGGGCGCAGGCGTCGGCGCGTTCGTGGCCGCCATCTTCCACCTCGTCACTCACGCGTTCTTCAAGGCCTGCCTGTTCCTCGGATCAGGATCCGTCATCCATGGAATGGGAGGCGAACAGGACATCCGCCGGATGGGCGGACTCAAGAAGTACATGCCCACCACGTACTGGACCTTCCTCGTCGCGACGATCGCGATCGCGGGCGTTCCACCGCTGGCGGCATTCTTCTCGAAGGACGAGATTCTCGCATCTGCCCTCGTCACCCCGCACTTCGACGTGGTTGGCAAGATCGTCTGGGCCGTGGGAACGGTGGCCGCCTTCTTCACCGCGTTCTACATGTTCCGACTCACCTACCTCACCTTCTTCGGGGAGTTCCGCGGTACTGAAGAGGAGCGACATCACCTGCACGAATCTCCCAAGACTATGACGGTTCCGCTGGTCATCCTCGCCATTCTGTCGGCAGTCGGCGGACTCGTGCTCGGATTCCCCGCTCTGTTCGGGCACATGCTCCACATCCCGCACCTGCTGGATACGTGGCTGCACCCGATTTTCCCCGAGGTGGAGGGTGTGGAGGCTGGCATTTTCGGAATTGCGGTGTCAGCAGAGATCAGCGTCATGGTCGTCTCGACTCTTCTGGCGCTCCTCGGTATCTGGATCGCCTACTCGCTCTTCCACAAGCGAGGGCTCGAGGGAGAGGCGAAGCTCCGAGGCATCTCTCCGGCCCTCGCGACCACACTCGAGAACAAGTGGTACGTCGACGAGTTCTATGGCGCGACCGTCGTCAGGCCTCTGCACAGAGCTGCGATGTTCTCCTGGAAGGTCATCGACGCAATCATCGACGGGGTGATCAGCCTCGGCGCGTACTTCATCGCCGCGGTTGGCGATCTGCTCCGGTTCTTCCAGACCGGCAACGTACGAAACTACGCGCTCGCCCTCTTCCTGGGTGTGATCGTGTTCATCTGGATCGCGATCTGACGAGAGAGAATTCGAGGGACTGAGGAATGGACAATCTTCTTTCAATCATCCTGTGGTTGCCGCTGGTCGGTGCCGTCATCACGGCGCTGATCCCGAAACGCTCGGAAGGCGCCGCCAAGGGATCCGCTTTTTTCTTCTCGATGGCCACCTTCGTGGTGTCGCTCCTGATCCTGCCCCGATTCGTAACGGGCGAGGCCGGTTTCCAGCTCGTGGAGCATTACCGCTGGATTCCAGAGTGGGGCATCAGTTACGCCCTGGGGATTGACGGCATCTCTCTGTGGCTGGTCCTGCTGACGACACTGCTCACTCCGATCGTGCTGCTCTCCCAGTGGAACTCCGTGGCGAAGCATGTCAAGGAGTACATGGTGGCGATGCTCGTGCTCGAGTTCGGCATGCTCGGCGCCTTCTTCGCGATGGACCTCGTGTTCTTCTATGTGTTCTTCGAGCTCATGCTGCTCCCGATGTACCTGATCATCGGTGTCTGGGGCGGAAAGAACAGGATCTACGCGGCGATCAAGTTCTTCCTTTTCACCATCGCCGGTTCGCTTCTGATGCTGATCGGAATCATCTATCTCGGCATGCTTCACGCTCGAGTCACCGGAGCGCCGAGCTTCGCATTCGCCGATCTGTACGCTCTTTCCATTCCGCAGGAAGCGCAACTGCTCCTGTTCATCGCCTTCTCGCTCGCGTTTGCGATCAAGGTCCCCCTCTTCCCGATGCACACATGGCTTCCGGACGCCCACGTAGAAGCTCCGACCGGAGGCTCGATCATCCTGGCGGGCGTCCTCCTGAAGCTCGGCACCTACGGATTCGTCCGCTTCGTTCTGCCGATCTTCCCGGAGATGACCTTTCAGTGGGCTCCCCTGCTGGCGGCCCTCTCGGTGATCGGAATCATCTACGGAGCGATCGTCGCCTGGGTCCAGCCCGATATGAAGAAGCTGGTGGCCTACTCTTCGGTTTCGCATCTCGGATTCGTTGTCCTCGGCATCTTCGCACTCACGCAGGCATCGCTCGAGGGAGCCATGATCCAGATGGTCAACCATGGCCTCTCCACAGGCGCACTCTTCCTTCTGGTCGGCGTCATCTACGAGAGACGTCATTCACGCCAGCTCGATGACTTCGGCGGAATCGCGGGGGTCGTCCCGGTCTTCACTGTCCTGTTCGTGATTTCGATGCTGGCATCGGTCGGACTGCCCGGGCTCAACGGTTTCATTGGCGAGTTCCTCATCCTGGCCGGATCGTTTCCGACCTTCCCGCTCTTCACGATCCTTGCGACGACCGGAGTGATTCTCGCCGCCGTCTATCTGCTGTGGCTCGTGCAGAAGGTGTTTTTCGGCCCGCTCGTCCACGAGGAAAACAAGATTCTGCCCGACATCCGCTGGAACGAGCTGGTTGCCGTTCTCCCTTTGATTCTCTTCATGGTCTGGATCGGCATTCATCCCGAGACATTCCTCGAGAAGACCCGGCCATCCGTCAAGGCGCTGCTCGCCGTCGTCGAAGCAAACCGAACCGGCGACGACGAGGTCTACGAGATCGGCGAGGCGGGGCCATCAATCGAAACTCAGCAGCCGTTCGTAGTGCCCTCGGACGAGCGGGAGGTCGCATCGACGACCCCCGACAGATCCGCCGCTGTGCTTGAGAATACTTCCGAGGAGGAAGTGATCCGATGAACTTCAATCCACTGATCGAATCGAACTGGGCCTGGGCACTCCTGCCGGAGATTATTCTCTCCTGTGCAGGAATGGTGATCATCCTTTTCGACGCATTCTTCGGAAAGATGAAAAGCTGGCTCGGGCCGCTCGCGATCATCACCATTCTCGGAACAATATGGTCCGAGCTTCACAGCGCCACCGGAGTATTCTTCGCCGGGAGCTACGAGATCAGCGCCATCACCCGGCTGTTCGATTTCACTTTCCTGCTCGCGGCTCTGCTCGTCGTGATGCTCGCGCGCGAGTACCTGAGGCGTGAAGCGATCGAGGGGGGTGAATTCTACGCGCTCATCATGTGGGGCACCGTAGGAATGATGATGATGGCAAAGGGCCTGGATCTGATCATCGTCGTCCTCGGCCTCGAAATGCTCTCGATCTGCATCTTCGCCCTCGTCGGCTACCACCGGCGCATCGCGATCTCCAACGAAGCTTCGCTCAAGTACTTTCTCATGGGTGCGTTCGCCACAGGTTTCATCCTGTATGGAACCGCATTATTTTACGGCGCCACCGGATCAACCCGTGTCGCGGATCTCGGAACGGTCCTCGCCGGGGCATCCACGGCCAATCCCCTGCTGACCATCGCCTTCGTGATGATCATGGGAGGCATCGGCTTCAAGCTGGCGCTCGCACCATTCCACGGCTGGGCGCCCGACGTCTATCAGGGCGCGCCGACTCCAGTTGCGGCATGGCTGTCAGTGGCCCCCAAGGCTGCGACCCTGATCGCGCTGATGCGGATCATTTCGGAGATTCTGCCGGAAGCGAGGACGTTCGGCTGGATGACCGTCATCGCAGTACTGTCGATCGCTTCGATGGTGATGGGAAACTTCGTCGCGATCGCGCAACGCGACCTCAAGCGAATGCTCGCCTACTCCGGTATCGCCCACGTCGGTTACATGATGATCGCCGTACTCGTGCTCGGAGAGGATGCGGTCGCTGCCGTCGCGGTCTACACGATCACCTACGCGCTGATGAACATCGGAGCATTCGGGGTCGTGTCGCTCCTCGACAAGAACCAGAACGATCCGCAGACGCTCCAGGACATCTCCGGACTCGGGTTCCGGAAACCGTTCCTCGGACTGGTTCTCGCCCTGTTCATGTTCTCGCTCGCGGGCATTCCCCCGACCGCCGGCTTCGTCTCCAAGTTCTTCGTGTTCAAGACGGCGATCCAGGAAGGGCAGATCGCGATTGCCGTGATCGGTATCCTGACGAGTATCGTTTCCGTCTACTACTACCTCAGAGTCGTCTATTACCTCTATATGAAGGAAGCGGACGAGGCGCTGACTCCGATGCCGGTCTCCGGTGTCCTGTCGACGAGTGCTCTCGCCATTGCCGCGCTCGGAATCCTGGCGATCGGGATCTTCCCGACCCCTCTTTTCGAGACGGCACTCCAGGCGGCAGCAGCTTTGTTCATGAACTGAGATGTCTGATCATGGCCCCGGGCAGCCACTTCGCCCGGTCAAGGACGCAATCTCCGAAGTCACCACGCAGCGGCTGTCTCTCTATCTGCGATGCCTGACGCAGCTCGCGAATGAAGGTCGCAAGACGATCTCATCGCAGGAGATTGCCGACATGGTGCAGCTCAATTCGGCGCAGATACGGAAAGATCTCGCCTACTTCGGCGAGCTCGGAATCCGTGGCGTCGGTTACGACGTCAAGTCCCTGCGGGATCACCTGATCCGGACAATGGGTCTGGATAAGACGAGACGGGTCATCATCGCCGGGGCAGGGAATCTGGGGTTGGCGCTTGCCAACTATCCGGCCTTCTACCAGGAGGGTTTCTCGATCGTCGCGCTGCTCGACTCCGACCCAAAAAAAGTCGGAACGACCGCCCCTCACGGGCTTCCGATTCACTCGATTGACGACGTGGATCGAATCGTCCGGGAGGAAAGCGTCGACATCGGAGTTCTCGCCGTCCCCGCAGAAGCGGCGCAGGAAGTCTACGACCGGATGGCCGCGAGCAGGACTCCGCTCCATCATGAACTTCGCCCCGGCAAATATCCGCGAGCAGAAGAACGTGAAGCTCAAGACGGTCGACCTTCGCGTCTGCCTCGAGTGTCTCTCGTTCAATCTCGCACGGGAGTAAAGGAACCCAAGACTGTCATCCTGAGCCGCCGGAGCGCAGCGGAGGACGGTCGAAGGATCGCGTACAAATTACCTCGAGTTTGCGGCACGCGATCCTTCGCTGGCGCTCAGGATGACCCCATTTGTAAAGTCTGACGTGTGGTGGCCTAATGTGTCGGTGATTCGAGCCGGTCTACCCGCTCGCGCAGCTCTGAGACCGACCGCTCGAGCGACCGCTGAGTCTCCTCGAGCGTGCGGACCCTCTGGTCGAGCTCGGCATGGGAAAAGCGAATCATCGCCTGCGTCTCCGAAAACCCACGCGCCATCTCCGAACGAAGATCGGCCGCCTCCCGGTCCAGCTTCTGATCGACGAAGGAAAGCATTTCGCTCACCGCTTCGATCTTGCTGTCGAGTCCCTCTGCGACAGTCTCGAAATGCCGCCGTGTCTCCGCCTGAGTCGTATCGAAATGCCGCCGTGTCTCCGCCTGAGCCGTATCGAAATGCCGCCGCGTCTCAGCCTGGGCCGTATCGAAATGCTGCCGTGTCTCGCCGTGCGCGGTCGCATTCTCCTGCCGCATCGATTCGATCAGCGTCTTGAGATCCTCTTCGGCCATGCAACATATTCTAATACGATCGGGCCGAGCGGTATTCGCACGCGTGATCAACCGGGCTACAATCACTCTCATGTCCACCCGATCAGTCTCCGATGTATTCACGGCCGTGGCCACTCTCGAAGGGGGTGGATTTCTCGTTCACCGGCCGTTCCCAACGCCGGATCTCGAGATGATCGATCCGTTTCTTCTGCTCGATGAGATGGGTCCGATGGAGCTCGGACCGGGAGAAGCGAAAGGTGCGCCTGACCATCCGCATCGTGGATTCGAAACGGTGACGTACATGATCAGCGGAGCCATGGAGCACCGCGACTCCGCCGGAAACTCCGGAAAGATCGGCCCGGGCGACGTCCAGTGGATGACGGCCGGCGCGGGAGTCATCCATTCGGAGCTTCCATCGGAGAAAATTCTACGCGACGGTGGGCGGATGCATGGTTTTCAGCTCTGGGTGAACCTCCCGCGCAGAGACAAGATGATGAAGCCGCGATATCAGGAGATTCCTGCCTCCCGAATTCCGGAGGCGCAATCCGCTGATGGCAAGGTATCGGTGAGGGTGATTGCAGGCGAATCGCTCGGCGCCTCAGCAGTCATCGACACCCGAACACCAATTCTGTTTCTTCATGTGACACTCCGGGAAGGTGGCGAGATCGTGCAGCCACTCCCCGCCGAATACAACGGTTTCCTCTACGTATTCGAGGGCGAGGTCGGCATCGATGGCACGTCGCTCCGTCGGGAGCAGATGGGAGGACTCGGAAGCGGTGAGAGCGTCGGAATCAGTCACCGAGGCTCCGGACCGGCGCAGTGCCTCCTGATCGCCGGCCAACCTCTCAACGAGCCCGTCTCCCGATACGGTCCGTTCGTCATGAACTACCACGCCGAGATCAGACAGGCAGTCGCCGATCTGCAAAGCGGCACATTTACTGAGAAGAGTCATCACGGGAGCTTGTAGCGACCTCGAGGGGCGAGCGCGGCCTGCGGCCAGCGGGTAAACAGCCGGTTCCGCTAGAATATCGATCTGTTTTCACACGTTTGATGCATCCGTTGGAGTCAGAGGGCCTCGTAGCTCAGGTGGATAGAGCGGAAGTTTCCTAAACTTTAGGTCGCAGGTTCGAGTCCTGCCGGGGCCACCATTCTTTGAATGCTCGATGTCGAATGCTGAATGCTGAATTGAAAGCAGGGCGGGTGGCGCGGGAAATCTCAGCTTTCGCGGCTCCGGATCTCCCCGAACCTTCTCCGCGTCAGATCGTCCAAGATCATGACTGCGGGCCTCAGCACCCGCGCCTTTTCAGCATTCAGCATTCAGCATTCAGCATTTCCGAATCATTCAGCATTCAGCATTCAGGAAGCGGGACACGTGCAGATCTGGGAATCGTTTCAGAATAGTGGATGGGTGGGGAAGACCGTTCTGGCGGTTCTCCTGTTGTTTTCGGTCGGATCGTGGGCCGTGATGATCGTGGTGTGGTTTCGCTTCCAGCGAGCCGGGAAGGCATCGAACCATTTTCTCGACGACTTCAGGCGGAGCAAACGCCTCGTCGACGTCAGACAGGCCGCCGGTCGATGGACCAGCAGTCCTCTTGCCGGCATCTTCAAGTCTGGCTACGCCGAGATCGAGATGCTGATGGCAGGCAGGAACGACCATCGGCTCGACACCCTCGTCCCCGTCGAGCGCTCTCTTCATCGGGCCTCGAGGGTAGAAACGAGCCGGCTGACGAAAATGCTGCCATTTCTGGCTACCACGGCATCAGCCACTCCTTTCATCGGCCTCTTCGGCACTGTATGGGGCATCATGGGGGCATTCGCTGCCATTGGAACGACGGGCGGCACGTCCATCGTCGTGGTCGCCCCCGGGATCTCTGAAGCCCTGATCAACACCGCTGCCGGCCTCTTCGCCGCCATCCCCGCCCTCATCGGCTACAACCACTTCGCCAACCGCGTGCGTGAAGCGCGTGCTCAGATGGAGGATTTCGCACTCGAGTTCCTGAACCTCACGCAGAGAACGTTCATGTGACAGTCGTCAGTCGTCAGATGCAGTCGTCAGTCGACAGTCGTCAGTCGTCAGTCGACAGCGAAAGTGCTCCAGTACAAGATCAACTACCTTGACCCATAAACAGTGAATCGAGCGCTCTTGCATTTTTGTGTAGCAGCGTTCAGTCGACAGTCGTAAAAAAGAAGGATTCTGGAACTACTGTTCTGCAAGGTCCGGATCTCATCTGACGACCGGAGACTGATGACTGTCGACTGCATCTGGCACTGAATCTGTCGACTGTCGACTGTCGACTGATGACTGACGACCGCATCTGACGACTGGAGACTAAACATGGCCTTTCGACTGCAGCAGGAAGACGATCTCGGTAGTCTCTCCGAGATCAACATTACGCCGCTCGTCGACGTGATGCTGGTTCTCCTCATCATCTTCATGGTAACGGCGCCGATGCTGACCCAGGGTCTGGAGATCGAGCTGCCGGGAGCCGAGGGGGAAAATTTCGAGACGGCAACCGAAGATCCGACAACCATCTCGATCGCGGCTGACGGGACGGTATATCTGGATGACCAGTTCGTCGGGATCGAGGATCTCGAGACGAGCCTTCTGACGATGCTGAGAGCTGAGAATGTCGAGAGCGCTCTGGTCCGTGCCGACAAGGATGTCCCGTACGGTCGAGTGATCGCGGTGATCGACATCATGAACCGCGCCGGAGTGGATGACGTGGGAATGATGACGAAAGAGTGGGAGGGGGACGATGCGAGACGCGGTCGCTGAGGTTCTCGAGGAGCGACAATACCTCGATCAGAACATCTCGTCCGGTCTTCTTCTGTCGATCGTTCTCCATTCCCTTCTCCTGGTTCCGATCATCCTGTCGGTCTCCAGGACCGCCACGACGGCCAGAGAACCGATCAGGGTCCGCCTCGCCGGCGCACAGCCGGCGGAGATTCAGAAACCCGCCACCGGTGTCGCTCCCGTGATCGAGACACCAGCGAAACCGGTCCCTCCCCAGCCTGTAGAGCTTCCTCCGCAGACGCCCCCGGAGACCCCGCGCCCAGAAACGAAACAGGTCGAGAAGTCGCTGTTCGGCCAGAGTCCTGAAAAGCCGGTCGACAGGAAGGCAGATGACGACAAGCGCGCGGCACCGTCGAAGAAGCCTCCCCAGGAAGCGGTTCCCGCGGCCCCTTCTGACGCGCAACCGGGAGCCGCCTCGCCCGCGACGACTTCAGGTCCCGCAATCTCGGTTGGCGGAGGATCTGCACAGATTTCCGGGCTCGAGGGGGGAGACTTCCCCTATACCTTTTACGTCGAACGAATGCTGGGGATCATTGGTGGCAACTGGTTCAGGCCGGACGTCGGAAAGATTCCGGGCGCCACGATCCACTTCGTCATCAGTCGTAACGGAACCATAGGTGATGCAGAGATCACAGTCTCCAGTGGAAGCTCGACGTTTGACCGCGCAGCGAGAAGAGCGGTGCTCGAATCGAATCCACTGCCGCCTCTGCCTCTTCAGTACGGTGGGACAGAGCTCGGCGTGCACCTGAAATTCAACTGACGACAAGGACGCAATGACTAAACGACTCAAAGCTATGAGCAATTTTTTCCTCGCAGCTCTCTTCACCGTCGCAGCGGTCGTGCCGATCCATGCGCAGCGAACCGAGATCGAGACTCAGCTGAATCCGGAGCAGGCCGCAGCGGCGGTGCGCATCTCGATTCCGTTCCCCAACATGGGACCCAATGTCACGCCGGAGAACATCCACAGGCCGCTGTTCACCACTCTGACTGCAGATCTGGCGTACTCCCGGGTATTTGTCATCGTCCCGTTGCAGCCTGGAGCAGAGCGGGGCATCGCGGCTGCGAAAACAGCCGGGGCTCAGGCGTTTCTCCAACTCGACGTGACCCGAGAAGGCCGTGACGATTACAACGTGGAAGCGCGGCTTTATGACGTGGCATCAGGGACGCTGCACATGGGCAGGCGCTATCGTGGATCGGACGCTGCCCTTCCGACGCTCGCTCACACGATTGCGAACGACCTGGTTCTCTTCTTCAACGGGCGCCCCGGTATCTTCACCTCGAGAGTCGCCTTCATATCCGACCGGACGGGAAGCAAGGAAGTCTGGATGATGGATTATGACGGCTCCAACCAGCGGCAGATCACGCGAGAGGGTGCCCTGACACTCACACCCGACTGGTCCCCAGACAGCGAACGCCTCGTCTACACCTCCTACCGGCGCGATCGTCCGGAGATGTACATCATCCATCGTCAGGGGGGCGGCAGACTGCGTATCGAGACAGGCGTGAACCTGAATACGTCTCCGGCGTTCGCCCCGGACGGAAAAAAGATCGCTTTTGTCGGCGCAGTCGAGGGCAACACGGACATTTACGTCATCAACGATGATGGGACGAACATGCGGCGTCTCACCACGGGAGGGTCGATCGAATCGACCCCGGCATGGAGTCCGACGGGCCGGCAGATCGCCTTTACCTCTTCGCGAGCGGGGAATCCACAGATCTACGTAATGGACGCCGAAGGCACGAACGTCCGCCGCGTCTCGTTTGACGGAAACTGGAACGATGATGCCGTCTGGTCTCCGGACGGCGAATGGCTGGCCTACACATCGGCGATCAGCGGCAGGTATCAGATCAGGCTCTACAATCTCACCACGGGCGAGACCCGGGTGATCGCCGGCCGCGGTTCCAACGAGCAGCCTTCCTGGTCGCCGGACGGCAACGCGCTGATGTTCATGTCCAACCGGACGGGAGCCTGGCAGATCTATCGCATCGGACTCGAGGATACCGACCCGGTGCAGCTCACGAGCAACGGGAACAACATGTCTCCCGCCTGGTCGAAGTAAAGAACTGCACTGGACGCGCACGGAAGCCCTGCGCGTCGAGGTGCTTCGTCTTGTAAGATAGGCCCGTGGCATTTAGGATGACCACGAACCTGGAGGATTGTGAAATGAAGAAGTCTGGCCGTAACCTGTTGATCGTATCGCTGATGCTACTGCTCGTCGTCTCGTTCGGTTGCCGTTCGAAGAAGACGACTGAAGCGGCTCCGAAGACCCTTCCCGAGATCATTGATCAGACGCCTCCGCCCCCGGCAGTCGTCGAGGTCGAGCAGCCTGATGATTTCGCGCAGGAAGACGTCAATGTCGAGGATCTCTCCGGCTCGCTGGCCGACGTCAATGCCCGGGCCCAGCAGCAGGGATGGATCCGTGATGCGTTCTTCGGATTCGATGCATTCACGCTCGCTCCTGAAGCACAGGACAATCTCGCGATTTCGGCGGCATGGCTCAAGGGTCATCCCGAGTTCAATCTCGTCATCGAAGGACACGCCGACGAACGTGGAACCGAGCAGTACAACCTGGCCCTCGGCGAGAAGCGTGCAAATGCCGCCAAGGATTACCTCGTCGCCCTCGGGATTCCTTCGGCGAAGATCCGTACGATCTCGTATGGTGAAGAGCGCCCGTTTGCAACTGGAAGCAACGAGACCGCCTGGGCGAAGAACCGGCGTGCTCACCTGGTTCTCGAGAGATGATGAAACGACTGGTCCTTACCGCAGTACTCGCTACGGCACTTCTGCTCCCCTCGTGCGTCTCCTCAGGAGACGTCGAGAGGCTCGAGGATCGCATCATCGATCTGCAGGATGAGGTGCAGGCTCTCAAGCGACAGGCCAGCAGCAAAGAGGAAGTCGAACGCCTGAACAACGAACTCGCGCAGAAGACACAGTCGATCCTGCGATCGAGCGCCGACGTATCCGTCAAGGTCGACTCGATCGAGGACCGGATCGAAAACACCCAGGGATCGATTGAGCAGACGAATTACAGAATCGATCGAATCGTCCAGCAGATCGCCCAGAACGAACGGGAGATTGCGAATCTCAAGGCAATCTTGCGGGCCTCGCAGCCTCCAGGCAGCGAGCCTCCGCTTCAGGACCAGGTCGTCGTCGGTGGACGCACCCCCACCTCCGGGGATCCGATTCAGCTCTACCAGTCAGCCTACCGGGACTACCAGCGGGGCAACTGGGATCTGGCGATCGAAGGATTCGAGGATTTCCTCGCCGACAATCCCAGATCCGATCTGGCCGACAACGCCGCCTACTGGATCGGCGAGTCGTACTATTCGCAGCAGAAATATCGCGAGGCGATCACACAGCTCGACAAGGTCGTGTCGAACTACCCGCAGTCGGATCGAGTCCCTGCGGCGCTTCTCAAGAAGGGGCTCGCGTACATCGAGCTCGGCCAGAGAGCGCAGGGCATCGTGCAGCTTCAGTACGTCGTTCACGAGCACCCGGCCTCCCAGGAGGCCTCCCTCGCGCGAGAGAAGCTGCGGGCGCTGGGAATTGACACGCGCTGAGAACCGTTCCTCTCCGCGGATCAGACTCTACGTAAACCGTTTAATGTTCAGGAGTTTTCATGGCTAACATCAAATCAGCGGAGAAGCGGAACCGGCAGAACACCGTCCGGAGGGATCGCAACCGTGCCGCAACGTCCACACTTCGGACCCAGGTCAAGAAGATGCGCAAGATCCTCGAGGAAGGGGACGAGAAGGCAATCAACGCGATGCTTTCCGAGACCTTCTCGATGATCGACCGCACGGCGAAGCGGAAGGTGATTCATCGGAACACCGCCGATCGCTACAAGTCACGTCTCGCGAAAGCGGCCCAGAAGGCCACCGCCTCCGCCTGAGATCAGACAGCATCGAACTTTTTCCGAAAGCCGGGCCCGCGCCCGGCTTTCGTGTTTTCCAGGGGAAGCATGGCTCCTTTGCCCGCGGGTCGCCGGCGCTCAGCTCACGCCACTTCCGGCTCAGCTTCCAGCTCGAAACCAGCCTTTCGCCAGCCGGCAGTGCCGCCGGTCACGTTCGACAGTTCCCCGAACCCGGCGCGCTCGAGGATGCTCGTCCCGATCGACGAGCGGTATCCGCCTTCGCAAATCACCGCGGTCTTTCTCGACGGGTCGAGCAGACCCAGCTTCTCCGAAAGCGCGTCCAGTGGGACATTCACGGCTCCCGGAACGTGTCCGCCGTCATACTCGGAGCGGCGTCTGACATCTACCACCTGCAGATCCGGTGCGTTCAGCCGGTCCCTGAGGTCCTCCCTCGTGATCTGAGGAACCGAGGCCACTCGTTCCCCTGCACTGCGCCACTCCTCCACTCCACCGGTCAGCCAGCCCGCCACCAGCTCCATACCCACCCGCGAGAGGCGCATGAGAGCTTCCAGAGCGCTCTGCTCCTCGTACGCCATGATGACGATCGGAACCGATGGGTCGAGAAGAGTGCCGGCCCAGGAAGCGTACTGCCCGCCGAGACCGATGTTGATCGATCCGGGCAAATGAGCGGTTCCGTAGTCGCCAGGCTCGCGGACGTCCACGACGATCCCTCCGCTCTCCAACACCCCTCGCACTTCGCGCGGGTCGAGCCCGCGCAGCTCGATCTGATCGAGCCTCCTCGCCCCCAGCCGATTCATTTCGGCATCCATCGGGAAGTAGGCAGGTGCTGGAGCGAGATTCGTCGACATCGTTTCTACGAACGTTGCACGGGATTCGATGTGCAGCGCGTAGTTCGTCCGCTTCTGCTCCCCGATCGTGGAGGACCGCTCCGAGGAGATGTTCCTTCCGCAGGCGGATCCGGCTCCGTGCGCGGGGAAAACCTCGACGTCGTCGGGAAGGGTCATCAGCTTCTCCCAGATTGAGTCGTACAGCATTCCTGCCATCTGTGCGGCGCTGAACCCTCTGGAGCCGACCAGATCAGGCCGCCCCACATCACCGATGAAAAGAGTATCTCCGGTGAGCACTTTCGATGGCTTTTCAGAGTCGGAGCGGTCGATGATCAGCCATGAGATGCTCTCGGGAGTATGCCCCGGCGTCTCCAGTGCTCTCAAAACGACGTCGGTGCCGAGTCGAATCTCATCTCCTTCCGATACCGGAATGTGTCTGAACTCTGCTCCCGCGCGGGCCCCGATCAGGATTTCCGCTCCAGTGCGCTCGGCCAGTTCCACATGACCGCTCACGAAATCCGCGTGAAGGTGAGTCTCCAGAACGTATCTGATCTCGAGCCCCTGTCGCTCGGCCTCTTCCATATACGGATCGACGTCCCGCTGCGGATCCACGACTGCCGCGACGCCGTCGGCGCCGACCAGATACGAAGCATGAGCGAGACAGCCCAGATAGAACTGCTTGAAGTACATCAGTGACCTCCGGTTTCAATCACCTTGAATGAGTCATCCCGAGCGAAGATTTCACCCTCCTCTGAAAATCGCTCCACTGTCCACACTCCTCCGAGCAGGCCGCGGGAAGCTTTCGTCCCGAACAGGCCTTTCCCTCTCATGAAGGAGACTTCCCCTTGAAATTGGCGAAACCCGTAACGATCATCATGCTGCTTCTCACGGTGGCCGGCTTCACGCCGCTTCACGCTCAGACGACCGGCGACGATCGGGACGCCCTGCTCAGAGCATTGCTCGAGGAGATCCGGGCTCTCCGGCAAACTCTCGAAAGATCGCAGTTGTTCGAGTTGCGGGCCAGCATCATGCTCGACCAGATGCAGGTGCGGCAAAGTTCGATCGACAAGCTCCGGCAGCGGCTGAGCGAGCTGCGGCAGCAGAACTCGTACGACGGTTCCGAGGAGTTCGAGTTCTACGTCGATGAAGTCAAGCAGAGGCTGGACCGAGAGACCGATCCCACTCAGCGCCAGCAGATCGAGCGCGAGCTCGAGATGATCGAGAAGCGCAGGGAGATTCAGGAGCGGCGGAACGGCGAGGTCCAGCAACAGATCCAGCAACTCGAGCTCAGACTTCTCGAGGAAGAGGACAAGATGGTCGATCTCGAAGGTGAGCTGGATCGTCTTCAGCGATCACTCATCGATCAGACGGACTGAAGCCGTTTCCTGACGAGAGAGCCGCTGACTTCTATCCCCGCAAAGAGAGTCTGACAGGTACACAATTGCGTTGACTCGAACCTCTGTCATGAAACACCGCCACCCACAGCTCAGCCTATAATCGCACCATGCCGAGTCATTCTCAGGACAAATCCCGCATCCCCTTCGGCGCCATCCCTGCGCTCGCCTCGCTCAAGGAAGAAGATCGAGAACAGATCGCGCCGCTGTGTCAGGTCAGGGGCTACGAGAAAGGCGCGGTGATTTTCCACGAGGGAGAGCCCGCGGACTGGATCCATTTCATCTACATCGGACGTGTCAAAATCGTCAAAGCGGCTGGTGTCCGTGATCTGATCATCGAGATTCTCGACCCCGGTGAGCCGATCGGCGCGGTCGCAGCGTACGAAGGACGACCTTTCCCCGCGACCGCCATCACACTCGAGCCGTCGGGAATTCTGTCGATCCCCACCGACAGCTTCTTCCGTCTCCTCGAAACCAGTCCGATGATCACTCGACGTCTGTTGGCAGGTCTCACGATGAGACTCATGGCGCTCAATAAGCGGCTTGCCGATATGACCGGATCGGTCGAGTATCGTGTCGCCGCCCTCATGACGACCCTTGCCGGTCGACTCGGCGAGAAGCGCGAAGATGGTACGTTCGTCCCACTCTCGCTCTCGCGGCAGGAGATCGCCGACCTCGCCGGAACGACGATCGAGACCGCGATCCGGCTGATGAGCCGATGGCAGAAGGAAGAGGTCGTGCTCACCGAGAAGGATGGATTTGTCATTCCAGATCTCGATGCGCTCCGCGTGATCGCCGACGGGATGTGAGAGACCGCGAGAGCTGGGGCCCGATTTCACTTCGGCGGCTTCAACCATAGCGGGCTCGCTCCATGGTCATACCTCCATGGCAGCAAGGTTGCTCAGTGGAGTATCCATCAATAGTCTTTTTCGGATACTGAAAGGATCTCCACGAACATGCTCGAGTCAATCAATCTGCGCGAACTCGCCGAGATGAGCGGCCCCGATCGCGCCTTTCTCAGCCTCTACCTCTCCTCACCCGAAGCGATCAATTCGCTCAATGACAAAGCAGATCAGATCCGGAGACTGCTCTCGGGAGAAGAGGACGAGCTGGAGCACTTCGAGCGCTCGTACTCGATGATCCGTGAAGCGCTCGAGGAGAACAGCGTCAAGGGACCCATGGTGATGTTTGCATCCTGGGCACTCGACTTCCTCGTCGGCTACCCCCTCCAGATTGCACCGCCCGACCGGCTCTGGATCGATTCTTCTCCGTACATCCGGCCGCTGGCCGAGATGCAGGACGAATACGAAACCTTCGTCATCGTGACGGCCGACAACTACGACGCCCGGATCTACCTCGTAGCCGAAATGAACGCCGAGTCGGTCGGGAGAGTGAAAGGAGACGTGAAAAACCACGTGCGCAAGGGTGGCTGGTCCCAGAAGCGCTATCAGCGCCGGCGTGACAATGAGCTTCTCCATTACGCGAAGGAAGTGGTCGAGATCCTTCAGAAGGTCGTGACCGAGGAGGAGATCGATCGCATCGTGCTTCTCGGTCAGAGTGAAGCGATCAACGAGATTGAAGACGCAATGCCGGAGACTCTCCGCGGCCTGATCGCCGGACGCGAGTCAATGGATCTGGATTCGACTGAAAAAGAGCTCGTCGAGCGTGCGATGCCGATCTTCTTCACGCGCGAACGCGACGTCGAGGCGTCCTCCTGGGCTCGCATCAGGGAAGAGGCTCTCAGCGAAGGACTCGCCGTGATCGGCCCCGCCGCGGTGCTCAAGGCCGTGAAAGAAGGCCGCATCGAGGAGATCGTCGTGGAGCGCGACCTGGAGCTATTCGGGATGCGTTGCCGCGACTGTGAGAACCTCGCTTACGCCAAGCCGCAACAATGCCCCCAGTGCCACTCGGCCTCGGTATTCGTCGTGGACCTCGTGAATGAGATTACGGAACTGGCATCGCAGACCAGCGCATCCGTGAACTTTACCGACCCTCTCGAGGGGCTGGCCGACTCCGGCGGAATCGCGGCGTTGACGCGATATTGAGCGGCCCCGAAGTCCGATTACACAACGGCCGGTCGTTCAGATAGTCGCCGGGGCGGGGCGCCCCGGGACATCGGGCCGGAGGCCCGACCCACCACACGGCGGTCCGCTCACTTCAGAGGCTTCAGCCTCCGCAAATCCAGCTCGCCGTCGAGAAGCTCCGGGAACCTGGAGAGGGCATGCTGGAGGTACGGCATTTTGAAATGGGCATCCAGTGCCGCCGAATCCCGCCATTCCTCGACGAACACGAACTTCCGATCATCCTCGGTGTCGGCCATGAGGCGGTAATCCAGGCATCCGGCTTCCTCCCGAGTCGGTTCGACCAGACTCTCCAGAAGGCTCCTCAGTTCGTCAGTCCTGCCTCTTTTCGCGGTAAACATTGCAATCAGATGAAGTGAACTGCTCATTCGATCCTCCTTCACGAGCGTACCCGATTCGACAGGTGATTTTCTCATCCACGGAGTTAACTGGCACCATTTTCGTTTATAGTCGCGTAATGTCAGCCACTGCCGAAGTCAGAACCGTCAAAGAGGCTCCGATCAACTCCAGCCTCGGAACCGAACCGTGGAAGGCTCCCTGGTGGAAACCGGCGAAGGGTGACCGGCTCACGTTCGTCTACCTGGTCCTCATCCACGTGCTCGCACTGGTGGGGCTGGTCTTCTTTCCGACGCCTGGATGGAAAGTGGCGCTCATCACCGTCGGGGTGGCGTGGCTCGGAGGTCTCGGTGTGACGGTGGCCTACCACCGTTCGCTCGCGCATACGGCGCTCCGTCTTCATCCCGTGGTGCGGCACGTTCTGATCTTCTTCGCGATGTTCGGTGGATCGGGATCGCCTGATTCATGGACGGCCAATCACCGTCAGCACCATGCCAAAGTCGAGACACCCGAGGATATCTCCAGTCCCTGGATCGGAGGATTCTGGTGGTCTCATCTTCGATGGCTCTGGCAGGCAGGGCACGTTCCGCTCGATCGCTGGTGTCCCGATCTCGACAAACCTCAATACAGGTTCTGGAACCGGATCCAGGTGCCGGTCGTCATCCTGTCTCTCTTCTGTGGCCTCCCCTTTGGGGCTGCAGCGTTCTTCTGGCTCGGTCCGATGCGCCTGGTGACCTCTCTTCACGCCCAGTGCTTCGTCAACAGCATCGCTCACATGCGCGAAGACCGGAAAGATGGAGAAGACTCCTCGCAGAACATCACGTGGCTCGGGTTTCTCCATTTTTTCCAGGGCGAGAACTGGCACGCCAATCATCACGCGAAACCTTCGTCGGCAATGTTCGGATGGACTCGGTGGCAGATCGACTTCGGCTGGTACAGCATCCGTCTGCTCGAGAAGATGGGGCTCGCTACCGCAGTGAAGAGACCGAGCAGCACCACGCTTCGTCCTGTACGGCCGGCGGTCTCAGTCGACTGATCGAAATGAGCTCAGGGGCCGGACGACCTGCACGCTGAGCAGCGGAGTTACATTCTGGCGTTCGAGCCGGTCCGTCACGGCTTTTTCCACGGCACGACGAACGCGCTCGTCCGTGTACTGCGTTCCCAGCGGCTGCACGTACAGCACGCAAAGCAGTGAGTCCTGCCCCTGTATATTTGCGCGGGTAAAACGAACATTCGCCTCGACGAGACGAGCGATTTCGGTCGAATCGACGGCCTTGCGAATCTCGGCCGCCGCCCGTTGCGATTCGGTCGAGCGCTGCAGCGTCGGAGCTCCGTGATACTGCACTGCGAGCAGCGCCGCAAGAGCAATCGCGGAGACGACGAGGCTCGTGAGCGAGAGCCATTTTCTGCCGCGATCGTATCGGACGCCGTTCCACGACAGCCCTGCAAGACAGAAGACCACGGCGCCGGAAAGGTTGATCGTCACGAGCTGGAGGACCAGCAGAAAAAGACCACTCCCCGCCATGCCCCACTCCCCGAGGGCGCCGGCCATTCCTACGAGACCTACCGGCGGAGCAATCGACGCTGCGACCAGCATTCCGACGGCGGTTCCCGAGACCAGGCTGCTCCGGCCCGACTGCAGAAGATTGATCGCCCCGGCCGCACCGGCTACCAGAGGGAGCACCACCGCTACGGATGAGACCTTACTCATGTCGACCATCAGCGAGGTCGCGATCTCCTGCCGCAGGATCAGAGTCATCGCAGCGGCAACGGCCATCGCGACGGCCAGACCGACCAGATATCTCAACAAACTTCTGCCGATCAGCACTTTGTCGCCGCGGGCTGTGCCGATTGCGAGATTCATGGCGGGACCGGCGAAGGGAGCGATCAGCATCGCTGCGATCATCAGGAATACCGTGTTCGTGAAGAATCCTACCCACACGATCATTCCGGCCGCCGCTGCATAGCCGATGAAGCCCTTCCATGAGCCGATACTCTGTAGACCCGCCAGGAAGATCTCGAGCGGGCTTCGCATCGCCACATCGATGACCTGGTCGGGCGTCTCGTCGACGGGAGGGTACAGAGCAATGATCCCCCGAGGATTCAGAGTGATCTCGATCTCTCCCAACTTCTCGAGCTCTTCCAGTACCGACTCTACTTTGTGGTTCGGAACGTGAGCGAGCAGCAACTCATCGTGATCATCATCACCCTCCACCGGAAGACGGCTGATGTTCCTCCCGCCGAGCTCGCGCACGCGATCAGCCGCTTCAGCTCCCCGGCCATTTGGAATCGTGATGAACAACTGCCGCATCGGAGACGAGAAGGCCGCACAGATCGTGCCGGGAAAGAGCTCGAGGGTTCAAGGGTCAAGAGTTCAGAGTCAAGGGGTCAAGAGGGCGAGAGCGCGTGGATCTACGGCGATGTCATCCTGAGCGAAGCGAAGGATCGGGTACGTCCTGACCGAAGCCGAACTTCGGCCCGGTAGGCTCCACGCGATCCTTCGACCGTCCTCCTCCCGCTTCGCGGGATCCGGCGGCTCAGGATGACAGCGCGTGGGCAGTCTTCCTCGTCAACAATTCAACCCTTGAACCCTTGAACTCTTGAGCTCTCGAACCAAAAAAAGCCCGGTGCCATCACTGGCACCGGGCGCTAGGAACTCAACAGATTCCGCTCTTACTACTCGAGAGTCATCGTCTCGACCGTCATGCCCAGCTCGTCGAGTTGGGGACGAACGACCGAGGCATCGCCAACGACGATCCAGACGAGGCTGTTCGGATCGAGAGCTTTGCGTGCAGCCTGATCGAGCTGCTTCGCCGACAGTCCGCGGTAGCGGTTGGCGACGGTCTCGTAATAGTCGTCCGGCCGATCGAACAGTTCATTCGATCGGAGAGCGCCGAGTACGTCTCCGGAGGTCTCGAAGCTGCCCGCCAGCTCGCGGACATTGCCGTTGATCGTCCGCTCGAGCTCAGCCGCGGTGACGCCCTCATCTCCGAGGAACGCTTCGATATCCGACTTGAGCGCCGCGATCGAAGGGCCGGTCTTGTCGGCCTGGACCGGAGCGTAGACGATGTACGGCGACTCTCCCTCGATCTGTCTGATGAACCCACTCACTCCATAGGCCCATCCCTTGGTCTCGCGGAGATCCATGTTCAGTCGCGAGAGGAAGTTTCCTCCCAAAACCTCGTTCGCCGCGTCGAGCTCCAGCAGGTCGTCGGTCCCCTTCACGGGAAGAACGGTGCCAGCGATGATCAGCGACTGCGGCGACTGGGGACGGTCGATCAGGACGATCCTCTGCTTCGATGCCGGGATCTCCACATCGAAGTGTTTCACGCCCTTCGGCACCGCAGGAGCGCTCCACTCGCCGAAATAGCGTTCCAGCAATGGCATCAGCTCCTTCAGGCTAGCGTCTCCCACGACAAAGATCTGAGCGTTGTCCGGCCTGATCCATGCCTGATGAAAGTTCACGAGGTCATCGCGAGTCACCGTCTTCAGCAGCTCCGGGTCTCCGGTTCCGGTGAAGGGAACTCCGTAGGGATGCTTCGCGCCGTAGATGAGCGGTGGAAGCGCTCGAAACGCAATGCTACCCGGCTGGGTCATCTCGCTCGCGATACGCGTGATCTGCTGATCGCGGAGCCGCTCGATCTCACGGGGCGCGAACGCAGGATTCCGAATGATGTCGGACATCAGAGCGAGCGAAGGGGCCAGGTTGGGTGTGAGCGCGGACATCGTGACCGAGGTGCGGTCAAGTGAGGCACCCGTGTTGATCGAGGCC
Organism: uncultured Acidobacteriota bacterium; assembly: GCA_963829355.1. Lineage (GTDB taxonomy): Bacteria > Acidobacteriota > Thermoanaerobaculia > Gp7-AA8 > JAHWKK01 > CAWHHZ01. The sequence continues at coordinate 238,687 of CAWHHZ010000006.1, forward strand.
CCGAGCCGCTCCTGCGCTTCCGCGAGCTCGACCGAGCTCATGCTCGTCGTCCCCTCCTGGAGCAGGTTCAGCATCAGGTTCTGGGTCCCGAGCTTCGCCTTCGGATCCGCGGCGTGTCCGGCATCGAACTCGACCGCGATCCGCACGACCGGCACGGTGTCTCTCTTTGCGTAAACAACCGGAATCCCGTTTGACAGCGTCGCTCGCTGCACGTCGGGGAAATCGAGATCGGCAATCGTTCCAACCGTCGGCCACTCACGTCCAGTGGCTTTCGGCGCTGGAGCCATCGGCTGCTCGCCCTCGGCTGGCGGCCGATAGTAGAACGGCCGCTGTGTCGCGCTTCCGAACGAAGATGCTTCTTCATACGCCTCGCGTTCGCCCGGGGAAACGCGAATCGAGAGTGCAGGTTTCTCGAGCCACTTCTGCATGGCCTCCGTCACGTCTTCGGGGGTCACCTCTCCGAATGCCTTCAGCTTCTCTTTGTAGAAGTCCGGATTGTCGGCATATAGAGCACCCTCGGCGAGAGCGACGGCCTTCCCTCCGAATCCTCCGACCTGCTCCAATCCCTTGATTCTGTTTGCAACCTGCTGCATCGCGACACGCTGTACTTCATCCGCGGTGGGACCGTTCGCGATGTAGTCGGCAATGATGGCGTCGAGACGTTTGGCGACGACGTCCGGATCGACGCCGGGCTTCACGTCGACCTGGACCTCCGCAAAGCCGAGTCTGTGGAAGTCCTGCAGCCAGGCCCGAACACCGACGGCGAGCTGCTCGTCACGAACCAGGATGTTGTCGAGTCGCGAGCTGGAGAGACCGCCGAGAACCGACATCGCCACCTCGAGCGGGACACTTTCCGGATCGAGCATTCCGGGGGTCGTCCAGTTGCGATAGAGACGCGTCGTCGCGACACGATCGTGCATGTCGATGTGTTTTGGCTGATCGAGCGTCACGACCGGAGCCTCGGCCGGCTCGTTGACCGGACCGCGCGGAATGTCTCCAAAGTACTTCTTCACCAGCCGCTTTGCCGTCTCCGTATCGACGTCACCGGCAAGAACCAGAACGGCATTGTTCGGGCCGTAGTTGTCCCGGAACCACTGCTGGACGTCCGCGAGAGTCGCGGCGTCCAGATCGGCCATCGAGCCGATCGTCGAGTGTGCGTAAGGGTGTCCCTCCGGCAGGGCGCTCAGCTGGGCGTACTCGACCAGACCGTAGGGCTGGTTGTCCCCCTGGCGCTTCTCGTTCTGCACGACTCCCCGCTGGTTGTCGAGCTTCTCCTGGGTCACCGCTCCCAGCAGGTAGCCCATGCGGTCACTTTCGAGGAACAGAGCGGTTTCGAGAGCCGGCGTGGGAACCGTCTGGAAGTAATTGGTGCGATCGAACCAGGTCGTCCCGTTGAGATCGGTCGCTCCAATTTGACGGAGAGGTTCGAAGTAGTCGCCAGGCGAATTCTCGGAACCGTTGAACATCAGGTGCTCGAAGAGATGAGCGAAACCGGTCTGCCCTTTCGGTTCATCCTTCGATCCCACGTTGTACCAGATCGAGACGGCCACGACCGGCGCTTTCCGGTCCTCGTGGACGATGACTCGAAGGCCGTTGTCGAGGGTGAATTCTTCGTACGGAATCTCCACTTCGCGAACGAGCTCCGCGATCGGTGCCGGTTCCGCGTTGACTGCGGAGGGTGGAGGAGCGGTCTCGACCGGCTGCACGTCGACCGGAGCGGTCTGTGTTGCGCAACTCATCGTGACCAGAAGCAACAGAGTCAGGATCAGGTTCGTGATTCGTTGGATCATATGAATTCTCCAGTGTTTGAGTCCTTGGGTTCGTTTCTGCCACACCACACTTTATAACGCTTCGACGTCCTCATGCCCCGTCCCGGAATGACTTCGTCCCACTGAGTTGGCTCGGCAGGTGAGCGATTCTGATACAAACGTGGCCGGACGCGTACCGGCCCGTCTCTCGGAAGAAAATGCCCGACTACTCCGGCTCCGCTATGTGCACGAGCGCGTCACCCCGATGGACCATCGGGTTCAACTGCATACCGATGACGATGCCATCAATCGGCGAACGAATCGGAACGCGCTGCTCGCCGAAGATGTCGGAGATGAGGCCGATTCTCGAGTTCTTCGTGACGCGGTCGCCCAGCTCGACGCTCACTCGCATCAGACCGCTCCGCCTCGCCCTCACCCACTTCGAGGACGTAATCCGGATCGGCTCGAACGGTGATGGTGGAGGCGCCTCCTCCACCATGCCTAGCGCATGGAGCACCCGGAAAGTACCGTTGATCCCTTCTCTGAGTGATCCAGGATCGAATCGACTCGGCTCACCCGCTTCGTGCACGAGGACCTTGATCCCTGCCCGGCCCGCAGCCTCCCGGAGCGATCCCGGGCGCAGCTTCGAGTTGAGAATGATCTGCGGTCCGAACGCCTCGGCCAGTGCTCGCGTCTCGGGATCGGACAGATCGGCGCGGATCTGTGGGAGGTTCGTTCGGTGAAGCGAGCCCGAGTGGTAGTCGATTCCGTACGTGCAATGACTTACGATCTCCGTCATCAGGAGATTCGCCAGCCTGGCGGCCATCGATCCCGAGTCATTCCCCGGGAAGCTCCGGTTGAGATCACGCCGGTCCGGCAGATAGCGATCCTGAGCCATGAATCCGTAGACGTTGACGACCGGTACCGTGATCAGAGCTCCCCGAAGTTTCGAAGGCTGGATCCGGTCGACGACATTCAGAATCAGATCGACGCCGTTGATTTCATCGCCATGAATCGCAGCATCGAGAAAGACCGTAGGGCCATCGGATTTTCCACGAATCACGATGACCGGCAGCGAGAGCAGCGGTCCCGAGGGGAGCCGTGCCACGGGGATTTCAATGCGCCGCCTGGACCGCTTCGGAATCTCTTCGCCGTTGATGATCATATTGGAGGGTTCAGGAGTTCAAGGGTTAAAAAGTTTGTCATCCTGAGCGAAGCGAAGGATCGCGTACGGCATGACTCGCTTTGACTTCCGGCCACTCTTCTTCACGAGATCCTTCGACCGTCCTGCTCCCGCGTCGCGGAATCCTGCGGCTCAGGATGACAGCCTGATGGGGTCATTTTCAGCGCAGCGATGAAGCCGCTCCTTCGAATGACAGTCTCTCTTCAACCTTTGAACTCCTGAACTCTTGAACCTTTGAACTCTTGAACCGTCTCTCAGCTCCCAATCTTGTCCTTCGTCTTGTTCGGAGCGGCGTTCTTCTCGATGAACTCAATGATCTTCGCGGCGACATCCACGCCGGTCGCGCCCTCGATACCTTCGAGTCCCGGCGACGAGTTTACCTCCATCACGACCGGACCATGGTTCGAGCGCAGCATGTCGACACCCGCCACATTCAGCCCCATTGCCTTAGCTGACCGTACGGCCGTGCTTCGCTCCTCCGGAGTCAGTTTGATCTTCTCGGCCGATCCGCCTCGATGAATGTTCGAGCGGAATTCGCCTTCCTTCGCGCTGCGCTTCATCGCCGCAACAACCCGGCCGCCGACGACGAATGCACGGATGTCCTGCCCGCCAGCCTCCTTGATGAACTCCTGCACCAGAATATTTGCATCGAGTCCGCGGAAGGCTTCAATGACCGACTCGGCTGCCTGTCGCGTCTCGGCGAGCACCACGCCGATCCCCTGGGTCCCTTCGAGCAGTTTGATCACCAGCGGCGCTCCCCCGGCGATCTCGATCAGTCCGTCGACGTCCTTGGTCGAGTGCGCGAAGCCCGTAACTGGCAGACCAATTCCTTCCCTCGCCAGGAGTTGCAGAGAACGGAGCTTGTCGCGCGACCTCGAGATCCCCTGAGATTCGTTGACCGAGAACACCCGGTTCATCTCGAACTGCCGGACAACGGCGGTGCCGTAGAAGGTCCAGCTCGCTCCGATCCTCGGAATCACGGCGTCCACGTTCTCGATCTTGCGTCCCTGATACAACACATGAGGACGGTGGGAAACGATGTTCATGTAACAGCGCAGGTAGTCGATGATCTGGACGTCATGCCCTCTCTGCTTCGCTGCCTCGGTGAGGCGGCGCGTGGAGAACAGGCTGGCTTTTCGCGACAGAATGACGATTTTCATTTGGTTTTCTTCACCTTCCTTGACGGACGACTCTCTGCGGGAGACCCTGCAAGATCGGAGCGCATCGGATCGACCAGAATTCTGTCCCTCATCGCCTCACGGCCAATCAGCATCCTGAATCTCATCTGGCTTCTCCCAGTGAGCGTCAGATCAATCGGCCAGGCCCGGCCCGCGATCTCGAGACCGGTACGAATCACGACCCTGATCTGGCCTTTTCCTCCACTGTTCCTGACGAGTCGTTCGTCCGCGACGAGTGCCTCGCATTTGACGATGAAATCGGGCTTGCGAGGATCGGGATCCACCCAGAACCGGACCCACTCCCGGTCCAGCCGCTGAAATGTCTCCATGTCGACCACGTGCAGGGCGGAGGAGCGCGCACCCGTGTCGAGTTTTGCGTGGACTGCGGCGATGCCGATCTCCGGCAGCGACGCCCATTCCCGCCACCCCAGAATCATCTGGGGCTCCTGTAGCTTCTTCCTGCGCAACCTCAAAAGGTTACCGCATCCGGCTCCCGATCATGAAACGAGCGGAAAGTAGCACCGGCAGGGAGGCTGATTCCTCCCACAGCTCCGGTCGCTCGTGATTCATCTTCCGGAATCACTCCCGACCCAAGGAGCAGCGCACAGGCGATCATCAATGCTCCACGGTCTCGTACCGGTGAATCTCGGTGAGGATACGCCGAGCATTTTCGATTGTCTTCGGGGCAAGAGCGTTCCCCGCGATCTTCCAGGCAGCCAGTACCTCACGGCTCCAGGCATCCTGCCGGGCATCGCCTGCCATTGCCTCGCTCGCTTCACGAGCGATCGCCTGGATTTGGGCAGGTTCCATCAGATTCACCTCGTGAAGCGCCTGAAATGAAACGAGCAGATCGCGCGGCTCGACGTCGACCACGAGCTTTCTATCATTCGAGATCCGCCTGAGCAGCCGTGTGAGGGCGTTGATACGCTTGATCTCCATGGAATCGGACTCAGGCTTGCCGTAGTAGCGCAGAAGTCTCCCCAGCTTTCCGCCGATGGTGTCGAGCTCATCGTCGATTCTCGATCCGCTGTGGTAGAGAATGGCGCCCGCTTCACTCCGCTCACCCGCCATGCGGCTCCAGACGATCGTGAGATGAAACGCTACGACCTCACCAAATTCAGGATCCTCCAGATCGAGTCGGCTCCGCGAACCCACCCGCAACTGGCTCTCATGCGACAGCCCAAAACCTCCGATCGAGAGGTTACGCACCCTCACCCGCTGTCCGTGGAACTCACCTTCGAGATGGCGATCCACCACGAAACGCGGATGCGCTCTGACGTTGTCCACCCTGATGAGCTCGTAGAGATTCGGCAGTTCCAACACGACACCCCCGCGGAAGTGGAGCTAAGTAGAATCCCTTCCCGCGAATCCACACGACGAGGATGATATCGCACGAGTGCCGCCGACAAGTAGAGGCTCTTCTGCAGACCGGCCTCCGGACGGCAAGACCGGAGGCCGGTAAATCATGCAGTGAGAGATCAATCGCCGCCGAGGAGGTCGCCGAGCGGGCCGAGAACCGAGCCCTCGCCCTTTCTGGCGCCACCTGGCTTGTTCGGGAGGGCGGCAAACACGCGGCTGGCGAACCGGCTGAAGGGCAGCGACTGAATCCACACCTTTCCAGGTCCGGTCATCGTCGCGTAGAAGAGACCTTCGCCGCCGAACAAAGCCGTCTTCACTCCTCCGACGAACTGAATGTCGTAGTTGACGCGCGGCTCGAAAGCCACCAGACAGCCGGTGTCGAGTCTCATGGTTTCGCCCGCCTGGAGCTCACGCTCGACGATCGCGCCGCCAGCGTGAAGAAAGGCCATCCCGTCTCCTTCCAGCTTCTGCAGGATGAAACCTTCACCGCCGAAGAACCCGGCACCGATCTTCTTCTGGAAAGCGATGCCGACCGAGATGCCCTTCGCTGCACAGAGAAAGGCATCCTTCTGACAAAGAATCTGTCCACCATGCTGCTTGAGATCGAGGGGAACGATCCGCCCGGGATAAGGCGAAGCAAACGCGACCTTCTGGCGCTGCCCTGCTTTGTTGCCGAAGATCGTCATGAATAGCGATTCGCCGGTCAGGACTCGCTTCCCTGCCGACATGAGCGCACCCATGAAGCCCCCACCACCGCCTTTCGCCGATCCGTCGCCGAAGATCGTTTCCATTTCGATCCCGGGATCCATGTACATGAACGCGCCCGCCTCAGCGATACAAGCTTCCTGAGGATCGAGCGTGACCTCGACGAACTGCATCTCTTCTCCAAAGAGCTCGTAGTCGATCTCGTCCGCGGCACCTCCAGCCCGGGGCGGCGGCGGCGGCGCTGCCATCGGCGACGATGAGCCCAGAGCGGTCGCAAACTCGTTGCGGGAGGTGATCGGCTCCCAGTTGGCCATCCCCTCCGCATAGACGTGAGCGGAGCGATCCACCTCTCCGCTTCTGATCTTCTGCGTCACCTCGTCGGTCGACCAGGGACCGAGCTGCTTCCCATTCACTGCGACGTGCCAACTCTGCATGTTGCTTCTCCTTTCCGTGACTATCCGTACTGAAATCTCTGCCAGCATGAAACTCTATCATCGGCCGCGGACGGCAGCGCGGAGGGCTAGTGACAGTGACACAAAACAGGTTCTTCCCGGATCCGGATCTCCCGCCGAACGATGAACGATAAAGAAATGCTGAAAGGGAGCGCGTAGACAGGTGTGTCAAGCGAAGGATCGCGTACGGTATAACTCGCTTCAGCTTTCAGCGAGTTGTTGTCACGCCTTCGACCGTCCTGCGCTGTATTCACAACGTGACCCTCCAGCTGGATTCCCCTCTATGAGGGTCCGCTGTATATGTCATCATGAACGACTCAAGAAATGTTGCCTGAACAACCGCGCGCAAAAGACAGCCCAGCCCAAGGGAAGCGATCCCCCTTTCTCTCTTTCTGCCTGCCGCTGCTGATCCTGGCAGGCGCGTGGCTCCTGCTCGCATTAGACCTGACATCCCAGTACTCCCCCACGATTGACGAGGTGCCACACGCCGGGAGCGGGTGGGCCATGCGATCAGCCGGAGATTTCCGGGTCAACCCGGAACACCCTCCCCTCTGGAAGCACCTGTCGGCAGTGCCCCACCCTCCTGATGCCCTCCCCGAACATTTCGACTCCGACATGTGGCAGGCGATGACATCATCCTTCATTCTGGAGTGGCCGTGGTCCGCGGAGCTCCTGTACGGACCAGACCCTGCGAGCGGACTGGCCTACATCAGACGCGCCCGCCTGCCGATCGTGCTGTTCGGCCTGCTCCTCGGCGGGATCACCATCGGCTGGGCGGGTCGTCTCGGAGGATCGTTCGCAGCCATGGTCGCGGGACTTCTATTCGCGCTGGAACCGAACCTGCTCGCACACTCTTCGCTGGTCACATCTGAATTCCGTTCACGGCCACGCTTTTTCTCACTCTCTTCATTCTTGCGCGACCGATTTCAACGAGATACCGCATTCTGCGGGCGGCGATGGTCGGTCTCGCCCTGGGGCTCTGCCTCGCTACGAAGTTCACCGCTCTCATCCTGCCGCCGATCGTCGCTGGCCTGGTCATCCTGCGGCCTTTCCTGATCAGGAACAGCGACGATCGGGGTTCTCTCCGCTACCAGTTCGCCGAGCTTGGCATCATCGCTCTCGTCGCTTATGGGACTCTGTGGCTTTGCTACGGATTCCGCTTCGCGCCGGGGGCGGAGAACCAGCTTCTCGATGTCACGCACGCCCTCCGGTACCTCGAGCACAAATCTGAGGTGGCGGGGACCGAACCGGAAGGCGCCGTAGTCACCTTTGCCCTCTTCGCCGAGAGATACCGCCTGCTTCCGCAGTCGTATTGCGTCGGGCTGATCTGGGCGAAGGCCACGACTCTCGGACAGTCGGCTTTCCTGTTCGGCACGATCTCGACGGCTGGCTGGTGGTACTACTTCCCCGTTGCCATTCTGATGAAAACGTCCACCGCGCTTCTTCTCGCGGCGATCGCTGCGTTGGTGCTCGCTCTACTCAATCGCAGGCTCTCTCTCATATCCTCATGGAACCGTGCGACACTGATCATCGCACCCGCCGCGGTTCTCATTGCCGCCATGGGGTCGGGTCTCAACATTGGACTGCGACACGTCCTGCCAGTCATTCCATCGATGATCATCCTCATCGGGGTGACTGTGGCATCGGCGCTACAGTCCGCCCGCGCCAAAGCTGTATTTCTCGGGAGTATTCTCCTGGTCGGTTCGCTCGAAATGCTACGCACGCACCCAGATGAACTCTCATACTTCAACATGTTCGCGGGCGGCCAGAGCCGGGGCATTGAGATTCTGTCGGATTCCAATCTGGACTGGGGTCAGGATCTCAGTCGCCTTGGCCGATGGGCTGAATCTCACCCCTGCACAAAGATTCACCTCGCTTACTACGGATCGACTCCGCCTTCCGCTTACGGGATCGACTATGCTCCGATGCCAGTGCGGGAAGGCGCCGCTCAACTGCCCTCCCTGAATCCGAGCGGAGATGCCGTAATCATCGTTAGCTCGAGGTACCTGCAGGGGCTGGAGCTCAGTCCGCAGGTCCGCCCATTCTATGAGCTGCTCCGGCAGACCCAACCTTCCGAAGTGATCGGGACGACCCTCTACGTCTACCGAATCGGCCCTCAGGCTTCCTGTGCCGGGGGGTAGTCGTCCTCGCGGATCAGGATCTCCCGCGGCTTCGACCCCTGACTGGGACCGACGATGCCGTTCGCCTCCATCATCTCGACGAGACGAGCCGCCCGGGAGTAGCCGAGCTTCAGGCGGCGCTGCAGATAGGAAGCGGAAGCCTGACCCGTGGAGAGGATTACGCGAACCGCCTCATCGTACTTCGCATCATCGAGATGCTCGATTCCATCCGCGCCGGTCTTCTCCTCTGCCGCCTGAGTGATCTCCTCGATGTAGTCCGGCTCGCCCTGGCATTTCTTGACGAACTCCACGACTTCCGCAATCTCTTTCTCGGAGACATAGGCACCGTGGAGACGCCGCATGCGGGCAGTTCCCGGAGGGAGGAAGAGCATGTCGCCATTGCCCAGCAGCTTCTCCGATCCCTGCGTATCGAGAATCGTACGCGAGTCGATCTTGGAGGCGACCTGGTAGGAGATTCGTGACGGGAAGTTGGCTTTGATCACACCGGTGATGACGTCGACCGAGGGACGCTGGGTGGCGATGATCAGATGAATCCCGACGGCCCTCGCCTTCTGAGCCAGTCTGGTAACGGAATCCTCGACATCCTTCGAAGCGACCATCATCAGATCGGCGAACTCGTCGATGATGACGACGATGTAGTGCATCCGCTCGAGGGCCGCAAAATCTTCTTCACTGATCCGTCCGCGGCGTACCGCCTTGTCCGGATCCTCCACCATTTCGTTGAACTGGGCGATGTTGCGGACTCCACAACTCGCCAGGAGGCGGTAGCGATTCTCCATCTCCTGAACAGTCCAGAGCAGGGCGTTCGACGCCAGCTTCGGATCGGTCACGATCGGGTGAAGAAGGTGGGGGACGTCCTCATAGACCTTCAGCTCGACCATCTTCGGGTCGATCATGAGAATGCGGAGGTCTTTCGGCATCGCCTTGTAGAGCAGCGAGACGATCATCGAATTCAGACCTACGGACTTACCGGCGCCGGTCGCACCCGCAACGAGAAGGTGAGGCATCTTCGCGAGGTCGGTCACGACGGGGTCGCCGTGGATGTCCTTCCCGAGCGCCAGAGTCAGTAGCGATTCGGACTGTCGGAAGACTTCCGTATCGATGATGTCGCGCAGCGCGATGAGCTCCCGCTCTTTATTCGGAATTTCGACTCCCACTGTGGACGAGCCGGAGATACGCTCGATCCGGATCGACTCGGCTTCCAGGGCCAGCGCAAGGTCATCCGAGAGATTCACGACTTTCGAGTACTTCACACCCGCCGAGGGCTTGAACTCGAATGTCGTGACGACCGGCCCGGGGTGATACGCCGTGACCTCGCCGTCCACGGAGAACTCTGCACAACGTTGTTCGATCAGGCGACAAGTGTCCATGTAGCGCTTGTGTGCTGCTTCGTCTATCTTTTCTTCTCCCGAGCCTGGCTTCAGAAGGTTGGGAAACGGGAGTCGCTCCGAGGACAGGGACTTGTTCCCACTCGCTGTCCTCGACTTGCCGTTCCGGGGCTTGAACGAGGGCGTGTCGTCGATGATCGAGCCGGAGCGTCTCACCGATGGGATATCGAAAGCCTCCTCCGGATCGCCCTGCGGAACCGGAGTCCTCACCCTGCGTGGGCGCGGTGGAGCGGGCGGCTCATCGTAATCGAATGCAAAGTCATCCGCTCCTTCCCGGACCAGGTCCGACGCGACGCGTCTCAGCTCTGCTTTCGTTACCTTGCGAATCTGGAAGCGGCCACGTCCCCGCACCTCCCGCACGACAGGGGCGTCGGTACCCAGTGGCTCTCCAGCTTCGAGCGGTGATACCGCTGCTGGAACCTGGTCGAGATGTTTTCTCACCACTTCACTCTTCATCCGCTCTTTCCGCCGTCGCTCGGTCAGGCGCGCCCATTGAAGGACAACCTGACGCCACAACGCGGAGAGAGCTTCACGCACCCGAAGAAAGATGTCCGCGAGACTGATGCGAGTGGCCAGGAGAAGGCCGACGACGAAAATCGTGAGCAAGGCGATCGATGCACCGACGCCGTTCAGATTGGCGGCAACCGCGTCGCGGATCTCGCTGCCGACGTATCCTCCGCTCGGAATCAGCGAGCCTCGGTACCACCGGTCACCGATCGCGAGATCGAGCAGTGGCGGCAGCGATACCGTGAGAGTCAGCAGGCCGAGGAACTTGGTCTTCAGAAATTCGACCTCGCGCCCCCAGAAACGGTTCCATCCTACGATCAGGAGAGCCGACGGGAAAAGAAAGCTGGCCATTCCGAAGAATCCGACGAGAAGCCAGGCGAGGGTCGCACCGTAGTAACCGATGGCGTTCGAGATGTCGTCGCGGGAGGAAGTGTAGAAGGCAGAGGAATCGTCCGGATGGTAGGTCACCACCGACAGAGCGATCGTGACACCAATCGCGATGACGACGACTCCGACGAGCTCATTGCCTCGTCGGCTTTTTAGAAATTGCGACAGCTCCATTCCCCCTCCCGGCACATCACGCAAAGAGCCGTTTGAGGAATGTTATCAGAAATTATGCCCGACGTGGCATCCAGGTCGCCCCGTTGAGTGATCCTGAGAGGCTGTGAAGGGACGGTCGAAGGATCGCGTGAAGTCTTACTCGCCCTCGGTCCCCTCCGCAATTCACTTCGAGTCACTACGAACGCGATCCTTCGCTGCGCTCAGGATGACGTCTGTTCGGTGGCCGGCGACAGGCGGAGGAAGGCTCGACGATCTGACGTGCGAGATCAGAAGAGCGCGGGTTCCTGATACGTCCCGAAAACCTCACGCAGCGCATCGGAAATCTCGCCGACCGAAGCGTACGCCCGCACGCAGTCGATGATCAGAGGCATCGTATTCACCGCCTCGTCTTTCGCTCCCTCTTTGAGTGCTTCGAGAGTCTGAGCGACCTTCTCGCCGTTGCGGCTGCTCCGGATCTTCTCGAGTGCTTCGAGCTGCTCCACCGACGCGGACTCATCGATGTAGAGAATGTCGAACGGATCTTCCTTCTCGAGTTTGAATGAGTTGACGCCGACGATGAGCTTTTCCCCGGAGTCGACTGCACGCTGGAACTGGTACGACGCGTCCCAGATCTCCCTCTGGGGGAATCCTGCCTCGATTGCCTCGACCATGCCGCCCATCTCGTCGATCTTGCGAAAGTACTCGAGACACTGCTCTTCCATCTTGTTCGTCAGCTCCTCGACGAAGAACGAGCCGCCGAGGGGATCGATCGTATTCGCCGCGCCCGACTCGTGGGCGATGATCTGCTGGGTCCGGAGAGCGATTCTCGCCGACTGCTCGGTCGGCAGAGCCAGCGTCTCGTCGAGCGAGTTCGTATGCAGCGAGTTGGTTCCGCCGAGAACGGCAGCGAGAGCCTGGATCGTGACACGCGCGATGTTGTTGTACGGCTGCTGTGCGGTGAGCGAGACACCGGCCGTCTGCGTGTGGAAACGCAACATCAGCGAACGCTCGTCCTTCGCACCGAAGCGCTCCTTCATCTCGCGAGCCCAGATCCGGCGTGCCGCTCTGAATTTGGCGATCTCCTCGAAGAAGTCGTTGTGCGAGTTGAAGAAGAACGAGAGCCGCGGCGCGAACTCGTCGACATCGAGTCCGGCGCGGATGCCGTACTCGACATACTCCAGGCCGTCACGGAGCGTGAAAGCGAGCTCCTGAGCAGCCGTCGATCCCGCCTCGCGGATGTGGTACCCGCTGATCGAGATCGTGTTGTAGCGCGGGACTTCTTCTGCGCAGAATTTGAAGATGTCGGTGATCAGCCGCATGGAGGGACGCGGCGGGAAGATGTACTCCTTCTGCGCGATGTACTCCTTGAGGATGTCGTTCTGCAGCGTGCCTGAGATCTTCTTCCAGTCCGCGCCCTGCTTCTCGGCGACGACCAGATACATCGCTAGCAGAATCGGCGAGGTGGAGTTGATCGTCATCGAGACCGTGACATCCTCGAGGTTGATCCCGTCGAAGATCGTTTCCATGTCGGCGAGCGTGTCGACCGCGACGCCGCACTTGCCCACCTCGCCCCTGCTGTATTCGTGGTCCGAGTCGTAGCCGTAGAGCGTCGGCAGATGAAAGGCGATCGAAAGCCCCGTCTGTCCCTGTGCCAGCAGATAGCGGTAGCGCTCATTCGACTGCTTCGCCGTTCCGAATCCGGCAAACTGCCGCATCGTCCAGAGCTTCCCGCGGTAGCCGGTGGGGTGAACTCCTCGCGTGTAGGGAAACTCGCCCGGCAGCCCCAGATCGCGTTCGAAATCTAGATCGGCAATGTCCTGCGGCATCCCGAGCGGATCGATCTCCATGCCGCTGATCGTCGTGAAATCCTTTTTCCAGTATCCCTTCCGCTCGACGATCGGATCGTTCTTCTCCCGCTTCCACTCGGCCGTCGAGCGCTCCACCTCGGCGATCGCCTCCGGAGAGAACAACGAAAGCTGCTGGCCGTCTCCTTCCTCCGGCTTCGGAGGAGGCGTCTGCTGCGTCTTCTTGTCGAGGTCTGTACGGTTCTGGCTCATATGGTCTCCACAATCAATTGATCTTCGAAATCGGGCGGTCTCCGCTCGAGAAACGCAGACAGGCCCTCACGCGGAACTCCGGCTGCAAAGAGCCTTGCAAACTCCGCGCGCTCAGCGTCTTCCCCTCCCCCGCTGCGTATGAGTCGGGCCGCACTCTGCAACGCCGTCAGACTGCGCCGGTTCAGCCAGGAGCAGACCCACTCTAGCGGATCGGCAGATCGCGGAACAAGTGCGTCCGCGACTCCGCAGCGGATCAGATCATCAGCACCGAGAGGGCCCTCGTTCATCGCCAGGAGCGGAATTGCACTCCTACCAATCCTCCAGACCAGTCCGGCCATTCCATATGGACTCGAGAGATCGATTCGGATCTCACCATCTTCCCTGATTCCGAAAAAGTCCGACAGAAGCGCCACCGCAATCGCGGACGCGGGCGCATCGGAATCGAGACACGCGATCAGCATCGACCGGCGGTCTACGATTCTCTCGAGCAGATCGTCTGAAGCGGCAGAAATCGATTCGGGACTGCAGGCGATGGTGTTTCCTGATCGGTCGAGTTGATCGAAGACGTCCGGAGTCAGGTGGCTCCGCATGAGAGTGAGTCTTGCAGCCATCGGATGATTGTATCGTCTCGGTGGGCTGACGCGGGGCGCGCTTCGCGGGGCGGGCTGCGCGGAGCGCCCCGCGCCAGCCCGTCCCGCGAAACCTTGCCCCCGTTCAATCTGCGCCGTTACGTCCGACTACGAACAACCTGCACAATCGCCGTCCGATCACGCTCAACTCAGCGCCTTGATCAACTCGTCCTTCGTCATCGAGCTGCGACCGGGAATGTCCTTCTTCTGCGCTTTCTCGTACAACTCGTCCTTCGTGAGCTTGCTGAGTGAGGAGCCTCCCTCGCGTTTCGAACTTTTCCTGGTGCCTGCCTTTTTCGGACTCGCGCGCACCGCCTCCCTGCCGAGGCTCTTGCGGAGTGCGGCAACCAGATCGATCACCTCTCCGCCCTCGTCCTCGTCGGCGTCTTCCGCCGGCGGCGCCTTGCTCGCCACGACTCCCTCTCCCTTCTTCTGCTTCTTCTTCGCGAGCTCGATCAAACGATCCGCATGATCATCCTCGAGGGCATCCAGATCGAGAGACTTTCTCGTCAGCTTCGTGATTGCACTTCTGAACTTCTTCACCTCCGCCGACTTCGCCTTGCCCGCGTCGGGATCCAGATCAGAAATGTCACGCACCTCATCCTCGAACCGAAGAGTCTCGGCACGCAGCAGCCCCTTCTCAGCGATGATCGCGATCAGGTACTCCTTGCCACGCATCACGAACGTCGCAATGCCGGCTCTCTCAGTGGACTCCATCGCGTCGACCAGAAGCCTGTAGGCCTTGACGGATTCTCCGCCCGGCACCAGGAAGTAAGCGCGACGGAACAGGAGCGGATCGATACTGTCTCGCGGGACGAACTCCCGCAGATCGATATCACGTGACTTCTCGGGCTCGACCGCTTCGAGCTCCTCGTCCGTGACGGGGACGTAGCTGCCGTCTTCCATCTCGTAGCCACGGATGATCTCGTTCCAGGAGATCTCCTTGTCTTCCTTCGAGCAGAAGTATCGGCGCTCGAGAGGAGTCCCGTCCGGAGCCAACATCCGGAGACTCACGCGATTGGAGCGGTTCGCCGAGAAGAGGGCAACGGGCACACTGACGAGACCGAAAGTAATGGTACCGGACCAGAATGCGCGCGAGCGTATTGCTTTCTCAGCCACGACCGATCACGCTCCCTTCTTCCTGAGATTCTTCAGACTCGCTTCGAGCGCATCCGTGAGCGTGTCGTCCTCGGTCTTCCGCGGCCGGAACTTCTTGAGTTTTACCTTGCCTCCCGCGGCCTTGGTCTCGATCATCTCCATCACGCGCGCTCTGTATTGATCCTCCCATTCGGAGAGATCGAACTCAGCGGACAACGCTTCGACCAGGCTCTTCGCCATCTTCCGCTCCTTCTGGTCGAGGGCCCGTCCCGCCGGCTGAGGCAACTCCTCGGTCGAAACGACTTCGCCCGCATGACGGAGCGATACGAGGACCAGTCCGTCACCCTCCACGCGAAGAGCACCGACGTACGATTTCTTTCTCATGTTCCACTCGACGATTCCCTCTTTCCCTTCTTTTTCGAGGGCATCGTGAAGTGCTCGATACGAATCATCGGAATCATCGGGACCGAGAAAATACGGCCGCTCGTACCACCGGTGGTCGAGAAGATCCGGCTCGATGAAACTCGTTACGTTCAGGTCGCGCGACTTTTCCGGCTCGAGGGACTCGAGATCCTCTTCGTCCAGGACGACGAAGGTCCCCGTCTCGATCTCGTATCCGCGGCGGACCTCGGAGGATGGGACTTCTTCATCCGTCTCGGGATTGATCATTTTCTGTTTCACAGGAACGAGATCCTTCTCATGCAGGAGACGGAAGTGAACGCCCTTGTCCTCGACCGCCGAGTACAGTTTCACCGGCACCGAGAGCTTGTCGAGCCGAATGGTTCCTTTCCATATCGCGCGCATACGATCACGACTCCTGCGAGGCTTCGCTGCATTCCACGCAGCGAGGCTCATGTCTCGTCACGATGACTACGCAGTGCGGGCAGGAGGGCCGGTCGCAGTCTACGCAGCGGACCTCGACCTCATATGCATAGCCGCCGTCGCAGATGACGCACGTCTCGTCACCGGCGAGCCACCATGGTCTTGCGTTACTCATATTCAAAAACGTGGGAGCAAGAGGTTTGCCGGAATGCAAGATGGCTCCGAGGTCCGAATCGGGCGAGGCCGAGATCCCTAAACCGGAAGCTCGTGGAGCTCGACATGGACCTTCCCGTCATCGCCGATCTCCAGGGTCGCCAGCGAAACAGGATTTCTGAATCTCCGGCGCCCGGCGCTTCCGGGATTCACATACATTCGGCCGTCCGGCTCCTCGGTCACCTTCGGCTTGTGCGAGTGGCCGTAGACGACGACGTCCACGTCGGGTGGGACGGTCGTGATTTCCGAACGGTCGTGGACCAGAAGGATTCTCACGTCGCGCCAATCGTAGATCTGGCTCTCCGGAAGGCTTCTCAGCCGGTCGTCGTGATCGTTGTTCCCCCGCACTGCGACGACTGCGCCGATCGTACGGAGCGACTCGAGAAGCTCCATTTTGCAGATGTCACCAGCGTGAAGAATAGCCTCGCACTTCTCCAGAATCTCGACCGCTTCAGGTCGAAGAAGGTCGTGGGTATCGGATATCAAGCCAAGGCGGGGGCGTCTGTCCGGCATCATACGACGCTTTGCATTTCCCGAGCCTTCCCGTGCTATGCGCTCGGGCGCCTGCGGACCCGCGCGATACATCCGCTCAATTCCTCGAGCAGCTGTTCGAGATCGACCGGTTTGGTGAGAAACGCCGCAACCGAGCGCCGGTCGAACCACTGCCAGGTATCGCGGGTCGTGCCGGTGAGTATGATCGTCCGCTCCATGCAGGACGGATCGATCGCGCGGAGCTCCCGGAGAAACTCGTACCCGTTCATCTGCGGCATCATGAGGTCCGTGATGACGGCGTCGTGGCGCCTCCTCCGAAACGATTGCAGCGCTTCGAGCCCGTTCGGCTGGCAATCGGTACGATAGGTGTGACTCGCGAGAAGACCGCTGATGAGTCCATGCAGGGCCACCTCGTCGTCAGCAAAAAGGACGAGCGGAGATTCGGCGTCGGCCTCAGAATGCGGTCTCATGCAGAGTATCTGATTTTGCAAACTCGATACCGCGCGATGCTTCAGACGGGAAAGAGGAACGCTGACGTCTCGATCGGTGAGGCCATCTTCCGCGCAACCAGAATCACGCTCGAACAGGTCCGTCTCAGTCCGCGGCGGGTGTGCTCGCGGGACGTCGAGCCTTCTCGGCGACCAGAAGCAGACCGGGGCCAAAAGGTATGAAAGAGAAAAGGGTGTCGATACTGAAGACGGAGCGCACGAGGCGGACGAGCCAGACCCTCTTCCCCGCGCTCGCGATCGATTTGAGCGCCGGATCGGACGTCACGTCCAGCTTCGCACGCCGCAGGTTCATGGGAAGAAGAAAGATCGTGTCGTAAATCAGAACGATCGGAAAGCCCCAGTAACGCGCGCGCCCCACTGACAGCCCAACAGCCTCGAACAAACCACTCAACTGCGAACGACTGTAGCGGCGACGATGCTCGTAGTAGTCGTCCGAAGCCGTCCACAGGATCTCCATTGCGGGTACCGTGACGACGCACCGTCCTCCCGTCCTCAGAATGCGCGCGATCTCGCGAACGGCGGCGGCGTCATCATCCAGATGTTCGAGAGTCTCACCGGACATGACACCGTCGAACGCGCCGTCACGGAACGGGAGTCGCGTGAGGTCTCCGACCACGGAATACGCGCTTCCCGACCTGGTCGCATGGAGCGCCGCTTCGAACGAGGCATCGACGCCGAAGGTCGCCATCCCCTTCCGTCGCACCTTGCCTGACAACTGGCCGAGCCCCACCGCCGCATCGAGAATGCGCGACCCGCGAGGAAGACGGTCGATCTCACGGACCAGCATCGCGAGCCGATGCTCGTGCCGCGGCCCGAACATCTCCGGCTGTGTTCCCCACTTGTGAGTTGCCACGTCGGATGAAATGCCGGCCGGAGCTGTGACCTCTCCGCTCATTCAGCTCCGTAAAGTGCGACGAAGGTGTGGCCCCGCATCTCATCGGTCGGAGCCGCATCGGAGACCGCGATACCAACGGCTTCAAACGACGGAGAGAGCAGATTGTCACGGTGACCCGGTGAGCGCATCCAGGCAGCCACGACCAGTTTCGCCGAAGCGAATCCGGAGGCGAGATTCTCACCTGCCTTGCGGAAATCGTAGCCGCGCTCCTCGATCACCTCGAAAGGAACTCTGCCGTCAGGCGAGACATGTGCGAAATAGTGTTGTTCGAGCATCTCCGCGAGCCGATCACCCGCGGCCAGTGATAATCTCCGGCTGAGCCGCAGGGGCTCGAGCCCCCGTGCCGTGCGCTCACGATTCATCGCGTCGAGCAGAGCTGTCGCTGGAATCCGGCTGCGGAACACTACCGGCTCCTCCGTCTCTCTCTGACCGACTGCTCCGATCTTCAGAGAGGCCTGACCCGCGCGCAGTTCCACCTGGTTTTGACCGAGCCTGGATTCGAGCTCCGCTGCAAGCCGCCGCATGCTCCTGTGCTCCGCGCCCCCCGCTGCCCAGGCTTGCGGTACGACGTTCGAGACGATCGCCAGCGCCATAAGAAATCGCACCGCAGTCTTCGCCGAGCTCGTCATCGTCATCTCAACCGGCAGCCGCCACGCCCATCAGGTCGGCGACCGCGCTGGCGGCCATCTCCAGCGCCTCGTCAATCTTCTCGGGAGCCTTACCGCCGGCCTGCGCCAGATCCGGCTTTCCCCCGCCCCGGCCATCGACAATCGGTGCGAGACGATCGATCAGAGCACGTGCCGAGATGCGATCCGTCAACTCGGGCGTGACCGCAATCAGAAGCGTCGCCTTCCCCTCGTGTTCGCTGCCGAGCACGACGACTCCGTTGCCGAGCTTCGTGCGGAAGGTGTCGGCGAGGTTGCGAAGATCTCCGCCCTTCATCTCGTCGACCCGATGTGCGAGTACCTTGATCCCGCCGACATCGACCGCCTTATCCTCGGGCTTCTCTGACGCCGCGCCGCCGGAGGCTGCGAGCTTCATCTTCAGCGCCTTCAGCTCTTTTTCGAGTACTCTCTGGCGCTCCTGGATCGCGTCGATCGCCGCCGGGACTTCCTCGAAGGCGACGTTGAGCTTCGACTGCACGTCGCGGCTGTTCCGCTCCATCGAGCGGACATATTCGACGGCTCCAGCTCCGGTATACGCCTCCATTCGGCGGACACCGGACGCGAGTGAGCGGTCCGAGACGATCTTGAACATGCCGATGTCACCGGTGCGGTCGACGTGACACCCTCCGCACAGCTCCATCGAAAAGTCGCCCGCAGAAACCACTCGCACTTCGTCTCCGTACTTCTCGCCGAACATCGCGACGGCGCCTGACTTCTTCGCGTCGTCCATCGGCATCACCTGCTTGGTGACTGCGGCGTTCTCGCGAATCTTCTCGTTGACCAGATTCTCGATCTCGGTGATCTGTTCGTCGGTCAGTGGTGAGCTCCACGAGTAATCGAAGCGCAGCCGGTCGGGAGCAACGAGGGAGCCCGCCTGCTGGACCGTCTGACCGAGCACGATCTTCAGTGCCTTGTGAAGAAGATGCGTCGCGGTGTGATTCGAAGTCGTGGCCAGGCGGACTCTCACCGGAACGGAGGCCCGAATCTGCTGGCCGTTCTTCAGCGACCCGTCGGCGATGCGTACGGTGGAGACCGCCAGATCGCCGACCGGCTTTCTCGTGTCGAGGACTTCGGCCCGTCCGCCGTCCCATTCGATCACACCCGTATCTCCGATCTGTCCGCCGGACTCGGCATAGAACGGCGTCGGATCAATCACGATCTGCGCTTCGCCCCCCGAGGCGACTTCGTCACTCTCGGAGCCATCGACGACGATCGCCTTCACCTCTGATCGGATGTCGACGTAGTCGTCGTATCCGACGAACTTCGGCTCGCCGGTCTTTTCGGCGACCGCGGCGAATACGTCGACGTCGAGCGCCTTGAACCGCGAGGCCGACTTTGCACGCTCGCGCTGCGCCTTCATCATCTGTTCGAAACCATCGACGTCGATCGTGACACCCTCTTCTTCGCCGAGCTCACGAATCAGATCGAGCGGGATGCCGTAGGTGTCGTAGAGCCGGAAGACTTCCTGGCCGCCGAGCGTCCGCTCGCCGCGCTGGCGAACATCGTCGAACAGAGCACCGACACGCTCCATCCCTTCGCTGAGCGTTCTGCTGAACCGCTCCTCTTCCGCTTCGAGGGTCTTGAGGACGACGTCCCGACGATCTGTCAGCTCCGGATACGCCCCGCCCATCGCCTCGATCATCGGATCGACCAGTGACGAGAGCAGCACGGGATTCGGCAGCTTCCGACCAAATCGTATCGCGCGCCGGATGATTCGCCGTAGCACGTAACCTCGTCCCTCGGTCGATGGCAGCACACCATCGGACAGAAGGAACGTCGCCGCACGAGCGTGATCACACAGAACGCGCACAGCAGTGTCGCGCTCGCTCGTGAACGAGGCGCCGTAGACATGACCGCTGACTTCCGCGATCTTCTCGCGAATCGGGTCGAACAGGTCGATCTCGTAGTTGGATGGCTTCTGCTGGAGAATCGAAGCAAGCCGCTCGAGACCCGCACCGGTATCGACCGATGGCGCGGGAAGAGGCGTCAGACGCCCCTCGGAGTCGCGGTCGTACTGCATGAAGACGAGGTTCCAGATCTCGAGCGTGTCGTCCCCTTCTCCATTCACGAGATCCGGGGTGTTCTTCGACATGTCCTCGCCGCGGTAGTAGTGAATCTCGGAGCACGGGCCACACGGTCCCGTGTCCCCCATCTGCCAGAAATTGTCCTTGCGCCCGAACCGGAGAACCCGCTCTGGAGCCGCACCGGCTTTGATCCAGAGCGCGGCTGCTTCGTCATCGGCTCCGACTTCGTCGTCTCCCTCGAACACGCTGAACCAGAGGCGCTCTTTGTCGAGACCCAGCCGCTCGACGATCAGTTCCCAGGCGAAGAGAATCGCGTCTTCCTTGAAGTAGTCGCCGAAGGAGAAGTTCCCGAGCATCTCGAAGAACGTGTGATGGCGCGCGGTGCGACCGACATTCTCGAGATCATTGTGCTTGCCGCCGGCGCGCACGCACTTCTGAGAGGAGGTCGCCCGCACGTAGTCACGCGACTCCCGCCCGAGAAAGAGATCCTTGAACTGGTTCATCCCGGCGTTGGTGAACAGGAGCGTCGGATCACCCGCCGGGATGAGCGATGAGCTCGCCACACGGGTGTGATCTTTCGATTCGAAGTACCGGAGGAACTCCTCCCGGATCTCAGATGTTTTCATCATTCTCTCTCTCAGCTCCCTCTGCCAAGCCGGGAGCGCGCGTGAGCTCGAAGACGGCCTTTCGGACCGCGACGGCCGGGTATCCCCGATTCAACAGAAACCGCGCGAGCTTACTCCTCCCAACTTCAGAGGCGGGGTAGTCATTTCCATAGCGACGGGAGAGAGTCGCGATCTTCCGGAGGGCGGCCTCGCGCAGGACCTCGTCTTCGACGTCCTGGTCGAGCTCGTCCTCGAGAGCCGAAGTCGCCTCAGCGGGCCCGATTCCGAATCGTCGCAGGTCGTTCCCGATGCGGCGCCTGCCGTGCCGCCGCGACCGCGATCGTACGAACTCCCTGGCGAACCGCGCGTCGTCGATCCAGCCCTCTTCCGTGAGCCGGTGGATCGTGGTCTCGATTTCGGGCGGCGGAACGTCTCGTTTCTCCAGACGATCCCTCAGCTCATCCTCGCTGCGCCAGCGATACGAGAGGAGCCGTAGTGCAATCTGGTAGGGGTCGGCGGCCATCGCCTCCATTGTAGGGGAACGACGAACGATGAACGCAGTCATCCTGAGCCGCCAGAGCGCAGCGGAGGACGGTCGAAGGATCGCGTGGCGTCATACTTGCCCTCGGTCCCCTCCGCAATTCACCTCGAGTCATCCCGTACGCGATCCTTCGCTGGCGCTCAGGATGACAACATCGTGGGGTCGGTGGGCCGGAAGCCACCCGTTGAAGTCTTCGCTCAGATGACTCGATTCAGGTGGGCCGGCGGACTGATCCGCCGGCCCACAACGTGATCAGCTTCAGTCGAGCTCTTCGATCACAATCTCCACGCGCCTGTTCTTCGAACGACCTTCGGCGGTGTCATTGGTGGCAATCGGCTGTGATTCACCGCGCCCGACTGTCGTGATGGCGGCCGCTTCGACGCCTTGCTCGACCAGATAATCGTGGACTGCGCCGGCCCGCGACTCCGACAGACGCTGGTTCATCTGCTCAGCACCGACACTGTCGGTATGCCCCTCGACGATGATCCGCACGCGGTCCATCTGGTCGAGAAGCCCCGCGATCTTCGCGAGGTTTGCCTTTGTTCCTGCCTTCAGTGTCGCCTTGCCGGTATCGAAGAAGAGTCCCGGCAGAGTGACGATGAATCCCCGCTCGTCGGAGCGCGTCTCAGCAAGCTCCGCAAGCTGTGCTTTCATCGACTCCAGCTCCGAACGCCGTTCGTTCTCGAGCTTCTCGCGCTCTGCGAGCTGAGCACGGGTCCGTTCCAGCTCGCGCTCGGCCTGTTCACGTGCCTGGCGCTCTTCGCTCAACCGGCTCTCGAGCTCTTCCCGCTCCCGCATCGTTTCACGCATCTGACGCTCGGCGGCGACAACTCGCGTTTGGAAATCTTCCTGTGCCTTCTGTCGCGCCTCCATCTCGTCGGTTCTCTCGCGACGAAGCTTTTCGATTTGAGATTCCCGTTGACGAAGCTCCTGCTCCTGACGACGCAGCTCTTCCTCCGGAATCCGTCCGAGCTCCCGCTGTTCCCGCAGATCCTTACGCAGAGCCTCGATTTCCCGCAGCAATGCGGCTTCGGACTGCTGCTCCCCACGTCTGATTTCCGAAAGTCGCAGCTCCTGATCCTCGACCCGCTGGCGCAGCTTCTCGATCTCGGTCGAATCCGAGGCCTTGCTGCGAAGCGAGGTTTCGTACTCCGCACGCAGAGTGTCGAGACGACGTTCGGCTTCGATTCGAGCGACGCGGGAGCCGCTGAGCTCGGCTACGAGAACTTCCTGCTGCTTCCGCAGATTGTCGCGAAGTCGGGTGATCTCGGCCTGCTCGGCTGCCCGCTGTGACTGCTCCTGCTCGAGTCGCTGTCGCATTCTCTCGAGCTCGCGTTCTGCCGACTCGCGTTGGAGTCGCGCCTGCTCGGCCTGTCGCGCCGCTTCCGCCTGGGCCAGTTCAGTCCGCCGCAGGCGCAACTCTGGGAGCACCCCAGCGAGCTCGCGGAGCCGCGTGAGGTAGATGGCCTGTCTCGCCATCATCGACGCGACGTACGCGAGATGATTGGCAGTCTCGTTGTTCTTCGCCTGATTGACAATCTTTTCGGCGGATCCGAGCAGGGCATCGGCACGTTCCAGCTCCGCTCCCTCTGCACCAGTCGGACGCAACGCCTTCGCCTCATTCATGAGCTCCCTCGCCTGCTTCACTCGCTCACGCGAGTTCTCCGCAGAGGGCAGAACGATGGCCGGCTCGTCGACCAGCGAGATCGGTTCGAGCGCGGCTCCCAGACGATCGAGATCACTGCGAAGCGTACGAATTTCTGCCGCGGTGCTGAGCCACTTAGACTTGGCCTCCGCCGCGATCGAGGCCTCTGCACTCTCTACTGCGGACCTGTAGGCCGCGCTTTCATCATCGTCAGCCAGCTCTTCCCTCGCCATATCGAGACGCGTCATCGCGTCCTCGATGAGTGTCGGAGCGTACCGCTTCGCTCCCGCACTCGCCGCGAAATCTGCATGGATGCGGGCGTTCTCGATCGCATCCGTCGCCTGTGCCGTCGTGACCTGTCCGGAACCCGGCAGTGTCCAGAGAAAAGCGACTAGAATCAGTATTCCATATCTGTATTTCATCGAATCCTCCTCGATCCAAACGACCTATCCTTTGCAATCGCCGCGCACAAACGCGTTTGAGTCGTTGAGTCGTTGAGTCGTTGGGTGACGTTGGGTCAGGTGGTCATTGACCTCAACAATCCTCAAGCTCCCAGATACGCTTTCCTGATCTGGTCGGACTCGAGGAGTCGCGAGGAATCGTCCGTCATGACGATCCGGCCCGTCTCCATGACATACCCGCGATGAGAGCTCGTGAGAGCCATATGCGCGTTCTGTTCGACGAGCAGAATCGTCGTACCATCGCGGTTGATCATCCTGATCACTTCGAAGATCTTGCGGACCAGCTGGGGAGCCAGACCAAGAGATGGTTCATCGAGGAGAAGCAGTTCGGGCCGGCTCATCAGTGCTCGCGCAATGGCCAGCATCTGCTGCTCCCCTCCCGAAAGGGTACCGGCCCGCTGACGGAGCCGCTCCTCGAGGATCGGAAAGAGCCCGTACAGATGCTGCCACTCCTCGTCCGCCACCCGACCCTTCCGCAGATACGCCCCCAGCTCGAGATTCTCGCGGACCGTCAGGTTCGCAAAGATCCCCCGTCCCTTCAGGGACATGCGAGATACCCAGAGCCGTCACCACATGAGGTTTCTTTCGCCCCAGGATCTCTCCACGAAAAGAAATACTCCCCTCTCTGGCGGTCAGCAGTCCCGAGATGGTCCGGAGCGTCGTCGTTTTCCCGGCACCGTTCGCGCCGATGAGCGTGACGATCTCTCCCTTTTTTACTTCCAGCGACACGCCATGAAGAGCGGGGATATTGCCGTACGAGACATGAAGATCATTGATCGACAGGAGGATCTCGTCGCTCATCGTCACCTCATCCTCAGCTCGTTCTCGCGTGCCTGGGCCTCGGCGGCCGTCTCTCCGAGGTAAGCCTCGATGACACGCGGATCGGTCTGGATCTCACGTGGTGTTCCTTCCGCAATCGTCTTCCCGTAGTTCAGCACGACGATCCGTTCGCACACGCCCATGACGAGCTCCATGTTGTGCTCGATCAGAAGGATGCCGACGTCAAAATGATCGCGAACCTCCCGGATCTTCTTCATCAGCTCCATCGTTTCGCCCGTATTGAGCCCCGCCGCCGGCTCATCGAGGAGCAGAATCTTCGGTTTTGCCGCCAGCGCGCGGGCGATCTCGAGACGGCGCTGGTCCCCATAGGCAAGACTGGAAGCCGTAACATCTGCACGATCGGCGA
Source organism: uncultured Acidobacteriota bacterium (assembly GCA_963829355.1). Taxonomy (GTDB): domain Bacteria; phylum Acidobacteriota; class Thermoanaerobaculia; order Gp7-AA8; family JAHWKK01; genus CAWHHZ01. The sequence continues at coordinate 263,730 of CAWHHZ010000006.1, forward strand.
GTCCGAAGATCTCCAGCAGATTCAGGGCTTCGCGTTCAGCCTGCCGCTCGTGTGCGCGGAAGACGATCCGTATGAAGAACCGCCGCCAGGCTGGAGTAACTGTAGTGGATGTGTCCGCCGATCTTGACGTTCTCGAGAACCGACAGCTCCTTGAACGTGCGGATGTTCTGAAACGTCCTGGCGACGCCGAGCCGCGTCACGTCGGATGCCTTCAGTCCAGCCGTCGATTTTCCACCGATCGTGATCGTCCCCTCGGTCGGCTGATAGACGCCCGTGAGCAGATTGAAGGCCGTGGTCTTCCCCGCCCCGTTCGGCCCGATCAAACCCACGAGCTCTCCGACCTCAATCGAGAGGTTGAGATCCGCGACCGCCGTGAGGCCGCCGAAACGGATGGTGACGCTGTGAGTTTTGAGGAACATGAGGGTCAGTCGTCAGTCGTCAGTCGTCAGCCGTTGGTCGTTGGTCGTTGGTCGTTGGTCGTTGGTCGTTGGTCGTTGGTCGTTGGTCGTTGGTCGTCAGAGAGGCTGTGGCACCACTGGCTCCCGTGTCAAGTTCTCCATACAGGCCCGCGAAGGCGGGCCGACACAACCTAGCCCAGCGGCGTAAGCCCTGGGACACCCGTTACACTCGAACCCCTCGAGGCCGCGAAGGCGGCTGATACAACGGAGCGTGCGAATATACCCGAAGAGAAACGGCACCTTGGGCAATCAGAGCTCGCCGAGGCGTCTGAGCTTTTCGGCAATCTCTCCGAGGATCAGCTCCGGCAGCGCCCTCAGAGCTCGCACGAACCGTCGGTTGTCGATGGCACGACTCTGGTCGATCATGACCTCGCAGGCCTGACGGTTTCCCGCCACGCCCCGCGGGAGCACAACGCGAAGCTGGTTTTCGCCGGTGAGCCGTGTCGTGCAGGGGAGGACCCAGGTAGAAGGGTGGTCGACCTCATTGAGAAGATCCGTCTGGATGACGACCACCGGCCACGTCTTTCCAGGCTCAGTACCCGACCGTGGCTCGAGGTTCGCCAGATACAGAGCTCCCCGTCTGATCTTCACGAATCGGATAGCCCCTCGCCACTGAGATGGTCGAGCTCGTCGAGCTCGGCGGCCAGAGACGTTCGCGTGGCTGCCGAGGCCTTCCGGTAGGCTTCTCTCAGCGCGTCGCGATCGGTGACCTCCTGGAGAAGGCGAAGACCTCGTCGAACCACCTCGACCTTGCTCTTCGCTCCGAGCTTTTCCTGAAGCTCGACCACCATACGGAGCTCTTCGGGCGGAAGGGTGACGCTCGACTTGGTATTCGATTTCATACCCATATCATACCTCCAACAGCAACGATCTGTCCTCCCCTTCCTTACAGGCCCGCGAAGGCGGGCCGACACAACCTAGCCCAGCGGGCTGGGGTGGTCGCCTACTCAACCGATGGGCCGTCAAGCAAATCCGTCTTTCCCCCGCCTTCTTCGCGATGCCTGTGCACGCTGTCCTTCCTCCCTGGCAGGTAATCCCAGATCTCACGCTTTCCGAGCAGTCCCTGGGGGCGCCAGCGCATCAATGCGATGAGCATCACCGAATAGATGACCATTCGCGGGTCGCTCTGCAGGTCGAACCAGTCCTTGACCTCTCTGAGGTACTCCAGAGCGAACGTCAGAAGAATCGCCGCGAGTACCGATCCCGAGATCGACCCCATCCCTCCCAGGACCACCATGACGATGAGCTCGAACGAAAGCATGAACGTGAACATGCCGGGATTGAGGTAGGCCATATAGTGGCCGTACAGCCCGCCTGCGATTCCGGCGAAGAAGGAGCCGACGACGAACGCGAGAACTTTGTAATGGGTCGTGTTTACGCCCATCGCTTCCGCGGCGATCTCATCCTCGCGTACGGCCAGAAAGGCCCTGCCGATCTGTGATCGTACCAGGCGCCATGAAACGACAATCGTGATCCATGCGAAGAAAAAGACCCAGAAGAAGTTGGTCCACGGCGGCACCCCTGAAAGACCACGTGCGGCTCCGAGGCCCTCGATGTTGAGGAACACCACGCGGATGATCTCGCCAAAACCGAGCGTGACGATCGCAAGATAATCTCCCCGCAAACGGAGTGACGGAAGCCCTACGAGCCAGCCGACGGCGCCGGCACAGACGCCGCCGAACAGGAGAGCGCCAACGAAGATCGCATGCTGCAGCGCGAATGATGCGCCTCCGGCGCTCATCTCGCGGAGCATCGGCGCAGCCCAGTAGTACGTAATCAGCGCCGACATGTACGCGCCGATGGCCATAAATCCGGCGTGCCCTAGTGAGAACTGACCTGCATGGCCGTTGATGATGTTCAATGACACCGCGAGAGTGATGTTGATGCCGATGAACATGATGATCCGGAAGTAGTACGCCATTCCGGGAATCGGCAGTCTCGGAAGCAGCAAAGACAGACCGATCAGGATCGCGACGCCGATCAGCAGGCCGACGAGATCTTTCAGCCACCAGCGCATCGGCTACACCTTCTCGGTTTCGACACGGCCGAAGAGTCCTGCTGGCCGGAAGAGCAGGATTCCGATCAGGATCAGAAAGGCGAGTCCGTCCTTATACATCGAGAACCGGCTCCCTCCGACGATTGCCTCGACCACGCCGATGATCAGTCCGCCGACCATCGCACCCGGGACGTTACCGATCCCGCCGAGGACGGCTGCGACGAAAGCCTTCAGCCCGGGCATGATCCCCATCAGCGGCTCGAGCTTCGCGTAGTAGAGTCCCCAGAGCGTCGCTCCCACTCCCGCGATCGCGGATCCCACGACGAAGGTAATCGCGATCACCCGGTCTGTCGGTATCCCCATCAGGGACGCACTCTCGAAGTTGTACGACACCGCCCGCATCGCCTTGCCGAAGCGCGTCCGGTAGATGATGAACTGAAGAACGCCCATCGTCACGAGAGCCAGACCGAGGATGATGATCTGATAGGAGCTGTAGGAGATGGCGCCCCACTGGTAGAGGCCCTTCGGAATCAGCGTCGGATAGAACTTCGGGTCGGCACCGAACAGAAGCTGCCCTCCGAACTCGAGGAAGAAGGCGACGCCGATCGCGGTGATGAGCGTTGCGATTCTCGGCGAATTGCGCAAAGGCCGGTATGCGATCCGCTCATTGAGGTAGCCGAGGATCGAACAGACGATCACGGCCGCCGTGAGAATCAGGACGAATAGCCCGATCGATGGCTCGAGCTGCTCTCCCCCCTGCATCGTCCGCATCCAGCGGACGCCGTAATATCCGACGAATGCCCCCACCATGAACACGTCACCATGAGCGAAGTTGATCAGCTTCAGGATGCCGTACACCATTGTGTAGCCGAGGGCGATCAGCGAGTACATCGCGCCGGTTGCGAGCCCGTTCAGCAGGTTCTGGAGCAGTGCGTCCAACCGCGAGCTACTCCACAGCCATTTTCGCTTTACCGTGCGCTTACACCGCCCTCGGAGGTGGATCGCTCGCCCGCGGCGGACTGATGACCTCCCCTTCGGGGTTCACACGCGCCGCCAGGCTGGCGCACCCTCTGTATCCGGAGAATACGAGATCGGCTTCAGGGTATTGCGGTTGGGACCGATCGTAATGTCGCCGGTCACGCCGCGGAAAGTCCGGTGGTTTCTGCAATCGCGTCTCCGAATCGCTTTCGGATCGATCGACTCAGCACGTTTGATCGCGTCGATCAGCAGCGTGGCGGCATCGTAGCCGAGTGCTGCGAGTGCATCGGGCGCATGGCCATGGATTTCCGTGTATTTCTCGACGAAGGCGCGTGCAGCCGGGCGGGTATCGTCTACGAAGAAGGGGCTCGAGAAGTAAGAGCCTTCGAGTGAGCTGCCGCCGTCCTCGAGCAGTTCCGGGCTCTCCCAGCCATCTCCGCCAACCAGGGGAAGTTCGAGCCCAATTTGATGCGCCTGTGATGCGATCCGCACTCACATCGGCGTAGTAGCCAGGAATGAAAATGAACTCCGGCGCGGTCGCCTCCACCGCCGAGAGTTGCGTGGAGAAGTCGATATCGCCTTCACTGTAGTTCTGGTCGATGACGACCTCTCCTCCGAGCTGTTCTGAACTCGTCGGTGAAGTACTGCGCCAGTCCGAGGGAGTACTCATTCTTTACGTCCTTCAGGATCGCGCCCTTTCTCAGCTCGAGCTCGTTGTAGACGAACTTCGCCAGCGCCTGTGCTTGAAAAGTGTCGACATAGGCAACCCGGAAGATATAGTCGCCGACTCAGTGACCTTCGGGTTGGTCGATGCAGGAGTGATCATCGGAATTCCGCGACTCTGCGCGATTGGCGCGGCGGCAAGGGTTCGTCGAGGATGCGACCTCGCCCAGAATCGCGATGACTTCCTTGTCTGAGATCAGAGTCGAAACCGCACTAGCCGCCTGCTCGGGCTTCGAGCCCGTATCCTCGGTGAAGAGACGGATCTCCTGTCCGTTGATCCCACCCGCTTCGTTGACCTCGTCGATCGCCATCTCGATTCCGCGATGGGCAGAGGTACCAAAGCTCGCCGTCAGCCCCGTCAGAGATCCATACTCTCCGATCGCGATGAAATCGCGAGTCGATGCGAGATCACTCTCGGTCGGCTCGGGCTCCGGACAACCAGTCAGGAGGAGCGCAATAACAGGGAGCAGGAACGCAAATCTCGCGATTGTCTTCATGTGGTCACCCGGGTACGTACTCGTAGCGAAAGAGGGCGATTCTAGCAGGTCCGGCGTACCGGAGTCAGGAGTCCGGAGTTCCGAGCTGGACCCGACGTGAATCCAACTCGACCCCTGTCCTCCTGATCCGTCGAACGACCCGGTGCGTCAATGGGAAGAAACTGTCATTCCGCCTGCCCTGAGGAGCGAAGCGACGAAGGGAAGGAGCGGCCTGACCGCGACTGACGAATCTGGGCGGGCGGGCAATGCCAGCAGGACGAGCGTTTCCCCCACCCGGATTCCTCGCTGCGCTTCGGAATGACAAAATGTAGTCTTGCGTACTTGAAACTCCGGACTTCGGACTTCGGACTCCCTAAAGCGCCATCCAGACCGACTTCGTCTGCGTGTACTTCTCGAGCGCGTCGCGGCCCTGGTCACGGCCGAACCCCGACTCCTTGAACCCACCAAACGGGAGCGCCGGGTCGTAGAGGTTGTAGGTGTTGACCCAGACGGTCCCTGCTTTCAGTTGCCGGACGACCTGGTGAGCTTTCGAGACATCGCGGGTCCAGACCGCAGCAGCAAGACCGTAGACGGTCTGGTTGCCCTTCTTCACCGCATCCTCGACCCCATCGAACCGGATCGTGGCGAGGACGGGTCCGAAGATCTCCTCCTGCGCGATCTTCATCTCAGGCGCGACGTCGTCGAAAGATGGTCGGCTTGAGGAAGTAGCCCTTGCCGGTACCGATGTCTCCACGCTCTCCGCCCGTGATGAGTTTCGCTCCTTCGCTCTTGCCCGATTCGATGTAGGAGAGCACCGTCTCCATCTGCTGCTTCGAGACGATCGCGCCGAGGCGGGTCTTCGGGTGAAGCGGATCTCCCGGGACCATCTTCTCCGCTCGAGCCAGCATCCGCTCGATCAGCTCGTCATGCACGCTGTCGTCGACGAGCAGCCGCGATCCCGCCGCACAGACTTCGCCCTTGCCGTAGAAAATCGCGTTTAGAGCTCCTTTGGCCGCCGAGTCGAGATCGGCATCGGCCAGAACGATGTTCGGTGACTTGCCACCCAGCTCGAGCGAGACCTTCTTCAGCGTGTTCGATGCCCGGGCCATGATGCTCTTCCCTACAGAGGTCGAGCCGGTGAAGGCGATCGCATCGATTCCCGGATGATCGACCATCGCATTGCCGACGAGAGCTCCGTCACCGGGGATGACGTTGAGCACCCCTGCCGGGAGTCCGGCCTCCCGGGCGAGCTCGGCGAACTTGAGAAGCGACAGAGACGTGTTCGACGCCGGCTTGCAGACGAGCGTGTTGCCGCACGCCAGAGCCGGCGCGATCTTCCAGACTGCGAGCATAAGCGGAAAGTTCCAGGGCGTGATCGCGCCGACCACACCGATCGGCTCGCGAAGCGTGTAGGTGAATGCTCTGCTCGATACGGGAAGTGTCTCCCCTGTCACCTTGTCTGCCCATCCCGCGAAGTAATAGAGGCATTCGGCTGCGGCGGGCGTATCGACGTACTGGGACTCGAAGATCGGCTTGCCGTTGTCGAGCGTTTCGATCCTCCCGATCTCTTCGGCGTTCTTCATCAGAAGGTCCGCGATTTTCCAGATGATCTTGCCGCGCTCGCGGGCCGACATCTTCTGCCAGTCCGATCCAGGCTCCAGTTGCGCGCGGGCCGCAGTGACCGCCGCATCGACGTCCTCCGGCCCGGCGGACGCGACATCGGCCAGCTTCTCTTCAGTGGCGGGGTTGAAGGTCTCGAATGTCTCGCCACGTTTTCGCGTCGACGAACTCGTTGTTGATGAATAGTCTGGTCTGGATGTCCGGGGTCACTTCACTCACGTTTAGTCCTCTCTGGCGTTACTGTCGTTGTCTGGACTTGGAGCATATCAGGAGATTGTTGCAGGGACGGAGACGCCCCCGCTCTGTCTATTGATTGAGTTTCTCTCTGCTCTGAGGATCCCCCATGACCGGCATTCTGACCACCGATCAACGAAATATTGTCGTCCTGAGCGCCGACAAGGGATCTCGTTCGTGACTCGAAGCGAATCGCGGAGGGGACCGGGGCTAGTATGACTCCACGAGATCCTTCGACCGTCCTTCGCTGCGCTCCGGCGGCTCAGGATGACAACACTTCGGTGATCGGTGGTCTATAGGCCTCGTCCAGCAAATGACCCGCCAGAGTGTCGAACGTCTCATTGAAATTTCTACGCACGTCTCGCGGTACGGGGCTGCATGCGCCGAGAAAAAACTCCCAGAGCTTTACGCCCTACCGAAGAGAAAAAGCCGATCGACCGGGCTGCTGTCTGGCAGGAGGCGAGGAGAATCATCTGGGAGCGTCGCGGGAAGCTCGCTCTCGGCATGTTCCTCATGCTCATCGGCCGGGCGGCAGCTCTCGTGCTCCCTGCGAGCTCGAAATGGGTGATCGACGACGTGATCGGAAAGGGGCGATTCGAGCTTCTCACGCCGATCGCCATCGCTGCAGGCGCAGCAACCCTGATCCAGGCCGGGACGAATTTTTCCCTCTCCCAGATTCTCGGTGTCACCGCCCAGAATCGATCGCGGAGATGCGAAAAACCGTGCAGCGCCACGTGATCCGGCTGCCAGTCTCGACCTTCGACCGCACGAAAACGGGCATCCTGATCTCCCGCATCCTGAACGACGCCGAGGGTCTGCGCAATCTCGTCGGGACGGGTCTCGTGCAACTCCTCGGAGGCACGCTCACGGCGATCGTCGCAATCGGTGTTCTCTTCTATCTGCACTGGAAGATCACACTCATCATGATCGTGACTCTTGGTGCGTTCGGCGCAATGATGTCGTTCGTATTCAAGAAAGTCCGCCCGATCTTCCGCGAGCGTGGCGCTTGACGGCAGAGGTGACAGGACGGTTCTCCGAGGCGCTCGGAGGGATCCGGGTGGTCAAGTCCTACACTGCAGAACCTCGGGAGGACTGCCGTGTTCTCCGAAGGAGTCGACAGACTGCTCGCAATGTCGAGCGGACGATCACCGCCATCTCGGCGACCAGCGCCGCTATCGACCGTCCTGTTCGGCATTGCGGGAATCATCATGATGGTGATGGGAAGTCGCGCGATTCTGGCGGGAGAGATGAGACTCGGACAACTGGCCATGTTCTCCTGTTTACCGGGATCGCGGCACGTCCGGTAATCCAGATTGCGCAGATCGGAACTCAGATCACGGAGGCTTTCGCCGGGCTCGACCGCATTCGCGAAATCATGCGCGAAGCACATCGAAGAGGATGATGCGAATGCCGTCGTACCGGAAGCCATCCGCGGAGACGTCGAGTTCAGAGGAGTTAGTTTCTCCTATGAGGAAGGAAAGCCGGTCCTGCGGAATGTCTCCTTCTCGGCGCCGGCGGGTACGACGACTGCTCTGGTCGGACCGAGCGGCTCAGGCAAAAGCACGCTGATCAGTCTCGTGATGACGTTCAATGATCCCGATTCGGGAACCATCCTCATCGATGGCCACGATCTCGAGAGAGCTTTCCCGACACCGCTATCGCAGTCATCTCGGTATCGTCCTGCAGGAAAACTTTCTGTTCGACGGAACGGTGCTCGAGAACATCCGCTACGGTCGTCCGAATGCGACGCTGGACGAGGTTCGCGAGGTTGCGCGCATCGCTCATGTCGACGAGTTCGTCGAGTCCCTGGACGAAGGCTACGACTCGATTGTCGGGGAGCGCGGCATCAAGCTATCCGGAGGACAGCGGCAGAGGCTGGCAATTGCACGAGCGATCCTCGCCAACCCGACGATTCTGATTCTCGACGAGGCGACCTCCAGCCTCGACTCCGAGAGTGAGGCGAAGATCCAGGATGGCCTGCACTCTCTACGTCGAGGCCGGACGACGTTCGTCATCGCCCACCGGCTATCCACCATCCGCAGCGCAGATCAAATCCTCGTCCTGGATGACGGAGAGATTGTCGAGCGCGGTACACACCACCAATTGATGGAGTTGAGAGGGCGATACCGGACACTGCACGACACGCAATATGCGCTGGAATCCGATCGTTTCATCAATCCCGGTGAGGAGCTGGGAGAACGCACCGAGGGGAACCGGAACCAGTGACGCTTTCCAGAGTCAGCGAGCGCGATCTCTAAGGCGCCGCTTCAAATCGTTCGCTCCTCGGGAGCCGTGGGACGACGCGGTGGGTCGACCGGATTCGAAGAAACTGTCCTTCCGAAAGAGCGGCTTCATCGCGACGGAGGAATCTGGTGGGTGATCATCACGACGAAGCTTCCCAACCAGATTCCTCGCGGCGCCTCGGAATGACAGGCGCGGAAGAAACTGAGTTTCTCGGAGGTGTATAGCGATAGATGACGAGCAGTGGCGCGCCGTCGACCGACCATGTCGCGCGAGGCTCGAGCCGGTTCATGGAGTCGACGACGAGCTCGGTCGCCCAGTCACGGCGGAGCACGAACATCATGAATACCGAACGATGAAGACTGACATCATCGAGCCACGGCATCGCGCCCGGTCTCCGCTCATTCCGACAGGTACGACGTCGATATCCTTCCGGACCCGGTACGGCTCGACGATCTCCACCGTATGCCCCGCGAGCGGGACGATCAGGAGGGAATCTGGAGGAGCGTTCTCGTTCAGCCATCGAAGTCCCTGCCGATACGAAGAAGCCCAGTAATCCGAGGACTGCGGAATGTTCGCCTGCTGAGCTCCCCCGAGCCCGCCGATCAGCGAGTTCCAGAACGCGATCTGGAATGGGTGGATCGCAATGACGGACACAGCGACCGGAATGACGAACACCGCCGCGACGAGCGCCTTCTTCAGGTACTTTTCCGAAGACAGTGAGGAAGACTGCCCCCATAAATCTGCAATCCACGACACACCGAGACCCGCGATCACCGCCATCGCCGGAAACAACTCCAGAAAGTGGCGGACTCCATCAAAATTGATCACTCCCGGCATCACGACCCGCCCCAGGACGATAATGACCCATGCGACGGCAAGCGCAGCGAATGGCTCACGCCGCCTCAACATGCGACCCAGCGGAACCAGACCAGCCACAAACGCCAGGAGAAACGGCAACGGCGTGGTGTAGAGAATCATCTGCAGAGCTGGAGCGGAGACACTGGCCGAGCTCCTCTGGCCCCTCCAGGCGATATAGCCGAGATTTTTCGCCAGCCTCCCGATCGGATCTGCCCACAGGTACGGCCACACGATGACCATGACGAGCACGCTTGCGACGCCTGACAGCACCAGCCACCCCAGGAGAGCCGCACGGCGCGCGCGCCAGGTTGGCGGGATACCACGGATGATCAGAAAAAGCAGGATCACGAACGGGATGAAGAGCGCATTCGCCTTGGTGCCGAGCGCCAGCCCACACAACAATGCTCCCAGAATCATTCGCCACCGGCTACCACGCTCGATGGCGCTGAAAATCGCGAGCAGCGTCAGGCCGAAAAAGGCCATCGTCCCGAAGTCCTTGACGTTTGCCTCCATCGCATAAACGATCCGCGGTGAGAGAAAAAGGAACAGCACGGCGGTGAGTGCGGCCACCAGTCCCCATCGCCGGTCGACGGTTTCGAAAAGAGCAACGAGGAGGATACTTGCAAGGAAGATATTGAGGGCATGAAACCCATCGAACGGGTCGAGGAGACCGAGGCGCTCCGAAAGCAGGTATGACGTTGCGGTTGCCAGGGTGCTCGCCACCGGATAGTGCTCCCAGGGGAAACCTCCAAGAGGGAGCCGGAGTAGTCGGGGCGATGATTCCGGCGGATACGGGTCGCTCTTCGAATTCGAGGTAATCTGAGGTCGCCAGCTCGCAAAGAATGAGGCGTAACTCTGGCCGAAGAAGAGATCGGCTCGATCGCTTCGTCCCAGTTCACGCCGTACTGGTCGAGAATCGAAAAACCTGCCATCCAGAGAACTCCGACCAACGCCAGAGGAATGGCAATTCTCCGCCAGACGGAACGAGAGCCGCCAACTCGGGAGAGTCGGTCAACTGAGCTCGCCCGGGAGCCCGACCGGATTCAGAGGAGGATGGCGTCATCATCATCGGGAGCAGCGGACCCGCCGCAGTATAATATGGTGCAAGAGGCCAGCGCCCGGATGACACGACTCACCGAGGCTATGGCTGGTGCGCTGCCCCGTCATAATCGGATTGACTCCTGCGAAAAATGTGTAATCGTATCCATTCATGGTGATCAACGGCCTACAGAATCCACTCCCATCCGAGACGGCCCCGCTCAGACTGCGGGCGCTGGTTGCAGAGGATGATGCGAACACGCGCAGGATGATTCGAGTCATTCTCGGCCAGGAAGGTTTCGACGTCACCGAGGCTGTCGATGGAGTCGACGCGATCGAGGAGGTTCGAAACGGCGGCTATGTCCTCCTGGTGCTCGACCTCAGAATGCCGAATATCGACGGAGCGGGCGTGATGGCTTTCGTGAGACGTCACCGCCCCGAGTCTCTGAAGAACATCCTGGTCACCTCCGCACTCCCGCCCGCAGACATGGAGAAGCTTTGCGATCCCGACGTCTGCAGCATGCTGCCGAAACCGTTCGACATCGAAGACCTGCGAAGACTGGCCCGGAAGTGCGCGGCGGAATCGACCGCCTGCTGAACCGCAAGGTCACTTTCGATCCGCTAAAGAGACAGGAGTTGTCATCCTGAGAGCCTCTGAGCCGCCGGATCCCGCGAAGCGGGAGCAGACCTGCCCTGAGCGAAGCCGAAGGGACGGTCGAAGGATCGCGTACGGCCCGACTGTCCGGACGGAAAAGAACGCGACAGCCAGAACGCTCTCGATCCTTCACAGCCTCTCAGGTTGGCTCGTTGCTCAGCCGTCAGAAGCCCTCGAGAATCGACGACACCACCGATTCTGCAAAGCGCTCGGCGATTTCGCGGATGGCACGAGTCTCCTGGTCGAACGCATCGAGAGAGCCTGCCTCGACGGCATAGCTTTCGGTGAACCGGTACTGCTCGTTCTTCCAGAGTGTGGCGTTGTCATTGGTCCGGTCGACGAGCTCGATGTTCGCGTTGACGCTGATCTGATAGCGGGTCGCGCGGCCTTGCTGGTTGAACGCGATGGGGGTGATCCCGAATGATTGAATCGATCCTTTCAGAATCGCATCGGCCTGGGACTCATTGTTCACGAGCCGCAGCCGCCCACGTGACACGAACTCGTCCGCCACCGCCTGAGTGAGCCGCTGCTCGAGCTCGACCCTCGTCGTCCGATTGACAAAGGTCGGAACCTGCAGAGTCGAGATGTGAGCAGGGAGAAAGTTTCCCTGCCCCACGAGCGTATAGCCGCAGCCGCTCAGAAGAAGCACGATCGAGACGACGAGCCCGACCACCCTCTGACGACTGACGACTGACAACTGACGGCTGAACGTTCTCATCACTTCACCACCAGGTTGACGAGACGTCCCGGAACATAGATCGACTTCACGATCGTCTTTCCTTCCAGATGCCGCTTCACCTTCTCGTCGTTCTTCGCGTGATCGATCACGAAAGCCTCTTCCGATCCGGCAGGTACCTCCACTTCACCACGCAGCTTTCCGCTCACCTGAACCGCGATCGTGAGCACATCTTCTTTCATCAGCTCGCGGTCGGCACTCGGCCATCTGGTAAAGAGCAGCATCTCGTCATGCCCCTGCATCTCCCACAGTTCCTCGGTCAGGTGCGGAGCGAACGGGTAGAGTAGTTTCAGAAGCGTCTCGAATGCTTCGACTGACGCGTCCCGGTCCACCGTCCTGTTTGCGAGATGGTCGCCGAGCGTATTGGACAACTCCATGATCGCGGAGATCGCCGTATTGAACTCGAATCGCTCGAGACGGCTCGTCACCGCATCGATCGTCTGATGCATCTTCCTCACGAGCGCTCTTGCATCCCCCTCGGAAGAGTCCATGTCGCGGATCTTCTCTCCCGTCGTCCATACACGATTCAGAAAGCGGTAGGCCCCGATCACACCCTCGTCTGACCACGCTGCCTCCTTCTCCGGAGGTGCAATGAAGAGCGTATAGACGCGCTCGGTATCTGCGCCGAACGAATCGATCAGTTCATCTGGGGGCACGACGTTGAACCGGGACTTCGACATCTTTCCGATCTCGGGCGTCAGCTTCTGACCACTTCCGATCCGGTAAGGAGCTCCGTCGCGATGCTCGACTTCCTTGAGGGGAACCCACGAATTGTTGTGCGCCGGATCGCGGTAGCCCTCCTTCGTGATCATCCCCTGATTGAAGAGCCGCGTGAACGGCTCCTCGAACCGGACGAGCCCCAGATCATGCAGAACGCGGCAGATGAATCGCGCGTACAGCAGATGGAGAATCGCGTGCTCGATGCCGCCGATATATTGATCCACCGGCAGCCAGCGGTTCGCGAGCTCACTGTCGAAGATCTTCGTTGTGTCCCGCGGTGAGAGATAGCGCGCGTAATACCAGGACGAATCGACGAACGTATCCATCGTGTCAGTTTCACGACGGGCGCTTTCTCCGCACTTCGGGCAGGCTGCCTTCACGAATGCATCGTGCTTTGCCAGCGGGTTTCCCTGACGTCCGGTAAAGGGAACGTCGAGCGGCAGCTTGACCGGGAGCTCTGACTCCGGAACAGGAACGATGCCGCACGACTCGCAGTAGACGATTGGGATCGGTGTTCCCCAGTAGCGCTGCCTTGAGATCAGCCAGTCGCGCAGCCTGTACCGTACAGTGCCGGGTGCCGAGATCTTTGGCCTCGATCTCGTCGATCATCGCCTCGATCGCTTTCGGGCTCTTCAGACCACTGATCGATCCGGAATTGACCGAGACGGTACCCTCGGTCGCGGGGAACGCTTCGTCCATCTCGTCGAGATCGAGCTCTCCCCCCTCCGGGTGAACGACGATTCTGATCGGGAGGTCGTACTTCTTCGCGAACTCGAAGTCTCTCTGATCGTGCGCCGGGACCGACATGATGGCTCCGGTACCGTACTGCGGCAGGACGAAATTGCCGAGCCAGATCGGGATTTCCTCGCCCGACAGCGGATTGATGGCGTACTGCCCGGTGAAACGTCCTTCCTTGCCTCCCGCTTCCGACATACGCTCGAGCTGGGTCTGGTTGACGACGTCTTCGATCCAGCCCTCGATCTCCATCTGCTCCGGATGATCCTCGAGCAGAACCGGCACGTCCGGGTGCTCCGGAGCCAGTACCATGAATGTCGCTCCGTAGATCGTGTCGGGACGCGTGGTAAAGACGCGGATCGACCGGTCGAGCTTCGGAACGTGAAAGTCGACATCAGCGCCAACGCTGCGCCCGATCCAGTTCCGCTGCATCGTCTTGACCTTGTCGGGCCAATGCTCGAGATCGTCGAGACCCGCATCGAGCCTGTCCGCGTACTCGGTGATCCGGAAGAACCACTGCTCCAGATTCTTCTGCTCGATCTCCGAGCCGCAGCGTTCACACGCCCCGTCGACGACCTGCTCGTTTGCCAGCACCGTCTGGCAGCTCGGGCACCAGTTCACCGGCGCTTTCCCACGGTAAGCGAGTCCCCGCTCATACATCTGCAGGAAGAGCCACTGGTTCCACCGGTAATAACCCTCGTTGCACGACGCGATCTCCTTCGACCAGTCGTAGAGGATCCCCCACCGGAAGAACTGCTCCTTCTCGCGCCGGATGTTCGCGACCGTCCACTCGCCCGGATGGATCCCGTGCTTGATCGCTGCATTCTCGGCAGGCAGACCAAACGCATCCCATCCCATCGGGTTGAGAGCAGCTTTCCCCTTCATCCTCAGAAATCTGTAGAGCGCATCGCCGAGAATGTAATTACGACCATGTCCGACATGAAGATCTCCCGACGGATACGGGAACATGTTGAGCATGTAGTACTCGTTCCCTTCGGCCGAGACATCGACCTCGGCGACCTTCTCGTCGGCCCATCTGTGCTGCCACTTCTGTTCGATCGGTTTGTGGTCGTAAGACATGGAGCTCCTGCCTGGTTGAATCGGATGACTGAGTGAAGAGCTGCTGAACGGCGCAGCGACGTCGGCCGCATTCTACATTTCGCGCCGCCACCGGTCACGGAGGTGAACGACGATGGCTATACCTGAATTCTGATCCTCGCCAGTCCGCCGCCTGGATTTCCCCATCAGACTGTCATCCTGAGCGCAGCGAAGGATCGGGTAAGTCCTGACTGTCGCGTTCTTTCCCGCCTGACAGTCGGACCGTACGCGATCCTTCGACCCGATCCACTTTGCCGAAGAGACGATAAAGGTCCGCCAGCAGCCGAATCCACCTGAGAGAAGGGACTCTCATCGCCCCGACGTGGATCTTTTTGTTCCCGCCAGTGCGCACACCCCGGGGAATCCTGAATGCGCCATCCGCTATTATGCCCCCGATGCCGAAGCGTACTGATATCTCCTCGATTCTCGTGATCGGTTCCGGGCCGATCATCATCGGTCAGGCTTGCGAGTTCGACTACTCCGGAACTCAGGCATGCAAAGCACTACGCGAAGAGGGATACCGCGTCATCCTCGTCAACTCGAATCCCGCGACGATCATGACCGACCCGGATCTGGCGGACCGCACCTACATCGAACCGCTCACACCGGAGACCCTCGAGGACATTCTCCGCCGCGAAATGCCGGACGCCGTGCTCCCGACCGTGGGTGGGCAGACCGGAATGAATCTCGCCACGGCTCTCTGGGAAAAGGGAACGTTCCAGGAGCTCGGGATCGAGCTGATCGGCGCGAGCTACGACGCCATCCAGGCGGCCGAGGACCGGCAGCGGTTCAAGGAGATCGTCGTCGCGGCCGGCATCGACGTCCCGGCATCCGGTTACGCCGGGACGCTCCAGGAGGCGCTCGATCTGGCCGCCGACATCGGCTACCCGCTCGTCGTCCGCCCCTCCTTCACTCTCGGTGGAACCGGCGGTGGCATCGCCTACAACGTCGACGAGCTCACCGAGACCGTCACACGCGGCCTCGAGCTCAGCCCGGTCACCCGCTGCCTGATCGAAGAATCGGTCATCGGCTGGAAGGAGTTCGAGCTCGAGGTCATGCGCGACCGCGCGGACAATGTCATCATCGTCTGCTCGATCGAGAATCTCGATGCGATGGGCGTCCACACGGGTGACTCGATCACGGTCGCCCCGCAGATGACGCTGACGAACGCCGAGTACCAGGCGATGCGCGACGACGCGATCCGCATCATCCGCGCGATCGGCGTGGAGACCGGTGGGTCGAACATCCAGTTTGCCGTCGACCCGAAATCGGGCCGGCGGGTCGCGATCGAGATGAATCCGCGCGTGTCGCGCTCCTCCGCTCTCGCGTCGAAGGCCACGGGCTTCCCGATCGCGAAGTTTGCGGCGAAGCTCGCCGTCGGATACACGCTCGACGAGATCCCGAACGACATCACGAAGAAGACTCCCGCCTCCTTCGAGCCCGCGATCGACTACGTCGTCGTCAAGATCCCCCGTTTCGCGTTCGAGAAGTTTCCGAACACCCCACAGCGACTCGGGCTCTCGATGCAGTCCGTCGGCGAAGCGATGGCAATGGGGCGCACCTTTCGGGAAGCGCTGCAGAAGGGGCTCCGCTCCCTCGAGATTGGAGTGTTTGGTCTGGAGCCGAAGTTCAGCGGCGTCGATCGTGAGAAACTCAGGCGCCTCGTATCCGAGCCCTCCCCCACCCGCATCTTCGCGATCGCCGACGCGATGCGAAGCGGCTTCTCCCTCGACGAGATCTACCAGGCGAGTCACGTCGATCACTGGTTTCTCCGACAGATCGAGATGATCATCAGGATGGAAGACGAGATCGTGGCCGCCTCCGAAAGAGTCAGATCTCGAGACCCGGAGATCGCCTCGGAGCTTCTCCGCTGGAAGCGTGACGGCTTCGCCGACCGCCGGATCGCAAAGCTCACCTCAGTCAGCGAGCGCGACATCAGGACGCTTCGCCACGAGCTCTCGATCCGCCCGGCCTACAAGCGCGTCGACACCTGTGCCGCCGAGTTCGAGGCATCGACACCCTACATGTACTCCACCTATGAGCAGGAGGACGAGTCGGCCCCGACCGATCGCCGCAAAGTGATCATCCTCGGCTCCGGTCCGAACAGGATCGGCCAGGGAATCGAGTTCGATACCTGCTGCGTCCATGCTTCATTCGCTCTGCGCGAGGCCGGGTTCGAAACGATCATGATCAACTGCAACCCCGAGACGGTCTCCACCGACTACGACACTTCGGATCGTCTCTATTTCGAGCCGCTCACACTCGAAGACGTCCTCGAGATCATCGCCCTCGAAAAACCGGAAGGAGTGATTCTCCAGTTCGGAGGACAGACGCCCCTCTCGCTCGCCGAGAGCCTCTCCCTCGAGGGCGTACCGTTGTGGGGCACCTCCACCGATTCGATCGATCTCGCCGAGGATCGGGAGCGCTTCGGGGCGCTGCTCGACGAGGCGCGGATCCCAGCCCCAGCCTTCGGCAGCGCCACCTCCGTCGAAAAGGCGCTCGAGATTGCCCGCAGACTCACCTATCCCGTCGTCGTTCGCCCCTCGTACGTACTCGGTGGAAGAGCGATGGCAGTCGTCTACGACGACGAGACCCTGACCCGCTACATGAACGAGGCAACCGAGGCGTCGCCCGAGCATCCGATCCTGATCGATCGATTCCTGGAGAACGCGATCGAGATCGACGTCGACGCGATCTCCGACGGCAAACGGGTCGTGGTCGCCGGGATCATGCAGCACATCGAGGAAGCAGGGATCCATTCGGGCGACTCCACGACCGTGATCCCACCGTGGATCATTCCGGTTCGCGATCAGGATCGGATCCGGCGCCGCACCGTCGAGCTCGCCAGGCGCCTGGACGTCATTGGCCTCGTAAACATCCAGTTCGCCATCCACGACGGCGAGGTGTATGTGCTCGAGGTCAATCCCCGTGCCTCCCGCACCGTTCCATACGTATCGAAGGCGACCGGTGTGCCGTTTGCCAAGCTGGCCGCTCTCATCATGGCGGGCGAGACTCTGGAGCAACTGGGACTGACCGAGGAACCGCGACTCGAAACATACTTCGTCAAAGCTCCCGTCTTCCCTTTCGGCAAGTTCCCGCGCGAGGACACGGTCCTCGGACCCGAGATGAAATCGACCGGAGAGGTGATGGGAAGCTCAAAGTCATTCGGTGAGGCGTACGGCAAAGCGCTCCGGGGCGCAGGACTTCCTCTCCCCGCCTCGGGCTCCGCTTTCATTTCGGTCAACGAAGGTGACAAGCGATCGATCGGCAGGATTGCGGCAGAGCTCCGGGACCTCGGGTTCAGGCTCGTCGCAACAAGGGGAACGCGAGCACTTCTCGAATCGGAGGGGATCGAGGCGGAGCTCGTGCTGAAGGTGCATGAGGGACGCCCGAACGTCACCGACCTGATCATCAACAGGCAGATCGATCTCGTGATCAACACGCCGATGGGCAGGCACGCCTACTATGACGACACCTACATCCGCAGAACGTCCCTGCAGCGAGGCATCCCGTGTCTGACGACGATCTCCGCGGCAACCGCCGCAGTCGAGAGCATCCGCGCCCGTCAGGAAGGACGGCAAAGCCTTCTGAGTCTTCAGGAGACCTACGCGGAAAAGCCGTAGTCGGGGCACGGCCTGATCGCGGGCATTCTGGAACTTTGTGATCCCGATCACGAGAGGACGGCATCGTTTCTTTTACGATGTACTCAAATCTGATCCGCATACAAAAAGGGGCGTAACGCCCCTTTTTGAGTTTGCGGCACACAAGCAAAGGACGGGCGCGGGTACCGTCCTTTTTTAGTTTACGGAGATCACAATGATCAAACGCAGTTCGCTGATATTGAGCGTCACATTCATTCTGCTTACCGCGGCCGCATGTCAGGAAAAATCAATCACCGCCACCGTTGGAACGGCTTCGATTCGGGGTGCCGTGGTGATGTCGGGCGATCTTGTGGGCGTCGATCCTTCAGGGATCGAGGTACGCGTGCCGGGCACGGGAATCGCGACTGTAACGGGCGTCGACGGACGTTTCGAGCTGTTCGGGGTTGCCGACGGAGAGACTGATCTGGTGTTTCGTCGTGGAGATGGGATCGAAGAGACGCGAGTCGTTTCCACGCAGTCCGACGCCGTCACTGTGGAGATCACCGGACGCCGGGGACGCGGCCGGCCCGTCAGCAAACCAGGCCACAGCATCCAGGGCTCAATTCTGGAAGTTCGCGAGTCCTCGATCCTCATCGATAACGTGCTCTCGGGAGAAACCGAAGTCTTCATCGACGAGAACACCTTCATTTTCAAGGGAGCCGTGACGCTTCTGATCAGCGATCTCGAGGTGGGAGAACTGGTACACGTTCGAGCCTACGAGGGCGAAGACGAGACATGGGTCGCCCAGAGCATCTCGGTCAGTCCGCGCCACGCTGGAGATCCGCGGTACCTCCCCAGGAGCGCAGTCGGTGAGATCACCTCTCTCGGGGAGAACCAACTCACGGTGATGACTGAGACCGGCGAGGTCATGGTGCAGCTCGACGAACGAACGGAGATCTACACGAAGAATCTGCTCCTGCAGTTCGAGGACCTCGAGATCGGCGATCGAGTGAAAGTATTCGGAGCCAAGCTGGAAGACGGAACGATCATCGCGTCATGGATCCGCGTCCAGCCGCGCAGTGGCGATGACGATGGAGACGACGATGGAGAAGACGGCGACGACACTCTCGGCAACGCCGTGCACGGTATGGTACTCAGCGTGGCCGAATCGTCGTTCGTCGTCCGTGACGGTGATGGACTCGAGGTCACGGTGGAGGTCGTCGAATCGACCGAGATAAGCCGCCGTGGAAAACAGGCTGCCTTCAGCGACATTATGGACGGAACGAGCGTCACGGCAATCGGTACTCGTGTCGACGAGACCAACCTCATCGCCAGAAAGATCAAGATCACGAAGTAAGCACGACGGTCGCCGCCGGGACGACACGATCGTTCCCGGCGGCGGTCATCGGTTCGAGCACAGCAGGGAGTCTGGGAGGGCGGGCGGTCGTGGGTAGGGTGTGTGAAGTGTGGACGTGATGAGAGGATGGACGCTACTCGTCCTCCCCGCCCGGACTCCCTGGTGTGGCTCGAACCATTGGCGGCACGGCCGCCCGAAACCACCGCCTAAGGCCGGAAACGAGCCTCGGCTTCGTCGCTCATGAGGATCACGATCGTGTAGATTCCGAGCAGCGTGCCGAAAGGGATGTTGAAGAGGTTCAGGATGCCGAGCACGATGGCGAGAATCCGGGACCACGGCCGGAACTTGAGCAGCCCGTAACCCGCGATCAGCGACGGAACCGCAAGTACGACGAAAATCCCGGCGATTACTGCTGCGATCACGATGAGCCAATTCATCGCATCCGCATCCTGGCTGAGGAGACCCGCTCCAATCAGCGAGGTCACGACGACCGCACCGAGCAGCAACCCGAGGACTCCGAGCGCGATGTAGCACGCACCGAGAATCGTGACGTGCTTGTCCATGCTGCCGGTCCGCTGCCCGCCGACAGGGGCCGTACCGGGATCGACCACTCTCACTTCCGTCTCTTCCATAACATCATCTTAGCGTAACCGGGGAACGCTGAACGTACCGGCTCCGCCGATGGACTGACTGTCATCCTGAGCGCAGCGAAGGATCGCGTACGGCCCGACTGACAGGAGAGTAAGTACGCGACAGTCAGGACGTACCCGATCCTTCGCTGCGCTCAGGATGACAAGGTTCATTTCTGCTTCACTGGTGACAGCGAAGCGGCGACATTCCCCCGCTCAGGATGACATCCCCGGGTATTTTCAGAGCAGCGACGAATGCCGGAGGCAATACGTCAGCCCTCCTGTTGCTGCCAGCGCCCCGCTTCGGTACGCTGCTGCGGTGCCGAATGAGCAATCAGGCTTTCATCTCGAAACAAGGGACGACGGACTCGCCGTCGTAACGATCGATCTTCCCGATCGACCGGTGAATGTCATCCGGAACGACTTCTTTCCCGCGATCGAGTCGATGATTGGAACGATTGAATCAGACCCTCTGATCAAGGGTGTGATCCTGCGCAGCGGAAAGCGCGAAAGCTTCGTCGCCGGAGCCGATCTCGATCTGGTCTCGTCATTCACGTCCGCCGAAGAGGCGCGATCGTTCATCAGGCGTGGTCAGGCAATCCTCGATCAGATCGCCGCCTCACCGAAGGCGTGGGTCGCGGCGATCCATGGGGCGGCGATGGGAGGTGGCCTCGAGCTCTGCCTCGCCTGTCACGCCCGGGTCGCCACCGATCATCCCGCAACGGTTCTCGCGCTCCCGGAGGTCATGGTCGGGCTGCTCCCGGCTGGGGGCGGGACGCAGCGGCTCCCGAGACTGATCGGACTGCCACAATCACTCGCCATGATGCTGACCGGCAAGCGCGTCCGGGCGAGAAAGGCTCAATCCCTGGGACTCGTCGATCGGGTCTGCCACCCCGATGACCTCATGAGGGAAGCGGCGTCACTCGCGCAACTCGGAAGCGATCGCGTGGCTCCATTCGCACAGACCGCGAGCCGTTTTCCCCTGATTCGATCCCTGATTCTTCGCAAAGCGCGTCGCGACACACTCAAACGCACCCGTGGGGTCTATCCCGCTCCGCTCGCGATTCTCGACTGTGTCGCCACCGGACTGTCGGAAGGTTACGAGCGAGGTGTTGAGCAGGAAGCCCTCAGCTTCGCCCGCCTGGCTCTCGGACGGGAGTCGAGAAAACTCATCTGGCTCTTCAACGCCACCGGAGAATTGAAAAAGACGGATACGTCCTCGGCGCGCCCGCTGAACCGGATCGGTGTGCTGGGAGCAGGGCTCATGGGAGAAGGAATTGCCGCCGTCACGCTTCCAGTCGCAGAGGTTCATCTCGCCGATATTTCGAAATCGTCCCTCGAGCGAGCCCGCACACACATCGCCGAGAGCCTCGATAAACGTGTCGCCTCAGGATCGCTCACTCCGGATGATGCAGAGACTCAACGGGCACGACTGACTCTCCATCAGGAGGCTAAGGATGTGAGATCGTGCGACGTTGTAATCGAGGCGGTTTTCGAAGATCTCGAGCTGAAGCGCACGATGTTCCGTACGCTCGAACGAAACAACGAAGCGGCGACCATCCTGGCGACGAACACCTCCGCAATCCCGATCGCGTCGATCGCCGAAGCAGTGTCGGCGCCGGCCCGGGTCGTGGGCATGCACTACTTCTCGCCCGTCCCGAAGATGCCGCTGCTCGAGATCGTTCGCGGCGAATCGACTTCTGATGCCGCGGTCGACACGGCAGTGAAACTGGGGCTCGCTCAGGGGAAGGTTCCCGTGGTCGTCCGGGACGGACCCGGCTTCTACACGACGCGAATTCTCGCCCCGCTGATCAACGAAGCGGTGATCCTCGTCGAAGAGGGCAATTCGATTCAGGCAATCGATTCAGCGATGAAGAACGCGGGATTTCCGGTCGGCCCGATCACGCTGCTCGACGAGGTGGGCCTGGACATTGCCGCACACGTTTCCTCGACACTCGGTAAAGCCTTCTCCGCGAGGGGGCACACGCCCTCGACATCGCTCAAGAAAATGGTCGAGGCAGGCCTGCTCGGCCGGAAATCGGGGGAAGGCTTCTACATCTGGAAGCCCGACCTCCTCGGCCGCAGAAAGAGACCCGGCACTCATGCAGTCTCTCTCGTCCGCGTCGCATCGGATGTGGCAGAGCCGTCCGAGATTGTCGATCGCTGCACGCTCGCAATGGTCAATGAGGCCGTCCACTGCTACCAGGAGGGCGTCATCCCTTCCCCACTCGTCGGCGATGTCGCCGCCGTTCTCGGACTCGGGTTCCCCCCTTTCCGAGGCGGGCCATTCCATTACGTCGACACCTTTGGCGCGAAGGTGATCGTCGCGCGACTCAGGGAACTGGCCGTACAGAAAGGCGCTCGGTTTGCCCCCGCTTCGCAACTCCTGGAAATGGCGGCGGCCGACATCCACTACTACCAATGATGCGATCGATCTACTTCAGTGAAGAACACGAGATGTTCCGCCGCTCAGTTCGTGAATTCGTCGAACGTGAGATTACTCCGCACGCCGAAGAGTGGGAAGAACAGCGTTCCATTCCGCGCGCGGCCTGGGAACGAATGGGTTCCGAGGGCTTCCTCGGCATCATGTTTCCCGAGGAGTCGGGAGGATCGGACGCCGACATCTTCTACGCCGTGGCCTTTCTCGAGGAGCTTCCGCGGAGCCTCATGGGAGGTTTTGTCGCGGCCGTCACGGTGCAGCAGTTCATCGCAACCGGCGCGATCCTTCACCACGGTTCTCCTGAGCTGAAAGAGAAATACCTGCGACCCTCGATCGCCGGGCAGAAGATCGGATCGATCTCCATCTCCGAACCAGACATCGGGTCGGATGTCGCGTCGCTTCGCACGTCTGCCGTCCGCGACGGCGACCATTGGGTACTCAACGGCGCCAAGATGTGGATCACCAATGGCGTTCACGGCGACTTCAACGTCGTGGCCTGTCGCACGACGACCGACGGAGGGCCCTCGGGGACCAGCCTGATCATCGTCGATCGCGGAACGCCGGGAGTCACGGCGACGCCGATTCGGAAGATGGGGTGGCACAGCTCCGATACGGCAGAAATCTCTTTCGAGAACGCCAGAGTCCCTGCCGGAAACCTCATCGGCCGCGAGAATATGGGCTTCTACTACATCATGGAGACCTTCGCGATCGAGCGAATCGTTGCAGCCGCCACGGCCGTCGGTGCCTGCGACGTCGCAGTCGAGATGACCCTTCGATACATGCGAGAGCGTGAAGCCTTCGGCCGGCCGATCAGCAGGTTCCAGGCCCTGCGTCATCGCATGGCCGATCTGATGACTGAGCTCGAAGCGGCGCGCCAGCTCGTGTATCAGGCAGCATGGCTGTACCAGCAGGGAGAGCAGGCGATCACAGAGTCGTCGATGGCGAAACTGTACGCCACCGAGCTGAACAAGCGGGTGGCCGACGAGTGCCTGCAGTTCTTCGGTGGGTATGGCTACACCGACGAGTACCCGATCTCGCGCTTTTTCCGCGATGCGCGCGTCTCGACGATCGTCGCCGGAACGAGCGAGATCATGCGGGAGATCATCGCAAAGACCGGGATCGACGAGGTGCGCTTCCCGGCAATCGGCGATCGGGAGCCTGAAGCCGCGAGTGAAGCCCCACCGTCTCCGGCAGCAGAGAACGTTCCGGGGACCGCGCCTCCGGTGGAGCTATCGGTCAAGGCACTGTTCGAGTCGCTTCCCGGGAGACTCCGCGAGGACCGTCCGGCCGGATGGACGGCAACGTTTCACTTCACGATCAGCGATGCGGAGCGATCCGGAATGGACCGTCCGGATCCTGGCGGATCGTTGTGAGGTCGAGACGGGCCATCACGGCACAGCCGATTGCCTCGTCTCGATGAAGGAAAAAACCTATCTCGGCATCGAGTCAGGCGAAACGGATCCGCAGATGGCCGTGCTCATGGGCAAAGTGAAGATCTCCAATCTCGCGGCAATGATGAAGTTCGCAAAGAGTTTCGAGCGCGCAAGGATCTGATTATCAAGCTGGCCAAGCCCAAGCTTTCTCCCTCTCCCTCTGGGTGAGGGTCGGGGTGAGGGCGGAGGACGTTCATTCAACGCGAAGCGGCACTCTGTTGAAGAACTCGTCGGCAAATGACACACATACAACACGAGCGCTAAACCAACCGCAATGAGTCCTCTCTCGTGCGTTTCGCCCTCGCCAGAACACTACATCGCCGCTCGCACGACGCGCTCACCCCAGCCCTCATCCCAGAGGGAGAGGGAGCTTTCTTCTCACTTTTCACCGCATCCTCCGTTGACCCTCGCTCCGCCATCGGCAGCTCGACGATGAAGGTCGATCCGCGACCTTTCCCCTCACTTCGGGCTTCGACGCGGCCGCCGTGGAGCTCGACAATGTGACGCACGATGGAAAGGCCGAGTCCGAGACCTCCCTTCCTGCTCGCTCCCTCGGCCTGTGAGAACCGATTGAACACCTGACTGAGCAGTTCGGGCGAGATGCCGGATCCTGAGTCGCTCACCTGCAGGCGGGCCACTCCCGCGCTGCCGGTGAGCGAAACCGTTACGGCGCCATGCGAAGGAGTGAACTTGAGAGCGTTCGACACCAGATTGCGGAGCATCTGCTCGAGGCGCTCGGGGTCGCCACTGATGGCGAGATGAGAGACCTCGATTTCTCTCCTCAGATCGACCCTCTGCCGTTCGCCCTCGATTGCGAACGAGTCCAGAACGTGAGCGACGAGAGCGACGAGATCCACTGACTCTCGCTGCATGTTGATCTTTCCGACCCTCACCCGTGACGCTTCGAGAAGATCATCGACGAGACGGCTCTGAACCCGCGCACTCCTGATAATGCTGTTGAGGCCGGTCTTCAGTTCCGGATCCTCGTTGCCGGCGCGTGACTTCAGGAGCTCGGACCAGCCGAGGATCGATGTCAGCGGGCTTCTCAGATCGTGGGTGATCGTCGCAATGAACTCGTCCTTCGCCCGGTCCAGCTCGTCGAGCTCCAGCACCGTCCTGCGCAGCGATTCCTCCGTATCGCGCCGGCTGGCGACGAGCTCACCAGTGATCAGCGCGAGGACGAAGAAAATGACGAGACGGACGAGATCCGCCGCGTCGAGATCGAAACGACCACCCGTCCCGAGATCGAAGTACGCGGTCGCGACCGCGGAGAGAATCGCCGCGAGGAGTCCTGGCCCGCGTCCCGCCCACAGAGAGGAGAGAAGGATCGCGAGGTAGTACGGCGCCGGCGGGTTCGCGGGCAGCGCATCACTGATGAGTCGCGCCAGCCCGACGAGCACGAGAACCGCGACATAGCCCCTCCAGCCTCGCAGCTCGAAGTGGCGCGGGATATCCGGCGCGCGTGAGGCTTTCTCATGCATCAATCTGCTTCAGTCCGTCTCGCTGGTTTTCGTCACGATCAGATGGGGCTTCCCGGTGGAACGGTCAGCATCGGAAGCGGGAGTCGTGGGGCGTAAGGCCGTTCGATCCAGCGATCGATCTCGAGGGCGAGGTTTTCCCGGTGCATCCCTTCGACTCCAGATGCCGGCTTCTTCAACTCGGCGCTGAGACGCCGCAGCGTAGAGGCGACGATCGATCTCACGGCAAACGAAGTCTGGTCGTCCGCTCCGAGCAGCATCATCCGGCTCACGATGAGCGATTGTAGAGCCCGACCGAGCGTTGCCGCGTACCCATCATCCCCTCTCTGCCAGCTCTCTTTCACCAGAGCTTCGACGATCCGATCGAAGCCGGGGTTTCGCGCATCCTCGGCATTGAGCGCGATCAGCCGGTTTGCTCGATGAGGCTGGAGAAGTCCGCGGACGGCGAAATCTGCCGAGAGCAGTCCCGCGGCGATCGGATCGAAGGTTGGATCCGTACGTCCGGGGAAGATCTCGAGGACAGGACTGTCGAAGCCCCAGGCGCCCGGCGGGAGGACTTCGAGGATCGATTCCGGCACTCTCAGGGCGCCGAGCTCGATCGTCTCGAGCACGGCAGCCAGCGCATCCATCTGTCTTTCCGGAGCGAGGACGTGTCGCACGGTCGGCGGTACAGGTCCGTCTGCCGTCTTGACCGCGTAGGCGTACTCGACTCCGCCGACGCTCTTGACTGCCGCCTCGACCTGATAGCGATGATGAAGAAAGAGGGGGAGCAGCCTCGCCTCCAGAAGAGAGACGGGCAGACCGGGCTCGAGATTGTCGAGTCCGAAATGCGCGAGGGCAATCTCGCGCACCTTCATCTCGTGCCGCAGCATCGCGACAGGATCGCTGCCGTTGTCCCAGAGGTTCGCAAGAGGATGTGCTGCTCCATCGGGGCGCGCATCCTCGTCCGTGATGTAGAGATATCCCGCCTCGACGCCTTCACGGACGAGTGCATCGAGAGCGTTCGACTCGTCGACCCCGGCGGGGAAGTCGGTGTACGCGTAACGTATGGCCCACTTGTCGTAGTCGCCGATCCCGGAGGCGTACGCATCACTCAGATCGAGCTCTCCATCACGGATCTGGATGTAAGGCGCCGGATAATCCATGACGGACGCGCGCCCGTAGGTGCTCGCGGCAAAGTTGTGAGCGAGACCGATCGTGTGCCCGACCTCGTGCGCCGACAACTGCCGTATGCGAGCGAGCGCGAGCTGAGTCGGACTGATGCTCCGGTCGAGATTGGTGAGGTAGTCGAATGACGGAACGACCTCCGGATCTCCGAAAAGCGATACCAGACCCGTCGCCAGCAGATAGTCCTGTCGCACGCGAAGCGACCCGAGGGTGACGTTTCCCTTCAGGATCTCGCCGGTACGCGGGTCGATCACCCCTCCGCCGTACGACCATCCGCGCGTCGAGCGGTGAACCCAGCTGATCAGGTTGTAGCGCAGATCCATCGGATCAGCGTCGGCCGGCAACATCCGAACCTGGAACGCATCCCGATACCCGGCCGCCTCGAACGCGTCGTTCCACCACCGCGCCCCATCGAGAAGCGCGGAGCGCACCGGCTCCGGCGTCCCCGGATCGAGGTAGTAGATGATCGGTTCGACAGGTTCGGACACGGCCGCGGTGGGATCCTTTTTCTCCAGCCTGTGCCGGGCAATCCACCGTTTCTCGACCGGCTCGCTGACCGGGGAGGAGAAGTCGTAGAAGGTGATGCCGTAAACGCCGACCCGAGGATCGAACTGGCGCGGCTCGTACCCAGCCTCGGGCAGCTCGACGAACGAGAGATGCTGGCGCACCGTCACGGCTGCGCTCGAGGGAGTCACTCCGCCGACGAGCCGGCCCTCCGGCTTATCCGTGGTGAACGTCAGAATCGTCTCGATCTCGCTGTTCTTCGGAAAGGCCTTCGTCCGCGGCAGGTGGAGCGCGCTGCGCGAGTCGTCGAGGCGATACGTCCCCTGTTCGGTGTTCGACAGAGCCGCTGATACTCCGTGAGCGTCACGGAGCACGAACTTCGTCGCATCCACGAGGACCGTGCCATCGGTCTCGGCGGCGACTTCGAATCCCCACAGCACCGACTGCGCGAAGGAGTCCTCGACGGCCTGCTGTTCGAGATCGTCCCCACCGATGGCGCGATAGCGATAGTTCGGCTCGACCATCAGGACCTTCGGCCCGATCCGCTGGAAGGTGACGACGTGAGAGTCGCCGAGCTGGCCGCGATCGAGCCCGATCGGATTCGATCCGAGACCGGCGGGAAGGGAGATCTGGTAGAGAAGCTCCTCACCGAAGCGTGAGATTTCGAGATACAGCGTTCCGGACTGAGCATCCCAGTACATGGGAATGAACCCGTCGAGCTTCGCGAGCCCCTTCGTCTTCTCCGCGATCGATGGTTTCTCCTGCGCAAACAGAGAAACCGACACCAGCAGCACGACAATCATCATCGAGATCTTTCGCATCGCTCCATTGTAAGAGGAACGCTGACGTGTCGGCTCCGCAGACGTGGAACGACGGATCCTGCAACCGCCTGCACCTGAGGAGCGAGGCGACGAAGGGAAGGAGCGGCCTCATGGCGACTGAATGGAATCGGGACGGGGGAAGGTGTCTTCCATTGGTCCCCGACCCAGATTCCTCCTCCCCACGCTCTGGCGGCTAGGATGACAGACGGTGGTATTTTCGAGCAGCTAAGGAATGACGAATGCTGGAGGCGTTAACCAGGTCCCCTGCTACACTCCCGCCCATGACACTGGAAGCGCCTCGCCTCGTGACCGCGGCGGAAGTTCGTGAAGCACGCGACAGAATCGCCGGCACGATCACACGCACGCCACTGATCCGGCTCGAGCTCGACGATCGGGATCGTGAGATCTGGCTGAAGCTCGAGAATCTGCAGCCGATCAACGCCTTCAAGATCCGAGGCGCGGCCAATGCGGTCGCCCATCTCTCCGACGAGCAGCGCAGCAAGGGCGTCTGGACGATCAGCGCTGGGAACGCCGGACAGGGAGTGGCGTACGCGGCCCGCGCTGCCGGTGTTCCTTGTACCGTCGTCGTCATCGAAACGGCTCCCGCCACAAAGGTCGAGCGGATGAGAAGGCTCGGCGCAACACTGATCAAGGCTCCTTTCAATGAATGCTGGGCTGCCATGGAGGCGCGGGAGTTTCCGGGCGTCGAAGGGACCTTCGTGCACCCGTTCGACGATCATCACTTCATCGCGGGCAATGCGACGATCGCACTCGAGATTCTCGAAGATCTGCCCTCGGTGGATACCGTGATCGCAGCAATTGGAGGGGGCGGTCTCATCTCCGGGATGGCAGCCGTCCTCAAGGAGCTCAAGCCGGGTGTGGCAGTGTACGGAGCAGAGCCGGAGACCGCGGCTCCCGCGGCGTACTCGTTCCGCCACGGCGAGCCCCTCGAATTTCCGGAGTGGAAAGCATCCTTTGTCGACGGGGCGGGTGGAAAATCCGTGTTTCCTCGCATGTGGGAGCGCATGAAGGACGTCGTCGATGGTTCGCTCGTCGTGTCGCTCGACGAGACCCGGGAGGCTGTGCGTGTGATCGCCGACCGCGCGCGCGTGATCGCGGAGGGTGCCGGTGGTCTGCCCGTTGCAGCGGCGCTGAGCGGACGAGCGGGGAAGGGCCGGATCGTCTGTATCGTCTCCGGCGGCAACATCGACCCTCACACATTTTCGGAGATCATTACGTCATGAAGATGCGGAGCAAAACCATACTGACCCTTCTGGTCCCGGCCCTGCTTTTCTGCGGCGAACCGAAACCGCGAGAGGGTTTGCCGGCCGGACCTGTGAGCATACGAGGATGGGTGTCACGAGTCGAGGGCGTTCCGAACTACAACGCCAGCGGGCCGTTCTACGACCTGAACGCCTACGTCGAAGGGATCGAGCGAGTCACCGGTGGCGTGAGGGAGAACGGAGCGTTCATCATTCTCGGCGTTCCCCCCGGCGCGTCCACGATCGTCTTTCAGGCGCCCGGAATCGAAGGCGCGTCGATCCATTTCGAAGGTCTCCCCCCGAAAGCAGACGTCCTGCTTCCAGGAGTCGTTCTGACTCCCGGTGGGGCGACCATCAAGAACCCAGAGGCGGCGAAGGTCCGTATACCGGCCGGACGGGAAGGTGAGATCGAGCAGATCGAGTCGGCCACCACCGCCAATGGTGTCGATTTGCCGACCTACAACGTTCCGCTCCGTGAGCTGGGCGACCGCCTGAACTACCCGGAGCCGCCGCCACGCTCGAACGTAATCTCGGTTCAGCCGGAGTAGTGACAGCATGTCCATCCTGAGCCGCCGGATCCCGCGAAGCGGGAGGAGGCCTGCCCTGAGCGAAGCCGAAGGGACGGTCGAAGGATCGCGTACGGCCCGACTCTTCCGACGCCAGGTACGAGACAGTCAGGACTCACCCGATCCTTCGCTGCGCCAGACTGTGTGAAAACCCGATCGGCTTCGCGACCGTCTTTTTTGGAGTGCTGAGCTCGCCGAAGGACGAGCTCAGCTTTACATCACGCCGCCTTACGGGCTGCGGCGGGTTGCAAGCTGCAGTGGAAATTTCCTGACTGGTCCCGATTGCGGCCTCGATGGTGGTTGCCACGGGATCCAAAGCGGCGCTCGTCCTCCGGCGAGCACCGCACTCCAAAGTCACAGCCTCGATTCACGAGGCGTTTTCACACAGTCTCGCGCTCAGGATGACAAGGTTTGAAACGAGGCAGCAGGAGCCACGAAAGCCGCTTCTGGCGCGGTGATTGAAACATATCTTCAGAGAAAATGAACCAGAGGAGGAGATATGGCTTCAGATCGCACCGTCTATCACGTCGTTCCAAACGCGGACAAATCGAAGTGGCTCGTCACACGCGAGCACGATGACAATTTCCGGAAGGAGTACGAGACCAAGGCCGAAGCAGAGGACGCGGCAAAGTCCCGTGCTCGTGGCGAAGAGCCGAGTCAGGTGAAGGTACACCTCGAGAACGGCAACATGGAATACGAGTCGACCTACGGCGACGATCCCGTCCGCACACCGAACTAGGACCGAGAGATGAGCCGGCTTCGGTACCTTGCAGTGGGATTGAGTCTCGCTGCCGCAACGACAATCGGTTGCAATGACGCATTGCTTCAGGAAGAAGAACCGCAGCGAACCTGGCAGGCCGAGGAAGAACTGAAGGGAGAGCCGGTGCCGATGTCGACCGATACCACGGACACGGACCCGGATCTGCGACCGAGAGACTACCCCTCGGAAGTGCAGACCAGGGATGACACCGAGTCTGTGGTTGAGCCGATGGAGGAGTAAAAGCCCGGTTCACTTCCGCTGCACCAAACTCGAGCGGCACCACAGAGCTGATTTTGCTGTCCGGTCACTTTTCTCGAGTACGGTCGATTTTTCCCGTAATACGCAACGGTTTTGCTTTTTAGTTCCATAATTCGATAAGATATTTGCATCTTGAGATACGAACCACTGCGGGACGACGTCCAGCAACTTATTGATCACCTGTCCGATGCGAAACGAAAACCGTCGGCTGCGCTCGTCAAGCGGACGGCCGACCGGCTCGCGATGATGATGCTGGAAAGTGGCCCGGTTCTCCAGATTCTGGGCTCTCCTAAGGACATTGATCTGCGGATGAGGACCCTCAGGCACCTCATGGAGCTGGAACGGATCATCGCGCGGAAATGCCTTCACGGCAACGACAGCCACGAACTCTGAAGAGGCAGAATCGCTGATCCCGATTACGGCTGCAGCACAACCTTGAGGCAATCATCCTGCTTCTTCGCGAACATCTCGTAAGCCGCCGGCGCCTGCTTCAGCTTCAGACGGTGAGTGATCACGAAGGAGGGATCGATCACTTCCTCTTCGACCAGGTGCAGGAGCTTTTTCAGGTAGCGGTGCACGTGTGTCTGCCCCATCCGGAGCGTCAAGCCTTTCGCGAACGCGGCGCCGAGCGGAAACTTGTCGAGGAATCCGCCATAGACGCCCGCGATCGACACGGTCCCACCCTTTCCGCCTTGTGGGTTGCGCCGACATCGGCGGGACTACCGCCCGCACGGCCTGGTGGTTGCAGTCACTCGACATACTGTAAACGCAAGGAGGAAATCTGCATGAGAGATGCGATGCTGGCGGCGGTGATCCGCCGCGCAATGGAACACGACGAGTTCAGACGCGAGCTGGTGGAGGAGCCACGGAAGGCTCTCCACAATCACGGCTTCGCCCTGGAGGATGAGGAGCTCCGGGAGATCGAGAAGCTTCGGAGCGAAATGAAAGGAAGCTCACGTGAGCAGCTCGAGAAGATCGCCAACCGGTATGGAGTAGAGCCGAAGCAGACGTAGTCAGACTGCAAGTGGCGGCATCTGCCGCCACTCATTCTCAACCTTACAGCGTCGCGAAGGCGGCGCGCCACAACCCAGCCCAGGGCGCGAGCCCTGGGACACGAAGAATGCGCACTCCGGAGATGGGATTGAGAAAAGTTGGACATTCAGGAGTGCGAGCCATGATATAAGGCGCGCCATCATCATCTCGACAGCCGACGGCGAGCAATGACGGATGTTCATCCAGCACCTGTCGCCCGCCTGCGCGGGCTGAATCTCCGCGGTTCCAATGTCCCAGGGCTCGCGCCCTGGGCTAGGTTGTGTCGGCCGCCCTTCGGCGGCCTGTAAGGAGGATTCACTTTGAACTTATCCCCCTTTGCGGCCATAATTCATAAATAACGATGTGTCCCGTCTCCGGGAGAACTCGGGAGTGGTGGAAAAAGAGACGATGAGACTGATGCGCTGGATACTACCTATCTTTCTGATTCTGATCGCGCCGATGGCGGCCGCTCAGATCTCCGACCGGGCGACACTGCGAACCGATGCGATCGAGGAATCGATCACGATCGTGCAGCAGGACGGAGTTCTGTACCTGCCGATCGACCGGATCGTGAGTGCGCTCGGCGGAGAATTCACCCGCACTGATCGTGGCTTTTCGATCATGCTCGACTACCGGCGCGCCACCTTTGCTCCGGGAGACCTCGAAGCGGTCGTTGGCGAGGATCTGATCGACATGGGCGGGCGCCCGCCCATCGTGATCGAGAGCAGGCCATTCGTACCGCTCCAGTTCGTCAGCGATTTCCTGCGACCGGCTGAGCTGGAGCCAGCCTGGAATCCCGCGGCCAAGACCCTCTCGATCGTTCCGCTGCGGCGCGAGGTCGTGGAAGTCTCTCCCTCCGTCACCACGGTGGGGCCACTGACGAAGATCGTCTTCCAGCTCTCGTCTCCCGCGAAGTTTTCGATCGTCCGGCGGCAGAGCTCGTACGTCGTCCAGTTCCGGAGCCCGATCCGAACGGACCGGAGTGAGCTTGCGTACGACGACGATGCACTCGTCTCCCGGCTGGTATTCGGCGAGTCGAGCGTGGAACTGTTTCTGCGTACTCCGAACGTCGCGGCCGATTCCTACACGCTGCAGAATCCACCGCGGGTCATTCTCGATATGACGCGCTCGTCCGCGCCAGCTCGCCCGCGCCCCACCGAGCCCCCGAGGATAGCCGCGCCCGACACATCTGCAATCGACACCATCGTCATCGATCCCGGCCATGGCGGGAAGGAAGTCGGCGCACAGGGTCCCACGGGTGCTCTGGAAAAGGAGCTCACCCTGGAAATCGCACGAAAGCTCCAGAGCGCCCTGACGGCGCGGGGACTTCGCGTGATCCTTACCCGTACAGAGGATCAGCTTCTCGATCTCGACCAGCGGACCGCACTCGCCAACCAGTACAAAGCCGACCTGTTTCTCTCGATCCATCTGAATGCCGTCCCGTTCCAGAGCGCACACGGAGCGGAGACTTATTTTCTCTCACTCGAGGCGACCGACGAACGTGCCCATCTGTCGGCTGAGCGAGAGAACGCCGGCGCCGGACAGCAGAAGCCGGGGGGCTCCGATCTCGATCTCATTCTCTGGGACCTCGCCCAACAGCGCTATCTCAAGGAATCGAGCCGCTTCGCAGAATTGATCCAGAACCAGATGGCTGCAGCCACGGGTGTCGAGAGGCGCGGAGTGAAACAGGCACCTTTCCGCGTTCTGCTGGGAGCGATGATGCCGGCGGCGCTGGTCGAAGTGGGGTTCATCTCGAACCCTGCCGAAGAGGGAAAACTGAGAAACTCCGAGTACCAGGATCAGATCGCGGCGGCCCTGACCGAGGCAATCGTCCAGTACAAGGGCGAGTACGAGAGCAGGGTCGGCAATCTCCGTCATGAAAGCCAGCCCGAAGAGACCGCGGCACTCTCCGGTGTCGAATCTTCCGCATTGAGGTCCGAACCCTGAGAGTCAGAGCTCTTCTACTGTCGGCAGCGGTGTTTCTGCTTCAACCACTCGTCACCGGCTGCAACCACGAATCGGAATCGCCAGTCTCGGCTCAGGCGGCGGGACCGGAGCAACCCGCCAGTGTGCGGGACGTGACGCTGTTTTTTCCCGACGAATCTCTGCGGGTTTCCCCGGAGACTCGGAGTCTTGCCCTCCCCGAGGTAGAGACCTTCGCGATTGCCACGCTCACCGAGGAGGTTCTCCGGGGCCTCTCCGAGAGATGGCCCGACAGCTTCGTTCCTGAAGGCGCGAAGGTACGAGCGGCCTACCGGCTCGAGAATACGGCCATCATCGACATCGATGCGCCCGCTCTCACCGAAGGATGGACGACAGGCTCACAGGCGGAGATCCTCGCGATCCAGTCGATCGTTCACTCGGTCACGACAAATTTCAAGGGGATCGACAGCGTGCAGATCCTGGTCAACGGCGGCGAACCGGCAACGTTTGCCGGCCACATCGATCTGTCGAAGCCGCTGCGGCCAGATCAGGAGCTGCTCGCGCGCTGAGCAACGTCCCTCACCCGGCGGCCTTGGTCCCGGGCCACCGGACCCGGAAAAGTTCCCCAGAAACGAAAAGGCCCCGGTTTTTGACCGGGGCCGAATTCCGCGCTGGATGGGTGGGAAACGCTTGGGATGGGATATTCGCGTGGATGTAAAGGCGGATATTTTTGAATGACCTAGAGGTCATGAGTTTGGCAGGATTGAATCATTGACGAGATTTCCTCCTGTCCACCCAGCACTGATCTCTTTTCGACATGCGGATCATAGCACGACTTTGTGAAAGATTTCACAGCGTAACAACTTGTTCACACAGCAAACTTTTGGTGGTGTCATCTCGAGCGGGGGAATGGCGCCGCATCGCTTTGCCAGTGGAGTGGGATGAACCGTCATCCTGAGCCGCCGGATTCCGGGAAGCGGGAGGAGGACGGTCGAAGGATCTCGTGGAGCCTACCGGCCCGAAGTTCGGCTAGAGTCAGGACGAACGCGATCCTTCGCTGGCGCTCAGGATGACAATCCATCTGTGTTTTCGATCATTTACGAAGGGGTGGCATTAGAAGCGGGGGGTTGCCGCCGCTTCGCTGTACAGCCCTCACCGAGCCGTCGGCGACGATCACTCTCTACCTCGCCAGCAGCAGATCGAGCAGCGGAGCCTCGTACTGCAATCTCGCGTCGAGATTCACCCGCGCCCACTCGGCCCGGTCGAGCAGGCCTCTGGCAACGGTGAGAAGCGTGTCCGGGGTGAACGATTCCGTCACCAGACGCGCCTTCGCCGGCACCAGACTGTCCTCAGGTGACGACCCCGCGAGATCTCGCAGCACCTGCGCCACGATCATCGCTCCCCATGCCGGCTCGTCGAGAGACGCAAGACTCGCAGCCAGCTTGAGAACTCCCACGGCGTTCCCTTCAGCAGCATCCCCGAGCAGCTCGAGTGTCTGGCGCGCGAGCTCGACCCGCGCCGCTGCATCCTGATCACTCGTCGCGACGGCCCGCAGTCGCGCCTCCTGCAGGCTCGCGTCCCCTGCGACCGACTCGGGGGCGGCGATCCTGGGACGGATCTGGATCGACTGCGCACGCGATCGAATCGTCGGGAGCATCCGATCCGCCGATCGGGTCAGCAGAAGAAACACGGTATTGCCCGTTGGCTCCTCCAGGGTTTTGAGAAGCGAGTTCGCGGCCTGGTTGCTCATGCTGTCGGCAGGATTGACGATGAACACCTTCGTCCGACCTTCAAAAGGACGGAGCGATGCTTCAGAGATCATCGTCCTGATCTGATCGATCGAGATCATCTTTCTCGGTTTCTGCAAATCGACAACGTGGATATCTGGATGAATCCCGCGTCTGATCCTCGAACACGACACGCAGGTGCATCCAGAGCCCTCGGCCTCGACGCAGTTCAACGCACGAGCAATATCCCCCGCCACGGACTCCAGCAGCTCACTCGCAGGCCCGTGGAGGATCAGGGCGTGATGTAGATCACCCCGTCGTGCCGTCGCCACCAGCGAATCCCTGACATCGTTCATCGTTCGGAGAAGCCGCTCACTGAGTGTACGGTGACGACCCGCGGTGCTCGTTCACTGATGACCGCGAGCACGCGCGCGAACACTTCCTCTTCGTTTCCCTCACCCGAGATCAGCGCATACCGCTCCGGCGACTCCTCCGAGAGCGTGCGATAGCCTTCACGGACACGCCTGTGAAAGCGAAGATCCTCTCCTTCGAGACGGCTCTCGAGCTGAAGATCCTGCTCGACATTGCGGCTTCGCGCCCGGCTCAATCCGACATCCTCCGGGAGGTCCAGGATCAGAGTGAGATCGGGCTTGAGACCGTCGGTCACCCAGTGGTTGATCTCGCGTAGACGATCCAGATTGAGGCCGCGTCCGTAGCCCTGGTAGGCGAGAGTCGCGTCGGTGAAGCGGTCACAGAGCACCACCGCATCGTGCTCGACCGAGGGGCGGATCACATCGACGACATGCTGGCGCCGGGAGGCCGAGTAGAGGAGAAGCTCCGTCAACGGGTCCATACCGTCTTCAGCGGGATCGAGAAGAATTGCTCTGATCCGGTTGCTTAGCGGCGTTCCGCCCGGCTCCTTGGTCAGGACGCTCTTCCGCCCGATGTCGTGGAGATGTCGCGACAGCTTCTGGGCCTGGGTTGATTTACCCGAGCCCTCGATTCCTTCGAAAACAATGAACGGTGCACGTGTCATGAGTTGGCCATTCTATCCTGCCCGCTCCAGCGGGTCTCCATGTTCGGCGATGCCGGCCGACAACCCTCGCAGGTAGTGAAGGCGCATCAACCTTTCGAATGCTCCTGCACGGGCGAGAGGCCGAAATGTCTCCCCCGCCTTCGACAGAAGTGTGAGCCATCGGATCTCTCTCTCCGTGCCACTCCCCTTCTGACGCAGCTCTTCGACGCCGAGGAAGTGCCGGAGCTCGGGGTGCTTCTGAAGAAAGATGGCGCCCGACCTGCCAACGGTGAACTGCCGTCTGGCGAACGACGCCACCGTCATCTGATGATGATGCCGCGTCACCGCGTTCTCGTTGTAGTGGATCTTCAGTCCGAGCCGGTCGAGCCGATACGCGAGCTCGATGTCTTCCCATGCCGCGGCGGGAAACGACGTATCGAACGGATGCGCCGCCATCACCTCACGAGAGATCGAGATGTTCGATGTATAGAAAAAATTGAACGGAACGACCGTCCCATGCTCGATCAGCTCATACCCGAACTGGAGCCCGTAGTCGTTGATGTAGTCCATGAAGGCGGTGACTCGTTCCTCATCGGGCCATCCGGTGTAACCGAGGCACGCCGCCCAGGAATCGTCGCCATTGTCGGCGTGGGTGCGGGCGTGCTCGGCGACGAAGTGCTCCTCCGGGACCGTATCGTCGCCGATGAAGATGATCGTTCTGCCGCCTGCCAGCGTCACCCCATGGTTGCGTGCTCGACCGGGACCGCTGTTCTCCTGGGTTCTCTGCACGAAAGAATAGGCGAAGCGATTCTCCTTCTCGAGGCGGAGCAGAGTCTCCGCGGTACCATCTTTCGAGCCGTCATTGACGACAACCACCTCGAACTCGGGAGCGTCGAGCTGCCGGTCGAGCGCATCGAGGACGCGAAGAAGCATCTCGAGACGGTTGTAGGTAGGAATGACGATGGAGTAGGACATGAGAGAGAAGAAATTGAAAATTGAAAATGAAAATCGAAACGACCAGGGGTCGGGCAGATTCGCGCTAACTCACTTATTTTCAATTTACAAGTTTCAAGGTTCAATTCCACCTTCACGCGGTGGCGCCGCCATCAACAGTGAGGACCTGGCCCGTGATTCCGCTCGACTCGTCGGAGAGAAGGAAACGTATGACTGCAGCGACCTCCTGGGGACGGATCAGCCTGCGCATCGGGATCTGCCGGATCATCTGTTTTCTGGCCTCCGGATCCATTCCGGCAATCATGTCGGTCTCGACGAGACCCGGGGCGACGCAATTCACACGAATACTGCTCCGGGCGAGCTCGCGGGAAAGTGAGCGGCTCATGGCGATGAGACCGCCCTTGGATGCCGAGTAGTTCGTCTGCCCCGCAACCCCGTGTGACCCGGACAGCGACGTCACGTTGACGATCGATCCGCTCCGCTGCCGCAGCATCAGGGGGACGACTGCCTTCGACATGGAAAAGGCTCCGTCGAGATTGGTCTCCATGACCTCACGCCATTGTTCGGCCGTCATGTTGAACAGGAGCGCGTCGTTGCGGATCCCGGCGTTGTTCACCACCCCTTCGATCGAGCCGAAGTCCGCGAGGAATGATTCAACGACGCTTGCGACCTGCTCGGGGTCTCTGACATTTGCCTCATACGCCACGCAGCGAACGCCATCGGTCGTGAGCGAGCTCTCGATCTCTCGTGCCGCATCCTCCGAGCTGTGGAACGTGAATCCGACGTTCCATCCGTCCGCAGTCATTCTTTCCACAGTCGCCCGACCGATACCTCGCGATCCGCCGGTGATGAGTACGTTTTTCAAATGACCTCCTGTTTTCCCCCGGGAGTACCCGGGCAACCATACCCGTTCGCGAACTTCCCGCCAACATCTGTCATCCTGAGCGAAGCGAAGGATCGCGTACGTCCTGACTGCCGGTAACTTCCCCGGACTCCATTTCGGCAGTTCCACGAGATCCTTCGACCGTCCCTTCGGCTTCGCTCAGGGCAGGCCTCCTCCCGCTGCGCGGGATCCGGCGGCTCAGGATGACAGGCTGATCGCGCGATTCTCAGAGCGCCAGCGAAGGATCGCGTACGGCAGCGGCTCAGGACGACGGATGGCTGCTGGCTCAGTCGAAATCGATTGAATCGACCCTGCCGCGCCAGTACGGAAGCGGGCCCTCCTCGAGGATCCATTCGACCTCCCCGCACTCAGGGATGACCATCGCGTCACATCGATGATAGTCGTGGTAGTGGCATACCCATGGTGTAGGAATGCCTTCCCCTCCCACGTCCCTCATACGATCCGGCGCCAGCGCTCGGATGATCTCGCCGCGGTCCCCGAAGGTGAACTCCAGAGACACGGTGGTTCCGCGATCACGGATGGTCGCACGGGCGGTGTGTTGGTCGATAGCCCTCCCACTCGACGCCCTCGGAGGGCAGAAGCGCTGTCGGAAACCAGACCGCCTCGGCGAGCCACCGGTGAAGAGCGCCTTCATCCATGTCTTCACGATCATGTTCGTTCGCCACCGTGATCAGCGACGCGATCTTTGCCTTGATGGATCCATGACCGTCGATATAGGTGTCGCGCGCAACGACGTGAAGACCGGGCATCATCTGAAGCCGGGCATCCCACACGAAGCCGCGCGGGCGGGTGGTGTAGTGCTGATACGAACGGAAGCGTACCCACCGTCCATCGACATCCCCCATGCGAAACGATCCGCTGTGACGGACGCGCACCCTTCTGACCATCGTCTGACCCGGTGTCAGAACATGCGTGAAGTAGCCGAACCACAGGCTCCGGCAATCCATCGAGCTGGGACGGCGAATACGGTATCGATTCCGGGGTGGTCGTGTCACGAAGCCGCCCCATCAGTCTCTTCGACTGCGCTACCCATCGCGACTCTCCCACGGCAACAGCCACGGCTGCGGCTCCCAGTGCGAAGCCTCCTGCAGTGATGATTCTGGTGGCGCCACGCATTTTTAGATTCCTCCTCCTTGAAGTATCGCCGCGCCGATGGAACAAGCCGGTGTGGATCGTCACGGGCGGGGGTGTGGGAGACCGACTCGCCCGATGTCATCAGCCGGTGTCTTCGCCGACTGACGGTACCGGTAGCGATTGTCGCGGACCACGCTCCGGCGGATATGGGGCGTGAGGCCCAACCCACACCTGGACGCCCGATCAGGACATTCACCGACGTTTGCTGCTTTCTGTGAGCGAGATGACTATCATGAGGAGTGTCGTTTCTCGTTTACTTCCTGCTGGCCTTTCATGGTGCTGCTCTTGTCGAGCCTCGTATGGTGGAGCCGCGTCACAGCCTCCAAACGGCGTGCGGAGGATCTCGAGCGGGAGGTTGAGCGACGCACGGCGGAGCTCGAACGGCTCGGACGTCTCACCGAAGCGATCAATGAGGCGGTCACCGTAGAGGAGGTTCTCGATCATCTCTACGACAACTTCGAGGGACTCGTCCCCTACGACCGGATCGGGCTGGCACTGCTCGATGAAGATCGTATCGTTCTGAGGGCCGTATGGTCGCGGGGAAGCGAAGCTCCCACGGGGATCGACCGAGGCTATGCAGCCCGTCTCGATGAAAGCAGCAGTTTGCGGGAAACCCTCGAGTCGGGACGCCCGCGCCTGATCTCCGATCTGGAAGCCTATCTGAAGGAGCACCCGGAGTCGGAGTCGACCCAGCGCATCCTGCAGGAGGGAATCCGCTCGAGTCTCACCTGCCCTCTCAAGGCTCTTGGTCAGCCGGTAGGATTCATCTTCTTCTCGAGCTTCGAGGCCGACAAGTACAACCAGAGCCACGCCGAATTTCTCGAGAAGGTGGCGGGTCACCTCTCGCTGATCGTCGGAAAGTCACGCCTGTACGACGATCTCGTGCATACCAAGGCGAGACTGGAACAGGCGAACCGGGATCTCGAGCACCTCGCGACCACGGACTCTCTCACAGGTGTCGCGAACCGGCGGGTTTTCGACGACCGGCTCGACGCCGAGTGGAGACGAGCGCAGCGATCTCGAGAACCGCTGACGCTCCTGATGATCGACGTCGACCACTTCAAGCTCTTCAATGACCGGCACGGGCATAAAGCGGGAGATCAGTGCCTGAGGTCGATCGCGTCAGCATTGAGCCAGGTCGTGCGGAGAGCCAGCGATCTGATTGCCCGCTACGGGGGCGAAGAATTTACGGTCGTGCTTCCGCAGTGTGGACGTGACGAAGGCGTCTCGATCGCCGAGTCACTCCGCCGGGCCGTCGAAGCGATGAAGATCACCCACCCGGACTGTCAGTCGGGAGTCGTGTCGGTCAGCATCGGAGTCGCGACGATCGTTCCACAATCGGATTCGTACCGTGAAAATCTCCTCGAACAGGCCGATCTGGCCCTGTACGAGGCAAAGCGCAGGGGCCGGAACAGAATCGTCTCGCACGACGAGCTCACTGGAGCGGCCCTGGGCAGCGACGAGTGAGCTCCAGACGCAGAACAGCCCGGCCTCTCGACCGGGCTGTTCCGAGATTGATCCTGCTGGCGGGAAACACTTACTCGACGATGCGGAACTCCTTCTCGATGTTCCAGGTCTGCTTTGCGACCGAGTCGAAGATTTTTGCCTTCAGCGTGTAATTGCCGGGAGGAAAGGCCCCTGCCGGGAATGAGCTACCCACCATGAAGTGACCTTCCGTATCCTTCACGGGCTCGGCGTTGACCTCCATCATCGGTGCGCCCATCTTGACTGCGCTGCCGTCGGCCTTCTTGCCTTCGACATCGAGTTTTACACGGAACTGAGGCTTTCCTTCCTCGTTCAGCCCCGGATTGCGAGCCTCGAAGAAGTACCACAGCTCTTCCTGCGCACCGAAGGTCGCATCTCCCTTCGGAACGACCTTCAATCCCCCGAAGGCGTATGGATCGGTTGCTGCCTGGGCCTCGGTCAGAGCGAAGATGTTGTTCGAGAGAATCAGGTCGGACACGCTCGCTTCGGTCTCATCGAGTCCTTCGAGAGCGAGATCGGTCTTCGCGATCGCCACGGCCTTGTTGTCACGAGCGAGACCAAAGGTCCCGACGTACTCGCCAGGCTGGAGCATGAGTGACATGTCGTAGTACGAATCCGCATTGGAGGCGAGCAGCGTGACCGGCTCCTCGTAGACAGCGACGATCTCGCCGTCGGCCTTCTCGACCACACCAAAGAACGTGAGCTCCCCTGAGGTGTCGATACCGGCATTACCCGGAATGTAGAGCTGCACGGGGACGAAGTATTGTCCAGCAGGCGTCACATACTCGCCATACGTCAGATGCAGGTCGTCCTCGGCGGCGATCGCCTGGCGCTTGAAGTCGTCGTAGAGAGACTTGAGGTAGTCGTTCGTGAACTCCGTCGCCACTTCTTCGACCTCGACGTTGTTCACCACGGGCGTCGTTGCTGTCATGCTGTAGTCGGGAACCATCTCGAGGCCGGGCTGGGCGATGAAATAGTCACGCGCCTTGAGCAGGAGATCGTTCACTCCACGCTTTCCGGTCATGACCATCTTCCAGTCATTGTTGCCGTAGTAATCGATGAACGAGACGTCGAAATCGATGTCGCCACCGACTGCAGGACGGTTCTCCTTCTCGTAATACCAGACTTCGGTCGGAGCCTTTGTGCCTCTGGCGTTATCGATGGCGTTTGAGCTCATCCCCGACTGATGGGTCGACTCGGGTGCGTTCGAAGTCCTCCCGAGACGATTTGGCGCTCCCAGGAGAAGGAATACGCGTCCTCGATCGGTCAGAGCGCCAGCGGTCTTGCCCGAGGCCCAGCGCTCGTTGGCGATCTCCACCCGCTGCTCGAAACCGAGCTTCATCTCGTTGATCGGCGTGCCGGGAGTCGGATCGCGCCTCGCCCAGAAAAGATCGATGAAGTTCTGAGCTTCTTCATCAGTCTTGATCGATTTGTACTCTTTCATCTCCTGGTCAGTGAGAAGCCACTTCACGGGGCCCTCGTGCCAGTCTTTGTACTGCTCGGACAGCGCCGCATACGTGGGAGCTGCGAGCGCAAGCGCAATCAAAGCGCCAAAAAATACTTTCTTCATTGGGATTCCTCCTTGCAGAAACGGCAAACGTGGAATGACTTCCTGAAATG
Organism: uncultured Acidobacteriota bacterium; assembly: GCA_963829355.1. Lineage (GTDB taxonomy): Bacteria > Acidobacteriota > Thermoanaerobaculia > Gp7-AA8 > JAHWKK01 > CAWHHZ01. The sequence continues at coordinate 306,349 of CAWHHZ010000006.1, forward strand.
CCGAAGCGGGTTACGCGTACGTGACAAAGATCATTCGTACTGAGCTGCGGCGTTGTCGTCGCCGAGCTCATGGAGCGTGTGGGCCGCGAACGCGCGCGCACGCTCATTCGGGTTCGATCGAACCATCGCCGCCATGATATCGCGAACTCGCTCCCGATTTCCCCGAAGGAGATTGACGACGGCAAGGTTTCCGTAGGCCTGCAGGTGCCCCGGATACAGAGTGATTTCCATCTCGAACGATTTGATCGCTTCGTCGAGACGATCCATCCTCGCCAGGATGTCACCACGGACGAACAGGAGTCCCTCAGGTGGCTTCTCTTCCCGCTGGGCAGCTCTTTTTGCGGCTTCCTCCACGACATGCATGGCTTCTTCGAGATCCCCTGACTCCACGAGGATCCAGGCCAGAACGACGTCCGCCTCATCCCTCTGCACCCCCGGGGGGACGGCGCGTGCGAGACGCGCTGCGAGTTGCAGATCCCCTTCGGCCAGAGCGATGCGGGCACGGATGACTCCGGCGCGGGCGGGGTTGATCGCCTCACCGAGTTCCACATGTTTCAGTGCCTCGTCGTACCTCTCCATCCGGACCAGCACCTCTGCGATGGACAGCGCAGTCTCGCCGGAAGAAGTGGGTGCCAGCTTCATCGCTTCCCGGTACGCCTCGAGTGACTCGGGCCACCGCCCTTCCTCGTCCAGCAGCCGCCCGAGCTGAAGCCACCCTTCGACCAGAGCGGGATTCTTCTCCAGAATCTTCCTGAATCGGTCGATGGCCCCCCGGTGATCGGCAGAAGATGCGAGCGCCATCGCCTCGATCAGTTCTTCCATATCTCCGATCTTGTCTTTCGGATCGGGAAGCTCGCCATCTCCGGTGGTGACAGTCGAGCCCAGGTAGCCGAGCGCCGCCAGCTTTGCCGCCTCCTCTCGATCAACTGACGAGGGATCAGACAGCGCCAGGGGGCGATCGTCGAGAAGCTCCCGCAGCCGGGCGTAAACACGTCTGCGATCAGAGAGCAGGTTTTCAGTCTCAGCGGGATCGGCACGGATATCGTACAGCTCGGGGCGCGGAGCCTCGATGTAGTGATTCTCTCCGCTGATGATCGACCTCAACTCGCTCCAGCCGAGATGAAGCCGAGGATAAAGCGTCTCGCTGTAGATAGGCCGCTCCGCGTCGAGAGAGCCGAGGACATTCGCTCCCTTCATCGAATCGGGAATCGACACGTCGAGCGCGCCGAGAACTGTAGGGGCGAGATCGGTGAGACTCACAGGCTCCTCCACCGTTTCCCCACCTCTCGCGGATCCAGGAAGTTTGATCAGCAGCGGAACCTGAATCGACTCACGGTAGAGAAAGATGCCGTGACCGAGCTCCCCATGATCGCCCAACCCTTCTCCGTGGTCCGACAAAAAGATGATCAGCGCTCTGTCGTAGATCCCCGCCTGCTTCAACCGGTCCAGAAAAGCTCCGATGATTCTGTCCGCATCCACGATTTCCCCGTCGTACGGCTCTTGATATCTGCCCTGAAGATCGGCCGGAGGTTCGAACGGCATGTGCGGCTCGAAGAGGTGAAGCATGAAAAAGAACGGTTTGTCTGATCTCTGCAGAATCCAGTTCGTAGCGATCTTCGCCGATTCTGCCCCGGGGCGCTGAACGTTTGCGAACGAGATTCCCGTGGCGGAGCCGACATCGTCATCGTAGAAATCGAAGTGGGCGCCAACGCCCGTTTCCTTCCGCAGCACCCAGGCGGAAACAGCCGCTCCCGTTTCGTATCCCCGCCCGGCGAGCACCCTTGGCAAGGACGCATCTTCCGGCTTCAAAACGTACCCCACGTTGCTCCGCACACCATGATGATCCGGATCCATTCCGGTGAGAATCGAGCTGTGCGAGGGAAGTGTCAGCGGAACCGTCGAGTATGCATGCTCGAAAAGAATCGAATCCGCGCGTAGCCCTTCGAGCGCGGGAGTCTCGATCCGCTCGTACCCGTACATCGGCAGGCGATCCGACCGAAGCGTGTCGACCGAGATGAGAATGACCGGTGTGCCCTCGGGGAGTGCCGCGGCCGGTTCTGGAGAGGAAGACTCCCGTCCGCAACCAACCAGGGCCAAAGTCAAAGCGATCAGGAGCGCTGCGGCGATGGCCGCAATCCGAGGCGATTTCGTCACGAACCGGTACAACGAACGGGAAAGAGAAAAATTCGCCCCTCGAAGAGGCTGCGCGCGAGCCAAAAAAAGCCCCGGGTGTCCCCGGGGCTCGTTGCACATCTGCTGCTTGCTACATCAGAAGCGGAATCCGGCGGAGAACCTGTACGTACGCGGATTCTGGTAGTCGTTCGGGCTGCGAGCCTCACCGAAGCTGTCGCCGCGGACGTAGTGCACGCCCTCGACTGGCGTCTCGGTAAACGGATTGAAGATCTCGCACTCGGAGCCGTTCGCCTGCACGCAGTCGGGAGCCCCGTCCTTAGCGGTGAAGACGTTCGTGTTGCCAAGGAGCTGAGCGCTCTCATTGAACAGGTTGAGCACTTCACCCTGCACGTAGAGATCGACGGGTCCGAGCGGTAGCGAGTAGTTCACGGCGAGATCCGTTGCAGTCAGATCTTCGAACTCGAACTCGCCTCGCTTGCTGAAGTAGTACGTCGAAGAGGTGGGCGGATTCTTGTAGCCCGGATTCTCCGGGAAACCTTCCATCTCTTCCGCCGTGAACATGTCCACGCTTCCTGCCAGGGAGTACGGAAGACCGGAGTCCCACCGCTGGAGCAGAGAGAAGTTGAACTGGCCGAACGTTGTCGGCAGGTCGTAGCTCACCCAGGCTCTGAGTTTGTGCTCCTGATCCTGGGGCAGTCGCCCCACCGGGTTGGACTGCTCGAAGTAGAACTCCGGATACGACAGCACTCCACTACTGGCAACTGGACCGGAGCCCGTGGTCTCTCCGACGATGTTTCCAGTCAGCTCCGACCATGTGTAGTTACCACCGATGTTGATCCGGTCCGAAACACGATAGCCAGCCTGGACCAGAATCGCATCGTAGTTTCGCTCGAACGCATTCGTGTTGACGACGTACGTCCGATCGAGCTCGGTTCCGGCGAGCGGATCAAACGCGCGACCGGTCGTCGTGTCGGTCTGACTTCCGTAGAAGTCCTCCCATACCCGATTCTGATAGTCGAGCCGGACGAATCCTCTCGTTCCGAGCGTGGTTCCCAGCCCAACCGTGTACTCGGTTACTGCTGGAGACACGAGTTTGTTCGGAATGACGGTAGTAATTCCGGCGGTCGATCCGCCGAGCAACCAGTCCTGACCGTTGATGCCCCCTTCGCTGAGGAACCACTCTTCGACCATTGCGAGGAACTGCTCTGTCGGCTGGTTGCGGATTGCAGGTCCGCCATAGAGCCAGTAAAGGAGGGACGGCGAACCGGCCGCCGAACCTGCTCCACCCACGTTACCGGTGGCAATCTTGGTCACGTACTCGCCGTAGCTGGCAGACGCCCGAAGACGGCCATCTCCCAGCACGTCGTAGGTCATGCCCACCCGCGGGCTGACCCGCGAGTCGTCGGCGACGGTATTTCCAGACGCGTCCTGTGCGTCGTTCTCGTCATATCGAACGCCGAGGTTGAAACTGAGCTGGCTATTGAAGTCCCATCGGTCGTTGACGAAGAGAGATCGCGTCGAGAAGTCGCTCCCGGCCCCATCTTCGAGAACCGGCCAATAGATGATGAGACCGGCGCCGGGGTTCATACTCAGGAGTAGCTCACCGTCGTCTCCACGCGTCGGTGTGTTGTAGGTCCAGACATTGAAGTCGCTCCCCGCCTGACGGTTGAACGTATCGATGCCCTCCGTGAAGTCGTCGTACCCGGCGACGATGTTGTGCGTACCCAAACCCGAGGTAGACAGGTAGTAGGTGCCCTTGAGCGAGTAGTTCTTGCTGTCGCGGGTCTCATCGCAGGAAGGGTCTTCACAGAACGTCGGTGCGCCGGCATATGCGTTTGCACCCTCCCACGGGATCAGTCGAATCGGCGTCGCGTTCACGAAGCTGCCGTCCGGACCGCCGGAGCCGACAATTCCGAGCGACTTGTCCGCGTAGCCTGCTTCGACGAGGAAGTTGCTCGTGAGAATCCCGCTGTAGTGCAGGCTGAGCATCGCCTCGGGGACCTCTCGCTCAGGGTCGATGTGGGACGCCTCGGCGGGAATGCCGAAGCTGTTGTTGCCCTGAATATCGTTGATATCCAGATAGCTGCCGAAGATCGAATGATTCGGTGTCACCTGCGCGGTCAGTTTGCCCTGCAGGCGTGTCTCTTCCTGAGAGGCAGTGTAAGGCGTCAGACTCTCGGCAAAGAAGTTCTGTACGTTCGTGTCGAAGTATCGGCCGGCCGTGAAAAACCAGAGCCTGTCTCGGACGATGTAGCCACCGAGCGTCGCCTCGTACACTTCATTGAGACTGCTCTCCGCTTCCTCTTCTCCAAAGGGAGTCGTGTCGGTCCAGGAGGGATCGGTGAAACTGTCACGGAAGCTGCCTTCGAACTGGTTGCCGCCGCTCTTGGTGACGGTGTTGACGACACCACCCGTAAAGCGTCCGAACTCCGCTGAGATCGCGCCCGTCATGACGGTAGTTTCCTCGATCGCGTCCTCGATGAACAGTGTCTGCGGCTGCCCTCGAAGGACTTCGTTGACGACCGTGCCATCAACGTTGAACTGGCTATCGTACGACGGAGCTCCGGAGATGGTCGTCGCCCCTCCCGGCCCGTTCGCGTTGACGCCCGGCGCGAGACTGACCGTGGCCAGAATCGTCCGGCCTACCGGCAGCTCTTCGACGAGGTCGGACGTGAGATTCGTCTGCACCTCCTGCGTCTCGAGCGTCGCAGGCGCCGTCGCAGTCACCGTGATCGCCTCGGCCACGCTGCTCAGCAGCATCGCCGCATCGGCACGAGTCGTACCTGCAACGTCTATCTTGACGTTGCGCTGTACGGTCTGCATCCCTTCCAGTTCGAAGACGACGTTGTATCTGCCCGGCGGAAGTGCACCGATCGTGAAGTTGCCGTTGACGTCGGTCACGGCGGTTCGCTGGCCCTGAAGATTCTCCGAGCTCACTGAAACCGTCACCCCTGGCAGGGGTACGGAATCTGTCATCACGTTTCCAATCAGCGTTCCGGTCGTCTGTCCGAAGATGCTGAGAGATGTGAGAAGAACGACGATAACAATTAATGATGTATTCAGACGTCTCATTCTGCCTCCTTTGTGTTCGGGGATTCAGCCCCCTCATCTGTGATCCGAGCCGTCCTCGAAGCTATGTGGCTGTTCGAGCACTCTCCGACGATCTTTGGAGGTAATGAGGGCAACTGAACTGCCGGATGGGGCTGCGCCGCGCTGATTTGTGATCAAGAGTGACCATGAAAGTGACAACAGGCGCGATCCCGGTGACAACCGGTATACGCAGCTATGAGCGACACACCCCCGTCACCGCGTCCTATCACTCGATTTTGCAATCATTTGAATTCTTCATTCGACATTCCGGAGTCACGGAAGTGTCACATTCCACACGGTTTACACGACCGTCACCCGGCCGGTATTGAACCGTGCACCGTTCAGATATACGGTCCTCAGATACCACTTCAGAAGAGACACACCAGTGAGAAGAACGAGGGCGGGCCGAGATGAAGCAGAAGCTGAGCGTGATGATTGGCGACCCGTGTGATGAGACTCGATCGAGGTTGCAGGAGTGGCTCGAGCAGACTCGACTGATCCGAGTCATCGACTGTCACTCCGATGCCAGACCGATCGCATCCTCGATCCCTCACGTGCGTCCCGATGCGCTTATACTCGACTCAAAGCTTCCTCCGGTCGGAGCATTCAGGCTTTCCGAGGCCATCGAGCCAGGGCTGCGTCCCCGCCTGATCATCATCTCCGACGACGCCGAGGATGCCGTCCGCGCGTTTGAGATCCGTGCGTTCGACTTTATCCGCAAGCCGCTGACGCGAGAGAGCGTGTCGACGGCAATTCTCCGGACACACTCGAGCATGCTGCTCGAGGGCCAGGAGCTACGATCGCACCGCCGTATCGCCGTACGCCACGGCGCGCGGACCCTGCTCATCCGGCTCGACGAGATCGACTGGATCGAAGCCGCCGGCAACTACGTCCGCATCCACGCTGGCGCCGACTCATGGCTCCTGCGCGAGACGATGAGCGGGATCGACACCAAGCTGCCCCCCGGGCAGTTCGTGAGAATCCAGCGCTCGGTGATTGTAAACCTTGACCGTGTCGACGCCCTGCAGAACGGGAAGAAGGACGATCTGACGGTGCTGCTGAGCGACGCGACGGAACTGCCACTGAGCCGCACGTACCGGGAGGGCTTTGAGCTGGCGCTGGGAATGTAGTCATCAGTCGTCAGTCATCAGTCGTCAGTCGACGATCACGAAAAGCCGGCTGCCGGGGCTGCTCGAGACTGTACGAAAAACCGAGCGACTTCGCGAAGGCTTTCTTTTGGAGTGCTGAGCTCGCCGAAGGACGAGCTCAGCTTTACATCAGGCCGCCTTGCAGACTGCGGTGTATTTCAAATTGCAGTGGAAATCTCTTGTTTCTGCCGATTGCGGCTCTCGACGGCGGTTGACACGGCATTCAAAGCGGTGCTCGTCCTTCGGCGAGCACCGCACTCCAAGTCACAGCCTTGATCATGGAGAGTTTTCACAGACTGAGTGACGACTGACGACTGCTCAAAAAAAAGCCCCGGGTTTCCCCGGGGCTCTTTTCTACTTCTGTTGCGTTTCAGAGAATCAGAACCGGAAGCCGGCCGAGAATCTCCATGAACGCGGATCCTGGTAATCGAACTGACTGACCGGCTGACCGAAATCGTCGCCCTTGATGTAGTGGACGCCCTCAACGGGAGTTTCGGTGAACGGATCGAACGCTGCACACGCCTGCCCACACTGTGCGTCGTAGCGTGTGTAAACAGTGGTGTCGACGTTGGTGACCGCATCTTCGTTGAAGATGTTGAACACTTCACCCTGGAAGAACACTTCGACCGGTCCGATCGGAAGGCCGTAGTTCAGAGCAAAGTCAGTCCGGGTCACGTCTTCAGTGCGGAACTCGCCACGATCACTGAAGAAGTACGTTCCACTCCGTGAAGGACTGGCATATCCCGGATTCGGCCGGCACTGCGGGCAACGAGTCTCGAGACGGTTGTCGAGCTGGATCGTTCCGGCGACCGAGTATGGTGCACCGGAGTCGAAGTTCTGCAGCAGCGAGAAGTTGAAGTTACCAACCGGCGTCGGGAGATCGTAGCTGACCCAAGCGTCGAGCTTGTGCGTCCGATCATCCGGCAGCGTCCCGGTCGGATCACGACGAGCATAGTTGAGCAGTTCCGGCTGGTACTGTGAACCGCTCTCGGTGACCGGACCCGATCCGCTCGTCTCACCCGTGTAGTTACCGGTGACTTCGGACCAGGTATAGTAGGCACCGAGGTTGATGCGATCGGTCACGCGGTAGCCAGTCTGGAGAAGAATGGCATCGTAGTCCCGGGTGACGTCATTGGAGTTGGTCTGATACGTGACCTCGATCGGGCGTCCGACGAGCGGATCCACGACGCTCGGATTGTCGAGCGTGAGCTCGTTGACGTAGAAATCATCCCACGAACGATTCTGGTAGTCGACGCGAACGAAACCGTTGGTGCCGATCTGAGAACCGATGCCGATAGTGAACTCAGACACGCCCGGTGACTTGAGCGTTCCCTTCATCTGAGTTCCGTAGCCATTGGCTGCTCCATAGACAAAGGAGGGGTCGTCAGTCGCATCGACACCGCCGATTGAAGCAAACCAGTCCCAGACCTGCGCGAGCATGTCCTGCGTGCTGGTCGTCGCGATGTCCGGACCACCGTAGTACCAATAAAGAATCGAGGGGCTGCCCGCCGGCGACGCACCGTCACCGACGTTGCCGCCTGCGATCTTCGACACGTATTCGGCGTAGGTCGCAGTCGCGCGGACGCGGCCGTTACCAAAGATGTCATAGGTGGCGGTCAGACGCGGACTGATCTTCGAGTCGTCTGCGATCGTAGCGCCATTCTGATCCGAGCCGTCGTTCTTGTCGTAACGAACGCCGAGGTTGAAGCTGAGCTGGCTGTTGAAGTCCCACTTGTCGTTCAGGAAGAGCGACTGGGTGTTGAAGTCCGAGCCCTGGCTGGCGACGAGCACCGGCCAATAGACGATGAAGCCGTTGTACGAAGACATTCCGACTTCGAAATCGCCGTTAGCGTTGTATCCAGGCGTATCGTAGGTGTAGATCGTGAAGTCGGAACCGGACTGATGGTTGTTGGAGGTTCCGAGCTCGGAGAAGTTATCGTAACCGGCAACGATATTGTGCGTTCCAAAGCCGGCGGTCGACAGGTAGTAGGTACCCTTAACCGTCAGGTTCTCACTGTTCCGCTCTTCATCTCCACCCTGGTTACCGAAGGTCGGTGCACCGGCGCGAGCGCCCCACTGGGCAATGACGACGTTGCTGGAGTTGACGAACGCTTCCTTCGACATATACGGACCGATCAGATCGCCGCCGGAATCCTGGAAGGTCAGCGTCTTTTCGGCGTAGAGTGCCTCGACCAGGAAGTTGCTGGTCAGAATGCCGCTGTAGTTGGCGCTCCAGAAGGTCTGCGGAACGTTGCGGTTGACTGCAACGGATTCCTCGACGGGAGTGCCGAAGGTGTAGTTGGTCTCGGGACGGTCCAGGTCGAAGAAGCTGCCGACCAGGGAGTGATTCGGCGTGATCTGACCGGTCAGCTTGCCCTGAAGACGCGTCTCTTCACTACTGTAGTTGAGGAACCGTTCCGTGTTGCGAGCAAAATACTCGACGTCCTTGGTGTCAAAGTAACGGCCAGCCGTGAAGAACCACAGACGGTCGCGCATGATGAAACCGCCGAGCGTACCTTCGTACACTTCGGTGTAGTCGGTGTTCGGAACTTCAGCCTCCATCGGACGCGTTTCGCGCCAGTCCTGACTGTCGAAACTGTCGCGGAAGGAACCTTCGAACTGGTTACCACCGCTCTTGGTGATCGTATTGACCACGCCACCGGTGAAGCGGCCGTACTCGGCGGAGACACCACCGGTCATGACCGTCGTCTCCTGGATGGCGTCCTCGATGAACACCGACTGTGGCTGTCCACGGAGGTTCTCGTTGACCACGGCGCCGTCGACGTAGTAGACGGAGTCGTAGGACGGAGCACCGGAGATCGTCGTGTTGCCACCGACGCCGGTGCTGTTGACGCCAGGCGCCAGGTTGACCGTCGCGGTGATCGAACGACCCATCGGCAGGGACTCGACCAGATCAGCGTTCACGTTGGTCTGGATCTCGGTGGTCTCGAGAACCGCCGGAGCCGTCGCCGTAACGGTGATCGCCTCGGCAACTGCACTCAGAACCATTGCGGCGTCTGCGCGTGAGGTCGACGAGACGTTGACGTTCACATTGCGCGTGACGGTCCGCATTCCTTCGAGCTCGAACACGACAGTGTACGGGCCCGGAGGGAGTGCGCCGATCTTGTAGTTACCGTTGACGTCGGTAACCGCGGTACGCGTTCCCTGGAGCTGCGGAGACGAAATCGTCACCGTCACACCAGGAAGCGGAACACCTTCGGTCGTGGCGTTTCCGATGAGAGTTCCTGTCGTTTGCGCGAACAGGCTCCCCGTCACGACCATCAGGAATGCGACTGCTAATACGACGTGTCGCTTGAGATTCATGTATTCCTCCTGTGGTTTCTGTTGATGAAGGCATTTCAGCCTTCGATTTCGGAATCTCTTCTGCAACGCCCCGGCCGAGACTCACTGACCGTTTCGTAACAGAATAACTACTCGACTTCTCAACACTTTACAACTCATTCACACACGTGGAGCGGATCGGTATGAACAACCCGATCTTCGGATATATGAAATTCTGATTCAATGATCTGTGTATCCGCGGGATTTTGTCGCCTGCACCGTGGGATTCGGCCCCCTGAGAAGAAGCCTCGTCCCAGAAGCCTGAGGTGTGAAGAATATCACAAGGCCGTGACCGGATGTCCAGAGGGGGTGCTTCGCGCTGCGGTTCGGCGCAGTTGCCGTGACGGCGGCGTCACGGGGGAAGGACACCGTTAAAGAAACCGTGGATCGGATGGGCGGCGTTGACACGTGGACAGAAACGTTGGACAAGGGAGTGGACAGAGAGCCGAATCCTCCAGGACCGGTCCACTTTTTGTCCACGCTTTCGTCCACGCTTCTGTCCACGACGTCCACAAACGTCCACCACGTCCACTTTAAACTGTGAACAAAAAAAGGGCCCGCCGTACACCGGCGGGCCCTCAAAGTCTCAGATGTGGGGGACGCTACAGCTCGGTGTCGATCTGCGCGCGCTGGAGATTTCCGGAGTAGTCGACGTAGATCGACTTCCACTCGGAGAACACGTCGATGCCGGCGATACCAGCCTCGCGGTGACCGTTTCCAGTCTGCTTCGTACCGCCAAACGGCAGGTGCGTCTCGGCGCCGATGGTCGGGGCGTTCACATAGAAGATCCCCGTGTACATATCGCGCATCGCGATGAACGCTCGATCGATGTCCTTCGTGTAGATCGATGACGACAGTCCGTACGGCACGTCGTTGCCGATGTCGATCGCCTCTTCGAGCGACGAGCACTTGATCACTGCGGTCACCGGGCCGAAGATTTCTTCCTGGGCGACCCTCATGTTCCGCGTCACGTCAGCAAAGACTGTCGGTTGGTGGAAATGACCCTTCGAATAGTCGAAGCCGTCCTGCTCTCCGGTCAGTGCCTTGCCGCCAGAGACGAGAGTGGCTCCCTCTTCCTTGCCGATGGTGACGTATTTCTCGACGGTCTTGAGCTGGGACGCGGAGACCACCGGTCCCATCTCCGTCCGCGGGTCCAGCCCGTCACCGATCCGGAGAGAGGCGGCGCGCTTTCCGAGCTTCTCGACGAACTGATCGTAGACCTTCTCGTGCACGACGACGCGGGAGGCCGCGGTGCAGCGCTGTCCGCTCGTGCCGAACGCTCCCCACAACGCGCCGTCAACAGCGAGGTCGACATCGGCGTCGTCCATCACCATGATGACGTTCTTGCCGCCCATCTCGAGGTGGAGATGCTTGAAGGTCGGCGCGCATGCGATCGAGATCTCACGCCCGACGTCAGTCGATCCGGTGAACGAGATGACCCGCACGTCATCATTTTTGAGCATCGGCTCGCCAACCTCGCGGCCGCCACCCGTCACCACGTTGAATACGCCCTTCGGCAGACCGACTTCCTCAAACGCTTCGGCAAGCATGATCACGGTGTGCGGTGACAGTGATGCCGGCTTGATGACGACGGTATTGCCACAAATCAACGCGACCATTGCCTTCCACGCCGGGATCGCCATCGGGAAGTTCCACGGCGTGATCAGACCGGCGACGCCGAGCGGCATGCGGACACACATGTTGAACTTCTGGTGCATCTCGGAAGGAGTCGTGAAACCAAACAGTCTCCGTCCCTCACCTGCCGCGAGGAACGCGAGATCGATTGCTTCCTGTACGTCGCCTTTCGTCTCGTCGACGATCTTGCCCATCTCGCGAGTGGACTCGCGGGCGATCTTCTCCTTGTCACGGGCAAGTACGCGTCCGACTTCGTAGAGAAACTCCCCACGCTTTGGTGCGGGGGTGAGCCGCCACTTCGCGTACGCGGCATTCGCAGCATCGACAGCCGCTTCGAGATCTTCCGCATTCGAATCCTGGAACGTACCGATCAACTCGTCCCGGTTTGCGGGATTGCGATTTTCGAACGTGCGGCCGGTGCCCGATGCGACCCACTCGCCATTGATGAAGTTCTTGTGCTCTTTCTCTTCGCGGAGACCCTCGCGAAACTTCGTATCCTTACTCATGGTTCCTCCATCGCTCGAGCTCTCGCCCGATCATTTACGCATCGACATATCTACGGTACCTTCGAACCTGGCACCTTCGGCAACCGTAATCCCGGGAGCTTTCATCGTCCCCTCGACGCTCGCCGTCTTCAGTAGCTCGATCTTCTGGTCGGCCGACAGGTCACCGTCGACCCGGCCTTCGACACTGATGTTCCTGGCGTGAACCGTAGCACGTATCTCGGCGCGGGGACCAACGACGAGATCCGCGTCGAGCCGGATCTCCCCCTCGAGCCGCCCGTCGAGACGCAGGTTCTCCGACCCTTCCAACTTTCCGGTGATCAGGATGCCCGTTCCGAGACGCGAAGCGCCTCCGGGCGCTGCCGGGAGATCCGAAGCTGGTGCGGCCGGCTGAGCGGCCGCTGTGTCTTTACTTCCGAAAATCGCCATGAACGAGCCTGAATCAATCTGAGCCGGCGGCCGAAGACCTCAGCCATCCGGATCGATCAGAACGAAGGGGACAGGATTTGGAGCGGGCAACGGGACTCGAACCCGCGACACCGAGCTTGGGAAGCTCGTACTCTACCAACTGAGCTATGCCCGCTCACGAGCGACCGATTGTACAACTGGTGAGGTTCCGATTTCCAGGACTCGTTTTCCTGCTTCGAAAAATTTATGGTGAACGTCATCCTGAGCGAAGCGAAGGATCGGGTGCGTCCTGACTGTCGCGAAGTTCGTTCTGGTAGGCTCCACGCGATCCTTCGACCGTCCTCCTCCCGCTTCGCGGGATCCGGCGGCTCAGGATGACAGGTCATCTCACTCCACTGGTGCCGGCAAGCGCCGACCGAGACCTACTTCTTCTTCCGGATCGGGAGCATGGCGCTCGGAGCATCGAGCATGACCTGATCGCGATGATTGCCGGTCTTCGACGACGAACGATCTCCGTTGCCCATCTTCGCGTAGATCTGTGTCGAGAGGATCGACGCGTGTCCGAGCAGTTCCTGCACGTCCCGGATGTCGGTCCCTCCCGATACGAGCATCGATGCCATCGTGTGCCGCAGCGAGTGCGGTGTGACACGGCGTTTGATCGACGCGAGGTTCGCGTATTTCTTGAAGATGTTCTCGATCGAGTAGATGGTCAAACGTGTATTGGAACGGCCCACGAAAAGCGCCTTTGTCGAAAGCTCCCGGCCCGCTCGGAGGTCGAGGTACTCCTCGAGCGCCTTGCGGACGATCGGCGAACCGATCGACACATCCCGCGCCCGTTCTCCCCGACCCGTAATCCGCAGCGTCACCGTCTCGAGATCCACATCCGAGACGTCGAGCGAGACGAGCTCCCCGATTCTGATACCGGTCGTGAAGAGAAGCTCGAGGATCAGATCATCACGCACCGCGCAGAAGTAACGGTTTCTTGCGCCGCGACTCGATTCACGGTTCTCCCATGTCTCTTCGATCTGCTGTTTCGGAGCGAGCAGCAGAGCCCGGATCTCCCTGGTCGAGAGCACGTTCGGCGCCTTCTGCTGAACCGGCTTGCGTATCTTCAGCCGTTTCGCGGGAGACTCCTCGACAAATCCCTTGTCTTCCATGTACCGGAAGAAGATTTTCAGCGCAGCCACCTTCCGCCGCACTGATGTATCCCGGTAGGGACCATCATTCAGTTTCGTGACATATCCCTCGAGAACGTCTTTCGTGATCTCGTCCGCGCCCGTCTCCTCGAGATGGGAATGGAACTGAAACAGATCCGATTCGTACGCTCTGAGTGTGCGATCCGAAAGATTCTTCTCCGTCTGTCCGTAGTCGAGAAAACCGCGGATCGCCTGCTCCACCTTCATTCGAACTATCCTCACTTCCGCCTGTCGTGTGTCCTGCGCGCCAGCAGGACATAATTGTTACGAATAATAATTCCAACAAGGCATTGTATGCAAGCATCACGCGAAATCGCAACCCCAGCTTGCGGCGCGACAGTTTGCGGAGGTCTTTTTGAAGGGTCAGCGCCTGTTCGTGCGGTCAGCGGTTCCTGCGGATCTCGCTGATCTTCGGACCTTCTACGGGATCGAGCGGTCAGAGTCGATCTCCGCGGCCTTGCCGGGAACACCATCCCTCACGACGACGACGAAGCGCTGATCGGAAAGCTGGTCGGCGACCTCGTGGCACACGTCCGGTTTGCGCGCTCAGGCACAACGGTATCTCTCCTCTGGATCTACGTGGCACGCCTTCTGCGACGAAAGCGGATCGGACGTTTCATGATCATGGAGCTGGCCCGACTGGCCGGGAGGGAAGGCGCCACTCGAATCGTTGTTCCCGCGGGATGCGACGCGGCCCCCCTCCTTCAGGCTTGCGGCTTTCATGAGTCCGTCGAAGATCAGATGCTGATCATGAAGATCACCCCTGAGGAGGAGCTGTGAAGCAAGTTCTACCGTGGATCACTGTTGCGCTGTTGATCGGATGTGGAGGGACTGCGGGTCTCGATGAGGTCGAGTCCGACGGGACCGCACCTTCCGTAGAGCAACCTGCCGAGGAGAAAATCTCGCAAGCCGAGACCGGCCTCCTCGACCAGGTCGACTCGGACGACCCCCTCACCCGACAGCGCGCCCTCGCACGGCTGGGACTGCTCTACGAAGAAGAGGAGCGGTGGGACGAATCGGCGATGTTTCTGCGCCGCGCCATCGAGTCTTACGAAACTCTCAGGCCGTTCCTCCGGCTTCACCTCATCGATGTTCTCGCGCAGCTCGAAGCATGGGATGAAGCCGTCGAAGTCGCCCGTGCGGTAATCGCCGAGTCTGATTCCACAGCCCGAACCACGGCATTGATCCGGCTCCCCGCCCTGCTGGCACGAGGCGGTCACACAGAGGCTGCTGCCGATGCTGCTGCACAGATTTCGAGTCTTCCACTCGACGAGCTCACCGAGGCGGAATTCGTCGCTGCCGCCGACATACTGGCGGAAGAGAATCTGCTCAGCGAAGCCACGTCCATTCGTGAACGGATGATCCGCTCGTACACCCGGGGCCGGTACACAGAGAAACTCTACGATCAGTTGACGGCGATCCCGGACTCCCCGCTCGACCGTCTCTCCTGGGAGGACTCGATTGCGCTCGCTTCAGCTCTCGAGAGCGCGAACCGCCACGACGAGGCCCGCGAGTATCTCCAGCGCATCAGACAGAGATTTCCTCAGCGCACCGGGGACCCGGAGCTCGTGTGGGTCCAGGCGCAATCGATGTTCGACTCCCGGCAGTACACGGATCTTCAGAAACTCTCCATACCGACCGGCAAGGCCCATCACGTCGGACTGGAACGACTGAAGGGACATGGACTGTGGCGGATCGACCGGAACCAGGAGTTCCTCGAAGTGATGCGGCACATCGTCGCCGATCACGGCAACACTTCCGAGGCGACCACAGCGAAGCTTCTCCTCGGCAAATACTGGCTGATCAACGGGAACGACGCCGCAAAGGCTGCGAAATATCTCGAGGAGGCAATCGCCGCGGGCGGTGTCGGCAGCGAGGGAGAGAATCTCTGGACGCTCGCATGGATCTACATCACCTCCGATCAGCGCGTCAAGGCGCTCGAGGTGATGAGCGACTATCTCGCGCGCTTCCCCGATAAGGCCTACACCTCCAACAGTCTCTTCTGGTCGGCAAAGCTCCACGAGAAGTCAGGAGACCTGCAGAAGCGTGATGCGCTGCTCGATCAGCTCGTCGAGACCTATCCGTACGCCTACTACAGCTACCGGGCCCGAGAGATCCTCGGCCGGCCCGTCACGGCTCCGAACGAAATCCCGGGGGGCCGCGCGTTCCCAGAGATCGACCTGGCCGGAATGGTCGACGACGAGCCGGAGCTGGCCGTCGTTCACGAGCTCGAAGCGATCGGGCTGCGTGATGAAGCGACGCAGTACTACAAGGAAGTCGTCGGTGCGAAACCCGACGACCCTGCGCTCGCGTTCGGGCTCGCCGAGCGCTATGCGGCGAGTGGTGAGCCGCTGCGGGCAATCATCCTTCTCAATCGGCACTTCAGCCATTTCATCCGCCACGGGGGCGACGACATCCCTGATCGCTTCTGGAAGACTCTCTATCCGCGCAAGTACTGGGACGCGATCCAGGCTGCCGCTGAATCGCAGAAGATCGACCCGTACCTGATGGCATCGATCATCCGCCAGGAAAGCGGATGGGACCCTTCCATCGTCTCGAGCGCTGGTGCCGTCGGACTCATGCAGATCATGCCGGAGGAAGCGGCAGCTCTGGGAACGCTCGCAGGGCTCGGAAGGACGGTCACCCGGGAGGACCTGTTCGACCCCCTGATCAACCTGCGCGTCGGCGCAGCGGAGATTCGCCAAAAGCTCGACGCGATGGACGGCAACCGTCCCCTCGCGATCGCGTCGTACAACGCGGGCCAGAGCGCCGTCAGCAACTGGATGAGCCGTACCAGTCCGGCGGATCTGGATCTGTTCATCGACTCGATCCCGTATAGTGAAACCAGGCTTTACGTCATGACGGTCACACGAAACCTCCAGGAGTACCGACGGGTGTACGGAGAGGGCGACAGATCCTCGATGATCACCCACAACTGACGTATGCAAAACGAACCACTCCTGCGCGCTCTGCGATCACGCGTCGTCGACTCGGGAATCATCGACGGACTGCTCACGGAGAGCGGAGGAGCCCGGTTTACCGTCACCGGTCTGAGCCTCGAGGCACGAGCGCTGATCCTCTCAGCCCTCCAGGAGCAGCACGACCTGCGACTGGCGATCATGGTCCCCGGTGATGCCTCCACCGAGGACTTCTCGACGGCTCTGCGATTCTTCCACGCGACTCCCCGATCGGTTGCTGTCTATCCAAGTCCCTCACTCTCCCCCTATCAGAGCGTCTCCACGTCCCTCGCCATCATGCAGGAGGAGATCCGGGCCCTCGGCCAACTCACCACCGGCGAAGCTTCGACGATCGTCATCCCGGGGAGGGCGCTCTACCGCAAGCTTCCCTCTCCGAAGGCGTTCGTATCGCGCATCCGGATGATCGAAAAGGACGAAGAGATCGATTCACGCGAGATCCTGAACTATCTGACGAGCGAGGGATACGTACGGACTGATCTGGTCGGCCAGATCGGTGAGTTCGCATTCAGGGGCGGGATCCTCGACGTGTATCCGCCAAACGAGGACCGTCCGGTCCGGGTCGAGCTCTTCGGCGATACAGTCGACTCCATCCGCCACTTCGACGTGGACTCGCAGAGGTCGGATGACGAGATCCCACGCATCTCGATTCTCCCATCGTCTCACTTTCCGGAGACACCCGAGGGACGAAAGAAGCTCGCGCGCAGGCTCTCGCTCGATTTCAACGATCCCCACTACAGACATGACCTCTCCCAGAAGGTCGATCACCTGCAGGAGGGCAGCTCATATCCTGGTATCGAGAACGAGCTTGCCATCGTGGGCGACACCGCCTCGTTCGAGAGCTTCCTCGACGAGAGCTGGACGATCGTCCGGTTCGAGCCGGGAGAGATCGGCGCTTCGATCCAGAAGTTCAACGCGCTCCTCGAGAGCGAGTTCGAACATGCGAGAGAGCACGGACGTGCGGTTTACGCGCCGGACGAACTGCTCGTCGCTCCGGGTGAGGTCGAGTCGATCATCTCCCGCTCAGCGCTCGATTTCGAGCACGTCCACGTCGTCGGTGACGACCGCCGCGAACGGAGGATTCAGTCGACACCGGAGTCGAACTGGCTCAATCGTCTCGGCGAGCTCACCACCGAGCTGCGGGAGGAGATCGATAGTCAGACGTGTCCGATCTATGCCTTCTCGACCCGAGGCGGGAAAGAAAAGGTCGTGCGGCTTCTCGAGGAGTTCTCCTTTCCTTCGGCCGATGAACCGGAGCAGCCAGGGCCGTATCTAGCGATCACCAATGGCGATCTGCCGCACGGATTCGAACTGCCCGCCGCACACCTCAGGATCCTCAGTGAATGGGATCTGTTCGACAGGCCGTCGACCCGCGGTGTGCCGGGGCGGAGGAAGAAGAGTGGCGCGTTCGTCAGTGATCTCCGCGATCTGAAGGTCGGTGACCTCGTCGTTCACATCGATCATGGAGTCGCGCGGTTCCTGGGTCTCGAACGCGTCCAGTTCGGAACTGACGAGCGGGAAGTGATGGCGCTCGAGTATTCCAACGGCGGACGCCTGCTCGTACCGATGGAGAGCCTCCATCTGATTCAGAAGTACTCCGGCGCAGGAGATTCAGGCTCCCGCCTCGATCGCCTCGGCGGGACTGCATGGGCCAGGGCAAAGGCCTCGGTCAAGAAGGCGATGCGCGACATGGCCGACGAGCTGCTGCGACTCTACGCCGGTCGCAGCATGGTCGAGGGTCACGCGTTCAGCCCAGACAGTACCTGGCAGCACGACTTCGAGAACTCCTTCGAGTTTGATGAAACCATCGATCAGGCGACGGCGATTGAAGAGATCAAGGGAGATATGGAGTCGCGAAAGCCGATGGATCGGCTCCTCTGCGGCGATGTCGGCTACGGCAAAACCGAGGTGGCGATGCGGGCAGCGTTCAAGGCTGTGATGGATGGCCGGCAGGTCGCCGTTCTGGCACCGACCACGGTTCTCGCCTATCAGCACTACAGGACATTCCTGCGGCGCTTCGCGTCATTCCCTGTCGTGATCGAGCTGACCTCCAGGCTTCGAAGCACGAAAGAGCAGAAGGCGATCGCGGAGAAGACGAAAAGTGGAGAGATCGACATCCTGATCGGGACCCACCGCCTCCTGTCGAAGTCGATCGAGTTCAAGGATCTCGGCCTGATGATCGTCGACGAGGAGCAGCGGTTCGGAGTCGCACAGAAGGAGCGGCTCAAGACGCTCAAGAAGTCGATCGACGTGCTCTCGATGTCGGCCACTCCGATTCCGCGCACTCTGAATATGTCTCTCGGCGGGATCCGCGATATCTCTGTGATCGAAACGCCGCCGAAGGACCGTCTCGCAATCCAGACGGCGGTAGTCGGATTCGACGACGACTTCATCCGCGAGGCGATCGAGTTCGAGATCGAGAGGGGCGGACAGGTCTTCTTCGTTCACAACCGTGTCGAATCGATTTACGCGATGCGTGACTATCTCGAGAACGTAGTTCCGGGGATTCGCGTCGCGGTAGGCCACGGACAGATGAACGAGCAGGAGCTCGAGAATACGATGATGGCCTTCATCAACCGCGAGTACGACCTGCTCCTCGCGACCACGATCATCGAGAACGGGATCGACATTCCCGCCTGCAACACGATCCTGATCAACCACGCCGAGCGCTTCGGCTTGTCGCAGCTCTACCAGTTGCGTGGCAGGGTCGGCCGCAGCGACAAGCTCGCATTCTGCTATCTCCTGATTCCCTCGCAGCAGGTTCTGTCTGAAGACGCCCGCAAGCGACTCGCGGCGATTCAGGAGTTCTCAGATCTCGGCGCCGGCTTCCGGATCGCCGCGCGAGACCTCGAGATCAGGGGCGCCGGAAATCTGCTCGGCGGCGAGCAGTCCGGGCACATCGCCGCGGTCGGATTCGAGATGTACATGAAACTCCTGGAAGAGACGATCGCCGAAATGAAGGGAGAGCCGCTCGAGTCCCAACTCGAAACGACCCTCAACCTCGGTCTCGACATCTACATCCCGCCAGAGTACATCGATGACGAGAATCTCCGGATGACCTTCTACAAGAGGATCGCATCGGCTCCGGATGCCGAGAGGCTCGGTGAGCTCAACAGCGAGATGAAGGACCGGTTCGGCCCTCTCCCCGATGGCGTCGAAACGCTCTTCGAGTATGTGGAGCTCAAGCAGATCGGTCAGTCGATCGGAATCGCCTCGATTCACAGGAAGGGGGACACGCTCTCGATCCGCTTTCGGCCGGATGCCCGGGTCGATCCAAATCGTCTGATGGAACTGATCGCGGAACGACCAGGATCGAGCTTCTCACCCACCGGGGTGCTGTCGGTCACGCTGGACAGCCGCGGCAGAAACCTGGTGCGTGATATTCGCGGGCTGCTCAGGGAGACCGCCATTGCCGCGTGATAGACTCTCGCGACCGTTTCGAACGGACTTCTACGACATGCTCCGCCGCCTCGTTCCTTTCACACTAGTCATCCTGTCCGCCGTGGTTGCGTGCGAGCGCAAGCAGGAGCTTCCCCCGGATACCGTCGCAGTGATTGGAGAGCGTACGTTGAGTCTCGATGATTTCAAGCGGTATCTCGAGCGAAACCCGGCGACCGAGCTCGCCCAGCTTTCTCCGGAGGCCGCCAGTGCGCTTCTCGATCAGCACATCGAAGAGATTCTGCTCGCGGAACATGCCGCAAAGCAGGAGCTGCACGTTCCCGCGGAGCGGATCGCGGAGTCGGTCCGGAACGATCCGGGATCCACGGTCGTGGAGAAGCGGGACGAGCTCCAGCGGAACCTCCTCCTGTCCCGGCTCTCGGATGAGACCGCTTCGCCAGTCGAGGAAGAGGTCCGGCGATACTACGACGAGAACAGGGAGCAGTTCGAGCTCGGAGAGAGAATCCGGGTACGTCAGATTCTCGTCAAGGACGCCGAGACCGCCGAGTCGATTCACAGCTCGCTCCGGAACGGCGCGGCATTCGAGGAGATGGCCGAAAAGAACTCCCTGGCGCCGAACGCCGCGAAGGGGGGCGAGATCGGCGAGATCACGCGCGGCGATCTTCCCACCTTCATCGAGCGCCAGATCTTCGATCTCGAGCCGGGATCAGTGAGTGACGTGATCGAGGCGGCGGGGACATTCCATATCTTCAAGGTGGAGAACCGCTTCCCCGCCGAGACGCTTTCGTTCGAGGCCGTCAAACCGGTGATCGCGTCGAGACTTCGCAGCGATCGAGTTGGCGAGGCCCTTTCGCGGGAAACGGCAAAGGCACGGACTCTCATCCCGGTGCGCATTCTCGACCGCCACCTTCCGTTCCCCTACTCCGGAACGTTCCCGACCTCCCCTGACGAATAAACCGCCGGTCGCTCCCGTTTCCGATCGGGACGCCCCCTACCGGAGAGACACAAAACCTTCGTGACGGCACGATCGTCTTCAGAAAAATGAAAAAAAATATCCTTCTCGCCTTTCTCGTCCTGGTTCTCACGGCCACCGTCGCTTCGGCTGAAATCGTCGAGTCGATCATCGCGCGGGTGGGAGATCGCATCATCACTCGCTCCGAGTTCCAGCAGCGGCTGCAGAACGAGATCGAGGAGATCGAAGCGAAAGCCCCTCCCGAGCAGGTTGAGGCCATCAAGAAGCAACGCCGCACGGCTCTCCTCGACGAGATGATCTCGGAGCTGGTGATGAAGGATCGTGCCGAACAGATCGGAGTCACCATCTCGGACCAGGAGCTCAATGAAGCGATTGGCCAGCTCAAAGCGCAGTACGGAATCGAGAGCGATGAGGCTTTCATCGCATCCCTCGAGGAGGCGGGACTGACGATCGACTCGATGCGCGAACGGCTCAGAGAGACGATCCGAACAAAGAAACTCATCGCCCGCGAACTGCGCTCCAGATCGCAACTCGGTGACAAGGAGCTGAGGCGCAGGTATGAGCGAGAGAGGGAACGTTATCGACTGCCGGAACGCGCCGAGGTGGAAGAAATCATTCTGCTGATCCCCGAGGATGCCGACGCGCCGCAGATCGAGGAGCTCGAGCGTCGTGCAAAACAAGCCTACGATCGAGCGACTGCTGGGGACGAGTTCGCCACGCTCGTGAGCGAGTTCTCCGAAGCTCCCAGCAAGGAAGAGGGCGGCAAACTCGGCATCATCGCCAAAGGAGAGCTCCTCCCTGAGCTCAATGCCGGTGTTTTCTCGTCCGATGCCGGTGCCATCGTCGGCCCGATCAGGACCAGGTTCGGATTCCACATCCTCCGCGTGTCGAAGCGGCTACCCTCCGAGGTACCGGCATTCGACGATATCAAGGAACAGCTTCGGAAGGACGAGAGCCAGGCAGCCTACCAGCGCGATCTCGACGCTTATCTCCAGAACCTTCGAAACCAGATCTACGTGGTGGTTCACGAAGACCAGATCCCCGAGGTCTGAGCTGACGCGCTCCTGCGCCGTGTCATCCTGAGAGGCTGTGAAAGAATCCAGCGTGCCCTGCGCTGGTGGTGCTTACGGTTCGAGCTCAAGGAATGAGGAGGAGTCGCGGTGGTTCCTCGGTGACGACGAGTGATCCTTCGACCGTCCCTTCGGCTTCGCTCAGGGCACGCCTCCTGCCGCTTCGCGGGATCCGGCGGCTCAGGATGACAGCCGGGGTATTTTCACCGCCGCGAACTCCGAGGTACAATCCCTCCCGGTTTCCCACACTGCAAATCTCCGGTCGCTCACATCCGGCGCCGCACGAATACATGGATGAACTCAGGAAGTGGATCGCCGACACGCGACCGTCCCGCATCGTCGTACTGACGGGTGCAGGAGTGTCTGCCGAAAGCGGAATCGCAACATTCAGAGGTCAGGGAGGACTGTGGGAGCAGTACAGTCTCGAGGACCTCGCTACACCCGAGGGCTTTTCTCGAAACCCGAAGCTCGTCTGGGAATGGTACGAGTGGCGGCGGGCCTCAGTCAGAGCCGCGTCGCCCAACGCGGCTCACCTCGCAATTGCCGAGCTCGAGTCGAGCGGCGTTCTCGACGAATTTCTGCTGGTCACGCAGAACGTCGATGAACTTCACCGGCGCGCGGGATCGGAACGAATCATCGAGCTGCACGGCAGCATCGTGAGAGCGCGCTGCAGCGCTGAGCGGAAGTTTACCTCCACACTCGAGCCGTTTTCGGAACTGCCGCCGCGTTGCGATTGCGGGGAACTGCTGCGGCCCGACGTCGTCTGGTTCGGCGAGCCGCTCTCGAATGAGGATCTCCATCGCGCCTCGGTCGCGGCTGCACACTCGGAGCTGCTTCTGGTCGTCGGAACCTCCTCCCAGGTGTACCCTGCAGCCGGTGTGGCCCACAGCGCAGGCGGCACGACCGTCGAGATCAACCCGGAAACGACCGACTACAGCCGCCACGCCGACTTCTTGATTCAGCAACGGGCCACGGAAGCCGTGCCGGAGATTGTACGAGCGATCGTGGAGGCCCGCTCATGAGCGAGATGACGATTGCCGATCTGCCGATCGAGGAACGGCCGCGAGAGCGCCTCCTCCTCCAGGGACCCCAATCGCTGACCGACACCGAGCTCGTCGCGGTCCTCCTGGGATCGGGCACGCGCGGGCGAAGCGCCATCTCGCTCGCCCGGGAGCTCCTCGGCGGAGGACTGACGGAGCTCTCGCGGCGCGAGTGGACGGGAGAACGGGTCATCGCCGGCGTTGGCGACGCGAAGAGTGCACGTCTGGCCGCTGCGTTCGAGATCGGACGACGGCTGGCAGCACGCGTCGAGCCGTGGGCAGACCCGGTGCGCCAGCCGGAAGCGCTCGCGAAGGCTCTCATCGCCCGCTACTCGCATCACGTCCAGGAGCGACTCGGCGCGGTCTATCTCGATTCGAAGAACCGGGTCATCCGCGAGAGAGAGATCTACGTGGGAACGCTCAATGCGACGACCGTTTCGACCCGCGACATCTTCCGCTTCGCCATCACCGATCATGCGGCCTCCGTCGTCATCTTTCACAATCACCCTTCCGGCGATCCCGCCCCGTCCGCCGAAGATCTGATCTTCACCAAGAGAGTCGTCGAGGCGGGAAAACTGATGGGCGTGAACGTCCTCGACCACCTGATCATCGGAAACAACCGGTACGTATCGTTGAGACAGCGGGGGATGACGTAGGGAACGATGAAAGATGAACGATGAACGATGAACGATGAACGATGAACGATGAACGATGAACGATGAAAGAACCGCGGGCAGAGAGGGCAGCCTGGTGTCATCCTGAGAGGCTGTGAGCGAAGCCGAAGGGACGGTCGAAGGATCGCGTGGAATCATACTCGGCTGAACTTCGGTCGAGTCGGTCCGTACGCGATCCTTCGCTTCGCTCAGGATGACAAGTCTCTGAGTTCGTCACAGAGGTTCATTGGAAGCGCCAGCGAACTGATCTCGAAACCGGTAAGCTGATTATTCGTAAACATAACCCGAGCTCGCAAGGGGTCGAGCCGATTGGTCCTTCATCGTTCATCGTTCATCGTTCATCGTTCATCGTTCATCGTTCAATCGCATGCGCTTACGAACTCAACTGGCACTCACCTTTCTCGCCCTGACAATCCTTCCGCTGGGAGGGCTGGCGGCGTATTCGTACTACTCGTCTTCGAAGGCCGTGCGCGCGGCTCTGGAAGAAGAGGCGGGTGATCTTGCCAGAGAGATGGATCAGAAGCTCAACGTGGCCCGGGAATGGGTGGCTCGATCGGTGGCCAATGTAGACCCCATCACGCTCGACTCGATCGTCTCGCACGGAGCGACCGGCGACCAGGCCATGGCAGTGAACGTTCTGCGGAATATGGGAACTGCGGCAACGCTCGTCCGCTCGCTCGAGTTCGTTCCGTTTCAAGAGAGTCACTCATCGGGGCACTCCGAAGTTCGTGTCGGCGTAAACGACGAGGCTCCTCCGGCTCCCCCGGCACCTTCGACATCTCCCGCTATTGCGGCGACACCGCCGACGCCACCGGCACCGCCCGTGCCTGCCGCGGTCATCATCGACGTCCGGGAAGCACTCAGGGAAGTCGAGGCGGAGCGCCAGGTCGCAGCGGCAGCACCGGTTGTAGGCGAATCGCTCGAATTTGCATTCAAGGCGCTCGACTCGATTCCACTCGACATGATCCTGCAGCAGTCAATGAGCGCCATGGAGCAGGGTCTCGAGCAAGCCGAGCGGGAAATCCGTATCGAGAACGAAAACAAGGGGCAAGAGCTCCGAAGCGCAGAAGCCGAACAGCGGACACTGGCCATTGCCCGGGCTCGTGAAGCACTTGCCGAGCGACGTGAGCTCTCGGATTCGGACCATCGGTCCACCCGGTCCGCACCCGAGATCCCGGTGGTCCGGAACGGAGAGGTAGTCGGCTCCGTCAGAGCAAATGTGCGCGAAGAAGAGATTCTACGAGAGATTTTTCTCCGGACCGCTGCGGACGGTGATGAGATTCCATTCGCCATCGACGCCTCCGGGACGATCTACGCACGCTCGGATGAAGGACGGGAACTTGTTGAGAGCCTCGGCATCCCTGATCGGGTGAGCGACGAGACGGAGTCGAGCCGCTTCGTGCAGGAGGACTGGATCGTGGCCACCTCGCGCGACGCCGAGTCGGGACTTCTGATCGGTGTCCTCCGCCCCGCAGCCGAGGCGATCTCCGAGGTTCGCCGCGCCACACTGCGCAGCCTCGGCTTTGGTCTCGCTCTCGTCGGGATCTGTCTGATCGGTATCCTGCCGCTCGCCAACCACATGACGCGGGACGTGACCGCCGTGACCGCGGGTGCGGAACGCGTTGCGCACGGCGAGCTCGACACCGAGGTTCCCGTCCGCTCGAGAAATGAGGTCGGCCGTCTCGCGATGGCATTCAACCGAATGTCGAGTGAGTTGAAAACGAACCAGCAGAGACTCGTGAACGAAGAAGCTGCACGTCGCGAACAGGAGGTCCGGGAGCAGCTCCTCAAGAAGGAGTACGAGCGAACGACGGGCGAACTGGAAGATGCGCGGCAATTTCAGTTGTCGATGCTTCCATCGACCATCCCGCAGAGGAAAGAGCTCGAGATCGCTGTGGAGATGTCCACAGCGACCGAGGTCGGGGGCGACTACTACGACTTCCACTCGGATCAACGTGGACTCACCGTCGCGATCGGAGACGGTACCGGTCACGGAGCGAAAGCAGGGACGATGGTCGCAGTCATCAAGAGTCTCTTCATGGCCTTGCGATCGGTCAACCTCGCGACGTTCCTCAGCGAGGCTTCCACCACGATTCGCAGCATGCAGCTCGGCCGCATGTCGATGGCGCTCACGCTGCTTCGCATCGAGAACGGCACGGTGCGATTCGCCGCGGCGGGCATGCCACCGGTTCTGCTGCTGAGACGCGACGGCGGCGTCGAGGAGCTCGGGGAGCCGGGCGCACCTCTCGGAACCATCGAGTTTCCTTACGAAGAGCGTGAGGTGGATATCTCTGACGGGGATGTCCTGGTCGCAATGAGCGACGGACTGCCTGAGCTTCTCGACCACGACGGAGAACCGTTTGGTTATGAGAAGACGATTGCGGTGTTGCAGCAGCTCGAGGACACGACGCCGGCTGCCGTCATCGCGGCCCTGCAGGACGCTGCGAGAGAGTGGCGCGGAGAACGTCCGCAGAACGACGACATGACGCTGCTCGTCATGCGCTACCTCGGGTAGCGATCGCACCAATCAAGCGTGTCATCCTGAGCCGCCGGATCCCGCGTAGCGGGAGGAGGACGGCCGAAGGATCGCGTACGGACCGACTCTCAGGACCGAAGTACGCGACAGTCAGGACGTACGCGATCCTTCGCTGCGCTCAGGATGACAGCGCATCCTCACACCAGTTTGTCGTAGAGCTCGCGTCGCTGGAGGCCGTAGCGTTCAGAGAGGATCTTTACGGCGTCGGTCCTCTTGAGTCCCGATGAACGGAGCTCCTCGAATTCCGCGCGTAGCTGATCGGAGCTGACGTCTTTTCCCCGGTCATCCTGCGCATGAACAGGCGAGATCACCAGGGTGATCTCGCCGCGGATTCGATCCTTCGCTCTGAGTTGATCGAGCAGCTCGGAAACACCTCCTGAGAGGATTTCCTCGTGCAGCTTCGTGAGCTCCCGCGCCACCACGACCTCGACACCGCCATGCTCGCTCTCGAGATCCTCGAGCGCACCGATCAACCTGTGGGGCGACTCGAACGCGATCGCCGTCATGGCCAATGCCGGGAGTGAGCGAAAGAGCTCACTGCGTTCGCTGCTCTTCCTTGGCAGAAATCCAAGAAAGCAGAACGGTACGGGGGCGATGCCGCTTGCAGCCAGCGCCGCCACACCGGCGAACGCGCCGGGGATCGGCTCGACTCGGATGCCACGGTCCCTGGCAGCACGAACGAGCGGAAAGCCGGGATCGGACAACAGCGGTGTTCCGGCGTCACTGACGATGCCGATCGTCTGACCGCTCTCCAGCCGCGAGAGAATATCTTCGAGCATCTCGTTCTCATTGTGCTCGTGATGGCTCCGCAGCTCCGGGTGGGCGCCGATATGGGAGACGAGTTTCCGCGTCACCCTCGTGTCTTCACACAGCAGCAGGTCGCACTCTGCGATCGCAGTCGCGGCTCTGGAAGAAAGATCGGAGAGGTTGCCGATCGGGGTGGCGATGACGAGAAGACGTCCGCCTGGGTGAGCTCTGGTCTCCGAGGGCATCGCAGCGCTCTCAGCGACTCTTCATCAGGAGCTTCCAGAACTTCACGAAGTAGTCGATCGCGGAGAAGATGGCGAACACCACGACGATCCACAGGGCGACTTTGGAGATGAAGAGGAACTCTCCGAGCTGGTGACCGAGGATGAGAAGCGAGATCGCGACCACCTGTGAGACGGTTTTCCCCTTCCCCAGAGGTGAGGCGGGGATCGAGATCCCCTGTTGTGCCGCGATTGATCGCAACCCCGAGACGGCGAACTCGCGACTGATGATCACCACGATCATCCAGGCTGGTGCGAGTCCGATCTCGACGAGCGAGATGAAGGCGGCCGACATCAGAAGTTTGTCGGCGATCGGATCGAGAAGGATCCCGAGCTTCGTCACCTGGTTGTACTTCCTCGCCAGGTAACCGTCGAACAGATCGGTGACGGCCGCCACGAGAAAGATGGCGAGCCCCACATACTCTCGGTTCGTGAACTTGGTCAGCAGAACGACCACCAGGAACGGTACGAGAAAGATGCGGAACAATGTGAGCGTGTTCGGGAGATTCAGAACGGCGTTCGAAGGACGGAGCTCTTGCATAGCACGAGCATCGTCGTGCCGCACGATCGAATCGATCGGCACCTCGTCACGACTCCTGTCTTCGTTCGGCGTCACCATCGATAGTCCCAGCTTACTACGGCAAGCGGAGGAATTTTCCTTTTCCCGTCAGACATTACAGGGGCTGTTCCGCGAGAGCGAAACAACCACGCGAAAGTGGCGGAATTGGTAGACGCGCCAGCCTCAGGAGCTGGTGGCCGCAAGGCCGTGGGGGTTCGAGTCCCCCCTTTCGCACCAACCTCTTTCCTGCTCCCCTCACCCGCTCTATTCTTCGTCGTCAAGGCTCTCGAACTTCTCGAGAATCGCTTCGATCCGTCCTCGAATCTCCGCCTTCTCGTCCTCGAGCGCCGACTGCTGCGCCTCGAGCTCTTTCGCACGTCCGGCTTCGCTCTCGAGCTCATCGACTCTGGCCCGAAGCTCGGTGACGCGAGCCTCGAGACCGCCGCGCTCCTTTCTGAGCTCGCCGATCGTGGCAACCGCCTTGTCGACCTGATCGGAAAGTCGTGTGAGCGCTTCGTTTCCGGCCTCGTCAAGTATTGCTTCTTCCTGTTCCTGATTCTTAGCCAATCTCGTGTCTCCTCAGTATCGATTCGGTAGGATGCGCTGATGTGAATGTTGATGCTAGGCCGGCTCCACGGGCAACGCAGCCATCACCTTTTTCGAAAGCTCCTCGTGCAAGCTGCTGACCTCTTCCTGAGTCAGCGAACGATCGTCACTCTGATACCACATCGCCAGTGTCGTCTTGACGCGATCGCTGTCCTTCGGCTGGAAGCGGTCCCACAGGCCGATCTCGCGGAGATTTGGGGTCGCGGTCGACCGGATCGTCTGGTCGATCGTCTCGAAGGCGAGATCGGGGTCGTGCAGCAGTGCGAGCGCCATCGGCACACCGGGATAGCGCGAGACGGGCGTCATCGTCCATCCTGCTCCGGTCGTGGCAAACGGTGCGAGCGAGATCTCAGCGGCCACTGCCGGGCCTCTGTGTCCGCGATCGCGAAGCAGCTTCGAATCGACGACGCCGACGAAGCCCACGACCGTACCGTCGAGCACGACCTCTGCTGCCTGTCCCTCTTTCGCCCACGGCCGTGTTCCCCGGCGGAAGTGCAGTTCTGCCCGGAAATGGCGCCCGAGAGCCTCGACCATTCCTTTTGCATCGAGATAGTCGACCTGTCTTTTCGAGCTTTGATCGATCATGCCGAAGAGCATGAACGCGGCGACGTCACGTTCCTCGATTTTCGCGGCTGTGAGGTGGTACGTCCGCGCCACTTCGAAGACTGCCCCGTCACGGACGCCGTAACTCGCATTCCTCTCGAGGACCTGAAGCAAGCCGGGGATGACCGTGGTCCGCATCACCGAAATGTTCTCGGTCAGTGCATTCGTCAGAGGCGCCGGGTCCTCCCCGGAAGCAGCCCGGTTCTCGTCCGGATGGAGGAAGGAGTAGGTGATCACCTCGCTCAAACCGAACCCACGCAGAAGATCACGGACGGTCTCGCCCAGATCCCGTATCTCTTCCCGGCGGATATCACCGGTCGAGAGTCGAGGCAGGCTCGATGGTATTTCGTCGTAGCCGTGCAGTCGGAGGACTTCCTCGATCAGATCAATCTCTCCCTCGATGTCCCCACGCCACGTCGGCACCATCACCTCGAGCGAGTCGCCGTCCCGTCGAACGTCCATCTCCAGTCGTGTCAGAAGACGCTCCGCAACCTCTAGAGAGATGACGCCGGCCGAGAACATTGCGAGCCGCTTTTCCCGGAGCGTGAGGACCAGCTCTTCCGGGGCGCGCGCGATCACCTCGCGCATCCCTTCGATCCGGCCCCCGGTCGCGGCGATCATCGCGGCAGCCATCCGGCTCACATCCGCCGCGTCTGCAGGGTCGACCCCACGCTCGAAACGGTAGGAAGCATCGGTCGAGATTCCGAACCGTCGCGCCGTAAGACGGATCGAGACGGGATCGAAATGAGCGCATTCGAGAAGGACGTTCGTCGTGCTCGCATCGATCTCGCTGTTTGCACCACCGATCACGCCGCCAATCGCGACAGCGCGGTCCGCATCGGCAATCACGCAATCGGTGACCGCGAGTTTCCGCTCGACATCGTCCAGCGTTTCGATCTGCTCGCCTGCTTTCGCCGCCCTCACGATGATCCGATTCCCCGCGAGCCTGTCGTAGTCGAAGGCATGCAGCGGGTGTCCGGTCGCGAGCATCAGATAGTTCGTGATGTCGACGATGTTGTTGATCGGACGATGACCCAGCGCCTCGAGCCTCCTCCGGACGAGCTCACTCGAAGGTCCCACCTTCACGCCGCGGATCAGCGTGGCAACGTAGCGCGAGCACATCTCCGGCGCCTCGATGCTTACAGGAAGATCGGGCATGGCGTCGATGGCCGGTCCGGGGTCGACGCTTTTCATCGGCCGGTCGAGTGCCGCCGCCAGCTCGCGTGCAAGCCCCCTGTGCGACATGGCGTCGAGCCGGTTCGCGGTGAACTCGATTTCCATGACGGTGTCGGTCCCGTGCGATTCGGAGCCCTCTACCGCATGCCCGATCGACGTCAGAGTCGACGCGAGCTCGGCATCGTCAACGCCACTGAGGTCGATGTAGTCTTCCAGCCAATCTCTCGATATTTTCATGATTTCTCAGACTCCGACCCGACCGAGGATCTCCTCACTCGCGTCGTGCGGGTTGTTGCGCTTGTTCAGAACGTCGTCGAGTAGAGAATCCCACTCATCCCTCGGAATGACGCCACCAATGAGACGACCGAGGAACTTATCCTTCAGGTGAGTTTCCATTCGGATTCGCACGCGCTCGCGGTTCCGGCGGTCGAGCTCTCCGGAGGCTTCGAGATAGTCGTAATGACGGCCGATCTCCTCTGCCAGTTCCGGAATCCCTTCAGGCTTCGAGGCGACGGTCTTGACGATCGGCACGAGCCAGTCGGAATGCTCGTCGACCAGCCCCATCATCGTCTTGACCTCCATGACCGTCCTGTCGGCACCCGGCCGGTCGGCCTTGTTCACGACGAACACGTCGCCGATCTCCATGATGCCGGCCTTGATCGCCTGGATGTCGTCACCCATCCCCGGGACGAGCACGACGATGTTCGTCTGCACCGTACGAATGACTTCCACCTCGTCCTGGCCGACGCCTACCGTCTCGACGAGCACGATGTCGAATGAGGCAGCGTCGAGAAGATCCACGACGTCGTTTGTGGCTCCCGCCAATCCTCCGAGGAAACCCCGTGTGGCCATCGACCGGATGAACACCCCCGGATCGAGATAGAGACTCTGCATTCTGACGCGGTCGCCGAGGATGGCACCGCCGGTGAAGGGGGACGTGGGATCGACGCAGATGATCCCGACACGCAGCCCCATCTTCCTGTAATGCGTCGCAAGGGCATCGACCAGCGTCGACTTGCCCGCGCCGGGCGAGCCAGTGATCCCGATGATTCGCGCCTTTCCGGTCAGAGGATAAAGTTCGGCGAGCAGACGCTCAGCGTCCGCATCACCCTGCTCGACCATCGACACGGCGCGGCCGAGAGCGCGAAAACGGCCCTCTCTGATGCTGCTCTTCAGTTCTTCGATATTTGCCATCGAGCTCTCTCGTACGAGCGAACGCTGCCCGGAAGAATGACTTCAGTCGCGAAGAAGGTTGCGGGCGATGACCATACGCTGGATCTCGCTCGTTCCCTCCCCGATCGTGCAGAGCTTGACGTCGCGATAGAACTTCTCCGCGGGATACTCCTTGATGAAACCGTAGCCTCCGAAGATCTGCACCCCTTTCTCGGTGGCCCTCACTGCCACCTCTGAGGCATAGAGCTTCGCCATTGCCGATTCCTGCGTCATCGGCTCACCAGCGTCCTTGAGCATGGCGGCGCGGTAGCAGAGAAGACGGGCTGCGTCGATCTCGGTCGCCATGTCGGCGAGCATGAACTGGATCGCCTGGAAACCCGCGATCTCCCTGCCGAATGCCGTCCGCTGCTTCGAATAGTCGCGTGCCGCGTCATAGGCGCCGCGCGCAATCCCGAGCGCGAGAGCGCCAATCGAGATCCGTCCTCCATCGAGCGTCTTCATGGCGCCTACGAAGCCGCGGCCGACCTCACCGAGAACGTTCGCAGCCGGTACCCGGCACTCCTCGAGGATCAGCTCTGCCGTATCGGAGGTTCTCATCCCGAGCTTGTTTTCCTTCTTGCCTGCCCGGATCCCGTCGCGGTCCATCTCGACGATGAATGCCGTGATGCTGCTCTTTGGATTCTCCCGATCAGTGATCGCCATGACGACGGCCACGTTTGCATGTGTCGCGTTCGTGATGAAGTTCTTGGTGCCGCTGATGACCCACTCGTCGCCGTCTTTCGTGGCGACCGTGAGCATGGACGAAGCATCGCTTCCGGAGCCTGGCTCCGTCAGTGCCCAGCAGCCGATCCACTCACCAGAGGTCAGCTTCGGCAGATAATTCTTCTTCTGCTCCTCGCTGCCGGCAACATAGATGTGGCCGGTGCAGAGCGAGTTGTGCGCCGCCACCGCAAGCGCGATTCCGCTCTCCACGGCTCCCAGCTCTTCGATGATGTTGACGTAGTCGATGTAGCTCAGTCCAGAACCGCCATACTCTTCGGGAAAGATGATTCCCAACATCCCGAGCTCACCGAGCTTCTTCATGACGTCCACGGGGAAGTGCTGAGCCTCGTCCCACTCCATGATGTGCGGACGAATCTCGCTGTCGGCAAACTCGCGCACCATTTGAATGATCTGTTTCTGTTCTTCGGTGAGACGGAAATCCATCATGACCTCTTTCAGCTATGGAGATGAGGGCGAAGCCTGGTAGTTCGTTGAGGAACTGGCCACCGGAGGGCGACCAGTCGCAGGATATCAGCCTCGCTAGTGCGCGGCATTTTAGCCCGGATCGGAACATCGTTCCAGCAAACCTGACCAACCTGAAACGACCTCAGGTGATTTCATGCCCCGCTCGCGCCGACAGGCAGCGGCTGGCAGGAAACCGGCAATCACGGATAGTCGAAGGAGAGTGCAATGAACGAAGAAACGACAAGAAAAGACCCGGAGCCTTCGAATGAGCCGAGCTCCTTTCAGCACGAAAGCTCGGAGCTGGAAGTCCAGATCCGGGACGAGGTCCCGTTCCACATTCCACGAGATTGATTCGACGCCATCGAGACCGAGTTGCCCGCTGCTGTCATCCTGAGCGACAGCGAAGGATCGCGTACGACATGACTCGAGCGAACTTCATGCGAGGATAACTCCACTCTATCCTTCGACCATCCCTTTGGCTTCGCCCAGGGCAGGCCTCCGCTGCGCGCCGGCGGCTACCAAGAAACTCCGTGCAACTGTGCGGGCTCGGCGCCCCCCTGTCATTCCGCCTGCCCTGAGGAGCGAAGCGACGAAGGGAAGAAGCGGCTTCATCGCGACTGAGGAATCCGGGCGGCGGACTGCATACCCCTTTCAGATTCCTCCTCGCTTCGCTCGTTCGGAATGACAGGCATGTTTCTCTCTCTCGCTCCTCACTTCGGCCTCTCCGCCTCTTCCGCACCGATCGACATACGGGCGCAATCGCGGATGAAGGCCCTCGTCTCGGCGTTCCCACGGTCCCACGTCTCGCAAAGCGTCTGGATGTCCATCTTGTTCTCCGACGCGAGCACCGTGAAACCATTGTCGGGTTGCTTCGGATCGACCGTCCACTTCTTCTCCCACCGCGGCCCGATCTTGCGACAGCGGATGTAACCAGTCTGCTCGACTGACTCATTGGTCTTGATCAGACGGGACGGCCCTTCACTTCCCGCCTCGATCGGGCGCCCTCCCGCACTCACCACGCCCGAACGGAACGTGGGCATGTCGTTCTGCAGAACCGGGCCGATTCCCCGCGCATTTGCCACCTGCTCGGCAAGTCCGCGGGTGACGAGCCGGCTCACCAGCACCCGAAGGGCGGCACTCGACTCCGTG
The DNA here is from genome assembly GCA_963829355.1 of uncultured Acidobacteriota bacterium. Lineage (GTDB taxonomy): Bacteria > Acidobacteriota > Thermoanaerobaculia > Gp7-AA8 > JAHWKK01 > CAWHHZ01. The sequence goes on from CAWHHZ010000006.1 coordinate 339,992, forward strand.
TCCATTCCCTTGAACAGCAGCCCCGATTGGTACACAGTCGCTCCCTTTTCGCCCGGAATGAAGCGGTGAACCTTGCAGGAGACCACCTCGCAGTCGGCCGTAAGCTTCCGCCCTTCCCACTCGAGCTCGACTGTGATCGTCGAACGGGTCGCAAACCGGCGGTCATAATGCTCGATTCGGGCCCCCGACTCGCTGATGTCGACGACGAGAATCCCCACATGCCCGACCCGGCCGTACAGTCTTCGCGAGGGTGCAACACGCCTCTTCCCTCGCCGCTCCCGGCCTTTCTTGCCACCCGTGAGCATGAATTCGGCTGGCTCGTTCTGGATCGGCTCAAAGTCCTCGTCGGCAGCTCGATCTTCGAGAGAAGGCGGAGGGGCCACCGCAGGCTCCCTCTGTTCTTCCTCCTGCTCCGGTTCCGGAGCCTCTTCCTCAGACGACGCTTCCAGAGGCACGGCAGGCACATCGGCGTCGATCACATCTTCGACATCCGTTTCCGGCTCCGGTTCACCCTCCGGCGCCGGCTCCGGCTCACTCTGCTCCTCGTCGCTACTCTCGCCAGACGGTTCGACAGTGACTTCCGGTTCCGCATCCTCGCGCCGAACGTCCGAACTCCGGAGAAATTCGGCGAGAAGCTCATCGACCTGAGCCGGGCGCTCGAGATTGCTCAGGTGTCCCGCGTTCGGGATGATCTCCATTCTCGAGCCGGCGATGCGCTCAGCGATCTCTCGGGAACATTCCACCGGCAACGTGCGATCCTCTTCCCCGACGATCACGAGCGTGGGTGTGTCGATCTCCCCGAGCACCGGCAGTAGAGAGTCCCGGTGGAGAATCGCTTCGAGAGTCGTGCGGATCGAGGTGACGTCATTGCCGAGAAGTCGGGATTCCCAGTCGCTGACGAGCCCTGCCCGCTCGCGATGAGTGGTGGGGCCGAAGATCATGCGGCTCACTACGGGGAGAAACGGCCCCAACCCCAGCAACCGGGCGCCAAAGCTCATCGCGCGGTACCGGAGCCGCGACATCGGATCGTCCGTTCCCGCGTCGGTATCGATCAGAACGAGACCCTCCACTGCCTCCGGGACCGTGATAGCCGCTCGCAGCGCAACCATCCCACCCATGGAAAGACCGACCCAGACGGCGCGGGAGACGCCGCACTCGCCGAGAACCGCCACGACGTCGGACACCAGATCGTAGAGAGTGAATGACTCGCTCACCACCGAGGACTGGCCATGGCCGCGGAAATCGACGGTGATGACGCGGTAGTCCTGCCGCAGCACGTCGACCTGCGCA
>CAWHHZ010000007.1:0-117116 GCA_963829355.1 uncultured Acidobacteriota bacterium
GGCTGCGCCATCAGCACCATCGCCTCGTAGCAGGCAGAGTCGCCGTGGGGATGAAACTTACCGATAACGTCCCCGACCGTACGCGCCGACTTCTTGAATTTCGCAGTGGCACTCAGACCGAGCTCCGACATCGCGTAGATGATCCGACGCTGTACGGGCTTCAGACCGTCGGTCACATGAGGAAGGGCGCGATCGAGGATGACGTACATCGAATAGTCGAGGTACGCTTTCTCCGCAAACGCCGCGACGGGAATCTCTTCGATCTCGAGGGCAGCCGTGCCGTCGGTGGGGAATCCAAGAAGGGACTGCTGTTTCGATTTACCTGATTTTGTCTTTTTAGCCATTTTGAGAGTTCAAGGGGTCAGAGGTTCAAGGGTTCAAGGATTGCCGGACTCATTAATTCAAGAGCTCATGGTCCAAGGAGCTGAAGCCCCCCCACCGAGATCTTCGAACGCGGAGCAGCGCCATTGAGCTCTTGAACTATTGAACTCTTGAACCTTCCTATCCCTCACCACGTCACCCACTCCTCATCGAGCGCCGCCAACCGCGAGATCTTCTGAAAGTCCCGGTCCCTGTGGAGGAGGGGAATCTGATGGTCCATCGCAATCTGAGCGATACAACAATCTATGGTGCTTCGGATGGTGAACGCACGTCTTCGCAGATCGAAGTACAGTTTCGTAGCTCTCGCCCACGAGTCATCGTCCATCTCGAGATAGGTTTGAGTTCCGAGATATTCTGAAAGCAGGTTCCACTCACGATCGTCACGCGCGCCCTGCAGAAGTTCGAGCTGAGTGAATCTGCAGAGCACCAGATCGATGCCACGCGTTCGCTGGCGAAAGAGCTCGCCTTTTCTTCGATCGCGGAAAATATCAATCCAGACTGAGGTGTCGACCAGGATCAACGCAGCTCCCGAGCCTTCTTGTGATCGAACCGATCCGACAACCGAATCTCGCCCGACAACTCAGTGAGGTCACGGCGTTTTCGTCGTCTGACGAGCTCCTCGAGAGCCAGGTGCACCACCTCCTTCTTCGTGGAGGTTCCCGTCAGCTCCATGGCCTCTGCCACCAGCTCGTCATCCAGTACGATATTCGTTCTCATACACCTTTCAATGTGTACACGAGTACACATATTTCCGCGAGTTCCGACGCTTCACACCTCCAGCTCCGCCTCGTCTCCCTTGTTCGTGAGCCACTCCCGGCGGTCGTTCGATCGGCCTTTTGCAAGCAGCATATCGAGAATCTCGTCGGGAGATACGCCATTGAGCGTCAGTCTGACGAGGCGGCGGGTGTCCGGCGCCATGGTCGTTTCTCTGAGCTGAAGCGGGTTCATCTCGCCCAGCCCCTTGAATCTCTGCACGTTGATTTTCGCGCGTGCGTTCTCGGCGAGGATGCGGTCCACGATCCCCTGCTTTTCGGCGTCGTCGAGCGCGTAGTAGACGTTCTTACCGACATCGATCCGATAGAGCGGCGGCATCGCCACGTACACATGCCCCTGCGCGACGAGTGATCTGAAGTGCTTGATGAAGAGGGCGCAGAGAAGTGTGGCGATGTGGAGACCGTCGGAGTCCGCGTCCGCCAGGATGCACACTCTTCCATATCTGAGTCCGTCGAGCTTGTCGTTCCCGGGATCGACTCCGAGCGCCACGGCGATGTCGTGCACTTCCTGCGAGGCCAGAACCTGCGTCGGATCGACTTCCCAGGTGTTGAGGATCTTTCCGCGGAGCGGCATGATCGCCTGAAACTCACGATCGCGAGCCTGTTTGGCGCTCCCTCCCGCCGAGTCTCCCTCGACGAGAAACAACTCCGTACGGTCGAGATCGTCACTCGCACAGTCTGCGAGTTTTCCCGGCAGGGCCGGGCCGCTCGTCGTCTTTTTGCGCGCGACCTTCTTGCCCGCCCTCATCCTCGCCTGCGCACGATCGATCGCCAACCGCGCGATGGCCTCCGCCTCCTCGACGTGCTGGTTGAGCCAGAGCGAGAACGCGTCCTGCGTCACCCCGGAGACGAACGCGGCAGTCTCGCGGGAGGAGAGCCTGTCCTTGGTCTGCCCCGTGAACTGCGGGTCGGCCATTCGGATCGACAGGACATACGCACATGTCGACCAGACGTCGTCGGGGCTGATCTTCACTCCCCGGGGGACGAGATTCCGAAACTCGCAGAACTCCCGCACGGCTTCGGTGAGACCTGTACGGAACCCGTTGACGTGCGTGCCACCCGCCACGGTCGGAATCAGATTGACGTATGACTCGGCGAGCAGGTCGTCCCCTTCGGGGACCCAGAAAACCGCCCAGTCCGCCTCCTCGTTGGCGCCCTTGAAATGACCTACGAATGGTGCCTCCGGGATCGTCTCGACATCTCCGATCGAGCTCGTCAGATAGTCCGGCAGACCGTCCTCGTAGTACCACTCTTCGCTGTCGTCCGTATTTTGTTCATTGACGAATTTCAGGTGCAGTCCCGGAGCGAGAACGGCCTTCGCTCGCATGCCGTGCTTGAGACGCGAGACGGAGAACTTGACGGTGTCGAAGTACTTCTCATCCGGCCAGAAGCGAATGGTGGTGCCCGTGTTTCGCTGACCCACCGATCCGATCTTCTCGAGCTCGCTGCTCTTTTCTCCACCGGCAAAGGTCATCGTGTACTCGACGCCGTCACGCTTGACCCACACCTGCAATTTCTTCGAGAGCGCGTTGACGACCGAGACGCCGACCCCGTGCAGGCCGCCTGAGAACCGGTAATTCTTGTTGGAGAATTTTGCTCCGGCGTGAAGACGGGTGAGGATGACCTCGACTCCCGAGATCTTCTCGGTCTTGTGTCTGTCGACCGGCATTCCGCGGCCGTCGTCGCTGACCGACAGCGAACCGTCATCATGCAGAGTGACAAGAATGTTGCGGCAGTGGCCTGCGATCGCTTCGTCGGCGGCGTTGTCGATCACTTCCTGCGCAAGGTGGTTCGGCCGCTCGGTCTGGGTGTACATGCCGGGACGCTTCCGCACCGGCTCGAGACCCGTCAGGACCTCGATTGCTGAGGAGTCATACTTCGATGTCATTTGTCCTGAATTTCACTCCAAAGGGCTGCAACGGGTTGGTTCACGCATCATAACAGCAGGGAGGGGAGGAGGTGGTTCAAGGGTTCAAGGGTTCAAGGGTTCAGGAGTTCAGGGGTTCAGGAGGTTCAGGGGTTCAGGTCAGGGTTCAAGGGTTCAAGGTTCAGGGGTTCGGGGGTTCAGGGGTTCGAGGGAAGGATTTGGATGCGTGATGGGGAGGGTCAGCGACGGGCGGTCTCTGTGCAGTCGACACTTTGTCGTGCCGTGTTGAGAGCGTCCCACAATTCCCGCAGATCGTCCGGGAGATCCCCGCCGTCGTTCCATTCGACGATCTTCTGCTCGCTCTTCCCGGTCTCGAGGGTCATCGTGTACGTGAAGAAATCCGCCCCCTGCTGGAAGTACTCACTCTCCCAGGCATCGACATCCGCCTCGGCGATGGCTCGGTCGACGCTCTCGAGAACCTCGCCCTCGATCGTCTGGCGGCAGACAGCACCTCCGGGCGTGGTCCGCGCGAGCACCCCTTCCGAGGTGAGCGACACGCTTCCGTCTCCCCTTCCAGTGATCCCACCGGAGCTCTGAACCACGATTGACCACTCCTGCATGCTGACCTCCTCCGGCTGCGCTTCACCGACATTTTCATCCACGCCGGACTGGCAGGAGACGGCGGCCAGAAGCAGGAGCGGCAGAAAAGATCCCAGCACGCGCCTCACGCCATCACTTCCGAACGGGCGAACATGCCCGGCGTATAGACGGAGATCTTTCCGGTGAACGCCGAGGCGGCGACCGTCAGGGGGGATGCGAGCCAGAGTCGCCCCGGACCGGACCGACCCTTGAAGTTTCGGTTGATTGCGCTGACGGTCACCTGATCATTGTCGACCGAAACTCCAGGGCCACACCCGATACACGCGCCGCATCCCGGGCGAATCAGCTCGACGCCAGCCTTCTCGAACGTCTCGATCATCCCCTGCTCACGGCAGAACTCCTCGACCATCCTGGAGCCGAACTGGATATAGAACTTGACGCCTTCCGCGACACGCAGCCCGGCGCCCACCGCGTCCTTGCATACGCGGTGGTACATCAGCAGATCGTCGATCTTTCCAGCCGTACAGCTTCCACCGTACGCGATGTCGACGGGAATCTCGCCGATCTCGGAGATGTAGGCGCCATTGGTCGGATCGGAAGGGATGCCGTGGTCCGGATCTCCCGGATGAGCCACCATCGGCTGAATCGTCGAGAGGTCGATCTCGTGGACACCCCCGGCGTAGCTCGCATCAGGATCGGGAGCGATTGAATTACGACGCATCTCGTCGATGTCGACGTCCCCGCCGCGCACCTGTGCAATCCAGTCGTAGGTCTTCTCGTCGGCGGCGACGATCGCTCCTCTCGCCGAGCACTCGGTCGCCATATTCGCGAGCGTGCCGCGCTCATCCATTGAGAGGTTCGAAACTCCGGGGCCGGTGAACTCCATGACCCGATTGAGCGTCATCTGCGGCTTTGCGTACTCGAGCAGGATATGAAGCATCACATCCTTTGCCGTCGCGTTCGACGGTAGCTCTCCCCTGAGCTCGAATCGGATCGCCTCCGGCACTTCCACCTGTGTGAATCCGGAGTGCACCAGATTGGCGTACTCCGTCGCTCCGACTCCCCATGCAAGGGCGTTGTTCACGCCACCCATGCACGTGTGACTGTCAGTCGCCTGGATGAAGTCGCCCGGATCGACCAGATACTCGCGCGCCACCTCATGGCAGATCCCTGGCGAGACACGATCCTTCGCGGAGAAGTCGCGACAGCCCGTGTGGGTCTGGAAGTCGCGCTGCATCCGTCGAAGCGTCTCGATCTTGTCGATGAACGGCTTCATCTTCTCGACCTCGTCGGCGTAGATCAGGTGATCCTCGAACACGGCGAACTTGTCGGGATTGACGATCTCGTAATCGTTCCCGTATTCCTGCTGAAGAAAGTGATGCACCTGCGCCGTGGTGAACTCGTGCGAGTAGCCGCCGTCGACATTGACCAGGATCGCATCTCCCGGCTTCACGAAGGTCTCCCCCTCGGAGCCGACCATATGACGCGCCAGAACCTTCTCCGTCATGTTCATTGGCCGCGCACCCGTCGCAGGGATCGGCAGATCGATCTCTCCACGTGCGAGCGCCTTGGCGAAGGGAAACAGCCCTCCCGCCTGAACGATCAGTTGCGTGATCGGGTCGTAGTGGCGATAGAACTCCTCGAGCGGCACTCCCTCGCCATCCTGAAGGCGGCGGAGGATGTCGTAGTTCCCCATCAGCACGCCCTGGTTGATGTTGTTCTGCGCGTGAATCGGCGCGAAAGACTCCGCGATCGCGATCCGGATGCCCGCCCACTTCTCCGCCTGGACGGCAGTTTCGCGGGAGCTTCCGACACCCTTGCGGTAGCCGGAGACGATCACCTCGAAGTTGCCGCCGATGAGGGCATCGCGCTCGAAGATCCGCGTGCCATCGACGATCAGACCCGCATACGCCTCTCGCGCCAGATCCTCCGGACGGTGATTGAAGCAGACCCACGCGGGGGTCATCGCATCGGTGTTGATGTCGTCGAGCAGATCCTCCGGAGCGGTCAGGTCGTCGAGCGTCAGATTGACCTCTCCGGACAGCTGCTTCCGGATCAGATCCGGATCCTTCGTCATGAAGAGGACACGTTTGTCTGGGTTGAGTCGTACGATATCGGGTGGCTTCATAATTTGAACGATGAACGATGAACGATGAACGATGAAAGATGAAGTTGAAAGTTGCTAGAAGCGAGAAGCGCTACTGTTTGAAGCTATAACGGTACCAGCCCCGCGAGGATTTCGGGCAAACTGTCAAAGGACCATAGCTCGTGCCGCCTCGTTCCTGCATCGTTGCTCCTTCATCGTTCATCGTTCATCTTTCATCGTTCATCGTTCATCGTTCATCGTTCATCGTTCTCCTCTCCAACTCCCAACTGTTCTTCCAGCTCGCGCAGCCTCGTACTGAGAGTCTCGACCATCTGCTCGAGTCTGGCCACCCTCGCGGTCAGCGATTCTGCGACGGGTGACTCTGGGGCCGCGACCGCTGCCGTCTCGGCCACCGTGCCGATCAGGTGAGTCCAGCGTGCCTCCTTCTGACCCGGCAGGCGCTCGAGCTCCCTTACCATCGGCTCCTCGCTCGAGGCGTCGGCCTGGAGAACCGACTCGACCTCGACGACGGACGAGAAGGAATGGAGCCTCTCACTACGCGAACGGAGCTCGCCGGGCGTCTGTGAGCCTCGGAGAAGAAGGAGCGTCACAAGGGCCTTGAGCTCCGGCGAGACCTCCCACTTTCTGTCGACGTTGTGCTCAAACTTGTCCGTGCGGGATCCGTGAACCTTCCACACCAGGCCGAGCTCCTGGAGCCTGTCGATCGCGGCCTTGATCTCTGGCTCCTCGAGACTCATCACTGGATCGCGGCTCGTAGACTGATTGCAGGCCGAGCGGAGAGAGCCGAGAGTCAGCGGATAGTAGTCAGGCGTCGACTGCTGCTTTTCGAGCAGGCTTCCCAGGACGCGAATCTCGATCTCATCCAGTGGTCGTTCGATCTTCATGGGGCCGGATTATAGCGGGAGCTCGCCGGCCATGATCAGAGCATACCTCGGAGGAACATGAGAGCGGAGCGCTGACATCTCGCCTCCGGGGAGTGTCGGCGGCGTCGGGGCCTCCGAGCCTCCACTTCGCAGATGTGCGAATGGACGGAAAAATAGTGCTGTGGCGGCGAAGGTCGAGATCGCTTAGGTGAGGGTTTGGAAACCCCCTCTCGCCGCCGACGATCCGCGGGGCGGATACGTCAGCGCTCCGCTCTGCGCTCTTCAGTTCGGGACATTGGGGCTACGATGGCCCGAGTCGCTCGAGCATTTCGTCAATCCTGCTCAACTTGACTCTCGGCCGGCCGGCAGTCTTGCCGCTCTCAATCTCGTACTCATCGATGCGCGACCACTCGTCGTAGCTGACCCACCGGACATTCTTCTCACGCAGCAGCGCGGAGATGTCACGTGACCGTTCATCTCCGAGTGCCGCCACGTCCTCGATCATCGAGGCCACGGTCTGGTTCGCGTCACCCTTGTTCGTGCCGATCAGGCCCGTAGGTCCGCGCTTGATCCAGCCGACGACGTAATCGTGCTCATAGCCATCTCCGGCGACGCGACCGCCCTCGTTCGGGATCACGGCGTTGCGGTCGTCGAACGGGAGCTCCGGAAGCGGGTTCGACCTGTAGCCCACCGCCCGGATGACCATCGTGGTGGGAAGGACCTCGACTTCCCCCGTGCCCATGGGGGAGATGCGGCCATCCTCCTTCGCAACGAGTCGGTTGCGCTCGATCTCGAGCCCCGCCACCTTTCCGTGATCTCCGAACAATTTGACGGGCGACGCGAGAAACACGATTCGTATGTGCCGCTTCGACGGATCCTCCGGCTCGCTGGCAAACTTGCGGAACAGCTCCATGTTCTTCTGCGCGCTGCGATCGGTCTCGAGCTCTGCTTCGCTCGCCGGATCGAGCTCGAGCTGTTTCGGGTCGACGATCACCTGGACACCCTCGAGCTCGCCGATCTCCTGAAGCTCGCCCGGCGTGCATTTCGCCTGCACCGGGCCTCGCCGCGCGATGATCCAGATTTCTCTGATCTTCTCTTTCCTCAGCTCCTCGAGTGCGACATCCGAGATATCGGTGGTCGCGAGGTCGTCCGCCCGCTTCGCCAGAACGCGGGTCACGTCCATCGCGACATTGCCGATGCCGATCACCGCCACGTTGTCGTGATCGAGCGAGTAACAGACATCGCAGAGGTCGGGATGGCAGTTGTACCAGTTTACGAACTCGGTCGAGGAAACGCTTCCCTCGAGCTCCTCTCCCTCAATTCCGAGCGGCCGGTCACCCTGAGCACCGACGGCGTACACCACCTGATGGTAGTGCTCCAGGAGATCGGCTCGAGTGATGTCGCTGCCGTACCGGACGTTGCCGAAGAAACGCACGCGCTCGTCACGCGCGGTGCGGTCGAACACCTTGACGACGTTCTTGATCTTCTGGTGATCAGGTGCCACCCCGTAACGCACGAGACCGAACGGCGCCGGCAATCTGTCGAAGAGATCGACCCGCACCTCGATGTCCTTCGATGCCAGCAGCGCACCCGCTGCAAACATCCCCGAGGGGCCCGTTCCGATGACTGCGACACGAAGAGGATTCTCGGGAGTACCGACTCGCTTTTCCATGAGACGGTACTTTACAACAGGGGGTGCGGGGACAGTGCGGATCGGTGGACGGAAGCGTGGACAGATGCGTGGACCGAAGCGTGGACAAAAGCAGAACGATGATCCCGGTTCTCCACGCTTTTGTCCACGTCTCCGTCCACGTTTCTGTCCACGAACTTCGCTCATATCCGCCTCTGCGAATCCACTCATCGTAGAATCTCTTTCCATTCCGAGGAGAAATCGGGCCCATTTCGGCCAATTTCTCGACTTCTTTCGATTTCCGAGGGAGCCTCGGTGTACGAAAGGAGACTCGAAATGAACGAGCTGGAACGTGACGAAGAAGAATGCCCGCTGTGCAGAATGCTGGAAGAAGAAGAGGGAATGAGGCTGACGGTTCCGTACGACGAGATGCTGAAACTCGGTCTGCAACTCCCCCCGGCCGAGATGGTCTCCGATGACGACATCGCGAGGAAAATCGACGCAATCATCGGAGTGCTCGCCACACTCAACGTCTGCATCACCAGCACGGATCACCTCAGCGACCGCGAACTGTACCGCCTGCTCTGCGATGACATCCTCAAAAAGGAGATCGAGACTCTATCCTCTGAGCGAGAGCGCGGTCGTCACGATCGACCTGATCGGTGGCTGCTCGGAGCAGGACATCGGGACCTACCTCACGTACTACGCGGACGAGGAAACCCGCGAGCAATGGTCGAAGGATTTTCCGGACGATCCGATGCCGGAGAAGAAGGCGAAACCGTTCGACCGGGATCGATTCCTTCCCGACCTGTACACGCTTCACGGGCGCGGAGGACATTGAAGTCTCGTATCAGGTGATGTTTCCAGGCTGTCATCCTGAGCCGCCGGATCCCGTGAGGCGGGAGGAGGCCTGCCCTGAGCGAAGCCGAAGGGACGGTCGAAGGATCGCGGACTTTACCGACTGTCGTGACGGATAGTGACCGACAGTCGGGACGTACGCGATCCTTCGCTGCGCTCAGGATGACATCTGTCGCGGCGCACCCCCTCCGTCATCGGCGGCGGGGGAACAGCCAGGGGCGCGTCGGGCTCAGATGCGACGCCAGTGGTGAGAGCGCAGATTCACTCGAAGATTGCTCCAGAAGTGAGCCCTGCCCTGCCGAAGACGTAACGAGTACCTGAACCAGTGGCAATAACGCGCGTTCCCTCTCATTCACTCTCCTTCTGAAAGAATCTCAATGTTCGACGCTGCAAGTTGAAAACGCTCCATGAACGGCGAAAGGCGGCCAGCCGGCGGGACAGAGTCCCTTCGGCAACCGCCTTTCGAGCGCACTTCCGTTCCGTCTCCGGACCCGTGTCACACTTCCGCCCTCTTCACGCCCAGCTCTCTGCCTCCCTACCCTTCACTCTTTAACCGACGACTCATTTCAAACTCCTACCTTTGAACTCGTGAACTTTTGAACCCCCGAACCATCAAACGCAGAAGGGGGCGCGCCTGCGCCGCCCTTCTGCTCCTAATCACTCAGATTCCTGATCACTGTCGGAATGTCGAGATCACCGCCGAAATCATTCGACGCCATCGGTCCGAATCCTCCTCCGCCTCCGGAGGTTCCGGAGCTCGAGCCAAGTCCTCTTCGAAAAAAGGGGGGATCGTAGATCTCCTCCTCCGCTCCAATCTGAGGTTCGTGCGACTCCTCGCGTTTCGACTTCCTTCGCGACGCGCGGTTCGTCGCGGTTCTCGACCGGCGGGCGATGGTGCATCGGCTCGGACCTTCCGGAGAGTGCTTCGCCGCGTGAGTTCAGCAGTCCTCGTGTCGCCGTATCGAACCCGGTCGCGATGACCGTGATCTTGATCTCTTCCTTCATCCTGCGGTCGATGACGGTACCGAAGATGATGTTCGCATCCTCATCGGCGGCCTCCTGGATGATCGAAGCCGCTTCGTTGACCTCGAACAGGGTCATGTCCTCGCCGCCGGTGATATTGATGAGAACGCCCTTCGCTCCCTCGATCGATGCCTCTTCGAGCAGAGGCGAGGAGATCGCTCTCTGCGCCGCCTCGACGGCGCGGTGCTCACCCTGCGAGACGCCCGTACCCATCAACGCCATGCCCATGCCGTGCATGATCGTCTTGACATCGGCAAAGTCGAGGTTGATCTCTCCAGGGACCGTGATCAGATCCGAGATACCCTGGACGGCCTGACGCAGGATGTCATCGGCGATCTTGAACGCCTCGCCGAGCGAGGTCGCTCGCTCCACGAAGTTGAGCAGTCTCTCGTTCGGGATCGTGATCAGCGTGTCGACTGACTCGCGCAGCGACCGGATGCCGTGCTCCGCCTGGATGCGCCGCTTCTTGCCTTCGAAGTTGAATGGCTTCGTCACGACGGCGACCGTCAGCGCACCGAGCTCCGCGGCCAGCGAAGCGATGACCGGTGTCGCTCCCGTCCCTGTGCCGCCGCCCATCCCGGTGGTGATGAAGATCATGTCGGCACCCGAAAGGTGCTCGAGGATACGATCGGTGTCCTCGAGCGCAGCCTCGCGCCCGATCTCCGGGTTCGCGCCTGCGCCGAGTCCCTTGGTCAGCTTCGAACCGAGCTGAATCTTGGTCTTGGCGAGCGAATGAGAAAGCGCCTGCTGATCGGTATTGGCGACGATGAATTCGACGCCACCGATGCCAGTCTGGATCATCCTGTTGACGGCATTACCACCACCCCCGCCGACACCGATGACCTTGATTCTGGCCGGCAGCTCCTCGTCGAGCGAGATATTGAGCTGACCCTTCTCATGCGGTGATTCGTCGAATGTAATCATTCCTGTCCTCCCATCACCGGCCGAGGCCGGCGAAACTCATCTTACGTGTCTATCCATGTGCGAACCACTGACGGACCGAGTCGGCGACTCGCGCCAGTCCGCGACGTTTCGGCTTCGGCATACGAAGCCTGCTGCGATGCCCCCAGAGCAGGAGTCCGGTCGCCGTCGCCCATTCCGGACCCTTGACCGTGTCGATCAGACCTCCGACACCACGCGGCTCGCCGAGCCGCACCTGCTGATCGAAAATCTGCTCGATCATCTCCTGCATACCGATGAGTCGCGATCCTCCTCCAGCGAGGACGACTCCGGAACGGATCTCGTGCTCGAGACCAGCCTTCGCCAGATCGTCGTAGACGAGCTTCGACAGCTCGGCGGCGCGAGGCTCGAGGATGCTCGTCAGCTCGTGGCGCGGGAGCACTTTCGAGGCGCGCCCTCCGACCGTCGGCACTTCGATCGGCTCGTCATCCTGCTCGAGCGTGGCGAGCGCGCACCCATACTCCTTCTTGATTCTCTCGGCATCCTCCATCGGCGTGCGAAGAACCACAGAGATGTCCGACGTGAAGTGATTCGCTCCAACGGGCAGAACCGCCGTGTGGACGACGTTTCCTTCGAGAAAGACGGCATAGTTCGTCGTTCCCGCTCCGATGTCCATGATCAACACGCCCATCTCCCGCTCGTCGAGAGTGAGCACGGCGTCGGCCGCGGAGAGCTGCTCGAGAACGAGCTCGTCGACCGCGATGCCGGCCTTGTTCACGCAAGTCAGAACGTTCTGATCGTGCGTCCTCGCCCCGGTGACGATGTGTACGTTCGCTTCGAGCCGCGAACCGGTCATGCCGATCGGATCCGCGATGCCATCCTGCCCGTCGAGGATGAACTCGCGGGGAATCACGTGCAGCAACTCCAGCTCGGAGGGGATGCTGATCGATCGCGACGCCTCGATGACCCGATCGATGTCGTCCCGCGTCACTTCCTTGTCGCGGCCCATCACCGAAACCACCCCGCGGGAGTTGACCGAGCGGATGTGATCTCCCGCTACACCGACGTACGCCGATTCGATCTGAACGCCGGCCATGACCTCGGCTTCATCCACGGCCTTCTTCAGCGCGTCCACGGCCTGGTCGAGATTGATGATGTTCCCTCGCCGGGTTCCGCGCATGGGCGACGTGCCTTTGCCGATGATCTCCACCCGCCCGCGCTCGTTCTCTTCTCCCACCAGCACACAAACTTTCGAAGTGCCGATATCTACCGCAACCACGTACTTTTCATTCTTCGGCATTCCGCCTCCCCTACTCCGTGACAATCCGTCTCTCGCTCGCGATCACGATCTGATCGTCGAATCTCAAGTCTGCATAGTTGAATCGAGGGGCCGCTCATCTGCTCGGCCGCCACGATCTGATAAAGCATCCGCCACTTCCCTGCGCCATCGCGCTCGTCGAGTCGCACGATCGTGCCGAGATCACGATCAGCGATCTCCCATCCCGAGCCGCCAGCGGGCCGGATTCGCGCGATTCTCGAATGAAGCGCCTGATCCTCCGCTTCGAGTGCCTCGAGGAACTGGACACAGCGGCGGGCGTCGAGCCCGCTCGCATTCTCGATCACAGGCAGAGTCCCCTGATCGAGTGCGACGGACGCATCGCCGAATCTGCGCCCCCGTTGCGTCGATGAACCGCGGACGTCCCGCCACCACGACGATCGCCTCCGGGACTCTCTCGAGGACCTGGACACGCAGCCTGTCCGGCAGTTCCTTCTCGAGCACAACGCCACCGACCCAGTCAATGGAGGTCAGCTCCTGTCGGACGATGTCCATCTCGAGCCGGAACAGGTTCGCGCCATCCCAGCGGCCGAGGAGCTCCGCCACCTGCTCTCTTCGGACATCTTCGACTCCATCGATCTCGATCGTTCGGATCGCGAATCGTTCATCCTCCTGGAGCCGCCTGACCAGCCAGGAGCCTCCCGCGATGAGAAGCGTCACGAGAAGAAGGTTTGCGAGGAACACGAGGATCCTGGTCGCTCTGACTCGATGACGGTTCCTCCGCGTGGAGGTTACGTCCACCGGGCGCCTGAATCTCTGATCGTTCTCGTGAACGTTCATGCAGCACCCTCCACGAGCCTCTCGGCCACCTTGTGGATGTCACCGGCTCCCATCGTCATGACGAGAGAGCGCCCCGAGACGTGTTCCCGCACGAACGAGAGCACGCCGGACAAGATCGCGATCGAGAAGCTGTACGCCGTCGAGGCCTGCTCGGCCCGCGGCATCGACGATCATCGACGCGCTCACACCCTCGATCGGCTGCTCCCGGGCCGGATAGATCGGCGTCACGTACGCTTCGTCAGCAACGCCCAGCGCCGCCGCAAACTCCTCGTGAAAGTCGCGCGTCCTCGAGAAAAGGTGCGGTTGAAACAGGACGACGAGGCGCCGGTCGCGATACGTTTCCCTGGCAGCTTCAAGCGTGGCCCTGACCTCCGTCGGATGATGAGCGTAATCATCCACGACGAGCGACTCCTGCCATTCACCGATGATCTCGAACCGTCGCTCGACGCCGCGAAATGATGCAAGGGCGGCCTTGATCTTCTCGAAAGGAATCTCGAGCTCCATACCGACCGCGGTCGCCGCAAGCGCATTGAGAAGGTTGTGACGACCCGGTACGACCAGCTCCAGCGTGCCGACGGTCTCGCCGTCACGAGCGACGTCGCAGTACGTCACGCCTTCATTCACCCTGACGGATGTGCCGCGAACATCAGACCGGTCTCCAAACCCATAGCGGACTGCGCGGCGCGAGATCCCTGAGAGAAGCGTGTCGACGTGATCATCATCGCCGCAACCAATGACGACACCATAGAACGGAACCCGAGACACGAACTCGGCGAATGTTTTCAGGATGTCCTCGATGCCGTCGTAGATGTCGAGATGATCGATTTCGATGTTCGTGACGACAGCGAGCTCCGGCTGCAGCGTCAGGAATGATCTGTCGTATTCATCCGCCTCGACGACCAGGAATTCTCCCGTACCGAGACGGGCACTCGAAGAAAGATCGCGCATCACTCCACCCACGATCAGGGTCGGGTCGAGATCTCCGCCGCGGAGAACGCTGGCGGTCATCGCTGAGGTCGTGGTCTTTCCATGAGTTCCCGCGACAGCCACGCCGCGCTTGAGGCGCATGATCTCGCCGAGCATCTCTGCACGACGGATTACCGGAATGTTCCGCTCTCGAGCGGCAACCACTTCGGGACTATCCTGCTTCACAGCCGAAGAAATCACGACCAGGTCCACACCATCGAGATGGGTCGCGTCGTGTCCGATCGAGACGACAATCCCCCTGTCGGCCAGTCGCTCGGTGACTTCCGAAGACGAGAGGTCACAGCCGGAGATCTCGAGGTCGTAGTTCGAGAGAATCTCCGCTATGCCACTCATCCCGATCCCGCCGATGCCGACGAAATGGATGTTCTTGAATCGCCCGAATCTCATCGGATATGCATTCGCTTAAAGTTTATTATAATTTTCATGAAAGTTCACCTTTCAATCTTGATGTTTTTTTCGACGAGGTCGACGATCCGGCTGGTTGCATCCGGAGCACCGAGGGTGGCTGACTGACGGGCCATCTCCGCGGTCTGTGCCCGATCAGTGGCCATCGCGCGAATGGCGTCGGCGAGTCTCTCCGCGGTCAGCTCCTTCTCCGTGATCACGATCGCCCCACCCCGCTCTTCGACCGACCGCGCGTTGTACTCCTGGTGGTTGTCGGAAGCTAGTGCGAAGGGCACGAGGATCGCTGGCCGGCCGAGTGCCGCCAGCTCACCGATCGTGATCGCACCCGCGCGGCAGAGAACGAACGTCGCCCGGCCCATCTCACTCGCCATCTCGTCGATGAAGGGGGTGACGGTCGCATCGTGAAACACCGACTCGTCGTACGACGCTCGAACTCGTTCGTGCTCACGCGGGCCGGTCTGGTGCACGATCTCGATCTCCCCTTGAAGGTCTTCGAGCAGCGCGAGAGACTCGGTCATCGTGCGGTTCAGGATGTGAGAGCCCTGGCTTCCTCCGAAGATCAGAAGCCGGGCTTTCGCGGCCGGGTCCGAGGAACCGGCATGCTCAAAGAACTCTTTCCGCACGGGATTGCCCGTCACGAACCCCTCGCGGCCGAAGATTTCCAGCGCTTTGGGGAACGCCACTGCCAGCGTATCGACGAACTTCGACAGAATGCGGTTCGTGAGACCGGGAAAGGCATTCTGCTCCTGCACCATCGTCGGACGCCGTCGCAGACTGCCGACCGCCAGCACAGGACCGGAAGCGTATCCGCCGACTCCGAGAAGCGCATCCGGCCGGTAGCGGCTGATCAGGCGCCACGCCTGGACGAAGGCTACCGGAATCCTCGCGAGGTTCGCGATCGTATGCAAGATCGACTTGCCCTTCAGTCCACGCACGCTGACGAACTCCAGCTCGTAACCCGCCTTCGGAACGATGTCCTTCTCGAGTCCGTACCTGGTTCCGATGAACACCACGCGGCGGTTCTCTCCCCGCGACAGGAACTCCTGCGCGATCGCGATCGCCGGATAGATGTGCCCACCGGTACCTCCCCCGGCGATCATCAACGTCATCGTTTGTCTTTTTCCGTTCATGTTCAGTCCGTGTGCTGAGAAAGATTGAGAAGCAGTCCTAGCGCCGCCAAGATTGGTGATCATCGACGATCCGCCGTAGCTGACGAACGGCAGAGGGAGTCCCTTGGTCGGAAGCATGGCGAGCGCGACGCTGGTATTGATCAGCGCCTGGAGCCCGATCATCAATACGATTCCGAGCGCCATGTACCGGATAAAAGCGTCGTCGGTGCGGAAAGCGATTCGCGATCCTCTCCAGATCAGCAGCGCAAAAAGCAGGATCAGAAGAAGGGCTCCCGCGAAACCGAGCTCTTCTCCCACGATTGCGAAAATGAAGTCGGTATGAGGCTCCGGGAGAAAGAATAGTTTCTGCCGACCATCTCCGATGCCGAGACCGACGAAGCCGCCGGTCCCGAACGCGATCAGAGACTGCATCGCCTGAAATCCGCTCCCCAGCGGATCTGCCTCGGGATTCAGAAACGACAGAAGCCGCTCCCGCCGATACTCCGCGCCGAGCAGCAACGCCACCACTGCGGGGACCGCCGCGAGCGAGAACACGGCGATTCTCCGCCAGCCGAGGCCGGCAGCGAAGAACAGGCCCGCGGCGACCGTGCCGATCACCGCCGCCGTTCCAAAGTCCGGCTGCAGCAGGATCAGACCGACCGGGATCGCGAGCAGCCCTCCGATCGGCAGCAGCGTCGAGGTCAGTTCATCGACCCGACTCTCTCGGATGGACAACTGCGCGGCAAGAAAAACAATGAGCACGAGCTTCGCGAGCTCCGAGGGTTGCGCGTTGACGATTCCGAGCTGGAACCACCGGTGAGAACCATTGATCTGCGGCTGGAACAGAACGAGAACGAGGGCGACGAGCAAGGCTCCAAACAGTCCGAAGATTACTCGCGGGTCGCGAAGCCGTGCGATGTCGATGTGCATCAGAAGCATCATCAGAATCGAGCCACCGATCACGAACCCGAGCTGACGCAGGAGGAAGTAGTACGGGTTGTCGCTACCGACCTTCTGCAGGGCGATGATCGCCGACGCGCTGTAGATCATCACCAGTCCGATCACCACGATCAGAACGGCGGAGCCGAAATATGTAACGGTCGTAGCTCAGCCTCCGGCTCATCGCGCTCGCCTCCAGCTCGCGTACGAGAGACTCGAAGTGCTCCCCGCGCTCTTCGAAGTTGCCGTACTGGTCAAAGCTTGCACAGGCGGGAGAGAGAAGGACGACGTCCCCCTCACCGCTCTTTTCCGCAGCTACCCTCACCGCCCGATCCATCGTCTCAGCAGACACGATCTCCACGGCACCGGATAGCTGCTCACTGACGAGACTCGCCGCCGATCCGATCGTGATCAGGAGCTTCACTTTTCTCTCGACGAGCTCACGGAGCCGGTGGAACTCCCCACCCTTGTCCTTGCCGCCGAGGATCAGAATCGTCCGGTTGTCTTCGAGCCCCTCGAGCGACTTCTTCGTCGCATCGACATTCGTTCCCTTCGAATCGTTGATCCACTTCACTCCATCAATCACGGCCGTAAGCGCCATGCGATGAGGGAGTCCGCGGAATGTGCGGAACGCCTCCTCGACCTTGCCGTGGCTCGCGCCGACGCTGGCCGCAGCGAGCCAGGCAGCGAGAGCGTTCTCCACATTCGCGTCCCCCTCCAGCGTCGAGGGTCGATCGCTTCATCGACCACTCGTGTCCATCGACCGCGTAGTTGAGAGCATCAGCGTCACGCCATGCACCCCGCCCCATCGTCCGAGTCGATGAGAAATGCAATACCGCGGCATCTGTGTCAGGGCGCGCCGTTCTCGGGTCATCCGCATTCACGACCGCGACGTCATCGGGCCCCTGGTTCCGGAAGATCTGATATTTCGCCGAGGCATACGCTTCGATCGAGTCGTAGCGATCCATGTGGTCCGGCGTGACGTTGAGAAGCACGGCGACATCGGCACGAAACCGATCGATCGTCTCGAGCTGGAACGATGAAAGTTCAACGACGTATATCCGTTTCCGCTCCGGATCGATTGCCGCGATCAGGGGCTGTCCGATGTTGCCTGCGACGATCGGATCGAAACCGGCTTCAGAGAGAATGTGCCCGATCAGCGACGTCGTCGTCGACTTCCCGTTCGACCCGGTAATGGCGATGATCGTCCCCTGGAGGTTCGATAGGCGAGCTCGATCTCCGAGATGATCTCGATCCCTCGATCCTCTGCCATCCGCAGGAAAGGAATCGTCTTCGGAATCCCCGGACTGAGAACGACCATCTCGGCCCCGTCGAGAAGAGACTCGGGATGAGACCCGAACGAGGTTTCGATCCCCTCCGGAAGCTCCTGGGCGTACGGAAGCCGATCGAGCTCCGACGCATCAGTCAGACACACCTCGACCTTGTGCAGCGCAAGAAACTTCGCAGCGGCCACACCTGAACGCCCAGCCCCCAGAACGACAACACGATTCATGCGAAGCACCTCATTGGGGATGCCCGTGTGGGTCGCGCGTCTCGCGCGATGTGCGGCGGCGTCCCGCCGTTGCACGATTCGAAGATGGATCCGAGGCTCGAGGTGCCGTCGAGAGCCGGGACGGCTCCCGACATCGCGCGGGACGCGCGACCCACATGGCCCTGGCAGTACAACTGATCGATCACCCGTCCTCCCTCTCTCATTCGATCGTTTGATTCAGCGAAGCTTCAGTGTGGAAAGTGCGAGCAGTGAGAACATCACCGCGATGATCCAGAAGCGAATGACAACCTGAGTCTCGTTCCATCCCGACAGCTCGAAGTGGTGATGGAGTGGTGACATCTTGAAAAGGCGTCGGCCAGTCAACTTGAATGACGCTACCTGCAGGATGACCGAGAGCGCCTCGAGAACGAAAAGGCCGCCGACGAATACGAGCAGGATCTCCTGCTTGATCATCACCGCGATGACAACCGATGGCCCCGCCAAGAGCCAGTGAGCCGACGTCGCCCATGAACACCTTCGCCGGATGGGCATTGAACCAGAGGAAACCAAGCGATGCTCCGAGCATCGCCGCCGAGAAAATCGCCAGCTCCGCAGCCCGGAACCCATGCGATCAGCAGATAGTCCGCGATCTTCGCGTGTCCCGCTGCATAGGTGAGCACGTGTAGGTGGCCGCGGCAACAAGCGTGCAGCCGATCGCGAGACCATCGAGCCCATCAGTGAGATTCACGGCGTTGGACGCGCCGACCAGATCAAAATGACAAACGGAATGTAGAGGAGACCCAGGTCTACCACCAGGCCGGCGACGAACGGAAAGGTAAGAATCGTCGACGGGTACTGATTGTGCAATCTCATGAGATACCCGATCGCCACTCCCGCGATCAGACCGACGAGCATCTGCAGAGAGAACTTCTGCCTCGACGTCAGGCCCGAGATTCTGACGTTTCACGAGCTTCTGGAAATCGTCGTAGAACCCGATTCCGGCGAAGGAGATCGTGACGAAAAGGATGATCCAGATGTACGGATTCATGATGTCGGCCCACAGAATCGTCGGGACCAGGATCGCGAGCACGATCAGGATCCCTCCCATCGTCGGAGTACCCGACTTCGCCTGGTGCGACTGCGGGCCCTCGGCTCTGATGAACTGCCCGGCCTTGATGCTGCGAAGATGGTTGATCAGCCACGGTCCAAGGATGAAGGAGATCGCGAGCGCCGTCAGCGCTGCCCACGCCATCCTGAAGGTGATGTAGCGGAAAACATTGAAGCCGCCAATGTAGTCGCGCAGAGGATACAGCAGGTAGTAAAGCACTCTCTCAGCCCTCGCCCTTCAGCCGATCGACGACGCGATCGAGCCCGATTCCTCTGGAGGCTTTCAGCATGACGAGATCTCCCTTCTCGACGAGCTCGTCGAGGAAGTCTGCTGCCTTCCCCGCGTCCGCCACATGAAAGAGACTCTCGCGAGGAAAGCCGGCGTCTGCTGCACCTTCGATCACCGCTCTCGCGCGCTCACCGACCGCCAGGATCACATCGATTCCTGACGGAGCCAGATTGCCTGCGTCGTAGTGAAGCTTCTTTTCGGTTCTGCCGAGCTCGAGCATGTCGCCGATCACGGCGATCCGCCGGCCCGCGCAGTCAGCCTTCGCCAGGAGCTCGAGAGCTTTCGACAGAGCGTATGGGTTCGAGTTGTACGTATCGTCGTAGATGGTCGCCCCTCTGGCCTGCACCATCTCCCCACGGTGGCTCGCGGGAACAATCGTCTCGATTCCCTTCTCGATCCCCGCCCACGTGATGCCGGCGATCCGTGCTGCCGCGATGGCGGCGAGCAGGTTCTCCAGATTGTGGCGTCCCGGTGTCGTCAGCGTGATCTCGCGCGATTCACCTTCGGCTCGCAGTATGAAGTCGGTGCCGAAGAGTCCGCGATTCACGATGTCCGTGGCCATGTAGTCGGCCGGATGCTCGATTCCGTAGCTCACCCGCCTGCCCGGAAAGCCTTCACTGATTCCCATCACGCGATGGTCATCAGCATTCACGACGATCGCCCCCGTCTCGTCGATGTTCTCGAGCAGCTCTCGTTTCGCGGCGGCAATCCCGTCAATGGAATCGAAGAACTCGAGATGGACCGCCTGGATCGTCGTGTAAACACCGAGGTTCGGCTCGCCAATCTTTGCCAGGCGGTCGATCTCATGAGGGCCGCTCATGCCCATCTCCGCGACGAGCACCTCGGTCTCCTCCGGAGTGTTCGCCATGCAGAGCGGAAGACCGATGTGATTGTTGAAGTTGCCCCAGGTCTTCCACATCCGGCGCTCCGACTCGACGAGCGTCGCGATCATCTCCTTGGTCGTGGTCTTCCCGGCGGATCCTGTGATCCCTATGACGTACCAGCCGGAGCGGCGACGGAGCTCTCGCGCGAGATTCTGAAGAGCCTCGGTCGTGTCGGAGACTCGAACGAAAGCCTTTCCGGAAGGTGCGTCGTCCGGAACCTTGACGACCACCGCCCCTCGTGCCTTCTCGAGAGCCTGCGGAAGAAAGTCGTGACCGTCCTGACGCTCGCCCCGAATCGCAAAAAATACCGAGCTCTCGTCGGCTTCGCGGCTGTCGATCACCACACGGGAGATCAGCAACATCACCGCCCGTTACGAGCTCACCGCCGCACAGCCTGGCGAGCTCGGCAAAGTTCAGCTCAGCCATGTTGCACCTCCGGTGACGGCCCCGTCACATAGGGCGAAAGCCTCTGTTCCCTTCCGGCCTCGCCGGTCGTGCGCCACGATCGTCCCTTCCCCCGAGGACTGCCTGACGATCGCCGCACCTTCTCGCACCCTCCCGCAACTCGACGAAGCCGGAACGGAACAGAGGCCGAAACTGAGTTATCGTAAATCATTTTCATAAACATTTCCATAAAATTCAGGAATCTTTTTTCTCGATTGCAGCAAATGCTTCTTCCCTGTCATCGAATCGCTCGATCCGGTCGCCGATCACCTGGTAGTCCTCGTGTCCCTTGCCGGCGATGATCACGATCTCGGCCCGACCGGCACTCGAGACGGCGGTTCGGATCGCGCTGCGGCGGTCGGTGATTCGTTCGCAGCCGTCCTCCCGAACCTTTCTGAAGCCCTCCTCGATCTCATCGAGGATCGATTCCGGGTCTTCCTTCCGGGGGTTGTCGCTCGTGAGGATCGTATGGTCGGAGTACTTTGCAGCAATCTCGCCCATCAGGGGTCGCTTTCCGCTGTCGCGATTTCCACCGCACCCGAATACGAGAACGATCCGCCGGTCGGGACTCATCTGCCGGATCCCGCGGAGAAGCTTTTCGAGGGCGTCCGGCTTGTGCGCGTAGTCGACGATCACAGCAGGCGAATCGCCCTGCCCCACTCGTTCGAACCGCCCGGAGATGGACTCGAGCGCGCGTATGCCACTCTGGACGGCCTCGATGGAGACTCCCGACGGTGAGCGCGGCCCCGATCGCCCCCATCCAGTTGTAGAGATTCGGCGTCCCCAGCAGAGGTGAGCTCATGACGACGTCCCCCCACGGCGTCAGGATGGTCCCCCGAAGCCCGTCGATATTCGCCTCGAATCCCTCGGCGGGTCGGACGTCCGCATCCTCGAGCCCGAACGTCAGCGCCGCCTCGCCCAATTCGTCGATCAGTTTCCGTCCCCACTCATCGTCCCTGTTCACGATCGCAGTTCTTCTCGTGCGATCGATCTGGTCGAACAGGATCTTCTTGGCGGAAAAGTAGTCGTCGAAATCACGGTGAAAGTCGAAATGATCACGCGAGAGGTTCGTGAACACCGCGGCCGCGAATGGCACGTCAGCCGTTCGCTTGAGAGCCAGCGCATGCGAGGAGACTTCCATGACGGCGCGACTGACGCCGGCGTCAACCATCTTCGCGAACCACTTCTGCAGAACGGTGGCGTCAGGAGTCGTACGATCCGCCACCTCCCGCTCGTCACCCGCGCGGTATTCGATCGTTCCGATCAGTCCGACCGGCTCGCCGGTCTGGTCGAGAATCGATTCGATCATCTTGGTCGTCGTGGTCTTCCCGGAGGTACCGGTCACACCGATCAGGCGAAGCTTCGAAGCGGGACGACCATAGAAAGATGATGCGGCCATGGCCAGGGCGCGCCGCGCGTCGGAGACCTTCGCGACGGCAACTCCCTCCCTGGTCTGTCCGTCACGCTCGGTGATCACGGCCGTTGCTCCGCGCTCGATCGCCTGATTGATGAACTCGGCGCCGTCCGCCTCGAAGCCTGGAACCGCGACGAACAGAGAGCCGCTCTTGACGCGACGACTGTCCGACTCGACAGCACTGACCTCGACGAGCTCTGGCCCTGTACGCTCCAGGACCTCCACGTTTCTGATGATTTCTGAGAATTTCATTGCAGCACCTCGGCCGTTCGGCGCCGGCGCTCTGCGGTCAGGGTCTCACCGTCGCCCGGGTCAAGACTCCTCAGAACGACCTGTGGCGGTGTGATCACCCGGCGAGGAAATGCCGGCTCTACTCGGAGATATCGGAGACTGCGCGATGCAATCTCCCGGAACACCGGTGCTGCAATCTCTCCACCATACTGCGAAGTGCGGGGCTCATCGACGGCAACCAGAATGGCGAGCCTCGGACGATCTGCAGGGACATAGCCTGTGAACGATGCAACTGTCTTGTTGCGAAGATAACCACCGGGACCCGCCTTCTGAGCAGTTCCGGTCTTCCCAGCGGCCACGTACTGCGGAATGGCCGCGTTCCGGCCGGTTCCTCGAGCCACCACGGCCTTGAGCATTTCGTTCATGACGGCAGCCGTCTTCTCGGAGACGACCCTCACGGGTTCGGCGGCGGGCGGTTTCGAGACCGTGGCTCCGTTCTCGTCGACGACACGATCCACGATCCGCGGACTCACGCGCAGCCCGCCATTCGCGATCGTTGCCGTGGCCATTACAACCTGAAGAGGAGTTGCTGCGATCTCCTGGCCGATTGAGATGACACCATTAGAGAGAGCGGACCACTGATCGGTCTGCCGCAGAATCCCGACGGACTCGCCCGGCAGCTCGAGCCCTGTCTTCTCGCCGAATCCAAATCGACGCGCATAATCGTGCAGCCGCTCAGGACCGAGCCTGAGTCCGACCTTGATGGTGCCGACATTCGACGACTCCACGAGAACGTCTTCGAAGGAGATCACTCCGTAGGCGTGGCCGCCATGTTCTCTGACCGTCTTTCCACCGAGAACGATCGCGCCATTCCCGCAGTCGATCATCTCCGAGGGAGTCACAACCCCTTCCTCGATGGCGGCCGCGGCCGTGACGATCTTGAACGTGGATCCCGGCTCATACACGTCCTGAATGACGCGATTCCTCCACGCCGATTGCGGATACGACCCATAGCTGTTCGGATCGAAGGTCGGGTAAGTCGCCATGGCGAGGATCGCGCCATTCTCCGGGTTCACGACGATCGCCGTTCCGCTCTTCGCGTTGCTCGCATCGACAGCCTGCGAGAGTGCATCCTCGGTGATGTACTGGATGACCTCGTCAATGGTGAGGACGAGATTCAGCCCATCCACCGGCCCATCGCCCACTCCGGAATTCACCATGTACATCCCGCGGCGGGCGTCTCTGAGAAGCGTGACGACACCGGGACGACCGCGAACAAATTTGTCCAGCGAATGCTCGACACCGGCCAGACCATCACCATCGAGTCCGACGATTCCGAGAACATTTGCCAGCAGACTCTCGTTCGGGTAGCGCCGCCGATGCTCATCGACCGAATAGATCCCGGGAAGATCGAGGGCCATCACTTTTTCATAAAGCTCGTCATCGACCTGGCGCGCCAGCCACGCAAACTCTCCACCGCGTCCCAGCCTCTTCCGCAGTACATCCTCCCGCAGACCGAGACCTTC
The DNA here is from genome assembly GCA_963829355.1 of uncultured Acidobacteriota bacterium. Taxonomy (GTDB): domain Bacteria; phylum Acidobacteriota; class Thermoanaerobaculia; order Gp7-AA8; family JAHWKK01; genus CAWHHZ01. The sequence continues at coordinate 23,946 of CAWHHZ010000007.1, forward strand.
CACAGCACTGATCCGGTCGACCACCGTCGAAACTTCCTCGATCGACTGAGGGTCCGCGTACAGAGAATGGGAGACCACGCTTTCGGCGAGCAGCCGTCCGCGCGCGTCGAATATCGAGCCCCGGACCGGTGCAAGAGCTACGGTCCGCTCCTGCTGACGAACTGCCCGCTGCACATAGTCATCGTGGCGGGCGATCTGGATCTGCGCGAGCCTCGCAATGACGATCAGCATCCAGGCCGTCATCCCCGCGAGAAGCAGAATCATTCGCCGCTTCTGAATCGTCATCGCAGGTCCCTCTCCCGAACGATGACCACTCGATCGATATCCGGCTGGGAGAACCCCAGCTCCGCCGCACGCACCTCCACGCCCTTCAGCGCAGTTTTCGACTCCATCTCGAGCGCGAGCTTCCTGTTTTCCTTCTCGAGATCGCTCCGGACCGCTTCGAGGCGCGTCGCCTCGCGGCCCAGCCGGATCACCTCGACATTCTGCCAGGTGAAAAGAAGCAGAAAAAGACCGATCGGCACACCGAGGGAGATGACGGCGAGCAGCTCTCGAAAGCGCTGCCGGTCACGTTCCCGGACGATATGTAGATTTTCGATCGATTTCTGTTGTGCGTACATCGGTCCCGACCTGTGGAGGCAGCGACCAAGGATGAAGACCTGCCTGCTCGGCAGACCCGATTGAGCCATCCACACACACCCACCCGCACACGCACCACCCCTCCCAAGCTCGCCCGGGCCCCACACACACCCGACCCTTCCCCGGACCTTCACCCTTGATCCCTGCCTCCACCTGATTGCCTCCCGGCGAATGACAGAGAAGAGATGACGAATCTCACAGGTACTTCGCCATCCCTGACAGTCGTCAGCCGCCAGCCATCAGTCGCCCGTTAAAGACGATCAAATGACTCGACTGCACGACCCCACTACTCAAAGAACTGAATTCAGTCTTCAGACCTCAGTCGTCAGTCGTCAGCAATGACGACAAACGACTAACGACTAATGACCAATGTCTAACTAACCACATTCAAAGACCTTCGTCAGTCGCGTCCTCCCTGCTGACGACTGATGACTGTCGACTGACGACTGTCGACTGACGACTAAACCAAACTCTCCGGAACCTTCTCTGCGATGCGAAGTCTCGACGCTTCTCGATCGCGGGTTTCTTTCCATCTCCTCCTCATCGGGCACTGACCGGTCGCTTCGTCAGCACTTTGACGTTGCGAACCGCGCCGCAGACGCAGACTGGAACCCATCGCGGACAGGTGCACTCGCCTTCGAGCTTCCTGAACGTATGCTTGACGATCCTGTCCTCGAGCGAATGGAACGAGATCACTGCCATTCGTGCCCCGATCTCGAGACGATCGATCGTTGATTCGATGAACGGTTCGAGCCCCACGAGCTCCTCGTTGACCACGATCCGCAGCGCCTGGAATGTCAAGCGTTGCAGGATCAATCCTCGAAGGCTTCTTCGTGTGTTTGACCGATCTGACAATGTCTGCCAGCCTTCCGGTCGTCTCGATCGGCTCGACGTCTCGCTCCCTTACGATCGCCGCTGCGATACGCCTCGACTGCGACTCCTCCCCCCATTTCCAGAGGATGTCGGCCAACTCCTTCTCGTCGATCTCTGCGAGTAACTCGGCGGCAGTCTGGCCACCCGAGCCCATACGCATGTCGAGAGGGGCGTCGAAACGAAAGGAAAACCCGCGAGCCGGGTCATCGAGCTGCATCGAGGAAACCCCGAGATCAGCTACCAGACCGGAGATCGTGTCGATTTCCAGAGAGTTCAAAATGTCAAAGAGCGATTCATGCCGACCTTCTCTCGCGACGAACCGGTCACCAAACCGGGCGAGGCGCTCGCTCGCTCGCCGGATCGCTTCAGGATCGCGATCGATCCCGAGCAGTCGGATGGCCTCGTAGCGCTCGAGCAGCGCTTCCGAATGCCCACCCAGACCAAGGGTCGCATCGACGATCCATCCACTCCCGGCTGGCGGGCGGAGAAAGTCAGTAATCTGCTGACAAAGAACCGGCTCGTGCTTCATGGGGATCTAGAGCTCCATGGCCTAGACTCCGTGCAGCTCGAGCTCCTTGTAATCCTCATCGGTCAGCGGCTCTTCAGCCATCCGCTGAGCGATCTTGTCGTTGCTCCAAACCAGAAGATGATCTCCGTTCCCCAGGACGACCACCTCCCCCTCGAGCCCCGCCTGCTGGCGAAGAATCTGCGGAATCAGCAGACGCCCCTGCGCATCGATCGAACCGAGCTGACCGAAGTAGTTCGCTCGCTCCATCAGCTTGCGTCTCGCCGGGGAAGTCGAAGGTACCTTCGCGAGTCGGGATGTGAACTCCCGCCAGACCTGTAAGGGATAGACCAGCGCCCGTTCGCCTTCGAACGAGGTGATGAAGCACTCGCTGCCATAGCGATCCTCGATGATCGACCGGAACGCAGTCGGAACCTTGATCCGACCCTTCTGATCGACCTTCGCGGGGGAATGCCCCATGAGATCGTTGACAACCATAGGTCCCTTTTCTTTCAGATCTCCTCTCGAATGCGTCAGAAGCTACCACTATTCTCCACAGAAGTCCACAGAAGTCCACCGACGACCACAAAGTGTGTCAGTCTCCGCCCCACGATTTGAAAACCGTGGCGGCATCGCTCTAAAGTTGCTGCGTGATCATCGTGGTGATGGGTGTGGCTGGCGTGGGGAAGACGACAGTCGGGACGATTCTGTCTTCAGAGCTGGGATGGCCCTTCTACGACGCTGACGCGTTCCATTCGGAGGCGAGTGTCGACAAGATGTCATCAGGAATCCCGCTCACCGAGGCGGATCGCGACCCGTGGCTGGCGGCGCTGCAGGAGCTCGTGCGCGAGACCGACAGGCGCGACGAGTCGGCCGTCCTGGCTTGCTCGTCACTGACGGCAAGGTTCCGCCGCCGTCTGGAGAGCGCGGGAAGTGACGTCCGGTTCGCCTATCTGCGCGCCCGGCCCGACCGCCTCCGCGCCCGTCTCGAGGCGCGGACCGGACACTACATGAGGGCAGAGATGCTCGAGAGCCAGCTTCAAGCGCTCGAAGAGCCGGCGGACGCGCTGGTTGATGGAAGTCGGTGATGACGATGCCCAAAGGGTCGCGAGGAGAATCCTGGAGGCGCTCGATTCCTGAATTTCACCGTTGGCTATTGTTGCAGGACATGCCCGGATCGATATCGAGGCCGCGGTGGCGCTGGGCCACCGCGGCCACTGGGATCATCGACCGCTGACGAAGATCGGATCTCCCGACTTGTTGTCGATGACCGATCCATACGCGAACATCGTCGGACTGGATGTCTCCGCGCGGACGGAGAAACTCCCGAGCGTCGCAAACGGCACGCCGCCGAACAGAGCTGCCGCGGCGGACTGCATCTGGGATTTCGGAGCTACCGTCACGAACGTACTGCCGAGCTGCCGTCCGTCGGGCGCAATCAACCGCAGCGTGACTCCGATCGGCCGAATCGCCAGAGTTCACGAGACCCACGTTCGTACGGAACTCGCCGTCGGAGCGGAGGCCCGTGATGATCGCATCCCGCCCGAAGCTGCCGGATCCCGTCATGCCGATCGCCTGTCCCAGCGTTCCCGCGTCAAAACCGCGGGTCGTATACGTCCGACTGGTGGCGACGACGCCCTGCGACTGTCCGCTCCACGATATCTGCAACGCTCCCGTTCCCTGCCCCGCCGAGAGCCAGCTCAGAACATCGTTGATCGTCAGGGTGGCTGCGCGGCCCAATGGTCAGAGCTCGGCTTCCCGCGAATCGGTTGTCCTCGCCCGCCCTGAGAAAACGAACGGTCGCCGAGACGGTCGCGTTGCCGGGATTGAAGAGAGTGACGTCACTCCGCCAGTAGGTACCGGAGGCGCCGCCTGTCCTTCCTACTGCCCCGATGAAGACATCGCGGTCCGTCTCGGCCGCGCTCGCCGGCACGAATACCGGATCCTGGCTGACGTTGTCGACGATCGAAGCGTACGCCGTGACCGCATTGGGGGCTGACGACACCATCTCAATCGACATCTGGTTCTGCGGTGTGGCCGCAAGATTCGGGAAACAGAGCCGTCAGCGGCTGCTGCTGAAAGCTGCTCCCCGGAAGGGCAAGCGTCGCGCGTCCCAGCAGCGAACCGTTGAACGCGTACAGCGAAAGCGTGGAGCTTACCGTAGTCTGCGCTACGGTTCACGATACCGATGTTCGAACGGAACGAATCGTTACTGGAGAGTCCGGCGAGATAGAGGTGATTCGAGAATCGTCTCTCCTCGGAGGTCTCCGACGAACTGCCCGTAGGTGCCGCCAGGACTATCGGTGTAAGTTCGGCTGGAGATACGAAGATCGGGAGTTCCGCTGCTGCTGCGGGTCTCAAAGTGCAACGCTCCTGCGCCCTTCGACAGGCCGAACATCTCGGCGAGGACATTCCGCCAGGACGCAGATCGACCGGCACCGATCGAAACACTGCGGTTCGGGAGGCCTCGCCGGCGCCCGGCAGATAGATGACGTCGACATCGACGGGGAAAGTGCTGGCGTTGAAGATCGTCAGATCCGTCCGCCAGTTCGTGCCCCCCACACCGGCAGAGGTCGTGGAGACCGGCACGAGACTGTTGAACCGGACGGACGCGGTCCCCACCGATACGGTGCGGACGGCAGTCGACGATCCGCCCGAGTTGCCCGCCTTCAGCGTGACCTGATAGGTACCGGCACGGGCGTAAGAGTGAGCTGGATTGACGAGAGCTCGACGTGCCACCGTCACCGAACGACCATTGCCACCACGTTGGCGATCCCGACGAGCGGTCGTAGAACTGAGATCTGCTCTTTCTCAAGGACCGAGCTGGACGAGAGGTCGAAGCTGGCGACGACAGCAGGAGTGGCTGGTGAACCGACGGCAACCTGTCGGCTCGTGCTCGACTGCTGTCCCGATGAGCCACGTACAGTCAGAGTCACCTGAAACGTCCCCGAAGCTTGATAGACATGAGACGGGTTTCGCGAGCTCGAGCTGGCACCATCGCCGAAGCTCCATTGCCACGACGTCACCGGACCGGTCGAGCGATCGGAGAAAGCGAACGTCGTCGTTCCAGCCGTGCCTGTGCTCGGCGAGAAGACGAATGCCGCATTCACAGCGATCGACTGCATAGTGACCGAAGCCGTGTTCGAGACTGAGGATTCACCAGCCGAGTTACTGGCGGTGACCCGGAACGAGTACGTGGCGCCGCTCTGCATGCCGCCGGCATCGAAGCTATCGATATTCGCACCCACGGTCTGCAGTTTGGAGTAACCACCTCCACTGCTAACGTAGAGCGTCTGCGAAGTCTCGACTCCAGAGTTGTCGTTCCATGTGATCCGGACCGTGGTCTCGCTGAGAGCTTTTGCAGCAACACCGGACGGCGCGGCCGGGATCTCGAGACTGCCGCCACCACCCGATGCCGGATACAGCCATCGCGCAGCAATCTGGTCGTCTCCGCGCAGTGAGGGACCGAGACCCGTCACACTCGGGTACATCAGAGCAGACTTGTCCGGCGAGTGGCCGAAGCCGAGGGTGTGACCGAGCTCGTGCGAGAGGATCTCTGCCAGTCGATGGCTGCTGATCCCGAGCGCCGGAGAGACACCATCCTGGATCACCAGATCTCCTTCGGTGATATCCCACGCGGTATAGGTTCTGGATGTATGAGATCCGTCGGCGGAAAAAGGTGAGGTCCAGCTACGGGAGCTTCTTCCGACCCTGTTGAATCCTCCCATGCCGACGACACCGCTCTTGCCGTCCCACGACCCGGAAATCTCTCCGAGCGGGTCGTTGAAGATGACCTCATTGATGCCGTTCGACTTGTCGAGTCCTCCCGGACTCCCGCTGCTCATCCCGCCCCAGCCATACCCGATGGTTGCATCGCTGTAGCCGCTCCACGCGCTGATGGCCGTCTTTGCTTCGCTGACGCCCCCACCGCTGTAGCCTGGTTGTGATCCGTGACCAAGCCATTTCACGGAGCCGCCGCCATCGAAGGCGAACCAGCGGTACACAGTCGGCTCACCGATCAGCTCGAAGTTCGACTGGAACGATTCGACGAGTTGCGGATTCCGGACGCCGTAGCTCGGATCACCCTCACGCCCCGCGACGCGATCGCGGACGTAACCGGCGAACCCGGCAGCTTCACGCTGCGTGTCGTCCTCGACAATCGGTTCAAATGACTGGTCGAGCAATCGCGTGTTCGGAAGCTCGGAGTTGCGGTACCACAGGCGCTTTCCGTCGATCGTCCACTTTTCGTCGAACTTGCCGGCGAACAGATCCACCGTCCGGTAGCCGCCGTGAGGGGAAGGAACGAGAAACGCGAGCACCTCTTCGCCGGCCTCGTATTCGGGATTCCCGAAGACGACCGAGATCCTGTCTCCGAGCTGTCCGCCAACTTCCCGGACCGTGATCTCCCCGGATACGTCCCCCTTCAAACTCTCTTCCACGGCAAGTGTAGTCTCAGTCCAGATTCCGTCTCTGTACTCGACAGGCTCGGAACGCAGGACGGTTCCACGCACGATAATCGGCGATTTTTCGATCAATTGATCATCATTCGGCATGACGATCGTCGTCGCCCCGGCAGGCCACGAAAGCGCCAGAGCCACCAGAAGGACACACCACGTCCCGTACACCCTGATTGAGGTCATAGAGTCACTCCTCCGATCTTTGATTGACTGCACCACAAAACCGAGCAGGACCGGAAACTTATTCGGAGAAGTCACAGCTATGTTTGTTTCGTAACATCTACGAAATCAGTGACTTGAATCGGGGACGGAGCTGTCTCTGATGGATGACGGGGAGAGCGTCCTGGACAGGTGGACGTTCTGGACAGAAGCGTGGACACAAGGGTGGACGAGCTCTGAGTGGCTGTCCACGTTTTCGTCCACAGTGCCCTCAGTCATCCTGAGAGGCTGTGAATGGCGCCGCTTTGCTACGCCAATGGAGTGAAATGACTCACCCGTCTGTCATTCCGCCTGCCTGAGGAGCGAAGCCGAAGGACCGCGGAATTCCCCTACAGTAAGGACGTACGCGATCCTTCGCTGCTGCTCAGGATGACAGTCTTCGGAGGCCGAGCTCGCCGTTCAGGCGACCCAGCGGGGGCGCATCTTCCACGACACGTACGGTTTCGCGGCGCGACGCAGCACGCTTAGCTTCGCTTCGTAGAGCCGGGAGCCGATCGAGGATGGAACGAGATCCGCGGCCTCTTCGGGCTGTACGACCAGTGATACTTCGATCGGCAGAATGCCGATCGGCAGACCGACCCGTCTGCAAGCCTCCCAGAGATACGCGAACACTTCCTTCATCTCTTCGGGATCGGGAGATGGATAGCTTTCCATCTCGCTTCCGATCGTCGGCCGGAAGATGCAGACGGTCGGGAAGGCGCCAGCGTTGACGATCCGGTCGATGCCCGCGCTTGGTGGCTTCGATCGGCTCCACTCCGGCGATAATTTCTCCAGAGACCCGTCCCTGTCCGAGCTTCTTTGCCGTGTACTCCATGGCGTCGAAGAACGTCTGCTGTCCCATGGTGGCCGCCTTGCCGGGGCAGAGGCTTCTCGAAGGTTTCGGGATCCTCGAACTCGTAGCAGAAGGAGAAATGATCCGCACCCGACTCGATGAGGTCGTCGTAGTGGTGGAAGTCGGCCTCGCGGAGCGGCACGGCCTGAACCCCGATGAACCCGCCCACATGCTTCCGTACGGCTTCCACGAACGGCTTCGCCTGCGTCACTCCATAGATAGGCTTGCAGTTGTCGAGATCTTCGAAATGGTAGCCCGTGTTGAAATGGGTGAAGACGGAGCCGGATTGCTCTTTCGCCGCGAGCGCGACCTCGACCACATCGGCAACGGCCTTTCGGGACTCCTCGTTCTCTCCGAGATTCTTTCCCGTCGTGCAGAACTTGCACGCCTGCTGCGGGGTCAGCGCCCAGTACATGCAGCGGTTCGAAATGTAGACGCCGAGATACGTCCCCTGCAGGACGCCGATGCGACTCATCTCGATTCCCGAGGTGGTCTGCCGGCCGTACCATTCGGGCTCAGCGGGGATGCCGATCGAGTACGTCTCTGCGTCGCGCTCGTCCAGAACGTAGAATTCGTCCCCTTCCGCTCTCACGAGGAACGGGGACGAGGCCGCAAACTGCTCGACCACGGGAACGTTCATCCAGATATCCTTGCGGCGGGAAGGAATGGTGATTTCCAGTCCTGAGCCAAGGCCGGCTCGCGTTCGGGCGATTCGACGGCTGCCCGACTGCAGAGCGGATGTTGTCGATCCTCGCCCCGCGACAGAACAGCTCGATCTCGAGCTCCACAGGTTTCATTGCCATACTCTCTCTCCCTCCGAAAAGAAGCTCCCGGCCAGGGCCTTCTCTTCGTTGTGATGAATCGAGAATAGCCAGACATGTCTCATCACCCCATGATCCTCGTCATACTGGGGTGTGATTTATGACACAGGGAGGGAGGAGCGGCGCCCGCTCCGCTCGCGGGGCAGTGACCATGATTCACTCCCCGTGAAGGCGAAGCCGAGACCCCCCCGGCCGCCTGCGGCCCCGCTCCGCGAAGCGAAGCTCCCTCCTTACGAATCGCCCCCGCGCTCCAGCCTCATCCGCGCGTCGACGACCACCACCCCGCCCGCTTCCGGGTGCGCCAGGAGCGGATTGATGTCGAGCTCGACGATCTCCGGATGCCGCAGCGCCATCTGGCTGATCCGTTTCACGACCTCCATCACCGCCTCACGATCCACCGGTGGAGCACCCCGGTAACCCTCGAGCAACCGCACGCCGCGGATCGAGTGCAGCATGTCGCTCACGTCGGAGTCGGTCAGTGGCGCAATTCTGAAGACGATATCCTGCCACACCTCGACTGCGGTCCCTCCCAGCCCGAACGCGATCAGCGGACCGAACGACGGATCTCTGGTCAGACCGATGAATGTCTCCACACCAGAGCCGGCCATCGCCTGGATCACGACTCCGTCCATGTCCGACTCCGCATGCCCGCGCTCGAGCAGTCCGGCACGAATCAGATCGAACGCTTTCCGAACGGCGTCCGCGCTCTGCAGTCCGAGCCGCACTCCACCAACGTCGGTCTTGTGGGTGAGAGTCGACGAGACGAGCTTGAGAGCGACTGGATAGCCGATCGATTCGGCGGCCGTCGCGGCCTCTTCGGCAGTCTTCGCGACTGCAGAGCGAAGAACCGGAATCCCCCACGCCGCCAGAATTCTCTCGACATCATCCTGCGGCAGCCACTCCCCCGGTGAGCTCTGCCGGGATCGGCTGATGATCTCGTCGACGAGATCCGGCTGCACATCATCGAAGTTTTTCGTTTCACCCTCATCCCTTGCGAGCCATCGCCCGTAGTCGACGGCGCGGGAGAGTGCGATGGCTGCGGCCTCCGGGAACGCGTAGGACGGGATTCGCCCCTCGTGAAGGGACGAGAGCGCAGGGGGCACACCATGGGTCCCCATGAAACAGGTCACCACCGGCTTGCCAGCACCCGCTGATCCCCGTCGGATCGCATCCGCCACTTCGCTCGCAGCAGTCACGATTGGAGGCACGAACAGAACGACGATCGCATCGAGCTCGTCGCTCTCGATCATCAGCCTCAGGGCCTTCTCGAAAGATTCCGGCGTCGCACTCGCGATCATGTCGACCGGGTTTCTCGTCGAAGCCTCGGCCGGCAGGAACTTCGAGAGCTCCTTGCGCAAAGGTTTCGACAGCTCCGGCATCACGAGACCTCGGCTCTCACACGCGTCCGAGGCCATGATTCCCGGGCCACCGGCATTGGTGAGGATTCCGACGCGATTGCCAGTGGGGATCGGCTGGTTGGCGAGAAGCATCGCCATGTCGAACAGTTCTTCGATCGTATCGGTACGGATCACTCCGGTCTGCCGGAGCAGCGCGCCGACCGCAACCTCGCGGGAGGCAAGTGCGCCGGTATGAGAGCTTGCAGCACGGGCTCCCGACTCGGTCCTGCCGCTCTTGACGACGGCGATCGGCTTTTTGCGTCCGACCCTGCGTGCGATCTCCATGAACCTTCGTGGATTGCCGAAGCTCTCGAGGTAGAGCAGGATCACCTGCGTCGCGTCATCCTGCTCCCAGTATTCGATCAGATCGTTTCCAGAAACGTCTGCCTTGTTCCCGACGCTGATGAATTTCGAGATACCGATTCCGAGATCTTTCGCGTAGTCCAGAATCGCGAGGCCGAGGGCGCCCGACTGGGAAGAGAACGCCACGCCGCCCGTCGGAGGCCATGTCGGTGCGAATGTCGCGTCGAGGCGCACGGCGGGATCGGTATTGAGCAGACCGAGGCAGTTCGGGCCGACCAGCCTCATTCCGGCCGCGCGGACCTTGCGGACCATCTCGTCCTGCATCTGCCTGCCTTCCTCGCCCACCTCGCCGAAGCCGGCGCTGAGGACGACGACCCCTTTGACCCCGGCCTCGATGCAGTCATCGAGTACGCCCGGGACGAGTTTCGCGGGAACGACGAGAATCGCCAGATCCACCTGATCGGGAACCGCGCTGATCGACGGCCATGCCCTGACCGCCTGCACGGACGAGGCTCCCGGGTTGATTGGATAGACGGGTCCTTCGAATCCGTTGCGAATCAGGTTCGAGAAGACGACTCCTCCGATGGAAGCGGGGTTCCGGGAGGCTCCGACGACGGCGATCGACCTGGGACAGAAAAGCGGGTCGAGATCGATCACAGTCTCCGCATCACCTTCTCGAGTCGCTCGCGTGCATCACGCGCCACCGCTTCGATCTCATCTCCGCCCCCCGAGAGCTCGATCATGCTGTTCGGGTCGATCGCGGCGACCACGGACCGATCCTCACCCTCTTCATACACGATCACGTTGCAGGGCAGGAGGAGACCGATATCGCGTTCGGCCTTCAAGGCGCGATGAGCGAGTGGAGGATTGCAGGCTCCGAGGATCACGTAGCGATCGAAATCCACATCGAGCTTTTTCTTCAGCGTTTCCTTGACGTCGATTTCCGTCAGGATCCCGAACCCGACTTCTCCCAGCAGTTCCCGCACACGCTCTACAGCTTCGGGCCAGGGCAGGCCGACGGATTTTCTGATCCCATACTTTGTGAATTCCATTTGTCCCTCCGGATCTCGTTGTCTCTTCTGCTCTCGAGTGTATCGCGTTGGGAAGGGCCTCTGAAGCGATCGAAGCAAAGACCGCAGCACAGGCCCGGGCGGAGAGAGTTACGCCCGGACCTGCCCGCGGCGAGGGAGCGCAGGGTCAGCCTTGCGGAGGGCGGCGCTGCAGCATGGAAGCTCGTGCGAAATAGTCTTCGCTCGAGGCCGGATCGAGCTCCCAGCGGTGAACATCACGGCTGTGCTCCTTTGCTCCGAAGTTCAGAATCTCGTAGTCGTCATAGTGGATCCCCATCGCTTCGGCAATCTCCTCGACGCAGTTCTGGTCTGGCGTCGGTTCGCTTCCGCATGCCGCCTGCTCGCCGGATGACTCCGCCATCTCCCAGACAGCGTCGAGATCTCCCGCCGCGAGGGCAGGGCTGACGTGATGGTTGTTATGGATCCTCATTTTGAATTCGTGAGCGCTTGCCGCAACATCGACCAGAGGAAATTCGAGGTCTTCGTCGGTCGGTCCGAGGATACTGGAAATCAGCGTCTCCTCCTCGAACCAGCTCCTCAGTCTCTCTCTCTGAGCCATGTAGCGTCGCTCCTTCTGTGGGGAATCTATCGCGGCGCCGGGGGGCGTCCGGTGTCAACTGTCACGTCTGCGAGTGATTCGATGCGCGGCGTTCCGGAAGTCTCCGGAGTCCTGTGAGCCGTCCGAAGAAATCGAGCGATACGAACGGACTGTTCGGTCGCGTCACGAAGGAGCTCCAGGACCGGAACACGCAGATCAGGTTGTTCCTCGAGCAGCGCCTCGAGCACCGGGCGCTCGATTCGAAGGACCTTGCAAGGCGTCACTGCGCTTGCACTCGTCTCGTGGCACTCATTGAGAAAAAACGGTCCCGGCTCGATGAGTTGGCCGGCTCTTACGAGACCGACGATCAGTGGCTCTTCATCCTCGCGAGGATGGGACAGGCGCAGAGCACCGCGGAGGAGAAAGTCGAGAGACTGCGACGGATCCCCTTCGAAAAAGAGCACCTCTCCTCGAGAGAGCTCCACTCCCCTCCCCTTCTTCGCCGCCAGGCGCGCGAAAAGGTCGACGGGCGGACTATCGATCATGTTCATCACTCCTCCTGTGAAGATGATGAATTCTCAGCCTTCAGATGGCGCCGCAGCCGTGATATTTCGCACCCGTGATTGTGACCGGACACGTTAATTATCTCGTGCAAGCACGCTTGAACTCCGTGGCTGTCACTCCGGGCGGTGGTGCTTCGCCCGCCCGACGAAGTTCCTGAGTCGCAGATGAGGCCGTCCTGACTGTACGTGCCTTCGTCCTCAGTGCAGGCGGAATGACAGGGACGGAGAGTCATTCCCCTCCTCTGGCGAAGCGAGGCGGCGCCATTCTCCCGCTCAGAGGCTGTGAAAGAATCCAGCGTACCCTGCGTTACGGGCGCGGCGAGTCTCGAGCGCGCGGAGCAGCGACGCAGCGATGTGGTTCATCGAAAAGGAGCTGCGACAACGCGATCGGCGACGCCCCGCCCGTAACCCTTTGGGCTGGTGGTGGTTACGGCCCGATCTCCGTGTCACTCGTCGTCACCGAGGAACCACCGCGACTCCTCCTCGTTCCTTGAGCTCGAACCGTAAGCACCGCCAGCGCAGGGCACGCTGGATTTTTTCACAGCCTCTCAGGATGACATGCGTGGCCGCTTCACGGAGAGCCGTGTTCGTGACCGGAATCACACCAACGAGTGACTGGGGTCATCAGCCGTATATCGGTCTTCTGGTCTCATGTAGTCAGAAGGAGCACGACCATGATCAACAATGCGATCAACGAGTCTCTCGTCGTCGTCTGGGAATGTCACAGGACCTGTGACGAATCGTGTCTGCATGAGCGCCCGGAGGGCAAGTCCGTCTCCAAGGAGCGGGAGTTCTCGAGCTGGGAGGGGCACAGTCTGATTCGCGACATCGCGAATCTTCAGCCCGCTCGCTTCGTGATCGGCGGCGACATCTTCAGCCGCCGCGACATTCTGCAGCTGATCGATCTCGCTCACCGGGTGGGACTCTCCCCGTGGGTATCGCTCCCCGCCTCTCGCGACCTCACTCCGACGATGACTGACGCTCTGGCCTCGCATGGCGCAGCCGGGCTGATCTTTGCGCTCGAGTCGACCGATGATCATCAGCATGAGCTCGCGACCGGCATCGAGGGATCATTCGAGCTGACCGTTGATGCAATCGTCAATTCGCGTATCAAAGGAACGAAAGTCGAGATCGTCACGAACCTGTGGAAGCACAATCATGATCAGCTCGAGGCGATCGCAAGGCTCGCGGCCGACCTCGACGTGCAGCGATGGACGATCTTCCTCCCCGTTCCCGTAGGATTCCAGAAGTTCGACATGCCTTCACCGAGCGAAGTGGAGGATCTCCTGACCCGCCTGGAGAAGATCGAAAACGAATCGACGCTCAGCATCGAGATCGAGGAAGGCCAGATCTATCGCAGGCACAAGCTCCAGAACTGGATCGCAAAGCGGAGATCCTGGATGAGCCGTCACTTCTCTCCGGATCAGCAGGAGCCGGAGGCGACTGATCCCGCACCGGTGCGAGGCCGGCCACACGAGACCCTGTTCATCTCCCACGTCGGGGAAATCTATCTCGGCAGCCGGATGCCCCTGACCGGCGGGAACGTCCACTTCGAGTCCCTCGAGGAACTGCACGACTCCTCGCCGATCTTCCGCATGTTGAGAGATCGATCGATGCTCGTCGGCAAGTGCAGGAGTTGCGAGTTCAAGGGCGTCTGCGGCGGTTCCCGAGCGCGTGCTCTCGCGATGACGGGAGACCCGATGGAGGGCGATCCGCTCTGCATCTACCAGCCGGGACGGCTCTCGAACGAGTGGCTCGCGCCGTATCTGCCCGAGTAGGATCCTGCGTGCGGCTCATCGTCGGAATCCGACGATGAGCCGGGGATGAGTCAACACGCCGTGGCTGCGCGTTCAGTGGCCGCAACTTGTACGTTCAAAAGGAGCTTCGGCTCAGACCGAGACCATCCCCCTGAGTGCGTCGGGATTGAGAATGACGAAGGTTGCCCCCTTCGTATCCAGGATCTTCTTTCTCTTCAGATCGCTCAGCAGACGCGTTACCGTCTCGCGCGTCGTGCCGATCATTTCAGCAATCTCTTCGTGAGTGAGCAGGACCTGAAAGCGGATGCCTTCCTTCTTCTCCTCACCCTTCGCCATCCAGTCCAGAAGGAGGCGGGCGAGCCGCTCACCCGTGGTCTGCGACAAACCGAGATTCCTGACTTCCTTCTGTGCCGCGTTGTACGCAGCGCTCAACTGCTGAGCACTGTGGAGGCACGCTTCGACATGTACGGTGAGAAATCGGATGAAGTCGTCGCGACGAACGGTGTTGATCTGGCACGGTTCGAGCGTCTCGGCACTCACCTCGTACGGTCTGTCCGCGACCGCGGAGCTCAAACCCAGAACTTCGCCAGGCTCCGCAATCCGCAGGATCAGCGTCTTTCCCTCCGCGGATGAGGTCATCAGCTTGACTCGTCCACTGCAGACGATGAACACGCCCCGCGGCCTCTCCCCCTCTGCAAAAAGCATCGACCCTTTCGGATAGACAGCGGTGAACTTGATTTCGTCGAGTTTTTCGACAGCCTCGTCCGACATATTGCAGAACGGCCGGTCGACGCGCTTCGCGCATCGGAGGCAATCGTTTCTAACTTCGAGATTGTAAGGAGTTGGCATAGATCGGCTCCCGTCTCAGATCATTCAAACCGGGTTTGCTGTGAAATTCAACACTTCAGCCAGGCGGCGCGCACCTGGACTCACCTTCCACATCACAGAAATCAGTGACGTGAACTCTGCAACAGCATACTCGCAAACACAGATTATGCGCGCAACCATCCCGGTTTCCGCCTGAGGACAACAATCTCCCGCCGTGGCTGAGCCGCATTGTCGGACACCGCCGCGATCCATGCCGTAAGGCGGCACCTCCATACGGAGGTGCTGGGATTCACAACCGACGCGTCGCCCGGTGGAACCGGAAGCTAGCCAAAGCCCAGCCTGCAAACGCAGGCGGATTATGCGCCGCCTCGTATCCTTCAGCCCCTGAGCTCCTGAACCCTTGCCCCCCGCACTTCCGAACTTCTGAACCTCTGAACTTCCGAACTTCCGAACCTCCAGTTTTCAGCGCCTACTGAAGCCCGATCACCCTGTCTCGCCTGAAAATCGTGTGACCGGAGGCAAGCTGTACGTGAAGCTGCCGCGGAGGAATTCCTGCAAAATCACGGCACTCGCGGGTGAGATGGGCCTGATCGTAGTATCCGATGTCCTGAGCAAGAGTCGAGATCTTCTCTCCACCCTCGAGCCGCCGCAGAAATGCGTGAAAGCGCGCCAGTCGCGAAAACTGGCGGACCGTCATCCCCACCTGCCGGTGAAACACTCTTTGGAACTTCGCCTGCTCTGCCGAGCCGTCGTCTTCCCCGAACGGTTCCTGTCCCGCCCGTCTCCAGAGCTCCATCCAGTGCTCATGGAGTCTCTTCTCCATCACGCCGGCGGCCGGTAGGAGCCGGGAGAGGATCTCCTCCATCAGACGGATGCGCTCGAGATCACTCACGCAATCCGTGAGCATCGCCCTGATACGCTCGCAGTCGACCTGCCCCAGGCTCTGGAGTGGAAGGACCTTCCCCTCGAGATCCCGGACGCAGATTCCTGCGAGCACCTCGGCTGCCCAGGGAAAAAGAGAAACTCCAAAAATATCCACCTCACCGTGCCCCAGTCCGCTCAGAGGTTGCCGGAGCTCACCGTAGAGAACGGTGCGAACGCGACGATCCACACGGCTCTCATTTGAATCGATCGGCTCTCCATTGAGCGAAAACAGGAGATCGGCCTGACCGTTCGGCAGAATGCGTTCCGGCGAGGCTCCGGACCAGTGAAAGAAGCCGCAGACCCATTGCTTCAAATGGCCGGAGACGGGGAAGTCCTCATAGCGAACTGCTGGATTGATCTCTTTCACTACATCATTCAGCTCATGTCGCACATTTACTTCTACGTCGAAAGACCCCTCTAGGTTGACTACTTCGTGATGAAGTCGCGAATTACAGGGATGAATGGGGAAAACAGGTTCAGAACAATCGCATCTGCGGCTTCTTCCGCAGTGACTCAGCTGCAATCCCGCGACGCCGCAGCTCCCGTGCAAAGGCCGGAGCACCATGCGTCGTGTAGACCACACGGGGTCGCGCGAGATCGATGAGCTCGAGAAGTTCATCAAAATCCGCGTGATCGGAGAAGGGAAACGCGTAGTCGGTCCAGCCCGTGCGCCGTGGATCGAGCGCCCAGCCGGTAAGGGCGATCGTCCGAGACCGCGGGACCCGGCGAAGCTCGCGTCTCAGGTGCGGAGGGACAATGAGGATCTTGCCTTCCAGATCGCGCGTCGAGCGGTCGAACAATCCACCCTGAATCGACCAGCTCTCCCACTGTCCCAGGTCAATCCCGAACTTTCCATAGATCCGTGCGATCGCTGCAACCGCTGGATGGACCACGCACCGAAACCCGTGGCCTTCGAGAAGCGCCATCGCCTCCTGCGCCTTGCCGAGAGAGTACGCCATGATCACCGGCGTCGAATCGCTGCGGACCAGTTCGTCGAGGAGAGTCACTAGCCGCTCCTCGACCTCCGACCGTGCAGGGAATCTCCAGAATGGAGCACCATAGGTCGACTCGGTAATCAGATAATCGCAGCGCTCAACCTCTGCACATGCCGCCGTCCTCGACTCGCGGAGCCGGAAGTCACCGGTGTAGAGAAGTGTTCCCTCGTCGGCTCGGACCACGATCATCGCCGAGCCGAGCACATGACCGGCAGGAAGCAATTCCAATTCGAAGCGCCCCATCTGCAGCGGCTCGCGGTACGCCAGCTCCGTCACTCTGCATGCGGAGCCGACCCTCAGTCGCAGAAACGCCGCCGTCGGGGCGGTTGACACGAACGATCCATGAGCGCCGATGTGGTCGGAGTGCCCATGACTGATGATGCCGAGCTCTCTGGGCGAGGCAGGGTCCAGATAGATTTCCGTTCCCGCAAGACGGAGATCCGGATCTGCCTGGAAGAGCGAGCCGAGCGCTGTCTCGGCGGTCATCCTGGCGTTGAGACATCCACGGGTTCGTGTGCGTGAGTCGCCGCCATGAGCCACTTGATGCCGATTCCGCTGTCCTGCGATTGCTCGAACGGGTCGAAATCGATCCGCGAATCGATCTGGAGCCCCGCATCCACGACGGCGCGGGAGATCTCGCTGAAGGTCCAGGCTCGCTGCCTGCGGGTTTCCCGGATCCGAACACGCCCACGCGCTTCCTCAACGGATCCCGAAATCTCGGCGACCGCGATCGCGGAAGCTGCGTCGAACGACGTCCGCATCGAAAGCGATTGATTACGGGTTCGATGATCAAATGGCTCCTTGGAGTCCCAGAGAGCCGCATATACCTCAGGCTGATTCATGTCGAAAACGAAGAGACCGTCCGGAGTCATTACCTCAGCCACGGAACGCATCGCGGCCTCCAGGTCTGCTTCTTCGAGCATGTGATTGAGGCTGTCGTAGAGACAGGTGACGAGGGCGAAGCTGGTTCGCAGGGGAAGCTGCCGGAGATCACCTGCGACGAGCCGGTTCGCCCTGGACGACGCGATCGACAGCATTGACAGCGATGCATCGAGTCCGAATGCAGTAAAGCCGAGATCGTGGAGCAGAGATGTCGAGAGACCACTTCCACAAGCGAGGTCGAGCGCATCACCACGTTGGTCGCCCAGGTATCCCGTGATGATCTGTTCGAGAGTCGAGCGTGCGGCGTCGGCAAATGGCTGACCGAGCGCGCCGTCATAAAGCCAGGCGAATCCGCCATACGCTTCGAGACTCACTCGTCTGACCAGTCGTAAAATCCCCTGCCGCTCTTCTGACCCAGCTCGCCTCTTTCGACCATCTGGCGCAGCAGTGCGGGCGGCGCGAAGCGTTCTCCAAGTTCCGCGGTCAGATACTCTGCGATTCCGAGACGCACATCGAGACCCACGAGATCTGTAAGACGCAACGGGCCCATCGGGTGGCGGTAGCCGAGCTCCATCGCCTTGTCGATGTCCTCGACTGAAGCAACTTTCTCCTCGACCATCCGGATCGCCTCGAGTCCGAGCGCGATACCGAGCCGGGAGCTCGCGAAACCGGGGACATCGCGCACCACGATCGCTTCCTTGCCGAAACTCTCTGCCAGCCTGCGGGCGTCGGCGATCGTTTCGTCGGAAGTTCTCTCGCCCACGACCACCTCGAGAAGCTTCATGACTGGAACGGGATTGAAGAAGTGCATCCCGACGAATCGGTCGCGACGCTCAACGGAAGAGGCGAGCTCGGTGATCGATATTGAGGAGGTGTTCGAGGCAAGTAATGTTTCAGGGCCGCAGAAGAGGTCGGCCTGAGAAAACAGCTCCCGCTTCAGCTCCAGATCCTCCGGTACCGCTTCGATGATGACGTCTGCATTGCGGGACGCTGCCTCGAGATCGTCCACCACGGAAATGCGCTCCCGGATACCCTCGAGCTCCGATCGCTGCACCTTCCCTTTTTCGATTGCCTTCTCGAGCGTGCGATCGACCCACCGCATCGCATCCTCGAGTCGTGACTGATCCACGTCATTGAGAACGGTCGTATAGCCAGCAAGGGCCGAGACATAGGCGATTCCGCGCCCCATCGTCCCGCTGCCGATCACGCTGATCTGCTCGATATCCATTGCCAAAGCTCAAATGCTCCTCAGTGCCAGCGCCATGATCTCTCTGTGCGTAAAGAAGTTCACACCCGGATCGTCCAGATGGAACACGTATGAGAACTTCTGGTTCCCGTCGGCCTGAAAGGTGAAGCGGAAGTAGCGTTCCGTATCTGCTCCGGGAAGCTCTTTCGACGTTTCATCCGGAGCCTCGGCCTTCTCGACCTCAGTGACGCGATACAACCGGTTCGCGGTGATCGGGAGATCCTCCGGCGGAAAATGAACGAACTGGATCACGTGAATCGAATGAGGGTCGAGCTCCCGGCGTGTGAACGGCTCGAAATTCTCGGGTGACGTCTCGCCGGTGAACCACGACTCCTCCTCCTTGAACACGACCAGGTTTGCCGAAACCTCGGTCATGGGGAGGTATCCGCGATCGAGGTGATAGTGCTCCTCTGGATCATCGGAATCCCGCAGCCGGATGAGGAGATCGATCAGATACTGGATCCCTTCACGGGTACCCGTGACCGCGACTTCCTCGTCTTCGTCCGAGATCCAGACGTCGAGCCACGTGTCCCGCCCGAGTCTCCGCCTGCTCATCGCATCCCAGGAGAGCGGAGCGAATCCGAGGCGTTCGGCCGCCTCGCGGAGAAACGCCTCGCGTTCAGGGTGATCGACGAGATGTTGTCTGGCGTACTCGATGGTCTTCTCATACGCCTCCCGCCGGCCGAAGTCGTGGCTGACGTCCTGGCTGCCGAGGAGCTCGTCGAGAAGATGGCTGAACTGTTCTACGGGGCGGGTCATGAAAATCGGTCGGGAGCCGCCTACAGGCGTTATACGCGGCTCGGTCTCACGGAAACGGTTTGGCTGAAGCCGGATATTTCCCCCTCGAGCTCAGCCGCTCTTGCGTGACCTGGTCTTCCAGTCCTCATCGAGGTCCGCCAGAAAGCTCGCCAGATCATCAGCATGCTCTTCCTCTACGGCCAGGATCTCGATCAGCATCTTCTTGGTCACCGGATCATCCTCCCCGAGATACTGGATGATCTCGTTGTATGAGTCGATGGCAATCCGTTCAGCGATCAGATCTTCCCGAATCATGTCGAGAAGGGTCTCCCCTTCGACGTATTCGGAATGACTCCGCGTGAGAATGCCCTCCGGACTGAAGTTGGGACGCCCGCCGAGCTGAACGATCCGGCCGGCAATCTGGTCGGCATGCTGCTGCTCTTCGTCCGCGTGCTCGAGAAACTCGGCCGCGATCGGATCCGCATGGATGCCCTGCGCCATGAAGTAGTGACGTTTGTAGCGAAGAACGCAGACCAGCTCCGTCGCAAGCGCTTCATTGAGCACCTTGATCACGGTCTCTCGGTCCGCACGATACCCCTCGGTCACAGCGCCTTCCTCGATGTGCTGCCGGGCGCGACGCCGGATTTCCTTGATGTCGGTCAGAAACGGCTTCTTCTCGTTGTCCATGGCACTGCCTTTCTTCTATATTTTTTGAGTGTCGAATCAGTCTCGGGACCGGAACGGGCAATTGGTGCACTTCGCGTGCCGCGGGAGCCGCTCACACGATCGTCGAATCGCCTCAATCACGGTCCTGCGGCGCCTCGGTGACATACGACGCGGCGCCCTCCTGAGGTGGCTCCGGAGTCGCCGGCTTCAGAAAGATTCGGAGCAGCGGCGGCACGACCAGCGTCGTGACGATGACCATCAGCGCCACCGAGCTGTAGAGACCGATCGCGAGAATTCCGGTGCTGAGTCCGATCTGCGCAAAGATCAGTCCCACCTCGCCACGTGGAATCATTCCGATCCCGATGACGTGACGCTTCAGTCCACGCTCGAGCGCGCACCAGCCCGCTGCAAACTTGCCGACGATGGCAATGACCGTCAGGGCCAGCCCGATCAGAGCGTACGGGCGCGTCTCGGGATTGAAAGGATTGAGCGTTCTGAGGTCGATGGCGGCCCCGACGGAAACAAAGAAGATCGGAATGAAGAACTGCGCGATGTCGTGGACTTCACGCTCGATCTGTTCCGCACGCTCCGTTCTCGCGAGAACGAGTCCGGCCGCAAACGCTCCGATGATGAGCGCCGACCCGAGCTGCTCGGCCAGATAGGCCAGAGCAAACGCGAACATGATCGCCGCGAAAAACAGAGCCTTCGCGACACGCACGCGCGTGATCAGCCTGATCAGGTAAGGTGCGAGCCAGTTCCCGAGGACGATCGCGATCGCAACGAAACCGAATGCCGTGAGGGCAATCCGGGCAATCCCGATCGCGGAAAGCTCGTGCCCTCTTGCGAGTGAGCCGACGAGAGTCAGGAGAACGAGACCGATGATGTCATCGATCACTGCCGCCCCGAGCACCACCTGCGACTCGCGGTCGTGGAGATGGCCGAGATCGGATAAGACACGCGCCGTGATCCCCACCGAGGTTGCGGTCAGCGTCGCACCGAGGAAGATGGAGATCATCGAGTCGTAACCGAGAAGAGTCCCGGCAAAGTAGCCGAGAATGAAGGGAAGAGCGACTCCGACCACCGCCACCGCAGCGGAGGACGCCCCCACCGAAAGAAGCTTCCGCAGATCGGTCTCGAGACCGATCATGAAAAGGAGAAGGATCACGCCCAGCTCGGCCAGCAGGTGGATGGTGTGATCGTGCGCGTTGACGAGCTGCAGGCCCGAGACGTCCGACCACGAGTCCTGCGATCAGCTCACCCAGCACGGCGGGCTGTCCAACCCGCTCCGCGAGCTCACCGAACAACTTCGCTGACGCGAAGATCGCGATGAGGACCAGTAGAAATTCTGCCACTTCCATTTTCAGAGCCGCATCCCTGTCTGCCGTCAGACCGGACGCTTCTGAACCCACAAGCACGGATTGCGCCGCAAGCTGAAAGCGCGGCCGGAGATTACTTACCGAAACGCGCAGACCGCGCGTCGTAGCCGCGACCTCTCCACACCAACTGCCTGCGAATCCCGACTTTCCAAACCGACCAGAGCATCACCCCGAGCCATACTGTGGTCATCAGCGGATGTCCAAGCAGCGCATTGTCGAGGCGATAGCCGAGGCGCCGGAAAAGAATTGCACGCGCCAGCACGATTGCCGCGCAGGCGACTAGGGCGATCCAGTGCAACGGGGCCAGCTCGGCGCCTCCCGAGATCGAAACGACCCCCTGCATGACCAGCAGGAATGGGATCACATTCAGCGCGATGACCAGGGCAATCGCTCCCAGCGCCCGCGGAATGGTTCCACCCATCGCGTGGAACACGTTTTTCGAGAACCCTCGAACGACCTCGCGGAAGCCATGGTACATGCGCACGCTCACGAGATCGCTCGCGATCGCGACGCTCGTGCTCCCGCCCTCCTGTCTGATGAGTCGCATCAGGGCGATGTCGTCCACCACGGCACTCCGAAGACGCTCATGGGTACCGACGAGCTCCCAGGTCCGCCGGTAGAGAAGATTGCCCGGCCCGCCACCAACTCCAAGGACGGGAAGCTGATTCACATTCGACAGAAACAGGGGCAGGTGGGAGAACGCGGTGAACGGCAACTGGACCATCAGCACGTGTTCCCAGAATCCGCGCATCTCCATTCTCGGCAGGAGTGAAAGCCCTTCGACCCCGCGATCGATGAGACACGACACGACTATCCGAAGAGCCCGTGGCTGGTAGTAGACGTCAGCATCGCAGAACAGGATCAGCTCGGAATCGGACGCGGAAGCTCCCTGCTGGAGCGCCCACGGTTTTCCGAGCCAGCCTTCCGGCGGCGGTTCGCCTTCGATCACCCGCAATCGCTCGGTTTGCTCCCGCAAGCTGCGCGAGGATCCCTGCGGTCCTGTCCGTCGATTGATCGTCGACGACGATCACTTCGAAAGACGGATAGTCCTGGTCGAGAAGGGCACGGACACATCGCTCGACATCCCGCTCCTCGTTGCGCGCGGGAATTATCACCGCGAGAGACGGAAGCCGGACGGACGGCGCAGAGTCGACGGACCCGAGCCGCGGAAGCAGGCGAAGATTGAGGAGCACGAGACCCACGGCAACTGCCCAGATGATGACACTCGCCAGTGCGAGGAGCATCAGCATCGACGGCATCACCGCGAGCCGGTCGTTGTGCGGCTGCGAACCGACCCCGCTGTCGACCTCCTCAGCCCTGCGCCAGCTTGCGCTGTGCATCGAGGCTGTAGGGAGAGTCGGGATATTCATTTGCGATTCGTCTGTAGGCCTGCGTCGCCTTCTCCTGCTCGCCAGTCATCTCGTACGCCTGCGCCAGCATCGCCAGCAGCACCGGACGTGGCAGCATCTCTTTCTCTGCGTCGATTCTCTGCTGGAGCTCGCCGATCACCGCCTCGGCATCTCCGGCGGCGAGTTGCATGTTCAACAGACTGAAAGCCGCGGTCGCCGCAAGCAGATGCTCCGGATGCTCGTCGATGAAGGCCTCGAATCTCGTGCGGGCGGAGTCGTAGTCGCCTCGTGATGCTTCCATCTGTCCCAGGTAGAGGGACGCCACGTCGGCTGCGTCGCGCGATCCAAACTCGTCGATCACGTTGCTGAAGATTGATTCAGCAGCCTTTTCCCTGGCCTCTTCGGTGTCGTAGGTCGCGGCGGTCGAGGGGACCTTTTCGCCGACAGGCGTCTGCATCACGTCGATGCCCGTGCGCGAGCATCTTCTGCGCCTCGAGCTCCTGGCTGCGAAAATAGCCCGCGAGCACGGCTGCGGCTACCGCGAGCACGGCGACGGCGATCGCCGCGAAGATCAGCGGTTTGCGATTGCGTGCAGCGAACGAGTACGCGTCGTTGAGCTCGTCGAGGAACTTATCGTGCTTGATTGCTTGTCTTGTCTGTCGGTCCATGACTCAGAGAACTCCTTCGAAGGTGCGATAAAATGGTATCGAAGCGGCGATCAGTTTCAAAGCAGCACGTGGACGAGGCATCCGGGTTGCAAATAACAAATCCCAACGCATAGCTGCTATGATCGTATCTTCTGGAGGTAAATCGATGCTTTCCCGCGGCCTCGCCGCCCTTACTGTCACAATCCTGCTCACGATGCCGGGCTCCGTCCAGGCTGAGAACGGAGGACCGATCGCGACTATTCTCTGCTATCACGTCGTCGAGTCCCCTTCCGATACGCACTTTGCGATCAGCCGCGAGGAGTTTCTGCGGCAGGTCACTTATCTCAAGGATACAGGCTACAACGTGATTCCGATGCAGGACCTCGTTCGGTTCTACGAGGGAAAGCTCGACTCTCTTCCGAAAAACGCAGTGGTGATAACCGTAGACGACGGATGGAAGTGCACCTACGACATCATCTACAAGGAACTTTCGAGACTGGAGGTCCCCTTCACGGCCTTCCTGTACCCAAAATTCATTCTCGGCGGCAACTACTCGCTCACCTGGGATCAGGTAAAAGAGATGGCCGACAACGGAGTCGACATCCAGAGCCACACCCTCTCGCACGGCTATCTCACACGTGCTGAGAGCGGCCAGGGCAGCGGATATGCGACATGGCTGGAGAACGAGTTGCGCGAGAGCAAGCGAATTCTCGAGGAGAAGACCGGCAAGACCGTCAGCGTCCTCGCGTATCCGTACGGCGCCTATGACGACTCGGTTGCAGAGGCGACCGCCAGAGCCGGATACTCCGCGGCATTGACGTGCAACTTCGGTTCAGTTCGTCCGGAGACGAACCCGCTCAAGCTCAACCGCGTCGTCATTGACCGCACCACAAGCTTTGCCCAGTTCCGCAAGTACCTCGGAACGGACGATCTTGAGATCACCGACATCAGTCCGGCACCCGGGCAGAAGTGGAGCCAGGCTTATCCGGTCGTGGGCGCGAGGATCGTCAACCCGAAAGCCGTGGATCCAGAGTCAGTTCAGATGGCGATCCTGAACGGAGGTGACGTGCCTTTCTTCTACGATCCCCGGGACGGCTCAGTCTCTTTCGTGCTGGGTGATGAGGTTCCCGACACCGAGCAGGAGGTCCTGGTCTGGGCCAGGGATCTGGCAAGTGGGGAGCGGCTGGAAGCGACGTGGAAGTTCCGGCCGGGGGATTTCGCTCCGGCGCGGCCAAAGGGCTGTCATCGCCGCGAAGCATACGTCGTCGCCACAAGCACACTCTCCCTCCCCCGGACCCGTCCTCACAGGCGGATCCTTCGAGTGAACGGGGACTGACGATGTTGAGCGCCAGGCAACGGAAACATCTTAAAGGACTCGCGCACAACCTGGATCCAGTCGTGCGCGTCGGCAAGGCCTCTGTCACTGAAGGAGTGGTCGCCGAGGCTCAGAAGGCGTTGGAAGCCCATGAACTGGTCAAAGTCCGGATCGAGCTCGATGATGGCGAGCAACGGCGGAGAATTGCCACTCAACTGGCCGAGAGCACCGAGTCGGATCTGGTTGGTACGATCGGAAAGATCGCCATTCTGTTCCGGCAGCGAGCTGACGACTCGCACATCACGTTGCCCTAGCCCAGGGCTGGCCCTAATGGCGTTGAGTTAAGGGTGCGACCCAGAATCGTCATGCCGAGCGGGCGGGTGGGTGGGCATGCGAGGCAGCTCGCGAGTTTCGTACTCAGTGACGTCTGGGCCGCTGCATGAGCGAGCGCCAGCTCCACGCCGACAGAGCACGTAACTTGCGAGGCCCCCTTCGGTTTCCCCCTCCCCGCACCCCTCAGGACAGGCTCTCGCTTGCCCGCCCACCCGCCCGCTCGGGGTGACAATCGCTTAACTCAACGCCATTGGGGCTTGGCCCCACACGCAACAAAAGAAAAAGGGCAGGATCTCCTCCTGCCCTTTTCAAATTCGCTTCGGGTGGATCCGGGCTACATCGTATAGGTGAAGCCGAGCACCAGCCGGTTCGTTTCGAACTCGAATCCTTCGATCGTCAGGATGTCGTCAGTCTCGAATCTCTCCCATTCGATGCCGGGGACGATTTTCCACCCGCTCTCCCCGAGACTGATCGGAATACCGCCCTCGATTCTGAACCCGGTGGTGTCTACGTCGGCACCGACTCCGAGATCGAGCTCTGCGCTTCCCACATACCCGCGCGCCATTAAGAAGTAGCCGAACTCGGCAGCGGGATCCGAGTGAAACATGACACCCGCACCGAGCGCTTCCTGATCCAGATCAGTTCCTCCGAAGAAGTCATCGAAGAAAAATGTATCGACGCTGAGCGAGTCGATCCTGACGGCGAAATCCAGATCGATGTTCTTCGTGACACCGTACCCTGCCGACACTTCAATACGGTCCCTCGAGTAGTCGGCCAGGTTGAAGAAATCGAATCCGAGTCCACTCTCGAAATCGTGATCGAGCTGACCCTTCATCACAAAACCCTGGTTGCGATACTCCACGATGAATCCGAGAGAGCTCTGCCGATCGGTATCGAAGCCCTCGCCTCCGACACTCAGCTCCGTCTCGTAGTTCGAGTACTTGCCTCCGAGCGTAAACTCCTGGCCGTAGGCCGAGACAGCCACAACCACGCACACGAACGCCATTGCGATACGTTTCATTGTTTCCTCACTTTGAATGAATTGAAGTTGCTTCAATGGATCCGCTGCATACGCGCCAGGAACGGATCGGCCTTTTCGAAACCGACGAGCCTGGAGCTCTCAACTTCAGTGCCGGATGAATCGATGAACACGATCGTCGGTACACCGAGGATGTCGAACTGCCCGGTCAGGGCGACGGTCTGTTCCGCTCCCGGCCTGGTGAGGTCCGCCTTGAGCCTGACGAACCGCTCCGATTCAGCGACGACATCGCCATCGCTGAATGTCAGTGCATCGAGCTCCTTACACGGGATGCACCAGTCGGCGTAGAAGTCGATGATGACAGGCCGCCCCGCCTCCCGCGCCTCCGCCAGCCTTGCCTCACTAAACGTATCCCACGCGACATGCGGCCCTCTTTCCTGAGGCAGAGCAAAAGCGACTCCGCCGATCAGAAGCACGATTCCGGACACGATCCTGATGACGTTTCCGGCACGTGTTGCACCGCTGCTGAAAAACAGAAAGCCCGCCCCCGTGAGAAGACTGATCGCGATTCCCCATCGGTAGATGTCGTCCCCCACGACCGGCCGAAGAAAATAGAACGCCATCGCGATGAGGATGAAGCCGAAAGCCTTCTTGACCTGATCGAGCCACGGCCCCGACCGAGGCATCGAATTCGCCGCACTCGAGAACAACCCCAGGATCAGGTACGGCACGCCCAGACCGAGCGCGAGCACGAAGAACAGGGTGAAGCCGATCGCGACACTTCCACTCTGAGAAACCAGAGCGATCAGCGAAATCACGAAAGGGCCGACACAGGGAGCTGCAACGATACCTGCGAGCAATCCCATCGTCAGTGCACCGGCATAGCCGGCCTTGCCACCGGACCTCGACATGATGAACTGAGGAACCCGAATGTCGTAGAGACCGAACATCGAGGCAGCCAGAACGATCATCAGAAGTGCGAAAAACACCAGAACGGCACTCGATTGGAGCCACGCACCGAAAAGACGACCAGACAGAGCGGAGGTGACGCCGAGGGCTGAATACGTCACAGCGATACCCAGCACGTAGAGCAATGACAGAGCGACCCGATTCATCCCCTTCCCCTGCTGGGAAGAGAAGTAACCGATCGTGATCGGGATCAGCGGATAGACACAAGGAGTCAGATTCAGCGCCAGTCCAAGAACGAACACTGCCAGGAGCGTGAGCAACATTCCCCGGGACTCGAACGTCTGCTGGATGTCAGTGCCGAACATCCCTCCACTCCCGGCAGGCGCGGCACTCAGCGGCTGAAACTGTGCTGAGGGTGAGGTTCCCGATCCTGCCAGAGCATCGACCGTGGTACCCGAGACGCCCTCGCCGATCGAGGTCTCGACTACCGCCTCCCGAGGAGGAAGACAGACGGTGTCGTTACAGGCCTGGTAGTAAAGCACCACTCGTACGGTCGTGTCCTCCGAGGCGAGTCTCGTGGCCTTGAAAGGAATCAGTGTCGAACCTTCATAGACCGCAAGAAGGTTTCCGCCAGCGAAGGAGAAGGGACGCTCGACATGCTGAGGATACTGAATATCCGTGACCTCGAGTGCCGGCGACTCGATACGCAGAGCCGTCGGGATGGCGAACTCGTCATTCGGATTCGCAGAATTGATGTGCCATGTATCGGCGATGTCCACAATGACTGTTCCCGATACCTGATCTCCCGGCTGATACTGTTCCTGGTCGAACTCGACCGACAGCTCGACGCGCGAGGGCTCCTTCCGCGGAGAGTCGCCCATGAGAAGACTCTGCGCCCCGAGGACAGGAGCGAGAACGAAGCAGAGGAGAACCGCGATCGCGGTGTGTCCGATATATTTTCATTGGGATGGGCCCTACTGAGCCGATGCTGCGGATTGAACACGTGGGAGAAGGGTCTCCACGTTCTCCATCAGGGGTGAGTCGGGATGATCCGCCTTGAACTTCTTCAGCGCCGCGAGCGAATGATCGAAGTCCTTCTTGAGGTAGTACACCTCAGCCATCAGTACCTGTCCGCGCTCCCACGTCTCACCGCGGGACGTCACATCCGAAAGCCTCTGCACGGATCTGATCGCTTCATCATGGTTCCCCAGGTATGCCTGCACTCGCGCCAGCTCGTAGAAGGCCTCGCTTCTTATCTTCGGAGCCACGAGTCGTATCCGTGCCGAGAGCCTCCAGAGTGTCTCTGAGCTCTGGCGAAGCCGCGGCGCGCCGCGATCTCCCGACTCAGCTCGAGTGTCTCCTCGTCCGAAAGACGTCCCTTCGCGGCACTGTCCATCCGGCTCTCGAACTCCCGCCACTTCGACTTCTCCTCCAGGAGCTGTGCCGTAAACTCCGGCGCCGGAGCGTAGCCGGCGATCATGCCGACGATCATCATGTCCGAAGTGAGAAGGAACAGCGTAGGAAGACTCCTTACCTGGAGCTCGCTCGAAATCCGTGTCCCTTCCTTGCCGTCTTCGGTGTTGAGCTGCAGGAGAATCATGTCGGCCGTGGCCCGCTGGAACGATTCGGAGGGGAACACCTCCTGGGCCATCTTCTTACACCAGCCGCACCATGAGGCATACATCTCGACCAGCATGAGCTGGTCGTTTTTGTCAGCTTCCGCCTGCGCTTCCTGAAACGATTTCTTCCAGACAGACGCGTGTGCGGGTGTCGCGGCCATCAACGCCACGAGAACTACTGATATCGAAAGACGCCTCACATTTCCTCCGCTCCGAAAAACCTGCCCCTCCGAACCCCTATTCCGATTCGAAGTGGCGGAGGTGTGACGTCCAATCGCCGAAATGGTTGCGCCGATGTGAGTCCGGCCTGGTTGATTGATCAGCCGATCGTGTCGAGACCACCCATGTACGGCTTCAGGGCTTCCGGAATCCTCACCGTGCCATCGCCCTGCTGGTAGTTCTCCAGAACGGCTACCATCGTACGGCCGACGGCCAGGGCCGAACCGTTCAGCGTATGCACGAACCCGATCTTCTTGTCCTCGGGGCGATAGCGTATGTTGGCCCGGCGCGCCTGGAAGTCGGTGAAGTTCGAGCACGACGAGATCTCACGATAGCTGTTCTGCCCCGGCAGCCACACTTCGAGATCGTAGGTCTTCGCGGCCGAAAATCCGAGATCTCCGGTGCAGAGAGAGACCACGCGGTATGGCAACTCCAGCCGCCGGAGAACCTCTTCCGCGTGGGACGTAAGCCTCTCCAGCTCATCCCACGACTCTTCAGGCGAGACGAACTTGACCAGCTCCACCTTGTCGAACTGATGCTGACGGATCAGGCCTCTCGTGTCTTTTCCGTAGGAGCCCGCCTCACTGCGAAAGCACGGCGTGTACGCGCAGTACGAGATCGGAAGATCAGACTCAGCAAGAACTTCTTCCCGATGCAGATTGGTTACGGGCACCTCCGCCGTCGGGATCAGGTAGTACTCGCGTTCACCCTCGAGACGGAACAGATCATCCTTGAACTTCGGAAGCTGGCCGGTTCCCTGGAGTGAGTCAGCATTCACGATGAAAGGCGGCAGCACCTCCACGTAATCATGCTGGCTCGTATGCAGGTCGAGCATGAAGTGGGTGAGTGCTCGCTCGAGACGCGCGCCCGCACCGCGCAGGACGGCGAAGCGGGCGCCCGTGATCTTCGCGGCTCTGTCGAAATCGATGATCCCGAGCGCCTCACCGATCTCCCAATGCGGCTTCGGCTCGAAGTCGAAGAAAGGGATCTCTCCCCATGTCCGCTCTACCCGGTTCTCACTCTCATCGGTCCCGACAGGTACCGTCTCGTGCGGAAGATTCGGCAGACTGAGCTCCACCTGGCTCATCTCCGCTTCCACTGCCGTCAACCGTCCTTCGAGAGCCTTGATGGAGGCTCCCACCTCACGCATCGCCGCAATCCGATCCTCGGCATCCTGCTTTTCCTTCTTGAGACGGGCGATCTCCTGCGAGACGTTGTTTCGTTCGGCGCGAAGCTGCTCGACTTCCTGGAGGATCTCGCGACGCTCACGGTCCAGCGAAAGAAGTGAGTCGAGCGGCGCTTCGCTCCTGCGGTTCTCGAGAGCTGTTCTGTACTGTTCGGAGTGTTCTCTGAGGTAGCTGCGGTCCAACATGAGCCGATGATACCCAACATCTCTGCTTCTGTCTTTATGGGCACCGCGTCCTGATCGTTCTCTGCATCATCGGCGTCGGACGCTCCGCTGGCGACCCGTCACAGGCTCCAGATCTCCCGAAACGACCAGCGCCGCCCCTTGCGAGCCGCCGGCCCCGATCGAGTGCGCATCGATCATGACCGTGTAGCGGCCGGCCGCAGGCACTCTCAGTTCGACCGACTCGAGGTTGTTGAGGCGATCCGGCGACGACCCCAGAGATGCGTTGCCGAGATGAACCTCGCCATCGGGACCCACCACGCGCAGATCGAGGTCGTTCACGAGGCGGGAAACATTCGCCGGTTGCGCCGAACCGGTTCCTGGAGGATCGACCCACGCGAGCACGATGCGGAGAGACCGAGCCTCTCCGACATCGAACTGGTATCTGATCGTCTCGCCCTCTCTCAGAATGAGCGAGTCCATGTCTTTCACCCAGAGTGCCTCCGGATCCCCGCTGAGAGGTAGAACATCATCGAGGACCGGCATCCCGAACCCCTGTTGATACGATGGCACCGGCTCGATGGGATACGTCCCATCGGCTCCGTCGAAGAAAAGTGCCGGCGTCGCGGCTGCGACGAGCGTGGCTTTGATCAACGCGGAGGATGGAGCGAATCCACGATCGGAAGGGCCGCCACCATCGATGTAGCCCTCACGGTAGTACTGCCGGACGAGCGCCGCCGCTCCGGCGATGAGCGGACCTGACCACGACGTCCCTCCCTGGGTGGAGCTGTTGCAGTTTTCCTCTCCGATCTGAAAATCGGTGTCGCCCGCGAATACGAAGGCGGGTGCGATGAGCTCCGGCTTGAGGCGACCATCAATGGTCGGACCGCTCCCGCTCCAGAAGAGGACAGCGGGATGATCGCTGTACCAACTGAAACCACCCACCTGCAGTGTGTTCTTTGCCGAGCCGGGGCTCGAGAGGGATGATGACTCCCAGTTGTCCCGCGTTCCCGGTGTTGAACACCACCAGCATGTCGGGGTGCTCGTAAATGAACTGGTCGATCTGCCTGGTCGAGTCGTTGTAGTTGGCGGTCGGCGGTATGGCGCCGGGGGGCGCTCCCTGCCGGTCTCCCCAGGAGTTCGAGTGGATTCTCGCTCCCTGGTCGTACGCCTGCTGCAGGACCGCCGTGAGATCTCGAACGGGGCATCGGAGCCCCGGTCGCTGCGAGCAGAGGTCGCCGCCGATATACCCTGCATCCTGAATGACGAGCTGAGCTGCCGGCGCGATCGCATCATTGCGGTCCCACGCTCCGAGCCTGCCGTGGTCCCCGGCGATAGTGCCGGCCGCATGGGTCCCATGTCCCTGATTGTCCCAGCTCTCGCTCAAGACTGACGAGTCGCAGCCTGGAGCCGAAGGGTACTCCGAGCACGAGTAGAGGAAGTCGTACGCAATCACTTTCCGCCGGGAAGGATCGACATGGGACGACTCCAGCGATCCGTCAGAGGCAATGGTATTGACCGGCGGCATCGATCCGTCCGGCTCTGCGAAGAAACAGTTGTCCCAGTCGAGACCCGTATCGAGAACCGCGACGATCTCTCCCTGGCCGAGAAGACCAGCCTCGTGAAGAGGACGATCACCGGATGCAGAACCCGACTGCAATGCGCGAACGGCCTTGTCACTTCCGGCGAGAGGCAGGGAGAACAGCAAAGCCGCAACAACCAATAACTTTTTCACGACAAGAAGAACCACCCGACAGCCCCCGGGATGTTCCTCGAAGGTCTGAAGGCACGGAGCCGGTTCAATGGATGAGCTTGCGCCTGTTCCTGATGTAGTCGGCGAGGATGAACTCCGCGAGGTTGTGGGGCGACGCATAGAACGCCCTCCCCCGATTGACCCGCGAGAGCTGATCGACGAAGTCGACGAGCATGGGATCCGTCGCGAGCATGAAGGTGGTGATCGGGATACCGGCGCGGCGGCAGCGATCCGCTTCGTCGAGCGTCTTGTTCACGATCTTCAGGTCGAGACCGAAGGAGTTCGTGTAGAGCCCCTCGGGGGTGTGAAGCGCCGAGGGCTTGCCGTCCGTGATCATGAAGATCTGCTTGTTTGCGTGTCGGCGCCGGCGCAGAATCATCTGCGCGAGCTCGAGACCGGCCTTTGTGTTCGTGTGGTACGGACCGACCTGGACGTACGGAATCTGAGAGATGGGAACTTCCTGTGCGTCATCACCGAACAGAAGGACGTCAATCGAGTCTTTCGGAAACTTCGTCAGAATGAGCTCCGTCAATGCCAGCGCGACCTTTTTCGCGGGCGTGATTCTGTCCTCACCATAGAGAATCATCGAGTGCGAGATATCGATCATCACGACTGTCGCACAATTGCTCCCGTGCTCCGTCTCGTAGACCTCGAGATCCTCTTCACGAACCGTGATGGCCCCATCCGGCCCGCTGTTCCTGACGGCATTCTCCAGGGTGCGACGGGCATCGATCGATGAGGGATCATCACCAAAGACATACTTGCGAGTCTCGGTGAGGCGTTCGGTCCCCCGTCCGGAATGAGGCACCGAGTGATAACCCGGCATCGATTTCCGGAGACCACCGAATATCTCATCGAGCGCATCCCGGCGGATCTCGCGCTCTCCGGAGAGAGTCAGCGAAAGAGCACCGTCCGCGTCACTGGTGAGAAGACCATCATCGATCAACCGGTCGAAGAAGGCCTCGAGATCCACACGATCGTCGATGATGCCTCGCTGCTGGAGCTGACGCATCCAGTCGATGGCCTGGTCTGGATCTCCACCCGCCCGGAGCAGAAGCTGGTTGAACAGTTGTCGCAGCGCCTCCTCACTCAGGAGACGCTCGATCAGCGATGGATCAACGTGGAGGTATCGGTGTCTCATTCGGGCAACTCGATCGACCCATCGCGCGGAAAAGCAACCAGAACAGAACCGGCGATGGTCATGAGGCGGCCTCGATCGCGGCGCTCTTCTTCTTCACCTTCTCGAGCCATCGCACGATGGCCGGATTGTTCGGCAGCCGCTCCCTGGCGGTCTCGAGCACTTCCTCTGCCTCATCGAGTCGATCGAGGACGAGGAGGATCTGCACACGAAGCTCCACGAGCACCTGGTAGAAGGCCAGGTCCGCGGTTCTCTGGCTGCCGATGATGGCCATTGCTCGACAGACGAACTTCAGCGCGGTCTCCGGCTTCGATTCATTCAGAGCGTCTGCGGCGAACCGGTGAAGCATCGTTGGCGAGTCTCCCAGATACGATTTGCCCCCGACGAACTGCTGCAGAGACTCGATGATGATCTCCTCGTCGCTCTCGTACCACCCCTCTCTGAGAAGACGTCTGATTTCACGCTCGAGCTCTTCCGGTATGTCTGTCGTAATACGGACCATCTTCTTCACCTGACCGTTCTGAGAACGTTGAATTTTGCGAGCTCCGAGAATGTGATTGCAGAGTCGAGATCCTCTCGCGCGAGTCGGAGCGACTGATGGAGCCCCTCGAGAGCGAGCTCCATCAGAAAGGCTTTCTCACCCGGCCCGCCAGGGGTCGCATGACGCAGAACTACCG
Source organism: uncultured Acidobacteriota bacterium (assembly GCA_963829355.1). Taxonomy (GTDB): domain Bacteria; phylum Acidobacteriota; class Thermoanaerobaculia; order Gp7-AA8; family JAHWKK01; genus CAWHHZ01. Next base: position 57,861 of record CAWHHZ010000007.1, read on the forward strand.
ACTCCAGTCCCTCTACCCGCATCAGCTCCCGCTCGTAGTCTTCAAATGGCATCTCGTCCGACAGGGTGAGAGAATTGCCGGCTGCAAACCAGGCGAGCACCTCACTCCACACCGACTCGGACACTTCATCATCGTCGTCCGGTTCGTCACGAGCATCGACACGTCGGAACATCGAGTCCATGTCTTCGTCGTCGAGGGCCGCACGCCGCCGCCGCTGCCTCGCCCCGCCACGCTCGATTGGAGGAAGGAGTGTTTCGAACAGTTCCAGCAGGGCCGATCCGATCAGGCTCTGCGCAACGACTTCCGCACCCTGCTGCTCTCCCTCGTACACCATCTCGACTTTTCCCGTGATCGCGGGTGCGAGCATCAGAAGATCCGAGAGACGCGGATGCACATCCCGATCTCCCGTCGTGGCGGCCCGGCGCTCGAGGTTCGACAGCAGAAGCTCCACTGCCGAGATGGGCATCCGCGCCGACACGCCGGAAGATTGGTCGACGAGCTCGGACTCCCGGGCCCGGAATGCAATCCTCTCGATCAGATCCCGGATCATGTCGGGCACAGCGATGTCGCGCTCTCCACGATCCAGCCACGACTCCTGATCGGTGATCTTCCTGGCGGTCGCGACGTCCCTCGGGTAATGCGTCAGGACCTGCGAGTCGATGCGATCTTTGAGAGGAGTGATGATGTTGCCCCGACTGGTGTAGTCCTCCGGATTCGCGCTGAAAACGAGCATGATGTCCATCGGGATTCGAATGGGAAACCCTCTTATCTGAAGATCACGCTCCTCGAGGATGTTCAGAAGAGCCACTTGAATCCGCGGCGCCAGATCGGGAAGCTCATTGATGGCGAAGATTCCGCGATTGGTCCGAGGGATGATGCCGTAGTGAATCACCTCTTCGTCGGAGTACTCGAGACGGAGGTTCGCCGCTTTGACCGGATCGATGTCACCGATCAGATCTGCAACGGTGACGTCAGGCGTGGCGAGCTTTTCACGATACCGCCGGTCCGCACCGACCCACTCCACTGGCAGATCGTCACCCCGCTCACGGGCGAGACGTCTGCATCGCTTGCATACGGGCAGGTACGGGGAGTCGTTGATGTCACAACCGGCGATGATCGGGATGGCGGGATCGAGAAATTGAGTGAGAGCACGAAGGATTCGCGTTTTCGCCTGTCCGCGGAGACCCAGAAGGATCATGTCGTGACGAGCGAGGATGGCGTTCTCCACCGCAGGTATCACGGTGCGCTCATAGCCGTGAATGCCCGGAAATCGGTCTTCGCCGTTGCGGATCATCCGGAGAAGATTCCGGCGCATCTCGTCTTTGGTGGGTATCTGCTTCCAGCCCTGTTCACGCAGAGAGCGGACGGTCGTCGGCAGCGACGTCACGATTCCGTCTCCCGTACCGCCGCCCGATTGAACGTCGTCATCGCTCGACGGAGATCTCCGCGAGCGATCATGATGACGGAATCGAGAGCACTCGCGATCGCTCCCTCGACGAGCGGCATCTCTTCCCTGGAAAAAGCCTGTAGAACATAATCTGCAAGATCTGCCGTCTGAGTCAACGTCTCACCCCTCACTCCGAATCGTAGCCGGGGGAAACTCTCCGTTTCAAGCGACGAACAGATGGAGCGCATCCCGTTATGAGTGCCGGGCGAGCCTCTCTCCCTGATTCTCAAAGTTCCCAGTTTCAGGTCGACGTCGTCATACACCACGAGCAGGTCGGCCACGTCTTCAGCGTACTTGTTCACGAGCTTGAGAACCGCTGTACCCGACAGATTCATGTAGGTCATCGGCTTCGCGAGCATCACCGTTTCACCGGCGATTCGCCCTTTCCCCGTCAGTGCATCTTTCTCGTGGGTGTCGATCTGGATACGATGGCGCGCCGCCAGCGCATCGATCACCATGAAACCGGCGTTGTGCCTCGTGCTCTCATACGCCGGGCCGGGATTCCCCAGGCCTACGATCAGCTTCATTGTCCCTCTCCCGGAGCGAGTGTACAGTAGGCTCGATCCGCACCCAATCTGGCGCGGGTACTGAATAGGTGAGAAACGATGCCCGGCGAAACGATTCTCGTCATCGACGACAACGATGACGATCTGGTGCTGATGAGGCGCCTTCTCGGAAAGAGCGGCTACTCGGTCGTAGTGGCGGACGGCGGCGAGGAGGGACTCGCCCGCATGAAAGCCGACTCTCCCGACGCGGTTCTCGTCGACTACCGTATGCCCGGGATGGACGGGTACGAAGTCTCCCGCAGAATCAAGGCTGACGAGGCCAACCGCAACATTCCGGTCCTCATCCTTACCGGTGCGGACTCGTCAGAGAACATGGTCGCCGGGCTGGACGCCGGCGCTGACGACTTCGTCACGAAATCTGCAGACGTCGAAGTGATTCTCGCCCGGCTCCGCGCGCTGCTCCGGGTCAAGAAGTACCAGGATCAGCTCAGGAGACTTTATGATGAGCTGAAAGAGAAATCGGACGAGATCATGGCCCTGAATCAGCGCCTGAACAAGGATCTCCAGTTCGCTCGCAAAGTGCAGGAGGCGCTGCTGCCGCCGAGCCAGTTCGAAGCGTGCGGCGTCGAGATCCGTTCCTCGTATCTCCCGTCCGAAACGCTCTCGGGCGACTTCTACGACTACTTCCAGTCGGGCGACTCTTTGCTGATTTTCGTTGCGGACGTTTCCGGCCACGGACTCCCGGCAGCGATCCTGACGTCTCTCCTCAAGAGCTATCTGCACTCCGAGTCGGAACGGTTGACGTCGACGGCGACATTCATGAGCGAGCTCAACGAGTTTCTCTGCTCGGCTTCGCTTCCCTCTCAGTACGCGACGGGGTTGCTTCTGAAGTTCGACCGGGAGAGTGGCACCATGCGGTTCTCCAATGCGGCCCATCCTCCATTTCTTCTCTACCGGTGTGAGCGAGGAACGGTCGAGCCTTTCGAGTTTCCCGGTCACATGCTGGGCGCAATCGAAGGTGTCTCCTTCGAAGAGAACACTTTCGAGCTCGGAAACGGAGACATGATCTTCGCCTACAGCGATGGACTGACCGACCGCATCACCCCTGACGGGGAGTTCTATTCGACCGACAGAATCGCGGAGATTCTGGTCGAATCATCCACTGAGGATCTGTCCGTGATCCATCAGAGGATCTTCACGGACGTCACCTCGTTCTCGCAAACTGAGGAGCTCAAGGATGACGTCGCGATGGTTCTGATGCGGTTTGGCCACTGAGACCATCGCCCGGTCGGGCAGAGCATCTACGAGACCTGAGCGAGCAGTTGCTCCGCCTGTGACTTCTTCTGGTAGTCGACCGGCGACGCAACCACTTTCTCGAGACACCTCTTCGCATCTCCTCTGCGCTCGATCTTGAGCTGCGCACGAGCAAGCCAGTAGAGAGTATCGAGCAGATACTCGTTCTCGTTCTCCTGCTTCTCCGTTGCTCTTTCGAGAATTCTTGCGGCTTCCTCGAAGTCTCCGCTCGCAAAACGGATCTTGCCGAGCTGCACCAGAGCGTCGAAGTAGTCGTACGAGCTGCTCTCCACATGATCGAGAACCTCCTCGTAGTAACCGGCCGCGCGGTCGTACTGTTCACGGTCAAACAGGATCGCGCCACAGAAAAGAAGAGAATTGCGGTGAAAATACTCGTTGTAGAACGGCTCGTTCACCCTGAACAGCTCGAGAGCTCTTTCGAACATCTCCAACGCCTCGTCCCTCTTCTGGAGCGCATAGCTGTTGAGTGCCTTCAGCGCGAACGCCTGGGCCATGACGTTGGGGCTATGGGTGTACTGCATCGACTGATCGTGAAGGTCCCTCGCCCTCTCGTAGTCTTCCTGCACATGGGACAGGTGACCGAGCATGACGAACGACTTGTACTTGATGTCGTTCGCCTCGTCCGACTCTTCCGACTCGCACACTTCTTCGAAGAAGCCGCGAGCGTTCTCGAGCTCTCCTTCGTAAAGTGAAAGCACGCCGAGGTAATAGGTCATCTCGAGTCGGGATAGCTGGACCTCGGCCGCACCGGAAAACTCCTGAACGAGAGCTTCCAGTCTACGAGCCAGTTTTGCATCCTGATCCTCGGGAGCGACGAGGAAGTTGTGAAGGTAGATCAGCTCGTTCTCGAGGCTCCTGATGACTTCGATCACGGAGTTGATCCGTACCGAATCGTCATCGCTCGTTGCGACGAGGTGCAACAGACCCTTCCGAAGCTTCCTGTGCCTGCCGAGCGCGTGATCAGCCTCGGCCGCAGTGAGATCATGCTCACTGTCCTGCAGTTCCCGCTCGAGCTCGAGACGGGTCTCCCGAAGCTGTTCCAGCGATTGATTCCGATGAGTCGGATTATTCATAACTTGATTCCCCCGGGCTGTCGAGACAGCCTCCGCGCGGCACAGATTCATAAAAACTTATTCATCATACCGAATCTCTGCCTCTTCGGGAACGCCTCTGATCGACACTCGCCCCGGCCGCCTCCTTGAGCCGGAGCTCGATCTGCCTCCGATCCTCGTCGACTTCGACCACTTCGACGACGACTGGATCCCCGAGACGAAACTCGCGATGGGAGCGTTCCCCCTTCAATCTGTGCTCCCGGTCGAGGTACTGCCAGTAGTCGCCACCAATCGAGGCAATCGGAACCAGCCCCTGAACGAAATGCTCTTCGAGCTCGATGAACAAACCGAAGGGAGCGACTCCCGTCACCCGGCCCGCGAACGTCTCCCCGACCTTGTCGAGCATGAAGATCACCTTCTTCCACTCCATGACCTCGCGCTCGGCAGCCTCGGCGCGGCGCTCCTGCTCCGACGAGTGCATCGCAGCGGTGACGTGGTAGCTCTCTTTCGCTTCGCGTTCCTGACCGTGCAGAGCCCCTCTCCTGATCAGATCGCCCAACTGCCGGTGGACGATCAGGTCAGGATATCGACGAATAGGCGAGGTGAAATGCGTGTACTGCTCGAATGCCAGCGCGAAATGTCCCTGGCATTCGGGCGAGTAAACGGCACGCTTCATCGAGCGGAGAATCAACTCACTCAGAAGCTGCTCCTCCGGTGTCCCTTCGACCTTACGCAGAATTCGTTGAAGCTCTGCCGGACGGATCTCCTCGAGGTTGCCTTTGAGCTTGTAGCCGAACTCCTGGAGAAGATTTTTCAGATCCTCGAGCTTCGCCAGATCTGGAGCTGCATGGTTCCGATAGACGGCGGGCTGACTCGCGAAAAAGAGATGTTGCGCGACCGTCTCATTTGCAGCCAGCATGAACTCCTCGATCAGCCGGTGCGCATCGTTTCTCGCGAGTGCGGTAATCGATTCGATCTCCCCCTGTTCGGTGAGCAGCACCTCGTGCTGAGGCAGATCGAAATCGAGAGACCCTCTGCGAGAGCGGCGTGAACGGAGTATCCGGTAGAGCTGGGCCATACGATCGAACAGATCGAGCAGAGGTTCGTATCTCTCTCGGAGCTCCGGCCCCGGACCATCGATGATCTGGTTGACATCGGTGTAGGTCATCCGCTCACGAGTGCGGATGACGGATCTGAAAAACTCCTTGTCGACGACCCGGCCCTCAGAATCGATCTCCATCAGAACGCTCATCGTCAGGCGGTCGACCTGGGGGTTGAGCGAGCAGATTCCGTTGGAGAGGCGTTCCGGAAGCATCGGCACGACTCGTCCGGGAAAGTACACCGATGTCGCACGCTCGTACGCCTCACGGTCGATCGCGGATCCCTCCGGCACGTAGTGGGAGACGTCAGCGATGTGGACACCGAGCTGCCAGTTCCCGTTTGGCAGCCGGTTGACCTCGACGGCATCATCGAAGTCGCGGGCACTTTCACCATCGATCGTCACGATCTCGCGGTCACGAAGATCACGACGACCCTCGATCTCGGATGGACCGATCTCGCTCGGGATCTTTTCAGCATCGGCGAGAACCTCGTCTGGGAACTGGTGCGGCAGCTTGTATTTCCGGATGACGACCTCGATGTCGACACCCGGCTCCCAGATGAAACCGAGGGTTTCGATCACTCGTCCGCGTGCGCGCTGATCGCGGTCGGGATACATCTCGATCTCGACATCGACCATCTCACCGTTCCTTGCGTCCGCCGGTGGAGTCATCACCGATGATGATGTCGCCGTCGAGCTTCTGATCGAACGGCCGGACCCATGACGGGACTGCCCTCGTGAAATCGCCCGACTACGGTTTCATGCGCCCTCTGCAGAATACTGGTGACCGTTCCCCGCTCGAGCTCACGCCCACCGAGACGCTTCGGACTCGCGCCGGACTCTACCCGGACGAGTACCACATCGCCATCCATCGCGCCACGAAGGGACTTGCGATCGACAAATACTGCGACTTCGTCTTTGATACTCGGGACGACGAGCGCGGTGCCGTCGCTCCGGGCACGAACGCGCCCTCGCCGGAACGCGGTGTGCTCGATCAGTGAGTATTTTCGGCCTCGGATGGCGACGATCCGACCCTCGCGCGCGAGCCGTTCGACGATCTCTTCGACCGTCTCTTTCGAGAGCCCGTCAATATCCTTTGCGAGTCTTCGATGGATGTCCCGGACGGAGAGAACGCGATTGCCCCGGCGCTCGAGAAGATCGAGTATCGCCTGGGGTTCGAGTGATGGGGACGGTTCAGTCACGAAATAGGATCGCTACGACTCGCGCGGACGCTTGGTCCGGGTCGTGCGCTTCTTCCTATTGCCCTTCTGCTCGAGTCGTGCCACATACCCACTCACGCTGCTCTGCGTCCGCAGCTTGTTGTGGAGCGTATTTCGATGGATGCCCAGCGCCCGCGACGCACGCGTGACGTTGTTGTCGTGCTCGTCCATTGCGATGGCGATGAACTTGCCCTCAAACACGTCGAGTGCCTGGTCGAGAGTAATGCCGTTTTGAATCAGGTCGCGAATGATTCCGGTGAGATGATCGTCGATAGTTGTCATTTGCTACTCAGTCAGCCGCGCGGAGTCGCCATCTTAATCGCTGCGAGGTTCAGTGTGAAGGGAAACACTGTTAATTCTTTTTCGAAGCCTCTCGTGAATGGTTGGATCCGACGGGGAAATCGACACACCGTCAATGCGCAGTGCGCTCGCGAATCACGAATCCCGTCTGAGGCAGAATCGCTCAACGATCTCACGCATTACCTCGATTCCTTCGTTGAGAAATGCGAGCCGGATGCTTTCATCAGCTCCATGTACGGAGGCGCCGTCGTAGTAGTTCACCTTGAAAGGAGAAAACCCGTACGCGACGATTCCTCTCGATCTGAAAAAGCGGCTGTCGGTCGTGCCGAGGGAAACCATCGGCCCGACGACCGCATCGGGTGATCGCTCCGAAAGAACCTCGAGCCATCGCGTTCCACAACTCGGTGCCAGTCGGCGAGGGTGACGCAGCCTCGCCCATCAGCAGCACATTGACTTCTGCATCGCCTCTGGCCATCTCCCGAACCCGTTCGAGTGGCTCGGAGGGATCGGATCCCGGGAGCAGCCTGATGTCGATCTCTGCACGCGCCTCGTTCGGTACGACGTTGACCTGCGCTCCTGCGTCGAGGACGCTGATCGTCCACGTATCCTGCAGGAGCCCGAGATAGCCGTCGGAAAGAACTGAATCGAGCTTTGGCGAAGAAATGTATCGATCAATATCTGCCAGAACTTCCGCACGCTCCGCCTTCTTCGCGCCGGAGAGTGCATGAAAGTATTTCCTCACCTCCGATGTGACCCGCCGCCGAGGCTCGACGCGTCTGACGCGATCGAGGACCCGAAGAAGCCGCATCACCGAAGAGTCGTCGTACATCCTGGACGCCGTGTCCGCCGGCTCCCGTGGCGACGATCTCCACCCATAGCGGTACCTTCTGATCGACCTCGATCCCCCAGAAGATCATCTCATCGACGACAACCTGATTGCCCCCGCCCTCGTTGAGGACGTAGCCCACATCATCGAAAAGTTCGGGATGACGCGTCAGAAGGTCTGCGGCTCCGGAAAGTCCGCCGCTCTCTTCATCCGACACGGCGAGAAGGATCACGTCACGAGTCGAGCTGGTCTCGGTGCTCTGCGAGATCGATGAAACTCATCAGTTGCGCGACACCGAGGGATTTCGCGTCGAGCGTCCCCCGCCCGAACATGTAACCGTTCTCCGTTTCGCCGGAGAAGGGATCAACGGACCACTCGCTTCCGTCCGCCGGCACCACGTCAGTGTGATGCATCAGAAGGAGAGCGGGTCGATCTCCGGGCGCATCGAGCCGCGCATACAGTGATTTTCTGGCGGGATCGTCGCCAATGAGCCGCGACTCGATCCCGGCGGCCGCGAGCTTGGCGGCGAGCCACTCCGCCGCTCGCGTTTCGTTTCCCGGTGGATTGGAGGTATCGATTCGAACGTATTCACTCAGCAGCCTGGCAGCGGGACTGGCCGCCGGATCAGCCGCATCGAGAGTTTCGCGGCCACAGGAGAGCAGGATCAGATACGAGAGGACGAGGACCAGAAGGAGACGGCGCGGATCAGAAGACGCTCTCACACTGGCAATATAGCTCAGTTCTTCATCGCCGCCTGTGGGTACGCGATGAATGCCCCGTTGGAGTAGACGATGTCACACTCGAATTCGGTTGCGAGGCCGATCTCGTATGTGTCGCCGTCCTTCTCACTCCCCCAGCCATACGACCGGATTGCGTATGTCTGGCCGTCGGAGCCCACCGGCTGGTCGGACGCGAAGTCGAACGCCCCGCCCCAACCGTCGCGGTCTGGAACAGACTTGATGTAGTTCGGGACGAGCAGAATCTTCATGTCCTCAGGAGTGATCGTGGCTTCTGGCCAGGGAAACGTTGCCCCGGCAGCAGTGTAGGAGCTCGTCTTCGATAGCCTGAGACTCCCATGCGGTGGCGATCGTGCGCATATCGCTGATGGTCCGCTTCTGCCTGGAGCGATTGATTGCAGTGATCAGGTTCGGGATCGCGATTGCTGCAAGAATGCCGATGATCGCCACAACGATCAGCAACTCGATCAGCGTAAAACCGCGTGCTCTCCGTATGGAAGTCATGCCTGTCGCCTTCTTTATGGGAGTGATATGCGGCTGATGTAGGAAGGGCGCCCAGAAGGGCGCCCTTCGCTGCTATTCAAGAGCCAGGGATTTAGTTCTGCTTGCCTTCGGGGAAGACGACGAACGATCCATTCGACGTAGACGATGTCACAGTCGAAGTCGGTCGTGGGACCACCCGCATCGGGACCTTCACTGGCGGCGATGTTTCCATTTTTTCCGCCGGAGATGATCTGGTACTCCTGAGCGTTCGTAGCTAGGTCGGTGTTGAACTCGTACGCATTGTCCCATCCGTCTTCTTCCGGCAGATTCTTGATGTAGTCCGGGGCGAGCATCGGCTGGAGCGTCGCGTAGGTCACCGTGATTGCCGAGGACCGAGTACCCAGCTCCCAGGTACGAGTTCATGTCGACCGCGTATGATTCCCAGGCCGTGGCGAGCGAGCGCATGTCGGCCATCGTTCTCTTCTGCTTCGACTTCTGCATCGCAGTCATCAGGTTCGGGATGGCAATCGCGGCCAGGATGCCAATGATCGCGACGACGATCAACAGCTCGATCAGCGTGAAACCTTTATCTTTTCTGAATCTGGACATCTGTGTTCCTCCTTGTTGATCCTGCGACATTGCAGGCATTTCGAGTTCATTGGACTCCAATATACATACCGCATCACTCAAACATCTACCTTGTTGCAGCCAAACCACTTAGAGCAATCCTGCTCAACACGGATATGACAGTGCGCGTCACCGCGGAGCGTAGCCAGTGACAATTTGCGTCACCTCTCGACCCATCGCAGCACGACCTCCTCCATCAGGGTCACTCCGCTCAGAAACCAGTCCAGACGCAGCCGCTCGTTCACGCCATGGATTCCGGCACTGTCGTAGACCGTGACAGGGAACGGCCACATACCATAGCAATCGATTCCTTTCGCTCGCAGAAACCGGCAATCGGTGACAGCCTTCGTTCCTATCAACGGACCGACGACCACATCGGCTCCGTACATCTCGTGCACCTCACGCTCGAACAACTCGAAGAAAGGCGTATCCAGAGACGAGAAGCCGACGACCGGAGGAGATGAGCTCCGGCCGGTCGTCACCGTGACTCCGAGCTCCTGTGCATCGGCCCGAAGACGCTCTGTGAGGCCTTCGGGACTGGTCGAAGGCAGGTACCAGAGCACGGCCATTCTTTCCATCCGGTCATCGGCTCTTTCAGAGATGTCCGAGAAGGCCATATTGTTCTGGAGCAGGACGAGATAAGACGGGTGAAGCTCATCGAGCCGCCCCGCCTCGCTCGTGGATCGAATATCCTCGAGCAACGGGCCGAAGTGTCGGCGGAAAGGAGCGATCGCACGGAAGTATTCGTTCACCTCCGGGAGGAGAACATCCATCTCCGGGCGAATTGAAAGGTCTTTCCACCGATTTTCAATCTCCTCGAGCGAGCTCGCATCGTCAGCCACCAGATTGAACACGCGAGCCTGTCTGCCACTCGTCTCGACGGCGAAGTACACGATGTCGTCGCGGATCATCTCGGTGATCCCGCCTTCATTGAGGGCGTACTGTAATCCCTCGAACACGTCCGCACGATGCTCGACCAGCCACTGCACGCCCAGCCTGCTTCCCTGCTCCTCGTCCGCCACCGCCAGGAAAACCAGATCTCTCTCCAGCGGCTCTCCCAACTTCGCCGCCTTCACAAAGGCGAGAAGCTCAGTGATCCCGATCCCCTTCATGTCCAGAACTCCCCGACCATAGATCCGGTTCTGCCAGACATCGCCCGAAAAGGCCGGGCGCTCCCACCCTTCGGTCCCGGCAGGCTTGACATCGATATGATGCAGCAGGAGAAGACCTTCATTCGGAATCCTCCCCCGCAGCCGTGCGTATACGTTCGCCCGGCCTTCCCCGCTCATGATCAGTTCAGCTTCGATTCCGTTCCGCGCAAGGTAGTCCATGAGAAATCGTGCCCCTTCGATCTCTCTGCCCGGAGTCGTCTCGAGTCGAACATACTTCTGGAGAAGCTCGATCTCGGGCGTGATCTCCTGTTCCCCCGGCAGATAGCTTCCGTCATCGGGAGGGGCCGTCGCAGTGAGGTACACTGCAAAGCCCAGCGCGACCGCGAACAGCGCCACGAAGGCTGCGGTGGTGTACAAAAAATCCTTGTTACCGACTCGTTTCGTTGTTTTCATTCTGGCTGGACCTGAACCCGACGCATGAGAATAACCCGATCCGTATCGATCGTCATCCCGCTTTTCAACGAGGCTGACCGCCTCGGGTCGACCGTGGAGCAGCTTCGCGCGTTCGTGACCACACATTCTGCCGTCACGCAGGTCGTCATGGTCGACGACGGATCGACTGATCAGACGCCTTTATTGCTCCGTCATCTCCCGGCCGACATTCCCGCCACGATCGTCAGCTACTCGGAGAATGCAGGGAAAGGCTACGCGATCCGGCAGGGAGTCATCGAAGCGACCGGCGAGATCGTGCTCATTTCCGACGCCGATCTCTCCACACCACTCGACGAGCTCTGGTTGCTGTCTTCATATCTCGACCAGTTCGATGTCGTCATCGGCTCCCGCGCTCTCGACCCGTCCACTGTCAGCCAGCGCCAACCGTGGCACCGGCAGGCAATGGGAAAAATTTTCAATCGTCTGATGAGGACCATCACCGGGCTTCCGTTCCAGGATACGCAGTGCGGATTCAAACTTTTTACCGCCGCTGCGGCAAAAGAGGTCTTCCGATCCGCCACCATCGATCGGTTCGCATTCGACGTCGAGGCGCTCACGATCGCACTCCAGCTCGGGTTCGCCGTCGCAGAGGTCCCGGTTCGCTGGCACAACGTCGAGGGCTCACGGGTCTCGATCGGACGAGACTCCGCGCGCATGCTCGCCGATACGATCCGGATCCGAAGCCGGCTCGGCCGCCCTCCCATCACGAAAACCGCCAGGATCGTGCCTCCTTCTCCGCGGTAAGCACGTCCCGAAGAGCGACAGAATGAGCCCCACCGCCGTGAACGGAACGGATCCCAGAATACAGGGTTCCGATATCGCATCACAACCCGATGCTCCCCCGCCTCCAACTCCAGACCCTGGTAGCCGATATTCACCGTCCGCAGCTCCGCCTCCCGTCCGTCGACCTCTGCGCGCCAGTAGCGGTGGGGAGTTACGGAGAGCACCAGAAAGCTGCGACCCTCGGCCGCAACGTCCAACTCGATCGTCGAAGACTTCTCCGAAACAACTGAAACAGATCCGTTTGCAGGATCGAATGGCTCGAACGCGACGAAAGCGGTGCGCGGTTCCGGCACCTGCTCCACGAGCTTATCGACGAAATCGGATTTCCCATCAATCTCGACAAGCCGTTCCGCCAGGTAATAACGGGGGACGAGCGGGACCTCGGTGAAATCAATTGGCCTGACATGGCGGAAATCGCCCTCCACTCTCTGCAACTCCCGATCACGATCCCGGTAGCGCGAACGGAATCCGGCATTCGACATTTCCATGAAGATCGCGGCCCACTGCTTCTGCCCCGCGTCCCGCACCTCCCACATGGCACGAGCCAGATCGACTGTCGGAAGGAGCGCCGTCCGGTCGTAGTCTCTCTCGAGAACGGTTCGGATGCCGTGGTTGGCACTCGTCATCGGATAGAGACCATTGCGGACCACCCAGTAGACCCCCCGGCCGGTGGAGAACCAGGTCCTGGCCGTGTCCGATCGGCCGTACCAGTCGACTTCGTGGAACACACGATAGTCGCTGCGGGCAGGAAGATCCTCGACGATCTCCGGCGTGGCGTAAAAGCTTCTCTGGATGCGTGGTGACGCGTCGAAGCCGACCGGAACGAGGTCAATGATGAGCAGCCCCGTCACTCCCCACGCCCACGCGAGATGGATCGAGCCCCTCGAGCGAAGCCAGAAAAGCAGAGCGGCCAGACCGTTCACGAGAGCCGCCACTGCCCAGTCGCGTGCGGAGACACTGACCATCACGGCGCGGAAGCGCGAACTGGATACTCCCCACAACTTCGTAAATGCCTCTTCATACAGCGGAGTGAGTGCACTGATCGCAATCGCCACCGCGACCAGGCACACCACACCAGAGACCAGCGCTGAGACACGACCGAGACGATGATCGCCATCCGTGATCCGGTCGAACATCACGCTTCCGAACACCACCAACCCGAAAAGAGCAGAGAGAACGAACTTTTCCGGATATCGAAAGGGGATCGAGAGACCCGCGTCCACGAGCCACCGGTAGACGACGATATGGCGTCCGAGAGCTATGATCACGAAAATCGAAACGAACAGGAGGACGGGCCATCGCAACGTGCGCCGGATTGCCAGGCCGGCCGCAATCAGGGCGAACATCGCCCCGCCCAGATAGATGCTGAACAGGAAAGGAGATGCCGGACGGCCGTACAGGCCACTGCCGCCCCACCACACCGTCCGCCCCTCCGCGTCGATCCTCCCGAAAATGTGCGGATAAACCATCTCCGCGATCCGTTGGGGCGGAAAGCTCCACGCGGTGATCAGCTCGAAGTCGAACCCGCGCGCTCGGGAGGTCTCGCCCGCGTGATCGATTGCAGGAATCAGCTGGATGGCTCCGATCGCGATTGACCAGACGAGAATCAGAGTGACGATCGATACCGGATCGGCACCGCCCGCAAGCCGCGACTTCGCAGCCGGAACATCCGCCAGAGCGCATAGAACCCGATGATCAGCCACGTCTGCATGAGCGTCGTCGGTTCTCCAACGAGGATCTGCACTCCGCCGAAGAGGGATGCGAGCGCAGCGTCGCGAAGAGTGAACGCCGGATCACGCGACGCGCGAACAGAAGGATGAGCGGAAGCCACGCAGCAGCGAACAGAATCGGCAGGAGATTGATCAGAGAAAGAGTGACTCCCCCAAAACCCCACGAGATCGCGCCAAAGATCGAAGCCGATGCAGACCGGCGCAGCGAACGCAGAAAGAGATACATCCCGACAGCCGTGATCCAGACGTGAAGCAGGATGTGCAGACGATATCCGGTCTCGAAGTCCGGGAAGAGAATGAGCCACTGAAAGGGATAGAAAACCTCGTACTCCGGATTGGCCGCCATCGGCTGACCGGCAGAGTAGTACGGATTCCACCAGGGGAATTCGCCGGCAAGCACGATCTCCCGAAGAAGTGACTTCGTAGGATGGTAGTAACGTGTCAGATCACGGATGAAGAAGTCGCGCTGCCCGAACAGCACATCCGAAAACATGACGACGAACAGCAGCGTCAGAAATGCGACGGCGGCGAGGTCGATCCTTTTCCGGCGGGCAATGGTGAACACAGCGGCGCATTCTACAGGCAAAGCCACGATCCCCCTCCGTGCTATTCTCCCGCCTCGATGAAGCGCACCGATGAGAAAAAGGTCGTGGTCGTCATGCCCGCCTACAACGCGGCCAGGACTCTCGAGGCGACATGGAGCGATATCCCCCAGGACTGGGTCGACGATGCGCTGCTCGTCGATGATGCATCGTCAGACCGGACAATCGAGGTCGCTGAACGGCTCGGGATCCGCACCAAAGCTCACACTCGCAACAGGGGGTACGGCGGGAATCAGAAAACCTGCTACAGAACCGCCCTCGACGAGATGAGCGCCGACATCATCGTCATGGTCCACCCTGACCATCAGTACGACCCGACGATCATCCCGGAACTTCTCCACCCACTCCTCGAGAATCGCTGCGACGCGGTGTTCGGCTCGAGGATGCTCGGCGGAAAGCCGATCGAGGGCGGCATGCCGAAATGGAAGTACTTCGCAAACCTCTTCCTCACCTCGATCGAAAACGCGACCTTCTACACGTACCTCTCCGAGTACCACTCCGGATTTCGCGCTTACACCCGGAAGTATCTCGAGGCCATTCCGTTCGAATCGAACTCGGAGGATTTCGTGTTCGACACCGAGATCATCGCCCAGGGTGTCGCCGCCGGCATGGTGATCCGGGAAGTCCCTATCCAGACACGCTACTTCGACGAGGCCTCTCAGATCGGATTCTGGCGCTCCGTGCGCTACGGCTTCGGCATTCTGAAAACGATGGTGCTCTACAAGCTGTGGAAGAAAAAACTTCTCACTCCCCGGATCTTCCGCGGCATCCATCGACCGACCTGAGAGCCCTCGACGTCACCCGACGGCCCCGGGACCACCGAAATAGTGTCTCGCTCGACTGACGACTGACGACTGACGACTGACGACTGCTTTTCAGTCGTAGATCGGGAACCGCTGACACATCTCTCGAACCTGCGACCTCACCCGCTCGATCACGGCTTCGTCACCAGCCGCGTCGAGAACCTCGTTGACGAGCTCGCCGACCTTCTTCACTTCCGCCTCACCGAGACCTCTGGTCGTCACCGCGGGTGTCCCGAGCCGCAGCCCGGAGGCGATCATCGGCTTGTTCTGGTCGAACGGGATCGTGTTCTTGTTCACAGTGATGCCCGAATCCTCCAGCATCTTTTCCCCGTCCTTGCCGGTGATTCCCTTCGAGAAGACGTCGATCATGAACAGGTGGTTGTCGGTTCCTCCCGACACGATCCTGAATCCACCGCCGGCCACGGTCTCGGCCATCGCCTTCGCGTTCCGGACCACCTGCCTCTGGTACGCTCGGAACTCCTCGGTCGCGGCTTCGCCGAACGCGACCGCTTTGGCAGCGACGATATGAACCAACGGCCCGCCCTGAAGGCCTGGGAACAGCGCCCGGTCAATGTCCTTCGCATACTTTTCCCTGCACAGGACCAGCCCGGCCCGCGGGCCTCTGAGCGTCTTGTGCGTCGTCGTCGTCACGAAGTCGGCGTAGGGAACCGGCGACGGATGTTCTCCGGCAACCACCAGCCCGGCGATGTGCGCGATGTCGGCCATCATCAAAGCGCCTACCGAATCGGCGATCGCCCGGATGCGTGGAAAATCGATGACCCGCGAATACGCGGACGCGCCGCAGATGATCAGTTTCGGTCGATGCTCTTCGGCGAGCTTCTGCATCGCATCGTAGTCGATCTGTTCGGTCTCCCGGTCGACCCCGTAAGCCACCACGTTGAAGTCGCGGCCGCTGTACGACAGCGGATGACCGTGCGTGAGGTGCCCGCCGTGCGAAAGATCCATTCCCATGATCGTGTCGCCAGGCTCGAGCATCGCAAAATACACGGTCATGTTCGCCTGGGACCCCGAGTGAGGCTGCACATTGGCGTGCTCGGCTCCAAACAACTTCTTCGCTCGCTCGATCGCCAGAGTCTCGACCACGTCGGTAGGACCGCAGCCGCCGTAGTAGCGTTTCCCCGGATAGCCTTCCGCGTATTTGTTGGTAAAGATCGACCCGGCTGCCTCGAGCACCGCCTTGGAGACGTGATTTTCCGAGGCGATGAATTCGAGAGTTTCGTTCTGCCTCCGACGCTCCGAACGTATGGCCTCCGCGACGTCAGGATCGGTCTCCGCCAGGCTCTTCCAGTGACGTGATCCAGTTGCAGAATCGTGCTCACTCATTCTCTTCCTCCACTCTTTTCGGTTCAGCGGCATGAAGTGTACTACGCGGGTCCCGCCCGTACGGCGGTCTTGATCACAACCCACGCGGACGTGTAGCGTGCGCTCGTGAATCGCACGATCAAGGGTGTCCTCCTGCTGGGTTCCGGCTGCATCCTTCTCTGGCTCGCGAACGATTCTCTTCTTTACTACAGGGACAACTTCTCCACCCACTTTCCCGTTCAATCCGCGATCGCGAATCTGGTCAGAGACGGACTGCCCCTCTGGAATCCGCTGATCGACGGAGGGCAACCGCTCGCCGGCAATCCGAACAACCTAACGTTCTACCCCACCACACTCCTCTACCTGATTCTCCCGTCGCACTTCGCGTTCAATCTTCATTTTCTTCTTCACCTCGTCGTCGCATGGTTCGGCATGAAGCGGCTGCTCGAAACATACGAGGTGAGCAGTGAGGACTCTCGGCTGGTCGCCACGATCTATCTCTTCAGCGGCGCCATCGTCTCATGCCTCGTCTTCTACAATTTGATCGTCGCCGCTGCGCTGATGCCATGGGCGCTCTCGAATCTCGTCCGGCTGCTCGAGGCCCGTCGTCTCCGGAATGCGTTGTATCTCGGTGTACTCTGCGGCCTGATCGGTCTGGCGGCCGAGCCCACGATCATCCTGGGATTTTCGCTAGCCTGCACCACTCTTTTCATCAGCCGGTTTTCGCGTCGGACGATCGCCCCACTTGCATTGTCGGTAGCGATCGCGTGCATCGTCGCTTCGCCCCAGATCTTCGCTTTCCTGGAGATCTCTGCCGAGACGGAACGGGCCCAATATCCCTTCAGCGTATCGTCGTCGCTGGCAGCTTCTCTCGGTCCCCTCCGAGTCGCCGAGATCATCACAGGGCCGGTCCACGGCTCGGTCCTGGATCACTCCGCAAACGGCTACTGGAACAGCCAGAGCTCCAGACCGTGGCCGCCCTTCTTCATGTCGATTCTCATGACCGCTTTCGTCCTGCCGGCACTGATGCGTCGTCGCCGTGAGCTGCTCCCATTCCAGGCGATGGCCGCAATTTTTCTCCTCGTGTCCATTGGATCGTTCAACCCTGTTCTGGCAGGTTTGCTGGAACGTTTCGAGAGTCTGCGCATCATCCGATATCCGGAGAAGTTCGCGCTCCTTATTACGCTCGTTGCCACCGTTCCTCTGGGGTTTCTCTTCCGTGATCTCGGCCGCAGCAACATGCGGAAGCAGGGCGCCGCGTCGATCATTGTCGTGGCTTTGGTCACCGCTGCCGTGCTGCTGACGACGCCTCTCACTACCGCATCCTCCCTCCGACTTCTCGCCGTATCGCTGCTTCAGACGATCGGACTCGCCGCCCTGGTCGTTCCGGAGCGGCTGCGCCCCCGGCACAGCGTGCTCGGACTCGTCTGCATCCTTCCGCTGGCCCTGTGGGCAACCTGGATCGCTCCGCTCGACGACGAGACGTACTACACGACGCCCTCGCCGGTGGCGGATCTCGTAGGCGACGATGTCATCGCCGTCCAGCCTGCTGATCCCGACCCGGCCATCTTCGATCCAGTTACGATCTACCGTTACTACGCGTTCCGCCTGAATCCCTCGATCGGAATCAGCTACGGCATTCCGTACGCGTTGAGCGGCTCTCCCGAGGGCATGCATTCCTACCTGTCGCGACTTTCGGCCGAACGATTTCGAGCGGCAGATCCCGAGACGATGGTCCACTATCTCCGTATCCACGGCACCGCCTTCGCTATCCGATCTGAACCGGTTTACGTCCCCGGCCTTCGGCTCGCGGACTCCTGGCGCGGGCTTCCTCTTCCGGTTCTGGCCTACGAGGTGATCGATCCGCGCCCCTTTCTGTGGCAGCCCTCGAGCGTAACGCGTGCTGCGACGGCAACCGAAGCGGTCCGAATCATCGAGTCGTCGGACTTCGATCCCTCACGCGACACGGTGGTCCCGGCATGGATAGACGAAGCCCTGGAACCATCGGGATCTGCGACGATCCGGATGCTCGATCGTGACTCTCAACGGCTGCGCTTCGAGGTGAGCACGGCTCGAAAGACAATCGTCGTGATCAACCAGTCGTGGTTTTCCGCATGGCGGGCACATACATCCGAGGATGAGCTGACGACCTTCCCGGCGGACATCGACCGGCTTGGACTGATCGTTCCCGCCGGCACCTCCACCGTCTGCCTCGAGTTCGGCAGACATCGCATCACGATCGCGGTGGCACTCGTTCTCTCGGCGGCCACTCTGATCTACGCGCTCGGCGTCGCCATCGTGTCGAGAAGGCGGACTGCAGAGCCCGCGAGATAGAGGGAACCACAAATGACGACAGTCGCCATGCCTGGTGCAGCCAGCGCGAGCGTGATCGCTTCCGTGGAGTCGACGACCACCTCAACGTCTTCACATCCCACCGAACCAACCAGGCTTTCCGGCGCTGCGGACCTGTCGGAATCTGGGGCGGTCAGAAAGACTCGCACAAACAGCCCCTCCAGTGAGGCCAGCATCGAACCGATATCCTTGTCGGAGAGCGCCCCGAAAACCAGGGCCCTCGGCTCCGGAAGAGACGAGATGAAAGCGGCCGCACTCTTCGTTCCAGCCGGGTTGTGGGCGCCGTCAACGATCACCACTCGCCCATCAACGTTGAACGACTCCAGCCGTCCCCTCCAGATCGTGTTCCCCATTCCCTCCACGATCGAGCGTTCCTCGATCTGAGGAAAGTCATCGCTGAGCTCCTCCGCTGCACGGACCGCAGTCGAGAGGTTGTCCACCTGATGGCGCCCGACCAGCGGAGACTGAAGCGCGTAGTCGCCTCGCGGAGTCGTGAGCGTGAAGGATGACCCGCCCACTGCGGTTCGGGATGCACCGACCCGTGTCTCCTCCGAAACGAAATGTAGGAGACATCCCAGCTCCCGACACGTCTGCCGCATCAGGTTTTCGACTTCATCCGATTGTCCCGATACGACGAGCGGCACACCGCGACGCGCGATGCCCAGCTTCTCTCCCGCGATCTCTCCGATGGTATTCCCCAGCCACTCCTGATGGTCGTAATCGATCCGGGTGATGATCGACAGAACCGGCTCGGCAACATTCGTCGCGTCGAGACGCCCCCCATTCCGACCTCGAGCACCGAGAGATCACAACCGCTTTCCTCGAAGATGAAGAACGCCAGGAGAGTCAGAGCCTCGAAGTACGTCGGGAGAAAGCCGGCCGCGCTCGCACATTGCTCCAGACGCCCCACCGCCGCCACCAGCGATTCAGACGACACTGGTAGTTCACCGATTCGCCAGCGCTCCTCGAGATCGACCAGATGAGGAGACGTGTAGAGACCTGTCCGATATCCCGCAGCATGCACGATCGCCGAAAGTGTCGCTGCGGTCGAACCTTTCCCGTTCGTTCCCGCAATCAGCACCGCCGGAACCGACCGCTCCGGATTTCCCGCTGCCTCGAGCAGTTGCTTCATCCGGTCGAGCCCCGGCCGTATCCCGCTGCCGATCAGCGAATCGAGATACGCCACCGCCTGATCGCGGGTCGTGATCAAGACGTCGTCTCCTGGTCTTCCGCGGGGACAGGCAGAACGACCCGCTCCATCAGCATGAAGGCGCCGAACGCGAGAAGCAGCCCCGCAATCGAATCAATCAGATAGTGCCAGCCCGTGAGGACGGATCCCAGAAAAGTGATTGCAACGAGCAGCCATGCAGCCCGTCCTGCGATCCGCGACAGACGCGGAAGATAGAGCGCAAGTAATGTCTGAAAGCCGACGTGCAGGCTGGGAAACGCACCAATTCCTTCCTTCATGTTGAAATCCGGGTCAATCAATCCCTGCGGGATCCGCAGGACCATCTGATAGTTCTCGATCAGTTGCTTCTGCCAGTACATGCTGACGGGAAACTGTTCCCTCACCGCATCCCAGACCTCGTGATAGCCGAACGCCGGCCCCATCGAAGGAAAGGCCAAATAGAGCCATGCCCCCGCACTCCACAGCAGCACATTCGCCGTGATGAAAGACACCCGGAGCCGGTCGTCCCGATGAGGGATGAAAAGAGGAAATGAGGAGAGAACGGCCAGAAAAAAGAGATACCCGTAGACCCAGTCGACGAATCGCAGGAGCAGGGACTGGTCGAACAGGTTGACAAGGAAAACATTCGGAGACAACCCGAAGAAGAGTGACGAGTCGATTCTCCAGAGTGTCTCATCCCATCTACTCCCGTTGAGCAGTGGAACCATGACCTTCAGACTTGCGTAGAACACCGTCAGAAGAACGAGAGTCGAGAAGAGGAGGAGAGAGAGAAGGATGAATCGAGGCCGGCTTACTGCTCGCAGATAAGCGCGACCTCGCTTCCTGGCAGCGTTGACGAGGGCGTGAGCCAGGAATCCGCCACCCACCGCGGGAAGCAGGCTCATGGTCGTGGAAAGAAGGTGGAGCGCGAACGGCAGCCTCAGATTGATACCGCGGAACAGCAGCAACATTACGGCGCACTCGATGATGACGAACACGAGTGCTGCCGCGGAGACGAGCCAGAGACGGCGTCGTGCCGGCTCCGGCCTCACATCCTGGTCAGCCGGCATGGGAGAAGCGGAGAAACTTCGCGATGACTGCCTTCATGTCGTGACGGGAAACGATGGCGTCGATCATCCCGTGCTCCAGAAGAAACTCACTCCGCTGAAAGCCGTCTGGCAGCTTCTGCCTGATCGTCTGCTCGATGACCCGGGGGCCCGCGAAACCGATCAGAGCGTGCGGCTCCGCAATGTTGATGTCGCCCAGCATCGCGAACGACGCCGTGACTCCTCCCGTGGTGGGATCGGTCAGAACCGAGACGTAAGGGAGCCCCGCCTCCGACAATCTCGCAAGTGCCGCAGAAATCTTTCCCATCTGCATCAGCGAAAAAATCGCTTCCTGCATCCGGGCTCCGCCCGAGCACGACACAATCACGAGCGGGTTCTTTTTCTCGATGGCTCGTTCGACGCCGAGAGTGATCTTCTCACCGACGACCGATCCCATCGACCCTCCCATGAACGCGTACTCCATTGCGCACACGATCGTGGAGATCTTCTCGATCTTACCTTCGGCACAGATCACGGCGTCATCGTGACCGACACGGGATTCGTACAGCTTCAACCGGTCGGCGTACCGTTTCGTGTCACGGAATTCGAGCGGATCGGCGGATCGAATATCACCGGCGAATTCTTTCCAGCTTCCATCAAACAGAAGGGCCAGACGATCAGCGGCCGACAGCCTGAAGTGATAGTTGCACTTCGGGCACACCTGAAGGTTCTGTTCGACCTCCTTGCGATAGATGATGTCCTTGCAGCCCTCGCACTTTACCCAGAGCCCTTCCGGGATGGTCAGTGTCTTCTGACCCATCGGCTCTTTCGGCTTCTTTTCCTTACGGAACCAGGCCATCGTCAGATCTCACGGAACATGTACGGGCGAAGAACCTTCAGTTTCTCATCAAAGCCGGCTGGATCGAGATATCTGAGCGTCGCCGCCACCGAAGAGAGCAGGGAGTTGCCGTCCTGCGGCGTGAAGCAGAATCCGACGACCTTCCTCGAATTCGGAACGGTCAGGGTCGGGACTGGCAGCACCGTCTGCGAGAGGATGCGGCCGTAGTAACCGTGATCACGTCCGAACGAAAAGATCTGTCCGGATGAGCGCTTGTTGGTGAGTGCTACCCGTGTGTTGTTGCGAAGCTTCGCCTTGACCTCTTCCATCGTGGTGTCGAATCCCAGATCGAGATCGAACCACAGCGTATGCATGTACTGAGTGTTGATTTTGATGGCCGAGGAGAACAGGTCGAGCTTCTCCCCCACCGTTGCAAAAAGGTGGTGCGCATCGCGCGCGTGATGAGTTCCGAATTCCGGATCATCGTGCTTGCCGACCTCGGGAGCCGCGATGAACGACGAGACATCCGAAACATCGTTGGCGCGGCGCATACACACGAACCGGCCACCCTGCAGGTTGATCTGCCCGTCCTCGGCAGCGACCGTTTTGATCAGAACGGCGATATTGTGCGTGTTGCAGGAGACGACCTGGATGAATCGATCGTCCGCCGTCACAGACTCATCATTGATTCCGCGGGCGTACGGCTTTCCGAATCCGAACTCGGAGCCCTGGGCCAGAAAACCCTTCGGTTTGTCGAAGTTCTCGTAATACTTCGCCTTGTTCTGATTCCCGGCAGGCGTGCAATCGACTACGACTGTCGCACGGTCGATTGCCTCCTCGGTCGTGTAGGAAACACGATGCCCGAGTCTCTCGAAGTCCGCGCGTGCCTGTTCATCGACGGCCAGCTTTCCTCCACGATTGATGAGATGCTCGACCATCGAACGGTCGTCTGACTTCGGTGTGCGTTTGTGGAACGTGACTTCCTCGATGTCCCACTCGTCCTTGTGCTCATTGAATATCCCGACGAGCGGCTCTCCGATCGTGCCGGTGCCGACGACGTGAACGATGTTTTTCCTGCTCATTGAAGGTTTTGGTCTCCTGGGTATGACTGATTGTGGGGTCTGGCCGAGAAGCCGCGAAATTGTATCACCCGCGGAGCAGAGGCGGAGTCGACGATGTCGTGAAGACCTCCCTGAGCCGACAGCACGGCCGGCTCAGCTCCACCGCCTGATGGCCCTCGCCGTCTCCCGTTCCGCTTCTTTCTGCCGCTCGGTCTCCCTCTTGTCGAAGAGCTTCTTTCCGCGGACGACCGCGATCTCGACCTTTGCTCTGCCTTCGCGGAAGTAGATACGCAGCGGGATGACGGTGAGCCCTTTCTGCGCCACCGTACCCGCGAGTTTGTCAATTTCTCTCTTTTGAAGGAGCAGTTTTCTGGTTCGCTCAGGATCATGGTTTGCCAGATTTCCGTGCATATAGGGGGAGATATGCGTATTGAGCAGGAATGCCTCTCCTTCTCGAAAAATCACATAGCTGTCCTTCAGGTTGGCCTTACCGGCACGAAGGCTCTTGACCTCCGTGCCGCGAAGAATCATCCCCGCCTCGATCTTGTCGAGGATTTCGTAGTCGTGATACGCCTTCCGGTTCGTGGCGACCGACTTCGTCTCGTCCTTTTTCGCTTTACTCATATCGTTCGAATCAGTCTCTCATCCTGAATGGGAAAATCCTGCCGCGCCGCCATCCGGATCCAGACGGAGCTGCCTGACGCCTCCGCCCGCCACAACGCAACACGGGCCAGCAGGGCCGGCAACTCTCCCTCCCCCTCAGGAATTCTCGATCATTGCGCAGAAGGTGCCGACGAGCCCCGGGTCGAACTGCTTCCCCGCCTCCGCGCGGATGCGCTGCAGAGCGTCGGCCTTGCTCAGAGGGTTCTTGTAGGAATGCTGTGAAGTCATCGCGTCGTAAGACTCGCAGAGATGGATGATCTTGGAGCCGAGGGGGATCCGGTCCGCCGGGAGAGCCTCAGGATATCCGGTCCCGTCGACGCGTTCCTGATGGTAGTAGACCATCCGTCCGATTTCAGCTCCCAGAGCAGATCGAGCCACGATCACTCCTCCGACCAGCGGATGCTGCCGGACGATCTGCAGGTCGCCCTCGGAGAGCTCTTCTCCGCGCTCGCTGCGCGCGAAACCGAGAGGCCGCAGACCCACATCGTGCACCAGCGCGGCGATGCGCACGTCCTCGACCTCCGCGTTGGAAAGCCCGATTTTCCTCGCCAGCTCCGCGGAGAGCTCCGCGACGCGTCGCGCATGCAGGATCAGGTCTGGATGAACCTCGAGGTCTGGCTCGAGAAGTCCCATCGCCACCTTCTCGCGCAGAGATCCGAGCTGCTCTGCCGCGCCGGCATTTTCGATCGACTGCTCGAGCGTCTGGTGGAGCTTCTCGAGATGACCACGCACATCCTCGTCCGGCTTCTGATCAAACACGACGCTCAGCACCATGGAGTGAGGCTCTGCCGCTCGCACGGGTGCCGCCAGAAGATTCTTGATTCTTTCCGGAGTCACTTTGTACTCGCGCGTGCCGAACGGATAGGCAATCGTCGTGCGGAAATGCGGGAGATCTTCGCCACGCCGCCGCAACCAGATTCCGAGACGATTCCTGAACTGCTCCATTGCCTCGTCCGGAACCTCTCCTTTCGACACGACGTGAAGATCGCTCGATGTCTCGGATGATGCAGAGACCGCGGCGATGGCGATCGCTCTGAGATTCAGAAAGGCGGGCAGCAGTCCGGCCGCCGTCGCCATCTTCCCGGCGATTCCCGAATTTCCTGCCGGCGCCTCGAGGAAGATTCCGCGGGACACCTCGGCGGAAGCGCGATCCGCGATCATCAGAGCCGGGCGTGAATCGCGGCCTCGGAGGACCTTCTGCTGTCCCCCGGGAGCTTCGTCGACTACGATCTTTCTCTGACCGTACATCCCTTCGTCGAGAAATACTTTGAGAAAATCCTCAGCAATCGACGCCGACTTCCGCAGATCCTCTGCATCGAAGTCCCGAGACGCTGCCTTGTCTCGCATGTCGATGAACCCGGCCAGCTTCCCCCTCGAGTAGATCGGTGTGACCAGCAGCCTCGAAGTGTCTGCCTCGTAGAGGATCTCCGAAAAACGATGATCCTCTGCGAGACTGTTGATGCAGAAGGCGCTGCGTTTCACGAGAAGACCATCGACGATCTCATCCTTGGGCTGGATGTTTTCCCTCATCCCCCGCCGGAAGCCATAGTGCGTCACTACCCCGTACGAGCCATCATCGTCCAGCAGGTAGAGAGCCGCTTTGGTCGCCTTGATTTCCTCGAGGCATCGATACAGATTTTCCTTCAGCCGGGTTTCCAGTTGGGCCTCGATCTCCATGCTTCGAAGAGTATAGCCCGTGACCACGGCCCTAATGGCGTTGAGTTAAGGGTGCGACCGAGAATCGTCATGCCGAGCGGGCGGGTGGGTGGGCATGCGAGGCAGCTCGCGAGTTTCGTACTCAGTGACGTCTGGGCCGCTGCATGAGCGACGGAGGAAGTGTCCTCGAAGGGCCACTGGAGTGTGGCAAAAATACCACATCAGACGAGAGACTACACTGATCACCTCAGAAAGTAAGTCTTTTAATATCAATAGTTTGCATCGGACGCTGGGTCTGCGAGAATGTGGCATCCCTCTCGCTCTATGGCAGGGCAGTATGAACGTCCGTATGAACCGAAAAACACTCTCCACCATCGTTGCGATCGAAGGCGTCGGACTGCATTCCGGTATCTACACGAGGCTCGAGCTTCGGCCCGCCGCCGCCGGCGACGGGATCCAGTTCATCCGCCGTGATCTCCACGATCTTCGAATTCCGGCACTCCAGTCAGCAACCACCGCTCTCGATTACGCCACCTCCGTAGGGATCGACGACGTATCGATCGGTACCATCGAACATCTCCTTTCGGCGATCTTCGCGATGGGCATCACGGACCTCGACTTGTGCATCGATGGCCCTGAGGTCCCGATCATCGACGGAAGCGCCGCGCCATTCGTTCATTTGATTGATGCAGCGGGCGTCCGCGAGCTGGATGAAACCATCGACGCCCTCGTCGTGAAAGAGCCGGTGTACCTCGAGCAGGGCGACAAGTGGATCAGGATGGAACCAGCCGACGAGCTGTCGATCCGCTACACCATTGACTTTCCGCACCCTTCGATCGGTGTTCAGTCGATCGACTACCGGTTCGACTCACGGAGCTTCGAGAAGAACATCGCTCCCGCCCGCACCTACGGATTCATGGCAGAGGTCGAGAAGCTGCGGTCCCTCGGCCTGGCCCGAGGCGGTTCGGTGGAGAACTGCATCGTCCTGGATGAGAACGGCGTCAGCAATGGGCCACTGCGGTTCGAGGACGAGTTCGTGCGGCACAAAATCGTCGATCTGTTTGGGGACCTGGTCCTGACAGGACGTCCCGTCATCGGCCGGATCGAAGCCTACAAAGGTGGCCACGCCCTTCATTCGAGATTCGTTCGAGAACTTCTTGCCCAGAGCGGACTGGCAGAGCCGACCAGAGAAACTCCTTCGCTCGACGCGTCGGGAAACCTGGGCCTGACACGTCCGGTCATGCCGCCGGTGCGGGAGTGAAGGCGACTGGAGTGTGGTAAAAGTGCAACAGCCATGCTGCCGCGCCACGTTCTGACTGCGCTTTGCCTGATCGTCCTCACCTTTTCGGCTGAGGCCGCGTCGGCGACGATCGACCAGTTCACCGCCACTGAAAGCGATGGAGCAGTCTCGGTACGGCTGCGGCTGGCGCACGCAATGGACGAGCCGTGGCGGCTCGAAGGACTGCAGAGCGGCCTGCCTCTCGCGTTCATCTATCAGGTCGAGCTGGTCCGTAAACGGGAGAACTGGTTCGACACGGTACTCGCCTATCGCGAGATAGAGATGGTCGCCACCTACAACTCTCTCACACGTGAATATCTGCTGAACTACAGAAAAGACCGGAAGCTGGTTTCCTCGGAGAACGTCCGCAGCCTCGAAGAGCTCGAGAAGAAGATGACCACTCTCTCCGAGGAGAGACTGTTCGAGATCAGGGGAAGAAGCGTGGGGCGTTTACGGATCAAGGCACGCGCCATTCTCGGGCGCAGCTACGTTCTTCAAGTGATTCCAAAGGCGGTGACGACCGACTGGGAAGCGGTGAGAGTTCAGGATCCCTCTGCACCATGAAGCTCTCCGGCCTGTTCCGCTATCGCAAAGACCCCCGGCTGATCGTTGCTCTTCCTCTGCTGGTCTTCATCGGGACCTCGCTCGTCTACTACTTCATACAGGAGGCGAATGAGCTCAGTCCGGAAGCGCTCAGCAGCAGACTGCTGCTCTTCGTCCTGTGGAACATAAACCTCATCCTGATCCTCGGTATCGTATTCGTCCTCACGCGAGCGATCATCAAAATGCTCCTCGAGCGGCAGAAGGGAATCCTCGGTTCGCGCTTCCGTACCAAACTCGTACTCACCTACCTGGCGACCTCCATCGTCCCGATCGTCCTCCTCTTCATCATTGCGAACGACCTGATCCGGGTGTCGATCGATCGCTGGTTCAATGTTCCGGTTCAAACTGTCCTGGCGAACGGCGAGTACATCGCCGAGTTCGCTCAGGATCAGGCCCTTGCACGCTCCGAGCGGGCAGCGGAACGACTCGTGAGTCAGGCGCTCGATCGAACGCTCTCAAATAGCGTGCTGCAGGAAGTTCTCAGCGAGCATGCTCTCGACCTCGCAGGACTCTATGAAAGCTCCGTGGCTGCCCAGCTGATGGCGAATCCCGTAGCGCCGATTCATGAAGTCAGAGAGCCTCCATCGGAGTTTTTCGAGGAAGTCGCGCGGGCTGGGCGGGCCGTGAAAATCGACGTGGTTCCGAGTGGGAAATGGCTGAGGGTTGGTTATCGGGTGGGTGACTCCGCAGAGCGCGCCGTGGTGACGGGCGTCTTCTTCCCCTCCGCCATCAGCCGGAAGATCGACGAGAACATCATCGCCCATCATGATTTTCTCCAGCTCGAGTCACAACGATCTTCTCTCAAGGCTGCACAGACATCGCTTTTCGTCATGGTGACGCTCTACATTCTCTTCGGAACGATCTGGACTGCGATCTATGTCTCACGGCGGATCACGGGTCCGATGCAGGCACTCACCGCGGGGACCCGGCTGCTCGCGGACGGGGACTATTCGCACCGGATCGAGGTGAGGGCCACCGACGAGTTCGGTCTGCTGATCGATTCGTTCAACTCGATGGCGAGCGAAGTCGAGCAACATCGGAGTGCACTCACGGAGTCGAACACGGAACTGCAGAACGTGAACGAAAGTCTCGACGAGGAGCGCGCCTTTCTCGCCACCATTCAGGAGAGTGTTTCGACCGGGATCGTCTCATTCGACGACGAGCTCAAAATCCTGTCAATCAATCCGGCAGCGAGACGAATTCTGGGAATCCAGCACGATGCGCTGGGAGATTCTGCCGCAGAGGTCTTTCGGGGCGAGCTCGAGCCACTTCGCGATCTGCTCTCCGGCTTGACTGACGGAACGTCCACACGTCCGAGAGAAGTCGTGATTGCCCGGGGAGGCGACCTGCTCTATCTGGAGGTATCGGCGTCGAGACTGCGGAGCCCGGGGGGCGAGCATGGATGGGTCGTGGCGATCGAGAACATGACGGAGCTCGTGCAGGCGCAGAAGCTCGCCGCCTGGAGTGAGGCCGCTCGCAGGATCGCGCACGAGATCAAGAATCCCCTGACTCCGATTCAGCTCTCGGCCCAGCGCATCGCAAAACGATTCGCAAACGGAGGCGATCCCGACGATCTGTCCAAAGTCGTGAAAGAGGGAACGGAAACGATCATCGAAGAGGTGGGACAGCTGAAACGAATGGTGGATGAATTCTCGCGATTTGCGAGGATGCCGGCGATCCACATCCGTCAGAGCTCGATCAGGCCAATCCTCGAACAGGCAGCTTCCCTGTATCGCGAAATCAAACCGGGATTGACAGCTGCGAGTGGAGACGCCGGAGGATCTTTCCGCGATCGTCGATCCCGAGCAGATCAAGAGAGCCATCATCAATCTGCTCGACAATGCAGTGTCGGCGTCCGAGAGTGGCGAGATTCTCGTTTCGGCACAGCGCCGCGATCGATCCCTGCTCATCGAGGTCAGCGATACCGGCCACGGCGTTCCGGATGAACACAAGGACCGCCTCTTTCTCCCCTATTTTTCAACGAAGAAGGACGGCACCGGTCTCGGCCTCGCCATCGTCCATCGCATCGTTCACGACCACGACGGACGCATCAGCGTTCGCGATAATCGGCCACACGGTACAGTGTTCGCGATCGAGATTCCTACATGACCGCCAATATCCTCATCATCGACGACGAAGAATCCATCCGGTCCGTCCTGTCCCAGATTCTCCAGGATGAGGGTCATGGCACCGAGACCGCGAGCTCGGCTGAGGAAGGACTCGAGATGATTCGGAAGAGGAGCTTCGATCTGATATTTCTCGACGTCTGGCTGCCGGGGATGGATGGGCTCTCACTCGTCGAGCAGCTTTCCACTGCCCGGCGAACGTCGCCGATCGTGATGATCTCCGGTCACGGAACCGTGGAGACGGCGGTCCGTGCCACTCGCCTCGGCGCCTACGACTTCCTCGAAAAGCCACTCTCCCTCGAACGTGTCCTCCTCACCGTAAACCACGCCCTGGCCGATCGAAAGCTCCGCGATCGCGTGAAGAACATGCACCAGGCAACGTTCGACGAAGTGCTGATCGGTGAGAGCGAACCGATGCAACGGCTCCGCGAACAATTGCTGCCGCCGCACCGACGATGGGACGCGTTCTGATCACTGGTGAGAACGGCAGCGGCAAGGAGATCGTCGCAAGGATGCTCCACCGGCACTCCACCCGCGTGGAGGAGCCGTTCGTCGACGTCAACTGCGCCGCGATTCCGGAAGAGCTCATCGAGTCGGAGCTCTTCGGTCATCGCCGAGGCGCTTTCACGGGAGCGACTGACGAGAAGAAGGGAAAGTTCGAGCTCGCTGACGGTGGGACTCTCTTCCTGGACGAAATCGGAGACATGAGTCTCAAGACTCAGGCGAAGGTACTGCGGGTTCTTCAGGAGCAGCAGCTTCAGCGGGTAGGCGGACATACGGTGATCAGGGTCGACGTCCGGGTCATCGCCGCTACCAACAAGGACCTCCGTAAGGAGATCGAGGAAGGGGGCTTCCGGGACGACCTCTTCTTCAGGCTCAACGTCGTGCCGATTCACGTCCCTCCCCTCCGGGAGCGGGACGAAGACGTCATCCAGCTCGCGCAGCATTTCCTTTACCGGTTTGCCTCCGAGATGGCTCGCGAGCCGAAACGTCTCAGCCCGGAAGCGGCGGCGGCTTTGCGGTCGTATCACTGGCCGGGCAATGTCCGCGAGCTGCGGAACCTGATGGAGCGCCTCACGATCCTCGTCTCCGGGCCTCACAATCGAACGGAAGGATCTGGACCTGGAACGTCAAGGGGACTTCGCGAGCATCGTCAATACCGAGCTCCCCCTGAAAGAGGCGCGGGAGAAGTTTGAAAGAGAGTACATTCTCCGGAAACTGACCGAGCTCGGCGGCAACGTGAGCCGAACGGCAGAGGCGCTCGGGGTCGAGCGATCAAACCTGTACCGGAAGCTCAATGCGTATGGAATCCAGGTCGAGCGTGGATAGCCCTTCTGCAGCTGAACAGCCGGTCCGCACGCCTTCTGAACCTTCAAGCCCCTAAACACCTGAACCTCTGAACCCCTGAACCCTGAACCCTGAACACGGGACTCCTGAACTTCTGAACAGTCCCCGGTCACACCTCCCGCGGCGACGTGCTTTTTGAGGAATAGAGATCAAACCGGAGGAGTTTAGTCCGTTCGCTGGCTCCGGAAGGAGCCGCCATGCGGGAATAGCTCAGTGGTAGAGCGCAACCTTGCCAAGGTTGATGTCGCGGGTTCGAATCCCGTTTCCCGCTCCATGAGAGATCAACCCCAGGCCGCCCTCGAGGCGGCCTTTTTTCTGCCTGCCCTCACCCCACTGATGGATTCGGTACCGATCGCGCAGGGAGAGTCCGCGCGTGCAGAGAGCCCCGCGATTTCCTCTCATGGCCCTCGCGACCCGCGTCTGCCTCTTGACATGTCGCGCCGATTCGCATGACATCAATCCCATGAAAAGAATCGACACGTGCCGAGAGAGGAGCTGCTGATGTTCCGTGCCCTGATGATTCACCCCGAGGGAGACACGATGGTCTCTGAGGTAAAGGAGCTCCCAGATGGTGAGCTGCCTGAGGGAGACACCACCGTCGAGGTGCTCTTTTCCAGCCTGAACTACAAGGATGGACTGGCGATCACGGGAAAGAGTCCCATCGTACGTGGAGACTTTCCGTTCATCCCGGGCATCGACCTGGTCGGCAGAGTTCTCGAGTCACATTCAGATCATTCTCAGCGGGCGATCTGGTCGTGCAGAACGGCTGGGGCCTCGGCGAGAAGCACTGGGGAGGATTTTCAACGCGCGCTCGGACGCGTGCCGAGTGGCTTGTCAGACTTCCGTCGCAGATGAAGCCGAGAGACGCAGCCATTCTCGGCACCGCCGGGTACACGGCGATGCTCGCAGTCATGGCCCTCGAAGATCACGGCGTACGTAAGGATGACGTCGTGGTATCCGGCGCCTCCGGAGGAGTCGGCAGTGTGGCGGTTCACATCCTCTCGAAACTCGGCTATCGGTCGATCGCCTCCACTGGGAAGACGGACGCACATGACTACCTCGAAAGGCTCGGTGCAACTGGGATCGAGGACCGCTCGGGACTCTCATCGGGACCGGGCCGCGCGCTCGAGTCGGCTCGGTGGGCCGGAGCGATCGACAACGTCGGCGGTGCCACTCTCGCCACGATCGTCGCCCAGACCGCGGCGGGTGGAACGATCGCATCGTGCGGCAACGCCGGAGGAGTCGAACTGCAGACGACCGTGCTCCCTTTCATTCTCCGAGGAGTCACCCTCGCGGGAATCGACTCGAACACCTGTCCAAATGAACGGCGTGAGATCGCATGGAAGCGACTCGCGGAGCTCGTGACTCGCGAAGCTCTCGACCTGATCGACGCAGGAACCCTGGGGCTGGAAGACCTTCCCGACGCGGCCCGGAAGATCACCCGCGGAGAGGTCAGAGGCCGGTACGTCGTCGAGCATGAGCCGGTGACTGGGTTTGGTTGTTGGGTCGTTGAGTCATTGAGTCGTTGAGTCGTTGGGTCATGGGTCGTTGGGTCGTTGGGTCGTTGAGTCGTTGAGTCGTTGGGTCATTGAGTCGTTGGGTCGTTGGGGTCACGGGGTTCTTGAGGCATTGGGTCGTCGAGAAGTGTGACCATGTTGAGGGCTGGTCCCCGGGGCAACGTATCCACCGCCATGTCGGCGTCACAAGGCCTTGATTCGACATGGTCCGGACAGCTCGCAATGTCGTTGCTGAAACACTAAGGGACACAGCGTCCCAAAGACTCAATGACCGGTCAGCGGTTCGCCACGATCTTCCGCTTCCAGGGTCTCTCGGGATCGGAGATGAACATGAATGCGTCGCGATAGATCCGGACCTGCGGAATGAGGCCGGGCCATACGATCGAGACCACATCGTAGCGCGCGGTCAGCGGCTGACCGGTTCTCGAGAGGTATCGTTCCGCGGCGCGGAAGAGGCGTTCACGCTGACGCTCGTCGACGGCCTCCCACGGCTCCCCTCTCCGCTCCGATTGACCGCGTCTTCACCTCGACGAACGCGATGCGGCTTCCCCGTTTCGCAATGAGGTCGATCTCGATTCCCCCCTCGACCACATTCCTCCCCAGTATCCGGAAGCCCTGAAACCGGTACAACCAGGCGGCGAGCGTCTCACCGCGGCGACCGAGTGCGTGGATACGGGCGTCGCTCATCGGCGATGGAAGTGACGCTCGATGTCGGGATGCTGGATATCAACGATGATCGGGCGGCCGTGAGGGCAGGCGTATGGGTTACTGCTGTGCAGGAGCTCGCCCACGAGCTCCGACATCTCCTGTCCTCCCAGTGGCCGGTGGACCTTGATTGCAGCCTGACACGCGAGCGAAGCGATGACCCTCTCGCGGATCCTGCGTCAATGCTTTTTCCTCTTGATCGTCGTCACGGTCGACGATCTCT
This sequence comes from uncultured Acidobacteriota bacterium, assembly GCA_963829355.1. Lineage (GTDB taxonomy): Bacteria > Acidobacteriota > Thermoanaerobaculia > Gp7-AA8 > JAHWKK01 > CAWHHZ01. Next base: position 90,901 of record CAWHHZ010000007.1, read on the forward strand.
TTGAGAAATGAGCTCACGCGCCGGTTGCCGAGAATCGAAGGGATCGCAGAGATCGCGAAGCTGTTGCCTGAGAACCGCTCGATCTCGAATCCGACCTGGCGCAGTTCGTCGAGATGGGACTCCAGAGCGGCGGCATCTCTCGAGCCGACTTCGTGAATCATCGGCGAGAGAAGGGCCTGGCTCTCCTTCGACTCGCCGAACCGGGCATCGATCCGATCGTAAAGGACTCTCTCGTGAGCAACATGCTGATCGACGAGTCGCAGACCGTCCGGAATGTCGACCAGGATGTAGCTCAGCCGGTACTGCCCGATGACTCGTCCCCGCAGGTCACCAAGCCGGTCCGGGTCGGGCGCCGGAGAAGGCACGGGAACATTTCCTGAGCGGCGGCTGCACGACGGGACGCGACCGGAAAAGAGGGCTCCACTCTGGCTGTGAGGAGATGCTCGGCCCCACGATCATGTCAGGACGGAACAACGTCTCCATCTTCTGGTCGGCCCTCTCCTCGATCATATCGAAGTGCGGCTGCGCAGCCGCACCCAGAAGTCCCGAACCGCCCTCCGGCGCGGCCAGTGCCCTCTTGATTCCCTGTTCGGTGACGACGAACATTCTTCCCGAATCCCGGAACCGAACCTCGGTTTTTGCGGGATGAACGTTCACATCCACTTCCTCGGGATCGATGGAGAGAAAAAGAGCGATTGCAGGCTCGCGCGGAATGTCGAATGACTCCACTGCACGGCGTGCCGCCTGCATCAGCACCCGATCGCGAACCAGCCGGTCATTTACGAAGAAGAACTGATTCTTCCGACCACCGACTCGCCCGCCGCGGCTGACGTAGCCCGCGGCGATTGAAGAGCCGATCGAGAAATCGATCGGCGCGAGATGCTGGTCCGCTTCCGCCCCCAGAATCTGAACGACGCGCTCTCTGAGGGTCGCGACTGCGGGAAGATCGATCACAAGCCGATCATGGTGGTAGAGCCGGAAGGCCCTCTGCGGCGACGGCAACGCGTACGAATTGACGATGCCGCTGATCGCTCTGAACTCAGCGTTCGTACTCTTGAGAAACTTTCTCCGCGCCGGCACATGGTGGAAAAGGTGTTCGACTCTGACAGTCGTGCCGCGATCCCGCGCAGCCGGCGCGACGATCGCGTGGCTCCGCCGGGGATCGCTTCTCGATTCTCGTGGCCTCCGGGCCACTGCCGTCAGAGGTGACGAGAGTGAAGCGGGAGACAGACGCGATGGACGGAAGCGCCTCGCCGCGGAAGCCGAGTGTCCGAACACGGGTCAGGTCATCGAAATCGACGATCTTCGACGTCGCATGGCGCTCGAGAGCCACGACCGCCTCGTTCGGGTCCGATTCCACAGCCGTTGTCCCGTACCTCGATCAGCTTCTTTCCACCGTCCTCGAGGGTGATCTCGATCTCAGTTGCACCCGCATCCAGCGCGTTCTCAATGAGCTCCTTGACGACCGAAGCCGGCCGCTCGACCACTTCACCCGCCGCGATCTGATTGACCAGATCGCCTCTCAGGACGCCGATACGCCGACGGCGGATCTTCGACTCAATGGTCACGACTCCATCCTCTCATCTACCACGGCCTCTCCATAAGTGTCTCATTATCACCAACGGGTCCACGAGGAGTAGAACCGGGAAGGTTGTCACCGCTCAGGTGCGGACATACGATAGGGCTATCAGACAGCTCGTGGTACACCGGTTGCTTCGTCATCTGGACAGATCGTATGGTGCTCTGCAGGAAACAAAACAGGTCTCGCCCCTTTTCCTTCCGCTCGATCTCCACTTCAAATCGACTACATTCCGTTCCGGCCGCGTCGCGGTCGGAAAAACGACGCCGTGATCACGACAGGAGGCGCTAGATGAAGATCAACGACCACTTCTCTGAACTCGCTGGACGAAATGAAAGCTCCGGACCGTTTCTCACGCTCTACCTCGACACCAAGGGAGGAGATGGCTCACAGAAGGACAGAGTGAGGATTCTGATGAAGCGTGAGCTTCAGCGTGTCCGCGACGCGCTGGACACAGAGAGTGGTACAGAGAACGGCAAGGAGAAGCTGATCGAGAAAGGCATCAGGGAGATCGAAGCGTTCCTCAGCGACACCCTGAGTGCCGAGACCAACGGCGTGGCGATCTTCTCATCCCCCGCGGAGGAGTATTTTCTTCCGCTCGAACTGGAGGTCCCGGTCGAGCCCGAGCTCTTCATCGGGAGCCGTCCCCACCTGAAGCAACTCGCGATGCTTCGCAACCGGCATCCTCACATACTCGTGGCAATGGTCGATGCGAAGAATGGCCGGCTTTGTGACGTCAGACTCGGCCGTATCGTCGAGGAGATCGACGTGGATGATCCGGACGTGCCCTCGAAGACCGACCAGGGCGGGTGGTCGCAGGCCAACATCCAGCGTCACATCCAGGATCACGTGAATCATCATCAGAAAGATGTGGCGGACCGGCTGACGAAAATGTTCGACCAGCGAAAGCCGGAAGCGGTCGTTCTGATCGGCCAGGAGCGCAATCTCGCCAACTTCGAGCAGTACCTTCCGAAGCGCGTGGCCGACGCAACGGTAGGGAGCATCCACCTCGATATCCGCGCATCCCACGACCAGATCGTCACCGAATCCGAGGCGGCGGTTTTCCAGCACCGCAAGACTCTGACTCGCGAGCGGCTCGAGGAGCTGGCCACGGCCGCCGAAAAGAACGGCCGCGCAACGCTGGGATGGAACGGCGTGATCAAGGCAGTCAACGAGAGAAAGCTCGAGCACCTGCTCGTCCACGACGGCACGCACGCACGCGGATGGAAGTGCAGGAACTGCGCGATGATCGGCCACTCGGTCCCGCTCGGCTGCCCCTCTTGCGGCGGAACCGTTCTGACCGTCGATCTGGTCGAACAGTTCATCGCCGCCGCGGTAAGCGAAAGCGCAGCAATCTCGTTCGCTCCGGAGCCGAGCGTCCTGGACGAGTACGACGGGGTCGGCGCCTTCCTCCGCTTCTGACGCGCTCTCCAACCGGGAGGATCGTGGCGCCCGACGCCACGATCCTCCCGGACAATCCTCGAAGAGTTGTGGCATGCGAACTGCTCATCGCAATAACTATCATGAGCACTCTACGGCGACATCTCTTCATCATCACGGCGGTTCTGTTGACCGCGGCACAGGCACTCGCGGTGTCACCGGATCTGACCCGGACAATCGCGGCGTCCGTGCCTCAGGTCGACGCTCTGCGAATCTCGGTGGTGGGGGACATGATCGTCCTGAACGGCTCCACGACGGATGCGGGCGCGATTGCCGAGGTCGAGCGGCGCCTACGGGCGATGGGACATGAACGGATCGTCAACGGCATCGAGCTCGTTCACAGCCGATCCGATGCAGAAATCAGCAGCGCAGTCGAGCGTGAGCTCTATCGTTCAGGCCTGCTGCTCGAAACGACGCTCGCCGTCCACTCCAGAGATGGTGTCGTCTTCCTGTCCGGGCACATCACCAGGGCGAATCAGGTCGCCGAGGTCGTGCGCATCGCCGGCAGAGTGGATGGAGTTCGTGATGTACGGCCGGAGTTGACGGTAGAGCCACAGACATCGCGGTAACTCGACAACCGGCGATATCTGGACGATTCCTCTGGGAGTTTTCACCGAACCGTGCGGATCGAGAAGCGAACCTCGTCGTTGTCGAGAGCTTGCGGTCCTGCCACGGTCTGGGCATAGATGGCAGTCAGAAAGATCTCGTAATCGCGAAACGTGAGACTCGCCTCGAATCCGAGACCGGCGTCCACAGCATATCCATCCAGATCGGTAAAGGTCTCAGATCCGAACCCGAGAGCTCCAGTCCCTGCATAGGCGATTCCATACATGTTGTTCCACCGGAGCCACCACGTCTCGTAGTCTCGGTTGAGAAAGATCGGATAGAAGAACTCATGGCTGAGGTGGATCTCGTCGGTTCCTCGGCGATGATCGTCCAGCCCCTTCAGAGCATCTCTGCCGCCGATCCGGAACTGCTCGTAGCGCGGTATGGAAAACTGCTCGTCAGGCTCCAGTTCCTCCCGCCCCTCAATCCGTGTTTTCGCGAGCACGCTTCCAACGTGCAGGCGAGAAACCATGAACGTCTCTCCAAAGTCAAAGCGCTTCAGCCCCTCGGTCTCGAGCTTCGTATACTCGTAATCGCTCCCGGCGAAATCAAGACTGTGCGTGATTGCGGCAGCGACTCCCGTCTTCTGCGGACCGATCTCCCGGTAGGCGGTGAGGACGGGCGTGATCCTTCCTCGCGATTCACCGACGATTCCGTTGAGCCGCTCGTCGAATGGTGTCCCGATCTGGTAACCGAGCTTGACGTAGAAATTGCGCTGACCGTGATCGACATTGGTCACGTCGCCGAACGAGAGCGAATCCGTCTGGAGCAGGGCGAGATACCTGCGGTTGTACTCGACCGGAAATTCGAAGAGCACCAAGCCGCCCCTGGTTCGATCGAAATCATCGCTCCCCGAGTCGATCGATTCGAACTCCAGCGTGTCGAATACCCCGATCTTGTAGGTGTAGTTGCGTGCGTAGTACTTGTAGCGGAGGAATGTCGAGACGTCGCCGTCGACGAAGTTGTAATTGACCTGCCCCTCGAACAGCACGTTCTTGATGAGCTTTCTCAACCGGATGTCGAACTCCCCTTCCGGCAGATAGAGATTCAGATCAGGAAAGACGTCCCGCGCCCCTGGGTCCTCTTCCCGCTCGCTCGCGAGCGAGCTCGGCGAGCTGCCCTCCGGCACATCCGTCGTCTCCTGTGCTGATGCCGACGGTGAAAAAGGGAATGTCACGAACGCCAGCAGGAACAGGAAGAGACCGCGCCCGAAACGTGATGACGCAGCCCACCCCCTCCCTGTGCTAATCTTGTTCTCGTATTTTTTCATCGGTCGAAGTGCCCGGCCGGGTCATGGCATACCTCTTGTAGGCATGTGCGGCTGGCGGCCTTTGCAAGAAGGCCGCATTATATAGCCCGGTATTGGGCGGGTGTGAAAGTTTGGAGGAGATGGAAATGATCGATGTACAGAAGAGGCTGCTTCTGAGCCTATGCTTACTGCTGATGCTGGTCCCGGCAGCGAGCGCTCAGACGGTGACTTACACGGACCAGGTAAATCTTTACCATCCGACGTGGACGGGAGAGCTCGGTCTCTTCAACGCCATCTCGGGTGAGACACTTCGCCAGGGCGACTGGTCGTTCAGCATCTACGTGAACGAGCTCGACTACCTGGCTGCGGATTCACTTCCCTCGATGCGGGTTCCGACTCGCAGGGATTACCGCCCGATGGACATCGACGAGAGCCGGGTTTCGGCCTCCATCGGCTACGGTCTGACGGATCGATGGGAAATCGTTGCAATGATTCCCTACTCCGTGATCGAGAACAACGCGGGCGATCTTTCCGGTTTCGTCAACGGTTACCCCTACGCGGGTAAGTTCGACGACAACGGACTCGGCAACCTTCGTATCGGAACAAAGTTCGCGCTCGTCGATCCGAACGTCAGCGACTATCGCCTGGCACTTTCTCTGTTCGCCGACCTTCCGACCGGCGACGAGGACACCGGAATTGCGACCGGATCGTCCGACTACGGTATCGGACTGCACTGGAACAAGGGAATCTGGGTCGCTGGCGGTCAGTACGCGATCCGTGGTGATCGCGATGCCCAGGACAATCCACTCGGCTTCGACGTCAGTCTCGCCGATGAGTTACGTCTCGATCTCGGCACCAACATCCCGCTGAGCTTCTGGGATACGACGAACTGGATCAACGAAGTCAACGCGATCGTCTACACGGGCGGAGACGACATCGGCTCGCCTGACAACATCGTATACCTCGTTACCGGCCTGAGACATTGGTTCGGAACGAGCGGCTGGGCTCTCAACGCCGGCCTGCGTGCAAACGTCGCCATGGCCACGAGCGACAACAACTCGTGCCCGATTGGCGGACTTCTCGGCCTCTCTTATGCGCCGATGCACCTGACGCCGCCACCTCCGCCACCGGCAATCATCGCGCCGCCACCACCGCCAGCACCAGTCACCCCGCCGCCGGCACCAGTGACGCCTCCGCGTCAGCCTGTCGAACTGCGGGTCGATGAGATCCACTTCGAACCGGCATCGGCGCGTGTGACCAACATTGCCAAGGCGATTCTCGACGATGTGGCCCTGCGGATGAAGCAGGAACCCGCCTCGACGGCGATCGTGATCGGCTACACCGATAACAAGGAAGATGCAGGACCCGGAAGCGATCTCGATCGGCGCCGTGCGGAGGCCGTCCGGGATTACCTGGTCAGCCGCCACGGAATCGATCCTTCGCGGATCAACGTCGAAGAGGGCGGAGTCTCGACAACCGGCGACAACGCCACTGCCGAGGGACGTCTCGAAAATCGACGTGTCGTGATTCGACTGATCGTTCCCTAGTCTCCATTTCCACGTCCCAACACCAGAAAGCCCCCGCTTCGGCGGGGGCTTTTCTTTTGTTCAGAGGTTCAGAGCGTTCAGGGGTTCAAGAGTTCAAAAGCTCAGGATTCAGACGTCCAGAAGTTCAGATCTCAGCAATTTGGTCCAGAACACTTGTATCTTCTTGCCATCCCCACGCCGTCGCCTACTCCTCTGCCCACCGAGGGAACTCGAGCTCCTGAACCTGTGATCTTCTGAACTCCTGAACCCTTGAACGTCTGAACCCCTGAACGTCTGAACTCTGAACCCTCGAACTCTTGAACTCTTCAACTCCTCCCCCGTCTCCGAATGATAAGCTTCCTCTCGACATCCATTTCTGGGGGATCAGTTGGAATCGTATCGCGGAGGAAGAATCGAAATCATCGCCGGAGGAATGTTCTCCGGCAAATCGGAGGAGCTGATCAGGAGGCTCCGTCGGGCTGTCATAGCCAGACAGCGGGTGCAGGTATTCAAGCCTCTGATCGATGACCGCTTCAGCATGGAAGAGGTCGTCTCGCGGGATGAGCGCCGGCTCAAGGCGATTCCGGTTGCAACCGCCGAGGAGTTGCTCCGCGAGATCGAGTTGGGCGTCCACGTCGTTGGAATCGATGAGATCCAGTTCTTTGACGACGAGATCGTCAGCGTCGTGATGCAACTGGCGGATGCAGGAATCAGAGTGATCGGAGCAGGTCTCGATCAGGACTACCTTCGCCAGCCGTTTGGTCCGATGCCGGCGCTCCTCTCGGTCGCCGAGGAAGTCTCGAAAATGCACGCCGTCTGCGTCCGCTGCGGAGGAGCCGCCCACTACTCGCAGAGGATCGCGGGAGGAGCATCACAGGTTGAAGTGGGAGACACGTCGTACGAAGCCCGCTGTCGTTCCTGCTTCGAGCTCTACGCGCCGCGGGAGGACGAGAATGAAGAGCCGTCCCAGATGAAGATCGGAGAGCCGGCAGCTACTCGCTCGCAAACTGCGTGAACGGCTTCGCCAGCCGGTCGTGATCGTCGCGCGCTTCCTGGTAGAGCTTCGCCATCGACGGCAGGTCCTTCTTCGCCACGACCATGTTCACCCCGTACAGAAATGCAGCGTTTCCGTCCAGGCTGCGGAACTTCTCACCGACGAGGATGAAGAATCCCCGGCGGCGCTCGGGGCCACCGACGCTCGTCATCGGGATGAGCTCGTCCATCGGCGGCTGAGTGATCGCCGGCGGCACGAGGAACACGACCTCAGGAAACTCCTGCACGAAATACTCTCGCCCCTCGGCGGCCGTAGCACGGTGAAGCGGCGAAAAACCGAGCGAGGTGACCGCGGCCTGGACCTCGGCCGAGTTTTCCCCGACGATCAACGCCTTCGGTCCCGGGGCAGCAGACGGATGCGCGGGTGCTGCGACCGGCTTCGGAGCTGCTTCCGCCGACGGCGAAGGGGAGCTCGCCGCTCCGACGACCTCCGCCAGATGCGGCTCCTCCCCCTGGTCAGGGAGCTGACTCCGATCGATCCTCAGCTTGGTCTTGCATAGCGGACACGGAAACGACACCTCCTTCATCGGAAGTTTCGTTTCATCGATCGACAGGGGTTTCGTGCACGAACCGCAGATGATCTTGATCATGGTCTGGTTACTCCAGGAGGTCCTTCATGGAGGGATCGACGCCACCGTCGGGGGCATCCGCCGGCTCGTCCTCCGTCCCTTCCTGCAACCGCAGGGCGAGATTCGTCGCGTTGGAAGCGTTCATGAGAGCCGTCTCCCTGTCGATCTCTCGACTCTGCCAGAGCTTCTCGAGCTCATCGTCGAACGTCTGCATACCATCGACAGCCCCGTCATGCATCGCGTCGGTCAACGAGCGTCCCTCCGTCTCCCCTTTCAGGACATAGTCGCGCGTGCGCATCGTGGATTTCAGAATCTCCAGGACGGCGATTCGGCCGCCGCCCGATTTCCGTACGAGACGCTGCGAAATGACGTAGCGAAAGGTTTGCGCGAAGCGTGTGCGCACCTGAGGTTCCTGATCCTTCGGAAACACGCCGACGATTCTGTCGATGGTCTTGGACGCGTCGATCGTGTGGAGCGTCGAGAGCACGAGATGCCCTGTCTCCGCCGCCTCCATTGCAGTCTCGATCGTCTCGACGTCGCGCATCTCACCGATGAGAATGACCTTCGGTGCCTGCCGGAGAGCGGCGCGCAAGGCCAGTGCAAAGGACTTCGTGTCCGAGCCCACCTCTCGCTGGTTCACCGTCGATTTCAGGTGCCGGTGCATGTACTCGATCGGGTCCTCGATCGTGATGATGTGATACGCGTGGGTGTTGTTGATCTCGTGAATGATCGCCGCCAGAGTCGTCGACTTACCTGAGCCGGTGGGGCCCGTCACGAGCACGATGCCGTTCTTCAGCTCGGCAATATTGAGCAGCTCGCGCGGCAGCTTCAGCGACTCGAGTGAAGGGATGCCCTCTGGGATCACCCTCAGTACGATTGCAAGGGTTCCGCGTTGAGAAAAGATGTTGACCCGAAACCTGGTCTTCTGTGGGATCGAGTACGAAAGATCAGCCGAGCCTGTCGTGAGGAGGGCGCGGGTGTTCTCGCGATCACCTCTGATCATGTGCTGGACAATCGTTTCCGTCTGAAATGGGGTCAGCCGTGGCAAACCGGGGAAATTGACCGGAACGAGTTGCCCGTCGACCTCGACCTGAGGCGGTCGGCCTACAGAGAAGTTGAGGTCGGATACACGATCCGAAACCTTCAACATCGCTTCGAGAATCGCATCGAGGTTGAAATTCTTCATCTGTCACTCCGTGATGGTCGCCGGCGATTGTACCAGCAGTGGAGATTTGTGCAGGCGACGCTACGGCATGAGTGACTGTTGGCTCTCCCGCAGAAGCATTCGGCACCGCCCAATCCGCCATCCGCGGCGCTCGCGTTTACAATGACACCGAATGTCGACGATAGGAATCGATTACGGGACGCGTCGGGTCGGGATCGCACTCAGCTATAGTGATGAGCTCGCGTCCCCTCATTCGGTGATCGTGAACGACAGTACTCTCGAACAACTCGCCGACCGCATTGTGCAGCTCGGCGAGGAGCTCGACGCGGATCGATACGTTCTTGGCATTCCCCGACAAGCCTACCGCGGTCCTGCAATCGACAAGCTCGAGGCCCTCGCCGGGATGCTGCGGCAGAAGTCCTGCAAAGAGGTCCACCTGTGGAACGAGGCCTACACGACGGTTGAGGCCGACGCCCGCCGGCGGGAGCGCGGCGCAAAGAGAAGGAATCGAAAGGAAACGATCGACATGGAAGCGGCAGCGATCATTCTGCAGTCGTGGCTCGATGAGCGGAGGGCCGAGTCATAGCCCGCTCAACAAGAAAGCGCGGATGCGGCAGGTTGTTCCGACTTGCCGTGTTCGTCCTCGTCGCCCTGGCTCTCTTCGCTGTGGCAGGCGGATGGTTCGCCTGGAAGGCTCTCGTCACCCCATACGCGAACTTCGAAGGCGACTCCATCGTCGTGGAAGTCGAGCGAGGGTGGAACAGCAGCGCAATCATGCAGACCCTTCGAGAAAAAGGTGTGCTTCGCGACGAGTACGTCCCGCTCGCCTACCTCAAGATCTTCCATTCGGGTGACTCACTCAAGGCAGGACACTATCGCTTTGAAGGGAAAGCGCGGCCGGTGGACGTGATCGAAACTCTGATCGAAGGCGATACGATTCTCAGCTCCGTCACGATCCGCGAGGGCCTCGATCGCTTTCAGATCGCACAGATCATGTCCGAGGCTGGCTTCGGAACACTCGAGGAGTGGACGGATGTGACTGATGATCCAACCCCGATTCTCGATATCGCTCCGGAAGCCGAGTCTCTCGAAGGTTACCTCTTCCCCGATACCTATCTGATCGCTCCCGACACCACGGTCAAAGCGATCGTTCAGCTCATGGTCGGCAAATTTCCACAAGAACTTTGGTGACGAGCTCGCCTACATCCAGACGGATCTGTCCGTCCACGAGACCGTGACGCTCGCGTCGATTGTCGAGACGGAGGCGCAACTCGCCGAGGAGAGACCGGTAATCGCGGGGGTCTATTTGAATCGCGTCGAGAAGGGAATGCTCCTTCAGGCAGACCCGACAGTCATTTACGCAATGAAGCTGAACGACTCATGGGACGGCAACATCAAGCGTGAGGACCTTCGGATCGAATCACCCTACAACACTTACGCTGTAAAGAGGTCTGCCACCCGGGCCGATCGCGAATCCCGGACTCGCCTCACTCAAAGCGGCCGCTCGTCCCGCACGAACCGACTATCTCTACTTCGTGTCCAAAAATGACGGGTCTCACGTCTTCGCCCGAAACCTGAACGAGCACAACCGCAACGTCTACGAGCACCAACGCCTGTACTGGCGAGAGAAGCGGCGCCAGGAGGCGGAGAACGGCTCCGCACAGGCCTCCGATACGCGAGCGCGGACCAGCAGAAATCGGCGGAGTCGCCGGAAGCCGCGGCTCCGCGTCCCTGAGGCGGCGGTAAAACCTGCATTGACGTCACCGAACCGTCAATGCTAGGTTGAGCCCACGTAAACTCAGGGGGTTGGGATGATGTCTCGGCAGCCGAAGTCGTATGTCAGATACGGCTCATTCATACTGTTCAAGAAGCTCGATGAAAGCTCGCTGGGTGAAATCTGGCGAGCGGCGCCCATCGATGGAAAATCGACCGGGCCAACGGTCGGGCTCTACCGATTCACAGGGGGCGATACCAGCGCTCTGCGACGAGCTGCCGAACAGGCCGCAAAAAATCTCAGCTCTCTCGAAGGCTCGACCGTGGTGAAGAAGCAGACCTATCACCTCGTCGGGAAGAACCCGATCATCACGTGGGATTATCCGGGCGGCCGCTCCCTTTTTCACATGCTCGAAGTGGCGCGGGGCGGAGCAGAGCTTCCCTCCAACCCCTTCCCGGTCGATCAGGCTCTTGCCATCGCTGACAAGCTCGCTCTGTCGCTCGAGACGACGGGAAACATCAAGAGTGGCGGACAGCGCCTCCACCACGGTGCACTCATTCCCCAACTCGTCTGGATCTCGGAAGATGGTGAGGTCCGGACACTGGGACATCAGCTCACGAAGGGTCTGCTTTCGGCGATGAACCGGCCGGCAGTGCAGCAACAGTTTGGCGGATTCATCGCACCAGAGCTGAAGCGGAATGGCGAATCGACGGAGCCGTCGGAAGTGTGGGCCGTCGGCGCCAATCTTTACGCGATGCTCACAAGCGAGTATCTTCCACCTCCCGCCGACCAGAAAACGATCGACACCGCACTCTCGGAGGCGATCCTCGCCACCGATGATCCGATGCCCGACGCGGTCCGGGAGGTTCTGGCCCGATCACTTGCGGTAGATCCCGCGCGCCGATACGAGAGTCCCGCGGCCCTGCGAGAAGCGATCAACTCGCTCACTCAGGGTGACGAATACGCTCCGACGACCTTCAATCTCGCGTTCTATATCCACAACCTTCTCCGGGAAGAGATCGAACAGGAAGCAACCGAGCGAGAAGTTGAAAAGGGCGTCGACCCATCTCTCGTCCCACCACTGGGGGGGACGTTGGAGGAGACTGCACCCGAGCCGGCCTCGGAAGAGGAGGATGGCGAGGTCGCCGCTGCCGCCGCGACCCCACCGTTCACCGCCGCGGAACTGCCGGCCGAGGCCCCGAAACGAAGCAGCCGCGTTCCCATCATCGCCGCTATTGTCATTCTCATGTTGCTCGCGGGAGGAGCGGCCGCCTACTGGTTCACTATGGGTCCGGGAGCGGCACCTTCCGCCGACAGTACCATCGCAAGCACGTCTCCCGACGCAAGTCCGGCCAGCACCGCCACGCAGCGGCCCGCACCTGCACTGGAGCCATTCGTGGCCCTTACCGACACTGGCGATGAGGGGAGCGTGGTCGAGACAACCACAGAAACAACCACTGCCTCGCCCAGCGAGCAGGAGATGCGCCAGAAGCTGATCCAGGAGCAGATCGATCGACGTCTGCAGGAGGAGATTCTCAAACTGCAGGCCGAGTACGACCGCAAGCTGCGCGAGGAGAGAGATCGCAGAAATCGCGACGAACCGCGCGAGGCGACGACATCCGCTCCCGCAAAGGAAGCGGCTGCTTCGCCACAACAGCAGCCCGCCGCGTCAAAGCCCTCCCCGGCGGAGGAACTTGACCGCCAGCAGATCGAGAGCCGGAACACAGCCACGGCCGGCGCTTCACCGACCGTTTCAACAGATACTGCCGCAACGACGACGGCAGCAACGCCTTCCACAACGACCGCCGCTCCCGTACCGGCTGCGCCCCCGATTCCGACCACCAAGGAAGGCGATCTCGTCGACTATGCAGAGCTCGACAAGACTCCCACACTCACCAAGCGGATCGAGCCGCGGTATCCGCCTCTCGCCGCCCGGCAGAAGGTCGACGCGACGATCATTGTGAGCGCCCTGGTTTCAGAGACCGGAAAAGTGGTGCAGGTGAAGATTCTCAAGGGAGATCCCCGACGTCTGGGCTTCGAAGAGGCTGCCTCCGAGGCGATCAGAAGGTCCACGTTCTCACCCGCCACGAAAGATGGCAAACGCGTGAAGACCTGGATGCCGGTGCCGGTCATCTTCAAGTCCCAGTGAGCTGCTGACGGGCCCCTCGAGGCGCGTTCTCGGGGGCCCTTGCAAGCCTCTCAGTCGAGTTTCCACCGAGTCGTGATCCACCACTCGATCTCGTCCTCCAGCAGGCCGTCGAGAATGTAGGCGCCGCCGATGCTGAGAGTGGCTCCGGGGAGCTTGAGCAGGGGGAAGGGCTCGAGCTCCATATCGATCCTCAACCCAGCGAGCTCAGTCCAGTCGCCGCCGGTTTCCTCGCCCGCCCGGTGGGCTTCGTAGAACGGAACCACCGGCAGGAGAGACGTTGCAATCTCACCTCGCCAGCTCTCGTAGTGACGCCCGCGAACCGCACCCTCTACCAGACCGGGCGACCAGACGTGTACCAGATGATCAAACGAGGGCGTCAGCGAGGTCGGAGCGCCACCACCGATAAACTCCAGTCCTGCCCCACTCGCCTCGTCGATCTCACCGCGCCGGTACCCCAAGGAGACCGAATGGTCCTTCAAGCCGCCTCCGATTCCCAGATCCGCGATCCATCCTGCGGGAGACTCGTCGCCGACACTTCCTGAAAACGCCGAGAGATTGCCCGTCCCCGTCAGCACCCACGGATCGACAACCAGTCGACGTCTGCCATCCAGCGATATAAATCCAATCTGTCGCTCGATCTCGGGCTCTTCTGCTCCCGAATAGTCGAGCTGGTCTGCGAGGAGTCCCCCCTCGATCTCGAGCCACCCTCCGCGCCAGATTCGGGACCAGCTCGCCATCAACTCCGCACCTCTGCGGTCCAGATCAGGAGTCGTCTCGGGCAGAGCAACCGGCGAGCGGCTTCTCTCCTGCTCGAAGGTGAAGAGATGTCCCTCCACTGCAACGGGCCATCCCCGCCAGATTCCCCTTGCGGAACCGCCTTGTGCTCCCCCCTTCGAGACCGCACCGACGAGCAGTGAATCGAACCTGCCGATGATGTCTCCGATTCTGATGCCCGCCTCCCAGCTCTCCTCGGTCGGGGTCCGGCCTCCTCCGACCAGCCACCGCGTTTCGAGGTTCTTCAGGCTGCTGTAGGGTGCACCCGGCTGCAAGCGTTCGATCTCGAGCTCAACGCCTGCCGGCCGCTCAGGCCGCGCAAGCGGAACCATCGCTGCGACCGGGAGATCAAGCGGGGCGAGGGTCTGGCTCTCGGTCAGATCGAGAACCCGCAGATCCAGACCCTCGGCATCCAGGCCCAGGTAGAACAGTCGGGAACCGTCACCTGTGGAGGGAGCCATGGCGGCTCCGAATGATCGCGTGAGTGGACCCACAGGTTTCGCATCGGCGACGTTGAAGCGCCAGATGTCGAGCCAGCCGCCTGTGCCGACCGTCGCGTAGATCGACTCGCCATCAGGCGACCATTCCGGCCAGGCAACTGTCGTGGTCTCATCCGGTAGCGCGATATCGTCCAGCGCTCCAGACTCCAGATCGAGTACGGACAGATTCCACCTGCCGCGTGCGTGGCGCGAAAATGCGATTCTCTTCCCCTCTCGATCCGACCGGGGCCATCCGTAGATCGTCGAGAGGGACGGTTCAGTGAGCGATCGCTCGGCGCCCGTCTGCAGGTCGTAGAGCACCAGGTTCGATTTTCCGTGTCGCCGACGCACAGCGACGACCTCACTCGCCGACACCGGCGATGGTTCCCTCAGGTCGGCCCCCCGCGTGAGTCGTTCGACCGCACCGCTTTCCGGCCGCCAGCGAAACAGGTCCGGATGGAGAAAACCCTCGATGTCGGGCTCGTACCGGACGAAGAGAATCGAGCCATCGGAAAGCCAGCGGGGGGTAAGCATGTCGGCGCCATCGCGACCGACCAGTTCGTGAACCGGCTTCCGCCGAAGCGGCTTGCGCCGGACCGCCGGAACATCCTCCGGATCGCGCTCGATCAGCTCACGCACGGCTTCGTTCCACTCCTCGAGCGGTTCCGGGTCCTCCCCGGTTTTCCATACGACGATACGGGACGGTCCCTCGCGCTTCCGCAGCACAATCGCAATCCGCGTCCCGTCAGGCGAAACGGCCGGGACACCGCTCTGCCACGACAGGTCCTGCCACAGCTCTCCTTCGTGCCCTGCTCCCACCTCGTCTTCGAGCTCGAGGGCCCGGTGCGTCAGCTCTGCTCTGAATCGCGCATACAGACTGGCGGGCGACTCTCCGTAGACTCCCGTAAACGCCTCATCGAAAGTTCTCGTTCTCACCGCGGTGAGCCTCGCCCATACGTTGCGAAAACTGTCCGCCCCCTCTCGGTCTCTCAGCCATTCGAGATAGGCGGAGCCGGCGAGGTAGGCCATCGACATGCCGAGATAGTTGTGCGAGTCGGCCGACAACTGCGAGTACGAGGGCAACCTCCCCTGCTGCGCCCACTTGCGCAGGATCGCTGCACGAAAATCGCTCTGCGGCCGCCCCGATGCCGTCAGGTCCCCTTCAATCACGGTTGCGTATCCTTCGATAGCCCACCGGGGTGCGCGGAGCGTGATCGGTCCGAGACCCAGCAAGTTGCCGAGGATCTGCTGCATCCGATTGCGCGACGGGCGAAGCAGGTGTGCCAGGTGAGCCTGTTCGTGAATGGTCATCAGCTCGATCCAGTCGCCGTAGTGCCCGATCACCGACTCCGGTCCCGGAGGACTGGTCCAGAGCACAATCCGGGGATAGGTAGTGAAGGGCCACGCCGATCCATTCGCCGAGGCAATCGGGTCCATGACTACGATGTCGATCGTCTGCTCCGGGACGAATCCCACTTCCCTTCCGACAATTTCACGAACGGACTCGAGCCGCTCCGCGGCATGCGCGGCCCAATCTCCGTAATCAGCGGGGTAGTGAATCCGGTAGTGCTCCGTCTCGATCGTGCGCCACTCCTCGTACGGCGCCTGTGCAGTGACGGGGATCCCGATAGACAGGACGAAGAGAATGGCGATGATGAAGCGTGCCGCAGTCCGATAGCTCAACTGATCCTCCATGTGGTACGAATAGACGGGAGGCCGAACATCCATGCAAAGCTCACGACACCTGCTGCTCGTCATTCTGCTCACATCCGTCTCGCTCATCGTAAACGGTGAAGAGTCACGTAAGTTTTCGCTCGTGCTCCACGGAGGGGCCGGCACCATCACCCGCGGAAGCATGACCGCCGAGACCGAGGCAGCGTACCGTACGAAACTCGAGGAAGCACTCCGGACCGGCCACGACATCCTTGCGGCGGGAGGAACGAGCCTGGACGCGGTGGAATCGACCATCCGTGTGATGGAGGACTCTCCTCTCTTCAATGCGGGCAAAGGGGCGGTATTCACTCACAACGGGCGCAACGAGCTCGATGCCTCGATCATGGACGGCTCCACCCATGAGGCAGGAGCCGTGGCCGCCGTCACGATCATCAAGAACCCGATCTCGGCCGCCAGAGCCGTGATGGAGAAATCTCCGCACGTCATGATGACTGGTGAAGGGGCTAATCTCTTCGCGACCAGCGTCGGTCTGGAGGTCGTGGATCCTTCATACTTCTGGACCGAGAATCGCTGGAAGCAGCTCCAGAAGAGATTGATGGAGGGCGAGGCCTTCGGCTCAGACTTCAAACAGCCGGCAGACGAGAAGCGCGGAACCGTCGGCGTCGTCGCGGTTGATCACAGCGGTAACATCGCAGCGGGCACCTCGACAGGCGGGATGACCGACAAGCGCTACGGACGGGTCGGCGATTCTCCGATCATCGGAGCCGGGACCTATGCCGACAACGACACCTGCGGGGTCTCCGGAACGGGAACGGGCGAGTACTTCATCCGCTACACGATCGCTCGCGACGTCGCGGCGCTCATGGAGTACAAAGGTCTGACCGTGCAGGAGGCAGCAAAGCAGGTGATCGCAGATCTCACCGAAGCAGGTGGCGACGGAGGAATCATCGCCATGGACCGCCACGGCAGCGTCGCGATGGAGTTCAACACCGAGGGCATGTACCGCGGCTGGATCCGCGAAGACGGTAAGCCCCACGTCGAGATCTACGAACAGTAGAAGAAGCTTCCGGCAATTCGAGTGAGCCGCCGGCAGTGCGCCGTCATACCGTACGTGGCTCGTTCCGTACAAAGAACGAAGGGGCAGGCCATTCGGCCTGCCCCTTCAGATCAATCAGCAGCCTTTCTTTGGATGGCACGGTTTACCGCCGCCGCCACTACCTCCGCCATCGCCACCGGTTCCACCACCTCCACCACTGTAGAGGTCGGTTTCGCCGGCCTTGTCGTCGTTGGAGAGTGAAGCCGGCCCATTGTCACAATAGCCGACCGATGGATACATCGTCGCACCAGGCACGTCTGAATGCCCGAGACCGATCACGTGACCGACCTCGTGAACCATGATGCCCTCGATATAGAACTCGCCGCTGCACCCATCACTCTCACGCTCCGAGGTGTAGTTGTAGCGCTGGTTCAGGTACACGTCGGCATCATCGATCGTGTAGGAGCCGTCGGAGTTCTGGTGGTAGTAGCCCGTGAGTGTCGCCGCGAGACAACTACCAGTGCAGACGTGTCCGTTGTCGCTCAGGACGATCGTCGGAGTCCCGTCACCTCGAACTGCGGGGGCGGATGTCGTCGCCCCATTTGCGTTGCTCCATGCTCCGATCGACTGCGCCGTCTGTCCGACTCCGCCATCGCCGTCGCTGATCGTGGAATTGCCGGCGTTATTGACCTCCACCGTCACCGGCTGTTCCCAGGTGCGACGCGGCGAGAGGAGCACATACGCGTCCGCACTCACCGCGGCAAGGGCCATCGCTGAAACCAGTCCTAGAATCAAAACGTTCTGTCTCATCGTCTCTCCTCACTCACTCGCTGATGCGGCGGGCCGGGATCTGTCTGCCGACCATCACGGCGTGAATCATGTCCCGGAACTGATCGATCGGAATGCCCTCGGGGACGGAGACCGAACGATGACCAATTACCCCCGGGCGAGCTTTCTCGGGGGCCTCATCTCCTTGACGGACATGATCCCGCATGACGTACTCCACACCTGCGAAGTCACGCTCTACCAGATACTTCCCCTTCGCATATTCATTGATCCGGACGTCGCCATGACCGTCCTCCCACGGGGTGAGGAACAGGACCACGTCCTCTCCCTGGCGGAGCACCGGAAATCCAATCGCCTGCTGCGTGTAGTTGCCGACGGTTCCGCCAACCTCCCGTACCGTCAGGACCTCCGGCCCATCTCCGGCGAGGTACCGCGTCACGATCAACTGCGACCGGCTGTAGATCACCTTTCCGTCCGCGTCCCAGGAGCTCGACACCGGGCCCAACGTGCCCCGGACGATCACTGCCGATCCTCCCACGAGCTCATCGAACGGAATGTTGATGAACTGTGAAGCTCCCGCCGGAACGGCGAACGCCATCAATACGACCAGGAACAATCCTGCCAATCTGCGCATCCACAACCTCCTTCTGATTTGTTCGGATCCCGGCTGGAACTCCAAGATCCACGCCCATTCGCTACAGTTTCGTAACAAATAGCGCAACTCCATTACACTCAGCAAGTTATGCGCATTCGCCGCATGAACTCCGGGCGTACGGAGGGGCAGAAACTGAACCACAATCAGCGCTTTGGCGGATCAGAGATGATACCTGATGGTCTCCTCATGACCCACTGACAGCGTCGCGTCGAGCTGCTCGCTCATGGAACCGGGGGCGTCTGCGTCATCCCCTGTCCTCAACTCTGGGGTCGTCAATGACGCGACGGCGTCCAGGCTTGCAGCAACGCCAGCACGCGCTCGAGCATCTGATCGTCGAACTGCAGGTGCGTGACGATTCGGATCCACTGGCCTCCGAATGAGACCATCCGGATCCCGTCCTCTTCGAATCTCTGCAGGAATTGCTTCGGATCAATCGACTGCGCAAGCTCGAACAGCACGATGTTCGTCTCGATCGGCTGCATCCGCTCTACCCACGTCGAAACGTTCGAGCGCCTCGCCGATCGCCCGCGCCCGCCTGTGATCCTCAACGAGTCTTTCGATGTGGTGATCGAGCGCATAGACACAGGCCGCCGCGAGGTACCCTGCCTGCCGCATCCCACCGCCAAAGACCTTCCGGATACGCCGGGCCTTCCGGACGTGCTCGCGTGATCCGATCAGAACCGACCCGACAGGAGCTCCGAGCCCCTTGCTCAGACAGATCGAGACCGTATCGAAGAGCTCCCCATGCTGTTGCGGCGTCTCTCCTGTCTCGACAAGCGCATTGAACAGTCGCGCCCCATCGAGGTGCATCGGCAGCGATTTCTTCTCGCAGAGCGATCGGATCTCCCGGATGGTGCCGAGTGGGTAGATGCTCCCTCCGCCCTTGTTCACCGTATTCTCCAGTGATACCAGCGCCGTAACCGCCGCGTGGATATCATCCGCGGGATTGATCGCCTCGCGCACCTGTGCCGCTGTGAATCTCCCTCGATCACCATCGAGCAGCTTCACCGAACATCCCGAGTTGAAGGCGATCCCGCCCCCCTCGTAGTTGTAGATGTGCGCCATTCGATCGCAGATCACCTCATCGCCCGGAGAAGTATGAAGCTTGATCGCGATCTGGTTGGTCATCGTCCCTGAAGGACAGAAGATCGCGGCCTCCTTGCCGAACATCGCCGCGGCCCTGGCCTCGAGAGCGTTGACCGTGGGATCCTCCCTGAATACATCGTCCCCCACCTCCGCCGACATCATGGCGTCGAGCATCTCGCGGGTTGGCGTCGTCACGGTATCGCTGCGCAGATCGATCATCGTCATCACCAGCAAATCATATACATCCGGTGCGGGGGTTGGCCCTCCAGGGCCGACTCTCGAGGGGGCTCCAGCCCCCCGAAAGCCGCAAACCCTCAGCGCCTCGTGAACGCCTGCGGTGCGCTGGAGCGCACCGCGAGTCGGGGCCGGAGCCCCGAGACCCATCCATCTCTTCTTTCCCAGCTACACGCTCTGCACTGGCTCCGGCAAGCCTCTCGCCTCCAGATCCTCATTCACTCCACGCGTGCGCGCCACCAGCATGTAGATCGACGGGACGACGAAAAGCGTGAACGCTGTCCCGATGATCATGCCGGTCACGAGCATGATGCCGATGCTGTTGCGGGCAGCCGCTCCCGGGCCGTGCGCGAACACGAGCGGAAGGTGCCCGAAAACTGTAGCTGCTGTCGTCATCAGGATGGGGCGGAGGCGCGTTCCAGCCGCCTCGATCACCGACTCGAGCTTCTCCTTCCCGTCCTCCTGCAGCTTGTTCGCGAACTCGACGATCAGGATTCCGTTACGCGAGATCAGACCGACCAGCGTGATCAGCCCTACCTGGCTGTAGATGTTGATCGAGGTCAGCCCGAGAAACGAGAAGAGCAGCGATCCGGCAATCGCCAGCGGCACCGAGCCGACCAGAATGATGAAGGGATCGCGGAAGCTCTCGAACTGCGCCGCGAGAACGAGATAGATCAGGATGGCCGACAGCAGGAAGACGGCGTAAAAACGCTGTCCCTCGGTCCGGAGCTGCCGCGACTCACCCGCGTAGTCGATCGAGTAGCCACGCGGAAGAATTGCCCGCGCCTCATCCTCGAGAACGCGAAGCGCGGCGTCCAGCGAAACTCCCGGCGGAATCGCTCCCTGGATCCGGATCGCGTTGAGCTGCTGGAATCGCTTCAACTCCCGCGGCCCGGTGGAGGTCTCGATCGTCGCGACACTCGAGAGCGGAATGAGCCCGTCGTTTGGTCCGCTGATGTAGATGTCGCGAAGCTGATCCGCCGTCAGACGATCCGCTCTCCGGATCTGTGGAATCACCTTGTAGGATCGACCCTGAATGCTGAACCGGTTCACGTAATTGCCACCCAGCATCGTGGAGAGATCACGCCCCGCCTGCCCCATATCGACACCGAGCGATCGCAGCTTATCGCGATTGAACTCCACTCGGGCCTGCGGCTGGTCGAACTTCAGGTCCGTGTCGGCAAACATGAACATGCCGCTCTCGAACGCCTTGCCGACGAGCTGGTTCGCGAACTCCGAGATCTGTGCCGCGTCCGCCGTGGACGCGATCACGAAGTCGACCGCGAATCCTTCACTCCCCGGCAGCGAGGGAGGAAGCATCTGGATCGTCCGGATTCCCGGAATGTCGGCCGACTTTGCCGACACCTCCATCAACGCCTCCTCGGCGGACCGCTCGCGCTCGTCCCACGGCTTCATCGTCATTCCGCCGAACCCGAACGTGGGGAACACGATCTGAAAGGTGTTCTCGCTCTCCGGAAGAGAACGGTAGACCTTATCGATCTCCGTGGCGAACATCTTCGTCTGATCGATCGTCGAGTTCGCCGAAGCCTGGATGATCCCGAAGATGAAGCTCTGATCCTCCATCGGAGCGAGCTCTTTCTGCGACATCATGTAGAACGGAACGATCAGCGCCACGATGATCGCCCAGAGCACGAGAACCACCGGCCGGAACTGCAGCGTTCCGCCGAGCTTCCGCATGTACCACTGGCGCAGCGCATCGAATCTGTGCGTCACCCATCCCGCATACCCGGCCTCGGAGTCTCGCTCACGCAGAAACTTCGATCCCATCATCGGGGAAAGCGTGAGCGCCACGATTCCCGAAATGAAAATCGCTCCCGCGAGCGTGAAGGCGAACTCCCGGAACAATGAACCGGTCAATCCTCCCTGGAGCGCGATCGGTGTATAGACCGCGACCAGCGTGATCGTCATCGCGATGATCGGTCCGATCAACTCGCGTGCAGCGTGAATCGCAGCCGTCACCGGTGGCTGCCCCATGTGGAGGTGACGTTCAATGTTCTCTACCATGACGATCGCGTCGTCGACCACGAGGCCGACCGACAGAACGACCGCGAGCAGAGTGAGCAGGTTGATCGTAAAACCGAATGCCATCATCAGGAAAACGGCCCCGATCAATGAGATCGGAATTGCAATGACCGGGATGATCACCGCACGGACAGATCCGAGAAACAGGAAGATCACGAGCACGACGATCAGCAATGTCTCGGTGAGAGTCTTGACCACTTCCCGGATCGAGCTCTCGATATAGACGCTCGAGTCGTACGGGATCCCGCCGGTCATGCCGGCCGGGAGCTGCGCCTGGATCTCCGGCATCGCGTCGTGGACGCGCTGCATCACCTCGAGTGTGTTCGCCGTCGGCAGAACCCAGACGCCGACGAACACAGCGGTCTCGCCGTTGAAACGGACGTCTGCGTCATACGTCTCCGCTCCGAGTACGACGTCGGCGATGTCACCCAGCCGGACGAGATCCCCGCCCTCCTCTTTCACGACGAGCTGGCGAAACTCTTCAGCCGTCTGGAGATTCGTGTTGGCCACGAGATTGACCGACGTCATCGATCCCTTCGTGCGGCCGAGAGCAGACAGATAGTTGTTCTGCTCGAGTGCGTTGCGAACATCCGAAGGCGAGATCTGCAATGCGGCCATCTTCTCCGGCTCGAGCCAGATCCGCATCGCGAACGTCCGGTCTCCGAAGATCTCGGCACGCTGAATACCGCTGATCGCCGTGAGTTTCGGCTGAACTTCCCGCACGAGATAGTCGGTGATCTCGTTCTGATCCAGATCCGGGGATGAAAACCCGACATACGCGGCGGGGAACTGCGTGTCCGAAGACTCGAGCTGGATGATCGGCGCCTCGGCCTCGGGTGGAAGATCGTTCCGGACGGCAGCGACCTTCGACTGGATCTGGGTCAGAGCCGCATTCGTGTCGTAGTTCAGCTTCAGGTGCGCCGTGATCGTGCTCACGCTCTGGGCGCTCGACGACTCGATGAAGTCGATGCCATCCGCCGTCGAGATCGATCGCTCGAGTGGTTCGCTGATGTAGCCACGAACCAGATCGGGAGACGCACCGATGTAAGCGGTCGTGACGCGAATGATCGCGATGTCACTCCGCGGGTACTCCCGCACCGCAAGCGAGCGCACCGACCACAGTCCCGCAATCAGGATGAGAAGGTTGACGACCATCGCCAGGACAGGCCGACGGATGAAGAGATCCGTGAGTTTCATTCGATCGCGCTCCTGCTGATCAACTGTCCTGAGGCTCGGGCGCCGGATCCGCTCCCGGCTGCATCGCGTTGTTCACCTTCACGGCGGCTCCCGGGCGCAACTTGAAGGCGCCGGAGGTCACGATTTCTTCTCCGGGCTCGAGTCCCGAGACCACACCGACCAGATCGCCGCGCTCGCCCGCAAGCTTCACGAACTGCTGACGAACGCCGAGATAGCTCGTGCCGTCCGGTGCTTCGACCTGTTCGACTACGTAGACAGAGTTTCCGTAGGGCGCATAGTTGATGGCCGAGGCTGGAACGGGGATGACCGGACTCGTCGCGCCGTCGCCGAGCTCGACTTCCACGAACATCCCGGGTCGAAGCTCCGCGCCACGATTCTCCACAACCGCCTGGACCCGGATACTGCGAGTCGCCTCGTCGACGACCGAGTTGATCGCCGCAATGCGGCCAGTGAGCGTGGCGGGAAGACCCTCGCCTCCGACGCTCACCTCGGCGTCCCGGTGAATGAGACCAGCCTGCTGCTGCGGCACGCTGAACTCGACGTAGACCGGCCGGATCGACTGGAGCTCGACGATCGGTTCTCCGGGAGATACATACTGCCCCAGGTTGATCTGCCGGATGCCGAGCACTCCGGAGAACGGCGCCCGGATCGTCTTCCGCGCGATCATCGCGCGAATCTCGCCGACTCGCGCCTCGATCTGACGGTGCTCGGCGATACTCTGGTCGTACATCGATCGAGGGATCACCTCGCTCTCGCTCAAATCCTTCTTCCGCTGGAGGTCGAGCTTCGCGAGCTCGAGTGACGCGAGCGCTCCCGCAAGCTGCGCCTCCTCCTGCTCGGTATCGAGCCGGACGAGGAGCTCACCGCGGGAGACGGTCTCGCCGGACTCGAAGAGAATCGTCTCGACGATTCCGGGCATGTCGGCACTGACCATGACGCCCTGGACCGGAGTCACTGAACCGACTGCACGAAGGGAGCTCTCCCAGTTCTGCTGATCGACCACCGTGGTCGTCACGGCCTCGGGAGGAGCCTGGAAACTGCCGAACTGCGCCATCTCCCCCCGGACCTGGTAGTACTTCAGCCCGCCGATCATCGCGAGCACCACGATGACGACGGCGAGCATGATGATCATTCGTTTCGCCATTGAACCCTCTCTCTCGACTCACAACACACGAACAGCACAGCCCGTTCGCAACAACTGCAGCGCCCCTGATCTCATCCCGCCGTATCTTCCGTCGTGAACATCAACTTGTAAAATCGAGCAGGGAGTCGATCACTCATGTCACATGCAGCGACCATCCGCACTCACTTGTCGAACGGGAGAGGCTCCAATCGACACCGGAACGCTGAGGCAACGCCTCCGGCGTTCGACCGCGTCGTGGGGTCCTTCAAAGATCCCACGACGCAGCAGTCAACGAACATCTACAACGACCACCGAGCTCGAGATCTCAGTTGATGGCTTCCCCCTTGTCGAGCTGCTCAATGAGGCGCTCCAGATTCTGCCGGTTCAACTCATCGGGCGCCTGCTCGAGAGCCTTCCTCGCATGCTCCGCCGCCTTCGCGTACTCGCCCAGCGCCGAGTAGCCCCGAGCCATTCCCACGTGAGTGGGCCACGCCCCATCGAACCGTTCATAGTTGGTCCTGAAGACCTCCATCGCCAGCGCCGCTTTCCCCTGAGTGACCAACTGCCGCCCCAGCCCGTGCAGAGCGAGCGTGTCTGCAGTCGGGTGATTGACGGCCTTCATCAGCGTCTCTTTCGCCGCCGTCGCCTGACCGTTCGCCTCCAGCGCCTGAGAAAGCGTCGAGAGCGTGGTCATGTTTTCCTGACCGACAAACGGCTGTTCGACCGCGGTGTGCGCCCACTGCAGAGCCTCCTCCTCGTACCCGTTCTGCAACGCGTATTGCGCTGCAGCGTTCCAGTTCTGCCACTGAAACCCCGGCGCATTTCGAAGCTCCTTCCGGATGCTCTCCATGTAGACCGACGCCATGTCAGGTACCGTGATCGTGAACGGAACAGCAAGGTTCTCCCACATCAGAGCCGCTGTGGCCTGGCTCGGGTCACGATCGATGAACTCATAGCTCAGCCACTCGTGATACGGATTCGATCGCGGCTCGACCGTAACCCGAAGCGCATCCTCGGACTCGTCGTAGAAGAAGCTCCCCCACGAGGTCGAGTTGTTCGAAAAGATGATCGTCCACTCGTCCTTCCCGGGAATCATGTGGAGCCCGTATGATCCAGCCGCGAGCGGTGCACCTTCGATCTCCACGTCGTGACTGACGGAGAAGACCGTGTTCTCGTTCGCACCAGCGCGCCAGGGACACTCCGTGCAGGAGCCGAATCCGAGGTTCGTCAGACCGTACGGCACCAGCCCGCCCCAGATCTTTCCGGTCCTGTCCTCGCCCGTTGGAGAGGTCACGTCCGGACTGTTGTAATCGATGCTGAGCTCAACCGGCCCGATGAATTGCGTGGCGATGGCGTGCTGGTTGTCTCCGGACGGCGGCAGCGTGAGCGCCTGCCCTGCGGCCGAGCCCGCCGCGAGCAGCAGAATTGTCGCGCACCACAGAAACTTCACGAATGTTCGCAACATGGAACCCCCTGTTGATGATCTGGAATTTTAAGCCACCATTGGAGCACGACTGAGCGATTCAGCCGTCACACTTCGGCTACGGATCAGCATCGCGAAGGTCAGGAATGATCAACGGGGACACATTCGGAAACTGTGTTGAAGAATCGGCGCCCCTCTCCCGCTCAGACTGACAGACTTTTCTGCTCGTGAACCGTTTCAGTGCGAGTCGAAACCGAGCTCGCGCGCAACCGCGGAGACGACCTCGAGATCGTCGTCGAATCCGTCGAGCGAGCGGAGGTCATCTTCACCGTCCGCGGTCTCCACGAAGTAGAGCACCGCTCCCTGGATCAGGGAACGGGCCTCGGGGTCTGCGTCTTCAAATCGATCGAGCAGCTCCGTACAAAGTCGCTCCACCCGCTGAGCAGTCCAGTGATCGAGATTCTCGGACCGCCCGATGTGATCCTGAAATGTCGCGACGTAAGCCTGAACAGACTTGCGCAGAGCCCCCGCGTCACTACGTGGATGCTTCAAAATACTGGCGAAGCTCGATCGCGTCGGCTCCTGAAGAGACGCGAGAACACGTGCCGTGGCGTCATCCGATTCGGAGGTCATCCGTTCGATTCTACCCCTGTTCC